>CAVYZB010000001.1:0-729816 GCA_963772895.1 uncultured Acidobacteriaceae bacterium
GCTCGAAGCGGCTATTTTCTTTAGGCAGACTTCTCCATGATGGGCAGGTTTACGTTGCGCTTCTCAACCATCTCCGCCGTAACCTCAAACTCCTTAACACGCTTTTGGCCGGGCAGCTGATACATCAGGTCGAGCATTAGTTCTTCCAGGATCATCCGCAGTCCACGGGCACCGACCTTGCGCAGCATGGCTTCTTTGGAGATGGCGCGCAGCGCGTCCTCGGTGAAACGCAGCTTGACGTTCTCGAACTCGAATAAGCGCTGGTATTGCTTAACAATGGCATTCTTCGGCTTGGTAAGAATTTCGACCAGGGCATCTTCGTCGAGATCGCTCAAGACTCCAACCACCGGTAGGCGGCCGACGAATTCCGGGATCAGCCCAAACTTGATCAGGTCTTGCGGCTCGACCTGTGCCAACAATTCGGTATCGCGCTTGTTGCTTTCGGTGAATGCAGCTTCTTTGGCTTCGTCGGTGCGGAATCCCATGGAGCGCTTGCCAAGCCGTCTTCCAATGGTGCGCTCAAGTCCGACGAATGCTCCGCCGCAGATGAACAGTATGTTGGTCGTGTCCACCGGCGTGAATTCCTGGTGCGGGTGTTTGCGCCCCCCTTGGGGCGGAACATTAGCTACCGTGCCTTCCAGAATCTTCAGCAACGCCTGCTGCACGCCTTCGCCAGAAACGTCGCGCGTAATGGAAGGGTTTTCGTCCTTGCGGCCAATCTTGTCGACTTCATCAATGTAGATGATGCCAGTCTGCGCCCGCGCCACATCTCCATCCGCGGCCTGGAGAAGCTTGAGAATAATGTTCTCCACATCCTCGCCCACGTAACCGGCTTCGGTCAGAGTGGTGGCATCGACGATGGCGAACGGAACATCGAGCATTTTGGCCAGCGTTTGTGCCAGCAGCGTCTTGCCCGTCCCGGTAGGGCCGATCAGCATGATGTTCGACTTCGCGAGTTCCACCTCACCGCCGCGCTGCCGATTCATGTAAACCCGCTTGTAGTGGTTGTAAACCGCCACTGCGAGCTTCTTCTTCGTTTGCTGTTGTCCGATGACGTACTCGTCGAGGAATGCCTTCACCTCGGTAGGCTTAGGAAGCTGGTTGGGAGTCGTAGCGGGCTGTGCCTCGGAGCGGTCATCTTCCAAAATGGAGTTGCAGACGGCAACACACTCGTCGCAAATGTAAGCGCGCGGATAGTCAGTTGGAGACGAAATCAGCTTTGCAACGGCGTCTTGAGACTTGTGGCAAAAAGAACAGCGAAGCACTTCGTCGGAACCGGTCCTGGTTCTCACAGAAAACTCCTTCACCTCACACGCTGTCAGCCGGGACTCTGGAACCCCTGCTGCATTTCCCGTCCGTTCGAAACCGGGAGGAGCCGTGATGCTCCTTTAAGAAGTGCCACCAACGGCCATTGGCAGCCTTCCTGTGAACCCCATTCAGTGCTTATCACACTACACTTATTCAACCATAACTTGCCGCCCTGCGAGGCATCATCGGTGCCACATGGGATACAACTTTTGAAGCAGTGTCGGCAAAATTTCCGCATTAGGCAAGTATTAAGTTGCGCACCTTACTTGTGCTTGAAAATGATGTCGTCGATTAAGCCGTATTCCTTCGACTGCTGGGCGTTCATGATGAAATCGCGCTCTACGTCGCGCTCCACTTTTTCCAGGCGTTGACCGGTATGCTTCGACAGCAATTGACTGGTGATCTCGCGCATGCGCAAGATCTCGCGCGCATGAATGTCAATATCGGTAGCCTGGCCCGAAAGGCCAGACATAAGGGGCTGGTGAATCAGAATCCGCGACGTGGGCAACGCAAACCGCTTCTTCGGTGCTCCAGCAGCCAGCAGTAGCGCAGCCATGCTGGCCGCCTGGCCGATGCAGATGGTAGTCACATCCGGACGGATGAACTGCATGGTGTCGTAGATCGCCATGCCTGCCGTTATGGAACCGCCGGGCGAGTTAACGTACAGCGAGATGTCTTTTTCCGGATCTTCGGCCTCGAGGAACAGCATTTGGGCGATGATTAAGTTCGCGACATTGTCATCAATAGGAGTGCCAAGAAAAACAATATTGTCCCGCAACAGTCGGGAATAAATGTCGTAAGCCCGCTCGCCCCTGCTGGTCTGCTCAATCACCATGGGCACAAGCATTGTTTGCGGCTCCCTTCACGCTACCGGCCACACTTCTTCCCGAGGGTCGAAGATGGGGGTGGAACGCAGGCCGCCCTATGCGGACCTGCGGTACAGAGAATCCAAGATCTTCTCGTTGCGGATGCGATGCCGAATTCTATCCAGCCCCCCGTCTTGCGTCAAACGAGCGCGCACTTGTTCGAGGGTCTGCTTCGACTGGGTCGCGAGCGCTTCCAATTCCCGGTCGAACTCTTCGTCACTGACTTCGATTTTTTCCTGGTCAGCAATCTGCTCCAGGATTAAGGACGCCTTTACCTCGCGCAAAGCTCCCTCGCGCTGACCGGCGCGCAGCCGGGGAAAGTCCATGCGTTTCATGTCTTCTGTTCGCATACCCTGTGCCGCCAGGGCACGCAATCCACGCTCCAGCCGAAGATCAATTTGCTGGTCCAACATGGCTTCGGGAACCGGGAAATCATTGCGTTTCACCAGTTCCTCGACAATTTGGTCCTTGCCCTGATGCTCGGCCTCATGTAGCTTCTCCGCCTTCATGTTCTCGCGAAGGCGGTTACGAAGCTCATCCAGCGAGTTGAAGTCAGCACTCAGCTCTTTGGCAAATTCGTCGTTCAGTTCAGGAATAGTGCGCGTCTTGATGCCTTTTACGTCCACTTGGTAGGTCATGGTCTTGCCGGCGAGTCGCTTGTCGGAAAAATCGTCACCGTATTTCACTTCAAAAGTACGCTGCTCACCCGACTTGGCCCCGCGCAGGTTCTCAGTGAATTCTGGAATCGTACTCTTTCCGCCAATCTCTACCATGACCTCGTCCACCTCTACGGGCTTGGAATCGGCGTTCTGTTCGCTCTCTTTGGGCGTGCCCTTAAAGCTGACGACGGCAAAGTCTCCGTCCGCCAGGGGTCGCTCTTCCTCCACCGCACTGTAGGTGGCCTGCTGTTCGCGCAAATTGTTAAGGGCGGTTTCCACATCTTCGTCGCTCACGTTGGTGTCAAGCCTTGAAATGTGGAGATCCTCGTAAGGTCCGACTTTGAAGTCGGGCAGAACCTCAAAGGACGCCGTAAATTTTAGCGGCTCGCCTTCGTGCAGATGGAGATCAGTGATGCGTGGCTGCGAAACCGGCAACAGCTTCTGCTTCTCAGTTTCCTGGCGAAAATAACGAGGGACCAGAGCCTCGACGATTTCGTTTTTAATCTCTTCGGCGAAACGCTGGCGAACGATAGACGCCGGAACTTTGCCCTTGCGAAAACCAGGGATGCGCGCCAGTTTCTGATAGCGGTTCACGACGCTCTCGGACTCCGCGTGGACTAGGTCGGCTGGGATTTCGATGGTGAGTTCACGCTTGCAAGAATTGGGTTGTTCGGAAGCGTCGGTCGAGGTCGTGGGTGTTTCAGTCGTCAATGACATGCCTTCAGCTTAAATACGCGACATGAACCGCGCAGGGTAGGCCCGCAGTGCGAGCGGCTCAGGCTGGACGGCAAGAACGAACTTCCTGTGCCTGCCGTCACATCAGTCCAGCTTTAAGTGTATGAGAGGGGAGAAGAGCGGTCAAACCCCATCGAGTTGGACAAGACTTGGGGGGACGAGTGCACCTGACCTGAAGGGCGGCACGCGGGTCGTTCTCCCGGGGTTCCCAACAGATGGTCGGGCCCGCAAAATTCTGATGGCGGCATGCGTCAACATGCCTTTTTGATTCCCCAGTCTTTAAGGGTCGACCAGATCAGCGGCGACGCGTTTTCTTAGTGGTCCGCTCCTTAACCACCTCTGAGGCAGGTTTCCTTTTCGCGTGAATGATGCGGCGACCAGCTTCTGGTATCACCTCGACGCTCTCCACCTCCATCAGCGGAACTGGTTTCTGGAAAAGTTCCGTCAGATATCGATCTTTGCAGTCGAGGCAACAGAAGTGAACCGCAAGCGGTAATACCCCGCGTTCGTAACGCCATGCCGGATCGATTATGACCTCGCGGCGGGCCGCCTGCATCCCGATGTTTTCCACCGCCACACCATTGATCCAAGTCTCGCCCGCGTGTTTGATGTTTCCGCAGTAATCGCAAACAAATTGCAGCATGAAGAGTTGGATTGCAGCCGAAGGCCAAACGTTGTTCCGGCACATGACTTGTTACGAAACCGGAAATCATTCCACACAGGGCGTGGAAGCGGAATCCAGCGGTAGCTTTGAGACTTCAGCTATCGTCGAGGGCTGCACTTGATCCAGCGGACCGAGCAACTCGGACGCGCGGACCTGGGTCAGTTCGATCCAGGTTTTTTGCCAGCGCTCAGCTACACACTTGTCAACGCGAGTACCGGGCTTGGGGAAGCCGAATCCCTCATAGAACTCCAGGATGTTATTCCGCAGGGCATCGCTCATGTGATCGAAGTGGTCGTAGGCCAGTTGGTCGAGCAGCTCGCGATAGGTCGCGTCGGCCAGAGGGTACTCTCCTAGCCTTGTCGGCTTACCAGTGTCGAGATCGATGTTGGGCGTCTGCAAATCATGATTCTTGACTTCATCAAGGGATTGGCCGAAACGATCGATGGTCTGGTCCACGCTCTTGAAATAGAGATTCTCGGTCTTAGGTGTAGGCTCCTTGAAGTCAATAGCACGGAGCGGTCCCACCTTGGGTAACACCTTGAAAAGGCTGGCCAGGATATGCGCGCCCGGTCCCGGGCTCTGGTATCCGGATCCCCACGACTTGGTGTAGTCAGCCTTCGACAAGTGATAAAGAAAATGCTCCCGATTGAAATTTGGGATTTCTCGTTTCAGCTCGTCTCCCTTGACTAGTAAAGCGACCTTCGTCATCTCCGGAATTATCTGGCTGACGCTTCGACGATAGGTTCCGATGGCAAGTTGTTCCTTTGGCATCACGTCTGTCAGCTTCAACCCGTAGGTGTCGTAAAAGGCCCTCTCCAACAGAGGGGCGGAAACCTGAAATCCGATGAAATCGTGGTAGTTCTCCGGTGCATAACGGCCTTTTGCAACCTGCAGGACATCGAAGCCGAACTCGGTGCGCAGGTGGGCCTTGTGATCGACATCATACGGCACTGCCGGCCCGAACTCCCTTGCCAGTTCGGGGTACTCCATGCCAACTGACAAATTGATGTAGGGATGTCCGTTGATGTCGGAAACGTAGTGGGAGAGCGCTCCCAGCGCAAATGCATACTCGTTGAGGTCCTGCGCGTCGTTAAGCATTGCCTGCACAAAATCGCCGGTGCGAACGTAGTGTGTCAGGTCGCTGAAGACGTGGCTGCCGAACGGATAGTAGCCAATATCTTGGACTACGCTGCCGCCATAGGCGTAGGCATGGGCGATCTTCAGGTCCTCGGGAGTGGAATTCGGGAAGCGGGCCAGCAGCAAGGGCCTGATCTGCTGTTTCCAGAGCAGGTCAATGATCTCTTCGTGCGTCAGCACCGAGTAACCCGCGCAAAGAGGCGCGAATGCAGCCAGGTAAATCAGCAGCGTGATGCAGAGCGTCGCTGGGCGCAAACGCTGTCTCATTGAACTGCGAATCTTCAGATACGGCCAAGCAGCAGCAGAATGACAAGAATGAGCACGATCAAACCGAGACCGCCGGAGGGATAATAGCCCCAGCCACGGCTATACGGCCAGGAGGGGAACGTCCCGACCGACAACAGCAAGAGAATAACCAGCAGGATAATCAACATTCGGAGTTTCTCCTTAGCGTCGCTACTCACAAATAGCTTCAGGCTCGAACAGGAAGCTCATACTTAGAAGCAGGTTGTTGGGGTGAAGGATGCCTTGCAGAGGAATGGAGTGACTCGTGGAGTATGGAGAACCTCACCGGCGCTGCATACGATCGTTACAATGAAGACAATGGCCTCTGCCCTTGCCGTATTGAACAAAGAAGTGGTGACTTGTGTTCGTTGTCCCCGCCTGGTTGCCTATCGTGAGCAAATCGGCCGCGAGAGGCGTCGCGCCTATCGTGATTGTGAATATTGGGCGCGACCAGTACCGGGATTCGGCGATCCCCACGCGCGTGTGCTGGTTTTAGGCTTAGCGCCGGGAGCTCACGGTTCCAACCGCACTGGCCGCCCGTTTACAGGAGATGCGTCGGGGAAATTCATGTATCCCATTCTGTATAGGGTTGGTTTTGCTTCCCAGCCCAATGCCGAGCATCGCGACGACGGATTAGAACTAATTGACTGCTACGTCACGGCAGCTGTGCGTTGCGCCCCGCCCGACAACAAGCCGCTACCGTCGGAACTCGCTAACTGTGCTCCTTTCCTGGATCGCGAGCTGCGGATACTGAACAACGTTAAAGTGGTAGTGGCACTGGGCAAAATCGGATTCGATGCGTATCTCAACTACCTTAAGCGACATGATATTTTACGGAGCAAATCCGGATATCGTTTCGCGCATGGCGCACGTTATTCGTTCGCGACGGGAGTGACGTTGCTGGCGTCATATCACCCTTCGAACCAGAACACAGCGACCGGAAAGCTGACCGCCACGATGTTGGAAGAAGTGTTTCGGGAAGCCAGTAAGACCGCGGTCGGCAGCTCTTTGTCCGCTCTTGGTACTATGAGCAAGATCGGGCTGCCATAACAGGTCCGAGCAATTCGACCAATTTGGAACTTATTTCATGGAGGAGATTAGGATGCAGAGCAGAATTTCGGCAGCAGTACAAGTAGGGTTATGCCTGCTGCTCGCGATGGGAGCGAGCGCTTTCGCTGCCGGCACAAAATCAAGCAACTCCGCGGTCGGCAATTGGATACTGAACCCGACGAAGTCGCAATTCGAAAATATGCCCGCGCCGAGATTGGAGAGGTTGCGAGTCTTGAAAGACGACGACGGTGGCCTCTCGTGGAGGCTGAGCGGATTTGGACAGGATGGCAAAGCCTTTCACGAGGAGTACGACGGACCGACTGACGGAACCTATCACCCGATAACGGGCGGTGAGAACGTCAGCACTGCGGCTTATACGAGATCAGGTTCTACGACGAACTGGAGCATCAAGGACAAAACTGGAGCAATCGTGGAAACCGGATCTGGCAGCCTCTCAGGTGACGGTCTTACGCTCACCTTGAAGGGGACACTAAAGACTCCTCAGGGAGAATCCAAATTCACGTCCGTGTATGACAGGGTCAAATAGACGCCTAGGAGCAGAACCTAGCTTGATAAATTCATCGGAACGGAGGGGCGAAGGACGAGGCCACCCACGTTTGAGAATAGCACGGTCTTACCATAGCAGGCCAAGCACTAGGCCTCATGTCGATTGAACGTAATATGGAAAAATATTGGCACATTGTCGCAAAGCTTTGCACTCCGTGCACTGCAAACTGGCGATTTGCAATGCAAACTAATGGAACACCGATTGCAGCTTAGCAGTTACTTGGCGAGTTTCTGCCCGGGGGTAACACTTCCCCGTCGGGAGAAATTGCCCTCGGCCTTGTAGGGCAGACCCGTCATATCGTGATTCAGTAGTACACGGGTGACGCTGTGCGCGATCTGGAGATTGTATGGGGCTGGGTGGAGGAGTTATGAAGAAGTCAGTATTACTTGTGGGAGTGCTGCTCGCCGCAATTCCCTTAGCCTATGCAAGCCCAAGCAGTGATGCCGGGTACACCAATCCTGCAACGCTCAACTTCGTGGGCTTCAACGGTGGCGCGTGGCAGAATGGCTACCCTTACTACGTCAATATCAACGGGATTCCGGGCATCGTCGACGTGATGTGCGATGACTACGCCCACGGCGGCCAACCTGGGATAACGTGGACAGCCAACATTTCAAACCTAGGAACGCAGGGCATTGGCCTGGCACGCTTCGACTTGCTGCCAAACGCCCTCACTTTATACAAGGAGGCGGGCTGGATTTTGCTGCAGACACCCGTTACGCCCTCGGGCGAATGGGCGGCTATGAACTACGCGGTTTGGCACATCTTCGACTCTGCAGCACCGCTGATTCCAGGTTCCCAGATGTGGCTGAATGATGCCATGAACGAAGCGATGATGGGATTCCCTGGGGTGCCTTTTGATGAGGTCTCCATCATCACTCCAGTTGACCAGTACGACCCAAATCCGGAATCCATGCAGGAATTTTTGACGATTGATCCGAGAGTTGCGACTACACCGGAGCCCGGCACGCTTTTACTGCTGGGTACAGGGCTGCTTGGCCTGTGGAAGCGCAAGTGGTTGAGTTAGGCTGCAAACATCAAGAACGCGCAGGAGTCCTCCTTCAGTTTCAACCTCGCTGGGCCATTCCAATCAATGGCCCAGTTTTTTGTTAATGAGTAGCGCGCGAACAGCGCTATATGCTCCCCCGTTTATCAAATTCCTTCTTGCCACTGAGAACGATTCCGGCCATAATTGATCGTGCACCCCTACGCGCTCCACCCTGACCGCGCTATTACGCTGGCGGACGGGGTTCCCCCTAAAACGGGGCGGACACGGGAAGCGATCTCACCGGGTACATAATTCCCAAAAACAGAGGGACCGATGTCGGCAAAGTACATCTTTGTGACTGGCGGCGTGGTGTCTTCGCTTGGCAAGGGGTTAGCCGCAGCTTCGATTGGCTGCCTGATGGAAAGCCGCGGCCTGCGAGTCACCTTGCAGAAGTTCGATCCCTACCTGAACGTAGACCCGGGTACTATGTCGCCTTTTCAGCATGGCGAGGTGTTCGTTACCGATGATGGTGCCGAGACAGACCTGGATCTCGGGCACTATGAGCGCTTTACTCACAGCAAGCTGACTCGCGACAATAACTGGACCACCGGGCGCATTTACGAAACCATCATCGCCAAAGAACGGCGCGGCGATTATCTCGGCAAAACCGTGCAGGTCATTCCTCACGTCACCAACGAAATCAAGAGCGCAATGAAGAAAGTGGCGCAGGAGGTGGACCTCGCCATCATTGAGATCGGCGGTACCGTGGGCGACATCGAGTCTCTGCCCTTCATTGAAGCCATCCGCCAGATGCGCCAGGAACTGGGACGCGAGAATACGTTGTTTGTCCATGTCACGCTGGTTCCCTACATTGCCGCTGCTGGCGAGTTGAAAACCAAGCCGACGCAGCACTCGGTGAAGGAGCTGCTTAGCGTTGGCATTCAACCGGACATCTTGTTATGCCGCACCGATCGCTTTCTCTCCAAAGACATCAAGGGGAAGATCGCGCTATTCTGCAACGTGGAAGACGAAGCCGTTATAACCGCCAAGGACGTGGCCTCCATCTACGAAGTGCCGCTGGTGTTTGCGCACGAGGGCGTTGATCGGCTGGCCCTGCGTTATCTGCGCATCGAGGTCAAAGAACCTGACTTGAGCCGTTGGAAGGAGTTGGTCCACCGGGTTTACAACCCGAAGGATGAGGTCACGATCGGCATCGTAGGCAAATATGTTGAGTACGAGGATTCCTATAAGTCGCTGAAAGAGGCGCTGGTGCACGGTGCATTGGCCTTCAACCTGAAGCTGAACGTGAACTGGATCGAGGCCGAAGGGTTGGAGCAGAAGGACCAAACTGTGCAGGCCCAGCTTGAGCATGTGGATGGAATCCTGGTTCCGGGCGGCTTTGGCAAGCGCGGTATCGAGGGCATGCTAAAAGGTATTCAGCACGCGCGCGAGAACAAGGTTCCGTTTTTTGGGATCTGCCTGGGCATGCAGACGGCGTGCATCGAATTTGCACGCAATGTATGTGGCTTGGAGCAGGCCAACTCCAGCGAGTTCGATCCGGCGACGCCGCATCGCGTCATCTACAAACTGCGCGAGTTGCGTGGCGTGGAGGAACTGGGTGGCACGATGCGTCTGGGCGCCTGGACATGCAAGCTCGAACCCGGCACGCTGGCCCACCAAGCGTATGGCCAGAACGAGATCAGCGAACGGCATCGTCATCGCTATGAGTTCAATCGCGAATATGAAAGCACCCTGACGGCCGGCGGATTGCGTATCAGTGGTTCAACGCCCGACGGAACCTATGTCGAGATCATTGAGCTTGCCGACCATCCTTTCTTCCTCGGCTGCCAGTTCCATCCAGAGTTCAAGTCGAAGCCGCTGGAGCCGCATCCGCTGTTCGCTTCATTCGTCAGAGCGTCGTACGAAAACCGCCTGCGCCGCCAACATCATCGCGAAGAGGTTTCAGTAGAGATGTTTCATCGGCCGGAGAAGGTGAAACACTGAGCAACAAGGGCTAGGGACTAGAGGTAAGCGATTAGGACTCCAACAGGCCGACACCGGTTGGGGCGTGGCTTTGATGAGTGTCGCTGTCGGGCTCATCGAACAATGAGTGAGCATTTTCAAGTCGGCGACGTAAGAATCGGCGGGGGGGGACTTTTTCTCATTGCTGGACCGTGTGTCATCGAGAGCGAAGCCCACGCGCTGATGATAGCCGATGCCGTCGCGGCAGTATGTCGCAACAAAGAACTCCCCTACATCTTCAAGGCTTCGTACGACAAGGCGAATCGAACCTCGATCCGTAGCTTTCGCGGACCAGGACTGGACGAAGGCCTGCGCATTCTCCGCAGAGTTCGCGAGAAAGCGGGGATTCCAGTACTTACCGACGTGCATGAAGCCGCCGACGCGCCGCGCGTGGCGGAAGCCGTCGATGTGCTCCAAATCCCAGCATTTCTATGCCGCCAGACCGACCTGCTGGTCGCCGCCGGAAAAAGCGGTTGCGCCGTGAACATCAAGAAGGGGCAGTTCGTTTCGCCGTGGGACATGCGTCACGCTGTCGAGAAAGTTCGCGAGGGCGGCAGCGAGCGCATCTTTCTTACCGAACGCGGCGCATCGTTTGGTTACAACAACCTTGTCGTGGACATGCGCTGCCTGGCGATCATGCGCAAGTTCGCTCCGGTCGTCTTCGACGCGACGCACTCTGTGCAGCTTCCTTCGGCCGCGACCAATGGGGACGCCGCCCAAAGTGGCGGCCAGCCTGAGTTCATTCCCCTACTGGCGCGCGCGGCTGTCGCTGCGGGCGTGGACGGCATATTCGTAGAGGTTCACGACAACCCTCCGCAGGCCAAGTCCGATGGCGCTAACGCCCTCGATTTGAAGTTATTGCCGGACTTCCTCGATCAACTCATCGCCATCCAAGCTTCGATGAAGGGGTAAATTTAGCTTGCCGGATTGACCATTGTGGGCGTGGCTTCAATGCCAATTTGTGCATTTAGCTGGCTGAAACTCGCCCTTCGGCCTTAAAATATTGGGAGTTTACCGGCTAGTTGCTATCCTCAACTGATAGACTGCAGAGACCCCGGTATTTGTCTGCCCAGTCGAATCACTCTGAGTGGCCCGCAAGGCGGGCAAAAGAAGGAGCTTCGCTTTGTCCAAGAAGACTTATCTGTTCACGTCCGAGTCGGTGACCGAAGGGCACCCGGACAAGATTGCCGATCAAATTTCTGACGCTATTCTTGATGCCTGCCTGAAGGAAGACGCGCACAGCCGCGTGGCCTGCGAGACTCTAACGGCTACCGGCCTGGTTGTCATCGCCGGCGAAATCACTACCAAAGCTTATGTGGATTTCCAGTCGCTGGTACGCGGCGTGGTCGCCTCCATCGGCTATGACAATGCCCTCTATGGCTTCGATTCCAATACGTGCGCGGTCATCTCCAGCATCAATAAACAGTCGGGTGACATCGCCATGGGTGTGGACACCGGCGGCGCGGGCGACCAGGGCATGATGTTCGGCTACGCCACCAACGAAAACGCCGACTACATGCCGACGCCAATTGCGTTAGCTCACAAGCTGTGCCAGCAGCTCACCACAGTCCGCAAGAACGGCACCCTTCCTTATCTCCGGCCCGACGGCAAATCTCAAGTCACAGTCGAGTACGACGAGAACCACAAGCCGGTGCGCATCGATGCGGTGGTCATCTCCAGCCAGCACTCGGAGACGATTTCAACCGAGGAGTTGCGTGCTGACATTCTGAAGCACGTGATTCAGGCCGCGCTACCGGCTGAGATGCTTGACGAAGACACCAAGTACCACATCAACCCCACTGGTCGTTTCGTAATCGGTGGCCCGATGGGCGACACCGGACTGACCGGCCGCAAGATCATCGTGGACACCTACGGTGGCATGGGGCGGCATGGTGGCGGAGCGTTCAGCGGCAAAGATCCGACGAAGGTCGATCGCTCGGCCTGTTACATGGCGCGCCACATCGCCAAGAACATTGTTGCCGCCGGACTGGCGGACCGCTGTGAAGTGCAGCTTGCCTATGCCATTGGCGTAGCCGAGCCGGTCAGCGTGTTGGTCGATACCTTCGGCACGGCGAAGATTGACGAAGCCAAGATTGCCGAGCTGGTGCGCGCCAATTTCAAGCTCACCCCGAAGGGCATTATCGAATCGCTGAATTTGCGGCGTCCCATTTACCGGAAGACTGCGGCCTACGGGCATTTCGGACGCCAGGATCCCGACTTCACATGGGAAGCGACGGACAAAGCCGCGGCCCTGCGCGAGCAGGCGGGTTTGACGGAGGCGAAAGCTCAAAAGACTGCACAGGCGGCAAAGTAGATTGCCAGAAGCGGGGCGGAACATACACTCCGCCCTTGGTACAAGTTTCAAGTTTCGAGTTTCGAGTAAGCGCGACCAGCACATTTCGCGTTCCCGCCCTTCGCCAGAACGATGGGCGCACCTTTGAAACTCTCTCCATAAACTTGAAACTCGAAACTCGAAACTTCACTAGGAGCTTATGTCCACTACAACCACACGCGTAGCCGGCGATGTCGCCAACCTCGCACTTGCCGACCTTGGCAAGAAGCGCATTGACTGGGCCAACCAGTCCATGAAGGTCCTGCAGATCATCCGCAAGGACTTCATCAAGAACCAGCCGTTGCAGGGCATCCGGATTTCCGCCTGCCTGCACGTCACCGCTGAGACCGCCAACCTGGCGATCACACTGCGCGATGGCGGCGCCGACGTTGTGTTGTGCGCCTCCAACCCGCTGTCTACGCAGGACGACGTTGCCGCCTGTCTGGTGCGCGACTACAGCGTTCCGGTTTATGCCATCAAGGGCGAGGACAACGACACCTACTACTCGCACATTATGTCGGCGCTGGACCACAAGCCCAACATCACTATGGATGACGGCGCCGATCTGGTGACGATTGCGCTTACCAAGCGGACAGATGTGCTAGATGGCGTGATCGCTGGTACGGAAGAGACCACGACCGGCATCATCCGTCTGCGCGCCATGGCGAAGCAGGGTGTGTTGCGCTACCCCATCATCGCGGTGAACGATGCCGACACCAAGCATCTGTTCGACAACCGCTACGGTACGGGGCAATCCACCATCGACGGCATCGTGCGGGCGACTAACTTTCTGCTCGCGGGCTCGAAGTTCGTAGTCGCCGGCTACGGCTGGTGTGGACGCGGGCTGGCCAGCCGCGCGCGCGGTTTGGGCGCTGAAGTGATCGTCACCGAAATCGATCCCACGAAGGCGATCGAAGCCGTGATGGACGGCTACCGCGTGATGAGCATGGACGAGGCCGCCAAAATCGGCGACGTCTTCTGCACCGTCACCGGCAACAAAAGCGTTCTGCGCAAGGAACATTTCGACGCCATGAAGGACGGGGCCATCGTTTCGAACTCCGGCCACTTCAACGTCGAGATTGACATTCCTGCGCTGGAGAAGATGTCGTCGTCGAAGCGCACCACGCGCAATTTTGTCGAGGAGTATTCGCTCAAGGACGGCCGCAAGATCAACCTGCTGGGCGAAGGCCGCCTGATCAATCTGGCGTCGGCGGAAGGCCATCCGGCGTCGGTGATGGATATGAGCTTTGCCGACCAGGCGCTGTCGGTGGAGTATCTGGTGAAGAACCACTCGTCATTGGAGAAGAAGGTGTACGTGGTTCCGGAGGAGCTCGACAAGCGGGTCGCCAAGCTCAAGCTGGAGTCGATGGGCATCAAGATCGACCGCCTGACTTCAGAGCAGGAAGAGTACCTGGCGAGCTGGAGCGAAGGAACGTAAACCAGTTGTCAGTAGCCAGTAATCAGTTGTCAGAGGGCGGCGGTGATGCCGCCCTTTTTGTCGCCTACCATTTGTCTCGGCTTGGACGGGGCTTTTGTTAGCTGATGGCTGACGGCTGAGAGCTGACAGCTATCTTCCTGCTGCTCACCAGCGCCAAAACCATCGCCAGCCCGGCAACGCCCATCAACAGAAACACGCAGGCGGGCCAGCCGCCAGCCACCCATGTCCATCCGGTAACGATCGCTCCCAAGCTGCCGCCGATGTAATAGAACGTCACGTACAGTCCCGCAGCTGAGGACCTTGCGCGGTCGGACACGATTCCGGTCTGCACTGTGCCCACGGCCTGGTAGATGAATACTCCCGACGAAGCCAGCGCCAGTCCCACAACAATAACTGGTAGAGAGTGCAACAAGGTCAACAGCAATCCCGCTGATGTGAAACATACGGCTATGACCGAAGTCAGCCGGAGCCCGTAGTGATCGAGGAAGCGGCCCGACAGCGGCGTCACCACGAACCCCAGTAGATACACGAAGAAGATGCTGCCCAGCTGTTCCGAGTTGAGCCGATACGGCGCAGCGGCGAGATAGAAGTTAGCGTAAGTAAACGTTCCGACTAGGCAGAACAGCGCCGCAAATCCCATTCCAAACACCGCAAGCAGGCGCGGGTTCCGCAGATGCTGCGAGCCCTCCAAAATGGAATGTGCAACGCTGGCCGCGCGCACAAAGCGCTTAGCATGCGGTAGCGACCGCTGCACGATGATCGCGCCGACGAGGTTGACGATCCCGATGACAAGAAATGCGTCTCGCCACGAAAAATGATGCGATACGACACCCGAGATGTATCGTCCCAGAAAACCGCCCAGCACTGTTCCCGAAATGTAGGCCGACATGGCCCCACCTACCAGTTGCCGCGGGAATTCCTCATTGACGTAGGCCACGATTACGACAATCACGCCGGGCACAAATACTCCCTGCATGAACCGCCAGAAGATGAGTTGGTGCAGGTTCTGGGAAGTGGCCGCCAGCAAGGTTGGAGCAGTCAGCGCGTAAAGCGAGGGGACGATGACCTTCTTACGGCCCACCGATTCTGCCAGCAGTCCGATGAACGGCGCCATTAATGCCATCGCCAGAATAGTGGCGCTCACCGTCAGCGATACCGCAACCGCCGATGCGTTGAAGACTTGCTGCAGATAGGGAAGCAGCGGTTGCGTGTCATATACATTGAGGAAGGTGCACATGCCCGCCAGCATGCAGGCAACGATCGCGGCCCGTGGTGGAGCTTCCTCTAGACTGGGAGCTGAATTGAGTGACGTGACATCCATCGTAGGAGCGCGAAATACGCTTAGCTGATGGACGTCATCCTCGGCGCGGGAAACAGTCCAACCGGGAATTATAGGGGATGTCGAAACTTGCGATTGTGAGGTTCACAACACTACGAGGGTAATGCCCTTATTGCCCTTACCGAGATCGCTGTCGCTCTTCAGTTCGGGTACCTGTTTGAGAAGCTCCCAGCTGCGCTCATCGCTGGTGCGCCAGTTTTCCCCGTAGATGCAATCGCGAATCTCCTTGGCCTGCGCCATTTGCCGCAAGGTGGACTGCAGTGCGATGCGCAGGTCTCCGCCGATGCCGCTGGAGCCGTAGCCGTGTACAACTTTCAGCACCCGAATGCCACTCTGCTGTGCGACACGAATCTCAGTACTCAGCCGCGAGCGCGCCTGGGGTACACTCGGCATGCCGAGTTCGAGGTTCACGATCTTGATGGCGATTGCCATTAGCAACTCGGACGAAAAGCAGAACATTCAGGAAGAACACGATATCATCTTTGATTCGGTGGTCGCAGATGAAAGACATTGCTTCATGGGCATTGGAAACGGTTAAGCTACGAGGCGCTTCCCTTGCCGAGGCGCGTGTCGTGGACGAACGAAACCGTTCGCTTGCAACCAAGAACGGTAGAATCGCTGGCGCCTCTGATTCCGAGTCGCTGGGTATTGGCATTCGCGTCATTGCCGGTGGCGGATTTGGCTTCGCCGCGACCGATGACTTGTCGCGGCAAGGGGTTGAAAGCTGCGCCGCCAGAGCGGTTGAGATTGCGCGGGCGTCGGCCACTGTAAAGTCGCAAGAGTTGTATCTTGTGCCGGAGCCGCCCGCCAAAGCCGACTGGGCTTCGCCCTGCAAGATTGATCCGTTTGGCATCTCGATCGAAAACAACCTGGATCTGCTCTTCGCTATTGATGCTGCCCTGCTCGCGGTGAAGGGGGTAACCCTGGCCGAGACGAACATGAATTTCCGGCGCTATGAGCAGTGGTTCTATTCATCCGAAGGTTCCGAGATCCATCAAACAACCGTTACCTCCGGGGCCGGCTACGCAGCGTATTCGTTTCAGGGCACGGAGATCCAGAAGCGCTCATATCCCAACTCGTACGGCGGGCAATTTCAGGGCCGAGGGTACGAACTGATCGAGGAGTTGAAGCTGCTGGAACACGCGTCCGAGATCGCCGAGCAGGCAGTGGCATTACATTCGGCTGCGCAATGTCCCGAGGGCAGTTTCAATGTGATTCTCGACTCGTCCCAGTTGGCGCTGCAAATTCACGAATCCATTGGCCATCCTATTGAACTCGATCGCGTCCTTGGGATGGAGGCCAATTTTGCTGGAACGTCGTTCCTCACGCTCGACAAACTACGCACCTTACAATATGGCAGCGAAATCGTGAACGCGGTGGCCGACGCTACTCCAGCGCACGGGCCGGGACTCGGCACATTTGCGTATGACGACGAAGGCGTGGCAGCACAATGCACTCCGATTATCACCAATGGCCTGTTTACCGGATACCTCACCTCACGTGATACCGCTGCTGCGATTGGCGCGACACGCAGCGGCGGATGCCTGCGCGCCGAAGGCTGGAACCGGCTCCCGATCGTTCGCATGACCAATGTGAGCATCCTTCCCAGCGAGTCGCCGCTGACGCTTGAGCAACTCATCGCATCTACCGACCACGGCATCCTGATGGAGACCAATCGCTCGTGGTCCATCGACGACAAACGTTATAACTTTCAGTTCGGTTGCGAGATTGGCTGGGAAATCGCTGCAGGCAAGCGCGGACGGATGTTGAAGAACCCTTCCTACTCGGGCATTACGACCGAGTTCTGGAACGCGATGGACGCCATTTGTTCACGCGATGAATGGACGTTGTGGGGCACTCCGAACTGCGGTAAGGGACAGCCGCAACAGGTCATGGGAACTGGCCACGGCGCAGCGCCAGCGCGATTTCGCAATGTTATGGTCGGCACTGCCTACAAGGGAAACGAATAGCGATGCTGGATCGCGATCAGGCAAACGACATTTTCGACAAACTGCGCCGGCTATCGCAGGCTGACGAGATCGAGTTGCTCATTTCCGGCGGACGCAGCGCGCTTACCCGTTTCGCCAACAACACAATTCATCAGAATGTCGCGGAAGAGGAGTACCACATTTCGGTGCGCTCTGCCTTCGGGAACCGCACTGCTCGTGCCAGCACAAATAGGCACGACGATGACAGCCTCCGTCGTGTAGTGCAGTCGTCTGAAGCGCTGGCGAAGGTGCAGCATCCCGACCCCGATTTGTTGCCGATGCCAACGCAAGAAGAAGTGGCCGCCGCTGCGGTGGATTGCGGAGATGCTGCGGTCGATCGCTACTTCGAGACCACGGCGCGGCTCACTCCGCAAGATCGTGCGCAGGCTGTCGCTCAAATGGTGGATGTTGCCAAGCGGCACGGCCTGACCTCTGCGGGCATCTTCTCTTCTGCGGAGGTTGTCGAAGGCGTCTTCAATTCAAAGGGCGTGAGCGACTGGTACGAGCAGACTCTCGCTGAAGTTTCCATCAGTATGCTCGACAGCTCTTCCTCGGGATGGCAAAAAGCAAACTCACCCGACATTGCACGGCTCGACCCGGCGCGGATGGCAGAAGTCGCTGCCCAAAAGGCAATTGAATCTCGGAATCCTCGGGACCTGTCTCCCGGGAAATATACTGTCATCCTTGAACCTGCCGCGGTGCTTGACATCGTCGGATTCATGTTTTGGGATTTCGGCGGCTCGGCTCTGCTCGAACAGCGATCGTTTCTGAACGATCGAATCGGGACCCAGCTTTTCGGCGACAACATCACCGTCTGGGACGACGTGTACCACCCATTGCAGGCGGGTGTTCCGTTCGATGGCGAAGCGATTGGGCGACAACGTTTGAAGCTGATCGAGAACGGCATAGTCCAGGGAGTGACTTATTCGCGTTCCAGCGCAAAACGCATGAAGGAATCTGAGATGGCTGGCAAAGTTGGTCCGGTTCGGCCTACCGGCCATGGTTTCGCGCTCCCCAGTGAGATCGGCGAAGCGCCGCTCAATATCGTATTTGCCGGTCCGACGCAGGACGAATCGCGAACGATAGAGCAGATGATTGCCTCCACCGAGCACGGCGTTTTGGTTACCCGCCTCTGGTACATCCGCGAAGTTGATCCCTACGAGAAAATCCTCACCGGCATGACTCGCGACGGCACGTTCTTGGTAGAACAGGGCAAGGTTACTTGCGGCATCAGAAACTTTCGTTTCAACGAGAGCCTCATACAGATGCTTCGAAACGTGGAAGCAATGGGGAAACCCGTGCGCTCATGCGGGGAGGAGTCGTTCGACATGGTGGTTCCACCAATGAAGGTGCACAGCTTCAACTTTACCGAGACCACAAAATTCTAGGACATTCGGTTATCGAATAGCTTTCCAATAAGCTGCTTGCTTGCTATGGCTTACAATACACCCGCTGGGTTGGGTGCGCCACCCAGACCGTTCATAAGTCGGCATCCAGCCTTCCCTCACCCCAAGATTTCCCCTCGCGTTAACACGCCGTAGGCGCGGAAGCTGCTGACTTCCCAAACTGGGCTTTTTGCAACTTCCCGACGATTTTTCTACGTAAGTGGCCTTCCCTAATGGTAATGTGGTTGGTAACGGTTCAATCGTTACCCGATTAGCGCCTATCGGTAACCTATTATGAGTACTGGCCGCGACTCTGAACTCCGTAACTCGATCCGGTTTCCTCTGCATCTTCAGGTAACCCTGAGGACTCCAACTGCGGAATACCGTGCGAAAACCATCGATATTTCAGCCGGCGGCATTCTCTTTCACACAGAATCCGAAATCATGGTGGGCTCAGCGGTTGAGTTCACGATTGAAATGCCGGGAGATGTCTTGGGCACAGACCATCCGGTATTGGTGAGATGTCAAGGCCGAGTGGTGCGATTCTCAGACGAGGCTTCAGGACGAAGCGCAGCGGTGGTGATTGATGAATACCACTTCGAACGTATTTAAACTCGGAACGGAGGAGGGTGGCCGGGCTGCTCGTGGCCACGACAAGGGGGATGTCTCATCTTCCTTTGCGCCCCAGCAACCTTTTCAGGATTCGGAGAAACGTCCTATCCGGATTATCCTTGCTGACTCGGAAGCGATCTTCCGGGTGGGTATGGCCAGGATTTTCTCAGTGGAAAGCGATTTGGACGTGGTAGCGCAGACAGACAATCTGCCGCAAACCATCAGTGTCGCGGCGGAAATTCCCGCGGACGTACTTCTCTTCGAAGCAGGATTGTCTCCCACCCCGGCTGAAGCCGTCAGCGAGGTAGGCCGGCGAGCGCTTCCCGGAGCGAAATTAATTCTGGTTACGCAGCGTGCCGGCGAGCAGGAAACGGTAGATTACCTGCGTCGCGGAGTTCGAGGCATTCTGACTCGCGCGGTCTCGCCCGATCTATTAGTACGGTGCGTGCGCAAGGTGGCAGCCGGTGAAACCTGGCTCGACAAGCAGGGCGTGAACTGGGTGATCGAGGCTTATCGCTCGCAAGCGCTTCAAGGGACCGCGCCTAAACACCAGTTGCGTCTCAGCGAGAAAGAAATGCTGATCATCAGCGGTGTCACGCAAGGGCTGAAGAACAAAGATATCGCTCGGGAGGTCGGCACGACGGAACAGGTGGTGAAGAACTATTTGCGCAAAATCTACGATAAGCTCCACGTAACCGATCGCCTGGAACTGGCGCTTTACAGCATGCATCATCGCTTGTTGGATGGCTACGTCCCGCACTCCGCGCGCGAAGCGCCGAATGGCCGCCAGGCTCCAGCCGAGACGGCCAGGACGCTTCGGGCCGCAATCGGCTCCGGAGATGATCAGATCCAATCTCACCCTCAACCACAAAAGCGCGATTCCAACTCAAATAATTAAATAATTGTGATTCTCAGTCCGGTAGCCTTGTATACGCTCGTAAAAGATGGTGCGAACGTTGGGATGGCGTCGTGGGTTCCCGCGGGCCGGGCAGAACGCAAGGAACCCTGAGGCTTGTGGCCATGAGAGCATTCCTTAGGATATTTTGCTCAAACCTTCATTCCGAGGCAATAATGACCCGTTTGAATTTCACCTTCCGAAAATACTCGATATCGTTTGTCATTGTTCTTGTCCTTGCTATTATTCCATCATCTTCCGCACAAACAGCGCCACTGCTTGCCCGGGATTTGTGCAACCACATTGACGACATCGCTCACAATGTATTGCAGACGACCGGCGTCCCTAGCGCTTCGCTGGCTATCGTCAAAGACGGCAAGATTGCTTACGTACAAGCCTACGGGGACGCGCGTCTCGACCCGCATACGCCTGCGCAGCCGGCGATGCGCTACAGCATTGGCTCAATTAGCAAGCAGTTCACGGCGGCAGCTATCCTCATGCTGGCCGAAGAAGGCAAGTTGTCGCTCGACGATCCCGTCTCGAAGTATGTGTCGGGCTTGACGCGGGGAAATGAAGTCACGATTCGCGAACTCCTGTCGCATACCTCTGGCTACCAGGACTTCTGGCCGCAAGATTATGTCCCGCCATTGATGCTGCAACCGACTACAGCCGATGGGATCATGGATCGCTGGGCACGGAAGCCGCTGGATTTTGATCCGGGAACGAAGTGGCAGTATAGCAATACCAATTACGTGATCGCCGGAGTGATTGTGGAGAAAGTCTCGGGCGAGCCGCTACTGCAATTGCTTAGCCAGCGTATCTTTTCTCCGCTCGGCATGAAGAGCGTGGCCGACACCAATCAGAACAAGCTTCCTCCCACCGATCCGAGCGGCTACTTTCGTTACGCGCTGGGGCCGCTCCATCCCGCACCGAAGGAAGGCAAAGGTTGGATGTTCGCCGCCGGCGAACTCGCGATGACTGCCGCGGATCTGGCAATGTGGGATATCTCGATGATTCAGGAAACAGTGCTGAAACCAGCTTCTTATCATGAAATGGAAACCGAGGTTTTGCTGAAGAATGGAGTTGGTACGCGCTACGGTCTGGGCGTTCAGGTCATGAGCATAGGCGGCCACCGAGTACTGGAGCACAGCGGCGAAGTCTCGGGATTTACTGCCGAGAACATCGTTATGCCGGACGACAGGATTGCGGTCGTCGTGCTTACCAATCAGGACGCGGCGGAAGCTGCTTCAGAGATTGGAAGCCAGGTGCGGGCGGCGATGCTTCAGGCAGAGAATCCCCAAGATCCAAAGCAGGATGCGCTCATCCGCAAAGTTTATGACGGACTGCAGCAGGGTAAGATCGACCGCTCGCTATTTACCGACAATGCAAATGCTTATTTCACTGAGCAGGCGCTCAAGGATTACGCGAGCAGCCTGGGTCCGCTGGGCGCTCCCCAGAGCTTTGAACAGAGTAATGTTTCAGCGCGTGGCGGGATGACGGAGCGGATCTATGAAGTAAAGTACGCCAGCCAAGAGTTTGGTCATCATCATCTACGAAATGCCTGACGGCAAGTTTGAGCAGTACATGATTGCGGAAAAATGAGTTCTGACAAGAAGCTCCGTCGAATCTCTCGTAGCGGTATTATTGCCAGCGGACTACAATGGAGCGTTACAGCGAAATACATACTGGCTCCGTACAGCAGGGCCGAATTGTGTTCACTTTTTGACTTTCGTGAGGCGAAATGAAGGGCGATTCCAAAGTTATTGCTTTCTTAAACCAAGTGTTAAAGGCGGAGTTGACAGCCATCAATCAGTACTTTCTGCACGCTGAAATGTGCGAGAACTGGGGCTACAAGCGGCTCGCCAAGCTGGCGAAGAAGGAATCCATCGAAGAGATGGTACATGCTGAGAAGTGCATGGAGAGAATTCTGTTTCTCGATGGCGCACCGAACATGACCGACTACTTCAAAATCAACATCGGAGCCACGGTCGAGGCGCAACTTAAGAACGATCTCCAGCTTGAATACGACGCCGTCAAGCGCCTGAATGATGGTATTAAGTTGTGCACGGCCGCTAACGACGGAGGCTCACGCGACCTCGCGGAAAAGATTTTGAGCGACGAAGAGCACCACATCGACTGGCTCGAGGGACAGCTCCACGCAATCAGCGAGATGGGAATAGCGAATTACCTGGCCCAGCAACTGAAGGAAGCCGAGTGAACGACTAGACCCAGACGCCCCACTTCCTCGCGCCTCACAATACGTTACAATGAAACGACGCTGTGGTCTGGACGTCCCCGCAAGACGCATTCCCCAACGGAGAGATGGCCGAGTGGCTGAAGGCGCACGCTTGGAAAGCGTGTATACTCGAAAGGGTATCCAGGGTTCGAATCCCTGTCTCTCCGCCATTTAAAATCAACAACTTAGACGAATCGTTTGCTCCCGGCAAAATTCCAAAGCGTGTGCAAAGGGTCTCGCACGGGCGTGACACATGCTAACGGTCTTCAGGCCGTTGTGGTCGCGGGCACAGACTTGAGATTCGGCCCCGACCCCCTGCGCGATCTGACAGCAAGCTCCTGGTACTTCACCTCCGATGCTGAGTCCTGGGACAAGACTGAGCCCGCATAGGTCAGAAGAAATCCAATCGGCGCGGTAATGATGCCAGGATTGTTAAGTGGGAAGATGGCGTTCTTGCCCATCATCTGTGGTCCCATAAGGACGCAGGCTACAGCTACGATGGCTCCGCCGAGCACACCAATAGAGGCTCCCTGGGCCGCGAACCCCGTTTGTGGGCCAATTGCAAGCCTGTTCGAGCATACGGAGGATCGATGCACAGAAGGGCAGGGTGTTATTGACCGGGTCACTGACAATCTAGAATTTGACGCGGCCCGATTCCGGTTATGTGATACATTTCCCGCCACGGCTCTGGTCTCACCAGTTCCTGAGGAGGCTCACTCACTTGGCGGTCACGATTTCAAATCTGTCGAAAACCTATCCGAACGGCGTCCAAGCGCTTAAGCATGTCTCGCTGAACATTGGTAACCACATGTTTGGACTTCTCGGTCCGAATGGAGCCGGTAAGAGTACTTTGATGCGCACCGTCGCAACGCTCCAGGATCCCGACTCGGGAATCATCCATCTCGACGACATCAACGTGCTGGACAAGAAGAACGAGGTGCGCAAGATTCTTGGCTACCTCCCACAGGAGTTTGGTGTCTACCCAAAGATATCCGCTCTCGATATGCTTCACCATCTGGCGGTGATGAAGGGCGTCATCTCCCCGAGGGAACGCAAGGAGATGGTTGATGCGCTTCTCCAGCAGACCAATCTCTGGGAGGTACGCAAGAAGGCACTGAGCACGTATTCCGGTGGCATGAAGCAGCGCTTCGGCATCGCTCAGGCACTACTGGCCAATCCTCGCCTCATCATTGTTGACGAACCCACGGCAGGGTTGGACCCTGCCGAGCGCAATCGCTTTCTCAATCTTCTCAGCTCGATTGGACGTGAGGTCACGGTCATCCTTTCTACGCACATTGTGGATGACGTTCGCGAGCTGTGCCCTCGCATGGCAATCATCGCTTCGGGCGAACTTCTGCTGGAAGGCTCGCCGACCGATACGCTGGCTGCTCTCAACGGCAAGATCTGGAGCAAGGTGGTCAGCAGTGACGATGAGCTGCGTGCTTTGGAATCTGCGATGCACGTTATCTCTACCCACCTTATCGCGGGTCAGCATGAGGTTCGGGTCTACTCCGACGCGAGCCCGGGCGAGGGCTTCCAACCGGTGGACTCCGAGCTGGAGGACGTTTACTTCTTCAACCTTTCTGAGCAGGCAAGAAACTGAGGCGGCTAAAGAATGGTAATGAGAATGTTCTGGGAGTTTTTTTCATTCGAGCTCAGGCTTCGGCGCAAGAGCATCTCTACGTATATCTACTTTGTCGTCTGGTTTGCGTTTGCCTTCCTCTGCGTCGCTTCTGAGAACTTCGGACCGGTGGCTAACGCCAACGGGAAGGTCCTGCTCAATGGTCCGTACGCGTCGTCGGTCTATGCTACCGGCATCAGCTTATTCGGCATCATCATTATTGCCGCAATTTTTGGCACTTCCATCCTTCGCGACTTCCAGCGTGATACCTACCAGATGCTGTTCACGAAACCCATTCCCAAGCTGGCTTACCTGGGAGGGCGATGGGCGGGGTCGCTGGTGGTCACGATTTTCGCCTTTTCCGGATGCATCCTTGGCGAGTTCGCCGGCACCTTTGCCCCCTGGGCCGACCATTCTCGTATTGCCCCTAATCATTTCTGGTGGTACCTACAGCCCTTTCTTTCAATCACCGTTGTACAAATCTTTTTCCTGGGATCACTTTTCTTCGCGGTCGCTGCTCTCTCGCGGAAAATCTTCGTGGTTTACGTGCAAGGTGCTGCCTTGTTCATGGTTTACCTTGTCGGGCTCACCGTGTTCAGCGCCACGCGATCGCTGGAACGCTTCTGGTCCGGCATATTCGATCCCGTAGGTTTCATTCTGCTGGACGACATAACCCGCTACTGGACGGTCGTCGAGCGGAATACGCTTCTGCTGAGCTGGTCCCCGCATGCAGGATCCGGCGTCTTTCTCTACAACCGCCTTCTGTGGCTCTCGGTCGGCTGCATCTCGCTGGTGGCTCTGTGGGCGCTGTTCCCGATGTCCATCGAGGCCCTCACGGCAGTTTCGCAGGGACGTCGCGCCGCCAGAGCCAAGCGGCAGGAAGAGCTGGAACTCAAGCCGGCGCGCTCGCTGGTTGCCGCGCGGCTGCCGCAAGTTCGCCAGCTCTTTTCAGCTTCGACCACCTGGGCGCAGTTCCTATCGCTGTCGCGTCTACGTATTTATCTGATCCTGCATGAGATTCCGTTCTGGGCGATTGTCGGTCTCATGATCGTCTTCGCCATCAACAACGGGTACTTCGCCGGCCGCGTTGCCGAGGTCGATGTCTGGCCGGTGACGTACCTGATGCTTCAGGCGGTGGAGGGTGGTGCAACGCTCTTCTTCTACATCGTCGCCGCCCTGTACGCGGCCGAGCTCATCTGGCGCGAGCGAGATGTCCACTTCGACGGCATTCACGACGCCCTACCGATGCGAGACAGCGTTGACTGGCTCTCCAAGCTGGTCGCCATCGGATTCGTTGAACTGGTGCTCCTGACGGTCACGATGCTATGCGGCATCCTGATGCAGACCATCGCGGGCTACTACCACTACGAGTTTCTGCAGTATTTCAAGGAGCTGTACATCGTCGTCTTTCCCCAGATCATGACCTTTGCCCTGCTCGCACTCTTTGTGCAAACTGTGGTGCACAACAAGTTCATCGGTCACGGCATCGCCATTGGGATCTTCGTCCTGGTCCCGATTCTGTTCAACTTTGGCTGGGAGAATACTCTCTACCTGTTCGGCAACACTCCGCCCTACACCTACAGCGACATGAACGGGTACGGCCATTTTGTAGCTGCCCTGTTCTGGTCCATCACCTATTGGCTTGCGATCGCGGCGTTCCTGGGCGTTATCTCTATTGCGTTCGCCCGCCGCGGTACAGACGAAAGCTGGCCCGCTCGCTGGCGTCTTGCTTTGGCGCGCCTGCCGCGCCTGATCCCAGCCGCTGCCCTCTTCCTGTTGATCGCTGCGGGCAGTGGAGTCTGGTACTACTACAACGCGCACGTCCTGAACGAGTATCTCAATGCGAAGCAACGCCGGCAGATACAAGCCGACTACGAGCGTAGCTTCAAGAGATACGAGAACCTGCCGCAACCCAAGGTCATCGCCGTCGACACTCGCGTCGATATCGACCCCGCGCACCGCTCCTTCTCAGGCTGGGGACGCTATACGCTGCGAAACAAGACTTCCCAGCCCATATCCCAGATCCATATCACCGACCAGATGCAATCTGTCTCCAACGTCCACTTTGATCGGCCATTTCATCGGGTCAGCTCCAGTAGTCGCGACATGTATTCGATCTACGCACTCGACCAGCCGCTCGCTCCCGGGGAAACGATCGAGATGACCTTCAATGTCGGCTACTGGTCGCACGGTTTTCGCGATGGCAACGAAAAGGCTGAGCTCGCCTACAACGGGACGTTTTTCGACTCCGGCTACTTCCCCACAATCGGCTATGACCGGAACATCGAACTCGACGATCCGCGTCGCCGCAGGGAAGAGCACCTTGGGCCTCTCGAGGAGATGGCCCCACGCGGAGATCCCGTCCAATCTTTGTACAATCTCTTCTCCGCACAGTCCGATTGGATCACCTATCACGGAATTGTCAGCACGTCCGCGGACCAGATCGCGATCGCTCCCGGCTACCCCAAAGCGCGACTGGCAACAAGGCGGGCGCCACTACTTCGAGTACGACATGGGGTCCACCAACATTGCGGACTTCTTCGCCTATATCTCTGCGCGCTACAACGTCAGGCGGGAACGGTACAAGGGAACGAATCTCGAGGTCTATTACACGCCCGGCCATGAGTTCGACATCGATGACATGCTCGCCTCGTCCAAAGCCGGCCTTGACTACTACCAGGCCAACTACAGTCCTTACCAGTTTGCGCAGTTCCGCATCATGGAGTTTCCACGTTATCGGGGGTTCGCCCAGTCGTTTCCTAATACGGTTCCATACTCCGAGGGCATCGGCTTCATCGGTCGCGTGGTTAAGAAGACTGATATAGACTTCACCTATTTCGTCACCGCCCACGAACTCGGGCATCAATGGTGGGGCCATCAGCTAATTGGTGGCAACGTACAGGGTTCAAACATGATGTCGGAAACTTTGGCCGAATACTCGGCACTGATGGTGATGGAAAAGAAGTATGGCAAGGACAACATGCACCGGTTTCTCCGGCATGAGCTCGATGCCTATCTTCGCGGCCGTGGCGGAGAAGTGCGCCACGAACCGCCGCTTGCGCTAGTTCAGCGGGAGCCATACGTCTGGTACCAGAAGGGTGGTCAGATCATGTATACGCTCGCCGACTACATCGGCGAGGACAAAGTCGACGCCGCGCTGCACAATTTTCTGATGCAGTACCGCTATGCCAACGCCACGAACTCACAGACCATTCCCTACCCTGACACGCGCCTGCTGGTTGCGGCGCTCCGTGCCCAGACTCCACCCGAGCTGCAATATCTGATCACCGACGGCTTCGAATCCATCGTCCTGTATGACAATAAGGCGGTCAGCGCGACAGTGACTCCGACCCCCGACCACAAGTTCAAAGTCACCCTCACGGTCCAGGCTCGCAAAGTCAAGGCCGATGGAAATGGCAACGAAACGCCCATGCCTCTCAACGACTACATCGAGATTGGAGTGTTCAAAGGCAAGAAGGATGAGGAACAACCCCTCTATCTCAAGAAGGTGAAGCTTTCTCAGGAGCAAAACACTTTCGAGATCGTTGTCAATGAAATGCCCACACGGGCGGGGATCGATCCGTACAACAAACTGATAGACAGGGTCGCTGATGACAACATGATCGACGTCACGAAGCCATAACCAAGGCAGCCCGTGGCGAGGTACCTCGACAGACGAGCGCGAAGCCCAGTATAGTTGCTTCCTGTTCGACGGAATCAGGCATGGCCAACGCTGTAGAGCTGCGCGGAATTCATAAGACCTTCGATCATTTCATTGCTGTCGACCATCTCTCCCTTAACATCCGCCAAGGCTGCGTGTATGGGTTGCTGGGGCCGAACGGGGCTGGCAAGACTTCTTCCATCCGCATGATGATCGGAATCACCATGCCCGACGAGGGGGACGTCTGGCTTTTTGGCGAAAAGTTTCACCGCGAGCAGTTGCAGCGAGTCGGTTATCTGCCTGAGGAGCGCGGACTCTACAAGAGAATGAAGGTGCTTGACCACCTGATATTCCTCGGCCGCCTGCATGGGCTTCCGGAGCACGAGGCCCGTAAGCGTTCGCTGGCTTGGTGCGAGCGGCTTCAGCTCAGCGAGTGGACCTGCAAGAAAGTGGAAGAGCTGTCCAAGGGCATGCAGCAGAAAGTGCAATTCATCGCCGCCCTGTTGCACGATCCCGATCTCGTCATCATGGATGAGCCCTTCGCCGGGCTTGATCCCGCCAATGCCGTCATGCTGAAGGACGTCTTGCTGGAATTGAAGAAGGACGGGAAGACCATCCTGTTCTCCACCCATCGTATGGATCAGGTCGAGCGACTATGCGATGCCATCTGCCTGATTGACCATGGCCGCTCCGTCCTGGAAGGCGATCTGAAAAAAATCAAGGCGAGCTATGGCAAGAACCACGTGCAGATGCAATATGAAGGTGACCCGCGATTGGACGGTAGCGAGCTGGTGCAGTCGTTCAACAATTACGGCAACTATGTGGAGGTACGCCTGAAGCCGGGAGCGGACGCCCAGCAACTGTTGCGCCGGGCTGCCGACCATGCGCGCATCACACGTTTTGAGCTGCTCGAACCTTCGCTGGAAGAGATTTTCATCGACGTGGTAGGGAAAAATGCATAACGTCTGGCTTATCATCCGTCGCGAATATGTGGAGCGCATCCGCTCCAAGACGTTTCTCATCTTCACGCTGCTGATGCCTGCCTTGATGGCCGGCAGCATCCTGATCCCGGCGAAACTGGCAGAAATGAAATCGGGCCCGCGACACATTGTCGTCGTGGCTGCCAATGCAGATTTGGCAGCGGCGGTAAGGCAGGAATTGCTCGCTTCTCCGCCAGCGGGCTCCTCCGAGGACCCGTCTGAGGAAGCACCCCCAAAAGACGAATTCGTAGTGCAGGTCAACACCACGCCGACCACAGAATTGCGCGACTCGCTGCGCCAGCAGGTTAGTGGCGGAATAATCGATGGCTTTCTGTGGCTGGATGACGCGGACCTGGCCAATCACAAGGCGACCTACAGCGCCAGGGATGTTGCCGACTTTCAGACCATTGCAGCAGTGCGCTCGGCCGTTCGGACCGCGCTGATGAAGCAGTATCTGGCGAAGAGGAATATGACTGGCCCTGAGGTGGAGACACTCCTCACGCCGGTCGAACTTACTACCGTGCACATCACCAAGGGCCACGAAGGCGCCAGTGGCTTGGCGATGTTTCTCACCGGCTTCTTCATGGTCATGCTGCTCTACGTTAATGTGCTCGTCTACGGGATCTCGGTGATGCGTTCGATCATCGAGGAAAAGACTTCGCGCATTTTGGAGGTGCTACTCTCCTCGGTCACAGCCAAAGAGTTGCTTGCCGGGAAGATTCTTGGGGTGGGAGCGGTTGGTTTGACGCAGATCCTGATCTGGCTGGCGATTGGCGCGCTCTTGTCGACTCCGGGAATGGTGGCCGGGAAAGCCTATCTATCGAATGTGCACATCCCGGTCTCCGCCATCGCCTGGTTCGGGGTCTTTTTCCTGCTCGGATACTTTCTCTACAGCGCGATGTACGCAGGGCTGGGAGCAATGGTGAATAGCGAACAGGAAGCTCAGCAGATGCAGTGGCCGGCCATGTTGCCGATCCTGATGTCGATTTTTCTGGCAAGTCCGGTGATGCAGCACCCTGATTCGCAGATGGCAGTCTGGCTTTCCCTGGTACCCTTCTTCGCGCCGATTCTGATGTTTATCCGGGTCATGGCGGAGCAAGCCCCCGCCTGGCAACTGGCGCTTTGTCTGGCACTGATGCTGGTTACCATCTATGGGCTGCTGGCGCTCTCGTCGCGGATCTATCGAGTTGGCATCTTGATGTACGGCAAGCGGCCGACATTGCCCGAACTGCGGCGCTGGTTGAAGTACGCAGGTTAAGATTCTCATGCGTCCCGCCAGTCTGCTGCGACCGACCTCAGAAGGCAAACTCGAAGGAGACAGCATCGTGTGTCCCCACCACTTCTCTCGTTTGCTTTGGTGGATGGATTTAAGTTGGTGGCAGCGAATGTAGCCGAGGCCGCAACTGCGCTAATTCCGTAACTTGAGGGCAGCAAAACAAGACCCAAAATCTCCGTCGAAGCCGTCGCGACTTGCTCGTCAGACGCTGCCTTTCGCTATCGCCATGTTCAAATTATCGCCTGGTGGTTGGAATCAAAATGCAGCTTCCAGCCCCGATGCCGTGACATTCATCGAACCATAACAATTCTGTAACCGCAGCGCAAACCCCGACTGAGAAGATCGATGACACACCTATGGGGATGGGATCAATCCCTGAGATTCTAAGGAGACTTCCAATGATAGCTAAAGTGAGAAAGATAGATCATCTGCATGTGATCGCTCAGCGTATGGCAATGGTTTCGATGATTGTTCTCGCCACCTTAATGGCTGCAACTGCGCAAAGTACCGGTCCCTATTTCCAACCGGGCAACCTGGTGGTCAGCCGGAGCGTATACGATAACGATCCGAACAATGTGACGGTTGGCCAGCTCCTGCCCCCGGGCTGTCAGAATACGCAAGGCGGATGCGCCGGAAACGCCACCAATGACGGCACCTACCCCTATGTCTGGAACAATGATCTTGTTGACGGCAGTTTCGGCATCACCTCGAAGATCTTCCTCGACCAGTTCACCGTGGCCGGATCCTTGGTCAACTCGCTCGAAATTCCTAACTACAAAGGAGCTGCGCGAGTGGCTAGCCCGGACCATCTTGTCACCAGCTTCTCGTCCAAGTCGGAATTAGCTCTAAATCCTTCTCTCGATGGCCAATTTCTAACTTTGATGGGTTACATTGCGCCCATTGATGGGATCGACGTATCGAATTCCAATACGCCTCTCGTAGTGGATCCGACCAACCCTGTTGGAGAGAATTTCTATCGCGCGGTCGGACTCATCTATGGCCCGCAGAACATGAACTTCACCGAAACCAATGCCTATAGCGGAAACAATGGACGGGCTGCCATCTTCAACAACATCAATGGCGCCAATTTCTTCTATACCGGCGGCAACGCCGGCAACGGCAGCAACCCTCAGCCCGATGGCATCATTATAGGAGCAGGCGCGCAGTTCCTCACTCCGCTGTACGAGCCTGAAACCCAGCAGCGCCCCGGACAACCGACTCCGTTGGCGAGCTTTAATATCACCCAACTCGGCGACCAGCACGACAAGATCGGGAAAGACGACAACTTCCGCGGCCTGACGATCTTCAACAATGTCGTCTACTACAGCAAGGGGAGCGGCGGCAACGGCGTCAACACGGTGTATTGGGTCGATCCCACTCTCACCATCTGCAACGACTCAAACGGTGTGGGCCTTCCTCCGGCCAACCCCAGCCTGCCCACCGCACCGCTCAATTACGACCCGTCGCTGCTGCAAACCAAGGGCCTCGATCCCAACAACATGTGCGTGCTGAAAGGCTTTCCCACCGCGACCAAGTCCACGACTTCTTTCCCATTCGGAATCTGGTTTGCAAATGCCAACACCGTTTATGTGGCTGATGAAGGCAATGGTGACAATACCTATTCCGATGGTCTGTACACGGTTGCCGCAGCGCAGACCACAGCCGGGTTACAGAAGTGGATATTCGATCCCGCACATGGTCAATGGAACCTGGCATATGTCTTGCAATCCGGATTGCAACTTGGGGTACCGTACACGGTAGATGGCTACCCGACTGGCAACAATTCCGCCACCGGTCTGCCGTGGTCTCCTGGAACAGATGGATTGCGTAACATTACTGGCATCGTAAACGGAGACGGCACGGCTACCATTTATGCCGTCACCTCTACCGTTAGCGGAAACGGCGATCAAGGGGCGGATCCAAACAAAGTTGTTGTAATCACCGACGACTTGAGCGCAACGAATCTGCCACCCAGCGAAAGCTTCACGACCTTCCGGGCCGCCGGCCTTTTAGAAGTTCTGCGGGGCGTCTCTTTCGCTCCGGGAACGGGAGCCTCGCGCTAGCGGAAACTACCAGCGTCGGGATGTCTACTGCGTCTGGCTGACGGACCCATGACTTGCCGGACGAAACAACCAGGAACGGCGGGGCGAACCGCTGAGCAACGCCGTTCCTGAGTCACTATCCGAAGGGTCGCCAATCGATCCAAGTCATTTCTTCCTCACTCCAAGACCGCATAGAACTAACGATACCAACCCGGCAAACCTGATCGCCAACCTTCTACCTGCTATGTGAAGGCTAGAAATGCGTAGGAACGGAATAGCGGAAGATTACAACGGGAGCCGGCGGTGGATTATCAGAGCTCATGTCCGAGCCGGCGCCACTTATTAACTACCAATTGCCGTTTTTGATTCTCGACTACGGATTTACCCACAATTCATACTGCGTTGATTTGTCAGTGAAGCTGTTGCACCACAATTGGAGCAGGATTAGCGATGAGCACAGACGTCGCTTGTGCGCAGGTTGGTAGCCATGGCCACGATTCGCAGTGAAGCGGTGCTGGAATCCATCCGCCTGGAAGAGCTTGCCGGTCTTTCGGTGGATGAGCTTCCTTTTTCCGCTGGCGAAACCACTGCCGGAAGCGAAGATGAACTGCAAGCCGTCGTGGTCGGCCGCTCGAACGATTGCGATCTTCCTTTGAGCATCCGCGAATCGCGCTTCTTCCAAAACATTGCACGCCGTCGCGCAAGTGGTGAGGCACCACGGAGCTCACTGCTCGAACTGGAAGCCTTTCTCAATGACACCCATGGAATCTGGGAGAATAGCTGGATCCGGTTTCCCCAGTCGCGGCTCAGCGTCCACGCACTCGAAGTTTTCCAAGCCGATCTCAAGGCGGTGCGGAATGGTGTTATCTGCAATCGATCTGATGCGGACCGGTTTCGTTTCATGCAAAATGGCGAGCCGTGGCTGCGTATCCCCATCAGCTATGGGATGAAGTTGGCGCTGGCCGATTTGACTGGCACCCAGCCGCACTTACCTGAGCCCATGCGCGCGGAAGCTTCGAGGCTGATGCGGCACTTCCTAAGCGACAACACTTCTCCGGAGACAACTTCGTTCCACATTGTGACGCGGAGCTGCAACTATTCTCTGGGAGAACGAGTGGCGCGCGAGGCGGCGCGGCGGTTCCTGTTCGCCTCTCTGTTGATTTCCTGGGCGAACCGTCGCTTCGGACTGCTGGAGAGTGGACAGCAGGCCCTGGTCTATCACGCCCCGGTCCCATCGGTGCATCAGGAGGAACTGGCGTCGTGCATCTCGGATTCGTTCTACCGCGAGTTATTCATGAGTCCATGCCTCTCAGGGTGGAGCGACGGTGAAGCAAAGTATGAGTACATGCACCTGTGCCATCAGGTATTGAGCCGTAGCCAGCTAAACGCCGTGGCCAAACTGCGCGAGGCCGGTATCATCGCGAACGAGTTGATTGTGCTGCCAAGCTTGTCGAACGTCAGCCTGGCAAACAATGGTATCCATGTCAGCATGGGGAGCCGTGCGCTAGATCGCCGCCTACGATGCAGCTCGGGCTTCCTGCCGCAGGACGAAAAACGGCTCGGCGATCTCGCCATCAAGATCTACGAACATTTTCTGCCGCTGTTTGTCGGAACCTACAGCGCCGCACCCTACCGCATCGGATTCACAGAATTCCATCCTGAGCGCCTGCTTTCTTTCTTGCCGCATGAACTCGACTTTACACATCTGCGCCTTCTATGGCGCGAGTGGAAGGAGAAAGCGAACCTCAGAGCCTTCGGGCATTCGCTGACACCATATGGGCCGCACTGGCTTGACCGAATGATTGCCAGGGGGTTTCGCCTTCGCGGTGATTGCGTTCCCGATGCCCGTCTGCTCACGTATCCGGTGGCGTGGCTATCCACGGAGGAAGCATCGGCATTGGACGGAACACAAGGCAACATTCAGCGCTTGTCTTCGGAGTTGGATGAGCTCGGTATTGTCGATCGCCGAATGTCGTTTTACATGCCATTGCGATTGCGCATGCGTGAGCGCGACGGCTATTCGGGGTTTGAGGCTCGCTATTACAGCCTATTTCCCAGTTACGACCGCGACATGGCGCCGGCCGTGCGCTTGCAGCAATTCCTGTTGGCCGTGGCATATAAGCTGGCCCTGCAAAACGAGTGGACACACGAACAGATTCCGGACGATCCCACCTCGGAAAGCGAGCGCCGTCAGCCATTTTTCTTCTCCGCCGCCGGGCTGCCAGCGTTCTATGTGCACCAGGACTCACGCAATCAGCTGCTACGCACGATCCTTCGGAACTGTAAAAAGACACGACCAAGTCGAAGACATCCGCGATACGTTCGTATTTCGGTGCGAGACTACCGCAGAGCGGCGCTGGCTTTCGTGCAGCAGACAGGTGCCGAACTGGTTGAATCGATGAGCATGGAATCAACGCTTGCCGATCTCGCCTCGCGCTGCGACGACAAACAGCAGGAGGCCAGTAGTCGGCTGATCAATGGGGTAATGGGCGGTTCCGCCGAACGTGCAATGAAGGTCGAGGCCCGCGAGTTTAATCGCATGGCTGAGGATTTCTATCGAGATGGCCTGCGGCATAACCAGCTGCGCGAGGCCTTTTCACACTTGCGCGAAGATCTGGCAAGTCTCGAAAAATCGGAAGGGGACGAGTCGCGGCATCGAATTCGCCATGGCGTACGCGTCCAGGACACAGGGCGGTTCCTGCAAGACGTCGAGCCGCGCCTACCGGCGGACGACCTCTCGCTACAGGAAATTACGGCCCTGCTGAATCTGCTTCTGGTATTCACGGAGCAAGATGCCCACCGTACGGCACAGGAGTTAGCTTGAATCGCGTACCGCACCGGTACATCGACCGCCTCACCGGCAATGCGGTATCCGAGCGTCTGGTCGCGGATGGCGTGATTGCCGCTTTGTATTCGCCCGCGCTGGAGGATGCAGCATGGCTGACACGGCTGGCGTCGAGCCGATATGTCTCGAGAGTACTCGGGTATCTAAACTACGACAATCTCTTGTCAGCGCGAGCCACAGGCATGTTACGTTTCCTCCGCGAATCGGGAATCCAGCTCTCCGAGTTCGCCGGAGACCTGTCGGAATATGACACGCCGCGCAAAATATTCGAGCGTCAGATCCGTTATTGGAGTTGCCGGCCCATGCCGTCGCATCCGCGCGCTGTAATCTGTCCCGCCGATGCGCGCGCGTTGGTCGGGTCCATGGAGAAGACCTCTGGTCTATTCCTGAAGCAGAAGTTTTTCTCGTTTCCCGAGTTACTGGGTGAAAACTCGAACTGGTCGGGTTCTTTCGAAGGTGGCGATTATGCGGTCTTTCGCCTGACGCCGGAAAAATATCATTACACGCACAGCCCGGCTTCGGGCGAGGTGCTCGCCATCTATTCCGTTGAAGGTCGCTATTACCCTTGCAATCCTAATGCCGCGGTGCAGTTGTTCACCCCTTTCTCAAAGAACCGTCGGGTAGTGACAGTCATCGATACGGATTGTGCGGGCGGCTCCTGCGTGGGGCGAGTCGCGATGATCGAGGTGGTCGCACTCATGGTCGGCCAGATCGAGCAGCGCTGCAGCGAGCGGCGATACGAAAGTCCACGGCCTGTCGAGAAAGGCACGTTTCTGCGGGCAGGCGCACCCAAGGCCTTGTTCCGCCCTGGCAGCAGCACCGTCGTTCTTCTGTTCCAGTCCAATCGCATTCGCTTCGCCAAAGATTTGGTCGAGAACCAGCACCGTGATGACGTGCTGAGCCGCTACTCCGTGATACTAGGCGAACCTCTGACCGAAACCGACGTGGCCGTGCGCTCGCTGCTCGCCACGCCAGCTGAGGAGAAACCATGATGAACTTCATGTTTGTCGCCGCTGTCGCCCTGGGGCTTTTTGCGCTCCTACGTTGGGGAGCGCGCACGCTTCCCGCTGAGCGCTGGCAGATGCTGGCCGCCGTTCCAGTTGCAAAGGCAGCCGATGGATCGTGGCGCGGAGTAAACCTTACCTTCTATGGTTTCTTCAGCGCGACGGGAACCACATTCGGCTTTACCGTGATGCTTCTCTTGCTGGCAGCCGTCGGCATTCCGGCGGCCATCACGATCCTGCTCGCACTGTTTATGCTGATTATCTGCGTCCCGGCATCCCGAGTGATCGCAGGGCTCGTAGAGGGCAAGCGCAACACCTTCACTGTGGCGGGTGCAGCCTTCGTCGCCAGCGTCATTTTGCCCTTGCTGATCCTGGCGCTTCAACCGTTCGCCGCCAAAGTGCTGCACCGCGAGATCGCCATTCTCCCGATACTCGCTGCGGCTGCCATCTCATATGCCTTGGGAGAATCAGTTGGCAGGCTAGCATGTCTGAGTTTCGGTTGCTGCTATGGCATGCCTTTACGCGATGCGAAACCTGCTCTCGCGCAGCTCTTCCGGAGGCACAGTGTCGTGATTCATGGTTCCACAAAGAAAGCTGCGTATGCTTCGGGGCTTGCGGGCGAGCCACTAATTCCGGTGCAGGCCATTACGTCGGCGGTGTTCGCGGTCGCGGGCGTGGCGGGACTCGCATTCTTTCTGTCGCAACACTTTCGGTTGGCGGCACTGATTCCGGTAGCCGCGACTTGGGGATGGCGAGCCTGCTCGGAATGGCTGCGGGCTGATTATCGCGGTGGCTCTCGAATTTCCGTTTACCAGGTCATGGCGATATCGTCGGTTCTGTATCTCAGTATCCTTCTTGTCTTGCTCCCTTCGTCATCACAGGGAATGCCTGACCTCTCAACCGCCTTTGCACAGTTCTTCTCCGCAGCGATCATCCTTTCGCTGCAGGCCCTCTGGATTGGATTGTTTCTCTATTATGGAAGGAGCCGCGTAACGGCCTCAACGCTGTCGTTCCATCTGATTGCGGAGCGCCTTTGACAGTGGAGGAGAGTGCCCACAAGAAAATCCGAAGGCCACTTGTGCAAACCCAGGAAGAGAAGAGGCTCCCCCGTGCTTACATGGGGTTCGAAAGTTTTGTATACTCGATGTTGCTGTCTTTGGTCAGAGGTTGTCGCTAGTTTGTTGGCTTGTATTGAGGGTGGTCGCCAGTTTCCATGCGTTCTCGGCCCTTGTACAACACAATAAGGTGGTGATGGCAGGCGGGGTCCCCGAACCCGTCACCTGTGCCCGGATAAACGGTCACCTTGCTTTGATGAATACATTACCGAGCACAACTGCCAGCGAATGGGATGAGCATTGGGCTTCGCTCCAAGCCGGCCGCTCTGTATTTAGTTTGATGGCTAAGGCGGTTCGTCGATTTATTTTCCAACCTGCTGTCGCCTGGTACGGAGCCCGCTTCTTCCCGCAGTCGGGCATTTTTGTTGAGATGGGATGCGGCAGCGCGTATTCTTCGGCGCGTTTGCCGAAATATCAGCGAAAGCTGATCGGGCTGGACTTCTCGGCCAAAGCCTTGGATTGCGCAAAAAACGAGGGACGCATGGACGCGTTGATACTGGCCGATATATTCGCTGTTCCGTGTCGTGCAAATTCCCTCGACGGAATCTGGAAGTTGGGTGTCATGGAGCACTTTTCTGAACTAGAGATCGGTGACTGTCTCCGTGAATTTCGCAGAGTGCTAAAGCCCGGCGGCGTCGTAATTCTGTTCTGGCCCACAGAGCACAATCTATCGCGCTGGATACTCGGACCGCTGGAGCGAATCATTTCTCGCTGGAAGAGATCGAACTTCACTTTCTTTCCTGGCGAGATATCCCGATTGCGGTCCAAGCGGCAGGCGCAGTTGTTCATGGAGAGTGCAGGATTTCGGGTGGACGCTCTCGATTTCAATTGGCGTACTGCATTCATTCATATGGTAATTGTCGCCACCAAAGAATGATGAAAATCGCCGTAGTGATCGCCGCCTATAACGAGGTGGGAAACATTGCTCCGCTGACGGAGCGTCTGGTGAACACCCTCGACGCACTTCCTGGTGCGTCCTGGAGACTGATTTATGTGATCGAAGGAGCTGACGGAACCCTGGGGATTGCCAGAGAATTCGCAGCGCGCAGACCGGAAATCCAAATTTTGTACGCCGAGAAACCGAGCGGATTAGGTCGGGCTTTCCGGAGGGGCTTTGACGCAGTTGCGTCAGATACCGATTTCGTCGTAACCATGGATGCGGACCTCAATCACCAGCCGGAAGAGATTCCTGCCTTGCTGACTGCTCTTCAAGAACGCAAGGCGGACATCGTCGTGGGCTCGCGGCGGCTGAATCAGAGTTCAGTTCAGGGCACCCCGTTTTGGAAACGCTCTCTCAGTCAGTTCGGCAACCGGCTCATGCACATTTTCATGGGCATGCGGGTTCAGGATCTGACATCCGGATTCCGAATCTATCGCACCGCTGCTCTGAAACAACTTCATTTCGAGAACATGGGTTTCGCTTTTCTGCCCGAAGTCCTCATTCAGGCCGCCGGTCGACGGCTGATAATTATCGAACAGCCGATCCAGTTTGTATTTCGCACCGTGGGCGAATCGAAAATGCGGATCGGCTCAACCAGCCTCAGCTATCTGCGCCTATTCCTTCGCCAGTCACGCGGATTGCCGACCCTGGTTGCAGTCTTGCTGCTGTTGCTTGGAACAGGTGTCCACATCGCCTTCTGTTTCCCCCCGCATCGGTCACACGCAGATTCCGATGCGGTGCTTGCCGGTCTGTGTGCGCTGGACGTGAGGGATGGGCAGCTGCCGCTTTTTTTCCCTGGTGGTTATCGACTGAGTTCCCAGAGCTGTTACATGACAGCAGGTTTTTTTCACGTTTTTGGTCCTAACCGGGCCGCTCTGGGTGCGACCTCTGTAACCTATGGTGTGCTGTTCCTGATCTTTGGGTGGCTGGCCATACGTGAATGTGCAGGCGCATGGCCGGCGTTAGCTGGTCTTCTGTTGTTGGCCCTCCCGCCATTGCAGTTTTGGCTCGTGACCTACCCGGCTTGGGGCTATGCTGAGGTGATGGCCTTCTCTGTCTGCACTTTATGGCTAGGCCTTCGCTTATTGCGTCCCGAAGTTTCCAAGCGACTCTTTCCCGCCATTTTGTTTGGCCTCGTGCTGGGTGTCTCTTTCTGGACTTCGCCGCAAACTCTGATGATCTCGATACCGACTATCGTGCTGATCTTGTGGAAGAGGAGCGTAAGTTGGCGGAATTGGGTAGCGATTGCATGTGGAGGAATGGTGGCGGCAATCCCTTACGGCCTAGTAGTCGCCAGGTTTGGGCTTGCACCATTCACCCATAGTTTCGCCACACGGCCGACGTCAGGCACGTCGCAGCTGGCCTCGAATGCTCATTATCTACTTACCTATACCTTACCCCTGCTTCTGTTCAGTAAGACTTCGAGCGAAATCTCCGCCAGTTCCTTGACTAGCTTACGAATTATCGTGGTGTCATTGGGATTCGCGTGTCTTCTTATGGTTGGTCTGCGTTGGGACAATCGCAGCGATCACCGGAGGCCTTCATGGGTTCTGGTGCTGTTTCCCATCATAGTCCTGTTGTTTGGTTTCGCACTTTACATTGGCTCTGGCGCAGGCGGCGTGCGAGGCTGGACAGTTCGCTATGTAGCTCCCCTCTATCTCATGATTCCGCTCGGGAGTGCCTTGCTGTTATCCCGATTAAGGACCAATTGGGCCAAAGCTGTCACTGTCCTTAGTGTATTAGTGCTGGCGGGATTGCAATCGATGGAATACCCGATCTTCAACAGCCAAGTGCGGGAGCAGCAGACCGCGTCTTTAGTGAAGAGCGAGACGACAATTGCGTGGCTCAGGAACAATCACATCAATTTGGCCATCGGAGACTATTGGACGGTTTATTATCTGAATTTCGATGGTTTGCGATCGATTATTGCTCTACCACTAAATGCGCCGGAGGACTACTTTGACTACGGCCGAGATTTGGATTCACAGCGCCATCTTCATGCCGCGCTTCTCGACCGCAACGAAGCACATCTGGAAGATTGGGCGAAGCGTTTGCAGGAGCCCGGCCAAATCGAACGGATTGATAGTGACCTGTCCGCATTTGTAATCGAAGATCCGGCTGATCGACGCATAGTTGACAAAGCGCGGGCCACGGCGCAATGAGCTAAGAGCGTGGCCTTGTCGTGCAGCGCGATGGTGTTCTGTTTTCGCACCTCACGGCCTTCGGATTGGAATGCTCCCGCCTGAGCTGCAAGCAAAAGGGGCTTCCCCCCAGCCTCTGGTGCCATGTTCCGCCGGACTCCGTCGATGGTTCCCCCCAAAGTATTCTGGCAGCGGCCGCGGCTGGGATGCTTTATCATTTGGGTTCGCGACACGCATGCACTTATCTGTCTCCAGCTTAGATCATCACTTGCGATATGCTTCGGTGTTCATCGTGAACAGAGGTTTGCAATGACGTATGCGTGGAATCCCGCCTACCGGTTTTTTTATCGTCCGGATGGGAAGAGGATCTCCTACAGTGACGGGGCGGAGATAGAACACTATCTGGAGCGGGTTGTGCGGAACGCTTCGGACCGCAGCGTGTCGTCCCCGCAGCTGGAACAAGAGATCGTCGACTGGCCTTCGGAATATCACTTCAGTAAGGTTCGGAGTTGTCTCCTCCATCCACTGGACCTTAAGCCTACAGATCGGATACTTGAGATTGGCTGCGGATGCGGCGCCCTTACACGGTACCTGGGGGAGACGGGTGCACAAGTCACAGGCGTCGAGGGTAGCCAGCTGCGTGCCAGAATTGCCGCTGCGCGCTGCGAGTCATTGGAAAACGTAAGAATCTATGCTGAGCACTTTCTGGATTTCGAGAGCGACGATCTTTTCGACTGGATCTTGATGGTTGGGGTGCTGGAATATGCGCCAGCCTACGCTGCTTCCGAGAGTCCATGCCGCGATTATCTTCGCTGCGCTTCCCGCTTCCTGTCTCCCCGCGGCAGGTTAGTAATCGCCATTGAAAACAAGCTTGGGCTCAAGTATTGGAATGGCTGCTCTGAGGATCATCTGGGACGGCCGTATGTCGGGTTGCAGGGTCTTTATGGACCGAATCAACCAACCACGTTCGGCAGAAAAGAACTGGCTACGCTGGTCGAGGACTCCGGCTTTGTGGTCCAGTCTTTCTACTATCCGTTTCCAGATTATAAGCTGCCCAGCGTCATTGTGACGGAGGCGGGCTTCGCCAATTCCGAGTTCGACGTAGCTGACCTGCTCGCCAGAAATTATGCCAGGGATTACACGGGCAATCCTGATCGTAACTTTGATGACGCCTTGGTTTTCGACCAACTTGTGCGAAATGGACTTGCCGCAGAACTGAGCAACTCTTTTATGGTCATCGCCAGCGCGCCTGACACCGATGTCGATCAGGAGGCACGTTTAGCGATGACGTTCTCGGCGCATCGTGTCCCCGAGTTTTCGACGGTCACCACTTTCCGTGAAGAGGCTGGCAGGATATCGGTTTCTAAACGGGCCTTGTTTTCTGGAGGTAGTCGGACTCGCAGCTTCAGAAATGGTTTCGTCACTAGCATTCTTGGCGACTCCCCATATGTTCCGGGTAGGCAAGTGTTATGGCCCATTCTGAGATCAAGAGCAGATACGAGTTCTTCGACTGATTTGGTCGAATTATTTTGGCCGTGGTTTGATTATCTTTTGAGCTTGTCTTATCTTCCGGATTCCAAGACCTCAACCGAAACCGAGAAACGCCTGGGCGATTTACGAGTAAGCTTCGAGTTCGCTGACTGCAGCCCATTCAACCTAATCGTTCGCGATGACACGCTTCATCTAATCGATAAAGAATGGCAGAGCGATCAGGATGTTGATTGTGGATGGGTTGTGACGCGTTCTGCTTTGCATTGCTTGATGGTTGGGGTTGTCAGTGAGCAGCGTCTTAGGTCGGTCTGGGACATCATCCGGGGACTCTGCGGGAAGGCCGAATTGATAGTGACCGAAGATGAAGTGAAGACCTGGCTGGAGCAGGAAGCTGAATTCCAAGCCGTAGTTGTCGGGAAATCAGCTTCAACGCCATCTCCATCTGTGACGAGAGGAAGTCTACGCAGGGTTGACGAAGAACTTGCCTGTTTGTGGAGGCGCAACGCGCAACAAGAAGAAGCATTGAGGCACTCGGAAGCGACAATCGAGGAACTGACTGCGCGAACCGAAGGCCTACTGCAGGAACGAGCACGGCTTCAACAGCAGTTGTCGCAGGCCAACTCTAAGGCTTCAATCCACGCAGAGAATCTGATAGCGACGCTAAACGAGGTGCGGAGGGTGAGCGACGAAAAAAATGCGCTGCAACTTCGCGGCGCAAGTCTAGACAATGAAATCGCGACGAACCGCTCGAAGATCAAGCAACTCACTGAAGAGCTGCAGACGCTACAGCAGCAAATGGGTGGCATTCTGTCCTCGCGTTCTTGGAAATTAACGCGCCCATTGCGTGTAATTACTGAGACAATACGTCGCACCAGCAAACCTTAGCACGCTAGTCACGCCGCATGTGGAACGATAAGCGGCTCATTCGCGGCGCGTGTATACTCTTCTGATTATGGGTAAGCAGCTTGCGAACAAGAACGATCTTCAGGATCAGATACAGGCGTTACCCTGGTTCCATTCTATCGACCTCGGCAATGGAATAGTTACTCCTGGCCGTGCGTGTCTCGCCGATCTTAAGGCAATGGCCGACATAGTCTTTGACGAGCCACTGGCCGGCAAAACCGTGCTCGACATTGGGTGCTACGACGGGTTTTACAGCTTCGAGGCTCATCGACGCGGCGCGAAGCGCGTGGTGGCTACCGACCACTTCATGTGGCAAGACTCGCGCTGCCGTCAATGCTTCGACATTGCCAGGAGTTTCGTTGCTCCGGAACTGGAGGCTTACGATCTGGACATACCGGAATTGACGCCAAGCAGAATTGGGATCTTCGATATCGTCCTGTTTGCGGGCGTCTTATACCATCTTCGGCACCCCTTCCATGGGCTCGAGCATATCGCCCCGTTGTCGAGGCAAACCCTTATCGTGGAAACCCATCTGGACGCCGTCGAGAGCGAACGACCCGCTATGACATTCTATCCCGGCCTTGAATTGAACGATGATGCATCGAATTGGTGGGGCCCAAATCGACCGTGCGTCGAAGCAATGCTCCGCGATGTGGGATTTCCATATGTCAGCTTCCGTCCCAACCCCGTCCATGCGAACCGGGGCATTTTCCACGCCCGCAAAGAACCTTTATAAGTAGAGGTGAATGGCGATCTTGCCATCTGGGCAGGCGATCTATCAAACAGCCTCAAGCCTGTAGAAGTCTTTGTTACCGAAAACCGGAGCCGCTCACTTGTCAAAGATGGCGAGGAATATTCCCTTTGCAGGTAACTTCTCACCAACGCTGGTGGCAACAATGCCCTTGTTCTGATCGCATACGAACCGCATGGTTGCGTATGCGAAACCAGCACGTCGCGCACGATCGAGCAGATCCCAACCGGGAATCTCAAATACTAGGGTTCCGCCATTTAGATCCATAGGGTTTCCATGGTAGATCGGACTATCGATGAGGTGCTTAACCTCGCCGTCTTGCAATGTCGCCAACCTGTGCGAATCTTTCCGGCAATAGAAGAAAGGTAAGGTACCTATGAAACGTCCGCCAGGCGTAAGTATCCGTGCACTCTCAGCTAATGCTTCATCGATGCTCGGTACGTGCTCCAACACTTCACAGGAAACAATCACATCGAAAGCTGACGATCTGAACTCAGAGTGGCAGATATCGCCGTGCAAGATCGGAAACAAGCCTGCCTTCTCAACATCGTTCCGGGCGAATTCGGTACCAAGATATTTTGGAAAATGGCCCCTTAAAAACAGAGCGAGTGGCGTTATCGCTTCATGGCCGTATATTCTTACATTCTGAGCATTCAAACCTCGGTTGCTGATAAATGCATATAACTCTTCCAGCACCGCACGTTGCCTCGGGTTCAGACCGCGAACCATAAGATGCTCGCGGCACTCTGGTCCTGCAAGGCTAACCTCCGCGGGACCGCACATGCCCATAGCGGTACTCGCGATTCCATAGACTTGGCAGTGCCTTATGATAAGTTGTTCGAGATCATCGCCAAAATACATGGGATTCGCTCTGGCGAATTCCATGAATTCTTCCAGACTATGGAAGTCCTTGTTCAGAGACACGGCTCCTGCTGTGACGGCTGTGCCTGATGTCTCTGCCGTCATGCTTGCTGCCGCTGGCTTCACGTCGTTCGTCGGTTGAGTGTTCAGCTTAAGAGCGCGCGTAATCGCACGGAGAGGAGCAGTCAACCTCCAAGACCTGCTTTCCTGCAGATGCTGTAGCACCGCCTTCTTCGATTCCAGTTCAGCGGCGCTTACAGCGAGTTGGTTACGTAAGCGACTGATTTCCGCGCGAGTTATCTCAAGTTCAGACTGGTTCGTAGCGGCAGTACTGCCACCTGTAGGCTCACCCATATCAGTTCCCCGCCCGCGCTCCATCAGTCTGTAGACTTAGTTTTGAGATAGTCGACCAACATAGGATCCGACCCATCGTCCGCAGATTTATGATTAATGTTGAACCAAACACATTTTCCATGCGTGAGTCCAGTATTAGCCGACCTCATGTCTCTTCCTCTGGCTTTCCGTATAACAGGCCTCCGTACTTCGCGACGAAGCTACATGCCAAGATTTAGCCTCGAAATATCGGCTCATCCCGGACCTCGACCAGATCATCCACAAGATCGTTGATCTTTCTATGGAAGTTCTCTGGGGAATATTGAGAGGCGCGCTGTAGGGCTGCCTGGCCCATTCTTTCGCGGCGCTCGCGCTCGTTCGCAGCAAACAGGCTGAGCGTCATTTTAGCCAACTCGTCAGTTGTATCGTAGAGAAATCCGGTCTCTCCGTTTGTAATGATTTCTCTTGGCCCTCCGGCGGCTAGCGAAAATGGAATCGCCCCGGCAGACATAGCTTCAACCAAGCTAATGCCAAAATGCTCCGCCTTTTCAGGAGCCGCTAAAAGATCGGCGCCGATACCGGTTCCGTGCCAATACACGGCAGCATCCCGATAGAGCTCTTCCAGCTGTTCTGAGGTCTGATTCACATGGAAATAAATAGGATGGCCCTGTGCCGATGCCGTCAGTTGCGTTAGATACTCCATGTGTTGTGGATCCGGGATCGAGGAACCAGCAAGATGAAGCTCTACGAGTTGATCAAACCGCGAAACTATAGACTTAAAGACGTCGATTAGAACGTCTTGCCGTTTGGCATGGCCGCCTATAAAAAAACGTCCGACTGAAAGGATGATGTTCTTCTTAGCGGTGGCATCTCCTCCGATTTGCCGCACGGGGGGACGTACAACCGCTATACGCTTTGGCGCGAGGCAGTGGGCGCTGAGGCTGGCGTAGACGTGGGCGCGCACATAATCCGAGTAAACAACAATAGTCTCGTAGCTATCGAGGAGCGATTTCTGGGCTTGAACTTGTGCGGCGTCGATGTGAAACGGGAATTGGCAAAGATAGATGTTGTGCTTACCGCGACCCTCGATACTCGGAACAATGTGATTGCCAATTGTTAGCATCAGATCGGGAGGAGCTGTCCTCAACCAGTCTTCCTCAGTCATCAGAGAAACTTCCGAGAGATCGAGCGAGAGTTCTTCCGCAAGTTGCCGCAATCGCAAGCTCGAATAGCGCTGAGGAGTCACAAGAGCAACTTCATAGCGTTGCGCAAGAATGGCTGCTGCGCTCAAGAGGTAGCTCTCGCCTCCACCGGGAGTGAGTCGGAATGGAGTGTATACTGTAGCTGTTTGCGCACGCTGCGCGTTAAAGCGTGGCACCTCTTTGCGGCTCCACTGTGCGGCAGAATTTGGTGAAATCGAAGACGTCAGGGCTTCATGGTCGCGAGTTCGCAGATACTTTCCCCAGCGCGAGACGAACTTCTCCCTATTAAGGTCACCAAGGGCCTTGCGTCTTGCTTCGGCCTCTGGATTGTCGTTAGCCGACTGACCTTCAATGTGTACGACCTTCGCATCGGGACAATACAATATCTTCCGACCTAGCGCTTGGATCCGAAAGCAAAGGTCAACGTCTTCGTAGTAAGCCGGCTCATAAGCCAAGTCGAAGCCTTTCGCCTCCATGAACAGATGTCGCCTAACTAACAGGGCCGCTGCTGAAATGTAGTCGACGTATTTAGGAGTAAGCGCATCGCCTGAAGCTTGCTTTTCGCCTCGACCGAACCGGATAGGATAACCACGCTGCGTCGACGAATGCGCCGGCCTCTTGTATTGACCTATCCGGAAATAAAAACATTGGGCCTGCGGCGCCCACCTCGTCATTCTCTTCCAAAGCTTTCACCAGCGGCGTTAACCAGCCTAGTTGCACGAAGGCATCATTATTCAATAGGCAAATATAGCGGCCGCGAGCCTCTTCCGCCGCGATGTTGTTCGCTTCCCCAAAAAAGCGATTGCACCCCAGTTCAAGCAGACGGATACCGCTGCCTAAATTGCGCAGCTTGCGAACATCTGTCTCGGCGCTGCCGTTGTCGGCGATGACGATTTCATATCTGCAGCCGTCGGTCTGTGCCCAGATTTGTCGGATACATTCGAGTGTCCATAGCGATGCGTTCCAGTTAATGATCAGTATCGAGACGTCAGGGTTCTCGGAGGTGCACCAAGTATGGAGTTTGTCGAGCGTGCCGGCTGCGTCAAAGTTTTCAATGTCGCGGTAGTGCGGCCGTTGACGGCCCGGAACTACTTCGGGCACAGGATTGAGCAGTGCCCGTTCCGCTGCGACTACCATCGTCTCGTAGGTCGTCGTCCATTCAGGCATATGGAATTCGCGGCTGATGCGTAGTTCCGCCGCATTTCGCTCGCGCACATCTTGGATTGCATGAGAGAAGAGAGCGAGAGCGGCTCCAAAATTGCCGGTTGAGAAATACCACACCAGATCTCTGGCATGTTCACGAATTACCGGCAGGTCAGACGAGAGACAAAGTTTACCGTACGCCAAACTCTCCGCCACTGGTAATCCATAGCCTTCGCTAAGAGACGGAAAGGCCGTAAAGAGGCACTGTTTATAGAGTCCGGCCAACTGCGCGTCCGAAAGTCCCTCGAGAATCAGAATCTTCCCTGCCGCGACCAGTTCTGCAATCTCCGAAGTGGACTCAACAATTCCAAGATCATCACGGCCGGCTAATACAAGTTGCGGAAGCTGCACAAGACCCATTGCGTGGCCCAGTTCTTTCCAGATGCTACACAGAAAGGTCTGGTTCTTGCGTCTATCGATTGTCCCGACAGATAGAACAAACGCATTCAGATTGACTTTCGCTGTTAGTGGATCCTGCGCAAGTTCTTCTCGCGAGAGCGCCGCCGCGATGGGACGTAGTCCAAAACCAATCACAACAATCTCCGCCCTTGCCTCCAATCCACATATCGCTGCCCAGCGCAGGATTTTGTCTTTTAGCAGCTGCCCGGAAACGTAAATCACGCTCGCATAATTGACCGTTGTGGCCAACCAGTCAGAGAAAGACCTATGCGCCTCCTCCCCGACGATCTCCGGATTTTCAATGGGGATTATGTCGTAGACCAGAACGCTGAAGTCGATGTTCTCATGCGCTAACTTCTCGAATAGGTCTTTGAAGGTGGGCGTCCACACCAATCCAGGAAAAAAGACGTGATCACCCGGCTCCGGGGCATTGCACTTCGGCGTCTCAGGCGAGAGCGTCAAAATGCGAGAGTCGCCGTTCGCCCCCATACCCACTCGCCGTAACAGACCCTCGTACGACTGCAAGCTCGCCGGCGTCAACAGTAAGGGGCCTCCGCCCAATACGCACGGAATAGCACGCTTGCTTCCGGTGAACTCGAAAGATGCCAACAGCAGTTCAGTGGAAACTTTTCCCACGCCTGTGAGTTGCTGGTGGGTTTTGATCCAGTCGATGCTGTCGCCGATATACTGCCACAGATGGGGCCTGACTCTAACTGCACCCGTCCGCTCCCGCCGAGGCGCCCTTCCCGTTTCGCTCGCGGCAGCGGACGATGCGGAATCGAAGCTTCTCAATCGGTAAGATCCTGACAACCCCAGGCTGCGGCGCTCGAACATACCATGGCGGAGGAAATGTACTAACGGGTTTACGCCTGCATCTCGAACGTCCGCATTTGCTTTGAGGTAATTTGCTGTGTCAAAATTGGGCCCTGGTAGTCTGCCTTCTTTGGCTCCGAACAGAAGATAGTGCAGCACCGGGTCGAATCCCGCCTTCAGAACGTCCTGGTTTTTCGCTAAGTACCACTCGCGATCGAATAGAGGCGACGATGCTACTCGTCTGTAGTCTTTGACGATGCGCCAGATCTCCCGTGGTGAAAGACGGCGGAGGTTGCCAACTACCGAGCGCCACCTGATTCCCCGCACCGGACGCCGTTGCCTTGCAAGTGACCGGACAAGACTTTCTTGGAACCCAACCGGCGCCATATCTAAGACGAGTTGGCGCAGTTCCTTGCTATTTGCGCGAAGATGTTCAGTTTTTTCGGCAATCTCCAACGATAGCTCTTCTGCATCCGCCTCTAGGCGTTCCACCCGTCTCACCACGGTTGATATCAGGGCGGCTAAATCGGTGCCATCTACGGCCATGCCAACAGTGCTGTGCTGCTCTGGTCCCATCACTGCCATGTCAAGTTCCGCTCCTCGCGTTACAGTATTATTTTTATCGTGTTCGCTCGCCTAAGATCTTCGGCAGCACCAGCAGAGAGGTATTCGGCTACAATGAAAATGGTTTTGGACCTCTCCGCACATTAGATGATCGGTCTTCTCTCGCGGTTAAATCAATGCGAGTTCCCAAACCAGCTTCGGCTTTTGGAGAAGTTGGTGGCGGCTAGACTGTAGCCGCCCGCCATAATCAGGCCAAGGTCAGCGCAAGTCTCTTAAGCTCAGATGCGACTTCGAGCCAAGCCCTGATCACAAGACTTACGCTACCGCTCGCTTCAACCGATAAACCGTATCTTTCTTAGCCCCCGCTATCGTGGAGGAGCAGCGAATTGTTTCTTACAAAACGAGAGAGAAAGAGCATGTTGTTGCTGCACGGCGTGGTTTGTAAAGCCTTTGTACCATAGCTAACAACGGTTCATGCCGCTAATTGGCAAATTATAGAACGGAGGAACAGCTCAGCCAAGTCGTGGCCTGTTCTTGTGGCGTGTTCTTGCATTTCTCCTGTAACTCTTGGACGACCCTCTGGGTACCAAGAGCCAATGATCTAGAGAACGCCGTTGCCTAAGATGTGGATAGTCAGATCGGCCGGTGGCTCGCCGATTGACTAGGTTGTATGTCTTCAGCTCTACTCTCGTGCGAACGGGATGCTTGGGACAGCAATATCGCCACTCGCGGAAAGACGACATGCCCGGCAGCATCATCGGTGCGGTGATTTGGCAGGTGTAGAATCCTGACTTCGACTCTGAGAGTGGCTTCTCAAGCTAAAGGACAGCGGCATGCCGGCTGGGGAACACTAATTTCTTGAACCTCGGTCAGCGACGTCTCGGAAGCCTTTGCGTCGCCCTTGAAGAATGAAACGTTACTCAGCAACCGGACCCGTTTTTCACATCAACGTGCGTGGTTGTCAGGCGTTCCGCTTGTCCCTTTGCAGTTGCAGCCGGGCGTTCACGCTGCGCGTCGAATGGTAGACTCGTAATAAAAACACAAGTGTTGTTCGCAGGAAAACACACGCGTCAGAGGGTCCGCGACTAGGTCGCTGCAGTAAGAAGGCTGCGAGAACAACCGTGACTAGGTCCAGCGAAGCCGGTAACCCATTGGATCACACGCTGCAGCAGGCCGTGGATTCGCGAGCACATGCGTTTGCGTATCTCATCAAAGAGCCTTCGCAATTACCAGCGGATTTTCCGGTTGATGAGGATTTCCAGCAGGCACTCTTCCTGCCCCAGGAGTTAGTACCGCGATTTAAAGTTCCTCGTTATTTGCCCCGAATATTGATCCAGCAACCCGATCGGGTAGTTGTATATTCGCACCCGAAATGTGGGCTGGTAAAGACAATCATCGCCTTCATCGACATCTCCTATCTTGAACTTGAAAGATTCTTGACAGACTGCTCCCTAACAATCATTACTGCTGGCACAGCCGAGCACCTCCCATTTCACGGGCGCGACCGGGAGTATGTTGAGACTTTCCTGGATCGTTTCAAGCATCGCCTGCTTTCAGGCGGCAAACAGGCCGCCCTTACTTCTAAGCAACGCAACTTCGGTTCAAAACCCGACTTCAAGTTTCAGCAGATTGAAGGCATTCTGGATATTGATCCCGAAACGGTCGTGGCTCGCTTCTCTGTGCGGCCAAAGAAAGTGATCAAATCGAGGCTTTTTCGGCAAGAGTTGTCATGGACGTTCGGTTCGGAAATCGTTCTTACCGGAAACGAGCTACACCTGTTCTCGGACGACAAGGATGGATAATCGCCAGCTCTATGGTTTCCGCGCATCATGGGCGCCGCTTCAGAACATTACCAACATCCGATGGGACGACTCGTCCCGATCCATCACGATCCGATTGGTGGGTGATGTTTGTTTGCGGGTGCCAGTTCCCGAGGATTTGCGTAGTGAAGCCAAGAAGTTCGTCCATTTTGCCTGCGGTCAGATTCCAGCTCGTCAGGCTACTTGAGAAAAAGCGGGCGGGCCTGGGACGTGCCATGTACGAATCGATCAATCGATCGAGGGCGCCGACCAAGAGGAGGACTCCACGAACTGCCGCCCTCGCAGCTATGCTGATTGGAGGGATCTTCCGAGTGATGCGCTGGACAGGGAGGAGCTTCGAACCGCGATTCGTGAGGCCGTCGCGCGCCTGCCCGACAAGTATCGCGTTGTGTTCATGCTGGCGGACAACCAGAAAATGCCCTTCGAAGAGATCGGGCGAGCGCTGAACATCTCTGAGGATGCGGTAAAGACGCGTATGCATCGAGCGCGCATGATGTTGCAGGAGCACTCGACTCCCGCGTTCAAGCCTAAAATGGCAGACCACGTCGGAATGCTCAAAGGAATAAATCCATGGTCTCGTGTAAGAAAGTACTCAGCGAACTGTCGAACTACATGGCCGACGGTGTTGCCCCTGCGCTCAAGCAGGAGATCGAGCATCACCTGGCGCATTGTGTGCGCTGCTCTGTCTTGCTCGACAGCACCCGCAAAATGCTGCTGATCTCCGGCGATGAGCGGACCTTTGAGGTTCCTGTAGGACACAGCGAACGGCTCCATAGGTACTCGGCTGAGAAACTTGGCGGCTGAAAACTCCATCTCGTCACCTACATCCGAGTTTGAAAATAGCTCGGCACGCAAGCACGTATCCCTGCGCCTGGCAATTGCGCTCCTGGGCAATGCACTGCACCGAATTGCAGCGGGGACAAGCACGGTGCTTATCGGCCTGTATCTGGGTGACCTCGCCAATCATGGAAATCCGATCGGAGCAGGGATTGTCGGAGTCCTGGGAACAGTCTCGTCCGGGGCCGAGCTTCTCGCGGCAGCGCCAATGGGTGTCGCCTCCGATGCCATTGCTCCGCGTCTGCTCGTGGCGGGTGGCTCGCTGCTCGGAGCGACGGCAACTCAGTTATTCGGCATGAGTGGTCTGGTGAGCATCTTTTTTCTCAGCAGAGCGCTGGAGGGGTTGCGAGCAGCGGCGGTACACCTCCCTTGCTTGCGCACCTCACGGAGGTCACTGAGCACAGCATTAGCCTGCGCGCCAAAGCGATGAGCTACTTTGAAATTTCGCTTCTCGCCGGACTCAAACGCCACTTTTGCGTTTACCGGGACGGTAGCGCCGCTTTGGCCGGACCGTTACTTCGACAGTTCGTATCCGGCAAAAAAATAACTGAGTTCAAAACGCGCCGTGTCGTCGGCATCGGAGCCGTGCACAGCATTCTTCTCAATGCTCGACGCCCATTTTCTGCGGATGGTGTCCGCCTCAGCTTTGGCCGGGTCGGTAGCACCCATCAGCTTGCGGTAGTCGGCGATGGCGTCTTCCTTCTCCAACGCCATCACGACGATGGGCCCACTCGACATGAAATCGGTCAGTGACTCGAAGAACGCGCGGTGGACGTGCACGGCGTAGAAGCCTTCTGCTTGCGCCTTAGTGATATGCAGCATCTTCATTCCGATAATCCGGAACTTGTTCTGCAGCAGTGTGTGGATGATGTCGCCGGTGGCGCCTTTTTCAACGGCGTCGGGCTTAACGATAGAAAGAGTGCGTTGGATGGTCTTCATGCGTGGGTTGCGTTCCTTTGTTTGTTGGGCTTTTCGCTTTTCGCTTTTCGCTGTTCGCCCTTGGCCCCTAGCTGTTAGCTCTTAGCCTTTAGTAAACAATATTGTGATTGTCATCCCGACCGAGGACTTTAGTCCGAGTGGAGGGACCTGCTTGTCGTTGGCTGTTGCGAAGAGCTCTCCTGGCGCCCTCAACTTCCCTCGATTGCTAACGCTAACAGCTAAGAGCCTCCAAAACGATTTCGCTGATGGCTGATGGCCGATAGCCGACAGCTTCTTTATCGTTTTGCGGCCATTCCCGTTGCCTGCACCAACGTCTCTCCGATCTCCGCCGGCGACTTCGCAACGTGGATGCCCGTGGACTCCATTGCCTTGATTTTTTCCGCGGCAGTTCCCTTCCCGCCGGAGATGATGGCTCCCGCGTGGCCCATGCGGCGTCCCGGAGGCGCAGTCTGTCCCGCGATGAATCCGACCACCGGCTTGCGCACGTTCTTCTGGATGAACTCGGCCGCGGTCTCTTCCGCAGTGCCGCCAATTTCGCCGATCATGATGATCGCTTCCGTCTCAGGATCGTCATTGAACAGGCTGATCGCGTCCACGAAATTGGTGCCGATGATTGGATCGCCGCCGATGCCGATCGCGGTGGACTGACCAATGCCGCGTGTCGTCAGTTGATACACGGCCTCATAGGTCAGCGTCCCCGAGCGCGATACGATGCCGACATTGCCTTCCTTGTGAATGGATGCAGGCATGATGCCGATCTTGCACCTGCCCGGTGAGATAATGCCGGGACAGTTCGGCCCGATCAGCCGCGAGTTTTTCGTCTTCAGAAACTCCCACACCTTCACCATGTCCATTGCAGGAATGCCTTCGGTGATACAAACGATGAGTGGGACACCGGCATCCGCGGCTTCCATGATCGCGTCAGCTGCGCCCGGCGGTGGCACGAAGATCACCGTCGCGTTCGCACCAGTCTTTCCCACCGCATCACTCACGGTGTTGAAGATGTGCCAGCCTTCATGCGTGGTGCCGCCCTTGCCGGGCGTTACTCCGCCCACGACAGTCGTTCCATACGCAGCGGCATTCTTGGCGTGAAAGGTCCCCTCGCGCCCTGTGAGTCCCTGCACCAGTAATCGCGTTGACTTATCAACCAGAATGCTCATCGAACCCCCTTGGCGGCCGCAACAACTTTCTCAGCCGCGTCCTTCATGGTCTCTGCCACGATGAATTTCAGTCCGCTCTCTTTCAAGATCTGGCGACCTTGCTCGACGTTGGTTCCCTCGAGCCGCAGCACAATGGGTAACTGGATGTTGGTTTTGCGAGCCGCGCTGACGATGCCGTTGGCGAGTGTGTCCACGCGCAGGATGCCGCCAAAAATATTGATGAGCACGGCTTTCACATGCTTGTCGCTCAGCAGGATTTCAAAGGCATGTGTGACCTGCTCTTCGTTAGCGCCCCCACCGACGTCGAGGAAGTTTGCAGGCATGCCGCCGGCGTACTGAATGATGTCCATCGTCGCCATTGCCAGACCTGCGCCGTTCACCATGCAACCCACGTTGCCGTCGAGCTTGATGTAGTTCAGGTTGTACTTGCTGGCTTCGACCTCGAGCGGATCTTCCTCACTCAGATCACGCAGGTCCTTGATGTCGGGATGGCGATAGAGCGCGTTGTCATCGAAGTTCATCTTGGCGTCAAGCGCGAACAGGCGTCCGTCGGTAGTGGTGATAAAGGGATTGATCTCGACCAGCGACGCGTCGGTATTTTCTGCCGCGCGTGCCAGCGCCATCATGAACTTGACCGCGCCGCTGATGTACTTGGAGTCGAGCCCAAGTTTGAAGGCAATCTCGCGTGCCTGAAAAGCCTGCAGCCCGAAGCCGGGGACGATGTGCTCTTTGATGATGGCGTTGGGATCCTTCGCCGCAACCTCTTCGATCTCCATGCCGCCCGCCGCCGAAGCCATGAACACCAGGCGTCCGTTGCCGCGATCGAGCACGATGCCAAGGTACAGTTCGCGCGCGATGGGCAGCGTCTCTTCAATCAATAGGCGCTGGACTTTTTTGCCCTCGGGACCGGTCTGGTGGGTGACCAGGTTCATCCCCAGCATCTTGATCGCGATCTCGCCGGCTTCTTCTGGCGACTTGGCGATCTTGACGCCGCCGCCTTTACCACGGCCCCCGGCATGGATTTGCGCCTTCACCACAACGCCGGTGGCTCCGTTTTGAAACAGCGCACGGGCCGCGTCGAGCGCATCTTCGCGGCTCTCCACCATCTGCCCGCGGGGCACAGCGACGCCGTACTTCGCGAGGATGGCTTTTCCCTGGTACTCATGTATTTTCATTTTTGTATGATGACCGCGGGCCGAGTGGCGCGCGGCTCAGACCAGACAGGCTGGACTTGGCTGCTCCTTATGAGGATCGCGTAACAGTAGGAAACTTATGATTGTAACGGACGAAGAGATTCCCGAGCAATTCGCGAAGCGCTCATTGGCTTAGCAAGGTTACGGTTCCTGTGGAACATTGCAAATCCGATAGCGACCGCGAAAGTAAAGCAGCGGTGAGCCTTCGGCGACGGTGACTTCTTTCACCCCGCCGACGAAGATGGTGTGATCGCCGCCTTCATAGTCATGCACGACCAAACAATCCAGATTGGCCAACGTGTTTTGCAGCACAGGTGTGCCGCTTTGCATAGGCCGGTATTTCACGCCCAGCCGATAGGCGGCATCGTGGTTGCGCTCGGGATCGGCGAAAAATTCCGACAGCGCTTCCTGTTCTTCTTTGAGCACGCTCACTCCAAACCGGCGGCGCTCGCGAATGTGCAGGTAGGTCTCGGCGAGATGGTCAATGCAGACCAACACCAGAGGCGGCCGCAACGACACCGAGCAAAAAGCGCTGGCGGTCATACCGTGCACTTCTCCGGTCGGAGTCTCGACGGTAATGATCGTTACGCCGCTGGCGAAGCGGCCGAGAGCTGCCCTGAATTCGTCGGGGGTGACTAAGTCTGTCATGCGATCAAGATCAGGCCCGAAGCCGGACCCAGTGGTCAATATACCTGAAGGGCCGCGCCGTTCTACACCCTTTACTTTGCCGCTCCGAGAGCTTCGGAGTTTGCTGAAAAACTCGTAAAAGCAGATCTCTCGCCGACTAGAGTCGGCTCGTGATGACAAGAATAGAACTTCCAGCGGCGCACTTAAGGGTGCCCCTTCGTACAGACGCAGGATTTGCGATAATCTAAACAGCCGCGCAAAACCGTCGTGGGGGCGGGATGTATCCTCGAGCGTTTCAGTATCACCGTGCCAAATCGTATCCCGAAGCTGTGACCATGCTCAGCCAGTTGGGCGAAGAAGCCAAGCTTCTGGCGGGAGGCCAGAGCCTCATTCCGCTGATGAAGCTTCGTCTCTCAGCGCCACGCCATCTCATCGACCTCAATTTCATTCCTGGCACTTCCTACATCCGCGGCAATGGAGCACTTCGCCTGGGCGCGATGACTCGCCATGCCGAGATCGCCGCTTCAACAGATGCGGCGCGGATTTCCATTCTTCACGACTGTGCCGCTGGAATTGCCGACCAGCAAGTGCGCAATCTGGGAACCATCGGCGGATCGATTGCCGAAGCCGATCCCACAGGAGACTGGGCGCCAGTTTTGATGGCGACCGGCGCGACCGTCAAAACGCTAGGGCCTAGTGGCGGCCGCAGTATCGACATCGGCGAGTTCATTCAGGATGCGTACACCACAGTATTGCAACCCGGCGAACTGGTGACTGAAATCGTCGTGTGGTTGCAGCCTGAGCGCAGCGGCGGAGCCTATATTGTGCTGAAACGTTGCGCTTCGGTTTATGGCAGTGCCAGTGTTGCGGTGCAACTCGCGATGCAAGACGACAAGGTCTGCCAGGACGCGCGAATTTATCTTGGCGTCCTAGGTCTGACTGCGACCCGCGTCAACGCCGCCGAGGAGGCGCTACGCGGGCAGCAAGTCACGCCGCAATCCATCGGGAAAGTACGCGAGGCGGTAATGGACGTTGCGCAACCAATGTCCGACATGCGAGGCTCGGCTGAATACAAGCGGCAGGCGGCGGGCGCGCTGGCAAAGCTTGCGGTCGAGGCCGCTGTGAAGCGCGCCCGAGGAGAACACGTGGAGGTCACGCATCTTTATGCCTGAAGATATTCCGCGCGTGCGCGTCAGTGCAAAGATCAATGGCAAGCAGTACGCGCGGGACGTGGAGCCGCGCATGTTGCTGGTGCAGTTCCTTCGCGAAGAGTTGAGTCTGACCGGCACGCATATCGGCTGCGACACCAGCTACTGCGGCGCGTGTACAGTTCTCCTCAACGGCAAGAGCGTGAAGTCGTGCACCGTGTTCGCGTTTCAGGCTGACGGTGGCGAGGTGCTCACCGTTGAGGGCCTGGCGAAGGATGGCGAGCTTCATCCTGTGCAACAGGCTTTTAGCGATTGTCATGGATTCCAGTGCGGCTACTGCACCCCGGGTTTCCTGATGAGCACGCTGCAGTTGCTGAGCGAGCATCCGCATCCCACCGAAGCCGAGATTCGCAAGGGCATTGCCGGCAACACCTGCCGCTGTACGGGGTATCAAAACATTTTCAAAGCAATTCAAGCGGCCGCTACGGCAGGGCCGAGGAGCTAGCATTGGCTATTACCTTTTCAGGCGAGTTCACATCGCCGCGCACTCCGGACGAAGTCTACGACTTCCTCTCCGATCCCAATAAATTCGCTCCGTTGCTTCCGGATTTCGAGAGCATGTCGGTGCAGGACGCCACCCACTTCACAGTGAAGGTGCGGGTGGGCGTGGGCAATATTCGCGGGTCGGCAGAGATCAAGATGGAACTGGCCGAGGCGTCGCGTCCACAGCGAGCGTTGTATAAGGGCCAGGGCACTGCCGTGGGCAGCCAGGTCAAAATCAGTGCTGGGTTTGATTTGTCTCCTCTTCCCGAGGGCACGAAGGTCGCGTGGCAAGGCGAGGCTGGCGTATTCGGCAAGCTGGCTTCCATGGCGGGCGGCATGCTTGAGCCGCTGAGCAAGAAAAACATCCAGAAACTGATTGACGGACTGAAGTGGGCGCTCACGTGGCCGGCGGCGCAAGGCGTCGCGCAAGAAGCGCCGAGCCAAGCGTCGCACAATATCCCCGCCGAGCAGCCCGTGCAAGAGTCTTCACAGGGACCGCCGATCGAAGCGGCAAAAGGCGCCAGCGGGCAGCCTGCATCCAGTACAGCGGAATTGCCTAGTGCGGGATTGCGAGACTCTGCAGCCGAGCCCACACCCATTCCAATACCGGACGAATCGCATGGCGACGTTCTTCAAAGCGCGACCGACGCAAATATCGCACAACGTGTGACGGGAGAAGCTCTTATGGCAGGCCCGCAAGATTCAGTCGCGGAACAGACACCGGTGACAGAAGAACCGCATACCAGCTCAGACGCAAGCCCGCAGGGCGGAACAAACGTAGCCCAGGACGTAAGTCCTGGGTAGGCAGCATTTGAAGAGGAGAGTCCCGTAGGGACGACACAACGCAGGCTGCGGCCTTGAAGGGGCACAGCGTCAGCGGTGCCGTTAGGGGCGCGTAAAAGACTTGGGCTTTAGCCCCTGAGGGAAGTCGTATTCCCCAGGACCGGGAAGTCTTTCAGTGGCCGAAGCCGTGTCCCTTCAAACATGGAAGCCTGAGAAAAGTCTGAAAACGAAGGGCACGATGCCCAACCACCCATAACTCGACCTCCAGCTACGTCGGACAATCCATCCGCCGCAAGGAAGATGCCCGCCTGGTCCGCGGCAAAGGCAAGTTCGTCGACGACATCAAGATGCTGGGCATGTTGCATCTGGTCTTCGTGCGCTCGCCTTATGCTCACGCCATTATCACCAGTGTTGATGTCGCCGAGGCGGAAGCACTGCCCGGTGCAGTCTGCACCCTTACCGGCGAGGAAATCTCCAAGCTGGTCGATCCCTTCTTCGAGATCGGTCCGTCGCCCAGCAACAAGATCCTTGACTATCCAATGGCGGTGGGCCGCGCGCGCTATCAAGGTGAGCCCGTGGCGGCTGTGATCGCCGAGACGCCAGCGATTGCGGAAGACGCCGCCGAACTGGTGCGCGTGGAATACGAACCTCTTGACGTGGTGATCGACGGCGAAGACGCAGCCACCGACAAGACCATTCTGCATCCCACGATGGCGACCAATGTCGTCTGGCACGGCGTCTTCGAATACGGCGAGGTCGAGAAGGCTTTTGCCGCGGCCGCACATGTCATCCACATCGACCACCTGCACATGCATCGCTTCTCCAGCACGCCGCTCGAGAACAATGCCGTCATCGCGCAGTGGGACGACAACGACCAGCGCCTCTATTTCTGGAGCAACAATTCTTTTCCCACCATCGGCATTCAACTACTCGCGCCGGCGCTGCATCTCCGCATGGACCAGGTGCGCGTGCAGACGCATGACATCGGCGGCAGCTTCGGCATCAAGATCACCAACTATCCGCAGATGGCGGTGTGCGCGCTGGCTTCGCGCAAGGCGGGCGCGCCTATCAAGTGGGCCGAAACTCGTTCCGAACACATGACATCGAGCGCGCACGGTAATGAGCGCACCTTCCGCGATACGCGCGTGGCCCTCGACAAAGACGGTGTCATCCTCGCTGTCGATTCGAAGCACATTGATGATTGCGGCGCTTATCCGCGCTACGAACCGCTGGGCTGTGTAATCTGGTCGCAGGTTACGCCGGCGACCTATCGCTTGAAAAACCTGCGCATTGACTTTACGCAGGTAGTCACCAACAAATGTCCGGTCGGGCCAAATCGCGGCTACTCGCGTATGCAGCACCTATGGTTCATGGAACGCGTAATCGACATCTGCGCCCACGAACTGAATATCCCGGCCGACGAGATGCGGCTTCGCAATTACATCCAGCCGGACGAGTTTCCGTACACCACGCCCAACGGCTGTATTTACGATTCCGGCAACTACCCCGGCATACTGAAGCTGGCGAAGGAGCTGATCGGCTGGGACAAGTGGCAGGCCGAGCGAACCAAGGCGCAAGCCGAAGGTCGCTGGTTCGGCATCGGCATCGGAACCACTCTCGATTCAGGCACCAACAATTTCGGCCAGTCGCAGATCGTCAATCCGCAAGCACCGTTCTCTGGTAACTCGCAGGCAGCGAATGCCAAGCTCGACATTTATGGCGAGGTCATCGTCGCCGTCGGCTCGGTTCCCCAGGGTCAGGGCCACGAGACCACGGTGTCGCAAGTCGTCGCCGACATCCTGAACATCTCGCCGGAGCTGGTTAACGTGCGCGTCGGTTTCGACACCGAGCGCAACGTTCACACCGGACACAGCGGGACCTACGCCAGCCAGTTTGCGGTGTCGGGGCTTTCGGCTGTGCGTGGCGCGGTGCAACTGCTGAAGGCCGAGATGAAGAAGCTCGCAGCCTTTGCGCTGCAGGCCAACGAAGATGAGTTGGAATTCGGCATAGGCAAGCTAGGTCCGGAGGTGCGGGTACGCGGCAGCGAGAAAGCGATTCCCTACATCGGCCTCGCGAACCTCGCCAACGTCAACACGGCGGTCGTTCCCGACGGACTACGGTCTATCACGCTGAACTGCCGCTACACCTGGCGCGCGCCGTTCCACGTGCCTGACGTGGCGCGGAAATATGGCAACCTGACGCTGACATATTCCTCGCAGTTGCACATTGCGGTGGTTGAGATCGATAGAGAAACGTACATACCCAAGATTCTCGACTACGCCGCAGTGGACGATTGCGGAACGGTCATCAATCCAATGATCGTTGAAGGCCAGGTGCATGGCGCCACGGCCCACGGCATCGGTGCGGCTCTCATGGAAAACTGCGCCTATGACGAGAGCGGCAACATGTTGGCCTCGACCTTCAGCGACTACACGCCGATCACAGCCGTGAACATGCCGAACCTGAAGTACGGCCACCTGCAGACGCCGTCGCCGCACAGCTACAGTGGCGCGAAAGGTATGGGCGAAGGTGGTGGCGCTCCGCTGCATTGCTTGAGCGCGGCGCTGCAGGATGTGCTGTTTCATGAAGGCATCATCATCGATGACTCGTACAACAATGCCAGCACGCTATACGAATTGATTCAGCGAAAGCGGCGCGGCGAGCTGAAGCCGAACGTAACGGTGGATAGGCGTTAACCACAGAGACCCAGAGGCACAGAGAAGAAACTATCAAGGAAAAGCAACCGCGGATTTTGCGGATTCACGCGGATTCGGACAAACAGAAGAAGGGAGTCTTTCGCCACGGAGAGCACGGAGGGCACGGAGAAGAAACAAGAACTACGGGAAAAATAAGAATTACGAACGAAAAACAAGAATTAAATCCGTGATCTCCGTGTCCTCCGTGGTGAAAGAGCCTTTTCCTCTCTGTGCCTCTGTGTCTCTGTGGTAGGAACGAATGTCCGACCGCATCCTCATCGTCGGAGCCGGGGCCATCGGCAGCCTTTATGCCGCACATCTGGCGCGTGTCGCCGAGGTATGGGTCCTGGTTCGTCGTGGAGAACACGCCCGCTCCATCAATGAGCACGGTATTCGCGTCACCGGCCGCAATGAGATCCATGCCCGGATGAGGGCTTCCACCGATGCGCGCGATCTGCCAGAGTTCGATTTCGGCATTGTCGCCACTAAGGCGAACCAGACGCGCGAGGCATTTGCCCCGGTTGCGCATTTGTTTCACCATGGCGCGGTGCTGTCGGCGCAAAACGGACTGGGCAGCGAGGAAGTCATCGCTTCCCTGCTGCCGTCAGGCTATGTGATTCGCGGGACGACTTTCATGAGTGGCACACGTCTCGCCGACGACCACGTTCATTACGAACTGAACACCGCGACTTGGATGGGACCTTTCGAGCCAACCAACACGCCATTCGCAGTGGTCGAGAAGTTAGCGGTGCTGATGAATGCATCGGGGCTGAAGGCTGAAGCCTTGCGCGATGCGCGCCCCGCCCAGTGGTCGAAGCTGATCTTCAATGCATCCGTGAACAGCGTCGCAGCGTTGACAGAGCTGCCGCACTCCCCGCACTTCGCGGCTGAGGCGGAGTTCGGCGATCTTGGCCACCTCCTCCACGCACTGATCGAAGAGGGCAAGAGCGTGGCGGCGGCGCTCGGAATTGAACTGCACGAAGATCCCTGGGCCATGAACTGCATCGGCGCGCAGACTAATCATCCGCCATCGATGCTGTATGACGTGCGGCATCATCTGCCGACGGAAGTCGATTTCTTGGGAGGCGCGATTGCGCGTGAAGCACAGCGTGCGGGAATCCCGGCGCCGTTGCACACCGCGCTGTACCGGCTCATCAAGGGGAAAGAAGCGAGCTGGAAGAGAGTGGTTAGTGAATAGTGGATAGTTTCGACTTTCAAGTATAAAGTTCAGAGTGCCGGAGTCCTAAAGTAGGACGAATTTGTGAATCATTCTTGGCTCCAAATTAACCAAAAAAGCCCTCACTTTCAAATTAACGGGGGCGAACAGGTCATCACTCCCGGCGGGCGCTTTAACAGCCTGCTGGCAGTGATGATACTGATCGTTTTAGTCGTACCGTGGGTCATTGGTGCAATTTGGCTGCTCCGCTGGATTTTCTAATAGAAACGCGAACTGCCCAGTTTGAAAATCGAGTTGTCATGCTGAGCGACCGTTCGCGGGGTTTGGCGAATGCGAGTCGAAGCATCCCTATAGTCGATCTGAAAGTTCGTCGTAGGGATAGGGGTCCTCCGACTCCTCGCCCAGCCGCCAAGGGCGACAGGACTCGTCGCTCAGGATGACAAATAAAAGGATTTGGCAGCGTTACCAAGTCTCGACTGTGGAACAATCCGCGTTACACTATTCACCGCGCCTATGCCCTACCCCCTCGACGAACCGAAGCTCGCCCGCGTCCGCGACCTGATGAAGCATCACGACCTCGACGCGCTGGTGGTGCGCGCGCCTGACAACATCGTCTATCTCACCAACTACTGGTGCATGAAGGGCTACGACGTGGCGATTTTCCCGCGTGAGGGCGAGGCGACCCTCATCGCTCTGGAGCCGCAGGAGGAAGATGCCCGCCGCACCTCGTGGACGAGCGACATTCGACTGTTCAAGGGCTACCATGACCGCGATCCGCGTCCCCCGGCGCTGCGCTCGCTAGATGTTGCTTTGCACGTTCTCAACGAGCGCGGTTTGACCGGCAAAATTGGCTTGGAGCTTTCTCAGGGTACGCAAAGTGCCGATCGCATGGTTGGCGAGCCGACCACGTGGACGCAAGGGTGGTTCGACGCCTTCAAACCGGCAGCGCGCGAAGTTGCGGACGCATCCGGCCTGCTCGCCGAAGCCCGGGCGATAAAGACGGCTCAGGAGATCGAGCGCATGAAGCTGGCTAACGAGTTGGCCGCGCTCGCCATGGAGCACACCTCCGAGCGCATGCGTCCGGGAATGAAAGAGAGCGAAGTCGCCGCTATCTTCGAAGGCTTCGTGCACTCCACCGGCATCGGATTCAAGAACAAAGTTGAGATGGCGCGGGCGTTCACGCTGGTGTGGTCGGGCAAAGGCATTCGAACGTTCACGGCCACGGGCAATCGCCCGATACAGGAGCATGAGCCAACGCTCTTCGAGATTTGGGTTTGCGTTGACGGTTACTGGAATGACCTGACTAAGAACCTCTGCCCCGGCGAGCTGACGCCCGAGTACAACAAACTGCTCGACCTGCTGCTGCGCGTCTTCAACGAGGCTGCGGCTTTCGCCAAAGACGGCGCCAGCCTGCCGGATCTGGACCGCCTGGTTCGCGCGCGCATCGCCGAGGGCGGCTATCCGGGGCAGCCATCGCATCCGATATGCCACGGTGTGGGAGCTCGCGCACACGAGCCTCCCTACGCGCATCAAGCTGGAAAAGGCACAATTCGCGAGGGCATGGTGCTGGCCATCGAGCCGGGTATTTATTGGCCGGGTGGCGGCGGCCTGCGATTGGAAGACAATTTCTGGATCAACGGCGCCGGCAACCAGAAGCTGTGCTCGTTTCCCGACGATTTTCGGCTGCTGCGCGCACCACCGGTCCAGAAAGCGACAGGCAAAGCGCGATGACTGCTGCCACAGCAGTACTCGACGACCGTCTTAAGGATGCGATCCTCGCCCACATCCGCGAAGAAGACATCGTCTCCATGTGCTGCGACCTGATCAATATCCCTAGCCCCACAGGCTCGGAACTTGCCATGGCCGAGTACATGCGCGCGGCTTTTCAGAAGCTCGGGCTGACGGTCACCTGGCAGGCGGTTGAAGACGCGCGCGCCAATGTCATCGGCCGCCTTGAAGGCCACGGCAACGGCAAATGCCTGATGTTCAACGGCCACATGGATACCTCAAACACCGGTGACGAAGACTTTCTCACTGGCATTGGCTACAAGCCGCACGCCATCGTGAAGAACGGCATGATCTACGGTCTCGGCATTTACAACATGAAGGGCGCGCTGGTGTGCTATGTGCACGCGGTGAAGGCGCTGCTGGAAGCGGGAGTCAAGCTCGACGGCGACATTATCCTGGGCGCGGTCTGTGGCGAGATCGAAAAAACGCAGTGGCGCGAGTTCCAGGGCAAGGAATATCGCGGCTACGGCGCGGGCACGCATTACCTGGTGAGCCACGGCGTTCTGCCCGACATGTGCATTCTTGGCGAGCCAACGGACATGCAGCTGGTGCTGGAGCACGCCGGCTCCATGTGGCTACGCTTTGGACTGACCGGCAATTACGTGCACTCGGCGTTTGGGCCCGGCAAAGAAGACCAGAACGCGATTCGTCGCATGCACAATGTGCTGGAGGAGGTGATGCGTTGGATTCCCGAATGGCAGGAGCAAGCGCGCTGGGCGGGACGTCCGGGGTTCGTCAACATCGGCTGCGTGCAGGCGGGACATCCCTGGCGCGCCAGTCGCACTCCTGAGCGAGCCGACCTGTTTCTCGACGTGCGCGTGCCTCCGACGATGGCAATGACCGAGGCTCGCCGTGCAGCGAAGAAGCTGTTTCTGGCCATGAAGCGCGAGCATCCCGAATATGGCTTGGAGTTCGAAACCTATGTGTCAGTGCCGGGCGCGACGATCGACGAGAACCACGAGATGGTGCAAGCGGTCGAGCGCAATCATCAGCATGTCACCGGAAAGCCGCCGGTGCGCGACACCGTGCTGTGGTGCTCGGATGCGTCGGTGCTGTCGCGCTTCGGATGCCCTACGTTAAATTATGGCCCGTCGAGCGGGCCACGCGATCATGAAGGCGAGAAGGTCGCGATCAAGACGCTGGTGAACATTACCAAGGTTTATGCGCTGACCGCGGCAGAGATATGCGGGACAACGTCTGGCTCGATCGGTCCGCATAATTGACCCCACGGCACTACCCTGTTCCTCTTTTTCAAGACCAGATCTGCCTTCCTGCGATAGGACTCAAGCACGCGAGCCATTCGCCATTTTCGATGGCGTCATTTCGTTGCCGGCTGTTGCACTAAATTCCTGCCACTATATTTTGTCGGCTGAGCGCAAATCGGAGCGCTTAACCAGACCCTTAGATCCAACCCGACCAGCCCGACTCAATACCGTGCAAGAACCCGAGTGATTTTAGGAAGAACGCCTGATTGGTCTGACGCGCGATAGACGAGATACTCCCTCAACGGCTATCGCACGAGCGTACAAAGGTCCGAAGCGCCACTTTCTCTGGCCAAAATTAATCAGCGAAGGAGCGCGTCTTCATGAAGCATTTGTTCTTATTGGTAGTTGCATGGTTGAGTTGGTCACTCGCAGCACTCGCGGTCAATGTTAATGTCAGTACCCCCACCAATGATTCGCAGGTCGGCTCTCCCTTCAACCTCGTCGCCAACGCTAGCGGCTCTCATACCATTACCGGATGGGTGGTTTATCTGGACGGTCAGAGTGTTTACACAGCGGGCCAAACAGACTCAATTAATACCCATATCAGTGCTTCTACCGGCAACCATCAGCTGGTAACGCGCGCTTGGGACAGCTCTGGCGCCTACGGCAGCGTTTATGACGAGATCACGGTAACCAGCGGCGGCGGTGGTGGTGGCGGCGGCTTGCCAACTCCTCCACCCAATGCAATCGTGTTCAACAACATTGACCAGCGCGGGGGGTGGAACTGGTGCCACGATCCCGGGTGCGCAGGCGGAAGCGGCAGCGGTACCTACTGGATGGCCCAATACCAGCGTAGCCCGTCACGCGATGGCTCCAGCATGGAATTCTTTAACTCCGGTGTGTGGGCCAACGCGCTGTGGTGGCAGAAGCTAGGACCTAACAATGGCGTGCACAATTTCTTGTGGGACTTCTACTTCTGGGTAGACGACAGCTCACAACACGCAACGCAGGCGCTGGAATTCGACACCTTCCAGTTCGTCCATGGCTATAACTACATGATCGGAAGCCAATGCGACTATGGCCGCGGGGTTTGGGATACCTGGGACGAAGCATCCGGCCACTGGATGCCTACTTCGATTGCCTGCCCCAAGTTCAGTCCCAATACTTGGCATCACATTCAGTGGTACGTCACTACCAACACCAATTCGCACCAATATACCTACGTGACGCTGGTCGTGGACGGCCAACCCACGTCGCCCAATGTCACTCGAAATGCCCGGTATCTTGGCTGGGCCGACAACGTTGGCGTGCAGTGGCAGCTCGACGTGAACGCCAGCGGTCAGGGATACCACGAGTGGGTGGACAGCGCGACGCTGAGTATCTGGTAATGCGGCGCTAACTCCCGGTAGGACACGAGCGGGGCCCCCAGACCGGGGCCCCTTTCGTTCTCTGCTTTGGGTGCGCAAAAGGCAACAGCCGCAAATCGGATACGTACCAAATCCCGAAACACGGCAATCGGGCTAGGCGGCCTCGCACTAGCATGGAATCTGCTAGTAATATTCCAAGGGGTTCGAGGCCCCGACTAAAGCAAATGCCCAGCCAGCCCGAAATCGATCGCCGCTACGCCAACATCCGCGGCGCAATGCGTGAACACGGCGTCGATGCGCTTATTGTCTGCGGCAATCAATATGCCGGCTTCGAAGGGGCGGTGTTCTACACATCGGGCTTTGAAATCGTGCATCGCTATGTGTACGTGCTGATTCCCCTGAAGGGCGAACCGGTGCTGGTCTTCCCGCAAGAGGCGCGCTGGATCGGCGACAAGAAGAAGCCGTTCGTGAAGGAGAAAATCTGGGCGGAGGTCCCCGGCCGCTGGCTGCGCGAGCGCGCGCATGATCAAGCCTGGAAGCGCGTCGCCGTGTACGGCCTCGACTACATCCTGGCGGTGCGCGACTATCGCGAATTACAGCAGGGCAGCTTCGAACTCGTACCGTTCGATTTTCATTTCGACATGGCACGCGCCGTCAAGAGCGAAGAAGAACTGGCCGAAGTTCGCGATTCGATGGACATTATCCATGAAGGCTTTTGGGCGTTGCTCGACGGGTTCACCGTGGGCAAGACTGAGGCCGAGATCATGGCGCCCGCGGTGGAAGTTTTCTTCGCGCGTGGGGCTGGCCCGCGCATGATGAATATCGTTCTGTCCGGCCAGAACGGCGAGGCCGAGGCGCACTTCAAAGTTCCCGGCCACCGCAAAGTAGGCGAGCGCGATTTGCTGCTCTACTCGCTGGAAATTGCCGGCACAGGCGGTTATTGGGTGGAGTTTTCTCGAGCGCTCATTCATGGCGAAGCGAGCAAGCGCACGCAACAAATGGCCGACGTTTATCCCGAGGCGATGGAAGCCGCGCGCAAGCTGATGCATGAGGGTGTGCTTGCGAGTGAGGTCCACAGGGTTGTTGCCGACACCTTTGCAAAACACGGCTTCTCGCTCGGACACCTTTCCGGCCATTCGATTGGCACCACGATGATCGAGCATCCGGCAATTGGCGCCCGCAGTCAGATCGAGTTAAAGCAGAAACATGATATTTTCGCTTCATCCTCAAGTTATTGATCGGGATGGTGAGGTCTGTCTTTACACCCAGGACACCTTTCGCGTCGGCCAAAGCGAAGGCGAAAATCTGAGCAACATTCCGTGGAAGTTCTATTCCCAGTCCGAGGTTCGCCAGCTCGCGAGATAAGCGAATGAAGAAGCTTCTGATCGTGGGATGTGGCGCCATCGGCAGTCTGTTCGCTGCGCACCTGGCCAAGGGCGGCGAAGTCGAGGTGTACGCGTTCGACGTTTCGCGAGCGCATGTCGAGGCGATCAATCGCAGCGGACTACGGCTGTCGGGTGCTTCCGACGTGCATGTGAAACTGGCGCAGGCGGCCAGCGATCCGCGCGAGTTGCCGGTCTGCAATTATGGCATCGTCGCGACCAAGGCGATTCACACCGCCTCAGCGATCGCGGCTGCGGCGCGTTGCTTCGACGCCGACAGCGCCGTGTGCTCGGTGCAGAATGGAGTCGGAAATGAAGAGATCATCGCTGAACATGTGAGGTATGTGATTCGGGGAACAACGTTCCCCGCCGGCCACGTCGTCGAGCCCGGGCATGTAGGCTTCGATATCCAAGGCGACACCTGGATCGGGCCGTTCGAACCGACGAGCACGCCAATGATTCGGGTAGAGGAGCTTGCCGGTTTCCTTACCCGTGGTGGTATGAATACCATCGCGCTGCCGGATGCACGCGGCGCGCAGTGGACCAAGCTTATCTTCAACGCTGCCACCAATCCGGTCGGAGCGCTCACCCGGCTGCATCACGGGGCAGCATCGCGTTTTCCGCCGACCGCGGAGCTGTTCGAGGCGCTGATTGCAGAAGGCAAAGCGGTAGCGAAGGCGCTAGGCATCGAACTCCATGGAGATCCGGCGGACCTGGTTGCGAAGGGCGCAAATGCTCCCGGCAAACACAATGCCAGCATGTTGCAGGATGTGCTCGCCTCGCGCATAACCGAAGTGGACTTCATGAACGGGGCCATCGTGAAGTATGGAGAAAAGTATGGAGTTCCGACGCCGCTGAATCGCGCGATGTGGGAGCTGATCAAGGGGTTGGAACATGGGTGGACGTGGGGGTAGAAGCCGTCAGCTATCAGCTATCAGCCGTCAGCCAGGCCTTGCGGCAGCATGCATTTTTCAGAGGCGGTGGACCTCCTTGCTTACGAGAACCTATACCCTAGAGGGCTACCAAGAGCCGACGGCCGACAGCTGACGGCTGATAGCTTCCAACGACGAAAGGTGATCTCATTCATGCCCGTTCCCTTCCGCATTGGCGTGCTGCAATTAAGCATGGAGCCATTGCAACAGACTGTCCGCATGGCGCAGGCCTGCGATCGCGCCGGGTTTGACATCTTCTGGCTGGCGGAAGCTTATCCCTGGTGGCGCAAGCACGGCATGGAGGCCCGCTCTTCGACCGCGATGACCGCCGTGATCGCCACGCAGACGAAGAACATCGTTATCGGATGGGGCATCATCTCGCCGTATACCCGGCACCCCGTGCAAATTGCCATGGAAGCGCGCGTGATGCAGGATGCCGCAGGTGATGGGCGATTCCTGCTCGGACTGGGCGCTTCAAAAATTTTCATGAAGGAGATCGGCGAAGGCGAGAAGGGCAAAGATGTGGGGCCGGCCATCGTCATGCGCGAGAGCATCGAGATCATCGAGGCGATGCTGGCGGGCGAAGCGGTGGATTACCACGGCAAGGCCTTCGACGCGTCGGCTCCCGCGCTTCAAGGTGACGCCCATATTTCCCGGGCCCGCGTGCCCATCTACGTCGGCGCCACCGGCCCGGTGTTGCAAAAGTTGGCGGGCTCCCATTCCGATGGACTGCTGACCGCGAGCATCACCACGCCGGATTTCGTGCGTTACGCCCGCGGCAACATGGAAGAAGGTGCGAAGAAGGCAGGCAAGGACCCAGCATCGCTCGACTTGGGCGCGGTGATTGTGGGCAGCATCAACAAGAATTCGCAGGCCGGCAAGAACGGCGCGAGGGAGATGGCGGCGATGTATCTCGCGAACAAAGTGCAGAACATTCGCGGCTCAGCCGATGTGCTACTTCAAAAAGCGGGGCTGACGTTTGAGGAGATCGCGCCCATTGCCGATGCCATGGAAAAAGGCGGACGCAAAGCTGCAGCGCGCGCAGTGACCGATGAGGTGCTCACGAAAGTTTGTGCAATCGCCGGCACGCCCGACGAGTGCTGCGAACGGATCGAGCAGTATCGCCAGGCTGGCTGCACCAATATCATGCTCGAGATCTGGGGCGACGACCGCGAGGAGCAGGCGCGCCTTTTCGGCGAAGCCGTGCTGCCACAGTTCAAGAGGTAGCGTGATCCTGCTGCCTTGGGGATTGTCATCCTGAGCGCAGACGCGCGGTTTCTTGCGCGCCGGAGTCGAAGGACCCCTATACCTAAGAAAAAACTTTCGCGTCAGTCGTTGGTCATTCACATGTCATCCGTGACGGCCGACATTTCGATTCATAAGCTGCCAAGTTCTGAACCCACCTGCCGCCTCTACCCGCCGATTTGTACGATGCGTCACCGCGAATTGTGACCAAGATCACTCGCCTTAAGCTGGTTCTCGTCCTAAGGTTCTGACTTGGCTTGCATTAGGCAACTTTTGTAAGATTCAGACCGCTGATACCCCGGTGTGCATCATGGTAGACTGGCGCCCAGCCTTGCCACCGGAGCACCAGGCATGCACGCTGGGAGGCTACCATGAATACATTTCCCATCATATTGGGAACGCTGTGCGTCTTCGCCATCGGCTATCGTTATTACAGTGCATTCATCGCGGCCAAAGTTCTGGTATTGGATGACCGCCGCACCACCCCATCCCACGTCTATGAAGATGGCCACAACTATGTACCCTCGCCGAAATGGGTTTTGTTTGGACATCACTTCGCCGCCATCGCCGGTGCCGGACCGCTGGTAGGTCCCACCCTCGCCGCGCAGTTTGGATTTGCGCCGGGCTTTCTCTGGATCCTGTTCGGCGCCGTGCTCGCCGGTTGCGTCCACGACTTCACTGTACTGGTGGCTTCGGTACGGCATAAGGGCAAGTCGCTGGCCGACGTAGCTCGCACTGAGGTGGGCCAGTTCGCCGGCTTGGCCACCATGATCGCGCTTCTGTTCATTCTTCTAGTCACCCTGGCGGGACTGGGCGTGGTCGTGGTCAATGCTCTGGCCAACAGTCCTTGGGGCGTCTTCACCATCGGAATGACAATCCCGATTGCCATCCTCATGGGCCTGTACATGTTCAAGAGCACGCCCGGCGTCATCAAGATCGCAGGGCCAAGCACCGTCGGAGTCGTGCTGTTGATTGCCGCCGTGATTGGTGGACGCTGGTTCGCTGCCTCCGCTTACACTTCGTGGCTCACCTTCACGCCGCACGAGATCACTGTGCTGATGTGCGTTTATGGATTTGTGGCCTCGGTACTGCCGGTGTGGTTCCTGCTTGAGCCCCGAGACTATCTCTCCACGTACATGAAATTGGGGACGATTGCCCTTCTGATTCTTGGCGTGTTCATTGTCCATCCCAACATTCAGTTTCCCGCGGTGACACAGTTCGTTCACGGTGGCGGACCCATCATCAAGGGCAAACTTTTCCCGTTCCTGTTTGTCACCATCGCTTGCGGCGCGATTTCCGGTTTCCATGCTTTAGTCTCTTCAGGCACTACGCCAAAGATGCTGTGGAAGGAGACCGATGCCCGCTTCATTGGCTATGGCGCCATGATGTGTGAAGGCATAGTCGGAGTGCTGGCGCTGATCGCCGCCTGCTCCATGTTCCCCGGCGACTTCTTCGCCATTAACACTCCTCCGGCTGTCTTTGCCAAGCTGGGTATGCATACGGTGAATCTCGACATGTTCTCCGCCGAAATCGGCGAGAAACTTGCCGGCAGAACCGGCGGCGCAGTCTCTCTCGCCGTCGGCATGGCGCAAATCTTTAAAGGCCTGCCGGGCATGAAGACCCTGACCGGCTACTGGTATCACTACGCCATCATGTTTGAGGCGTTGTTCATCCTGACGACGGTGGATACAGGCACGCGTGTTGCCCGCTATGTCATGCACGAGTTGCTGGGCAAGGTCCACAAGCCATTCAGCAACACAGCGTGGCTGCCTGGAAACCTGGTCACATCCGCGATCGTGGTCCTGAGCTGGGGATACCTGATCTATACCGGCAACATTTCGACTCTGTGGCCGCTATTCGGCACCGGCAACCAATTGCTCGCTACCATCGCGCTGGCGGTTGTGACCACCTTCCTGGTGAACATGGGTAAGGCCAAATACGCGTACATTACCGCCCTTCCCATGTGCTTTGTTGGGGTCACTACGTTGACGGCGGGTGTGGAGTCCATCAAGAACATTTATCTGCCGTTGGCGCGGCAACCCGGTCATGCCTTCCAAGGCTATCTCGATTCCACCCTGATGGTGATTTTCATCGTGGGCGTGATTCTCGTGGTTATCGAGTCGGCCAGGCGCTGCTGGAAGACCCTGCACGGAGCGGCGATCCCCGTGGAAGCCTTCGGCAAACCAGAGGAATTGATTGACGTGGGTGTGTAAGGTCGTTGCTGCCACGCCGCGCGAGAACGTTTATGAACGCTTAGAAGCATAATTTTGAGGAAAGCGTCTGCCCGCGATTCCAGGCAGAAATGGATGCGAAACCTATGAGCACCGCAATCAAACCAACTCCCAGCAAGAACGCTCCGCCCAAGGAGAAGCTGTTGCCTTCGGCGATAGCCGCCGCCGTGGTGGTTATCGTCGCGATCATAATCCTTAAGATTCCAGCGTTATCCAGTCCGTGGTCGCAGGGCTATGACCCCGCCCGAAACTGGTTGCTCTCGACAGTCATCGCAGCCTTGCCGGTGGTGGTATTGCTGGGCAGCCTGGCTTTCGGTCACGTGAAAGCTCACTATGCCGCGCTGCTGGGCCTGGCGACGGCATTGGCGGTAGCGATCTTCGGCTTCCACATGCCGGCCAGAATGGCGGGCGCAACCGCGGTGTACGGAGCGGCCTACGGATTGTTCCCCATCGGCTGGATTGTGCTGAATGTCATCTTCATGTATCAGCTCACGGTCGAGTCGGGACGCTTCAAGGTTCTGCAGCAGAGCATGACCGGCATTACCCAGGACCGTCGCCTGCAACTGCTGCTGATCGCGTTCTGCTTCGGTGCATTCTTCGAGGGCGCATCAGGATTCGGTACTCCGGTAGCGGTTACGGCCGCACTACTCATCGGGCTAGGGTTCCGGCCGCTGCAAGCTTCCGGCCTCTCGCTGATCGCCAACACGGCCCCAGTGGCTTTTGGCGCTTTGGGAACTCCCATCATCGCGCTGGCCAAAGTGACCGGCTTCAGCGAAATCACCCTGGGCGCCATGGCAGGCCGTATTCTGACTCCCTTCTGTGTTCTGGTGCCCTTCTGGTTGATCTGCGCCTTTGTTGGCTGGTCAGCTATGTGGGAGATCTGGCCGGCCATCCTGGTCGCCGGTGTTTCCTTCGCGATACCGCAGTACTTCATGGCCAACTACCACGGTCCGTGGCTGGTCAACATTGTGGCATCGATCATTTCCATGATATGCCTCATCGGCTTCCTGTTCATCTGGCATCCTAAGCGAATCTGGACCTTCGAAGGTGAAGAAGCCAAGACCGATCACCGCGCCAGTCATGGCTATAGCCGCGCGGAAGTGACACGCGCGTGGGTGCCATGGGTTGTTCTCAGCCTCATCGTTTTCATCTGGGGCACGCAGACCGGCAAGAACCTGATGAATGCGCCGGAAAAGACTTTCAAGTCGATGGCCACGTGGCAGACGCCGCCCAGCAAGATCACTAACCCGCAGTTCATCGTCGGCGGCCTGAACAATCTCGCTCTGCGCGTCCCTCCGGTGGTGAGTAAGCCAACTAAAGAGCCGGCGGTATTCGGCCTGAACTGGGTAAGCGCAACCGGCTCCGGTATTCTGGTGGCCGCCCTCATCTCCGGTTTGATCATGGGGCTGAGTATTCCGACCATCTTCAGCATCTATGGCCGGACGTTGATGAAGGTGCGCTTCTCGCTGTTGACCATCGCCGCCATGATGGCCATCGGTTTCATGACCCGCTACTCGGGACTGGATGCGACCATGGGTCTGGCCTTCGCCCGTACCGGACACCTCTATCCGTTCTTCGGCACCCTGCTAGGCTGGCTAGGCGTGGCCCTGACCGGATCGGATACGTCATCGAACGTACTGTTCGGCAGCTTGCAGAAGATCACGGCGCAACAGGTGGGCTTGCCGCCCACGTTGATGGCTGCCGCTAACAGCACCGGCGGTGTGATGGGCAAAATGATCGACGCCCAGAGCATCGTAGTGGCTAGTACTGCGACTCAATGGTACGGCCACGAGGGAGACATCTTGCGTTATGTCTTCTGGCACAGTATCGCTCTGGCCGCGCTGGTCGGCGTCTTCGTATTCCTTATGGCATACGTAGCTCCGTTCACGCACTTCGTAGTGAGGTAGGAAACGCGTTCTGGTTGTCATCCTGAGCTCCGGCGGCACTTCGCCGCCGGACCCGAAGGACCCCTCTAGCCGGCAGAGTCGCAGCTACTTTTTTGGCAGCCGTCCCCAACGGTTCCTCCTTTTGTGACGTGCTCACATCCCCCAGCGACGCAGATCACCGCGCATCGTCCATCGTCCTGCAATGCTAACTCCATTAGCTTCCATAAGGTGAGTTCGCCATGAACGCCATGTTCGATACCTTCAAACTGCGCGCCGAAGCCGTCAGCGCAGAGGTCCATCGCTTCCTTCACAAGGGCGAAGCGTTGGATTTCATCGTCGGCTTTTTGCAGTCAGAGGGCATTACCGACACGCCGCAGTCCTATGCGGTCTGGGCCGACTGTGCTTTTCTGAATGCCACCGACAAGACGGCCCTCGCAACCGACGTTCCCGGCCTGACGTTTGCCGTGACCCGCGAGAAGGCGGCTGCTTCCAGGATTGGCATCAGCCAGTTCGACTGGGCGATGGCAAACACCGGCACTCTCGTGCAAGATGCGGCGCCTGTGGACCGCCGACTGGTTTCCACGTTGCCCATCATCCATATCGCGGTCATCGGCACGGGACAGTTACTGCCTGACTTGCCCTCCGTGCTGGCCAAGATCAGGCCTGAGCGAACCAACTACATTTCGTTCATCACCGGACCCAGCCGCACCGCCGACATCGAACGTGTGTTGACCATCGGCGTGCACGGTCCGGAGAAACTGATCATCGTTTTCGTGGATGAACTGGCGGAGGCGAACTGATGCGCAAAGAATTTCGCGACTCCATCAACACCGCAGTACACAATCCCACACTCACGGGAGCACTGGGCCGTTTTTCCGAGGCCTACCGCATCAGCCGCGAGAAAGCTTATGAAGGCATCGATTTCGAAGCCGTGCGCGCTCAAATTGCCGAGCGCAAAGGTTATGCCGCCTCGCACCTGGATGAGTTGGCCGAAACCTTCACGCGAAATGCCGAGGCACGCGGTGTCCACGTCTTTCGCACGGCCGATCCCGCGCAGGTGCGCGACTACATCCTCAACCTGGCGAAGGAAAAGGGCGCCAAGAGCGTCGTCAAATCGAAGTCGATGGCCTCGGAAGAAATCCATCTGAATCCCTACCTGGAGAAGGCGGGCATCGAGGTCCGCGAGACCGACTTGGGTGAGTGGATCATTCAACTCGCCAAGCAAACACCGTCGCACATGGTGATGCCGGCCATTCACATGACCAAGGAAGAGGTCGCCAGCGTTTTCAGCGACCAGGTCGAAGAGGGCCAGACGCCCGACATTCCGAAGCTGGTGAAGTTCGCGCGCGGCAAGCTTCGGACCAAGTTTCTCAGTGCGGACATGGGCATCACCGGCGCCAACATTGCGGTCGCTGAGACCGGCAGCCTGGTCATCATCACCAATGAAGGCAATGCCCGGCTGGTTACAACTCTGCCGAAAATCCACGTCGCCATTGTCGGCGTCGAGAAACTGATGGCGGAGTTCGCCGACGTGGTCCCGGTGCTGACGGCGTTGCCGAGAAGCGCCACTGCGCAGTTGCTCACCAGCTACGTGTCCATCATTAGCGGGCCGGTACCGAATACTGACGGCACGCCAAAGGAAATGCACGTCATCCTGATGGACAACCGCCGCACCGAGATGTCGCGCGACCCGAAGTTCAAGCAAGCGCTGCAATGCGTTCGCTGCGCATCATGCCTGAATGTGTGCCCGGTCTTTCGCCTGGTCGGCGGCCACGTCTTCGGCAAGGTTTACACCGGCGGAATCGGCACCATCCTGACCGCGTGGTTCGACGCGCTGAAAGAATCCGACGAAATCCAGAGCCTATGCATTCAATGCGGCAATTGCACGCAGGTTTGTCCCGGCAAGATTGACATACCTGGGCTGATCCTCGAATTGCGGCGTCGCCTGGCTGTGGAGAAGGGGCAGCCTTTGGCCCAGAAAGCAATCTTCTCCGTCGTCAATAACCGCAAACTGTTCCACTCCATGCTGCGCACCGCATCGGTGGCGCAGAAGCCGCTAAGCAAAGACGGCTTCATTCGTCATCTCCCGTTCTTCTTGTCGGACATGGCGGAATTCCGCAGCCTGCCGGCGATCGCTGATGTCCCTTTCCGCGACAAGTTCAAGGAGATCGAGCAGTCGCCACAGAAAGAGAAAGCAGCGTTCTATTCCGGCTGCCTGATCGATTTCGCATACCCCGAGATGGGCGAGGCGTTGGTGAAAATCCTGAACAAGGCGGGTATCGAGGTCGTCTTCCCCGAAGGCCAGACCTGCTGCGGCTCTCCAGCACGCTACAGTGGCGCCTACGAAGTCGCCGCGCAGAACGCGACCGACAATATCAATGCGCTGCTCGAACAGGACGTGCAATACGTGGTCTCGGCATGTCCGACCTGCACCGTAGCGCTGAAACACGATTTCATCAGCACCTATGAAAGCCTGGGTGACACTGCCGCTCTGCCTCGTGCGCAGGAACTCTCCGCTAAAGTGGTCGATCTTTCGACACTGGTGAAAAAGCTGGTCGACAACGGCCGATTGACCTTCAAGCAAGGCCAGCAACTTGGCAAGCTGACTTATCACGATTCCTGCCACTTGAAGCGAACGTTGCATGTCTCCGAACAGCCGCGCGAACTGCTGAAGAGGGCGGGCTATGAAATCGCAGAGATGTACGAAGTAGATATGTGTTGCGGCATGGGCGGATCGTACTCGCTCAAACTGCCGGAGATTTCAGCGCCCATCCTGGGGCGCAAGCTGAAGAACATCAAGGACACCGGGGCTGAGTTGGTGGTGATGGATTGTCCCGGGTGCGTCATGCAGATCCGCGGAGGCATGGACAGAGACGGCGCTGCAATCAAAGTCGAGCACACCGTGCAGCGGTTGGCGGAGGAATTGAAGTAGCGGCAGCGTAGTAGAGCCAGCCTTCAGACCGTGTCGCAACGTCGTTCTGGTTTGCGGCAGTGGAATGAAGCCGGGCGAGACCAGCTCCGAAGGAGCGAAAGAGCTTAGCCCAGCGCTTCAGCAATGGGTGAGATGGAAAATGAGACAGAGTCCCGTTGGGACGACACAGTCTCTTCAGGCTCACGTCAGAGTACAAGAAAATTCCGGCCACTTAGAGGTGTCCTCGACTCCTCGCTGCGCTCGTCGCTCGGGATGACAGACGAAACTAATCAGCTTCGGAGCAGCGGCTCTATCTCCGCATCTCTATGCAGCTACCCGCTCTTCCTCATGCAAAAAGCTTCTTCCATGCTTCTCCTCGCCGAAGAAGAGCCAGAACGCGAGCAGCGCAATCACTACCAGCTCAAATGAAGTTAGCGCCCAGGCGTAACCTAGGTGGTCGCGCAAGGCAAACTCGATGGTCGGCGTCGAAGCGGCAAACAGAATTCCGATCTGATAGGTAAAGCCGGGCAACAGTCCGCGCACTGCGGGAGGCGACAACTCATTCAGGTGCACGGGAATGATGCCCCACGCCCCTTGCACTCCCATCTGCATCACGAATGCGCCCAGCGCGAGAATGGTGAGCGTGCTACCAAACGCCCACGCCGGCATGATGGCCAGGGCAACCGCCAGCGCCGCCAGCATGCTGTATCGCCGTCCCAGTCGCTCCGAGAGCAATCCGAAAATGACCGCGCCTGTCACCGCACCCACGTTGTAAAACATCGTGACGTAAGCAACTGTGTTCGCCGCGACGCCGTGCCCGTGCTTCAGGAAGTCGGGATAAAGGTCCTGCGTTCCGTGCGAGAGACAGTTCATCAGGAACATCAGCACAATCAGGTACAGCGACAGCCGTTTGTGCTGCCAGGCAATGCGCGGGCCGTCGATGGTCTTCGCCACGCGATGCAGTTTCCAGGCTTCCGACTCGGGGACCTTGGTGCGGATGTAGAGCGCCAGCAGCGCCGGGATACCGCCTACCCAGAACATGGCGCGCCATCCCCAGTTGGGTAGCACCAGGCGCGCGGCAAATGCCGCCAGCAGATAGCCAATGGGGTATCCGCTCTGCAGAATTCCCGATAGCACGCCCCGCCAGCGGACCGGAGCGTGCTCCATGGCAAGCGATGCGCCGACGCCCCACTCGCCACCCATGCCGATGCCGAACAGCATTCGCAGAATGAAGAACACGGTGAAGTTGGGGGCGAAGCCGCACAGCAACTCAACCGTTGAGAAGAACAGAACGTTTGCCATCAGCGGACGCCGACGGCCATAGCGGTCGGCCATCATCCCGAACAGCAGCGCGCCGACGGGACGCATGGCGAGCGTAGCGGTTACGCTCAGAACAATGTCGCGCTTGGGAACCTGGAAATGTGCCGCCAAGGTGTCGAACAGAAAGATGACCACGAAGAAGTCGAAAGCGTCGAGCGTCCAGCCGAGAAAGCCCGCGCCCATGGCGTGCCAGCGATCGGAACTGGTCTGGGGCGCGCTGCTTGTGAGTTCTGCCATGCGTCTCTTCTCCAGCAAGGTGCAGAGAAGGTAACAGAAGGGGCGCACCAAACGCTAGACTAGTTTGTTGCCTCGGCACGGGACCAGGTGACGGGCGGCCACCGTCTCGGCTCACAATAGATCACGTAGCTGGAGTTGTACGCTTTTCTCCACCCCGGCATGCAGAATGGTGAACCGAACGATGGTTCCCACCGGCTGGCGAAGGATGTCAAACAGGAAAGGAGCGTTTAACTGATCGCCGGTGTGACCATTGACGGCGAGGATTGTATCTCCGGGCGAAATTCCTGCTACAGCAGCCGGGCTATCCTCAAACACGCTGACCACCTTCAACCCCTCGGGCGTGATTCGCGGCGCCAGGCCTGCTCGATTGAACACGCCCGGCCGATTGTAGTTTGGATTCTTCTCGAAATAGATAGTGCTCCGAGGAATAGTCGAATGTCAGGTTGAAATGCTTGAGAACGCCGGTTCCAATGAAGCCCGCGATGTCCTGCGCTGCGCCTATGCCGCCGGTATCGCCAAGGAGTTCGGTCACGACCGAGGTTATGTCAACCCCGCCGATGTCGAGTACTCGGGCACGAACGAAGTAGGCATTTTCTCGTCCTCCCACGCCCTCGCCGGCGAACCCATGAATGTGGGCGGAATATTTCTTAATCAGATCGTTGGCGGTAACGAACGGAGATGTGAGGCTGAGGGAGCCTTCAGAACCGGTGTCGATCTGAAATGCACCTTGCAACCCGTCGACAGTTCCGGCGACGACCGGTACTTGTTCCTGAAAGTAGAAGGGAACGGCCACCCCTTTCCCGTGGTAGTGAAACGTCGGTGGGTCGAGGAAGCGAATCGTAGTGCGCTGAAAATCTATGCGCACCACCAATCTCCGAAGCAGTTCATAGCCAATCACCCCTTCGATGCTGGGACTGAAGCCGTGACTGAAAGCATAAGGCAGGTCTATCACGTGGAAAGTCTGGTCATGTAAGACAACATTTCCGATCCGGAGTCGCGCGACCGTCGTTTCACCTCCGATGACTTCCCTCTTGCCAGCACCCCACCCCGCATACTTCCCTTTCGCATTGAGTCCCAGGTTGGCTGCCGCACTCGTTGAGATGACATTCGGAGCTCCACTGTCGAGCAACATGCGGCATTCACGGCCATTGATCTTGACGGACAGCACAATCCAGTTCGCTATTAACTTAAAAGGAATAAGGCGAGGCTGGCTGGCATCGAACTCGACGTCGTGGAAGGGCTGCGTATCAAACAAACCGCGGTGCGTTTCAAGGCTTCGGGCGACGAGAGGCACTTCCCCAGACACAGAAGCGATGATGCTGCAAGAGACCAGCAATGCCATCGTTCGGCCAAAATGAGATCGCTGCGCCACGTACGTTGCGAACATCTTAGCTCTGGTGCTCACCCAATTTGGATACTTGGCTCGGGACGAAAAACTGCGCGCCGCGTGAATGTCTTTGTCCGGGGGGAATTGTCGAATTTCCGTAATGATCTCAGTTTAGCGTACGCTGAGATAAGACTGCCAAACCTGCGGGTCTGTAACGGGCGAAACCCGGCCCTTCAGCGAAACATTGTCGCCATGTGTTGCGTTCCCTGCACCAATCCCAGCGACCAGTTCGCAACGTTGATGAAGGCATTCGGGAAGAGACCGATAATGACCGTACCGAAGGCGGTGATGGTCAAGGCCAACTTCATCGCTGGACGGGTGTGCACAGGCTCGGCGTCAATAGGCTGGCGCATGAGCATCGAGTTGGCAATACGCATGTAGTAATAGAGGCCGACGACCGAATAAAGCACACCAATCGCCGCCAGCGAGTAGTGCCCGGTCTGGATGAGCGCGAAGAAGATGAAGTATTTGCCCCAGAAGCCTGCCAGTGGGGGAATCCCAGCCAGCGAAAGCAGGAAGACCAGCATCAGGATAGCTTCAGTCGGAGCCTTGAAGTAGAGCCCGGCGATATCGTCGACCGTGTCGCCGATGATGTTGCGCCGCCGCAGCGAGGTGATCACCGCGAACGCGCCCAGGTTCATGAAGGTGTACACCAGCAGGTAAATCATGATCGCCATGATGCCGGTGGAGTTGGTCTGGCCATCGCTGGCGATCAGGCCCAGCAGCATGTAGCCAACATGGGCGATGGAGGAATACGCCAGCAGCCGCTTCAGGTTGTCCTGCGTGATCGCCGCCAGGTTGCCGCCGGTCATGGTCGCGATCGAAACGAAGATCAGCAGCGGAACATACATCGGGCGCAGGGGATAGAGCCCGAAGAGGAAGATTCGCAGCAGCATCGCCCATCCCGCAGACTTGACCGCTACCGACATGAAGCCGGTGACGCTGGTAGGCGCGCCTTCGTACGCATCGGGAGCCCATTGATGGAAGGGCACCGCCGCAATCTTGAACAGCAGTCCAGTGGTAGTCGCCAGCAGTGCAAAGATAACTACTGGATCGTTCGGCCGGCTGGCAATAACTTCCTGCAGCTTCTGGGCAATTTGTCCCAGGTTGGTGCTGCCGGTCAATCCGTAAAACAGCGACAGGCCATACGCAAAAATGCCCGACGAGAATGCGCCCAGCAGCAAGTACTTCAGCGCGGCTTCATTCGACCGCTTATCGCGCCGCAGGAAGCCAACCAGCACGTAGGTCGAGATGGCCATCAGCTCCAAGCTGATAAAGATGAGTACGATGTCGTAGCCGGCGGCCATGCCCATCATCCCGACTACCGAAAGCAGCAGTAGGGCATAGAACTCGCCATGGTTCTCGTGCTCAATCTCGAGATAACGCATCGACATCAGGATCGCAATGCCCGCGCCCATCAGGAACAGATAGAAGAAATAGATGGCGAAGCGATCGACCACCAGCGAGCCCATGAAGCCGGTGAAGGTGGCGATCTGAAGGCCTTGTTTTTCGGCGGCGTGATAGGCGAGATGCAGCTTGCCCACCGCTGCTGCCGAAAACGCGACGCCGATCAGCGCGGTGATGGCGTTCACCTGTTTCCATTGCTTCGGCAGCATCAGATCAATCATCAGGATGCCGAGCGCGAACACCGTCAGCAGCAGCATCGGCAGCGCCAGCAGGTAGTCGGTGCTTGAGAAGTAAAACGTTGTCAGCGAGGTGGTCACTATTTCATCCTCACTTGCCAAGCGCGGCCGGCGCCGCTGTTAAGTTGGCTTTTGCCGTATTCACCGGAACGCGTTTTTGTGTTGCTGCCACTCCCGATTTCTGCTCGTCGCCGCTTGTTGCAGGCTTCTGGATCTCGGGCGCTTTCGGCGCGTCGGGCAGAGGAGTCGTCGCATCGGGATTCGGATTCACCGGTTGAGCCGCCAGCACTGGCTTAGCCAGCCCCGGATAATCGGGACGCACGGTTGCGACCAGGTTGTTGACCGGAGTAGAGAGAATCTGGAAGAACGGCTTGGGATACAGACCAATCCAGAAGGCGATGATGACCAGGGGAATGAACGTAGCCAGTTCCCTTCCTGAAAGGTCCAGCAAGTTTTCGTTCTTGGGATTGTTCACCTTTCCGAAGAACACGCGCTGGTAAAGCCACAGCAGGTACGCCGCAGCGAGGATCACGCCCGGCACCGCCCACGCAGCCCAGATCTTGTTCTCCATGAACGTGCCCTGCAAAATGGTGAACTCGCCGACGAAACCGTTGAGCAGCGGCAGCCCCATCGAAGACATGAACATGATGAGGGTGATGGTGGCGTAAACCGGCATCACGTTGGAGATGCCGCCGTACTCCGAAATTTCGCGCGTGTGGCGGCGTTCGTACAGAATGCCAACAATCAAGAACAGCGCGCCGGTGGAAATGCCGTGGTTAATCTGTTGCAGCACCGAGCCGCTGAGTCCCAGCGGGCTGAGAGCGAAGATGCCAAGTGTGCAGAAGCCAAGGTGGCTCACCGACGAATAGGCCACCAGTTTCTTCATGTCTTTCTGCATCAGCGAAACGAGTGCGCCGTAGATGATGGCTATCAGTGAAAGAACGATTACGAACTGTCGCACCCACGGTGTCATCGCGACCGCCGGAAAAAACGGCAGCGAGAAGCGGATGAGGCCGTAGGTTCCCATCTTCAGCAGAACGCCCGCCAGAATGACAGAGCCAGCGGTTGGCGCTTCCACGTGAGCATCGGGCAGCCAGGTGTGGAAGGGGAACATCGGCACCTTGATAGCGAAGCCGACGAAGAACGCGAAGAACAGCCAGATGGCCGCATGGCCACCGATCTTCGGCGCCGTGGCGTAGAGGTCGGGCAGGTAGAACGTGTACACGCCGGTCAGAGTGTGGTGATGGAAGTACAGGAACAGAATGCCCAGCAGCATCAGCACCGAGCCAAACAATGTGTACAGGAAGAACTTGATGGCCGCGTACAGTTTGCGCGGGCCGCCCCAAATGCCGATCAGCAAGTACATTGGGACCAGCATGGCTTCCCAGAAGACGAAGAACAGGAACATGTCGTTGGCCATGAAGACGCCAAGCATGCCCGTCTGCAATACCAGGAACCAAACGTAGTATTCCTTGACGCGCTCCTGGATGGCATTCCATGACGACAGGATGGAGATCGCCCCCAGCAGCGTGGTCAGCATGATCAGCAGGAAAGAGATGCCGTCGATGCCGATCACGTAGCCCGCGCCGATTGACGGGATCCAGTTGTTGGGTGCGCCCTCGACGAACTGAAAGCCAGCGCGGTCTTTCAGCGCCCAGAACCACGGAATTAGCGGCAACGACACCGCAAATCCCAGCATGCCGAAGATGTTGCCGATCCAGCGGATGGCGTCCTTGTTCTCCTTGGGCACCAGCATGAGGAGAACCGCGCCCACCAGCGGCGTGAATAAAATGATCGAAAGAATGTGGTTGTACATTTATTTAGCTCTCAGCCTTCAGCAACTAGCAATTAGCCGTTAGCAATTAGCAACTAGCCAAAACCCGAAATCCAAACTGACAACTGCCCACCGGCAACTGGCAACTGTTCTTCACCACCGAATCACGTAATAAAAAATGAAGCACACTAGTCCGGCCACCATCACCAACGCGTACCACTGCACCAGGCCCCACTGCACCAGGCGCACCGGATAGGAAGCTAGGCGCGTCAAGATACCCACTCCATTCACAAAGAGGCCATCGATGATCCACTTGTCCCACAGCACGGATAGGTTGCCGGTCATCCGTGTTGTCCAACCTGCTCCGTTCACGGTGCCGTCGATGACGTCGGCGTCGAACTTCCACGCCGCCTCGCCCAAACCCATCGCGCCCAGACGCACTGGCCCCACCTTCTTGCGGCCGGTGAAGACCCAGTCGTAGATTTCATCCACGTACCACTTGCGGAACAGCGTCTTGTAGAAACGTGGCGAGATCTCCTGAATCGGCTCTTGATAGCCCTTGTCGGCTTTCTTGTAGGCGCGCTGCGCCAGGAACCAGCCGACCACCGCCGCTCCCACAGAGGCGAACATCAGGATGTACTCCATGGGATCGGTGTGTTCCACCTGTTGCTCGCCAGCCGCTACCTGTGCCGCTTTTCCGCTCTCTTGCAGCACAGTCGCTTCTTTGGCGAACACCGGCTCGAGAAATTTCTCGAAGCGATTTGATCCGCCCAGGCTGTGCGGCATTCCCAGAAATCCAGCGCCGATCGAGCAGATCGCCAGGATCACAAGCGGTACCGTCATCGTCTTAGGCGACTCGTGGATGTGGTGCTCCACTTCGTGATTCATGCGCGGCTTACCGAAGAACGTCAGATAGATCAGCCGGAACATGTAGAACGAGGTCATCAGCGCGGTCAGGAACGCGATGTACCAGAGATATCGATATGCGCCCGCCTCGCGCGACCATGTCTCCCACAGAATCGCGTCCTTGGAGAAGAAGCCCGCGAATCCCGGGATCCCGGCGATGGCCAGAGTCGCAATCAGCATGGTGCCGAAGGTGGTCTTGATCTTTCCGTGCAGCGCGCCCATGTGCTGCATTTCCTGCTCGCCGCTCATGGCGTGAATCACCGAGCCGGCGCCGAGGAAGAGCAGTGCCTTGAAGAACGCGTGCGTGAAGACATGGAAAACACCAGCAGCAAATGCCCCCACGCCGAGCGCCAGGAACATGTATCCCAACTGCGACACCGTCGAGTAGGCCAATACGCGCTTGATGTCGTTCTGCACCAAAGCGATGGTCGCGGCGAAGATTGCAGTCAACGCGCCAACAATGGCGACGGTCTTCATCGCATTCGGCGCCAACACAAACAGCGCGTTGGAGCGTGCCACCATGTACACGCCCGCAGTCACCATGGTTGCAGCATGGATCAGCGCCGAGACCGGCGTCGGGCCTTCCATCGCGTCCGGCAGCCACACATACAGCGGAAACTGCGCCGACTTGCCGCAGGCTCCGACGAACAGCAGCAGACAAGCCGCGGTGATCACCGGATCGCCAATGTGGAATTGTCCGCTGCGCGCCAGCAGGTTGACCTTGGTGTACTGCATCGAGCCGAAGTACCAGGCAATGGTGAACATGCCCAGGATGAACCCGGCGTCACCGATGCGATTAACAATGAATGCTTTGTTCGCAGCCGTCGATGCGGAGTGTCGCTGGAAGTAGAAACCGATGAGCAAATACGAACACAGTCCCACACCCTCCCAGCCCACGAACATTACGGCATAGTTGTTGGCCAGGATGAGCGTCAGCATGGAAAACATGAAGAGGTTCATGTATCCGAAGAAACGATAATACCCGCCTTCATGCCCCATGTAGCCGATCGAGTAAATGTGGATCAGCATGCCCACGCCGGTCACGAACAGCAGCCAGATGCAAGACAACGGATCGAGCAGGAAGCCGGCATCGGCGCGGAATTCGGCCGTGCGGCCGCCATGCATCGGGTAGGTCAAGGATGCGTCGCCGGTGCCCATCCAGGTGTACAGCACCTTCTCGAAAGGCTTACCGGGATGCGCCGCGCTGTAGCCCGTGTATTGCCAGACCGCGACACACGCCCACGCGAACGCCAGCACAACCAAGCCGACGCAGATGCCATTCACCGCCTGCTTCGACAGCTTGCGTCCAAAGAGGAACATGCAAGCCGCACCGAGGGCGGGAAAAAGCGGAATCAACCAGAATGTGGTCAAGAAAGAACATGTATAAGCTCTCAGCCGTCAGCTCTCAGCCGTCAGTAAAATCGCAATTCGCTTTTCGCCCTTCGCTTTTTGCCAGAGGATGAATTCATCTCGTCTGTCATCCTGAGCGCAGGCGCGCGGCTTTTGCTCGCCGGAGTCGAAGGACCCCTATGGCCGCTCTACCATTTCAAAAGGTCCACTTCGTCCACATTCACCGTCTCCTTGTTACGGAAGAAGGCGATGATGATGCCCAGCCCGACTGCTGCTTCCGCGGCCGCGTCCGTAATCACGAAGATCGCAAACACTTGCCCATGCAATCCCCAGAGCCGCGAAAACGCCACCAGGTTCAGGTTCACGGCATTCAGAATCAACTCAATCGACATCAGGATGATGACCACGTTGCGCCGGGTCAGCACGCCGATGGTGCCAATGATGAACAGCGCCGCCGCAACCACGAGGTAATGCATGGTGGTGATCTCTGTCATAACTTAACCGTCGGCCTCCGAACCTTTGGGCTTACGCGTCTTTTGCCTGAGGCCGTGGACGAGCAGCCGGTCGGTCCGCACTTTTACCGTGATCGTCGTCCATACCGGACCGACACTCACAGAAACCCGGCTGCCGTACGATGGCTTCAGCTCGAACTTATTCTGTGTCATGCGGCCTCCGCTCAAATCCTCTTCTTCGCCATAACCACCGCGCCCACGATGGCCACCAGCAGCAGCAGCGAAGCGATTTCGAATGGCAGCATGTAATTGCCGTACAGCCAGACGCCAATCTGCTGAGTGTTATCGGCCTCAAGCCCGCGATAACTTTGATAGAACGCCGTCGGGAACGCGCCTCGCCCGGTGCGGTACACAAACGCCAACAATCCGCCGAGCGCCAGCGCGGCAATCGTCGCCACGATCCACTGCTTGTTGAACTGGTACTCGCGGATGTTCTGCTCCAGATTCACCAGCATGATGACGAACAGGAACAGCACCATGATTCCGCCGGCGTAGAGCACGATCTGCACCGCAGCCACGAAGGGCGCGTATAGCATCAGGTAGAAGCCCGCCAGCGAGAGCAGGGTCACGATCAGCGACAGCGCCGCGTGCACTGGATTCCGCCGCGTAATGACCGCAATGGCGGAGACGATCGCCGTGAACGATAGAAAGTAGAAAAAGAACGGTGTCGCAACAGGCGTCATTTCGCGTACCTTACCGGCTCGGGCCCGCGCTCCAGCGCGGCCTGGTCCAGCACCATTCCCTCGCGGCTATAAAGCGCCATTTCGTAATCCTGGCTCAGCTCCAGCGCATCGGTCGAGCACGCCTCAGCACATAGCCCGCAGAACATGCAGCGGCTCAGATCGTAGGTCCATGAGACAACCTCTTTGCGCTTAGTTGCCGGGTTGCGCTCGCCCTTCACCACGATCAGTTGCTCAGGACAAGCCAGCGCGCACAGGTTGCAGACAATGCACAACGACTCGCCGGTATCAGGATTCGAGTTCAAGCGCGGCTGCCCGCGGAAGCGCTCGAAAATCACCGGGCGCTCCAGCGGATACTGCTCAGTAATCGCCTCACTCGGCGGCTGATAGTGGAACGTCACCTTGAGGCCCTTGATCAGGTCAACCAGTAGGATTTTGCGGACCAGCGGAGTTAGCTTCACTGCAGCACCCCCAGAATCGCCGCCGACAGTTGTGGCATCAGGCCCCAAAGCGCGGTGGCAATCAGTACGCCCAAGCCTGTCGGCAGCAGTACCTTCCAGCCCACCTTCATGAGCTGGTCAAAGCGATAGCGCGGGAACGTTCCGCGATACCAGATGTACAAGTACATGAAGAAGGCGACTTTGACGACGAACCAGTAAATGTCTTGTATGCGGACGCGCACCGCCGGCACCAGCAGCAACAGGCCGACAAATCCCAGCAGCGCCCCGAATGTGCCCAAGCCAATCGTCTGGATGCGAAACTGCGGGATCTTCGGCATGCGTATGGTTCCCAGGAAGCACCCAGCAGCGAGCACGAAGAACGTCAGCGCCGGAAGGAACGAGAACGCCATGTCCCAGGTGGGCCCGCCCAACAGATTCGGGAATGGCCGCATCCATCCGCCCAGCCAGAGCGTCACCGCAATCGACGAGACCGCGAGCATGGCCGAGTATTCGGCCAGAAAGAACAGTGACCAGCGAAAGCCGCTGTACTCGGTGTGGAATCCCGCAACCAGCTCCGATTCCGCTTCCGGCAAATCGAAGGGGGCGCGGTTGGTCTCCGCCACCATCGCAATCGCAAACACCGCGAAGGCGATGAAGCCCAGCGGGAAAAACTTAAAGATGAACCAGGTATGTTGAGCGGCCTGGGACTCCACGATGCCGATCATGCTCAGCGTACCGGTGCCTGTCTGCAGGCTTGTCATCAGCACGGCCGAGACAATCGCCAGTCCCATGGCGATTTCGTACGAAACCATTTGCGCGCTCGAACGCAGCGAGCCCATCAGAGGGTAGTGCGAGTTCGACGACCAACCCGCCATAATGATGCCCAGCACGCCCAGCGACGACACGCCCAGCATGAACAACACTCCGATGTTCATGTCGGTAACGGCGTGGGTGCGGCCGAACGGCACTACCAGGAATGTAGTAAACGCCGTCATGGTCACAACGACGGGCGCGCTCCAGAACACAAACTTGTCGGCGTCCTGGGGGATGATGTCTTCCTTGATGAGCAGCTTGAGGGCGTCGGCAAAAGGCTGCAACAGTCCGTGCGGACCGACGCGCATGGGGCCAAGACGAATTTGCATGTGCGCCAGGATTTTGCGCTCCAGCCAATTCATGCAGATGACGGCCAGCGAAACCCCGACAATCACCAGCAGGATGTAAACCGTCGCCCAGAACACGTTGCCCGCCTCACCGGGGGTCGTGCCCGAATTCAGATAGCCTTGGATGTACTTGATCATTTATCGGTCCACCTCCCCGAGCACGATGTCGAGGGTGCCGATGACGGCAACCACGTCGGCCACCAGCAGCCCGCGCACCATCTTGTCGAGGGCTTGCAGATTGACGAACGACGGAGGACGCACCCGAATGCGATACGGCTGCGTGGAAGCGTCGCTCACGATGAAATATCCCAGCTCGCCTTTGGGCGCCTCGATCGAGTGATAGACCTCGCCCACCGGCGGCTTAATCACCTTGGGCACCTTGGCCATGATCGGCCCTTGCGGAAGGCCATCCACAGCCTGGCGAATAATGCGTACCGACTGGCGCATCTCCTCGATGCGCACCAGGTACCGGTCGTAGGTGTCGCCGTGCAATCCGGTCGGGATCTTGAAGTCGAAGTCCTTGTACGACTCGTAAGGCTGAGCTTTGCGCAGGTCCCACTTCACGCCGCTGGCGCGCAGCACCGGCCCGGTCACGCCCAGCGCGATGCAATCCTCCGGATTCAAAATGCCGACGCCCTTGGTGCGCTCCACCCAGATGCGGTTGGTGGTCAGCAGCTCTTCGTATTCGTCGAGCTTAGGCACGAAGGCGTCGCAGAATTTCTTGCAATCCTGCTCGAAGCCTTCATAGGCCTCGTAGAGGCAGCCACCGATGCGGAACGCATGCGTAGTGAGGCGCGCGCCGCAATACTTCTCGAATATCTTCAGGACCTCTTCGCGATCGCGGAAGCAATAGAACAGCGGCGTGATCGCTCCGATATCGAGCGCATGCGTGCCCAGCCAAACCTGGTGGCTGGCTATGCGGCACAACTCCGTGAGAATGACGCGGATGTATTGCGCCCGCGGCGGGGCCTCTACGCTCAGCAACTTCTCTACCGTTTCGCAGTAACCCAGACCGTTGGAGACCGCGGCGACGTAATCCATGCGATCCACGTACGGATTAAACATCGCGTAGGTGCGGTTCTCTGCAATTTTCTCTACGCCGCGATGCAGGTAGCCAATGACGCACTCGGTGCCGAGGACCTTTTCGCCATCCAGCTTCAGGATGACGCGCAACACGCCGTGCGTGGACGGATGCTGCGGCCCCATATTGAGAACCAGTTCCGTCGAGTCAAGAAAAGTTTCGTCCTTGGTATCGAGATCGAGGTAGTCGGTGCGGTCGCTCATTGTCCACTCTCGATGCCGAGGTTGATCTGCACCCATTCCTGGTCCTGCTGCAGGATGGGATAGTCCTTGCGCAGCGGGTGGCCCTTCCATCCGTCAGGGAGCAGAATGCGCTTCAGGTCGGGATGCCCGTCGAACTCGATGCCGAACATGTCGAAGACCTCGCGCTCCAGCCAGTTGGCCGTCTCCCAAATTTCCACGGCGGTGCGAAGATGCTCACCGTCTTTGATCTGCGTCTTGATCCGGACGCGCTCGTTGTGGTGGAACGAATAGAGGATGTAAATGATGTCGAACTGCGCCTCGCGCTTGGGATAGTGCACTGCGGTAATGTCCACGCAGTAGTCGAACAACTCGTCCTGGCGCATGCGCAACAGGATCTCGTAAACGATCGAGCTGTCGACGATCAGGTACTTCTGGCCAAGGTAAGTGCTTGCCTCTTTGATCCCCGAGCCGTACTGGCTGCGAAGACGCATTACCAGTTCCGCCTCCCAAGGCTCTGGCTTGGGGCCTTCCGGCTTTGGCGCAGGCTTGGCAACAGCGGGAGCCGCAGGCTTGGCCGCAGCCGGGGCGGCAGGCTTTTCGCCGGTCGCAGGAGCCGCTGGCTTCGCCGGTTCGGCGGCCTTAGCTGTGGATATGGTCGGCGGAACCGCTGGTGCAGCAGAACTTGGGGACGTTTCGGCAGACGCCTTGGCGCCGCCCGATCCTTCTCCCTCGCCGGGCGCCACAGAGGCGCTCATCGGGGAGGATGATTCAGGAGAGACTGGGTCGGTTCCTTTGGTTTCGTCGGGCATTGTTCTCAGCCTTTACTTGTAACAGCTTCAGGGTATGGGCATCTTGTGCGGCAGTCACGTCGCGTTGTGATCGCAATCACATTGTTTCGCAAACTCGCCATATTGGCGCGAACGGCCACGTCACGCCTTCAAAAAACAAATCCCCATCCTCATCTGCCGATGCGAATAGGGACGGGCCGATTGTCTCCGCGCTGGATGCCATTACCGCTACACCCACTCCAGCGCGCCCTTCTTCCAGATCCAGATGTATCCCACGATCAGGATGCCGAGAAAGATCAGCATCTCCAGCAGACCGAACAAACCCAGCAGCTTAAACTGCACGGCCCACGGAAACAGGAAGATTGTCTCGACGTCGAAGACCACAAACAGGATGGCGACGATATAAAAGCGGATCGTATATCGGCCACGTGCGCTGTCGAAGGGCGTGATGCCGCATTCGTAAGGCATCAGCTTGGTCTTGAACGGGTTGCGCGGGCGGACGATGTAGAAAAGCGCGAGCGTCCCGGCCGCTACCAGAAACGCCAGGAAAGCAAAAATGAACATCGGTACATAGTTCTGCGGCATAAGTGCTGTCTCGATGATCGCAGCGAGGCGCGATCCGGAATAGTAACGAACGCGCCAATATACCGCCTTGCGGGACGGGATTCAATGACATGCGTCACAAATCGCTTTCGCAGTTCGCTTTTCGCTGAGCTTTCGGGTATCGAGCTTCAGGTGTCAGCCGGCTGCGGCTCTAGAAAGACTCGCGGAGTACCATGGCCATGTATCGAGCAAGCTTCGTCTCGATTTGCCAAGTTCCAATGACAAGCGTCACAACTTTGAATGGTACTTGGCGTGGTAGAGTTCAGGTCGAAACACACACAATGACCAAGAAATACTGGCGACCGGCTTTAGGCTATTACGATGAGCACAGACGGCAGCCATCGCCGCCATCGCCGCCAAGCTTCCGGCGCTGGTCATAACCGTGACGAAGAGGGATATGTGATGATTCTGAAGAAGTGGTTCCGATGAACCGCAGGACCTAATCAAAGGATCAAGCGCTTTGCGCCGCCGTAGCGGAGAAACGGTTATCGATGATTTCTGGCCTCTTTGACCGTCGCTCACAACATCTTCGTCGCTCATTTCCTTAAGCTCGAGCGCAAGATTTAGTGAAGTCGGAAATCAGCGACCCATTGCCGGGTTTCGATTTAGGTCGGCCTTCGTCATTTGCGATGTCAAAACTTCCATGCGAACTCATGTCAGTAGAGCCTATCTGTCAAATACGCACCCGACTCAAATTGCACGTCGGCGAATAGTGCTGAATCTCGTCGAGATGCGGAAATTCATTGCTCCGAGAGGGATAGCGTGTCGCTCACGCAATTCCGCTTACCACAATCTATAATCGGATTTCTTTATCTCTTCGCCTAGGCAAGAGCGGCGAACCAGGAATGACATGTGGCACTTGACCAGAAAATCTACGAACTCCGCAAAGAAAAGCTGAAGCAGATTGAAGCGCTGGGGCAGCAGGCCTATCCCTATCGCTACGAAACTACGCATACTGTTCCCCAGATCGTCGAAGCGTATTCGGCTAAGACCAGCCCGGAGCTCGAATCCTCCCGCGTGAACGTCAGCGTTGCGGGACGCCTGATGTCCATTCGCGTGCAGGGCAAAGCGGGCTTCGCTCACCTGCAACAGGGCGGCCAGCGCTTGCAGATTTACGTCCGTCTCGACAACGTCGGCGAGAAGGCGTTTCAGCTTTACAAGCTGCTCGACCTCGGCGACTACATCGGCGTGAAGGGCTACCTCTTCCGCACCCGCACCAACGAGCTGACCGTCCACGTGGAGGAGATCACCTTCCTCGTGAAGGACCTGCTCCCCCTGCCCGAAAAATGGCATGGACTGCAGGACGTAGAAACGCGCTACCGGCGCCGTTATGTTGACCTGACGATGAATCCCGGCGTACGCGAAGTCTTCCTGAAACGCGCCAAGGTCGTGCAGTCGATGCGGAGATTTCTCGACAGCAACGGCTTCGTCGAGGTCGAGACGCCGATGATGCATCCTATCGCCGGCGGCGCGGTGGCCAAGCCGTTCATCACCCACCACAACACGCTCGATGTCGATCTGTATTTGCGCATCGCGCCCGAGCTTTATCTGAAGCGGCTGGTTGTCGGCGGCATGGACCGCGTGTATGAGATCAATCGCAACTTCCGCAACGAAGGTATCTCGACCCAGCACAATCCTGAGTTCACCATGTTGGAGTTCTATATGGCCTACGCCGACTACCGGGACATGATGGACTTCACGGCGCAAATGCTGGCGCAGGTGGCGCGCGACGTAAACGGCACAACCATCGCGCACTTCAACGGGCACGAGATTGACTTTGGCAACTTCCAGCGGCTCTCAATGCGGGAAGCCATCATCAAGTACTGGCCCGAAAACGCCGGAGAAAAGCCCGAGATGGGCGACTTCTCCAGTGCCGAGCAGATTGCCGCCATGGTGCGCCGCTACAATGCGGCGAATCCGCACATCCCCTACGATCCGGTGTCGCCCGACGGCAAAACGATAGCCGAGATTTTCGAGTTTATTGCCGAGCCGCACCTCATCCAGCCGACATTCATTTACGACTTTCCCCTCGCCATCTCGCCGCTGTCGAAGAACAAGCGCGAGCCGGAGGAGAACGCCGAGTGGGTTGAGCGTTTCGAAATCTTCATCGGCGGACTGGAGATCGGCAACGCTTTCAGCGAGCTGAACGATCCCGAAGAACAGCGCCGCCGCTTTGAGTTGCAGCTCGGCGAACGCGCCCGCGGCGACGAAGAAGCACATCAGATGGACGAGGATTACATTCGCGCTCTGTCGTATGGATTGCCTCCGGCCGCGGGCGAGGGCGTCGGCATCGACCGGCTAACCATGCTGCTGACCGATTCGCGGTCCATCCGTGATGTGATTCTCTTTCCGCTGCTGCGCCCCCTTAAGCGCGAAGAAGAAGAGGAGATGGACGGCGCGGAAGAAGAGGCACAGAAGAGCTAGGGCACTCTGCCGACTGCCAATAAAAATGCCCCTCTTTCGAGGGGCTTGAGTGTTAAGGAGAAGGGCCGAGGTTGTGGAATCAAATTGATTTCGTCAGCAGTTCGCGCAGGCGGAGCCGCGCCTGGTGAAGTCCAACGCGTGATTCTTCTTCACTAAGTCCAAGGGTGCGGGCGATGCGCGCGTGATCATAGCTTTCCACGTCGTGCATCAGGAAAATCATCTTTTCTGTGGGTGGTAACTGAACCACAGCCCGTTCCAGATCAACCCGCAGCGTATTACGGCGGACCGAAAGCGCTCTCTCGCAGGGCGCGCAATTCAGGGTCAGAGTTCCGAGAGGCATGTACTCGCGCAACTCGTTAATCAGGCAGCGATCAATTTCTTCCGCCGTCGGCGCGTCACTCTTAGCAAATGCCCGACAGAAGGTCTGGGTCATGAACTCGGCGGCGTCCAGTTCGTTATCCGTCATCCAAAACGCCAGAGCATACACGCGATGGCGGTTCTCCTCGTAGGTTTCGCTATAGCTATCAACGCTGCGTTGCAGGACCGCTGGCATGTATGTTACAAAACCGAATATTTTCGCTTGCTGCAGAGTGCTCATTGATACCCCCTCGGTTTGTTCCAGACCGTGATAAAGTGACTCAGTTTTGTGTATTCGCTTTCGCTATCTGCTCACCGACACCTTAGTACTGTGCAATCGGCGTGCCCAAAACCCAAACGAGTAAGGGTGGCTGGCAGAAATTCCATAATTCATTTAAAACGTTAGAGATACAGGAGTTGAGGAGATATTAGGGCGGGACGGCACATGGAACTTAGGGCTTAGATCGCGCCACGATCTGACAGAAGTTAGGGCTCCGGCTACCCTATGTTGGCATCGCGATGCCAACCCCGCAGTTTCAGGTGGGTAAGTTTTTCGCGCTCGCTACCTCCCAATTTTCTGCCACAACTGACCATCGAGGTGCAGAGACGCACCATAATTTCTGTAGCGGTTCAGGGTGAAGTAGATAGAATCGAACAAAAGACCGTGGGCGCGATTGCCGTGGTGAGCTTCCCATTATGGCTGACGAACGCATCCTGGTAGTTGATGACGAGAATGCAATCCGGGAAATCGTGTGCTCGATTTTGAGCCAGGCCGGTTTCGAGTGTCGTCCCGTCACCTCGGGCAAGGAGGCGCTTGCCCTGCTGCATGCCGACGAGAATTACTCGCTCGTATTGTCTGACGTCATCATGGTAGGGATGGATGGCTTGTCCTTGTTGGCGCGGATTCGTCACGAGCATCCCGACATTCCGGTGGTGATGGTTACTGCCGTCCACGATATCTCGGTGGCCCTGGCTGCCATTCGAAACGGCGCGTACGACTACCTGCTGAAACCGTTTGAAGGCGAACAGTTGCTGGCTATCGTTCGGCGAGCCATGGAAAATCGCCGCTTGAAGCTTGAGAATCTGGCGTACCAGACCAAGCTGGAATCTCTGGTTGCCGCTCGCACCGATTTACTTCGTCGCGCTCTCGCCGACCTGGAGCGTTCCTATGACATAACCCTGGAAGCGTTAGGAGATGCGCTCGACCTGAAAGATGCCGAGACCGAAGGCCACTCCAAGCGCGTGACCGCTTTTACCATCGCTATTGCCCGAGCCATGGAGTTGCCGCACGAACACGTTCGCACGATTGCCCGCGGAGCATTCCTGCATGATATCGGCAAAATGGCGATACCCGACGCAATCCTGCGTAAGCCCGGCAGGCTAAGTCCCCAAGAACAGGAAATCATGCGCCGGCATGCCCTGCTTGGTTACCGGATGTTGCGCAGAATTCCCTTCCTGCGAGAGGCGGCCGACATCGTTTACTCACACCAGGAATGCTTCGACGGCAGCGGCTATCCTCGCGGGCTAAGGGGCGATCAGATCCCCTTGGGGGCGCGCATTTTCGCTATTGCCGACACGTTTGATGCCATTACCTCCGATCGTCCTTATCGCGCCGCACAATCCATACCGGCGGGACGGCGAGAAATTGAGCGTAATGCAGGACGGCAATTCGATCCTAAGATTGTGCGAACCTTCCTCTCTATTTCCGAGCAAATATGGCAAGAGTTGCGCATTGAAATCGGAGTTCCAGCTGCAAAGTGAGGCTGCAGCTATTTTTTTGTTGCGAATTCCGGGACTTCGTACGGGAAGTGATCGGAGCTAACTTATCAAGGAGTCAACCAATGAGTGCCTTGCTGTCGGACGCTGAAGTTCAGCAAGCCCTACAAAAGCTTCCCGGCTGGAAGAAAAACGGAAATGCGATCCAGCGCAATTTCCAGTTCACAAACTTTCTGCAGGCCATGGACTTCGTGAATCAAATTGCCGAAGCAGCCGAAACCCTCAATCATCATCCTGACATTCACATCAGCTACGACAAGGTGACCCTGGCATTGGTTTCGCACGATTCGGGAGGAGTTACCCAACGCGACATCAGAATGGCGGGAAGAATCAATGAACTGGCGCCCCCCGCGACCGTCCTCGTAGAACGTCACCTGGCGAGCAGTTAGTGTTCGAACTGAGTGCGTGGCTCCAACGATTCGGCAATACGATTTAAGGCAGCCTGGAGGCGATCGAGTTCGCTTTGCGCGCTCTCATTCCATTCCAGCCAACGGTCGCGCGTCGGGTGGAAGCCTTCGAATAGGGCGCGCAAGCTGTTTCTCCCCCACTCGCTCAGCAAAAACGCCCCAATGCTGCCGATTCCCAGCAGTGTAAGTGGCACATACCATCTACGCATCGGCCGCTCCTTGCCCGACCTTGCCGTTGATAACTATCAGCAACGTACCTTTTTAGATTCGCTTTTTCAATATTTGGATGACACATTCGTTGCGAAAATACGTGGCGAGTTTGATTCTGGGAATCGAGATCATCACCTGACTCCCGTCCACGAACCACAATTTCATGCAAGGATGACAACTTCCCACGTTCTTTTCAGGAAGACGTTCGGTGGAACCTTGGTCAAAACCGCCGTGCCAGATTATGATTTCGAAACGAAAGGAGCCACGTTCCCCGCAGCTTTGGAGAAATGCGTGGTACCAGGTGCTGTCATGCAACCCAGAAATTGGCCGTCCATAGCGCTTGCAGTCTTGGTTTTCCTCGGCCCAATTGCCGTGACGAGATCCCTAGCCGCGCAGGATCGCGCCACCAACTCTCCTATTCCCAACACAGTATGGGTCGGTGCTGACGGCAAGTTCGAATCGGAACCCGATACGGTGCTGGTGCAATTTGATATCTCGGCACAGGAAGACAAGTTGCAAGACGCAAATCAGAGAGCGAACCGCGCCGCGGATCAGGTGCGGCAACTCCTACGCACCAATGGGCTCGATCCCAAGGACGCTGAGGTTGGTAGGTTCTCGGTTCAGCCGGTGTATGACTACAAGACCCCGAAGCGCAAGCTGGTGGGCTATCGCGTGGACACCAATATCAGCATCAAGCTGAAAGACTTCTCTAAGGTCGGGCCGATTACCGAAGGCCTCGCCAACATGGCGGACGTGACTGGCGATCAGTCGCTCAGTTATCTTCTCGACGACATGCAGGCCGCTAAAATCAAGGCCGTGGAGGATGCGCTACCGCGCGCTCGCGCCGAAGCCAATGCAGTCGCGCGTTTCAGTGGCCGCACCCTGGGCGAACTTTCTTATGCGTCCGTCGACACGTACGAACCCACCCCAATTCGCCCGATGGTTTTTGCGAAACAGGCAGGCGTAGGAACGATGGCTGCCCCTCCTGCTTCTCCAATGGCTGAGTTTGGAGCGCAGAAAATCACGGTTACCGCGCATGTGAACGCCTTATATGTGTTGAAGTAAATATCTATATCTCGGCGCCAAAACGCTTGGACCGTAGATGGACCTGCTGTCCTCCTGGCCGGTCCTCGGCAGGCGCATCATTAAGCTCGTTCAAGTTATGATGTTGGAACATCCAGGTTTTGCCGAATGTCGAACGCCTTCATTTGTGACGCAATCAGGACTCCGTTTGGCCGCTATGGCGGAGCGTTGTCTACGGTTCGCACCGATGATCTCGCGGCAGTCCCGATCAAGGCCCTGATTGAACGCAACTCTTCTGTCGATTGGAGTGCGGTTGACGACGTAATTCTGGGCTGTGCGAACCAGGCAGGAGAAGACAACCGCAACGTCGCCCGCATGGCACTGTTGCTCGCCGGGCTTCCGCAAACCGTTCCTGGCTCAACCGTGAATCGCCTATGCGGCTCGAGTATGGATGCCGTTTCTATCGCCGCCAGGGCAATCAAAACCGGAGAAAATTCCCTGGTGATGGCTGGCGGCGTGGAGAGCATGTCGCGGGCCCCGTTTGTCATGGCAAAATCTGATGCTGCTTTCACTCGCGGCGTGAAATTGGAAGACACTACGATCGGCTGGCGCTTCGTGAATCCGCTGATGGAAGCCGCCTACGGAGTGGACTCCATGCCTGAAACTGCCGAGAACGTGGCGGAAAAATTCCATATCTCGCGTCAGGACCAGGATGCGTTTGCCTATCGCAGCCAACAGCGCACGGCCGCCGCAATCAAGAGTGGCGCTCTTGCGGAAGAGCTTGTTCCGGTCACGATCTCCGGCCGCAAGGGTGTGCCTGTCGTCGTAGGCCACGACGAGCACCCTCGTCCGGATACAACACTCGAAGCGCTGGCCGCACTGAAGCCGATCGTGAAACGAGGTGGCACCGTTACCGCGGGTAACGCCTCGGGCGTCAACGATGGCGCGTGCGCGCTCCTGCTGGCCTCGGAACAAGCTGTGACGCGTTACGGTCTTACCCCAAAGGCGCGTGTTGTTGCCTCCGCATCGGCGGGAGTCGCGCCGCGCATTATGGGGATGGGTCCTGTTCCAGCCACGCGCAAGGTCCTTGCGCTGGCGAAACTAAGCATCGCGGATATGGACGTAATCGAGCTGAATGAAGCCTTCGCCTCCCAGGCGCTGGCTGTGCTACGCGAACTGCAAATCCCCGACGACGCCCCGAAAGTGAATCCGAATGGCGGAGCGATTTCGATTGGCCATCCTCTGGGCGCGAGCGGCGCTCGACTGGTCACTACTGCCGTCCTGCAACTGCAACGCACCGGCGGGCGCTATGCTCTGTGCACCATGTGCATCGGCGTCGGCCAAGGCATCGCCATGGTCCTGGAGCGGGTGTAATCAGGTTCTCAGCTATTAGCGCTACGTCTTCCAGCTCGTGAGCGGAACGTGGCGATACAGGTGAAAATTGGTTGGAATGTGGCGGACATTTCGCTGATACGCAACTTCCACCTTCAGCGCCCATAGCGCCGATGCCGCGACGATGGCCAGCAGCATCCAAAGCAGGCGCTTTCTGGATCGAAAAGTTGAATTCGACCTCGTCATTTCGACTTCAAATTCTTCGCCAAAAAATCGACCGTCAGCTTCCAAGCCTGGGCCGCGTCATCTGCTCGATATCCCTGTTTATTATTTGGATTCTCGAACGCGTGACCAGCGTCGGGAAAGACGTGGATCTCGACAGTTTTGCCCAAGGCTTTGAGTTGCGCCTCGAACTTGTTTACGTCCGCCACTGAAATGCCGCGATCTTGTCCGCCAAAAATGCCGAGGATTGCCGCATTGATCTTCTTCAGCGCGGCATCGTCGGTCGCAAGATGGCCGTAGTTGATGACCGCAACCTTCAGCTTGGGATCGTTCAGCGCGAGATCGAGAGAATAGCCTCCGCCCATGCACCACCCGATGGAGCCGACGCGCTTGGGATCGACATTCTTCTGCGAGCGCAAGTAGCTGCTGGCCGCCAGCAGATCGCGATTGGCCCGGTCTTCCGGTACACCTCGCATGATCTCGTGTGCCTCGTCGGGTGTCGTCGCGACCTTTCCGCGGTACAGATCGATGGCAAGCGTCACATATCCTTGATCGGCCAGCTTCGATGCCTGTTCCTTCACCCAATCGTTTAGTCCCCAGAATTCGTGGATCACGACCAGCGCCGGAAATGGTCCCTTGCCCTGCGGCGTATACATAACCGCGCTCACCGTCTCATCGCCGCTCTTGTAGGTCACGTTGCGCGACTCCGCTGCAAACGCCGCCATTGCAAATAGGCAGAATAAGCTCAACAGCAACCAGACTTTCATGGGCTCTCCTTGGCCAACGACCTGCTTATTATTTCTTCTGCGATCCAGCCAGTCCTTCCAGCAGATGGCGTCCCGTTTCCAGTAGCTCGCCAAAGCCCTTCTGATACTCGACGAACAGGCGGTTATACTCCAGTGAATGATCGGCATCGAGATGCGCTCGCAGCATCATGTCGCGCACTCGAACCGGGTTGGGCAATACCGCATCTTCGTTCAACTCTTCCAGCGCCGTCTTGGGATCGTAGTGGTACATGCTCGATTCCTCAATATGCGACCTCAGATGCCGTTAAGCCTTGTCACGTCGCATGAAATACGACCTTACCGCCTTAGTTACCAGTTTAGAATCTAAGATAGAAATTGTGTTTCGAGGCGAGGCAAAGGAACGGTATCGGATGAAATTGTATTGGATCGGCACGGTCTTAGTCGTGCTCGCAGAAGCTCTCACGCTAATGAGTCAATCAAACACGAAGCAGGATGCCGGCGTCTCGCCCGGGGTGTGGGGCGGCCGCCACGTCAGAATGGAAGTTACCCCGCAGGGCGCTACACTGCAATTTGATTGCGCGCACGGCAAGATACTGGAACCGATCAAGGCCGATGCAAAAGGAGAATTTGCGGCGCGCGGGACTTACACCCCGGAGCGGGGTGGGCCAGTCACCCAGGCCAATCCGCCGCGCGATCTTCCAGCCACGTACAAGGGCACCATTGAAGGCGACTCTATGCGGCTCGAAATAATGCTTGCGGACAAGGACCTGCAGCCGGAGCCGTTCACCCTCACGCGCGGCAAAGCCGGCCGCGTAGTTAGATGCGCGAGTGTGCTTGCAGTACTGCCGTCGTGACCTTAGATTGCCTTCTTATCGTTTGTAGGGTGAGGGACGAGCTTACGCTGAATGAAGGCCACGTGGCCGTCTTCCATTTCGGCTAGTTCGCCATAGAGCTGACGCAAGGGCCCTTCCTGGGTGTTCTCCACCAAGTGGGAATAATAACGTTGAGCGCCTAATTCCGCCGTGAGCGCCACCCGCAATGCGCGGTCGCGCACATTGGTGGTGCGGCCTTCACGGGTTGCAGCGAAGACGTCCCCATCCTCCAATTTCGGAACTTCGATCCATTCGATTAGGTCTTCTTCCGTAAGGGCGCAACGCGAGCTGCCGTACTGTTCCAAGTATTTGCCTTGCAGAAGCGAGCTGTGGTTTTTTTCTTCCACCGCCATCTCCCAGAAGATACTGGCGATCTCCAGCGACTCGCTATCACGGAACTCGACAAACATCTCGGCGAAGCGGTGGTACAACTCGGCGTTGCGCTCCTCGATGAAGATGGCGACGTGCAAAGCTTCCTGTGGGTTGAGGGAGGCAAAACTTCGTTTCATGGCGTGCTCCGGCAGGCACTGGCCCGATGCCGCATTCTATCCGCAAGAAGGCCGGAGAATTCCAGCTTGGACAGATTCTTTTAGGGTTCGCGTTCCGAAATGGGACACACTGGAATGTGTGCCTGCGATGCAAGCGCGATTTCGGCGATTTTGCTCAGCCAGGATAACTATCCGGCCTTTGAGGTTGCCAGCTCGGCCTTCTGCTTGGAGCGATCGGCTTCGATCCTCGCAATGGTGCGCTTCAGCCAGTGCTTCACATTCTCCCTCAGCTCCTCCTCGGTCTGATCAGGGGTTGCGACGGTGACCCCCTGGCGATTTAAAGGGATGTGATGGCAGGGCACGTCTTCCGTGCGGTATTCCTCGGGAACGAAGTCATAAAGTAGGCACTCATGGCAAGCATGTGGACGGCTGGGGTCCCCATGGTTTGGACAGGTAAGTGAGTCTTGGAAGATGGAAGCTGGCCCCCACGGCGTGCTGTACCAGTTTCCATAACCGCCTTGCTCCAGGAAATTAAGTTCGTAGCGTAAAACCTCCAGAACATCGCGTTTATCGTCCGACATGGCTCCCTCCAACGGCGGCGCCTCACTGCGCCTCTACTCTGCTGCGATTGTGGCCTCGGGACGCACAACCCTGCTGTGATCTATCTCACGTCTTACTGTGATCGATGTCCCTGGCTTTCCGCAGACGTTGTAAGCGAATAAAATACCAGCCTTAAGGGGTTCGGAGCGGGACCCGGAACAAGCCGAGAGCGGTGGCGGTGTCAGGGGGATTCTGCCCAACAAAAACAAGCTCCTTTGCTCGCGTCGGGCGGGTATCATCCAGTTGAACGATTGAGCAGGACGATGCAAACTGAGACAGTGGCAAACGAGCGCGACTTTTGACACTCGGTCGCGTTTCAACGTAGTGCGGTAGGGCCTAATTATGGTGGGAAGACACATGAGAGCAGCAGCTATTCTGCTTATAGGTTTTCTTAGCGCCACGATCGTCGCCGTCGCGCAGGACGGGGATGATTCGCCGGAACTCCCGACACGTGCCGCCCCAGTGGAGCAGATCAACCGTCCGGCCGCACCAGACAAAACGATCACTGTTCCCTCGGGTACGCGAGTACCGCTCACCATGAAGCAGGGCCTCACCACCAAGAACGCTAAACCGGGCGACCCAGTTTACGCGCAGACTGCCTTTCCTATTGTCATGAATGACCGCATTGTCATTCCGCCGGGTACCTTCGTGCAGGGAGAAATTCGGCGGGTACTGCGCCCTGGTAGGGTCAAGGGCCGCGCCGAACTGCAGATGAGCTTCACCTCCATGATCTTCCCCAATGGCTACACTTTGCTGCTGCCTGGCGCGGTGCAAGGAACACCCGGCGATGCCAATACTGCAGGCGTCAAAGATAAGGAAGGCACCATTGAGGGAGATAGCAGCAAGGGCAAGGATGTTGGGACCATCGTTGGCACAGCGATACCAGGAGCAGGGATTGGGGCAATCGCTGGAGGGGCCAAGGCCGCGGGCATCGGGGCGGCCAGTGGTGGGGCGTTGGGATTGGCCACCGTTCTATTCACTCGCGGGCCCGAAATTCAACTTGGCGTGGGCGATTCCATCGAAATGGTGATCGAGCGCAGTCTAACGATCGACGAAACCAAGGTCCACAGAGCCGCTCAATAGATCAAATACTTCTTCCTGATCTGCATGAACTGTTCGATGCCGTCGCGCCAGTCGTCGGCAATACGGCGCGGATCCTCCCCCGCTTGCAGTGCCGCGAAGGCTGCCTGGTTTGCCAGCAACGGCTTCATGTGAACAATGTCAAACCCCGTTGGGGCCGCCTGCGTGAAGGGCCGCCGCCAACTCCAGCCCCAGCTCGGGAGCGTCCAGAACCTCGCGATCGGTGACAATAATGCTGACTCCTTCACATTCCCGGCGAGCATATGGTCCAGTTGTTGGCGTAAAGGTAATCGGTATAAACCGCAGCCCGGCGATGTTGCGCTCGTTCAGATACGCCGCCAGTCGCTTCGCGCTGACCCATGGTGCTCCGATCACTTCGAAGGGAGTATCCGTACCTCGTCCGACCGAAACATTGGTTTGCTCGATCAACGCGACTCCCGGATACAGCGTCGCCTGATTTAGGTCGCGCAAGTTGGGCGATGGATTGACCCACAGCGCCGACGTTGAGTCGAACCAGTCACCGCGCATCCAGCCTTTCATCGGGACCACGGTGAGATTGGCGTTGATGTGGCGCTCGGAGTTGTATAACTTCGCCAGCTCGCCTATGGTCATCCCATGCCGCACCGGCACGGGGTAATAGTTCACAAAGCTCTCCTGCCCCGCATCTGACACCGGACCTTGAACGTAAGCTCCGTTGATCGGGTTGGGACGATCAAGCACCACGATGGGCTTCCCTAGCGTGGCCGCCGCTTCCAGAAAGTATCCCAGCGTCGTCTCGTAGGTATAGAAGCGCGCCCCCGCATCTTGGATATCGAACACCAAGATATCGAGCTTGCGCACGACATCGAGCGGCGGGCGCCGCTTGGCATCGGTGTCTCCGTACACGCTGTAAACAGTTACTCCTGTCGCGCCGTCTTTTGTGTTGCCGATGTCCGCGCTGTCAGAGGTTCCCTGCACACCGTGCTCGGGACTGAAGATGGCGCTCAGTTGCAGATTGCGCGCATGGGCCAGAACATCAATCGTGCGGCGGCCATGACTGTCAATACCAGTCTGGTTGGTCACCAATCCCACCTTTGGCGTCGCAACTCCAGGAACTTTCAACGCGTCGAAGTCGTGCGCTTCCAGTTCATCGATTCCGTTGGACACCTGGCCGTTGCGGACCACCACACGCCGGCTGGCGACGGCCGCTTCGTTGTAGCCGGTGATGCGTGCCACCCGCATCTTCTGCTCTTCGCTGGGCTGCAGTTGCAACGCAGCGGCGACCGCCGTGGCCACTTCCGTACGCAAGGCAATCACGTTGCCGTCCTTGATGTGCACTGCATTGGTGAGCAGGATGATGTACGTGTTAGTGGTCGGATCAATCCACAGCGATGTGCCGGTAAAACCGGTGTGACCAAACGACCCAACGGGCAACAGCTCCCCGCGATTGGAAGAGAACGGTGAATCGATGTCCCAACCGAGCCCGCGCAGGTCCGTCAGGTTGGGAGGCTGTTGCGGAGTGGTCATCTTCTCGACAATCCACGGCGAGAACACCGGCGCGCCACCGTTCAGCAGGGCCTGGGCGAACTTGGCAACATCATCGGCGGTAGAGAAGACTCCAGCATCACCTGCGACTCCGCCCATCTGCCGCGCGGTTGGATCGTGCACCACGCCGCGGAGCATCTGTCCCGAGCGCTCGTCGCGTTGGGTTGGCGCGATGCGGGGCTTCCACTCCGGCGGCGGAAGAAAACGTGTCGATGTCATGCCCAGCGGACCAAATATAAACATCTGCGAATACAGATCGAGCGGCATGCCGCCGACCCGCTGCACCAGTTCGCCAAGCACCACAAAATTAATATCGCTATATAAGAACACGGAGCCTGGAGGATTAACCAGCTTCTCGGCATTGGCGCGCTTGTAGCCTTCCTCCAGGCCGCTCCAATACTGCTTTAAGTCCAGGTCGGCCCTCAGGCCGGAGTAGTGTGTCAGCAACTGCCGGACCGTCACCTCGTCTTTGCCATTTTGCGCGAACTCGGGAATGTACTTGGCGACGGGATCATTCAGCTTCACCTGCCCGAGCTGCACCAGGCGCATCACGCAACTGGTGGTAGCCATCACCTTGGTGAGCGACGCCATGTCGAAAATAGTGTCGACGGTCATCGGCTCTTTGCTGGGATCAAGCGAGCGATAGCCGAAGGCCTTGCGGTAAACAAACGTTCCGTTGTGGCCGACCAGGAGGACGACTCCGGGCGCGCGGCCTTTATCAACGGCATCTTTGAGCAGGGCGTCAACCGCTGCGAATCGATCCTGCCCCGCGGTGGCCGCCGCCGCCGGGGCGACGGGAGCGGATGCCTTCTGCGCTGAGAGGAAAATATTGCTGTTTAAGCCGAGACAAAACAGAAGGAGCGTTGTAGCTGGCCGAAGACGAAGCCTCAATGGATTTGAAACCTTTCGTGATCCAGGAATCTGCCGCGCTATTCCGCGGGCAAGCTATTATAAGTTGCATGCCCATCATGAGGTGGTTTTGAACTCATCGTCGCAACCGTTAACTGACTTGCCGTCTGCTTTCGACCTTCAGGACAAGCAATTCTCGCGAGCCTTTGCCATTATTACCGAAGCCATCGAGCAACGCGCGTTCCCTGCCGCGGCGCTGGCGGTTACTCATAACGGATCGCTGATCGCGCTGGGCGGCTTCGGCCGCTTCACTTACGAGGACGATGCGCCCATGGTTCAGGCCGACACTATCTTCGACCTGGCGTCGGTAACCAAAGTCGTGGCGACGACTGCCGTGGCCATGCTGCTGTATGAGCGCGGAAAATTGCCCCTGGACATTCCCCTGGGACATTTCCTTCCAGATTTTGTGGCACGAGCGCCCCGGCACCAACAGGCCACGCGCGAGGCGGTCACTCTTCGCATGCTGCTGGCGCATTCCAGCGGACTGCCCGCTTACGAAAAGCTGTTTGAGTTTGCCGCTTCTCGCGAGGAACTGGTTCGAGCCGCGCTTACCACTCGCCTGGTTACCGAACCCGGCACGCGCGCCGAGTATAGCGACGTCGGCTTCATCCTGCTGGGCGAGGTGCTGGCGCGCCAGGCTGACCTCGCGCTCGATCTGGTTGCGCGGCAAGAAATCTTCACGCCGCTTGGGATGACGCATACGCGATTCAATCCTCCGGCGGAGTGGAAGCCACGGATTCCCCCCACCGAAGACGATCGCGCCTTTCGCAAACGAATCATCCAGGGCGAAGTGAATGATGAGAACGCTTCCGTAATGGGGGGAGTCGCGGGACACGCCGGCGTCTTCGCTCCAGCAATCGATGTCGCGCGCTTCGCTGAGTGCATGTTGCGTCGCGGAGCACCCATCCTGAAATCGGAAACCGTAGGACTCTTCACCCATCGAGTGGACTCTCCCGCCGGTTCATCGCGAGCACTGGGATGGGACACTCCATCGCCGCCGGCATCGTCCGGAACTTTTTTTTCTTCGGGGTCCTTTGGGCATCTCGGATTCACCGGAACCTCCCTGTGGATCGATCCCGTGCGCCAGCTCTCGGTAACGTTGCTCACCAACCGCACTTGGCCCAACCGCGCATCACAGGGTATTCGGCGGGTCCGGCCGCTGGTGCATGATGCCATCGTCGAGGCGCTCGAGGAGCATTGATCGTCGCATGAAGCAAGTGCCCGCCATCGATACCGCTATGCTCGGCACCGAGCGAAGAAATCGCGCAAGCCAGAACCTGGACCTGCGATCCGCACTCGAAATCGCACGTATCCTCAACGCCGAAGACACCAAGGTTGCCGGCGCCGTCAAGAAGGCGCTGCCGTATATTGCGCAGGCCATTGACGCCATTGCCGGCGCGCTCGCCAAGGGTGGGCACCTGATCTATGTGGGCACAGGAACCAGCGGACGGCTGGGTGCACTTGATGCGGCGGAATGTCCGCCAACCTTTGGCACCGATCCAAAGACTGTGCAGTTCGTGATTGCGGGAGGCGTGAAGGCGCTGAGCACGCCGGTGGAAGCCAGTGAGGATTCGCGCGAAGCGGGCCGCGCCGATATCGCCAAGCGCAAGCCCACCGGGCGCGATGTGGTAGTCGGGATCGCGGCCAGCGGCCGCACGCCTTACACCGTCGCTGCAGTCGAATATTCCAGATTACAGGGTGCGACAACAGTTGCCGTAACCTGCAACCGTAATAGTCCACTGCAACGTGCGGCCGAGATTTCAATTGTAGTCGAGGTCGGAGCGGAAGCCGTCACTGGTTCCACTCGTATGAAAGCGGCTACCGCGCAGAAGATGGTGCTTAACATGTTGTCCACCGGAGCGATGGCGAGGCTCGGCTGCGTCTACGGCAACTTGACGGTCAATGTGCGCCTCAAGAACAGTAAATTGGTGGAGCGCGGGATGCGAATCCTGCAGCAAGCGACCGGGACTGATCGCGACAGTGGTGTTAGGGCCCTGAGGAAATCCGACGGCAATGTTTCCGTGGCGATCATCATGCTGAGGAAAGGCGTAAGCAAAACTGAAGCGGAGCGCTGTCTAAAGAAAGCCCGGGGCAATCTGCGCGCGGCCCTGGAGAGCAAATAGCATCGCCGATTTTTTCCCGACGACGTGGTTGACCGGGTATCCGCCTGGCGGGAATTTTTTCCGCCCAAACTCGACGAATTCTGGAGAGTTCTCTATTGCCGATCTTCTGACGGAAGAGTAAAGTTCCCAAAATCAGAGCGGTGCATCTGACTTGTGCGAGCAGGGACCGCTTTCGATGCTGCTCAAAATCGTAAGCTGTTTTGGGATTCCAGGTTCGCCTCTGTAATTGTCGCCACAAGTTCTCGGGGACTCCGGCCCCGAATTCCTCGTAAAATGAGGTCTGCGCTGTGATTCGTAAATTCGGCGTCCGCAGCGTTGGTTTAGGACATCCCTACATGGACAAGTTTGTCATTCGCGGCGGCAATCCGCTGTTTGGCACGGTACGCATCAGCGGCGCCAAAAATGCCGCGCTTCCGGCCATGGCCGCCGCGCTACTCACCGAAGAACCCGTCATCCTAGAAAACGTTCCCCAGGTGCGCGATATCGAGACCGAGCGGAAACTGCTGGCCGCAATGGGGGCCGAGGTGGAACTGGGTTTCGGCCGCGCGCAGCACCGCACGACCATTTGCTGTCGCAACCTGGCAAAGCCGGAGGCTTCCTACGAACTGGTCAAGACTATGCGCGCCTCCACCCTGGTGCTGGGACCGTTGGTCGCCCGGATTAAACAAGCGAGAGTTTCTCTCCCCGGGGGATGCGCCATCGGCGCCCGCCCGATTGATCTTCACCTCAGAGGACTGGAGAAGTTGGGAGCGAAAATTTCGCAAGAGCATGGCTACATCGAAGCCCGGGCTGAGCGGTTGAAGGGCGCGCGCGTTGTCTTCGAGAAGATCACGGTGACCGGAACCGAAGATTTGATGATGGCGGCCGCGCTGGCCGAGGGCGAAACCGTGCTGGAGAATTGTGCGCGCGAGCCGGAAGTGCTTGACCTGGCGATGCTGCTCAACAAGATGGGGGCGCACATCGAGGGTGCGGGTACGCACACCATCCGGGTGCGAGGTGTGGAGAAGTTGCATGGCGCCCGTCATCGCATTATTCCTGATCGCATCGAAGCGGGCACCTACATTGTCGCGGGCGCACTCACCGGCGGAGATCTGCTGGTCTCCGGTTGCGATCCTAATCATCTTGGCGCGCTGTTGCAGAAGTTGGAGGAGTGCGGCGTGCAGGTACGGACCAACGGCGATTCCGTCCGAGTGATGAGCAACGGTCCGTTGCGGGCTGCGGACGTAGTCACCGAAGAATATCCCGGCTTTCCCACCGACATGCAAGCCCAGTTCGTGGCGCTGGCGACCCAGGCCGACGGCGTCAGCATCGTCACCGAGAATATCTTTGAGAACCGCTTCATGCACGCCCAGGAATTGGTACGCATGGGAGCCAATATCAAGGTTGAAGGCACGCGCGCTGTGGTCCGAGGCAAGACGCCGCTTAGCGGAGCCGCCGTGCAGGCCAGCGATCTGCGCGCGTCGGCATCGCTGGTTTTGGCCGCGCTGGTGGCTGAGGACGAAACCATCATCGACCGGGTCTACCATATCGACCGCGGTTACGAGCGAATCGAAGAGAAGCTGCGGGGTGTTGGCGCGCAGATCCGTCGCATCGGAGAGTTTCTCCCCAAGCGCGTGGCGACGCCTGTGGCCGCGGGATGAGGACAGGGTTGTTCGTGAGCTACCTTTCCAGAAGCTGCTCCAGGTCAGCAAAGAAGCTGGGGTAGGAGATCGCGACACATTCCGAGTTGCGGATAAGGCTCTCTCCCTTCGCACGGAGCGCGGCGATAGCGAACGCCATGGCGATGCGATGGTCGCCGAACGAGTCGATCTCCGTGCCGTGTAACTGCTGACCGCCGGGAATCCGCCATCCATCATCGGTTTGTTCGACCCGCGCCCCCATCGCCCGAAGGTTCTGGGTAACCGCGCTCAAGCGATCGGATTCTTTCACCCGCAACTCGCCTGCGTCCAGGACCTCCAAACCACCGGTGTACGGTGCAATGGCTGCCAGCACTGGCAATTCGTCGATCAGCAGCGCAGTTTGAGCCCCTGCAATCGTCACCGGTTTAGCCAGGCCTGGCGTCAGCGTAATGGTGCCCAGAGAGTTCTCCGTGCTGCTCTTCCACACGCACCATCGAGATGCGGCTGCCCATGGCGGTCAACACGTCGAGCAAAGCTGAGCGAGTGGGATTCAACAGCACGCCGTCGATCACCAGGTTCGAGTCAGGAAAGATGGCGGCGGCGCATAGAAAGAACGCGGCAGAGGAGCTGTCCCCGGGAATGTAGGCTTCCAAGCGGATGCAGGATCTGACCACCTTCAATCGTCACCGTGCTTCGCAATCGGTCAACTTTTGCCCCGAAGGCGCGGAGCGCAAGTTCTCCGTGATCGCGGGTGCGCATGGGCTCCGTTACCGTGGTATGGCCCTCGGCGAGCAATCCGGCGAACAGCACCGAGGTTTTGACCTGGGCGCTGGCGACGGGCATCAGATACTCGATGCCATGTAGCCGTGCGCCGATGATGCGCAGCGGCGCGCAGCCGTTATCACTCGCCTGAATCTGGGCGCCCATCCTGGTCAAGGGCTCTATGATGCGGCGCATGGGACGGCGCGAAAGTGATTCGTCGCCAATCAATTCTGTGCTGAATACTTGGCCCGCGAGGATGCCCGACAACATTCGCATGGTCGAGCCGGAATTGCCGCAGTCGAGCGGCCCGTCGGGGGCTCGCAATTGTGGACCCAGTCCATCAATCCCCACCGCTCTCTGTTCGTCCCACTCGACACTGCATCCCAAAGCGCGGACGCATCCCAGCGTACTGGCGCAATCAGCACCGGGCGAGAAATTCTGGAAGCGCGAACGCCCGGCGGCTACAGCGGCAAGCATGGCGTAGCGGTGAGAGATGGACTTGTCGCCGGGGACGCCGACGCTTCCGAGAATGTTGCGCGCGGGATGTATGGTGACTGATCTGGTGTCGTGAATGGGACCGCTGAAAGCCAAGTCGATGTTCTCCGAGATGCTGCTTTACAGAACAAATAATTTGTAATCGATCAGCCAACTCTGATAACCGATTTACATCTCACGAATAGCACAGCACGATCATGCGGTGCCGAACGTGGCGCACCCTGGACTTTGCCTGCGGGGCAGAACGAAAGGTAAAACGCCCCGAGGAATTCACGATCCCAGGTTGTACCATGTTTTTCCGGGCTAGTTTAGCAACATTGCTGCTCTCGTTTTTCTTCACCACCCAGGCCATCGCGCAGTATGGCGCCCAATATTCAGAACTGCTCACGAATCCAAGCCGGATGGGCTCCAACGCGGGTTCGGTGAGCGGCAGCGTTCTGGGCCCGCAAGGAAATCCCGCGGCCGCAGTTCGCGTGGAGCTACAGGACGCCTATTCCCGCTCCACCTTCGCCAGCGCCTACACTCGGCAGGATGGCACCTTTGAACTGTATAACATTCCCGCTGGTCGGTACCAAGTGGTAGCGCAATCAGGCATTTCACAAACGAGCGATGTGGTGAACGTGGCCTTCGGCCAGACAAATGTGACGCTGCGATTCCAAAACACCTCGGAGGAGTATGGAGACCGTGACACCGTCTCGGTGGCGGAAATGCTCGTTCCCGGGAAGGCGCGCAATGTTTATAACAAGGCGCGCGAAGCTTGTGCTAGAGGGAAATTCGACGACGCACAAAAGTTGTTGGACCAGGCCCTGCAAATCTACCCGCATTTTGCCGAGGCCCTAACCTTGCGCGGCCTGATCCAACTGCGGGCCAACCAAATCGACCAAGGCCGCCAGAGTTTTGAGCAGGCCATTCAGTTCGATCCAGCCTACGGCCGGGCTTATGTAGCGCTGGGCGCTGTGTACAACACCCAAGCGCACTATGACGACGCTCTGCGCACCCTTGAGGTGGGGACTGCAATTTCGCCGCTGGCATGGCAGCCGTACTACGAGATGGCCCGGGCCTCGATCGGAAAAGGTATGTATGACAGAGGCTTGCGGTTCGCCGAACAAGCTGAGCAACTGAACGGCAACAAATTGGCCGCAATCCACTTACTCAAGGCCTATGCCATGATCCCCTTGAAACTTTATGGCCGCGCCAAAGAAGAATTGCAGGCATATCTCCAGCGCGAACCCAAGGGTGGGAACGCTGAGCAGGCGCGACGTCTGCTGGCGCAATTAAGCACTGCAGAGGCAGAAGCTGCGACAGCCGCCAAACCGCAATAGCTTCTGGAGTAAGCGAGAAGCACGCAGCAATCGCGAATGCATTCGTCTGCGCGAGGATTTCGGTCCGAGTCGAAGGACCTCTACGGCTGCGCGCATCTGCGCTTGCTTCGCCCAGAATGACAGCGGTAAGAATCAGCGGCGGGTGCCCGCTTCAGACCGGGCTTCCAGCAAGGCTTCCGGCGTCACCTCGCGGATGCGCAGACTACACACGAACCTTGGCGTCGTGGGACCGCGTCCCCAGCGGTTTACGTCCCAGTGTGCCCGCACAAACTTTGCATTCGGAGGCGCCGTCAAATCCACCAGCAGCGGATAGTCACCGGGGTAAAACTTCTGTGTCAAGGTCGCCACAGGTTTCGCTTCCCAGGCCGTGCCGTCAACAGAGGTGAATATGGTGACTTCGATTGATTCCTGTTCGACCACTTCATTGACACTAAGCGTCACAAGGAAAACGGGGTTCGCAGCAGTGCTGACGTCCAAAGCTTCGCTGTCACCTTTGGTCGTGATTACGGTCTTATCCGGAATGAGCAGGGCATCCAACATGGCGAACTTATTCTACCGAAGGGCCGAATTGGATGATGGTGACAAACGTCACAAGGCGTAAGTGGTTGAAAGGCTAACGCTTCAGAACTCCGTCGAAAAACCTCCGCAACAGCCCGACGAACTCCACCGGCTTCTCCAGGGCGGCATAGTGACCAGCCTGCGCGATAACTTGCAAGCGGCTGCCGGAGATATGCTGCCGCATCAATTCGAATTCGCTCAGCGGAATGCTGTCTTCGTCGCCGGCGATGAGTAGTGTGGGTACGTTGATCGTCGACAGAGTCGCGACTGAATCCGCTCGCTCCGCCATGCCCCGCTGTACGCCCGCGATGTCTTCCGCAGACATGCTTTGCATCATCCTGCGCGTCACATCCACCAGGTCGGGACGGTTGGTCCGAGTCGCCTGCGACATGAGTTTGGACAGCATTTCTTCGATGAAGTTATCCCTGCCCTCATGCAGCACTCTGTCCGCAAGCTGCAACCGGCTCGCTTTGCCTTCGGCATTCTCAGCCCCCGGACGTGTATTGGCCAACACGAGAGCTGCTACCTGGTCGCGGTAGCGGCGCCAGAACTCAAACAGCAGATAGCCGCCGATGGAGACGCCAACAAAGAAACCCTTGTTGATGCGTTCCCTGCGACACAGCTCGGAGAGATCGTCGGCGAGCTTTTGCATCGTGACTGGATCTTCGCCCATTTCGGATTCACCATGCGCCCGCAAGTCGGGAGCGATCACTCGATATTGCGTACTGAGTTGGACGCAGACGGGATCCCAGAAGTGGTGATTCAGCGGGAAGGGGTGCAGCAAGATGACGTCGGGGCCATCGCCGGTGATTTCGTAGAAGAGCTGAGCGTCGCCGCTGCGGAAGGGGGGCATTGGAAGAAGCAACTGGCAATTAGCCAACGGCAGAGTACTTGATGTACTCCAAATGGTCATGGGACCCAGCTTTACCGATCAAAATCACCACGGAGGCACGGAGATCATGGAGAAAAATCGATAGAAACCAAACTCCGTGTTCTCCGTGCCTCCGTGGTGAATGATTTTCCGCGGAGCGCGCGGTCACGACCCCTGATACGGCTGAACGTTGGTCGCCGGCGGCGCCACCGGTACGTATTCCGGTTCCTCAGGCATCACGATCCACGCAATGATATAGGCCAATATGCCTCCGCCACCGAACAGGGCGACGATCAGCCAGACCACGCGGACAACGGTCACGTCGAGATCAAAATACTCGGCAAAGCCTGCGCAGACACCGGCAATCTTGCGATTGGTCCGCGAGCGCATGAGCTTGCTCCGACCGGCCACAGCGCCGATGCGGCGACCGCAATAAGGGCAAAGGTTGGCGTCGTCCTGGATCGCTTTTCCGCAATAGTTGCAGTACATACAGCCTCCCTACACAGGTAATACGGATAGCATAGAAGGAAGTTCCCAGCGTGCCAAGCCACGCAGAACAAGGAATTAAGGGCTCTTATAGGCCTGCTTCATGTAGCGGCGGGCCAAGTCGGCGGAGCCAGTGCCTGAGTCCTCGGCAATCACCGTCCGGTATTTCTCCAGCGCGGTGTCACGCTTCTGCAGCACGTCATACATTTGACCGGCAGCCAGCGTTGCCTTCTGCCGCAGCTCGGGATCATTCCCGTGGCTGGAAGCCAGATCGTAAGCTTCGGCGGCTTCCTGATATTGCCGCTGACCGCGCAGCGCTTCGCCCAACCCATAAGCCGGCACCTCGATACGGCAACCCGAGTAAGCATTACTGCGACAGCCTGCCAGCACCTTGCGGTAGGCCGCAATCGCCTCCTGCCCGTGCCCCGCTGCATTCATCAGGTGGGCATACTCGGCGGCCACTAGGAAGTTTCGCGGGAAGTCCGCCTGCATTCCGCCGACAACTTTCAGGGCTTCGTCATATTTCTGCTCGCGGCGAAGAAACAGGGCAAGCACGATCTTTCCATCGCTGGCCACTTCACTATGTCCGCCTGCTACCACTTCGCGCAGATAATCCAGCCCTTTCTGCTTGTTGCCGCTGATCCCCACCACCGAGGCCGTTACCTTAGCTGGCCAGCTAAGACTGCCAATGATGTAAAGGTCAGTGCCCACCAGGAGCTTGGCATCCACGTATTTCGGGTCCAGCTCCAGGACACGTTCATGGTCGTGCCGCGCCGCCACAGCGCTGCGGAGCGCCCCGAACCACGCTTTTTCGCCCATGCCCATGTAGGTGGCGCGAAGCCCGCGAGTGATGCCTCGCGCATAAAGGGCGTCAACATTATTGGGGTCCTTGTCAAGCTCCGCTTGCGAGAGCGCCAGGGACTGTTCGCTTAACTGTTTGACCCGATCGTGGACCTTAGGATCGAGCGGCTCCGGATGCTTCTTGGTGAGGAAGCTGTCGGCCGCGTAAGCCTCGGTATCGAGCGCCCCAATGCGGTACAACTCCTTAAAAATTACCGTCGACAGCACATGGTTGACCGCGAATGGATCCTCGGGATGGGCTTGCTGGGCGGCCTCGAACTCGTGCAGCGCCTTATCGTACTCCAGGTTATAGAAGTAGTCGAAACCTTTGCGGGTAGCTGGGTCGTTGTCGGCTCGCGTAGGAACGGGAGTTTGCGCGGCCTGCAACAGGCTGCTGCTTGCTAGGGCAAAGCAGCAGAGTGCTAGGAAGCAAAAGCAGAGCCGGTAAGGTTTCGTCGACAGCACTTACTGAGAAGTTTACCTGATATGCCGCCTGCTCAAAAGGAGCTACAAATGATTCAGTTACATCTGGTCGCGCCACATGACAAATTCGAACCGCCACCTCAAAGAGACTTTTACCGAGGCGGAAGCTGCTACCACCTTGGGCATCACCATCGATGATCTGCATGAAATTCTGGATCGGCACATCTTTACCCAAGGCAATACCCGCCCAGAATCCATTGAATTCACCTCCAACGACCTGCTGCTGCTGAGCTTCTGGAACAAGAGCAGCAGCCTGTCCCCGCCTACGGGCCGAGTCCTTAGAATGCCTAAACGGAGGTGATCAATGCCATTGTTTGGCAATTCTTTCATCCCCGCGGGTAAATCCTTCGCGAGGTGCATAGGTTCGAGGGGCCTCGCGCAACGATGCAAGTCGCTGAGCTACTTAGGTTTAGGGGAGACTCGGACTTTGGATGGCCACTTGCGACGTAGATATAACTACAAGAGTAGGAGACCATACCCTATGCCTCGATCGGTGCGCATCGCGACTCAGGAATACTGGCGCCCCGCCGATCCGGCAACCGCGCGTATCGCCGGGCCAATTCTGGCAGCAGGCCTCTGCCCCGATTGCGGCACGGAATACCCGGCCGCCGCACGGTTTTGTCACGTCTGCGGAAGGGAACGCAATCGGCCTCCCGCAACGCCCCCGAATCCCATGGCCTTCGCGGACTTTTTCGATGTGGCCGTGATTCGCCGGCGTTTGGGCCTGTCGGTTCTGTCCCTGGTTTTCTTTATCGTGGGCGTCGCCTGCCTGGTCGTTACCCTCAGCGTCGGCCTCCTGTACAAGCCGGAAACCCTGGTGCAGTGGCAGGCCCTTCAGTTCTGGCGGGTCGAATGGCTTCTGGGAGCGGCAGCGGCGATGCTGGCAGGGATTCTGCTGAAGAAGTAAGTATTCAGCATTCAGGCGCCTCTTGCCTATTGCACCTCAGCCTGTCCTTCGTTGGGGTTCGGCTTCTCAATTCGCAGATTGGATGCTCTGTATTGCTTGCCGTCGAAGACGGCGTGCGCCGTAACTTCCGATCCGACCTTTAGCTGCCGAGAATCTTCAATTGCAGCCGGATTGAAATGGAGTTCGTAGGTCTCTTGATCACTGGAATTTTCCAGTGCCAACGTGTCAGTACGCATGTCGAGGTTTGTTACCACGCCGGAAAAGACGTAGTCGTCGCCGGGCTTGGCCAGGACAAGGATCTCCTGGGCGACATCGTGGTTCGACCGATCCGCAGAAAACTGTACGTCAACCAGCGCCCCCGGTTGCACGTCCGCTGAATTTGCATTGCCCTTGAATGAGCTGTACTTGGTAGCGCCACTCACCCTGAAGCTCACCGGTCGCGCCGACAACTGGTCCTGTACCCGAATGGTCCCTTTCTGCGCGATCGGTGGCCACAACTTGTCCTCGTACCTCCGCGATTCCAGGCTCTGTAATGACGCGAACATTTTTTGCGAATACTCTGCTGCCATCGAGCATGGTGTCGGCATAGACACGATCGCCCTTGTGAATGGCCAGCACCGTCGTCTCGGTGCCATCCCGAAAGATATGAGAGCGCTCGTCCATAAACAGCTTCACCTTCGCTCCTCCGCCAAATGGAGCGATTGTTAAACGGTAGCGCACTTGATCGACATGGGTAGCGATGCCGCCAATCAGCGTTGGCTTGCCTTTCGGCAGCGGTGGGGGTTCCATCACTGGGTCGTAAGGGTTGTCATCGATGTTGGCGGCGTTCGAGACCGGGCGGTTGCCGGACTTTGAGGCTGCCGCCGACCCTGAATTAGTTGGGTTGTTGGTTGCAGCCATTGCATTGGCCGCTCCGCCACTGGTACTGGCGCCCTGCGGTTGCGTCGCCTGAGCAGTTCCCGTGTTCTGTTGTGACTCACTTTCTGCCACCCCGATAACGAGAAGCAGCAGCGCCAGCGAGAGGCAGCCGAGGAAAATCTTGAAGATCGCTGATTTCATGATTTCCAACGCCCAAAACTCTTAGTTTCTGCGCGAGGTCGCGCCCGAGGGGCATCCCTCCTGCGCGGATTGGATGCAATTCAGCGCGCTCGCGTGCAATGGGAGCAGCATAGAATCGGAAAAATGCAACTCATGTTGCCCTCGCTGCCAACAAAAATACCTTAGGTCCCATCTAAGAAGTTGCGAGGCCGCTGCTTGTCCTCTTGCTCACGCAACAGGCAACGCAATGTCCCGGAGGCTTTAATGTTCCCTGTTAAGACGCGCCGGCGCTGGATCGGCATTACCTTACTGCTCGGCACTCTGGTGGCTACCGCTGCGGCGGGCGACGTGCGGATCAGCATTCCTAAGCGCACCAAACCGACGCCGGTGCAAAAGTTGAACCAGGAAGGCGTGAAAGCGGTCGAGAAGCACGCCTACAAGAGAGCGAAAACCCTGTTCTACAAGGCATATCTGATCGATCCGGACGATCCCTTCACGCTGAATAATCTGGGATACATTGCGGAACTGGAGGGCCAGGTAGACCGTGCCCAGCGTTACTACGCTCTCGCCCAGGAGCAGGCCTCCGACGCGGTAGTTTACAAATCAACCGATCGAGCTGCCGTCGGACAGCCGGTCGATAAGATTGCCGGCGACGCAGCCGATGCCAAGATGCAAATCAATCGCATCAACGTATACGCGATCGGCTTGCTGCAAAAAGACCGCTCTCCCGAGGCCGACCTGGCGCTGCAAAAGGCTCTGAAACTGGAACCCTCGAACCCATTCACGCTGAACAATCTCGGCTATGCAAAGGAGGAGGAAGGAGAGTTGGAGGAAGCCTACAAATACTACATGCAGGCCGCCAACCAGCACTCCAATACTCCGATCGTAGTGACCATGCATCCCTCGTGGCGGGGTAAGGGCATCAGTGAGATCGCCGCCCGCAACGCAGAGAAGGTCAGGAACCTGATGGATCACGAAGAGGGGGATGTGACGGCGCAGGTGGCCCGTCTCAACACGCGTGGTGTAGCGGCCATCAACCGGAACAATTACAAGCTGGCACGGCAGTATTTTGAGAAGGCGTACAAGCTCGATCCCAAGAACGCGTTTGCCCTGAACAACATGGGCTACCTGTCGGAAATGGACGGCGACCGCGAGACTGCTGACTATTACTATGCCAAAGCCCGCGAGGCTGACCAATCGAGCATGCGAGTGGCTTACGCGACGCGCAAAGATGTGGAAGGCCTGAAGTTGGCGGCGGTGGCCGGCGATAGCGACGCCTCCGTACTCAAGGCTGCGGAAGAAGCGCAGGCTGCCCTTCGTGCCGAAGGCGGCCCGGTGGTATTGCGCTACCGCAATAACCAACCGGTGACCGAGCCCGCAACCCCGCCCAAGCCTCCGCAGCCAGAGCCGACCATTTCCGCCCCATCCGACCGACAACCAATTGTTGGAGCCGCTACCCGACAACCAGCAGCCTACCGATGATAGCCAGTCTCCTCCCGTGGTCCAACGGCCACCCGAGTCGCAGCAACAACCGGCTCCGGCAGTGCACAGACCGCCAGAGACGCAGCCGCCGCCGCAGGTGGCGAATCCGTCAGGTGGCCTGCTAATGCCGCTGCCGGATGACCAGCAGCCTCCGGCGGCGCAGACGCCATCGCCGCAGAACAACGCGCCACCACAGTAGGGCGGCTGTTCGCGGCTCGCTCTTCGCCTCTCGCTTTTCGCCACATGGCTATTTGCATTCGGTTTTCGATGAGGTGAAGAAAGTAGAGGGCGGAGCAACAGCCGTTGTTAAACAGCCGCGAGGTAATAGCGAAAAGCGAATGGCGAAAAGCGAAAACTGACCCTTCACACTCCGTGATTGATTGGCCCGACTCCTCGCCCTAGCGGGTAGGCGGCGATGATCGCTTCCCGAACGTATTCCTTCGCAGCCCGGACGGCCTCCGGCAACGTGTTTCCGAGCGCCAACTGGCAGGCCACGGCGGTGGCGAAGGCGCATCCTGTGCCGTGAGTCGACCGAGACTCCAGGTGTTCCCCGAGGAAAACTTCCTCCCGGACCGAGTCGCCCCTTCCGTAGAGAAGGTAGTCGTTGGCTCGTGGGAGGTGTCCTCCAGTGATAACCACGGCCCGGCTGCCGAGTGCGCGCAGACTTGACGCTAGCGCTCGGAGCCGCGGAAGCACTTCCTCCCAGGGAACAGCGCTGGCAATTGGCTGAACTCCTGCTAATGCCGCGGCTTCATCAACATTAGGCGTGATGATATCCGAAAGGGGCAACAGTCTCTGGACGAGCATCTGCCGCCCGGGCTCGTCCAGCAAACTGGCGCCCGACGACGACCGGATAATCGGGTCGAGAACGACATTGGGCAGTTCCCTCTCCCCCAGGAAGTCGGCTACAACGGCCGCGACTCCCCCAGACCCCAGCATACCGACCCGAACCGCCGCGATTTCCATGTCGTCGGCCAGGATCGACAGCGTTCGGGCCACCAGTCCGGGATCCAGCGGCTGAACGCCGGAAACTCCTTGGGTGGACTGGACGGTCAAAGCGGTAATGCAGGTTACGGCGTAGCATTTTTGGGCGGCCGATGTTTTTATATCGGCCGTGATTCCAGCTCCCGAAACGGGATCGTAACCTGCGATGCTCAAGATGACCGGCGGCCGACTCATCGGACGACTGTACCGCAATCTCTCCAGTCGAGGTAGTCAGGCTTGGCAGGAGCACAACCGATCAATCTCCCCCCGAGAGTGTCGAGAGCTACCAAGATATCCTTTCGGGTAAGTTAGCATCTAATTGCAAATAAGGTACTTACATAAATTTCTTAACCTTCCAACCTTGCTCTTTGCATCCCCATCTGAATTACAAGCGCCTACCGTCAATATGCGTTCTACCGGGACAGGTGAGCCTGTTCAGAGCCGTTTTTTCGTCGCAATGGGGTATCGGTTTCGGCCAGCGGGTACCTAGCACGAAATTCGGCGAAACGCAAGGACAGCGGTCACAATCCCACCTTGGGTGGATTGACTCTTAGTTCTTGTGGTGGATAGACTTAAAGGACTGTCAGGGAGGACCAACTTAACGATGAGAGGTGTTTAATGTTACGAGTACTCAGCCAGGTCGCGGTGACCGTGGTTTTTGCCACCGCCCTAGGCGCGGCACCCGGTAATAGCACACCGGATTCGAAGCAGGAAAGGGCCCCAGGACAGATTCAGGACACAGTGAAGCCAGTTAAGACCCGGAAGTTTCAGGTTGGAAAGGCTTCATGGTATGGCCGCATCTTTCAGTCTAAGCAGACTGCCAGCGGCGAGCCGTACGACATGTATCAATTTACAGCGGCGCATCGCACCTTACCGCTGGGTTCCTGGATCAAGGTTACAAACTTGAAAAATGACCGGTCGGTCGTGGTTCGCGTCAATGATCGCGGACCCGTACGGAGAAGCCGGATCATCGACCTGTCCTACAGTGCGGCCAAAATGCTCGGCATGGGCCACGATGGCGTGGATCCAGTCCGGCTGGACGTCCTCCAGACCCCAGTCATAGCCGAGAACGAAGGCCCACAGTAATCCTGTCCTAATGTTGTAAACTTGAAAGCCGATGAAGGATAACGATCGGCTCATAGTGGCGCTCGATGTCCCGAGCGCCACGCAAGCCCGCCAAATCGTTCAAGCCATCGGCGACGCCGCATCCACCTACAAGATCGGGAAACAACTCTTCACGGCCGAGGGGCCGCAGGTCGTTCGAGACCTCGTCGCCTCCGGCCGGAAGGTGTTTCTCGACCTGAAATATCACGACATCCCGAACACCGTAGGCGCGGCGGTCAGGTCGGCTGCGGAGTTGGGCGTGAGCATGCTCACCGTCCACGCCTCGGGCGGCAGCAAGATGCTGAAGGCCGCCGTCGAGGCAGCCAGTCAGTCCCCTGCCAAGCCGACTGTGCTCGCAGTAACCGTGCTGACCAGCTTGTCGGATGCTGACTTGCAGGAGTTGGGGGTTGCCGGAAATGTCCTGACCCAGGTGCTTCGCTTAGGAGCGCTGGCTCGGGCGGCGGGTTGCGGCGGTTTGGTCGCCTCCGCCCACGAAGCTCGCGAACTGCGTAAGGCGCTGGGCGAGGGGTTTGCGATCGTAACGCCGGGAGTGCGCCCATCCGGGGCGGCTGCCGGAGATCAGGCCCGAGTAGTCACTCCGAAAGAGGCCATCGCGGCTGGAGCCACCTATCTGGTGGTTGGCCGGCCAATCGTGGAATCTCCCGACCCAGCAAAAGCTGCCCAGGAAATCCAGGATGAGATTGAAGAGGCCTGTCGCCAAGCGGCGGAAGCGATCAGGTAGCTGGGAGAGGTGGTCGCCGATTCCAGGCGGATCACGCTGGCTGGAACGATTGGATCGCCGTGGCTTCGTCTTCCTCGACGTCGAACACGGTGTAAAGCTTGGTGATCTGCAGGAGATTGTGGACATTCTTGCTGAGATTCATCAGCTTCAGTTGACCACCCTGATTGCGCACTGAGGTATAGCAACTCATCAACTCGCCCACGCCTGCGCTGTCAATGTGGCGCACATCGGCCAGGTTCAGCAATATGTTCTTGTAGTTTTTGCCCATCAGCTCGCGAACCAGGTCACGGACCACATTAGTTCCCTCGCCCAGCCGTAGCTGACCGATGATGTCCACTATGACAATGCCGTTTACCACTCGGGTGCTGGTTTTTAGATTCACAGGGTCGCCTTCACTTCGCGAGAGTTTGCATACCGCTCTGGCCTTCGTCCAAGTCGGAATCGCAACCATCCTACACTGCAAGTGAATCCGGCGAAATAGCGATCGGAGAGCCTTCGATGAAAAAAACGGCCCCGTCCGCAACGGTATGCATGAGAACTGTAGCGTCCCTAAAGGGACTCGCAAATTTTGCCCAGTTTACCCCAGGGCTTACGCCCCGGGCCCAATATTATTTCGTCCCGGCGGGCTCGATTTTGCGCAATCGCTCCACCGTGCCAAATAAGACGAGCTCTCAAGCACCCGCAGGCCGCTTAGCCGTCCCAGCTTCCTCGCTTACACAAACTTGAACATAGCCACGATCAGGAAAACAGCCTCTGCCGCCGCCAGTCCAATCCAGACCCTTCGCCGGAAGCGAGTACGACCCAAGTCGCGAGCCAACTGCATTCGAGCCGCCAGGAGCACCGGATCCGTAGGGGGCGCCTGAAGCGTCGGCTGCTCGGCTTCTTCGATCCTCGATATAAGAGCTTCTTCCGCGGGCGCGTCTTTCAGGAAAACCTTGGGAGTGCTGATCAGTGTGGACCAATCCAGAATCTGGAGGCTCGATTCAGCCCCGAAAACGGCTACGGGCTGCGAGGTCAGGTCCAGGGGCGGAAGCTTTTCGTTCGCCAGCCGCTCACGCAGGCTGGCCAGCAACGTGTCCCACCAACCCCGGCTCAACTCGTCTCCCAGAAGCTCGCCAACATCGACCGGCCGGGATTCCAATTGCAGCGGAGGCAGTGTCTCCGGCGAAATTACATCGCCCAGATTCGTGAAGACGGTCCGATACCAAGGAAGGTCAACTAAGTCGCCCACCAAAATTCCGACATCCAAGGGTTTGGAGGTTAGCTGGAGCGGAGGCAGGCGCTCGGGCGAAAGGCGCTCAAGAACATTGAGCAGAAGAGATCGCCACAAAGAAACGGTCAGGGCCTCGGGAGGAGAAAAATCCAGTTCAGACATCCGATTTACCATCTGCTCCTTAATGTTTCACGCTTGCCGTCGCCGGCTGGCTGTCCTTCACCGTGTAGTCCGATGGCACCTGGAACAACTGAGCGACAGGCTCAGTACGCGTGATGTTTATCAGCTTGGTGGTGCTATGTCCGGACTGGCCGTCATCAGTCTCGGTCAATACTGTCATCTTCAACTCTGGAGAAAACCACGTCTCCGTCACCGAGACAATCGGCTTGTCGTTACCGATCGATCCGGCATCGATGATTCGGGTTGTTCGGGTACCTGTGGCGTTGACCCCTTCGATGTATCTGTTCCCGAGGGCCTCGGTCTTAGTTTCGACCGGTGAGGTGCCCAGCTTCGCTGACGATTTCGAAGGGGTAACAGATCCCGGCGCTGACTTCGGTTCTGCCGCCTTCGGGTCCGGCTGCAAAGGAGCGACGTTTACCGGTGCGCCTCCCATAATGGCCATAGCCGGGGCCGTCTGTCCCGCCCCTTGACCCAGGTGGAAAATCGTCGCCGTCTTCATCTTAGGGTTGAGGTTAATGATCTCACGCAGAACAGGGTCATTAATGGTGACGTGGTCGAACTTGTCAGCTCCTAGTTGATTGGACGACGTCTCACTGTCGGTGCGCATCCGGCCCTGGCTGTCGCGATAAATCTTACCCAGGGTTTCGCGATGAATATGACCACCGTTATCCAGGGTGCGATCGTATTGCGTAACCATCTCGGCTGAAAATGGTGAGTTTTTGACCGTGGTTGCCGCAGTTGCATTTGTGAGTCCGGTGGGACCGGCCGCTGCGTGCTTGCTCAGTTGTGCACCGGCGATTCCTGTGATTAGAAGAAGGAGCAGAGCAGCTAGCGTCCACCGTAATTTCATACATCCCCCGTTGCTCGTCCGCTATACCAGACGCCAATCTTGCTATTGTGGGCCGAGTGGAGCGCTAACGCAACTTTATCCACCCCTTACCGGCTACTTTCGCGAATGACGGTACCTAAACATACACAGGCGCGGGAAGAGCAAGTTCTGCTGCTCTTCCCTTCCATTTGTTGTCGATTCCGCGATCAAGCGGAATGCGCCGCGCCAACTCCGGCGGCGGCGGTACGCACCATGTAGTGCTGTTCGGGCACTTCGAAGCCAGCAGTGGTAAATGTTTCCTTAATCAGCCGGTTGGTATCGAAGTACACCTGCCAATAGTCCTTGTTGTTGCAATACGGACGCACAGCCAGCACCGGTCCGGCGAGAGTGAACGTGAGTATCTCGACGTCGGGGGCAGGATTGGTCATGACATTGGGAATGCCCGCTAAAGCCTTCTTGAGCGCCGCCATCGCTTCGTGCACATCGACTCCGTGGGCCAATTGTGCGGTCAGGTCAACTCTTCGGTAAGCGTTGGTAGAGTAATTCTGGATGACGTCGCTGAAGATTTTGCCGTTTCCAACGATGTGCCGCACGTTGTCCAGGGTGTCGATGTAGGTCACGAACAACCCGATCTCGTGCACGGTGCCCATGATTCCCCCTGCCGTCACGAAATCACCAACCTTGAAGGGCTGCAGGATGACCAAAAATACTCCTGCGGCAAAGTTGGCGAGTAAGCCACTCCATGCCAGGCCAATGGCTACACCGGCCGCAGCGATCAGCGCTGCCAGGCTCGTCGTCTGCACGCCGAAGAAGCCAAGGATAGCGATGACCAGTACGATGTTGAGGATAGCCGCGACTGCGTTCTGGATATAGCGAATCAGCGTGGGATCAATTTTTTGGCGGCTCATGCCGCGGCCGATGATCTTAACGGCAAATCCGATCAGCCAACGACCGACAATCCATAGCGCAAGAGCTTCCAGCACCGATATGCCAAGTGCGATCAGCCCGTTCCAACCTGCCTGCATCAATGCATCCATCTTCGTTTGCATATAGATTCCTCCCGGGAGAACGCTTACGCACTGCGAGCCGCCGGCGATGCACGACTGCTCGCCGCGATGGTAACACATGAATGGTTACGATTCCGTGACGGAGACTAGCGGGTTTGGCCAGCCGAATAGTTTGCAGGTAAAAAAAAGCGGCCACGAGACCGCTCTTTTTCAATTTTGTGAAAAATTAATACTCGGCGTCCGCCAGGTCGGGCGGCTCGCCTTCATCAGGTTCGATAGGTAGCTCCTGCCGCGGTTCCTCGGTCGGAATCGCTTCCCCATCCTTCCTTCTCAATCGCACCACCGTAATCTTGGCGAAGCCCTCTTCAAACTTCGGGGGACGCAACTTGGCCGCCATGCGCTTCATCACGTCTTCCGGCACGTTGCGCTCACGGCGGCGATTGCGTTCGATGCAAACCTCTGGGGGCACATCGAAGAAGACCGCATGCGCCTCGTACCCGAAGTCATGCGCCAGCTTTATCCAACTGCGGCGCTCGTGGGGAGACAAGTTGGTGGCATCCACGTAGTTCCAAGGACGCCTAGCCAGCAGCCGACCGCGTAGCATGGATCGTAAGGTCGAAAACACAAGGTCCTGGTAGCGCTGCTCGGTGACATCATCGAACAACAGAATTCGTACCATGTCGCTGGATAGCGGGAGGATACTATGGCGCTTGAACCATGTGCTCTTGCCGGATCCCGGTAGTCCGATCGAGAGCACAACTGCTCCCTTCGACTTCCGGGTCTCATGCGGCGCAGGCGGACGAGGCAACGCCGAAGCAACCGCTGCGGGTTCCCCAGCCTCTGAGGCGTCTTCGGCCTCGCCTGCTTCTCCTGTGGGACCACCAGGGGTGGGCAGCGCAGGGGTCTGCGCCGGTGGCTGCGGACGGCCACCCCGACCACGTCGTCCGCGGCGGCGGCTGCGGTCGCGCCGCATTTGCTGCGCAGCCTCTTCGCCGCCGCTTGACGTAGAGGCTGGTTGCGGCTCTTCCGCCGTAGTCTGCGGTTCCGTTTGTCTTTCAGACTGGGCTGCGAAATCGGGCTGCCGGTCAGTCTCGGCCTCAGCAGCGGTGGGATCCGGAAATTTCGGTTGCAGAGGAGCGGGATTCTCCTGCCCTTGCTTATCGTCTTGCGGTTTGCGCCGCTTACCGCGGTCGCGCATCCATCTGCGCATGTTGCACTTGTAACACGCTTGCCTAGCTGGTAGCAATCGCGTTGCCGGCTGGACCATCGGCAAGTCTATTCAATCCGCACAGTGATGTATGTCATTGCCTCGACTTACCCATGATGCTAGGCTTTTGGGTTCCGTTCATTATGGTGCCTGTAGCTATAGGGCGCAGTTCAGAATCATTTGATTTTCAAACTTCTTCGGATTCTTAGCGAGGCAAAATGGCAATTAAAGTGGGCATCAATGGCTTCGGGCGCATCGGTCGCAATATTCTTCGCACCGCGCTCACCGACAAAAATCTGGAATTCGTCGCGGTCAACGACCTGACCGACCCCAAGACGCTGGCGCATCTTCTCAAATATGACTCCATCCTCGGCAACTTGAAGAATGACATCTCGGCCACCGCCGATTCAATCAGCGTGGACGGTAAGAGCATCCGCGTTTTCGCCGAAAGAGATCCAGCCAAGCTCGATTGGGCTTCGGTGGGCGCGCAGGTTGTTATCGAGTCCACTGGCAAATTCACCAAAGCGGAACTGGCCAAGCAGCATCTGCGCGGCCCGGTTAAGAAAGTGATCATAACCGCGCCTGCTAGCGGTGAAGACATTACCGTGGTGTTGGGCGTCAACGAAGACAAGTATGACCCGGCGAAGCACCACGTGATTTCCAACGCCTCTTGTACTACTAACTGCCTGGCGCCGATTGCCAAGGTCATCAACGACAGCTTCAAAATCGTGTGCGGCACCATGACTACGATCCATTCCTACACCAACGATCAGGTCATTCTCGACTTCCCGCACAAGGACTTGCGCCGTGCTCGCGCGGCGGCGTTGTCGATGATTCCCACCTCGACCGGCGCTGCCAAGGCGGTGTATCTGGTAATCCCTGAACTGAAGGGCAAACTCGACGGCTTCGCGATGCGCGTGCCGACCCCCAACGTTTCGGTGGTTGACCTGGTGGTGTTCGTGGAAAAGAAGACCAGCGTGGAAGAGGTGAACGGTGCGATGAAGGCCGCATCGGAAGCGGGCCCGCTGAAGGGCTATCTGGGATATGAGACTGCCGAACTGGTCTCCATCGATTATCGCGGCGACGATCGCTCGTCAATTGTGGACGCGCCGATGACGCGGGTCGTGGCCGGCAATTGCGTGAAAGTTATCTCGTGGTATGACAACGAGTGGGGCTACTCCTGCCGAGTCCGCGACCTGATCCATTACCTCGGGCAGAAGGGGCTTTAAGCAGAGCAGTGAGCCAGCTGTCAGCATACGAGAATCGGTTGAAATTTGTCAGTTACAACGGCTCTTAGTAGCTTCTATGATCTCGATAGGAACCAGCAATTTCGGGTTCGTATCACCTGTCGTGTTGTAGCGGACGGCTGATAGCTGAGAGCAGACAGCAAGGGTTTAATCCCATGTCGAAATTATCGATTCGTGATCTTCCGCTGAATAATAAACGCGTCTTCATGCGGGTTGACTTCAACGTCCCACTCGACGACGGCCGCGTGATGGATGACACCCGCATCCGCGAGACGCTGCCCACGCATCGAGTACGCGCTGCGGCACGGTGCCCGGTTGATATTGGCCTCTCACCTGGGACGTCCGAAGGGCAAGCCGAATCCCAAGATGAGCCTGAAGCCCGTGGCCGAGCGGCTGCGCATTCTGCTCGACGAAGTCTTGCGGCGCGGCGAGAATGTCGGCTTTTCTCCTGACTGCATTGGCGTACAGGCCGAGGAGATGGCCGAGAAACTGGAGCGCGGCCAGTCTTTGCTGCTGGAGAATTTGCGCTTTCATTCGGAGGAGGAAGCCAACAATCCCGAATTCGCGCGGCGACTGGGAAAGCTGTGCGACTTCTATGTGAACGACGCGTTCGGCTCGGCGCATCGCGCCCACGCCTCCACCGAAGGTATCACTCACTTTGTCGATAAAAAAGCCGCCGGATTGTTGATGGAGAAAGAACTGGAATATCTGGGTAAGGCTTTGTCTCATCCGCAAAAGCCTTTCGTGGCGATTCTCGGTGGAGCGAAGGTAGGCGACAAAATCGGCGTCATTACTCACCTGATGTCCAAGGTGGATACGCTCATCATCGGCGGTGGAATGGCCTATACCTTTCTCAAGGCGCAGGGGCAGGAGATCGGCAAGTCGCTGTTGGAGGCCGACAAGGTTGGCTTGGCGACGCAAATTCTCGCTGATGCCAAGGCTCATCACGTGAACTTGTTGCTGCCGGTGGACCACGTGGTCGCCGACAAAGTTGCCGCCGATGCTCGCATCCAGCAGATCGGTGTCGGCAAACCGATTCCCCCCGACATGATGGCGCTCGACATCGGACCGGAAACGGTGGAGCTGTTCTCCGGCGAGATCGGCTTGGCCCGCACTATCGTGTGGAACGGCCCCATGGGCGTTTTCGAGATCGAAGCGTTCGCCAAGGGAACGAAGAAGATCGCGTACGCGGTGGCGGACAATGGCGCGGCAGTTTCCATCGTCGGTGGCGGCGACAGCGTGGCCGCAGTCAAAGCCGCCGGAGTGGCCGATAAGATCACACATATCTCGACCGGCGGCGGTGCCTCACTGGAGTTCCTGGAGGGCAAGAAGTTGCCCGGCGTGGAAGCGCTGAGCAACAAATAACCGCCATGCATGCCAGCCCTCAGGCTCTGCGCGTAACCATTGGGGACCGCTGCCTCGTGGTCTTCGGTCCGGGCGACATAACCCGCCAGCAGGCCGATGCCATCGTGAATGCCGCCAACTCTTCCCTACTCGGCGGTGGCGGCGTGGATGGCGCTATCCATCGCACCGGCGGCCCCGCCATTCTCGAGGCCTGCCGCGAGATTGTGGGGCGCATCGGGCGGCTTCCTGCCGGACAGGCAGTCGCAACTCCAGCAGGCCGTCTATCAGCGCGTTACGTTATTCATACCGTCGGCCCGTTCTGGAGCGGCGGCAAACATGGCGAGGCGGAAGCACTCGCCAGTTGCCATCGCGAGTCGATTCGCATTGCTGACGAGTTGCAACTGGCATCCATCGCCTTCCCTGCGATTTCGACCGGGGCCTATCGATATCCGGCAGACCAAGCCTCGGAAGTCGCCATAAGCAGCGCGGCTGAGGCGCTCGAAAACTCTGCTCACGTCCGGGAAGTGCGATTTGTGCTTTTCGATTCCGAAACCTTCAGCCAGTACACTCATGCCGCTCGCGCTTTTGCCACCAACGCATCCTTGAAAGTGGAACTAATCCATGACACGTAAGAAACTCATCGCCGCCAACTGGAAGATGTACAAAACGCCGGACGAGACCACCGCATTCTTCGCCGAGTTCCTGCCCATGGTCGCCAACCACTCCCGCGACGACATCGTCGTCTGCCCGCCATTCGTTGACCTGCACGCCGCTGTCGAAGCGGCGCGCGGATCGAATGTCGCTGTCGGCGCACAGAACATGCACTGGGCAAAGGAAGGGGCCTTCACCGGAGAAGTCTCCCCCACGATGCTAACTGCGATCGAGGTGACGCACGTGATCATCGGGCACTCGGAGCGCCGGCAGTACTTCAACGAAACCGACGACACGGTTAACCGCAAGCTCGAGATCGCGCTGGAAAACGGACTGACACCCATCGTTTGCGTCGGCGAGGTACTGGAGGAGCGGGAGGCTGGACTGACCGAAGATGTGCTGCGGCGTCAATGTACGCGGGCTTTCAATGGCATCTCGGCAAGAAAAGCTGCGAAACTGGCCATCGCCTATGAACCAGTGTGGGCCATTGGGACCGGCAAGACCGCAACGCCTCAGATGGCCGCGGATGCGCACATGGTGATCCGCCACGAGGCGGAAAAAGCCTTCGGCAAAGAGTTTTCCCAAAGCTTGAGGATTCTTTACGGCGGCAGCGTCAAACCCGATAACGCCGCCGCGTTAATGTCGGAAGCCGAAATCGACGGCGCGCTGGTTGGCGGTGCCAGTCTGGATCCGGTGTCGCTTGCGAAGATCGTAAATTACTAGCTGCAGATTCCGGGAGCACTACTGTAGATCAAGGGCCATCTTTAGCGCACGGTCCAGTTCGTGAAACCTTGCATTTGAGAGGGAGCCTACGTAGTTTGTGAGATCCGCCTTGCGCACGCTCGAAAGGTTGTCGCACATTATCCAACTCGCGTGTTTCAGCCCTTCACTCGTGTTAACAACCACCTGAGTGGTCAAACCCCGACCATTGCTAAACACCGGAGCACAGACTACGGTCGGAAACTTCGAGTCGATAAGTGCTTGACGGCTTACAACTACAAATGTCCGATACTGTTTGGGGTCGTGACCGCCCGGCTTGTAGACACGATACAGATCGCCTCGTCTCACTGTCTGTCACCTGCAACGATCAATCGGAAGACCAGTCTATCGGCGCTTGATATGCAAGCACGTCTGCAGCTTCCGAGCTCAATTCATCAGCCGCCTCATTAATTCGTTGCAAGTCGCGCGCGTGCAGAGCTGCTCGCGTGCGTTCACGAAAATATTTACGAAGTACCCGTTCGATCAGCGCGGAACGAGAGTACTTGGTTCCAGCCAGATGATCGAGCTTTGCAAGTACATCGCTGGAGAGTGTTATGGAAGTCTTCTCCTTCATACTACTAATATACTACCTGTGGGGCCAACAGAGGTAGGCTTGACCGATCCCGGGACATTGCCCTTGGTAACGACGCGGACGGCACCCATTCAATCATAGCCGTTAGCTTCGCCTCGGCTGCCCTCTTTGCTATACTTAATTGCCTCTACGTTTCTGCTTGGAGCCCGTGATGCTCGCCGCATCCGGTCAGGTGTGCGGAAGTGGTGAAATTGGCAGACACACCATCTTGAGGGGGTGGCGCCGAAAGGCATGGGGGTTCAAGTCCCCCCTTCCGCACCATGCCTCACCCAGGTTGTAAGCAACGTAAAGAGTTACCATATTGCTGATGCCCGCGCTATTCCGCGTAAATGTGCGGTCCGCCGGATGCGAGGATTGAGAACTACATGGTTGTCCTGTTTACCGTTATTCACATAGCTGTTTGTCTGTTCCTCATCATTGTGGTGCTGCTGCAAAGCGGACAGAGCGCTGACATCGCCGCCGCCTTTGGAGGCATGGGCAGCCAGACCGCCTTCGGTACCCGCACAGCGGCAACCGTGCTAACGAAAGCTACCGCCTGGGCGACCGTCCTGTTCATAATCACCTCCATTACACTTTCGGTCTTCGCCACTCGTCACGCCAGTCGCACCGGGTCAGTATTGGAAGGCTCACGGCCCGGAGCCACCCGGTCGGCTCCGGCCCAGCAGAAGCCTTCAGCGCCCACACCGCCGAGCCGCTAGACATAAGCTGGTAAACGTTCAAAGCCCGCAGCCTGTCTGAGCTGCGGGCTTGTTTCATCGCTCAGAAACCCGCTCACATTTTCTTTTCAGCCATACTTCCCTTCGTGTAGGTGATGGTCATGGCCTTCTGCAGCTTGCTGGCATCCGGACCCGCTTCCATGGTCATCACGAACGAGTCGGGCTTGAAGTCGGAATAGGTGAGACGGGTCAACATTTTTTGCCCGTTCATTTCGCCTTCCATGGTGACAACCAGACTGTCGCCTTCCCACTTGCTAGTGCCGCTGGCATCGCAGCCGCTCGGCGTCATATTGTCGCACCAGACGCCCCGGTACACTTGCGCCTTGGCATCCCACCAGAACGTTCCGAGGCCGGTGAAGCTGCCCATGGCTCCGTTGGACTGATACTTCTCCGTCAATGACAATCCGCCCGGGCCCGGCGTCAGTACGGCGGTGCCGTTGCCGACGCCGCCTTTGGGCATCATCGGACTGGGGTCTGCCTTCTCGGCCACCGTCCAACTCCCGGCCATCATCTTGATCATCTTCGTCCATCTCTGGCGCGGGCTTGGGCATGGGCATGGCCATCTGCTCACTTGGCTTGGCTGCCTGTGGTTTTGCAGACATTGCCGAGTCCTGCGCCGCCAAGGGCATCGCGCAAAGTCCGCCGAGCAATACTAAAATCGTTCCCCGTAGAATGGTCTTCATAGTTCCCCCTGCTCATGTAAGTAAGGTCGTGCGGCAAGAATCTTATACGATATGGAGAGCTTCGCAACAGGGGTTTGACGCAATACCGCTGATGACCAAATCTCATTGGACGTTGTGCGAACCGGAGCAACTTACTTGACTGAGCGCCTTTACTACACCGATTCCTTTCTCACGGAGTTCGAAGCTCGCGTGGTGGCCATCAGCCGCGAAGCTGGAAATATCGCCGTCACGCTCGACCGCTCCGCGTTCTATCCCACCAGCGGCGGACAGGTCTTCGACACCGGCTGGCTGGAAGCGGCCGGAACGAACCCCAACCGGGTCCGGGTGAAGGAGGTCGCCGAACACGAGCCCAGTGGGGCGGTGCTTCACATCCTCGAAGTTGACGCAGACATTTTCCAGGCGGGCACACTGGTGCGCGGTATCGTCGACTCCGATCGCCGTCGCGATCACATGCAGCAGCACTCCGGACAACATGTGCTCTCTGCCGCGTTTGAAAGACTCTATGGATTCCCTACCGTTTCGTTTCACATGGGCGAGGAGAGTTGCACCATCGATCTCGCCGGCGACGCAGTCACAGCCAAGCAGCTGGAATCGGCCGAAAAGCTTGCCAATGAAGTGATCGCCGAAGATCGGCCGGTTGCGATTCGCTTCGCCACTCCCGGCGAGGCGCGCGCCATGGGCGTCCGCAAGATACCAGCGACTGAGCGCGACCAGCTTCGCCTGATCGACATCAACGACTTCGACCTGAATGCCTGTGGTGGAACGCACGTTCGCAGCACCGGGCAGATTGGCGCGATCCTGTTACGCAAAGTGGAAAGGGTGAAACAGGCCGCGCGCGTCGAGTTCGTTTGTGGCCTTCGCGCGGTTCGCATCGCGCGGCATGATTTTGAGACCCTCACCGAGGCGGCTGCGCTGTTTTCAACCCACATCCGGGAACTGCCTCAGCAGGCGCGTAAGTCTCTCGATGAGATCAAGTCGGCCCAGAAAGCGCGGCATCATCTGCTGGAAGAGGTTGCCGAACTTCAAGCCGAACGCATGCTGCGAGCTGCGGAAGACCGGCGCGAATACAGATTGGTCGCTCAGTTCTTTCCTGAGCGCGACCTCGGCTACCTCAAGATGCTGGCGCAAAAGCTCATTCGAAACGACAAGACAGTCGCGCTGCTCAGCTGCGGAGGTCCGCAACCGTCACTGGTATTCGCGCAGACCCCGGGCCTCTCGAACGACATGGGCGCATTGATGAAGCAAACTGTGCAGCAGCTAGGCACCGGCGGCGGCGGCAATCGCGACATGGCTCAGGGCGGCGCGCCTGACCCCACGAGCGCGGAGCAGGCTCTGCTTAAGGCCGCAAGCGCGCTATAGTGGCTAGTGGTTAGTGAGCAGTGGCTGGGTCTTAGTTGCAAATGTATCGGTGAGCGGCCTTGGCCGCGCGCTGAAGGCTGAGGAACAATTAATCGGCCCTTGTTCTATCCACTATCTACTGACCACTATCAACTACATGGACCACCGCCTCATTCTCGTCACCTTGCTGATCCGCCTCGGGGTAGCTGCGGCAATCAGCAGTGTGTTGGTACGGGCGCGCCGCTTTCGCGTTTTGCTGTTCCGCGAGGAACGCACGCTGAGCGAAAAGATCGAGATCGTCGCCATTGTCGGTACTCCCCTCGCCCTCGGTGTGATGATCCGGCACTGGGTCCCCAGTTTCTACGCAGCCGACATTGCCTTTGAGGGCGCCATCCTGATGGGCGTGATTGGCGGGCGCCTGGTGGGAATTATGGGAGGCGCGCTAGTGGCTCTGCCGGCGCTGTTTTTCGGCGAGTGGCTTACGTTACCCATGTATGTTCTCGCCGGGGCGTTGGCCGGCGTCCTGCGCCACCTGGGTCCCGATCGCGAGGCCATCTGGTCATTCTCGCCGCTCTTCGATCTCAGCATTTATCACTGGATTCGACGTAGCATCCGCAAGTCTTTCATCGACTGGCAGACCTCGTTTTTCTTCCTGATTCTGGGTCTGGAATTTATCCGCATACAACTTCATCGTGCCTTTCCACGGCGCATTTTCGCGCTCGATGCAAACAACTGGCTGATCGACCTGGCCATTTACGCCGGCACCGTCATGGCGGTCGCGATCGCGTTGAAGGTGCTGAACAACGTTCGCATCGAGATGAAGCTGGAACAGCAGGAGCGGCTGCTGCTGCAGGCGCGCATGGAAGCTCTGCAAAGCCAGATCAATCCCCACTTCCTGTTTAACACGCTGAATTCGGTTGCTTCCCTGGTGCGCCGCGATCCCGATTCCGCGCGCGAAATGATCGTCAGGCTGGGAAATATTCTGCGCCGATTGCTGCGCAAGGGAGATTCGTTTGTCCCGCTGCGTGAGGAGTTAGAGTTCTTGGATGACTATCTCGATATCGAGGTGGCACGCTTCGGACGTGACAAGCTGAAGGTGGTCAAGGAACTCGAACCGGCATCGCTTGAGCACCTGGTGCCGAGCATGATCCTGCAGCCGCTGGTGGAGAATGCAGTCAAGCATGGCTTTTCTTCCAAGGTTGATGGAGGCAGCATCTACATTCGCAGCCGTTGCGCCGAACAGCGGGTAGTGATCGAGGTGGAAGACGACGGCGTCGGGATGTCGGTCAGCAGCACCTCGTCAGGCACCGGCATTGGAATGGTAAACGTCACCGAGCGCCTTCAGGTTGTTTACGGCGATGCGGCCGAGATCACAGTGGAGAGTCAGGCCAACCGGGGAACCTTGATCCGGTTGGTGCTTCCGGTACTGGAGGCCGAAGAAATGGGCGGTTCGGTGGCCGGCGCCATCTATGAGGAGCGGTCCAGCACTTCACGGTAGAACCTTTCGTACATGGGAATGATCTTGCTGGCACAGAATCGCGCTTGTGCACTGGCGCGCGCCGCCTCACCCATTTGTCTCAGCTTGTTTTCGTCTGACAAAATATCGATCGCGTAATTCGCCATCGTTTCCACAGCGCCGACCGGCGCCAGAAATCCAGTTTTACCGTGTTCAACGACTTCTGGAAGTCCACCTTCGTTGGTGGCGATCGGCACAACTTCACACGCCATCCCCTCCAGCGCCGCAAGTCCGAAGGACTCCAGTTCACTCGGCAGCAGCAACACGTCAGCCACCGCCAGCTTCTCGTTAATGCGGTCCTGTTTACCGAGGAAGTCCACCTTTTGTGAATCCCCTTCTTCACTGCCAGCCACTCAGCGCTCGAACGCTCCGGGCCATCGCCGATCAGCAGCAATCGCGCCGGAATTTGCTGCTGCACGCGATCGAAGATCTCGATGACGTCGCCAAGCCTCTTCACCGGCCGAAAGTTCGACAGGTGTACCAATATCTTTTCGTCGGCGCCGGCGTACTCGGAGCGATGCTCCAGTAGTTCCGGAGTGCGGTGATAGAGGTCGCAGTTGACGAAGTTGGGAATCACCTGGATCGGCGTCTGCACAGCAAATACTTCCAGAGTTCGGCGCTTGAGATAGTCGGAGATCGAGGTGACGCCGTCACTCTGATCGATGGAAAAGCGCGTGATAGGCAGATAGGAAGGATCGGACCCAACCAGCGTGATGTCGGTGCCGTGCAGGGTGGTCACGTAGGGCAACTTGCGCCGTGGGCGCGCGTGATCGCAGCTCAACATCTGTCGCGCCAGCATCGCGCTGACGGAATGCGGAATAGCATAATGCACGTGCAGCAAGTCGAGACCGTAAATCTCGGCGACCTCAGCCATGCGCGTGGCCAGAGCGAGATCGTACGGCGGATATTCGAACAGCGGATACCGCGAGACCTCGACCTCGTGATAGTGGATGTTTGGGTAAGTCTTAGGAAGGCGAATGGGCTGCGAATACGAGATGAAATGCACCTCGTGACCACGATCAGCCAGTTCCAGCCCCAGCTCTGTCGCGACCACACCGCTGCCACCGTACGTTGGATAACACGTGATTCCGATTTTCATCATGAATGCACTTCGTTTTTGTAACGCGCACCCAGAGTCGCACGTCACCATAGCCCGTGCCAAGCAGTCGGCACTAATCAATTGGCTCAGCCAGAGATTGGATGGCTTTCGGGAAGCGGAGATTCAGGGCCGGGCCACAGGTGGTCAGCGTTTCGCGCGAGGAGTTTAGCTATTGGTTATGGAGAAGTTGGTATTGGCTCGCCTCTACTGCACTCGGCTTTGGATGTTTCGTCCGCCATTGGCAGTTGACCATTTGTCATTGGCTTAAAGATCAGGATCTTCGATTGGCTTTCTCGGCCTCCAGGAAGAAATACCAGCTTCTTTTCGGCGTCGTAAGCCACGGTGTGTCCTTTCACATCGCTGGCGATCTCCTCTGCGGACGACAGGCGTCCGTTGGCATGCAGCACCAGCAACGACCCGCCACCCGCTGCATAGACGGTACGCGACTCGGGATCAAACCACAATCTGTCCACACCCGCCGCGGCCGGTACGCGATTGATCTCGGATCCAGTGTCGGCATTGATTGCCAGCACCGCGAAGCGCACTGCGACATATAACTCGCGGAATCGCGGATCGTAAACCAATCCCGTGGGCTGCGATGCATTCAAATTGAAGTGTGCCGAAATTTTAAGTTGCGGGTCGATGGCAGCGATCTCGTGCCGATCCTGGATCGTAGCGAAGACAATGTGCCGGTCGGGATCGCTCGCCAAGTAGCGCGGAGCGCCGCCTACCTGCACCGTGCTAATGTTCTGTTTCGTGCTCAGGTCGAGAAGCGAAACCGTGCCTGCGCCAGCATCGCTCCAGTACATCTTGCCGCTATCGGCGAGCAGCAATTGATCGGGAGAACCTTGCAGCGGAATGTTATCGCTCAGCTTCCAGGTGTCGGTCGAAATTACCGCGATGGAGTTGTTCCCCGCGTCAGCCACATAGACCTTGCCGTTCAGCTCATCCACGGCGATGCCCCGTGGCGATTGCAAGCCGGTGATTTGTGCGACGGTGCGACGCCTCGTCGGACTGAAAACGTCAACCGCGGAAGCCGCGGGGTGGGTCATGACCAGCATTCCCTTGGCGAACGCCAACTCACTAAAGCCAGGCGATCCAGGCAAATTTACCATGCCAATCTGGCGCAGCTGCGATGCACCCCAACCGGAGAGGCTGATCAGCCAGAGCAAAGTAACGGCAACGATGGTTCGGGGAACTCGCATCATCTCAGGCGATCCACAGCACACGGATTGCTTTCGCCAGCTAAGATGCAAATTGGGATTGATTTGCTGCCTAAAACTAAGCGGGTTCCAGATTGAGCGCGCGCCGGAACGATCCGCGCTCGTTCTTGATCTTTTCCTGCAGCAGCATGATCGCGTAGATCAATTGTTCGGGACGTGGCGGACAGCCAGGCACATAAACATCCACCGGAATCCACTGGTTAACGCCCTGCACCAGTGCGTAATTGTTGAAGACGCCACCCGAGGTCGCGCAGGCTCCCATCGAGATGACCCACTTCGGTTCCGGCATCTGCATGTAGAGCTCGCGAATCACCGGCGCCATCTTCTGCGAGACGCGGCCTGCGATGATCATGAGATCCGACTGCCGCGGTGACGGGCGAAAAACCTCGGCGCCGAAGCGGGCGATATCGAACCGCGAGGCGCCCATCGACATCATCTCGATGGCGCAACAGGCGAGGCCAAAGGTCATCGGCCAAATCGAATTCTTGCGCACCCAATTCACGACCGCGTCCATCGAGGCCATGAGGACACCTTCGTGTTGCTGCTGACCAAACGTGGCACGGAGAATCTGGCCGCGGCTCTGCTCCGATCCGACAAGGTTGTCGAAGCGCTCCGTACCCGGCTCAGGATTATCGAAGTGCGGCGGACGATACTCGGTAGTCATTTGAACTAATTATACCTACCTATTTCGATGCGTCGCCCGCGCCATAGGGCTCAAAGTAGCAGGTTCGCATTGACCTCTAGTTATTGTCATCCCGAGCGGGCTTTGAGTCTCGAAGGATCTGCTTCGCCCCGCCGTTTTCAGCAGCCGCTTTCGTCATCCGAACGACTTGCAAAGTCACTCCGTTTATCAGTGGTACATCGATGTGCTCAATCTCGACATACCCGTGCGTAAGGTAGAAAGGAACTCCCGTAAGCGTCGATCCTAGCTCAAAGCTCTTGAAGCCTTCCGCGATTGCGGCTGCTTCCGCTGCCTGCAAAATAAGGGTGCCAATACCACGGCGCTCCCAGCCCGGCCGCACGAAGAAAGCCCTAATGCGGGCCGCATCCGTCTTTGGGTTGAGAAGCACATCTTCGCGGCTCGTATGGTGGTCTCCGCCGAAGAGTGTCTTGCGCCGGCTCCAACCGCCACATGCGACGATCTCACCTTCCGCTTCCACTGCGAAGTATGTTCCGTCATGAATCAACTGTGTATCGACGCCATATACCATGCGCAGTGCGGTCTCCCTCTGTTCCAAGGTGTAATCGCGGGCTTGCAGCACCCATACCGACTCCTTGATCAGTTGCTCCAGCGTCGGAAAGTCCTCACCTTTCGCAAGGCGAATTGTGAAAGCCGCGGCGTTTGTTTCCACTACAGTGCTTCCCAATTACGGCGTCACCACGACTTTGCCGAACTGCTCGCTCTTCGCCAAGTACTCGTGTGCTGCACGCGTTTCGCTTAGCGGGAAGGTGCGGTCCACCACCGGCTTCAACTTGCCCGCGAAAACGTGCTTCAGCACTTCGTCCAACTCACCCATTCCGCCCATGTACGAACCCAGCAGCGAGAGTTGCCGCGAGAACAGGAAACGGAGATCGAGGTCGCCCTGGAAGCCGGTTGTAGCGCCGCAAGTCACCAGCGTGCCGCCGGGTTTCAGCGATTTCAGGCTCTCCTTCCATGTGGCCTGTCCAACGTGTTCGAAGACAATGTCCACACCGCGGCGGTTGGTGATGCGCTTCACCTCGTCGGCGATCTTTTGCTTGTAATGATCGATGGTGTGGTCGGCGCCGAGCTCTCGGGCCTTCGCCAGTTTATGTTCGTCGCCTGCGGTGGTGATCACCTCCGCCGACAGCATCTTGCAAATCTGGATTGCAGCCGAACCTACTCCCGATCCAGCGCCCAAAACCAGCACCGTCTGCCCTGCCCGCAAATGCGCGCGCCCCACCAGCATGTGCCACGCTGTAAGGAAAACCAGCGGCACACTCGCCGCCTCCACGAAACCGAGGGAATCGGGGATTGGAATAACGTTCACCCGCGGGACGGCGATCAGTTCGCAGTTTCCGCCATCCACGCCGTTGCCCAGCACGTTGAACTGCGGGCAGAAATTGTGCCGTGCGTTATTGCATTGTTCGCAATGATTGCAGAAGACCATCGGGGCCAGCAGCACGCGGGTGCCTTCGTTGAGGTCGGTGATGTACTCCCCGGACTCCACCACCTCGCCCGCGATGTCGCTGCCCAGGATGCGGGGCAGCTTCCCGCCCGGCAGCCCCTCGCGGACAAACAGATCGAGATGGTTCAGCGCGCAGGCTCGCACCTGCACCAGGACCTGGTCTTTGCGCAACTCCGGGTCAGGAATCTCTTCGTACTTGAGAACTTCCGGGCCGCCGAACTCATGAATGCGGACTGCTTTCATTGTGTCAGCTTCCTCGTGACTTAAGCTTCACCATACACCTTGCGATCAGAGCGCACCCAGCCACTTCACAGGAAAGCGCGACGCCAGCGCGTTCGCCAGCCGCTCGTCAGCGGTAACGAGCTGGCCGCCCGAGTGGACTGCCAACGCGACGTAGATGCTGTCATACACCGTGCGGTCGAAGACCACCGCAATGCCGAGGGCCTCCTCAACAAGAAGCTCCGAAGGGACGGTGGGGAAATTGCGCTGCTTCATTTCAGCCATGCTGGTCTCTGCTGTCGCTCGGGAACATCTTTTGACGCGGACCGCCTTCCACAGGAGATTTCCGACTTCAACCCAAAAGAAATCCGGTACGATGAGACGCACCTCCTCTCTGCCATATCTATTAAGCAAGCTGAAAGCTTCGCTGATGAGCGACTCGCCCGATTCATAGAGACACCATTTGGCGGCTACGCTTGCGTCTATAACTAAAGGGATCACCTCTCCCGTCCCTCGCGTTGCATTTCCTCGGTTGTGGGGAAAGGGCCCGTACCAGGCGGAGGCAGCTCGCGCAATGCTTTCAGACGGCGAATAAACTCGCGCCGCGCCTTCAATTCCCGCTCGGTGGGAACGAATTGCTCCAGCAGTTGCAATACCTCGGCGGCAATCGATTTGCGGTTCTTACGAGCGCGTTTGCGCAGCGCGTCGTACAGCTCGTCGGGCACGTTTTCGACGTATAGTGTAGCCATAGGGATTTCCTAGGGACAGTCTAGCACGCCCCAATTCTGCAGCAAAGGCGCCGCTGGCACCTTTTGACTTTAATTGTCCGGCATCTGAATAATGAGAGCTGTCTCGCCATGGATATCTACGAGCAAATCGTCGAGCTTCGCCGCCAGGGACGCCGTGGCGCTGTTGCCACCATTACTAACGTTCGCGGCTCCATCCCGTCGTTTCAGACTGCGAAGATGCTGGTGCGCGACGACGGTTCCATCGTGGGCACTATCGGCGGTGGCTGCGTGGAGGCCGAGGTTTGGCAAGCCGCGCGTGAAGTGATGGAAGAGGAGAAACCGCGCTCGCTCACCTTCAACCTCAACAACAATCCCAAGTACGACACCGGCCTGGTCTGCGGCGGAACGCTGGAAATCTTCATCGAGCCGGTGCTTCCTCCTGCGCTGCTGTACATCTTTGGCGCCGGCCATGTTGCCTACAACCTGTACAAAGTTGCGGCCATTGCCGGCTTCGACGTAGTCGTGGTGGATGACCGCGAGGCTTACGCCAACCGTGAGCGCTTCCCTGACGCGCGCGAGGTGATTGCCCGTGACTTCGAACTGGCGACGGCGGAACTGAACCCGCCAGAATCGTCATACATTGTTATCGTGACCCGTGGGCACCGTGACGACATGCGTGTGCTGCGCTGGGCGCTCAATACCCGCGCGCGCTATCTCGGCATGATTGGCTCACGCCGCAAGACCATCTCGATCTACAAGGAACTGGAAAAAGAAGGGATTCCGGCTGAGAAATTCAGAGACGTGCATGCGCCGGTAGGTCTTGAGATCGGAGCAGTCACGCCCGAAGAGATCGCGGTTGCCATCGTGGCCGAGATGATTGCCATCCGGCGTCAAGCGCCGACGAACATTGCCAGCAAGATGTATTCCTATCCTCCGAGTAACCCGGCCCACGATGAGCAGGATGCTGCCCTCGAAGAAGGGCCAGCCCACAAACCCTAATTCTCTATCGCCGGTTGTCTGTCTGCGGCTCGGGATGGATGAGCACGCGGAACAACTGAGGCACTTCCTGGCGAAAGCGGCTTTCCATCGCGGTTTGTATATCGTGAACGCGGGAGAGCGGCAGATCGTCGTTCATGGTGCAATGCAGCGACAGGTAGAGTCGTCCACCAACCTGTTTGAACATGAGGTCGTGCATGTCCACGACTTCAGGAAATCCTTCCTTCACTTGCTGTAGCCGGTCTTCAAAGCTGGGAGCACGAACCAGCCCGTCGGTGGTTTCGATGGTCGCCGGCTCACTCTCGATGTGGGTGAGAATGCTCGAGATCTCTCCGACATCCTCCTTCATCTCACTTTCCAAGCGAGTGACCCGATCGTGCGCCTCCTTCAGGCTGAGCTTTTCGTCGAGTTCCACATGCTGCTCCACGTGCAGACTGCCTCCAATGTCCTGCACGCTGATGTCGTGCACGTTAAGGTTGTTGCGCGTGGCCACCGCGCGAATGCGGTCGAAGAGGCTCTCCTGCCGGCCGGCCCGCGAAACCGTGTTCACAACAACGTCGGCGTCAGGGAGAACAGCGCGGATGCGCGCTGTAACCTCGTTGGAAATCTGTTCGGACTTTTGAAATGTGACATTGCGCGACATGGCAATCGAAACGTCGGCGAAATAGCGGCTGCCGCTTCGCCGGATTCGCACTCGGCCGACCTCCAGCACGCCGTTCACCCGGTACACCTCTTGGATAATCCGACCGCGCACACCGGCCGGAGCTGCGTCGAGCAATGCGTCAACGGTTTGCCGCGCCAGGCGCCAACTCACGTAAACCACAATGCAAGCCACGCAGAGGGCGGCAATCGAATCAGCCTTCGCCAGCCATGGTTGCGCGAATTGGCGTGCCGCCAGCACCAGGGCCAAACCTAGAATGACGACCGAGCTCGACCAGATGTCGGTGCTGAAGTGCAGCGCGTCGGCATGCAGCGCCTGGCTCTCATATTTGTCGGCTATGCGCCGCAGGCGGCGAGAGCGCCAGTAGTCCACCACGATCGAGGTCCCCATGACGGCGAATGCCCAGACGGTGGGTTCGATGTGGACGGAACGAAAGAACAGACGATCGATTGCCTCATATACGATCCAGATGCAGGTCAGCAGCAACAAGCCAGTCTCGATAAAGGCTGAGAAGCTTTCGATCTTTCCGTGGCCATACTGGTGATCGGCATCGGCGGGTTTGTCGGAGACGCGAACCGACAAATACGTTATGGCGGCCGCGACCAGATCGAGGCCGGAATGTGCCGCCTCGGAGAGAATACCCAGACTGCCAGTCGTTACCCCGACCATCGTCTTTAGCAGCGTGATGGCCACCGCGGCATAGATGGAATGCAGGGCAACCGCCTTCTTCTCCCGCCTCATGCCAGCAGTCGTGACGGATTCCGCCATAAGCTTCGATTATTCACCTTCCCTCGGAATCCGCAAACTCTGAATTGTGCGCCTGCAGCAAGCCTCTGACGCAAGTCAGCCGCAGTGTGGTACATTTTTGTATCCATCTACCTGCGCCCTTTAGGGCGGTATTTACTTCGGAGGAACACCACTACATGTCACGTCCTACTTTCTTGGTCCTTGTGCTTTCGTGTGCTCTTAGTTACGTCGCCTATGGCCAGGAGTCCAGCTCGAACCAAGCTTCTACTCCCCCCGCGGCGGCCACCCCGAACAGTCAAAGCCCGATAGCAGCGTCGAATCCTGGCGCACCGGCAGGAACCGCAACCGAGACAAGCAAGGTCCCAATGGACCAGGCAGTCATCACCTTGAAGGGCGTATGCCAGCCTAAGGCTGGCGCCACAATGCCGCCTGCTGCCGATTGCGTAAGCAGCATGACTCGCGAACAGTTCGAGAGAATGACCAAGGCCCTACAGCAACCCGGCAAACCACCTATGCCGCCCGACGTGTTGCGCAACTTCGCCTCGCAATATTCGAAGTTATTGGTCTTTGCCGATGCGGCGCGCCAAATCGGGCTGGAAAACGACCCGCGAGTGCAGGAGATTTTTAAATTCGCCAGAAACCAGATCCTGACCGACGCGCTAAATCAGCACATCGTCCAGGAGTACTCGAATATCTCCGATCAGCAGATCGACGACTATTACAAGCAGAATCCCAAGCTGTACGTCGAGGTCACCGTGCAGCGCATTATGGTTCCGCGAACCGTTGCCAATGGCCAACCCAAGCCCACGGAGGCCGAGGCAAAGGCTTACGCCGAGAAGATCAGGGCACGCTGGGTTGCAGGTGAGGATCCGGTTAAGCTTCAAAAGGAAGCGATGGACCATGCGGGTCTGGGCAATTCTGCCCCCGATGTCAATCTCGGAGGCCGCCGTCCCGGTACCTTGCCGGAGGCCCATTCGTCCGTCTTTGATTTAAAACCGGGTGAGGTTTCGCAGGTATTTGTCGACCCCGGCTCGCTCTTTATCTACAAGGTGATCTCCACTCGCCAGGTTCCGCTGAGCGAAGTGAAAGCATCCATCTCGTCCACTTTGCAGCGGCAGATGATCCTCGCCAAGATTGATGAGATCCAGAAGTCGGCGACCATAGACCTGAACGAAGCTTATTTTGGACCCGAGACAAAGCCCACCGTCCATCAAACCATCATCACTCCCAAGGGGGCTGCCGGAGGCGCGCCGAACTCGCAATCCGCGCCTAATCCAAATGCGACCGCGGCCCCGAAGCCGAATTCCGAGGCGCCTCCAAAATAGTCATGCCGCCGGAACCAACTGTCCTGGTGACGGGAATTTCTGGGAATTTGGGCACCCGGTTACTGCCGTTACTTTCCGATTTTCACGTGGTGGGTGTGGACACACGCCCACCCCAAGGTTTCAGTCTAGCGAGGTTCGAGCCAGCAGACCTGGGTCGTGAACCCTCGTGCTGGCAGCTCATCGAGTTGCTTCGGGAGACCGGAGCACGTTCCGTAATTCATCTTGCATTCGTCTTGGACCCTCAGCGCTCCGGCGTTCTCGATCCGGAACGGATGTGGCAGATCAATGTCGCTGGTACGGCGCGCGTTATGGAAGCCATAAGCGTAGTCAATCGTACTGGCGGCCAGGTCGAACAATTTATTTTCCCCAGCAGTGTCGCGGTATATGGTCCCGAGACCGCAGGACCGGTTAAGGAGGAGGCTCCTCTCCGCGCGCACACGCTACCCTACGCCATCCACAAACGGGAGTGCGACGAAGTAGTTCGCTATCGAGCCGAGAGCCTCGGCGATTGCCACATCTACATGGTGCGTCCTCACATTTTTGCGGGTGCGACGGTGCAGAACTACATGATTGGCGCATTGCGCGGAACCCCGCTTGGCGCCAGCAAACGCGCCGCTCGCATGCGAGCCGCAGGCAAGCGCTTGCCCTGGTTATTGCCTCGCGGCAACAAGTACCTGGAGAAGCGCTTCCAGTTTGTACATGTGGACGACATGGCCAGGTTGCTGCTGCATCTCTTGCACCGCCCAGCCAGCGATCCGTCACTCACTATTCTGAATGTCGCCGGCCGTGGGGAGTCCATCACGGTGCAGCGATGCGCGGAAATAGCGCAAGCCACAATCAAGCGAGCTCCCACCCGTGCTACCTGCCGGGCCGTCTTCGCTTTACTGTGGAAGCTGGGCATTTCCTCTATTCCACCAGCCGCTCTGCCCTACCTCATTGGGTCCTACACCATGGATACCACCCGGCTGCAGCACTTCCTCGGCAAAGAGTATGGGACGATCATTCAATATACCGTTGAGGATGCATTGAAGGACAGCTTCGAAGGCAGGGGTTAGTGGCTGGGTGAGCGATTAGTCGCCGAGTTAGGTTGCCATCTTGCATCAGATCATCACGAAGTTCGGAATACTAACCACTAGTCCCTTTGGAACTGCCGTCCCGAAAGTATCCGCGAAAACCGTGGCCAGGTCGCTCTTCGACAGTCTTGGGTAATTTGGTCCAGTTCGTTATAGCCAAGGTCTTTAATCCATGCTGCATACTCCAATATCTGTGCAACAGCTTCACGGGGAGTGCGCCCCCTCTTCAACTCCAAGACCACGCAGTGCTGGCGTCGCGGTTCAAGGCCAGCAGGTCGATTCGGCCTCCAAAGCTTGTTTGGACCTGCCTGCCGATGATAACGAGGTCCATGCCAACCATGGATGGGGCGTCCGCTATCCAGTCTTCGAGCCGTTGCTCCTGATCCAAATGAGACGCATCGACATCTTGCAACTTCGCTCCGGCAACTCGCCAAAGTTTCATTTCGAAGGACATTCAGACTCCTTTCCAAACAGCGCCGCGCCCCACACTACTGAAACGCCTATGAACGTTACCTCTTCTTTCCCCGATACAACCCCGCAATCCCAAACGTGTACGGCGTCCAGGAGACCTCGCGGAAACCGGCGACGCGCATTCGCTCCAACATTTCTTTCGGAGAGGGAAACCGCAGCACGGACGCGGGCAGATACGCATAAGGACCGCGTACGCCGGATATGAGCGTGCCGATGGCCGGAAGCACTCGGCGAAAGTAAACTCGGTACAATTGGCCGATCAACCCCTTTGGCTCTCCGAAATCGAGAATGCCCATCTCGCCCTGGGGAGCAAGCACGCGGTAGATCTCCGCCAGTCCACGGTCGTAGTTGGCGAGGTTGCGAAAACCGAATGCGGAGGTCACCAAGCTGAAACTGGCCCGAAGAAAACGGAAGATTCAGCGCATCCGCTTCGATCCAGCGGATGTTCCTGCCAGCCGACTTCTGTTCCGCGCGCACCAGCATGGCGTGCGAGAAATCAGCTCCCACGAGTCGCGTCCCTGCGCGGTTCAGGCGACGATACAGCGCAAATGTCATGTCGCCGGTCCCGCAGCAGAGATCGAGCACCTGCGCGCCTGGCCGCTGCAGCACCTCGCTGAACATGCGCGCGGTGCGGTTCCACCACAACCGGTCGATGTTCATCGAGAGCACGTGGTTCAGCAGATCGTAGCGAGGCGCGATTGAGGTGAACATGTCGCGCACGGCTGCAGCGGCGGCCGCTTCGTCGCGCGCTCCAACCGGGGCGGCACCTACAATGCGATCTGCCTGACGATCCGAAAACTGCGTCGTCGATTTGTCCCCCTGACTCAAAGCTGCGCCTTCGATAGCTTCTTGATTTCTTCGACCGCCTCCACGACTGCCTGCGTTGAAACGGTGTTGACCACTTCGACCTTTCCGATGCTCTTCGGCAGAACGAAATGCGGCACCCCGCCAACCGTCTTCTTGTCGGAGAGGAGCCACTTCGCGATACTTTCGCTGTTAACGTCCACGCTTGGCAAAGGCGCATACGCGCGAACCAGTCCAATGATGCGTTGCGCGGTGAGGGAATCGGTCATCTGCATTCCGCGCCCAATCATGGCGGCCGCAATCATTCCCCAACCCACTGCTTCACCGTGCAGGAAATGCTTGTAACCAGTTTCCGCCTCAAGCGCGTGCCCGATGGTGTGGCCAAAGTTCAGGATGCGGCGCTCGCCACTCTCGCGCTCGTCGGAGCTCACTACGTCCGCCTTCACCCGAATGCACTCCGTGATCAGCGTCTCCAGCAGTGCGCCCTCGCGGCGCAGCAAAGCATCGCGGTTAGCTTCCATCAATTCGAAGATCGCGGGGTTGCGAATCACGCCGTACTTCATTGCCTCGAACAGGCCCGAACGGTATTCACGCTCGGGGAGGGTCGCCAGAACATCAGGATCAACAAGCACGCCGAGCGGCTGATGGAAGGTGCCAAGCAGGTTCTTGCCTGACTTCAGGTTCACTCCGGTTTTGCCACCGATCGCTGAATCAACCTGCGCGACGAGAGTTGTTGGTATTTGCACGACAGGAATTCCGCGCATGAAGACGGATGCGAGGAATCCCGCAACGTCGCCCGCGACCCCACCGCCCAACGCCAGAATTGCGGATCTCCGGTCGGCGCCAAGTCTTATCAGCTTTAAGGCAAGCTTTTCCAGTTGCGCTAGGGTCTTCGCACCCTCGCCGTCTGGCATCGTGACAATTTCGACCTTGCGTCCGACTTTATTGAAGCTCTTGCGCAGCACAGAGCCCGAGAGCTTGCGCACAGGCAGCTGCGTGACCACAAAGAGACGTGACTCCACGGGCACAATATCGCGCAGCGCCGTGGCGGCCGAGCGCAGCAAGCCACGCTCGACCAGCACTTCGTAGGATCGCGACGGAGTCTGGACAAGAATGTGAGTCAAACTTTTAGTCTACTGGATGGGAGTTTCTGCCGCACTTGTTCTATGCAATTCCCCATTTGGTTTCACCGTCTCATATACCGGTTCCCGCGCTCCGCCTGCGTGCTACCATGAACCCGTCAAGAGCCACGGTTAGCGAGCATGAAAGCTCTTCCCTCGGAAACCGACTTCATCGTCGTAGGCGCTGGCATCGCTGGACTGCGGGCATCGGTGGAACTCGCGTCCGCCGGCCGGGTTCTGTGCCTGGCGAAACGCGAAGTTACCGAGTCCAACACGCAGTACGCGCAAGGTGGTATCGCTGCCGCTCTTAGCGATGACGATGAAGTGCGTCTCCACTTGGAAGACACACTGAAGGCCGGTGATGGGCTGTGCAACGAAGAGGCGGCGCGAATTCTGGTGGAAGAAGGCCCGCCTCGTATCGAGGAGCTCATCGAGTGGGGTACGGAGTTCGATCGCGCGGGCACGAAGATCGCCTTCACTCGCGAAGGAGCGCATAGCCGCAACCGTGTACTGCACGCGCATGGCGACTCGACCGGGCGTGAGATTGGGCGGGCGCTGTATCTCAAGGCCGCAGCCCAGAAGGCGATCACCTTCCAGGAATTCGAATTCACCACCGACTTAGCTGGCGCGTGACGGCAGCGTGGTTGGGGTCCGCGTTCTCGACCAGTCGGGGCAATCGCACGAAATCTTCGCCAGCGCCACATTGCTCGCCACCGGCGGTTTAGGCCACGTTTACAGCGACACCACCAATCCCTCGGTTGCCACCGGAGACGGTGTTGCCATGGCACATCGCGCTGGCGCCGAGATTAGCGACATGGAGTTCGTGCAGTTCCATCCCACGGCCCTGTATCTGAAGAACGCTCCCCGGTTCCTTTTGTCGGAGGCACTGCGTGGCGAAGGCGCATATCTGCGAAACATCGAGCTGAAGCGCTTCATGCCCAAGTATCACGAGGCTGCGGAACTGGCCCCACGCGACGTCGTCGCGCGCGCCATCGCCCATGAACTGGAGCTGGTACAGCGTCCCGATGCGGCGGTGTATCTTGACCTCACGCACTTGAAGGCTGACCTTGTGCGCAAACGTTTCCCCACTATCTATTCCACTTGCATGGAGTACAACATCGACATCGCCAGCGAGCTGGTTCCTGTTCGTCCGGCGGCACACTATGCCATGGGTGGAGTGCGGACCGATCTTCGCGGACAGACTTCTCTGCCCGGGCTCTATGCGGCCGGGGAGGTGGCTTGTACCGGCGTGCACGGAGCTAATCGGCTAGCCAGCAATTCCCTGCTGGAAGGGTTGGTGTACGGGGCACGTGCCGCCCAGGCGATGTGCGAGGATCTCCGGGCAAGCGAGAAGCACGCAGTCGCCAGCGCTCAGAATGTGAATGTATCCCCCAACGGACAGCCGGCACAGATTGAGGCGTTCATAAAAAAAGTGGAATCGCTAATGTGGCAGTACGTTGGAGTGGTGCGTGACGGAAAAGGCTTGCGGCAGGTAATCTCGGAGTTAAGCGCGTTGCAGAGTCAGCAACCTTCCTCGGGCGACCGTCGTTCGCATGAGGCTGCGAACATACTTCAAGCAGGGCTCCTGATCGCCCGGTCGGCGCTGGCTCGGGAGGAAAGCCGTGGAGCGCACTATCGTCTCGACTTCCCGCTCAAGAACGACGCGAAGTTCCACAAGCATTCCGTGGTATCGGGCGACCAGATCCGCTTCCAATAAATCTGCTACGCGGCTTTGTGCTTCCGCTTGGGAAACAATAGCGACAAGAGAATCGAGATCAGCAAGACTCCGGCAACCACGCCCAGCGCGCTGCCGATAGGAATCTGGATGTAACTCGACGCCAGCATCTTCACGCCGATAAAGATCAAAATCAGCGATAGGCCGTAATGCAGGAAATGGAAGACCTCGATCATTCCTGCCAGCGCAAAGTAGAGGGAGCGCAGTCCCAGAATCGCAAACACGTTGGACGTATAGACGACGAACGGCTCGCGCGTCACCGCCAATACGGCCGGGATGGAGTCGGTCGCAAATAACAGGTCGGTCGTCTCCACCACGATCAACACCACCGCCAGCGGCGTTGCGTACCGAACCAGCCCGCGCCGCACGAAAAACTTGCTGCCTTCAAAATCTTGAGTCAAGGGAAACAGTTTGCGAAAGCCGCGCAGTACCAGGTTCGCCTCGGGCTTGATCTCTGCGTCCTTCTGGCCGAATAGCTTGAACCCGCTGTAAATGAGGATCGCGCCGAAGATGTATATGAACCAGTGGAAGCGGTTCAGCAGTGTGATACCGGCAAAAATGAAGACAGCGCGCATGACCAGCGCGCCCAGGATGCCCCAGAACAGCACCTCGTGCTGCAAAGATCGTGGTACGCGGAAATAGCGGAAGATGAGCAGAAAAACGAACAGGTTATCAACGCTGAGAGACTGCTCAATGAGGTATCCCGCGATAAACTCCAACGACAGCTCGGAGTTAGGTTTCGCGTGGCTGCCCACCATGGTGTGTCCGAAAAAGTAGATGAGGACAGCAAAACCTGCTGCCAGAGAAATCCAGACCAGCGTCCAACCAATGGCCTCGCGGAAGCCCACCACATGCTTCTGGCGGTGGAACACGCCCAAGTCCAGTGCAAGCAGCGCCAACACAAACAGGTTGAATAGAACCCAGAAGAGCCAGTTGGAGGGCATGGGCAGAGTCTTCTCAGCTGACGGGCAATCCCGCCATAGCCCAGACGCTTTTCAGATCGTTCTTGGCCATCAGATCTCTGGCCGGTTCGGGCGGACAGCCGACCGGGAACGATCCAACCATCTGAAAGTGCGGATCGTCGGTAATCGACGCAAAGTCCGATCCAGAAAACAGGCCTAGCGACTTTCCCACCTGCATCATGCGGGCGTAGTCGGGGGTCAACTGGTCGTGCACTCGATTCGTCCAGTTTGGTTGCCACGGATTCGAGCCCCTGACTCCCGGTATGCAATCCACAGCCAAGCCGGCGTTGTGGTAGCTAAACCCGGGCTTGGCGTTGGTGACGATCGACCCGGGAGCTGTGCGGCCTTGTCGCGTACAAGGCAGCCTGCTCTTGATAAGTGCGCAATCCTTGCACTACGCGAATCTCAATTTCCTCTTGTAGCAAGCGTCGCAGCCATCTGACGAACTTTATCCGCCAGAAGCGGGTGCACCAATTGCAGCCTGGCCTCAGAAGTCTTATCCATAACCCTTCTCCAGTGTTCATCGAAAGATACACCCTGATTGCCGGTGAGGCTACAGCACTGGCGTGCTATCTCGCGAGTACTGTGCATCCGGTTTACAATACTGAAAGCGGTCTCGCCAGAGATTTATCGGCTCCGCACAGGCGCCGACATTACTTCAGCCATCAACGAAAGGAATCATCATGGCCCGGCAACCCGGCGTTTATGCGACCTTCGACACCAGCGAAGGAACTATTGTCTGCCGCCTCTTCGAACAGGACGCGCCCATCACGGTCAAGAACTTCATCGAGCTTGCGGAAGGCTCGCGCGAATGGACCCACCCGCACACCAAGAGCAAGAGCAAAGCTCGACTGTATGACGGCACCATCTTCCATCGGGTGATTCCCGATTTCATGGTCCAGGGCGGAGACCCCACCGGCACTGGCATGGGTGGCCCCGGCTACCAGTTCCAGGACGAGACCAAAGGCTCACCACACAAGTTCGACAAGCCGGGCAAGCTCGCCATGGCGAATTCCGGGCCCGGCACCAACGGCTCGCAGTTCTTCATCACAGTTGCGGCGACGCCGTGGTTGACTGGTAATCACACCATCTTCGGAGAAGTCGTCGAAGGACAGGACGTGGCGGACAAAGTCACCAAGCTCCCGCGCAACCGCCAGGACAAGCCGAATAAGGATGTGGTGCTGAACTCGGTGAAGATCGAGAGGGTGTGAAAACAGTTTCGTGTTTCAGGCTTCCAGTGTCGTTTCGAGCCAGTCGAATTCTGGATCCCCCACCCTCTCGCCAACCGCGTGCGAAAGGACGGGGCACCCAGACAAGACAACAGGATCGATTCTGTTCGGCTGAAAGCTGACGGCTGGCAGCTACTTCTTCAGAAGTTCCTCGAACACCTTCTCGTACTTCTCCGCGATAACTTCCCACCGATAGAGCGCATCAGCGCGCTGCTTGGCGCGTGCGGCCCACTGTTGGCGAGCGTCCGGATCGTCGAGCAGGCACTGCAGCTTCGCCGCAAGATCCGCTTCCGATTTCTCGTACTTCACCCCGTCGTCTCCCGCGGTCTCGTCATTCTCCGGGGTGTCGAGATAAAGCACCGGATTGTTTGCGGCCATGGCTTCGATTAGCGCTGGATGAACTCCGCCGATCTCACAGGCGAAGACGAAGAGGCCAGCGTGCTTCTGCAACGCCCAATATCCATCGCCATACACTGCACCGGTGAAACGTACGCGTTCATCGCCCAGGGATTTCATCCGCTCGAGGTAACCGGGATCGTAGGGATTGTCGCCGACAATGACGAGTGGCCAGTCGCTGCGCACGCTGCGCCAACTGCGTAACACGAGATCGGGGTTGTTCTCCGGCTCAAGCCGGCTGACATAAAGAACGTAGCGTCCAGCCTCGAGATTAAAACCGTTCAGGCTGTAATCGCTGGCAGCCCCTTCGGAGCTGTAATCGTTTGCCGGCGCTTCCGAGCCGTAGCCGATAACAATCGATTCGCTGCCATATTTGATGAGGTAGTAATCGTGAATCGCCCTCGCGTCGGTCACCAAGCGAGTCGAACTGAACGACGACATCCACTCGCAGAAGTGCAGCACCTGGGCGCCCAGGCCTTTCCACTTCTCGCGCTTGCGGTCGAGACCATCCACGTTGAGCACCACCGGCGTGCCGAAGAGCCGCGGAATATAGGCGAACGGACTGTTGGCCACGTTGCAAAGCAGCACAACATCGTTGTCGCTGAAAGCAACCCGAACGGCAGCGAAAAAAGTGCTGACCCAGGTGTCCAGATGCTTTTGATGAAGGCTGGGGACGATCACGCGGCGCACGCGGCGGTCGTACACGTCATCTGGGCGAACGAACGCCTTGCGGCAGTACACGGTGACCTGGTGTCCCCGATCGGCAAAGCGCGAGCTGATCTGCTCGGCAAAGCGTTCGAAACCGCCATAGCGATTGGGAATGCCGCGGGTACCGACGATGGCGATTTTCATTAAGGCCGCTTTTCCGCTCTTCGCTCTTCGCTTTTTGCTCTTCGCTGTTCGCTCTTTTGAAGGGGCGTACCTTCAGAGCCTGCCCTGAGCTTCCGAAGGGTGCGCCGTTATAGGTCCTTATTTCTTCTTGTCATCCCGAACCGACTTCAGTCGGTGAGGGACCTGCTTTTCTCAACAAGCTCTTCTATCGGCTGGCCGGCGACGGGCTGCCGGCCACCGCCGTCTCCGCATCCACTGCCCGGGGAGTATCGCAAAACCACCATAGCAAATCCCGGTCAGAGACCTTGCGGCGCGACTGAATGATCGCGCGCTTGCGTCGGATACTGTGACGCACGCGCCAAGGATAAGCCAGGGCGGAAAGCATTCGTTGATCGCGCACCAGCGCGTAGCCGAACGTCATCAGATCGCGCCACGCCACAGGAAAAAACAACCGCCAGCACAGCCATCCAGAGGCGTTCTTGCCGCGCATCAGGAAGCGGTTCTTCACCGAATGCCAGTTGATGACGAGCGGCAAGTCCTTTCGCCGCTCGGGCGTGACCCGTCTCACGTGCCAAGCCACCGCAGCCGGCGTGTACAGGCACTTCCAGCCCAACACTTGCGCACGCCAAGCGAGGTCGCCGTCTTCACGAAAGGCGAAGAAGTCCTCGTCGAAGAATTCGCCTTCCACCGACACATCTTGGATGAAGTCGCGGCGGAACAGCACCGCGGCGCCGCTGGCGCCGAACACGTACTGCGGGCGATCATACTGGCCGCGTGTCGGTCTCCTCGGCTCCGCGATCGAGATGGCGCATGTTCGCGCGTGAAATAAATTCCCGTGGAATCGATGACCTTGCTTCGATGCTGTTCGGCGACCGGATCCCAGCGCAATAGTTTTCCGCAGACGGAACCTGCATCGGGATGCGCTTTCCGCATGCAGCCACGATCTGCGTCACAAAATCGGCACTGAGCACGACGTCAGGATTAAGGCAGAGCACCCAATCTCCTCGTGCCGCCTGAATCGCCTGGTTCTGCCCGGCGGCAAATCCAACGTTCCGGTCGTTGTAGATCACTCGCCATCGTGACTCGATTCGACGCAAGAGGTCCCGCGTGCCATCAGTCGAGGCGTTATCCACAATGATCACCTCGAGTTCGTGGCAATCCTGGAGCTCGATCGAGGCGAAGCACTCATCGAGATATTGCGCCGAATTCCAGGTGACGATTGTGATGGAGACCATGCCGTTTGGACGCCCGCCTGAGGGCGGATCTACGCGACGCAAGAATCCGTCGGGACTTCTAGTATGCCCCGCGCCCGGAAAGAACGACCGGAATGGTGCGCAGGAAGATCTTGAAATCGAGCCACAGCGACCAGTTATCGATGTAAGTAAGGTCGAGTTGCATCCAGCGGTTGAAGTCGACGTGGTTGCGCCCCTCTAATACCCAGGTGCACGTCAGGCCGGGACGCATGCGCAGACGGCGCCGCTGCCAGTCTTCATACTGTTCAACTTCCTCGGGAACGGCGGGACGCGGGCCGACGAAGGACATGTCACCCCGCAGGATGTTCCACAGTTGCGGCAGCTCGTCGAGACTGAAGCGGCGCAGCCATCGTCCAACGGTGGTAATGCGAGGGTCGTCGCTCATCTTGAAGACTGGGCCATCAAGCTCATTCAACTGATGAAGCTCGGCGCGCATCTGTTCGGCGTTGTTGATCATGGAACGGAACTTGTACAGCATGAAGTGGCGGCCGCCCAACCCGCAGCGGGTTTGGCGAAAAAGCACCGGGCCAGGCGAGGTGATCCTGATCATTGCGGCAATGCAGAGCAATACTGGCGAGAATACGATCAACGCTGCGGAGGAAAGCACCACATCGAAGATACGCTTAAAAAATAGCCGCAACTCACTGTCGGGAGCACTCGACAGGCTAAGCAGTTGCACCTCACGAAACTTTTCCAGATAGATCCGCGAGTAGGCCGCCGGTAAAAACTCCAGTTGCACGCGCGTTCTCATTCCGACATCAGCGCAGTGCTGCATCACGGGTTCGAGCCGAGCCAGTTCCTGCATGTTCACGGCAAAGACAATCTCATCGACCACTTCCTGTTGCAGAAGACCGGCCAGTTCCTCGATGCGATGAACTCGGTAACCGCCCAAGTTCTCAGGCTGAGAACCGGTCGAGTTGGGATCGACAAAACCAATCAGCCGCAACCCCATGCCACGGCTTTCCTCGATCAGGGCCGCCATTTCGCGGGCGCGGGGGCCACAACCAACGATGAGCAGGTAGTAATAACGCTTAAGCCGATCGCGCATCCAGGAAACGCCTGAATGCGTCACCGCACGGCCCAATACGAGCAGAACAAAATCCACCGCACCGATCAGCAGGACATAGGTCCGGCTTATGTCAACACGGCGAAACAGATACAAACCAGCGTAGATCACCACCAGCACAACGCCCAGTTGGCTCACAATGTTCAGGATGAGTTGGATCGGATTGCTAAGTTCAAGGTCGCGGTAGAAGCTGGAAAAATATCCGACCACCGCCCATGTAATCAGAAAAGCGGCTAGCAACGGCAAATAATGGGTGAAGGGATAAATGCCCGTGCCCGTCAAGCGACGGCTGAAAAAGGCAAAGTGCACCAGCTGAGTGCGCAGCAGGTACGCGACCGCAAAGGAGACACACGTCACCCCGAGGTCGTGCATTAATGTGACCGAGCTTAACAGCTTGGAACGACGATCAAACACAGTAACTGCCGTTGGTTATAATTGGACGTTGTGACCTGGGTATCCGGCGCATAGCGCACGACGACGTCAGCGAAATTGGCGCAGAAACCAATGGAACCAGTGACGTAAGGACCCGTGCCTCTTCTCTACTGTAGCAGCATTTCTAAGCTTTATACCATTGGTGTAGGCTACTTGATTAACCCGGAAAGCTTGCTCGATGGTGCCCGGACAGCAACCCTCCATAACCGAAATCGCCCGTCCGCCGGATGGGCCTGTTCTATCTTCCGAAGCGGCAGCTTGGGTACGGCGGCTGGAAGGCATCATCTTTTTCTTCCTGATTCTGTTTGCCATCCTTCTGCCGCATTCGATCAAAGGAGCACGCCACGCATGGATGGCAGCGGGATTCCTGTGGCTTGCCAAACTGGCAATTGAGCGCAAGCGCCCATTTCCGCAGGCCCTTTCCGCACCACTTCTGGCCTATATCGTTCTGAGCGCGCTTTCGACCGCACTCTCGCCCGATCCGTACTTGAGCTGGCCGCGCATGAAAGTCGTGTGCCTGGTACTGGCCGGAATCGTGCTCGCGCAGAATCTGAAACGGTTGTCACAGGTGCGCATCCTGGTGTGGCTGTTACTGCTTTCAGGGCTCGCGGCGGCGGCTTTCACGGCGTGGCAATACACCTACGGCGTGGGCGTGCGCGTGAAGTACATCGCGCCGACAGCAGACTTACATCGCGCTGGCATTCGCGGTAGGGACATCATTACACAGGTCAACAGCCGCTCGGTGCCTACTCCGGAGAGGCTGGCCAAGGTAGTGGAACAAAGCCCACCAGGAAGCATGCTTCGCATCAACTATCTGCAAGGAGAGCCGTTTCACAAACGGGAGACGTTTCTCACTCGTGAAGAATTCCTGAAGAGCGGATTGGGCACTCCAAACCTCCCATTGACTCGTGCCAGGCCAGGCCGCGCGCAGGGCACGTTGGGGCACTACATCGTCTTTGCCGAGATGCTGATGCAGCTTGGCTGCCTGGCATGGGCCATGTTCCTGAGCACGCAACCGCAGAAATGGGGCATACGGGCATTCTTCGCGATCGTGTTCTTGGCGCTGACGGCGACGCTGATGGCCACTCAGACACGTGCTGACATTGCGGGACTGGCAGCTGGGTGCGTGGTTGCACTCTGGCTGCTGGCAGCAAAGCAAACTCGGATCTGGGCGCTCGTTGGGCTGGTTTTGTTACTACTCGTTGCGACGTTGTGGATCCACCACACCCGCAGGTTGGACTGGATCAGTGCGGGCGACTCCGGAACACATTTCCGGGTGTTGATGTGGGAGGATGGAGTGCGTCTGATCCGGCAACATCCGTGGTTTGGGGTTGGAATGGATACCATCTTCAACCACTGGCAGGAGTGGAACATCCGCGGTTTCTCGCGGTATCACGTGATCTATCACTTCCACTCCGATTACATCCAGATCGCGGTGGAACGTGGACTGCTCACCCTGGCGGCATGGTTGTGGTTCGTCGTGGCGTACCTGATCTTCCTGTTTCGCCTGCTGCGACGAACACGCGAGCATAGCCGCTTTGCGACCGGCGTGGTAGCGGGCGTGCTGGCCGCCTTTGTCGGCTATCTGGTTCCCTCGACGGTGCAGTATTGCCTGGGCGACGATCCGCTGGTGATGATCTTGTTCTTCTACTTCGGGCTGGCCGTCGCAATCGATCGCATGCTGAAGACGCCGGGAGCGGTGGACGTTCCGTAGCGCGCGAATAACCAGGGTATGGTCGGAGCTACTGCTTCGCTCCAATGGTATTCCATTGCCATTCGATCACGTCGCCGAAGTGGCGAATCACGAACTGTGCGTCGTGCCCCCCGGGATAGATGTGAAACTCGTGCGGAACGCCGCGCGACTTGAGCAGCTGGTCCAACTGCTGCGCACCTTGTTCGAAGCCATAGTCGTCGTTGTTGCCGACGTTGAAGTAGATTTTCATGCGCTTCAGGCTGGCGACGCTATCGCTTCGAGCGAAGTAGAAGACATTGTTGCGCTCGAAGTACGCACGATTGAAAGGCGAACCGAAAACGTCACCCATCAGCGACCCGGGAGAGCCACGGCCGCCGGAGGTGAAGTCCTTCGGCAGATCGGCCATCAGCGCCGGCATTTGTGCACTCACCGCGGCAAACTCGTCCGGATATTTGAAGGCCAGACGCAACGCTCCGTAGCCACCCATCGAAACTCCGGTGATGCCACGCGTCGCCCTCGTGCCCTCGGCGCGATACTTTTTCTCCATCTGTGGCATAAATTCCTTCATGAAGAAGTCTTCGTAACGAACCTTGCCATCGGCGGAGTTGATGTAGAACGTGTGTCCGGCGCTGGGGGCAAGCACGATGAAGTCGCCGATTTTGCCTTGACGCCGCAGTTCGGCAATCACGTCCCAGCCGCCAAAATTCAGCAACGACTGCTCGTTGTCGCCGAGACCGTGCAGGTAATAGAGCACGGGATACTGACGCGTCTTATCCTGATCGAAGCTATCCGGCAGAAAGGCGCAATAGTGTACAGGATGAGACAGAATTGCCGACTTGATGACGGAGCACTCGGCGCGGCCTTGGGCGTGCAAACACGGTGCAAGGCACAGGGTGAGCAATGCGGCAGCAATCGGGGTGAACAGAAACCTGGATTTGGATGGGCTCATTCGTTATTCATACTTCAACGTCTGCACCGGATCGAGCTTGGCCGCACGGCTGGCCGGATACAGCCCCGCCAGCAGGCTCACCACAATCGAGAACGCAATCGCCGCGCCAATCAACCACGACGGCAGGATCCACACTGCCTCTGCTGGCAGTTGATGCCGATGCAGGTAAATGCCCGTCCAGAAGTTGATGCCTTTGCCAATGGCAAATCCCAGCGCGATGCCGAGCAGGCCGCCGAAAAAGCCCATCGCGCCAGCTTCTGCGAAGAACAGACGTTTTACGTCCCCGTCGCTGGCGCCGATCGCCTTCATCACGCCGATCTCCCGCCGCCGTTCCAGCACGGCCATCACCAATGTATTGATGATCGCCAATGTGGCCACAGCCAGCGCCAGCGAGCCAAATATGCCAAGGAAGAGGTCGAGCACGGTGAAGAACCGGCGCAAGCTCTTGGTGGCGTCCAGCACCGAGAACGTCCGAAAGCCCATCTTCTTGATGGCATCCTGGACCTGAGCGACTTTGCCGGGATCCTTCACGCGTACGGTTAGCGTCATGTAGGTCTTGCCGCCACCGCCCCGCAAGGAGCTGCGCACGTCGGTAAACTGCGCCATGTTCAGCTTCTCGGTGAGATCGACGGGCAGAAAAATGCGGCCACGGGAGACCGTTCGCATTCCGCCGTAGGGCTCTTCGTCGATGATGCCAACCACTTTCAGCTTTTCGGTCTTGCGCACCACCGAGAAGCCATAGTCATCGCCCGAATTTGAACTGCCTCCTTGCTCAGGAGCGCCCGAAAGCTGCGGCCGACCTGCTGATTCTTCATCCCGCGTCAGCGCCTGGTGTTCTCCATACCGCAGCGTCACCTCCTGCCCGACTAGCCCCTTGGGATTCTTCGGATCAATCTCCTTCGCAAAATCGTTCAGCAGGATGACTTCCTCCGCCAATGGGCCGGAGAAAAATCTGCCTTGCAGGTTATCGAAAGCCTCGTTCTCGCGCGCCGACATCGGCAACCCTGTCACGAATCCGAAGTGCGTCTGCCCACCTGAGACGATCTCTCCCATCACGCGAATCTCAGGTTCGACTTCGGTGACGTACTGCAAATGCGTCATCTTGTCCCGTGCTGCTTCGTCAATGACAGGCGCATTTTCCGGATGGTCGTCCTTCTTGTCCTCTTCCCGGTCAAAGCCGCGGAAGTCCTGCTTGGAAGTAACGAAGACGGTGTCGAACATCCCCGAGCCAGCCAGACGCCGAGTCGCCAGTTGCTGCAAGCCCACGCCCAGCGAAAGCATGGCTACGAGCGACGCCACCCCCACAGAAATTCCGACCGTCGTTAGCCCATTGCGCAACTTTGATTGCCTCAGGTTGCGCACAGCAAGTTCGAAAAGATCGTAGCCCTTCACGCCAGCGTCTCCTGCGATAGCAGTTTGCCGTCGGCGAGAAAAACCAGCCGCTGGGCAAATCGTTCGGCCAGGGCACGTTCGTGCGTCACCATGACAACAGTCATTCCTAGCGAAATACTGAGATCGCGAATGAGGTTCAGAATGTCTTCCCCGGTACGGCTGTCAAGATTTCCAGTAGGCTCGTCGGCCAGCAGGAGCGACGGACGATTGGCAAGCGCCCGCGCTAGCGAAACCCGTTGCTGCTCACCGCCCGATAGCTCCGAAGGCCGGTGCTCCATGCGATTACCCAGGCCCACACGCTCCAGTGATTCGCGCACGCGCTGCCCCCGCTCGGTACGGTCGACTTCTGCGAACCGCATCGGCAGCTCAACGTTTTCGGTAATGGTCATCGACGGAATGAGGTGAAACGCCTGAAAGACCATGCCCACGTCATTGCGACGGTATGTGGCCAACTCTTCCGACGACATCTTGGCCAAGTCGCGCCCCTGCACGACCACGGAACCTGAGCTGGGACGGTCAAGTCCCGCCAGCAAGTTCAGCAGTGTGGATTTGCCTGAGCCCGATTGCCCCAGCAACGCGACAAACTCGCCGCGCTCGATTGTTAGTGAGATACCGTCGACCGCGCGAATAATGCTGCCGCCCATCGGATAGAAGCGACGGACGTCTGACGTTCGCACTGCCGGCGTCTGTTTGGAACTTGGGAAGGAATTCATGTGTACTTGGTTCGATGCTACTACGGCACGCTCCGGCACAACGCACAAGTTTGCTTTCACTCTTCTGGATACGAAAAAGGGAGCGCAATGGCTCCCTGATTTCTGTAACGATTTGTAACGTCCAGCCGGGCGGCGTTATCGCTCCACTGCCAATCCCACCGCGTTTCCACCGCCCAGGCAGAGGGCAGCGATTCCTTTGTGCACGTCCCGACGAATCATCTCGTACAGCAAGGTTGTCAGGATGCGCGCGCCGGTGGCGCCAATCGGATGGCCCAGCGCCACTGCTCCGCCGTTTACGTTTACTTTGTTCAAGTCGAGCTCCAACTCGCGAGTCACCGCGATCGCTGCCACCGCGAACGCCTCGTTGAGCTCATAAAGATCGACATCTTCATTCTTCCAGCCGGTCTTCTTCCAGAGTTGGCGCACCGTTTCCACCGGCGCCATCATCACCCAAGCGGGTGCAATGCCACTGGTGGCCTGCGCCACGATACGTGCCATCGGCTTCAGTCCCAATTCCTTGGCCTTCGCCGCCGACATGACCACCAACGCGGCAGCGCCGTCGTTGACTCCCGGAGCGTTCCCCGCGGTCACAGTGCCATCTTTCTTGAACGCAGGTTTCAGCCCACGTAACACCTCGACGGTGGTGTCCTCGCGCGGCCCCTCGTCTTTGGTAAACCACGTAGACGGCTCGCCCTTCTTTTTCGACGGCACTTCCACGGGCACAATCTGATCTTTGAAGCGGCACTCGCGGATGGCGCTGAGCGCCTTGCGATGCGAATTGAGCGCGTACTGGTCCTGTTCCTCACGTGTGATCTGGTACTTTTCGGCGACGTTCTCGCCGGTGTTACCCATGTGGTAGTCGTTGTAGACGTCCCAGAGGCCGTCATGCACCATGGCATCGATAACCTTCTGATCGCCCAGACGAAACCCCTTGCGCGCTTGCGGAAGAAGGTAGGGAGCGTTGGTCATGCTCTCCATGCCGCCAGCAACCACGATCTGGGAATTGCCCGTTTGGATCGCCTGTTGGGCCAACGCGACTGCCTTCAGACCTGAGCCGCACACCTTGTTGATGGTCATCGCGCTGACGCTGTCCGAGAGCCCGCCTTTAAGCGCAGCCTGCCGCGCCGGATTCTGCCCCAACCCGGCCGAAACCACGTTGCCCATGATGCATTCGTCTACACTGTTGGGTTCGATACCGGCGCGTTTGACCGCTTCCCGTACCACGATGGCGCCCAGTTGTGGCGCGCTAAGATCGGAAAGCGAGCCTTGAAATTTTCCGATCGGCGTGCGCACCGCCGATACGATCACCACGTCTTCCATAAATCCACACCCCAATTAGAATCGAAGATGCCGAACATTATAAGATGGGTTCGCCTTGCTCCCCGACGCACAAATGCCGGCTGAAAGCGGGAATGCTCCCGCTTCCGAAAACCGGCTGCTCGCGCCATGGTGGCACACTGCACTGCTGATTTTCGTGCTGCTGGGTGCCTCGCTGAACGGCACACGCGGCCGGCATCCGCTGGCCGATCACAGCAAACTGCCGCAATATCTGTGGGGTATGGCGTGGGAGTGGATCCTGCTTGGCTTTACCTGGCTTGGCGTCCGCAAACGAATTTCGCTGCGCGCGCTGATCGGAGGCCGCTGGCGGACCACTGAAGAATTCCTGCGCGATGTGCTCTACGCCGGAGTGTTCTGGATATGCGCGTTGTGCGTCCTCGGCCTCGGCGCCAAGCTCATGCATCTCGACCAGGCCGGGAAGATCGAAAGCATGAGGAAGGAGCTCGGCTTTCTCACTCCCGGATCGCATCTGGAACTGGCCGTCTGGTTCTGCCTGAGCGCCACCGCCGGCTTCTGTGAGGAGATTATCTTTCGCGGATATCTGCAGCGGCAGTTTGCCGCGATCACCAACTCGACGCTGATTGGTGTGCTGCTGTCAGCTGCCATCTTCGGCGCTTCCCACGGCTACGAAGGCGTCGCCCGCATGCTGCTGATCGGAATTTATGGATTAATGTTTGGGCTCCTCGCCTGGTGGCGAAAGAGTCTTCGTCCGGGAATGATGGCGCACGCGTGGCATGACGCGTTCAGCGGCGCAGTTTTGCGAATGCTGAAATGACCAGTATTCATGCGCCTTCCATGCGTATGCAAAATTCGCGACGCCAGTGCGGAGAGAGTCGCTGTCAGAGTTTTTCGGGAGCCGCAAGTCGGTGAGAGCCATCATGCGTCGCCGAGTTCTGCAAACTGCTATGCGTTTTTTGCTTGACTATTTTTTTCAATGACTCTATACAACTAACAAATTGCGAAGAAAGTTTGAATCGCAATGTCCATGACAAATGGAAGGGAGAATAGAACAATGGCAACTAAGAAAAAGGCAACCAAGAAGGCAGCGAAGAAGAAAAAGAAGTAGCTGCTTTTCCATCAACCAGGGGGCGCGCAAGCGTCCCCTTTATTTTTGCGCTGCACGACTGACTCCTCCTGCAGTTCCTTTCGCATCCTGACCTGAGACTGCGGCCTCGGCACTCAGCGCGACATGCCGGATGATTCGCAGGCCGCCCGAACGCGGCCTTTCGGTGAGCTCCATAGCAAGCTTGATACGATCCGCTGCGCGAACGAGAAGAGCGAGGCCCCGCCAGGCAGGGCCTCTGCAATGTAGCCGGCCACAACGCATCAGCGAACGGTTAGTGTCCGCTATACCCTCGCGGAGTTCTGATTCCCGTACACTGGTCCCATCCGGACGGGACGGGGCAGCCGTTCGTGCCGGCTGAGCCATCATAGAAATGCTCGCGACTTCGTCGACACCGTAAAAAGTTCGGAGTACATGAACGCGTTCTGTTCGTTCGCGTAGTATCCGACACCTCCATGCGGCCCTTGTCCCAGCCTGTTATTGGCAACGTTGACCACGCCAGCCAGCAGGGGTGATGCCAGACTGGTGCCGCCAACCTGCCACCACGGTCCGCCTCCACAGGAACTCACGGTGCAGTAAACTCCTACGCCGCTGGCGGAATCCGCATCTGCGGAGATGTCAGGGCTCTGCCGGGCCGTTTGCCCAAACTGAGCGTATTGGAAGTTGGCCCATGGTCCCATTCCCTTTGGGAAGCCGAGACCCCACGTCTCCACGCTGCTTGTTCCTCCACCCGAGCCACTCCAGCAGCTCTCGGTGCTGAAGTGCCCCGAGCCATCGCGATTAATCGTGGTGCCACCTGCGGACACTATCCAAGGTGAAGAGCTGGGCCATTGCGCCCCGCATCCATCGTCACCAGCCGAGGCAAAGTAAACGGTTCTGTCCCAATACCCGTTAGTGCAGCTTGAATCGCCCGGGAGACATGCGTCGACAAAATTGGTATCTAAAGCAGTTTCGCCCGGAAACTCGCCACCGCCCCAACTGTTGGAGATATCACCACCCCTGGCAGCCTTCACCAACGAGCCCGCTACGAGCTCAGCGTGCATAAGATCCGTGTAGCTATTGGAGCAAGCCTCAACTAAGTAGATTTTGGCCATTGGCGCAATCGCGAACGAGTATTCAATATCGAGCGATTCTTCCAAAGCCCAACCCTGATCCGGCGGCGGTGTGGTGCATCCAGAATAGCCATACGCAGCGCCATCCTTGATTACTTGGAAGTCAGGCGTGGACAAGCCGTACTGATTCGCAAAGAATGCGAGGTCAGAGGCTGCGGTTGGGTCATCGAAGGCGTCCACCAGCGCGATTGCACCCCAGCCGCCAGCCAGATGGTGGGTGTATATCCCTTGAGGACATCCTGGGGGCCCAGTCAGCATCCCAAAAACGCAGGCCAGTGAATCAGGAGTCTCAACGCCGGTTGGCGGAGTCTGCATGCCTATTGGCTTGGCGCCGTTTGGACTGTAAAGCACATAATTGGTGTGGGCGAACCTACCTCGATCTTGGGGTCGCTCGATGCTGCTCGGCGGGTAGTAGGTCGTCCCTGAGCCCTTTTGCGCCGCGGCTGGCAACGCTAAGGCAGCCGCCGCTCCAAGAATCATTAATCGAACTGCATGACGGCGCCCACTTGGTGATAATTTTATCCGCATTGGATCCTCCTGATTCTGATTGTTAGAGGCGTTCCTGTTCCTGCTCTAGCAGGCTGCTGAAAAACCTCTGATTTGTGCGAACTCTGTCCCGCTTTGGTCACCGAGTGAGAGGGGAGAGAGTTCGTTTTAGCTTGTTTTCACTATCTGCTGAAGCTTTTTTGCATTCAGCAGACACACTTCGGCCCTGGCTTACGCCGCCTGCATTGACAGGTTGCGCAGGCGGACCAGGTTATAGGCCGCGCAAGCGAAGGTGAACACCCAATCCACTTTGAACAACCCACGATGTCGTACCTTCCGCAGCAGGGCAATGGTCTTGAGCCAGCCGAAACATTCCTCGATCCGCTTCCGCTTCTTTTGGCTGATGCGGTAGCCTGCATGACGCGTCGTCCGCTGGTCGAGGGCACTGCCGCCGCGCCTACCGTCATTCTGCGCGACATGCGGTGTGACCTGCATGTGACGGCACTCGGCGATGAAGTCGGCGGTGTCAAAGCCTTTGTCGCCGCCCACGGTCACTCGCTTGGTGCCGGCAATCTGTTCCAGCATCACCAGCGCCGTGTCACGCTCGGCCGTCCCGTTGGCCTCCCACACCATCGCATTCACGATCAGTCCGTTGCGATTCTCCACCAGCAGATTGCCGCTATAGCTCAACTTCGCCTCCTTGCCCTCGCCCTTGCGTGCCATCTTGGCCTCGGGATCCGTGGTCGAGGCGTGCGTCCGGTTGGACCGCTTCTCGCCGTGAAAGTTCACCGTGGGATTGCCGGCATCGTCGTCTCAGGGCGGATTCTTGCCATCCTTCCGCTGAAAGCTCTTGGCTCCCGCCCAAGCTTCTAGCAAGGTGCCGTCCACCGTGAAGTGTTCATCCGAGGTCAAGCTCTTCGCCCGCGCCTGCTCCACCACCCGCGCCAGGAACCGCTTGGCCACCTCGGCCTCCAACAGCCGGTCCCGGTTCTTGGTGAACACCGTCGGGTCCCACACCTCCTCGTCCAAATTCAACCCTACGAACCAGCGAAACAACACGCTGTAATCGATCTCTTCCATCAGCAGCCGCTCGCTGCGAATCGAGTACAGCATCTGCAACAACTGCGCCCGCAGCAGCTTCTCCGGCGCAATCGACGGCCGGCCTTCGCTGGCGTACATGCGATCAAACTGCGGCGACAGGGCCCGCAGAACCTCGTCTACCATCGTCCGGATGACCCGCAGCGGATGATCCTTCCGCACCCGCGCTTCCGGCGACAAATAACTGAACATGTGGCTTTGCTGATGGTCCGTGCCTCGCATGCTGTTTTCTTAGCATACGTACCCTGTGGATTAGGAGTACTTTTTCAGCATCCTGCTAGAGCACGAAGCGCGTGACCTAGGGCGTTGTCTTGGGTTTCGCGGCTGCTGCAAGCTGCGATGACCCGGAAAAGTGCCAGGCTAAGCGTGTGTACGTGCATCAAAGGTAAAGTGCTTTAACCCCGGAGCACCAAGCAGTGGTACCTGGAAGCCAATTTGCTCTCCGATGCGCATCACACGCACAATCTGGGTAGGAGTTAAAACTTGGGAAGAGTGGAAGGGAGTCTGCCACCAAACTTCTGAAACGTCAAGAGAATTTTTCGGAATTTTACGGGTGGCGCAGACTTCGTTAACCAGCAAGCACTCCGCCAGCCCCAATTAGACGAAAGCCAGACCACAAGGCGTATTCTCGCACCATCTTGCGGCTGGGGTTTCCCAGGCTAACATGCAGGACGCTACCGTTTGAATCAGCGCTCCTCAGCGCTGATGGAAACCCCTTGCATGCAATACCGCATCCGCCAAGGGTTGCAGTAGCCCATACATGTCCACTTCGCCCTGCGCGGCCACGAATACCAAACCGTCGGCTATGGTTGGTGGTGTGAACTTGACGGTAGGACCCGCTCCATCACGCTGAGGACTTTGGTTAGAATCGTAAAGTTCATTCGCCAAATTCTCAGCATCGTAGGCCCGGAGAATCGCTGGTCCTGACGAGCTATAAGCATCGCTTTGAATGATCCAAACAATTCCGTTGTTCGGACCATTTGACGATACGGACGGGGTCGGTCCCGGATAGTTAAAGTATTGAGGAGAATGAGAGACGGGACCGACAGAGATCTGTTCTGCAGTCGGGTCGAATCGAAACGCCTTCAAATAATCGCTATAAGCGCCGAAATAAATGTTGTTTTTCCAGAATGCCGGGGCACCCCAGATGCCGTTCATGACATGAGGGATTGTCTGCAGTATCTGACTGTCATCGCCCGCGTGCCAGTGACCCATGTCATCGCGGTTTAACAGATCGATCGTACCTTCTTTGCCTGCCTGGACTAATAAGTGCGGATAGGTTGTTCCTGGCTGATCGGGAAGAAGCATGACGCCGCCTGAGCCAAGATCCGTGTCGAAATCCCACAGAGGCTGATAGTCCCAAGGCGTAAAGTAGTCCTCAACGGTGAATGAATCATTGGACCAGTTTAGCCTGAGTATGCTATCTCCAAAGTCTTGCCCCCCCACGTTGGCGGTGAAATCGCCGTTACCTGTAGGAACATAAATCTGACTGGCCGAGTCGAGTGCTGGACCGGCCCCACTTCCCCACATTCCCCCTTGGTACCCATTAGGCGTCGTTACAAAGGCGCCCGTGGGTTGAAGCGTGGTCTCGTCGAATGCGAGCACATATCCGTGATAAAGACCTAAATCACACAGAGAGGCGAAGGTAGCAATAATCTGGCCGTTTGCGAGCAGCAGAGCTGGGCGCTGACTCTCTACCAATGGATCGAAGGTAAGAAAACCGCCCTGCGAGCCTCCTCCCGTACCCGGAACTGTCGCGGTAATGACCTGTGGGGCTATGACATCCGCTCCAGTCCTCAGATCGAGCGCATGCAGAGTCTCGTAGAACTGCTTGTGCCCGGTCTGAGTGTCTGTCACTTTGGTCCTGGCAATCACGTACAGGGTATTTCGGCTGGGATCGATAACTGGCGTTCCGCTGATGCCAACCTCGGGAGCAAGATCGTCGCAGTCCAAATCGTCTTCACTTGAGAGGGTGGAAACTATATATCTTCCGTCATCGCTGAGAAAGGAGGTCTGCCAAAGCATGGCAAAGGTATGCACATCAAAGGCCGTAACCGCATCGTGCTCATCCGCTACATAGAGAACATCGTGCTGCATGCCCTGAATATCCACTCCTGGTACAAACAGCGGCTGAGCGTAAACATAACCCTCTACGGGAAATGCTTGCAGCTTGCCAAATGTCAGTACATTTACGTTGGATGGAGTCAGCCTAGTTTCTTGGAGGTTCGCACCGGTACGATAGTTGTCATTGTGATAGGTAGTAACTGCGATTTGTGCAAAGGCGGAAGAGCATATCAGCGCGACAATCATGACGTTTAACGCAGCTTTACAAGGCTCGGGATGCGGACGCTTCATTTAGAATCCAACCACCCTTCTTAGTCGGTGACAGCGGTGGCCATTGATCTTTGCTTTGGGTAAAAGTGGGCGGATTATCTCTGATGCAGCGAAGAAATGCAATAGGCCAGACACAGATTCTAAACCATGATATATGACTTGATTATTAAACCACTGATAAACTCTGCCGGAGCCGTTGAGGGTGGCGTCCACCTTTGGTGGCAACTGTAAATGGCTTTCGCAATTGTTGATGCCGGCGATAATACCAACTAACGTGGCGTATCGACTTTTCCCCGGCTGAATGCGAAACAAGAGTCGGCGTGAGGAGACAGGATTTAGCGGCCGAGGATCGTTCCATCCCGGACTTCGGTGGACGGAAACTGCAACTCATATAGGGGCGCAGAGGGTTGAATGCTGCCAAATTTTCCCTTGACCAAATGAGTAACTCGTGCCAGTATGTGTGTCCATAAAAGAATCTCCATTTGTGGGCCGTCTTCCAGATCAGAGATGGGATGGAGAGTTGTACCTGTTGATGGGTGGATGACATTTCCAAAACGCAGTCACAGTTAAATTTCCGGCCCGTTCTGAGGAATAAATACAAAACGCCTTGCTAAGCGAGGAAGGCGGAGCCTCGCCTGATTTGACCTGCCGATTGCGACCGGCGTGCCTCCCCGTGTTCGGTCTGAGTAGTCGGGCCGCGCAGGAATTAACGCCAAGAGTTACGATTTCAGTAATATACGGCAATGCATCAGTGAGGGTGGGCGACCTAATGTTAGCTCCCAGGAGCTTCGATCGGTGAAGCCCAAGTGGCGCCCCCGGCGATGAGGATGCTTTAGCGGCAATCCGCGTTCGGCACGAATTCGTTCCCGACAACAAATGGGTGGACTGGTTTGAGGAGCGGTCAACATCTACCGTGAGTTTACGGGTCGCGCAGAATCGCGAAATCCGCAAGTGAGACAAGTCGCGCGCGGGATCTCAGCATGGTCGTGAGTTTCAAGAGCAGGCTGATCCTGACTGCGATCTTATGTTGGTCTACGCTGTCTCCTGATGGCGGGATGGCCCAATCAAGCCAGCAGAGTTCCACCAACGACCGATCACAGTCGACTTCGAGCTCGGCTGATGAGAGCGAACCTCACGTCAGCCTGCGCTCCTTACCGAAGAACTTGTTGGAAGACCAGCAGGCGTTCTGGACGACTCCCTTCCGCATGCGCGCTGACAACTTATTTTTCCTGGTTCCTGCGACCGCGATGAGCGCCATTCTAGTCGGCAGCGACACGGCCATCGAGTCCCATTTGCCAAAGAGCGCCAACACCGTCAATCTGGCCGTCAAAGCGTCAGATGCGGGAATGGGCGCCCTGTTGGGCGCCGGTGGAGGAATTTTTCTTTGGGGACAGTTCACTAAGGATGAGCACAAGCGCGAGACGGGCTTCCTGGCCGGGGAAGCAGCTCTCGACGCCTATATCGATTCCTCAGCGTTGAAATATATCGCGGGCCGAGAACGCCCTTACACTGGCAATGATCGTGGTAGTTTCTTTCAAGGCGGGGATTCTTTCCCTTCGAGTACGTCGGCTGTAAGTTGGGCAACAGCTAGCGTCATAGCTCACGAGTATCCCGGTCCGCTGACTAAACTGTTGGTATACGGAGTAGCTGGTTCGGTAAGCGCGGCGCGCATTATTGGGCAGAAACACTGGGTTTCAGACTCCGTTCTTGGCAGTGCATTGGGATGGTACCTCGGCCGTCAGATCTACCGTGCGCGCAGTAGCTACCCGGAGATCGACGGCTCGAATTGGGGAACATTCGAAAAAGCGCCGGATGACAAAATACGCAATCCCGGCTACATGGGATCGACCTTTGTTTCACTGGACAATTGGGTCTATGCGGCGCTCGATCGCTTGGCGGCGTTGGGATACTTGCCAACATTTATTACCGCAATTCGGCCGATGGCCAGGATGGAATGTGCCCGCTTAACCCTGGAAGCACAGCAGGCGATCGGATATCCCGAAGTTTCGAACACTGAGTCGGCCACAGTGGTGTCTGAACTGCGAACCGAGTTCGCACCCGAACTAGCGAAGCTGGAGGGCGCCGCAAATGTCGGCGTCGAGTTGGAGTCGGCCTACGCGCGAACTACTCAGATCGTTGGAATGCCTCTGCGTGACAGTTACCACTTCGCGCAAACCATCTTCGATGATTATGGCCGCCCCTATGGGCAGGGGCTGAATGCTATCGTGGGAGCTTCGGGCCGCGCAGAAGCCGGACCTCTCGCCTTCTATGTGCGTGGAGAGTATCAACATTCGGCTGCAATCGCCAACTACAGTCCGGCCACGGCACAGGACATTGCCAATACCGATCATCTTCCACTGAATTCGGTTCCTACATTTCCAAGTGTCAATCAATTTCGTACTATCGAAGCATACATCGCCTTAAATGTCGCCAACTGGCAACTTTCGTTCGGCCAACAAAGCCTGTCGTGGACGCCAGACGCCGGCAGCTCCCTGATGTTGTCGAATAACGCGCAAGCAATGCCAATGTTGCGTGTGGGACGAGTCACCCCGTTTCAACTTCCCAGCGTGTTTGGCTTGCTGGGAAAGATTCGAAATCAATTTTTTGTTGGTCGTGTCGGCGGATATTACTATCTTCGTGGACCGTTCCCAGAGTTTCCTCTCATTGGAAACGGCATTCAGACGGTCAATCCACAGCCTTACACCTGGGGTGAAAAGCTTGGTCTGAAGATGACTCCTAACTTCGAAATCGGAGTTACGATTATGGTGATGTTCGCAGGGCAAACCCGCCCGGCAACCCTCGCCACCTGGCTTCATACTTTCTCTTCCCACGGCAATGCCCAAGCCGTCGATCCCGGCAAGCGCTTCAACGGATTTAATTTCTCCTACCGCCTTCCTGGTCTCCGTAACTGGACCGTCTTGTATGCCGACGGCATGACGAATGACGAACCTAACCCTATCGCGTACCCAACAAAGGCAGCATGGGACGTGGGCTTATACTTTCCGCAAATACCCAAACTCCCGAATCTCGATCTTCGTGTCGAGGGCATCTATACTAACGTTCCTAGCTATCCCGGAATCGGCCCTTACTATTTCAATACTCATTATGCAAATGGATATACAACGTATGGTCAAATTATAGGCAGCTGGATCGGACGCCAGGGCGACGGGATTCAGGCCTGGAGCACCTATTGGTTTTCCGGGCAGAGGAAGATCCAGTTAGGTTATAGAAGACAATACAACGATCCCATTTTCCTGGGAGGCGGTGGCTTGAATGACGTCTCCGCTACAGTAGATTGGCTGGTAAAACGCGACATTCAGGTTTCCCCCATAGTACAGTACGAACGCTTCAACTTCCCGCTAGTAAGTCCCACGGCCAAGACCAACGTCGCTGTCGGACTACAGGTTATGTTATGGCCGACACATGTTAAGTGACGTGAACGCGAGACGAATATGACAGATAACAAACGTCGATTAGGTGTCATCGCGCTACTGCTGCCGATGTTTGCGGTCACGATTTTCGCACAGACTCCATCTCCAAAGCCCGCCTATCTTCAGGGAATGCAGGCCGTCATCGCCGGAGGTACGACGCCCGAGTCCGCAACTCCCGCTAAGATAGAGGGGCTCAAGCGGCTCGGGATACACAGGTTGAGACTTATCAATGTAGACGTGGGTAATCTTAAGGCGATCGCAGCCGATGGCACTCAGACAGTGCAGTGGCCGGTCACCCTCACCTACAATCTCAAGCTATGTCGTCAGAACAACTGGATTCCTCACATCGTTATTGGGCACGTCGTGCCGCCTCCCTTGGCGAAAGTAGGACCCGGCGGCAGGAAATACGGACCCACGTCGTGGACAGCTTACGACCAGTATATCGACACGTTCCTCAAATACGTGGTCGTCGACCAGGGCTTCACCGAGAGCGAATGGGAAGTGGGCAATGAAATGAATAGCCCCTCGCAGAATTGGGTCGCGTCGGCATTGCCATCTGCCTCTACTGACGAAAGTGGATTCAATGCTTATGCAACGTTGTACTCCCATATCGCGAAGGATGTAGACAATTTTCGCCATCAGCATCCCGGTACAACCCTCCGGGTTGGCGGCCCCGCAGAGGCCGAAGATGGCCATCTCCCACCCCAGTCTGACTGGACGACCCGCTTTGTTCGTTACGTTGCAGCTAACCACATCCCAGCGGACTTCGTTAGCTTCCATGTGTACGGCAATGCCACGACGGGCGCGGTTGTGGAGAACATTATCAACGCTATACGGAGCGACGCGACTGGCGCTCACAGCAGCGCAAACGTCGCCATCACGGAGTGGGGCTCCAGTTATGAGAACACTCCTGGATTGAATTACGACGCCATAGCCGGAGCTTTTGCTTTAGACTTCGCAGCTAAGATGGCCTTCTTTGGGGTCCACGACACGATGTTTCTGTCGCTTTCACAACTCCCTAATTCGAATTGGCCAGCACTCTACAAACTCGACGGTTCCCCTACCCACATTATGCTTGCATTCCTCGCGATTGTGGGTCTTAAAGGCTCACCTGCATTATGTGTCGGCGACGCCAGCACCTCTTGCGTAGCGGTTAAGAATAGTGATGGTAGCGTCGACGTCGTTTTCTGGAATTACAACTGGCTAACCGATCGATTTCCTAGAGTGATGCCGGCTACGAAGCCAACAGCACATACTTTCATTGTGACTCAAGCACAAAGCGGCTCGACTGTTTCTTACGATCTTGCCTCCGCAAAAATGAACTCCGCGCCGTGGCAGGGCACCTCGCCTGCAAACTTCGCACATAGCGATCACTCGGGACTAACCTTCTCCCTAGTTGTGCCATACGGAAACTACGGCCAAGTCACACTCAAGCCACATGCTGCTGGAACGCACTAGCAAAGTGCGGTCCGAGGCCAATTTCTAGCTAGCTTCGCCAATATTCTGAAGGCTGGAGATAACAAGATTGCGGTGTATCAAATGACGTTTCGTGCCAGAAGAACAAGATCCATCTACGGATTTCAGTCCCTAATCTTGGAATCGGCGCACAAGCACACGAGAAGGCGCGCCACCCGTTTGGTCAGACGGCTGTTGTTTTCCGTTCTGCTCGCGTTCCCGATTCTTGTTTGGGGGCAGAACGATAGCGATTTGCAAGACAATCCTTTGCCTCGCGCGCAATCGCAATGCGAGGTTGACGGGACTTGTCCTCCGACGGAGTATCCTAACTCCATAACAATGGATGATGAGACCCAGCCTTCTTCCGAAGCGAATCCGCAAAACAGGGCGCCACAGTCGCAACCCAACGGCACGACATACCCAAATATGCCGCAGTCACAGCCTGAAACTACGACATATCCGGGCATGCCACAGACGCAGCCGGGGAATGCAAACTACCCGAACATGCCGAGGGGCGCTCGGCAACCCGAAGTGCCAACAACTCATATGCCTCGAACGAGGAGAGCTCCCGAGCTAACAGATTTTCAGGAATTAGTCTTTTCATCAGTTGGGCGAGTGCTCCCGATTTACGGGGAAAACCTGTTTCGAAATGTGCCGACTACATTTGCTCCTGTCGAACACATACCGGTGACCTCAGACTACGTGATTGGACCGGGAGACCAATTACTGATTCGGGGATGGGGCCAACTTAGTCTGAACGTTCGCACGCGCGTCGACCGAAACGGAAATATCTTTATCCCAGAGGTTGGCAATTTTTATATAGCCGGGGTCAAATACGACCAACTAAGACCATTCTTAAAGGCCCAGATAGGGCGTGTCTTCCAAAATTTTGACTTAAGCGTAACCCTGGGCGAGCTGCGCTCGATCGATGTATTCGTTGTAGGGCAGGCACGCCGTCCCGGCCGCTACACGGTGAGCTCTTTGAGCACGCTGACGAACGCAATATTCGCGTCTGGAGGCCCCTTACCCACGGGATCGATGCGGCGAATACAGTTAAAACGCGGTTCCGGAATCGTGACCGAGTTTGACCTCTACGATCTCTTGCTGAATGGCGACAAGTCGAAAGACATGATACTGAGTCCCGAGGATGTGATTTACATACCGGCGGCCGGACCTCAAGTCGCGATTAGCGGGCAGGTAAATGTACCTGCGATCTATGAGCTCAAGAAAGAGACGGACTTGGGCGAACTATTGCGCCTCGCCAGCGGACTTTCCACGACAGCGCTGGGGGATAAGGTTTGGATCGAGCGTATCGACCAACGACATAGTCGTCGCATAGAAGAGCTGACGCTTAATTACAACGGATTGACTCACTTGGTCAAGGACGGCGACGTGGTTACGGTGGATTCCATATCCCCTCGATTTGAGAATGCCGTCACACTGCGGGGAAACATTGCCCGACCCGGGCGCTATCCATGGCGCTCGAACATGCGAGTCAGCGATTTGATCCCAAGTCGCGACTTTCTTATTACCAAGGAATACTGGAATCGCCAGAACCTAATTGCTAGTCTGGCGAAAATTGAAGTTCAGGGTGGAAAAGAGACGCTACAGAACGACGTTAAACAGAATGCGCCCGAGATTAACTGGGATTACGCTGTCATTCAGCGAATGAACCCGGACAATCTGTCCACCCAGCTTATTCCATTCAATCTGGCACAGGCGGTCCTCAGTCACGACGACAACAGCAATTTGCTGCTGCAAGCCGGCGATATCGTAACCATCTTCTCGCAGGCTGATCTTCGCGTGCCCAAGGAGGAACAGACAAAGTTCATCCGCCTGGAGGGCGAGTTTAAGGCTGCCGGGGTTTATCGTGTCGAGCCGGGCCAGATGCTTCGTGATGTTGTTGAACGTGCCGGAGGACTAGCTCCGTCGGCATATCTTTACGCATCGGTGTTTACGCGCGAAACCGTCCGGATCGATCAGCAAGAACGTTTAAACACGATGATCGCGGGGATGGAGCGTGACGTTTTACGCCAGGCTACGTTACTTTCGCAAAACATTAAATCGGCGGAGGAATCGGCTGCTGCGAAAGTCACGCTTGAGGCCCAACGCGCGACCATCGATCAGCTTCGCCAGCTGAAGGCCGACGGCCGAATAGTCCTCGATCTCTCACCGACTGCTCGCGACGTCGACCTGATTCCTAACATTGCCCTGGAAGATGGAGATCGTTTCTACGTGCCCAGTCGTCCGGCTGTCGTCAGTGTAATCGGTGACGTGTACAACCAGGGAGCCTTTCTCCAGAAGAATGGCAAAACCCTGTCCGCTTATCTGCAAAACGCCGGCGGCCCGACGCGCGATGCTGATAAATCGAGAGAATTTGTATACCGTGCCAACGGAACTGTAATCAGTAAACAAGCCACATCTCGTATGTGGACAGGCGGCTTCGACGCTATGCACCTTATGCCCGGCGACACCGTTGTCGTTCCGGAGCAGGTCAACAAAGGGGCCGCCCTAAGAGGCTTCAAAGATTGGTCACAGATTCTGGCTAACTTCGGTTTGGCAGCCGCCGCGATCAACGTACTGAAATAACGGTTTTCGCAAACAAATTATTCCGGCTTCTCAAACGAGTGAGAGCTGTAATGATCGAGCGGCATTCCTGTCAGAACCAACCTTTCTGCTAATGACCAGTCTTCAAGACGCCAGAGAAACTCTTCGTGCGGCATGCCCCGAGTGGGTGGTGGCCGTCTGGCGGCCGTTGCGTAGCGGATGCCAGGCGCTCTTCCATAAATCTAAGCCTATTGCATCGACCTTCTCTCAGATTTATGAAAGGAGAGCCTGGGGCGACGGCGAATCCGTATCGGGGTTTGGCTCAGACCTTGGTCAGACTGCGGCCGTTCGCAAAGCGTTGCCGGTATTGCTAAAACAGATTGGCGCAAGAACCATGGTGGACGCGCCTTGTGGCGACTTTCACTGGATGAAAGAAGTAAAACTAGAATTGGACCATTATACAGGTATAGACATCGTTCCAGATCTTGTCGGACGCAACCAACGGCAGTATGCCGACGGAATCCGCGAATTTCGGACGCAGAATATTACGAACGAACCGCTTCCAAATGCCGATGTAATTTTTTGCAGAGATTGCCTGGTGCACCTTTCCTATTCAGATATTGCGGATGCGATCAGGAACTTCAAGGATAGCGGGGCCGCCTATCTGCTTACAACTACATTTGTCGGCCCGCGAAAGAACCGCGATATTGTTACCGGCGATTGGCGTCCATTGAACCTGCAACGGCCCCCCTGGAATTTTCCGGAACCCATCACCATAATTGACGAACAATGCACGCAATCTCGTGGTAGGTATCGGGACAAAGCGCTGGGATTGTGGCGCTTGTCAGATCTCGCCATATAACTTGAAATAGGGTGATCGAATAATGGTGAATCTTTGAATCGATCAGCACCGCCGCCCCCGGCCATCGATAACGAAGTCGGAAGCGCACACATTGGAGAGATCAGCAACGATCCTGACAGAGATATCCTGGCGATCGACCTGCTGTTGTCGGTTGTCAAGCGGAAATGGTTTATCGCGAAAGTTACCCTCGCGGTAACTATATTAACGATCATTGTTGCTCTCTTCATCTCTCGCAGCTACGTTGCCAAAACGAGCATCCTTCCGCCCGAGCAAAATCAAAGCTTGACGGCAGCGATGATGGGACAACTTGGCTCAGTTGCAGCACTCGCCGGTAAGGAACTTGGGCTGAAGAATCCGAGCGATGCATACGTGCTTGTTCTGAAAAGCAACGCAATTGGCGACCAGTTAATTCGCCGTTTCGATCTGATGCGCCTTTACAAGAAGAAGAACCTGGTGGATACGCTGAAGGCGTTATCCGACCACACTGAGATAAGCGACGACAAGAGCGGTGTGATCACCATCGAGTTTGCAGATAAGGACCCGAAGCGCGCCGCCGATATCGCCAACGGCTACGTTGAGGAACTGCGGCAGGTGATGAAGAACCTTTCCGTGTCGGAAGCTTCCCAGAGACGCGCCTTTTTCGAGGAGCAGGTGGGAGAAGCAAAACAACAGTTAGCCGAATCGGAAATTGGCCTGGAGGGGGTGGAAGAAAAGACAGGCCTCATACAACTGGACAGTCAAGCCAAAGCTATCATTCAGCAAATAACGAACGTGAGGCAGCAGATTGCCGCGCGCGAGGTCAGGTTGCAGGGCATGCGAAGCTATGCCACCGCCGACAATCCTTACCTACAACGCACAGAGAGAGAGTTGGCGGCACTTCGCGGGGAGTTGAGCAATCTCGAGCGGCAGAGGAATGTCGGCGCTGGCGACACGCAGATTCCCACCGCCGGCATGCCCTCGGCAAGCTTGGATTATCTGCGAAAAATGCGTGAACTGAAGTACAACGAGATGGTATTTGAAGTACTCTCGAAGCAGTACGAGTTGGCCAAGCTAGATGAAGCCAAAGAAGCAACCAGTATCCAGGTGTTCGATCCGGCTACGCCACCGGACAAGCCGACCAAACCCCATCGCAGCCTGATCGTACTGGGTGCTTTCTTCGGAACGTTGCTACTAACGTCGATGTGGTCGATCGCGGTCGATTTGCATGCCCGCGCCAAGCAGGACACGCGATATGCTGCCAAGCTAGCACTGCTCCGGTCGTACGCGTTCGCCAGGCCGTCGTCTCCTTCCGCACCTGACAAGGGTGAGTTCTAGTCTTGATACCGCGGCTTCGTTCACTACAGTTTCGCTTAAGTTCAGTGTTAGGACGAGCACCGGTGCGCCGCGATGCCAAGAGCGCGTTCTACAATGTTCTTGACTATGTTTCCCAGCCTTTCCTGCTGCTCGTTGCTACTCCTGTTGTAGTTCACCGTCTCGGCTTGGAAATGTACGGAATCTGGGCTGTGGTAAATGGTCTAGCTGGAGGTCTGGCAGTCTTCGGTCTTGGCATCGGCGATGCGGCCATCAAGCATATTGCGGCTTGTCGCGGCCGGTCAGATTATCCTGGCGCAGCGCGAGTATTTGAGGCGACCCTGAGCCTTAGCATCACGACGGCCCTTATCGGCGGCGGAATCGTGCTGCTGGCGGCCAACCTGATTGCACACTACGCCTTTCACATGGAAGCCGGAGGCTATGCACTAGCAGCGACCGCCGTGCGTGCCGGCGCTGTCCTACTTGCCTTGCGCTGGATTGAGTCGGTATACACCAGCACCTTGAAGGCTTACGAACGCTACGATATCTCAGCCAAGATCTGCATTGCCATTAAGAGTCTCGCGATCATCAGCATGATAGTCCTGGCTCTGTACAGCTATGGAGTCGTTGCGATTCTGCTTGCTACGGCGGGCTGGACCTTAGCAGGTCTGATGCTGCTGGCGTGGCAAGTCCGTCGGCTCGATGCAAACATGTCATTCCTGCCCGTGGTGGATTTTGCAGAGTGGCGTAAGCTCGCAAGCTTCGGCGCATTTTCCGGCATTCAGTCCATCGCCAACATAATCTTTACCCAGGCAGACCGACTGATTGTTGGCGCGACTATAGGACCTGCCGCCGCCGGTGCATACTCGATTTGCCTACAGATCGTGCAGCCGATCCAGACAATCTGTGTGCAGGCATTCAATTTTGTCTTCCCGCGCATCAGTCACAAGACTGAAGCCGGAGAGCATGCATCCGCCCAACACTTTGTGCGTACAATTTTGACAGTAAGCGCCACCCTCACCTTGTTATTATCGCTGCCCTTATTGCTGGCTGGGAAACCACTACTTTCCTTCTATATGGGGCCTGAGTTTGCCAAGGCCAATTATTCGATATTGCCAGTCCTCACGATCGCATTCGCCATCGTATCCATCAGCGTGGTTCCTTATTACGCGCTGTTGGGAACGGGTCAGGTACGGTTCGTTTCCCTGCTGAACCTGTTCGCCGGAATCGCTGCCGCCGCCTGCGCCGCCTGGTGGATACCACATATTGGGCCGCTGGGAGCTGCTTTCTCGCGCCTTCTCTATGGATGTATCGCTTGCGGTAGCTTCTTGCGCCTGGCGAAGACATTTAACCTGCCGGCACCCTCGATTATGGAGCCAGCATCGAGCGTCCTAAAACCATGATCGATCGCATATCTCGTGGCTACGCGATGTCCCTCCGTACCCTTATTGTGGGTAGCACGATGATTGCTCTCTTCAGCGAGGCGGCGCGTTACAAGGCCGGCGTTGACATCAAGGCGTTCTACTTCGTGATGCTATTTAACACCCTTGTGCTCCTGTCATTGGGCCAGTTCGTCCTCAACAAACCACTCGTCCTCTTCTACACTTACCTAGCTTTCTCTGGACTGGTGAGCATTGCCGCGGGAACCAATACACTTCGGGCCTTTTCCGAACAGTTTGTCGGCATCACCTTCACGTCGCTGTATTTTTACAACTTTCTCCGTTTTGAGAACTTCGATTTCCGCTCTTTATTTGTGTTATACACTCGGATAGCATACGGCGTATGTTGGTTCGGGATCGTAGCGCTTCCCTTCCAATATGCCTTCCACCTGAATGACCTCAGAGCGCACAGTGTGCTTACCGAGCCAGCCCAGTTCGTGATGATTGTAATGCCAGCAATCTATTATTTCTTCGAGAAGGCGCTCTTCCACGGTAAGCATCGGCTCGAGTCAATAATTGGCCTGCTATCTATAGTGCTTGCCGATTCCTCCGTGGGCTATCTGGGACTACTGCTCGTCGTGATCTGTCTCATTTTTGAATCGCGGCACAAGCTTCTCCTCGTCACTATTCCTCTTGTTCTTATCCTCGGGATTAGCGGATTGCGTATGCTTTCCAATAATTTCCGGTTACGTCTTGACGATACGGTCACGGCTGTTACCAAGGCGAATCTTGCCAACGCCAACCTCAGCACCTTTGCTTTACTTTCAAATGGCATGGTCGCCGTACAAGTATTGCAGGAACATCCGATCTTGGGAAATGGCTTAGGCTCTCACGAACAATCGCGCGAAGAATACTTTCCTGAAATTCCAGGTCTAAGCAGCGTAAGCGAGGACTATCAGGTTATGAACAAGAAGGAGGCGGCTTCGCTCTTCTTACGGTCTGCCTCCGACCTTGGTTTTCTCGGATTGTGCCTAATCGCTATCTTCTTATGGAAGTTTCGCCTCTCCACTCCGGACGAGTCGGGGGCCATTAATACCGCCGTCTTGATCTACCTCATTTTGAAGCTACTCAGGGCGGGCCACTATTTTCCACCGGAGTTTTTTTTCTTCGTGTTCATATATGTCTTCACTTATCTGCATCAACAGACTCATCAACGCAATGCGCTATCGCCGGTAAGACCCGGCCACTCATATCCCACTGCATAGAACCTCATGGTCGATCGAATGCGCGCCAACGGAGACCCGATACCACGATGAGCAGAAAGCCCACCATCGTCGTCTCCGCGGTAAACCTTACCGAGATGGGCGGCCTTTCTATCCTGAGAGACTGTTTGAGCTATCTGGCACAGCGTGCTGAAGACTACAACATCATTGCGCTGGTTCACCAGAAGGAATTGGTAGGTGTGCCCGGCATTTACTATTACGAATTCCCACTTTCCAAGCGAAGCATTTTCGATCGGGTGTATCACGAATATTGGGTGTTCAGGAGGTTATCTCAGCGGCTGAGTCCCTCTCTTTGGCTTTCGTTACACAACACTACGCCAAACATCCGTGCTCAAAGGCGCGCAGTTTACTGCCAGAATGTCAGCAGCTTCTATGACCTTACGTGGCGAGAAGCCTTCACGCAGCCCCGGTTTGCCGCGGTAAAGATTTTCTTAGACTTGATGTACCGTGTAAATCTTCGCAGGAACGAGTTCGTGGTGGTACAACAAGAGTGGGTCAGACGGGCCTTTCGAAAGCGCTTCGGACTGGGTAACATAGTCGTTGCTCATCCGGTGTTTTCGCCTGCAGTAGTCGGTCCTCAATGGAAGGAGCATCAGTCATCACCGTTTATATTTTTCTACCCGTCCCACCCATCTATCCATAAGAACTTCGAGGTGGTGTGCGATGCGGCAAAGCAACTAGTGGCCGGCGGTATCACCGACTTTGAGATCTGGTTAACATTTTCAGCATCGGACAATCGGTATGCTAAGCAGATCGGCAGGCGATGTGCGGGATTGCCACAGATTCAACTGCTGGGTAGACTTTCCCGGGAACAGGTCTTTAGACGATATGCTCTTACCGATTGCCTATTGTTTCCGTCGAAACTGGAAACGTGGGGACTAGCCATCAGCGAGTTCGGCGCTTATAACCAGCCGATGCTCATTGCTGACGCTGCCTATGCACGTGAGACGGTCGGCGACCATCCCAGTGTCGCCTTTTTCCCTCCGGATTCTGCTTCGGAGCTGGCGCGCTACATGAAAGACGCGATGCACGGAGCAGAGTCCTTCACGACCGTAACGAAGCCAAAGGTTGACCCGCCATTTGCAGGCTCCTGGGCTGAATTATTCGATATGTTGCTCGACGTGAAGCCGACGGCTTCGGCTCAATCCTATGGAGCATTGACGGCCGATTCTTTGGTTCGCGATGTAACCGAATCTATCTGAACGATATGCTACCTTCACGTTAGGATTAATCGTAAAGTTTTTCAATGAAACATTGGTCAAGCGCTCGATCGTCGATGCTTTTGACCTCAGCGACGTTTCTCTGTCTGCTTCCGTTTATCGGCAAAGCATTCAATGTCGATGATCCCCTTTTCATATGGTCCGCACAGCAGATCGCACGCCATCCCCTTAATCCCTATGGATTTCAACTAATCTGGTATTGGTCCTCGATGCCAATGGCAGAGGTCACCAAGAATCCTCCTCTTGCCTGCTACTATGTTGCTGCTATCGGGGCAATTGCGGGATTGTCGGAATGGGCTTTGCACCTGGGGTTTCTGCTGCCTACGCTGGCTATGGTATTGGGAACTAATCGGCTGGCACATCACTTCACGCGGTCTCCGTTGCTCGCGGCGGCCGCGACTCTGCTGACTCCGGGGGTATTGGTCTCGGCCACCAGCGTGCTGTGCAACGTCATGATGCTGGCATTCTGGATTTGGGCAATCATCTTCTGGCTCGAAGGACTGGACTCTGGCAAACAACACTACTTGCTGATTTCGAGTTTTCTAATGGCTTGTGCCGCTCTGACCAAGTACTTCGGCATTTGCCTGCTTCCACTGCTTTTCGTTTATTCCCTCGCAAAACAGCGCCGCCTGGGAAGCTGGGCACTCTATTTCGTTTTTCCGATTTCGCTGCTGGCAGGCTATCAATTCTGGATGCGCGCGCTGTACGGGCGCGGCATGTTCTCCGATGCGTTTCTGTTCGCCAGCGGGCGCGTCGAAGAAGCCCGGTATAAGGTCTTGCTCTACCCTTTGGTCTGTGCCAGTTTCATCGGGGGGTGCGCCTTGTCGGCACTAACACTTGCTCCGCTGGTGTGGTCACGCAGATATATTCTTGTCGCAATTCTCGTGGAGGCGGTTGCAACCACTGCTGGTTGGATGGTTTTGGGACCGCGTATGCATGAACACCATACGTTCATGGTGCTCCGGCAGCACGGGTGGATCGTCGGCCCTCAGTTGGCCTTATTCATCGCCGCTGGAGTTTCTGTCCTGGCACTGACGGTTATGGATGTTTGGACGCATAGAGATGCCGAAAGCCTGTTGCTTGCGCTTTGGGTATTTGGCACATTTATCTTCGCCGCTTTTCTCAACTGGATCATCAATGCCCGTTCAGTCCTTCCATTAATTCCGGCGGCCGGAGTCCTCCTGGCCCGGCGTTTGGACGCGCTTGGCATTGCTTCTGCCAAGCCGCTGCGGTGGAAGGCAACCGTAGCCGTGCTGATTTCAGGGATGGTTTCGCTCTGGATTGCTCAGGCCGACGCGGACTGGGCGAATTCTGCCAGGCGAGTGGCGGAGAACATCAGGGAACGAACAAAGAATGAAATCGGAACGGTCTGGTTTCAAGGCCATTGGGGATTTCAATATTATTCTCAACTCCTAGGGATGCGCCCGTTCGACTTCGCCAATTCCAGCTTGAAATTAGGAGATAGCCTAGTCATAGCCAAGGCTGCCTTGTTCACCCAAGCACCGCCCGAACTGCCTGTCGCCTCCAAGGAACTCATCGAAATCAAGTTGCGACAACCGGTCATGACCATGCACAAGGAAATGGAAGCAGGATTTTATGCTTCCGGTTTCGGTGTGCTGCCTTTTGCTTTTGGCCCAGCTCCCACCGAGCAATACGACCTGTTCCGCGTGAGGGCCACGGTGCAGCCCGATCAGTGGCCACCATTATCAGAGTCACAGTTGAAGTTGGGGAGTCCAACCCCATAGCACATTGAGGTTCTTGCGTGCGAATGTGCAGAATCTCACAGCCGGGTGTCCACACTACCCTGCTGTTGCTTGCTGAGATAGCTAGTTGTTCAAGTAGTAGTCTAACAAAAACGTCATAAAATCACCGTTGAAATCGCTTAGCACATTAGATGTCCGTAACTATCGCAGCGACGCGGGATCCGTGTCTCCAAAGCGTCGCATTCTGCTAATAGCAGATTCCTTCGTTCCCACAATGACTTCGACCGCCAAACTCGTGAAAGATCTCGCGGATGAACTGGTGCGACGCGAAATCATTGTCACAGTCCTGGTACCGTCTCTCCATGTCACCAAATCGTGCGAAGTCTCTGCCGAAGATGGTCTTGAGGTGGTCAGAGTTAGAACGAGTAAAACAAAAGGCGCCGGCAAGCTGCTTCGCGGTCTCCGTGAAATAAGATTTTCACAGCAGATTTGGCGCCGGGCGCGACCCATTCTGTCTGGACGCACATTCAATCTTATTATTTTTTTTTCCCCGACAATTTTTTTTGGCTCCCTCGTTGAGCGTCTAAAGAAGCAGTTCGCTTGCCCTGCCTACCTGGTGCTGCGCGATCTGTGGACACAGTTCATGCTAGACGTAGGAGAACTCAGACCAGGATTGGCCTACAGATATTTGTTGCGGTTTGAGCAGAATCAGTACTCCGCCGCGGACGTTATTGGCGTTCAGTCTCCTGGGGACTTACACTACTTCGCCGATCTTCACATCCCCAACTCACCTCAAACGGAAGTCCTGTTCAATTGGTACGCGGCGCGCCAGCCGGAGCACAACGGAAGCAGCTATCGCGGGCGCCTTGGACTGACAGATCGAATTATATTTTTTTTTGGAGGCAATTTTGGCGTTGCACAAGACCCACTAAATGTACTGAGGCTCGCAAATGCTCTTAAAGGAAAGCCGCACGTGCACTTCCTGTTGGTAGGATGGGGCAGCCACCTGCCTGAGATACGTGAGACCATATCCCGGTGGGAACTGACCAATATCACCTTACTCGACACCGTGCCCCAGGACCATTTCATAGCGATGATGTCAGAAGTTGACGTCGGCCTGATTTCACTTGATCGGCGATTTAAAACTAACAATGTACCCGGACGCTTGTTGGCATATTTGGCTGCTGGACTACCAGTGCTCGCCAGCGTTAACTCAAGCAATGATTTGTTCGCCATCCTTAACCAGAATGGAGTTGGATACTGCTGTCGGAATGGCGACGATGAGTCGCTTCAGGAATATGCACTTGCTCTCGCGAGTGATGCAGGACTCCGTGCAATTCTAGGACAGCGTGGCCGTGTCTTGATCGAGGCCCTTTTTTCGCCCCGTCATGCAGCCGAGCAAATTCTCGGGCACTTTTTCCTAGACGAGACCTCCTATCCGGCCGGCCATAAAGGTGCGCAACAAAGGCGCTTCTGATCATTAGCACACTGCTTGTCAACTTCGGTCTGACTCGCATATAAGACACGTGGCAATACTCAGCTGTTTTCCATAGATCCGCACTCGATTGGTTCCACGAGCGCTTCCGAGGATTCCAGACATGGTCTTACGACTGAGCTATTACCGTTTCCTAATACGACTTTGCTGTTACCCGCTTCCGCTATTTGCATTCATCACGGGCGCCTATATTCGGTTTTTTTTCGACAAGCTAGGGCTCGCCCCGTTTGCTTATGACTTACCGTTTTATATCGCATTGCTAGGCTTTACGACCCTGGCTTGGATCGTTGCGGTAGAGCACTATCAGCTATGCAGCATCGAGGAATTTTTTCGCGAATATACCGGCCTAAAGAAGGCCGCAGCGGCATGCGCAGCCACCTCCATACTGCAGCTGTGCGCTCTTTTCTTTTACCGCGGACACGACCTATCACGTGTCTTTTTTATTGCTACTGCGGTCGCTCTATTTCTTGGCACGGTACTGATTCGGACCGCGTTTCGCCTTATTCTGTGGAGTGACGACCGACCCCGACGGCCGCTTTCCCTGCTGATAGTTGGCGCCGACTCTTATGCCACTCGCATAGCATGCCAGCTGGCGCGTGTTCCCTTCGCACCGGCCACTATTGTCGGCCACATCTGCTTACCTGGCCAAGACGTGGACGTAAAGGATGTCCCCGTCTTTGACTTAAGCATGCTAGCAAGCATGGATCGAGATATAGATGACATAGTCATCGCGCTTCCTGCCGACCGCCTGGCTACGATTTCAGCCGTCGTTCGACCACTCCAGATGCTGGGTGCGCCGATCCACGTCGTTGTGGACACGGGCGACATACCCTTGGTCCGAGAGCGGCTTTTTCAATTCGGGCAACTACACATGCTGGATCTAGCGACGGCTCCAGCAGAGTCGCTATACTATGCGCTATCCAAGCGGTTTTTCGACATTGTTTTCTCCATCGGCGCGCTTATTTTAACTGCTCCTTTAATGCTGCCGATCGCTCTCTTAATCAAAGCAACTTCTCGCGGTCCTGTCTTCTTCCGGCAGGAACGGGTCGGACTAAATGGGAAGATATTCGTGATGTACAAGTTCCGTACAATGAAGGTGGGCGGCTTTTCAGATAGTGACAGAGTCTGGACAGTGCAAAACGATCCCCGCCGCACGCTTCTTGGTTCATTTTTGAGAAAAAGCAGCCTAGACGAACTTCCCCAGTTTTTGAATGTCTTAAAGGGCGACATGAGCGTTGTCGGCCCTCGCCCTGAGCGCCCCTTCTTCGTTGACGAGTTTTTAAAGGAAATTTCACATTACAACACGCGTCATCGTCTTAAGGTTGGCATAACCGGATGGGCCCAGATCAATGGTTGGAGAGGTGACACATCCATCCATAAGAGAGTCGAATGTGATCTTTACTATTTACAAAACTGGACCTTTTGGTTCGATATTCGTATTATATGCCTCACATTATGGTTTGGGATCTTTGGCAAGAATGCGTACTGAAGAATAACATTCTCTCATGCGACTGCAGTTCACGTCATTTCCGATATTTATTACTGCAAGGTTCTGTTTTTGAGAGCCTCACGTTCGTCGTTGCAAATAACGCTCAGATGCTTCTTAGGAGTGCCCAACAATGAATGTGCTCGTCGTTGGTGGCGCCGGGTATGTTGGTGGCGCGGTTACTGATGCACTGCTGACCACCGATCACCGCATCCGGATCTACGATGCTCTGCTCTACGAAGAATCGTATCGCAAGCCTGTTGATTTCATATTCGGCGATGTTAGAGATGAAGACCGCCTGCTGCCTCATCTCAAGTGGGCCGATGCGGTGATCTGGCTCGCAGCCATCGTGGGGGATGGCGCATGCCAACTAAATCCCGAGATCACTGTCGAGGTTAACCAGGAAGCGGTGGGCTGGATGGTACGGCGCTTCGATGGCCGTATTATTTTTATGTCAACGTGCTCAGTTTATGGGGCCCAGGATAATATTGAGCTTGATGAACATTCGCCGACAAATCCGCTGTCGATGTACGCCGCAAGTAAGCTTGCTGCGGAAGCCTACCTCCGCGCCACGAACGCCATTATCTTTCGGCTTGGCACTCTTTTCGGAGTTGGCGATCAGTTTTCCAGGGTCAGGCTGGATTTAGTAGTCAATACGCTCACGGTCCGCGCTTGGCAGAATGGGAAGATCAGTGTCTTTGGCGGCGATCAATTCCGTCCCTTACTCCATGTCAAGGACGCAGCGCAGGCTGCTGTCGACAATCTAAGCACAGCTGACACAGGCGTGTTTAACTTGCACCGGCAGAATGTAAGAATTGTTGACTTGGCCTATCAGGTGCGTAATCACTTTCCTGATCTAGTCATTGAGCGGACGCCAATGAAGTTTCAAGACTTACGTAATTATAGGGTGCGCAGCGATAAGGCGAATCAGGTTCTTAACTTCAAAGCGACTCACTCCATCGACGAAGGCATTGAAGAGATGAAACACCTGGTTGAGGATAATCGGATCAAGGACCTCTTCAATCCTAGATATACGAATCAGGCCTTTCTTTCCATGTTCAATACCCACAAGGAGCTAGCAAGGGGCACGGCTTCGGGAGCGATGCGATGACCCTGCAGAAACCTCTGCTAATACGTGGGAGTATCGCCGTCGATGACCGCGGCACGTTGGCTTTTGTAAATGACTTCACATTCCAAGATGTAAAGCGATTCTATGTAGTCAGTAACCATCGAGCTGGTTTTGTACGCGCCTGGCATGCCCATCGCCGTGAAGCCAAATATGTGACGGTCCTGGAGGGCGCGGCCGTGGTTTGCGCCGTCGCTATTGATGACTGGCACACACCGAATCGAGAAGCTGAAGTGGACCGCCATGTACTGTCCGCTGTGCAACCTTCCGTATTTTTTATCCCTGGCGGTTATGCCAACGGTTTTATGTCGCTTACCGCGCACAGCAAGCTCTTGTTCTTTTCGACCGCAACCATTGACGAAAGCCGCAGCGACGACATACGTTACGACGCTCGCTACTGGAATCCGTGGGAGGTTGTTGAACGGTGACTTCCCATGATCTGCGAAGAGCATGAGCCGGGTTAATATCACAATTCTCGGTGGGAGCGGTATGTTGGGGTCCATGATTGTGGATGTACTTAGTCGCGATCCTGAGCTGAACGTGTCGGCTACGGTGCGCAACCAGATGTTGGCGGACCGGTCGAGGCGCATCCTGCCAGAGGTGGAGTGGCTGCTGCTCGACGCAGCATCGGCCGGTCGGGACTCAATCCGCAAAGCGATCAATGGCTCACAATGGATCATCAATGCTATCGGCATAACCAAGCCCTACGTGCATGATGACAATCCCGCGGAGATAGAGAATGCGATGAGAATCAACAGCTTTTTCCCCTATAAGCTCGCTGCTTGCGCGCAAAGTTTTGGAGCCAACGTGATTCAGATCGCAACCGATTGTGTCTATTCCGGGCGAACTGGATCCTATTGCGAGACCGATCTCCACGATCCATTGGATGTTTATGGGAAAACGAAAAGCCTGGGCGAGGTGCTCTACCCAGGCACTCATTGTCTTCGCTGTTCCATCATCGGGCCGGAGCCGAAGTCTTATGTCTTCCTAATCGAGTGGTTTCGCCGGCAGGCGAACGCCGCAGCATTAGATGGTTTCACTAACCATCAATGGAACGGCCTCACCACCCTGCACTTTGCCCGCTTGTGCGGCGGAGCCATTAAGTCCGGGCTTCCGTTGTCGCGATTGCAGCATGTTATTCCGAGCGGATCGGTCTCCAAGTATGAACTCCTGAAGATTTTCGCCGCACAATTCCGACGAACGGATCTACACATTAATCCCACCGAAGCCAAAAGTGTCATCGACCGTACGCTCTCAACCAAGCACGAGGATCTCAATCGAAACCTGTGGGTTCAAGCAGGGTACAATGAACCTCCAACCATAGCAGCGATGGTGGCGGAGCTCGCCACCTTCAACTATCGCTTCGGAAGCGCAAGCCTATGAAGGTTATGACTATCCTGGGCACTCGCCCGGAGATCATACGCCTGTCCAGGATAATTCCTAAGTTAGATGAATTGTGTGATCATGTCCTGGTACACACGGGGCAGAACTTCGATGCAAAGCTGAACGACATATTTTTTCAACAGCTAAGCGTCAGAAGGCCAGATCACTATCTTGGTGCGAGAGGCAGTTTTGGTCAACAGATTGCCACGATCCTTTCGTCTATCGAAAAGATACTTTTGGATGTCAAGCCAGACCGGTTTCTTGTTTTAGGCGATACCAATAGCAGCTTAGCGGCGATCATAGTAAAACGAATGGGTATTCCTGTTTTTCATATGGAAGCAGGTAACCGTTGCTATGATGACCGGGTACCGGAGGAAACAAATCGGCGGTTGATCGATCACAGCAGCGATGTTCTGATGCCTTACACGGAGCGTAGCCGCAAAAATCTGCTACGAGAAGGTATTGACGGACAGAGGATTTTTGTCACCGGCAACCCTATCTACGAAGTACTAGGTTCTTATCGTACTCAGATTGAGCGATCTAATATTCAGGAAGACCTTGGAGTTAAATCGGGGAGATACTTTTTGGTCACGATGCATAGGGCAGAAAATGTCGACGTTGAAAGTCGGCTGCGGTCGCTGACTATGGCTTTGCACTCGCTTCATTCAAAGTACGAACTTCCAGTTATTGTCAGCACTCATCCCCATACGCGCCAGCGAATGCAAGGGACGGGAGTTGCGATGCAAGACACTGGTGTTCGTTACATGGATCCGTTTGGATTTTTTGACTTTATAAAGCTGGAGCAAAATGCCTTTTGTGTGTTGAGTGATAGTGGGACTGTACAGGAAGAATGTTCCATTTTCAGGATGCCCAGTGTCACCATACGGGATACTACCGAGAGGCCTGAGACCCTGGAATATGGAAGCAACATTCTAAGCGGGGCTGAGGAGGACACTATTCTACGCTGTGTAGAGGTGATTCTGGACAGAGGAAACTGTTGCGGCACCCCACCTGAATATTTGTGCGACAACGTGAGCAGTACGGTGTGTCAGTTGGTGCTTGGGTATCATCTGAGGGGCATGTGCTAATCGCACAGTAGAATCTTGGGTAAGAAACATTGGTCGTGCAGCCGCCACTCCGGCGGCATTTTCAATTATGGTCATGTTGCGAGCGCAGAAGACCAGCTTGGCCGCCCTCTAAGCGTCACGAACGGTCCCTCGCATTTTAGAAAGGAAAACACATAATGCACCGCTTTACCGCAAGTGTAACTGTGATCGTCTGCCTCTTGTTGCAGGCTTTGCTTTGCGCAGCACAGCAAGCATCCGGTACCGCCGTTCCGAATCTTATCCGCTATGCTGGGACGCTTAAGGATGCCAGCGGATCACCGTTGGTAGGGACCACCGGAGTTATCTTCGCCATTTACAAGCAGCAGAACGGTGGAGCACCCATTTGGCTGGAAACGCAGAACGTAACACCCGATGCGAGCGGTCAATACAGCGTATTGCTGGGCAGCGGCACAGGCGGTGGGGTTCCGGCTGACCTGTTCTCACAAGACGAGCAGCGTTGGCTGGGCGTGCAGGTACAAGGCCAGCCTGAGGAAGCGCGTGTATTACTAGTGAGTGTGCCCTACGCGTTTAAGGCCCACGAGGCGGAAACCTTGGCGGGAAAAAGCATTTCCGATTTCGTCCTGGCCAAAGACCTATGCGTCTCCCAGACTGCGTCCGGCATTAGCAGCGGCAACCAAATAGGGTCTCCCAGCAGCAATACTTTGCCTTTCACCCAAACCGAAGGCAACCTCATGCCGGGAAGTCAAGGTCCGACTAACTTCAGCGGCTCGACCAGCGACCAGATCGTGGGCGTATCCCAAACCGGAACCGGCGATGCCATCTTTGCCAGTACGACAAGCACAGGCACCTCCAGCGCCGTCCTGGGGGCCATCCTAGGTCCCGGCGCCGCAATCTTCGGGCAAGGTAATTCGACCTCCGCGCAAGCGTACGGAGTCGAGGGCACCACCGCCAGCAACATAGGCATCGGCGTTTTAGGATTTGGCACTGCCAGTACCGGCTATACGTATGGGGTCAAGGGATACGCGAATAGCATCAGTGGAACTGGCGTGCGCGGGCTCGCGATGTCGTCGACGGGCAGCACTTATGGTGTGAGCGGAGCGGTGGCAAGTCCCAATGGAACCGGGCTGTGGGGACAGTCGCAGGCGAGTTTTGGGGGCACGGGAGTCTGGGGCCAGGCCCTGGCGACGACCGGCCCGGCAGCGGGTGTGCTGGCGAATGCGGCGAGTAACGCGGGAAGCGGCGTACTCGCGACCGAGTCCTCCACCATCGGCTCAACCTATGGATTGAAGGCAATGGTGCAGAGTCTAAACGGAACGGCTGCATGGCTACAGAACACGGCGGGCGGTCCTCTGATCACCGCGACAAGCGGACCGATCAATAACCCGATCACAGAGTTTTCCGTTGATGGCAGTGGCAATGTGACAACGGCTGGCACGTTCACCGGGAATGGGTCCGGACTTACGGGGGTACCTCTGACTCCCGGATCCACCTTTTATATTCAGAACGGCACCGCTCTACAGGCCGGCACGAACTACAACATTGACGGCAGCGGGACCGTGGGAGGGACGCTTACAGGACAGGCGGTCAACACGCAAACTAATTACCGCATCGGCGGAAACGCTGTACTGAGTGTCGGCGTTCCCGTTACCTCTCAGAAGAATCTATTCGTCGGGCGTTATGCCGGCGCCAACAATACCGGAGACTTGAACTTGTTTGTGGGTGAGGATACCGGGTACTCGAATACTAGCGGTACAGGTAATACGTTTCTCGGCGTGGAAGCTGGCTATAGCAATGACAGCGGCAATGACAACGTCTACTTAGGCTTTCAATCCGGGCTGGCAAGTGTAGGAAATAATAACGTCTATCTGGGTCCCAGTGTGGCTTATGGAGGATATCCGGGCGATTCGGGCAACAACAATACCTATGTGGGTTACGCAGTTGCTTATAACAACACCACCGGTAGTAACAATGACTATCTTGGTTATATGGCTGGCTTCAATAATGGCACCGGATCCAGCAATATCTACCTGGGCAGCCAGGGCGCCAGCGGGGAGAGCAATGTAATTCGCATTGGCACCCAAGGAAGCAGCGATGGCCAGCAAAATTCCACTTTCATCGCCGGAATCTACGGAGCGACCTCATCGTCGGGAGTGCCGGTGTTTATCAATTCCAACGGACAACTAGGCACGCTTACGTCGTCGCTCCGCTTCAAAGAGCGCGTCCGCGACATGGGTAACATTACGAACGACTTGATGAGACTACGCCCCGTGACATTTTTCTACAAGCCGGAATATGAGAATGGGCCGCGCGCGGCCCAGTATGGCCTGATTGCGGAAGAGGTAGAGAAAGTCTTCCCGCAGCTAGTGGCCTACGATAAGGACGGCAAGCCATACACTGTGCGCTATCAATATCTCGCTCCGATGCTGTTAAATGAGCTACAAAAGCAATATCATCGCGTGGAGCAGCAAGCTACCGTCATCATGGCCCAGCAAGAGCAACTTCAAACACAGCACCAACAGCTCAACACACAGCAACAGCAGATTGATAGCCTGCGTGAACGGTTATCGCGGCTAGAATCCCTCATTGGTACGCCAGTAAGGGCCAAGGAGAGCAAACCGTTCGATGACACGACGGCGGGTAGTAACAGAGCCCAGTGAAGGCAAAGCTCGTCACAACTTATTCCTGCAAGCGGGTTTCCCAGGCGTGAAAGCTCATCCTCGAACCTTGAGCAACCCAGAGGATCGTTTCGACAATGAGCGGGGTTGTCGCAACTTATTACTTCCGATTGGACTAGTCAGATCAGGTTCGGTGTCCTCATCGTCCGTCGAATACAAGAAATCCTCAATTTCATCGATTCGTTCGTCGGCGTCGTTGTAACCGATGTCAATGAGATCGTTCGTGTACTTTGGCGTGAACAGAAGGTAACTCATCAGGTCCGAGCAAGATGCTGCATCCCGTCCTAGACCACTTACAAAGTACTGGATAAGATAGGGCATCTCTCGCTGATGTTGCTCCGCTAGTTCCGACAGATCGACAGAAGGTGTGACCAGAAATGTTTTCAGCGGTCGCATCCTTTCACACCCCTCAATGCCAGTCTGGGTGATGTGGCCGTCTTGGAGCAGTTGATTCAGCCGTTCGAGGTGCTCCACATCTGCGGCAAGATGGTCCAGGAACATCACATTAAATAGGACTCCCATCACTTGCGCCAGCGAGGGTTCCTTCTGCGTGGCGGCCTCCACTTGATGTTCCTTGTTTTCACAGCGGACACCGATAGCAAAAACCTTTCTTGCCCCCAGCCGTATGATTGGGCTAAGTGGCTGCTGAAGACGCACGCAGCCGTCCCCAAAGAATGCCGTACCCTTGCTGGTCTTGAGTCTTACCGGCTGAAAGACCAAAGGAATAGCAGCCGATGCGCAAATGTGATCCACGGTTATCTTCGTAGCTAGGGTCACCCGCCGGCTGCGGTTCCACATAGGATGGCCTTTGGCGCCTTGGATGAAGAGGTAACTTTTCCCTGAGTTGTAGTTGGTCGCGGAAATGGCAAGCGCGTAGAGCGACCCACGCTTGATGTTGTCCTGGATTCGATCGCAGTTGAGGTGCGCGTAGAGATAGCGCTGCAAAGGGGATGCATCCAATAAAGAGCGGGCATTGCCTCCGCCGAGAACCGCCCCGAAGGAGAGGTCTAAGATCCAGGTAAGCGAGTTGCGCGCTTGGGAGAAAACATCGCAGCGAAAGATGTCATTGGGCTTCAGACGCGACCAGAGCTCTGCAAGAACACGGGTCGCCACGGTAAAATTGTCGCAACCTGCGGCAAGGGCAGCGCCATTCACCGCTCCAGCAGAAGAGCCTCCAATGATGGGAAAGGGATTGCCCTGGCTCTGAACCCGTCTTATCTCACCGATGCGTTTCAGAACGCCAGCCTGATAGGCACCGCGTGCGCCGCCTCCCGTCATCACTAAGCCGAGTGTGTTTTCCATCTTCCTCCTGTGCTGCTAGAGACTAGTACCTGGACGATGGAAGAATCAAGTGTCAAGAATTCTTGCATTGTCATCTGGACGCCCGGCCAAGTGAGTCCCCTACCTATGGCGCGGCCGCGGCGCCGCGCGTCTTAATTTATGCCGGATTCCGCAGCACCGTACACACCGAAGCACACAGGGCACCACCGATGTTGAACGTCGCTGCCACCTTCGGATCCCCCCTCTGAATCTCCTTCGACGCTTTTCCTTTTAGCTGCCGGAAGCATGAGCCCAGCATTGCGACTCCGGTCGCGCCCACGGGATGTCCTTTGGCAATCAAGCCGCCAGACATATTGATGGCGCAGTCTCCATCTACATTGGCTTTGCCTTCAACCCAGTAGCGTGCGCCTTTGCCAGGTGAAGCTTTCCCGATGACCTCGGTCCCAATTGCCGCTGCCACGGTGAAACAGTCGTGGATTTCCGCCACGTTCACATCGGCCGGCAGCGCGCCTGCCATTTCGTACGCCCTTCTCATCGCCCGATAAGCGCCAGCAGGAACCAGCGTATTGCGCCCTTCCTTCTGCAAGGGATCAGTGGCCTGGGCGTAGCCTGCGATCTCGACGCACTCCGATTTAGGCAATCCAAGCTTTTGCAATCCTTGTTCCGTGGCCAGGATGAGTGCGGCATAGCCGTCGGTAATCTGTGAACAATCGTAAGTCTTGAGCGGCAGGCCGTCGACAACGTAACGATTGATGCCCTCGATCTTCGTGGCCTGTTCAAGCGTGATCTGGACCTTGTTCATCTGGGCCCAGGGATTGTATTTTGCATTCCCGTATTCGTTGACCGCAATCTGCGCCAGATCGCTTTCTGTCACGCCATATACCTGCATGTAGCACTGCATGATTTCCGCGAACAGATGCGGGAAGATAAAGACCTTGCCGGGACGCTCGTCGGGATGCGAGTAGTATCCGAGCACCTCGCCGATGAGCTTGCCATCCATCTTCCCTTCCCGGTCGCGCATCTTCTCGTAGCCGATTGCAATTCCCACGTTGCCCACACCGCCGAGGAGCTTATAGATCACCGACAGAACGGCCTGACCACCGGAGGCGCAGGCGTTCTCGACGGATTCGATCGGCTTTCCTTCCAATCCCGGCACCGTAGCCAGCAGGCCCGAGAGCAACCCCTGCTGATTCAATGTGAAGTTGCAGGCCGAGCCTACCGACCCGGTGTCGATGGCCGAAGGCTCAATCTTGATCTCCTGACAGACGCCGGTGACCGCATTGCTCAGGATCTGAGGCACAGTCATATCCAGTAGCTTGCCGAACTTGGATTGGCTAAAAGCGGCAATATAAACCTGCTGTGGCATGGTTCTCCTCGCGATACTTCTTTGGAATCACTGTCTGGCGAGGGTAATTTCCAACGCCAGAACATTTCACAACTCCGCAATAATCTCTGTTAACACGCTAGCACTTTATTTGTATGTGATTCAAATCACCGACTGATAGCCCATGAAAAAAGTCGCACCATGTCGATGCGACGCGACAAGGCACAAAAAACCGGAGCGCTGTCGCTCCGGCTTTTGGACTCTATTGTGAGCCACGGAGGAGGGTTAAGCCTAGAGGTTCATCTTGCGACGCAGAACACCGAGCCAGGCCCAGAGGACCGGAACCGCAGCAGGATCGCAGCTGGGTTCCGGCGTGGTGGTGCTAAGAGTTTCCGGCACGCAGTTGGGCGATGGCGAAATCGTCGCCCGCTTGATCGCATGATCATCGATACTAGCCATATAGGATCCTGGAGTGTCGCTTGCACGGCAAACAGCAAGGCGCCGGCGGAGCCGTTCGGGAACAGATCAATCGTGCCCAGAACGATCGTCATGTCGTGGCGTAATAGGTTGCCGGTGACCTCATCCTGTCTGGAACAAATCCGGCTCCAGCTCGAAGCCGGCAATATTGAACGTGGGCGGTAAGAGTGATGTTAAGCTGGTAGCCCCATTGGTATATAGCACGTTGGGAGTGCAGCTCTCGGTCGCCGGAGGGCAATTCCAAGTCGCCCACGAGTTGGGCACATTGTCTTCCACCAGAGGACTGCTGAAGTTGAAAGTGACCCAAGGACGAAATGATGTCCCCGGATCCATCTCCGCCGCCGTAGTTCGTGGTGTTTGTGACGTAAATACCCCCAGGTGTCGGCTGAGAATACGTTGTGAAACTGGAATCGGCAAACGCAGGCAAGCTGAGCAGCAATAGCGCGCTTAGTGCAACCAGCGTTGTGATTTTGAGCAGTCGCATAGCTTTTTATCCTTTCGAGAAGGCTTCCTGTTTAATTTCGAAACACGAGCCATTGGCGGCCTGTCCGCACACTTGTACGCCGGATTTCCAATGGAACTCGTCAATTACAAATTTGCAATCCAACCACCATCGGCCCGAAGATGTTTTGTTGAAGATAGGTTATTGATAATAAGCTGGATTTACGACGCACAGCTCGAATGTGTTGCTGACCCAAGCAGCTACCAGTGCGCAAGAATTTGCATCTGCTGGCCACGTGATTTCCCTTCCGTACTTTAGCAGCCGGTGACACAATAGGCGTCGTTTGAGGGATCGCAGAGACAAGCACATTCGGCTTGGAGGCGGGCCAAGCTGACACTCTGCGGAGCGGTCCAAACCGATTCAGCATCCAGCAGAACCAACCGCGAGCGCGGCCAGCTCTGCTAGACGCCAGGCGCGGCAAGAGGTCGTTGCACGCGCGGCTTACTTGCGGACAGGCGGGTACCAGTCCGCAAGTTTTGTACGACTACAACCTGCCTCCAAAACTGAATAGATCAGTTAAGTCGCCAATCGCAGGACTGTTGGAAGGAACATACGGATTGGTCAGGCTAGGTACTGGATTGGGCAGGTTATCGCGGCTGCGGTCCGTAAGCGGCGGCAATCCCCAGTTGTATTCGATGAATTTCAGAATGGAAACGTGGTCGTTGTACTGATGTGAAATGTGTCCGGGATTAGTGTAAGGCGACACGACAATCATCGGGATTCTGGTGCCATCGCCGAAGTAATCGACCGGCTGGACGTAACCGGAGTCGTAGTATCCGCCGCCCTCATCGAAGGTGACGAAAATCGCCGTGGTCTGCCATAGTGCCGGATTCGCCTGCACCCCGTCCACAATCTTCTTCACAAATCCTTCGAACAAGTCCAGCTTCGAGGAAGCTGGATGACCGTCGACGAAGCCGCTCGGCTTCACGTACGACACCGCCGGAAGGCTGCCGCTGGCGATGTCGGCGTATAGATCGGCCGTGTCTTTGAGGTGAGCCGTACGAACTGACGGGTTGGTCATAATCGATGTCGAGTACTGGAAGAAGTTGCAGATGTTGCAGTACTCATCCAGCGGGCTCTGGTCGTATTTGTCTTGCAGATAACGGTTCCATTGATCGCCGTAATATTTCCACGAGATATTGTTGGCGAGCAGTTCGTCACCGATGTTGCGGACGTTCGACGGCGGGATCGTGAAGACGGTGTTGTTGTCGTTGTTGTCGGTGTAGGCGTTGCTGCCGTCACCGAAATAGCCGGGGTTGTAATTGTTCAGAATGTACCAGTGTCCGGGAGCGCACTTCGGATCAACCTGATAGGGTAGGTTCGAAAGGTAGTCCAGCACCGGGAAGATGCCAGGAGCGTCGGAGTCAGAGCAGTTGCTGTAGCTGCCACCGCCGTACGAAGGACTTCCATAGGACCCGCCGCCGTAGCCGTCTTCGGCGTACCAATTGTTGGTGCCGAGCTGCGCATTTGGGTTCTCGATTTCATCGACGATACCTTGGTTTTTCGAGCCAATTCCCACCAGTTGATTGTGCGGCGGCATCTTGGGGCGACCTTGGCCATCGCTGAACCAGATGGCGTCGCCAGTTCCCATCATGATGTGGTTCGCTCCGGTGCCACCCATCACAGCCTGGTGGTAGTTGTCGCTCATTGCATAGTTATCGGCAAGGGACTTCAGATACGGCGCATCGCCTTGCAGGACGTTGTAGAACGCCATCGAGGTCGCGCCTTCACCCGTGGTCGTTTCGGTGAAGGGCTTTGGCCTCGGTTTACCGTTGGCTCCGGCGCCGACGCTAACCTCAACCCAGGGAAAAAGATCAGCATTGCAGCCGCTCGGGTTGTCGATGGTCGCGTAGTAGGCGTTGCAGTCTGACTGTTGCCACATCTGGTAGAAGCGGTGTACTGGGCTGTTGGCGTAGGCGTCGTACGGGAACGAAAAGGAGGTGAGTTGGAAGGGTCCAGGAGGAAGATTGAACACGCCGGGAATGCGTGTGTCGATATCGGGTTTTTGCAGCGGTGCGGTCCCTCCTGTGAGAAGGTACTGGTAGTAATCCGGTGCTAGTCCGTTTTCGGCTTGTTCTGCCGCCGAAAGCGTGCTGAAGGGCGGATTGAAATAGCCTCCCACCACGGGGGGCGGCAATTGGGAATACAGCGACTCTCCGCCCGGGCTGATCTGGTATTTGTCGGCAGCGTTGTCCACCGCTGAGAACTGCAGGGAAAGTCCGTAGTTCGGGCCTGGGCTTCCATCCTCGCGGATGATCCCTTTTGACAGAAGGTTGTCGATCGTCTCACCTTGGATAGTCGGCTTGTAAGTTGCGAAGATGTGATCGAAGGTGCGGTTTTCACCGATAATCACGATCACATGTTGGATGGGAGTTTTCGTCGAGGAGCGCACGACCGCGGCAGGGGCAGTCTGGGCGCTCATCGGCATCGTTGATGTCAGCAACGCCAGCGCGCTGGCCAAGGCCGTGGCACGCCACTTCGCAGGGGGGACATATTTCAGGGACATGTAAGTTCCTCCGTGGAGGGAAACTTACGGCTTGTGCCTGCCTCGATGGTGAACGCCCCATAAAAAGCAGATAAATTAATTGTCGCAGTATTTCTGAATTGTGACAGCACCACTCGAGATCTACGGGTCCGCGAATTTCTCGCACGGACGTACATGGAGGCGGTGCTTGGTCTGGAGTGTTTTTGGAGTTGCGGGGCTCCGCAGCCAATGTTGACAGACACCGTGGTAGGAGTCGGGAGCGACGCGGGCCGGCTCTAGCTGAGCGCCCAACTCTGATCCCATTAGCCTACCCGCTGCGCTTGCCGCTCAAGCGATTCCATGGTCGCCAGGATGGTATCGGTTACCAGTTCAATTCCCTGGTCCGAGTTCAACATCAGGTGGTAAAGGCGACGGCAGGGCCATTCGGCGTCGAAGTATTTCCGGATGAAGGCGGCGCGCTCGCGGTCAATGGTATCCACCATCTCCTCGGCGTATTTCTCATCCATCTTCAAATTGATCATGCGGCGGATTTTTTCCTCGCGCGAGCCATAGACGAACACGCGAAAAGTGTCCTGCCGGTTTCTGAGGATATAGGGTGCACCCCGTCCGACTATAACGCAGTTCCCTGCTTCGCCCTTCTTCTCAATGATGGTGGTAGCCAGTTCCACCATCTCGTCAGCGCCGAAAAGTTTGTCGTCGGAGATGGGCAGCGATCGCTCATAGCTGCCGCGCCAGAAGACCTTGGCGAGACGATGCGTCAGCGGGTCGCATTTCTCTTCACGGCGCGCTACCGCTTTCTCGTCCACGGCAGCGAGTTTGGCGATCTCGCAGGTAAGTTGCTGGTCCAGAAGCTGCCATCCCTTGCGCCGCGCCAATTGCGCCGCGACCAGGCTGCCACCGGCCCCGTATTCGCGTTCCACAGTGATGACTCTGAACATCGATTGCTACCCCATACCTGCGCTGAGACAATCATAGCGCAAGCGCCGCCATCCGCACTATGGCAGGATTCAGCCGGACGGAGAGCCCAATGAAAGGAACGTCGCGCTCGATAAAGGGTTGCCTGCGGAAACCTCGGGGAGGACTGTTAAGTCTTGTAATGCATGGAGGGTCAGGCGAGCCTCGCGGGTTTGTAATGACATCAAAAGAGGTAGCAAAAACAGGTAGCAAGAGGAGAACAACATGCGAAAATTACTCCTATTCAGCCTACTGCTGACGCTCAGCGTCGGCGCGGTAGCTCAGACATCTTCGACGACGTCGATGAATCAGCCGACGCAGACAGTTTTGATTTCGAGCAACGGCCCAGTGGTAGCCGATTACGGCAAACAGCCGCAGTCGAGCGATCCGGTGGAAAACCACATCGCCAAGGAAGTTCGGCATGAGTTGCTTATGCTGCCGTATTACTCACTGTTCGACGATCTGGAATACACCGTCCAAGGACGGACCGTGACCCTGAGCGGCAGCCTCACCAGCGAGCATGCCGTCACTAAGTCCGAAGCCGAGAACGTAGTGAAGCATATCGAAGGCGTGGAGAAAGTGATCAACAACATAAAAATCCTGCCGCCGTCGCCGTTTGACCAGCAGGCGCGGGTTCAAGTCTATCGGCGGCTGGCCAACACGGGAGATTTGTCCCGGTATTTCTGGGAGGCCGCGCCCAGTATCCACATTATTGTCGACAACCAGCATGTAACGCTGAAGGGTTTCGTCAACAGTGAGACAGACAAGAACCTGGCAACCATTGCTGCCAATCAGGTGCCAGGCATCTTTCAGGTCACCAATGAGTTGCGGATTGTAAAGTAAGCCGTGGACCGTGGACAGCGGCGGCGCGGTCCGCCGCTGAAGTTCTGCTTTGGGGTAGGGGTGCCGAATCGGTCGCGATTCCTTGGCAACGCCCCCGTTCACGGTATTCAAACCTGTTACAATTTTTCCCTCGACTTCGTGCTGGTAGGTCACAGAACATCGAAAACGACCCTATGCGCAACGGTCTGAAACCACTTTGGATAGGAATTGTTCTTCTCCTAATCATTCTGGCTGTCAACGGCTATCTGACTTTCCTGTCGTTTGAGCGCGTGGAAAGAGACAATTCCCTGGTTGAGCATAGTCAGCAAGTGCTGCTCGAGACAGAGCGGCTGAAATCGTTGCTGGTGGATGCTGAAACCGGTCAAAGAGGCTATCTCTACACCGGTGATGTGCATTACCTGGAGCCTTACAACCGGGCTTCTCAACAGATCGACAGTCAACTCGACCGGGTCGCCGCTCTTACCACCAACATTGCGCTGCAACGCAATCAGCTGCAGCAACTCCGCGATCTCTGTCATGCCAGGATGAAGGAACTTGCCGGCACCATTGCCCTGGCCAATTCCGGTCAAACCGAAGAGGCCAAGGCTTTGGTCTTGTCGAACATCGGCAAGAATCGTATGGATGACATCCGCACAGTGATCAAGGAAATCGAAGGGGTTGAGGCTGGTTTGCAGGCGAACAGAGTTTCCGAGGTGAAGGCAGCTACGCGTTCCGCGAGGTCGGCGTTTGTTATTGCCACCGCGATTGCGGCCGCGGCGTTGCTGGTTTTCGGCGGTCTGTTGGCCCGCGAGATGCGCAAGTCGGAGGAGGCCGCGGCAGCAGTGCTTGAGCAAAAGGAGTGGCTGGATACCACGTTGCGCAGTATCGGCGATGCTGTGCTCGCGACCGATACTTCTGGCCGCGTCGTGTTTCTCAACGAGGTGGCGGCAACGCTCACCGGCTTTAGCAGCAGCGAAGCCCGAGGCCGCCCGCTGAGCCACGTGTTCCCGATATTCAACGAAATCACGCGTGAGCAAACAGAAGATCCCGTGGCAAAGGTGATTCGCACTGGTACAGTCATCGGTCTTGCCAATCACACGGTGCTATGCCGGCGAGATGGCACTGAGGTCGCCATTGACGATAGCGCCGCCCCCATCCGGAATGCACGAGGCGACTTGATCGGCGTGGTGCTAGTGTTCCGGGATGTCACCCAACAGCGCGAGGTGGAGGCCGCTCTGCGCAATGCCGAGAAGCTGTCTACCGCCGGAAGATTCGCGGCTACCATTGCCCACGAGATTAACAACCCCCTGGAGGCGGCCATAAATTCGCTGTTCTTGCTGAACCACGATTCCGGACTGAGCAGCGAGGGCCGTGGCTATTTGTCGTTGGCGGAACAAGAATTGAGCCGGGTGGCAGCCGTGGCCCGGCAAACGCTGGCTTTTTATAAAGACAATTCGTCTCCCACGCCGGTGAATATCCCAGAGTTGCTCGATGAGATCCTGGGGGTTTACGGCAGGCGGATAGAAACCAGGAAAATCCACATCGTCCGTAACTACAGGGAGCATTCACAGTTTGTGGGATCGGTTGGGGAAATGAGGCAGGTATTCGCCAATCTCATTCTGAACTCGCTTGATGCTCTCCAGCCCAATGGCGTGCTTACGCTCAACGTAAGCAACCAGAACGACGGGCAGCCACTGGTGCGCGTCGAGGTTGAGGACAATGGCAGCGGCATTCGACCCGATCATCTGAGCAAGATCTTCGAACCATTCTTCACGACGAAGAAAGATGTAGGGACGGGATTGGGCTTGTGGGCAGCGAAGACCTTAGTCGAAAAGCACGAAGGTCAATTGCTGGCCGAGCGACTTGAGGGCAAGACCAGAATGACTGTGCTGCTGCCGATCGCGCACGGCGCGGCGAACAAAGCCAAGGTGAGTTAGGACATATCGAAACCGGGCCGCAGCTACCCTGATCCTTATTTGCACCAGCGTGTTGATCTGAACTTGTCGCGACATTACCCACTGCAATTTTGGCGGATGGACGACCTCAGGCGCCACGCTGGGGAAGCGGCACAGCGGCGCGCGCTGACCCGGTGACGTTAGAGCTGGCCGGATTCTGTTGCGCCAACATACGCCGTTTGAGGCTCTCATAGATAGGCTCGCTGTTGAGCAGCATTGCCACGACCATAGCAATTAGAGACGCCACTAGCAGTCCCAGCGTCAAATCGCCGCGGCCCGTCATCTCCACCGCGAGCACGACTCCGGTCAGAGGAGCGCGAACGCTGGCTGAGAATAGCGCTCCCATTCCAACCACCGCAAACGCGATAGGAGACAGCGCCAACGTAGGCAGGAAGTGGTTGAAAGTCCCGGCAAACAGCGCACCAGAACACGCCCCCAATACCAGAAGCGGAGCGAAAATGCCTCCGGGTGCGCCGGCAGCGTAGGACCAGGGACCAATGAGGAAACGAATGAGAAATACGGTCGGCAAGGCTGCAACTGCGTAGTGATTCGAGAGAATTGCTTGGGTCAAGCTCTCGCCTCCGCCAACCAGCGTAGGCGCAAACCATGCGACAATACCGACAACCGCCCCAATAAATGCAGCTCGCTGCACCGACGAGAACCGCATTAAGCGATCGCAGAACTCAAGCAACCATATGGTGATGAAGTTATAGAGGGCGCCAACGGCGCCTAATAATGCTCCGAGCGCGAAAAATGGCGAGACTTTCCACGCCTCGGTTGGACTGACGTGCTCCAGCCGGAAGACCAGCGTGTTGCCCAACATATATCGCATCAGCCAGATCGCCATCGAGGCAGCGGCGAGGGTTGCGACCAGCAGCCACGGAGTGAAGTTGCTGGTCAGTTCCTCGAAGACAAATACCGATCCACCGATGGGGGCATTGAAGGCCACGGCAAGGCCTGCGCCCGCGCCGGCTGCATCGATGACCCTCCGGTCCTCCTCGTGCCGCGCGACAAAACGTCCGACCAAGGAGCCAAGCGAGGCGCCCATCTGCACGGTTGGTCCTTCGCGGCCCAGCGCGAGGCCGGACCCCATTGCCAGCAAGCCGCCGAAGAACTTAATCAGGACGATTGAATGTGGCGCAGGCTTTACCTCCCCGTTGAATACCGCTTCTACCCTCTGGACACCGCTGCCTTCCGCGGATGGCGCGAAACGAACCACCAGAAGCCGCGCCAGAGCGGCTCCCACCAACCCCAGCGCGAGAGGCGCGAGCCAGCCAATGTGAGGCCATCTGTGCGACCAAAGTACCAACAGGTTACGCAGGTTGTCGGCAGTGATGAGGAGGTAGCGGAAGGCGCCCCCGACGATTCCGATCAGAATTCCCGTGAGGACGCTGGCCGTAGCGAGGCGGATCACGCGCGAATTCAAGAGCTTCATGGAAGATGCCCCTTTGCGACCGCGCCCGAGGCAGTGTCACGCTCGCCGGACGACGAATTCTACTACGGCGGTGTCGGGTGCCAGTGTCCGCAGCCGGCCCGGGTTGTCCGAAAGCGGCGATGGACAAGAGATCGCCGCAAGGTAAGTAAAATCGGGTGCACAAAAGTTCTTGACAAACCACGCGGGGGCAGCAATCATCCCGTCACCGAAGAAATCTCGAGGTCGCCCGTGGGGGCAGAACGCTAGCTTTCAATTTCCGCAGTTAAACCTGACGTTTAATACGTCACCGAAAGCCGGGAGACTAGTGTTTTGAGCTTTAATCCAGGAACCGGAAAGTTGTTTCGCGGCGCTTGCGCTTGGCTGTGCCTGGGAGTGGCGCACTTGGCTTGGGCGCAATCCGGCACAACACCGGTTCCGGCGAACATCTTTTCTCCAGTTTCAACGCCCGCTGATTCCATCTACCATCTGTCACTGTTCGTGCTGGCTGTCTGCGCGGCGATCTTTGTTACGGTTTTCAGTCTGCTGCTGTATTCGGTGGTGAAGTACCGGCGGCGCGCCGACGACGATGGTCGCGAGCCGCCGCAAGTCTATGGCAGCAACCAGGTGGAACTGGCATGGACGGTGATTCCGGTACTGATTGTGGTAGTGCTGTTTCTGGCCACGGCGCGGGTCATCCATGCGATAGAAGATGCGCGCTTTCCAGCGGGTACCACGGAAGTCACGGCCGTGGGTCACCAGTTCTGGTGGGAGTTTCAGTATCCGCAGCAGGGCTTTATAGCGGCCAACGAGTTGCATGTTCCGGTCAGCGATCCGAATCATCCCACGCCCACTCACCTCACTCTGTTGTCGGCAGACACCGATCACAGTTTCTGGGTGCCGAAACTGGCCGGCAAGACCGACTTGATTCCCAACCGCACCAACAGCATGTGGATCGATCCGCATGAAACTGGGGTTTACGTGGGCCAGTGCGCGCAATATTGCGGCACCCAGCACGCCAAGATGCTGCTGCGAGTGATTGTGCAATCGCGCGCCGGATTTCGACCGTTGGGTAGCCGAACAGCAGCAGCCGGCGCAGCCTGGCGACAACGTCGCTAAAGGCCGGCAGGTTTTCGAGTCCACGGCCTGCGTCAACTGCCACACCATTGCTGGCACTAGACGCCCACGGAACGTTTGGGCCCGATCTGACTCACCTGATGAGCCGGGAGACGATCGCAGCGGGGGCGGCGTTGAACAACCGCGGCGAACCTGCGGCAATGGATTCAGAATCCCGACAGCTTCAAACCGGGCGCGCTGATGCCCGCCATGCAACTGGATGAACACGATGTGGACGCCGTCACGGACTATCTGCTGACGCTGAAGTAGAAGATCAAGGAACGCACGATGTGGGATGCTGAACCGATTGCGAAACCGCTGACGGTGCCGCCTGTAGGCGAAGCCGTTCAGCCGCTGTTCGACCGGGTGCACGGCTGGATCACTACGGTCGATCACAAGCGGCTCGGAATCCTGTATATCGCGTATGCGCTGTTTTTTCTGGTGATCGGCGGCATTGAAGCCACCATCATGCGAATCCAGCTGATTCGGCCGCACAACGATTTCGTCTCGCCGCAAGTCTTCAACCGGATGTTCACCATGCATGGCACTACGATGATTTTCTTCGTCGCCATGCCGCTTGTGTTTGGCTTCATCAACTACGCGATTCCGCTGATGATCGGCGCGCGCGATATGGCGTTCCCGCGGCTGAACGCCTGGGGATTCTGGATGACCGCGTTCGGCGGCATCATCCTGTACTTCAGCTTTTTGGGAGGAAGCGGCCTGTATGGCGCCGGCAGCACTCCTGACGTGGGCTGGTTTGCCTACGCGCCCCTGACCTCGCCGGCATTCTCCGTGGGACACAGCACCGACTATTGGATAATCGGACTGCTGGTCAGCCGGCTTCGGCAGCATCGCCACCGCAATCAACGTTTTGACCACGATTTTCTGCCTGCGCTGTCCGGGCATGACGTTGGGCAAGATGCCGCTTTTTGCCTGGCTCAACCTGGTGACCGCTGGGCTGGTGGTGTTGGCCCTGGGTCCGCTGACCGCGGCGCAACTTATGCTGCTGATCGATCGCTACCTGGGCGGCCACTTCTTTGACACCCAGGCGGGCGGTTCAGCGGTCATCTGGATGCACTTCTTCTGGGTCTTCGGGCATCCCGAAGTTTATATCCTGGTCATGCCGGCGTTCGCTGCCGTCTCTGAGATCATCCCGGTTTTTTCCCGCAAAGCCATTTTCGGCTACCCCATTATGGTGGCCGCCTCAGTTTCGATCGGCTTTATCAGCATGAGCGTGTGGGCCCACCACATGTTCACGGTGGGCATGACCTCGTACGGCAATGCTTTCTTCGTAGCGTCAACCATGGCGATCGCAGTGCCAACGGGGATAAAAATATTTAACTGGCTGGGCACCATGTGGGGCGGCAAACTAATCTTCAAGGCCCCCATGCTTTTTTGCGTCGCGTTTTTGTTTCAGTTCCTTATCGCCGGGCTGACCGGCGTCATGCTAAGCGTGGCACCGTTCGATTGGCAACTGGGCAATTCCTACTTTGTGGTAGCGCACTTCCACTATGTCATCGTCGGCGGTATTTTGTTCGCGATCTTTGCCGCTTTTTACTACTGGTTCCCCAAGATGTCGGGCCGTATGTACGACGAAAGCCTGGCCAAGTGGCACTTCTGGCTGTTCCTCATCGGCTTTCACCTGACATTCGACTTTATGCATATTCCTGGTCTCTTGGGCATGCCACGCCGGATTTATACCTACGAGCCCGGACGCGGCTGGGATACCTGGAACGTCATCGTCACCATCGGCGTGTTCTTTCAGGCCGTCGCTATCCTAATTTTTGTTTACAACCTGATCTCGTCGTACTTCAAGGGCAAGGTGGCGGGCAATGATCCCTGGGACGCGTGGACCCTGGAGTGGAGCACCAGTTCCCCGCCGCCCGACTACAACTTCGCGAAGATCCCGGTGGTGCGCAGCCGTCGTCCGCTGTGGGACCTGAAGCATCCCGAAGATCCTGACTGGAAGTACGAATAACGCCCCGGGGCCGCGCAGAGCAGCGCGGTTTCGGACCGAAAGTTAAGGAGACTCTCGCTTGGCAGCTACAACCGTCGCCTTACCACAACCCGAAACACCGCTCTCGTCCGAACTACGCGGGCGCGTGGGAATGTGGTTTCTGATTGCCGCCGAGTCGGCGATCTTTAGTATTTTCGTGGTTGCATATTTGTATTACGCGGGCAAGAGTATTAGCGGGCCAACACCACGCGAAGTTCTTCATGTCCCATATTTCAACTCCATCTGCCTGTTCTCAAGCAGCTTCACGATCGTGATGGCAGAGCACGCCATTGCGCGGGGCAAGACTAAGCTGTTCGGGATCTGGTGGCTGCTGACGATCGTCCTGGGCGCGATCTTTATCGTGGGCACAGCACGCGAGTGGTACGGCCTGATCTACCACGATGGAGTGACTATCAGCTCCAGCTTGTTTGGAACCACGTTCTACTCGCTGGTGGGATTGCACGCCTTCCATGTGCTGGTTGGACTGACCGGGCTGTCCATCATTCTGATCTTCACCGCTTTGGGATACGTGAAGCAGGAACATGCCGAACGGATCGGAGTATTTGCCATGTACTGGCACTTCGTCGATGCAATCTGGGTGGTCGTGCTGTCGGTTGTGTACTTCATCACGCGCTGAGTGAAACGGAACAAACGAGCGAAAGAAAGTATGCAGACGCAGGAATCGCAAATCGATAATGCGGAACCCAGAGAGGTGATGCTGCCGGCGCCGACTGCGTGGCCGTTCGCCTTGGCGCTGGGACTGGCATTGCTCTTCGCTGGCCTGCTGACCAATGTGTCGATCAGTGTCCTGGGTGCGCTGTTGTATCTGGGAGCGGCTGTGGGATGGTTCCGCGAGGTTTTTCCGCACGAGCACCATGTGAGAGTGCCTTTGGAGCGCGAGGAAGAGCCAGCAGTGCTGCCCGCTCGCGAAGTAATGCGATTGCCGGTGGCGGAAAAAGTGCAGCGCGCCTGGCTGCCCTTGAAGATCTATCCGGTTTCAGCCGGAGTGAAAGGTGGACTAGCCGGTGGTGTCGCCATGGCGTTGATGGCGATGTTATATGGGATCATATTTGTCCACAGCGTGTGGTATCCGATCAACTTGATGGCCGGCAGTTTGTACGACGCACCCGCAATTCCCCCCAACGAGGCCCTGATGCACTTTAATGTGGGATGGTTCGCATTCGCACTGGCCTTGCACGCCACCATGTGTCTGCTGGTGGGACTTCTGTATGGCGCGATGCTGCCCATGCTTCCCACTCGGCCGATTGTTCTGGGAGGCATCATTGGACCTTTGCTGTGGACAGGATTGCTGTACTACATTCTGGACTACGTCAATCCCTTGCTGGATCAGCGCATCAACTGGATGTGGTTTGCGGTGTCTCAGGTGGCCTTCGGAGTGGTAGCGGGTTTGGTGGTGGTGCGGCAGAGCAAGGTTTGGACGACGGAAAACTTACCGCTGGCCATGCGCGCCGGCATCGAAGCGCCGGGCATCATTCATGAACAGGACGGCGAGGACACCCGGCGATGAAGGTGCACTTCGCACTTGGGGCAGGCATAGTGGCCATGCTGCTGGCGCTGGCCGCTTGTTCACTGCCGGGCAAGCCCGCTCCGGGCCCCGAGGTACCACGGCCGGATTCCGTGTTGGATCCGGTGGTGCTCTATCGCGAAAACTGCGCGGCTTGCCATGGCGCCAAAGGTAAGCACGGAGCCGCTATGACCTTGGCCGACCCAGTTTATCTGGCCATCGTTGACGACGACACACTGCGTACCACGATTTCCAAAGGCCGCACGGGGACGGCGATGTCGGCCTTCGCGCAAAAAGAAGGCGGCATGCTGACCGATCAACAGATCAATGCCATCATTCACGGCATCCGCGAGCGTTGGAGCCAGCCCAATGTCTTGAGTGGGGTGATGGCTCCGCCGTACGCGGCGAAGGCACCGGGTAATCCGCAGGCGGGGCAGGCAGCCTACAACACGTTTTGCGCCTCGTGCCACGGCAATGGCAATCAGGGCGGACCTAAAGCAGGCTCCGTCACCAATGGCGCTTATCTCAGTCTGATCAGCAATCAAGGATTGCGCACGCTAGTCATTGCCGGGCGCCCCGACTTCGACGCCCCGGATTGGCGGAATAATGTTCCCGGACATCCCATGAGCGATCAGGAAATTTCCGATGTGGTGGCTTGGCTGGCGGCACAGCGTCCGCAGCCGTCAACCTCGCCTTCTACTGCGACTTCGTCTTCGACCGCGAACTCATCTTCGCCCGGAGGTGTGCATTGAGTGAGGCGACCGGCAAGGCAAAACAGCCTGACGCTCCCGACGCCAAGGCTGAGATTTCACGCCGCGATCTGTTCGCCACAATCGGCATGGCGCTGAACGGCATGGCGGTTCTGGTGCTGGCCACTCCGGTCATAGGTTATCTGTTGGCTCCAATCTTGCGCGCCGAACGCGGCCAGTATCAGCACTGGGTCACGCTGGGCGATCTTGATGAGTTTCCCGAAGGCCAGACCCGGCTCGCCCAGTTTCGGAACCCGATCTCCAATGCCTGGGACGGCGATACCGACAAGATTCCCTGCTGGGTACGACGGCTGCAGGGCGAACAATTCCAGGTGTTCGCGATCAATTGTGCTCACTTGGGTTGTCCCGTCCGCTGGTTCGCGCAATCCGGGTTGTTCATGTGTCCTTGCCACGGCGGAGTGTATTACCAGGACGGCTCGCGCGCTTCCGGACCGCCTCCGCGCGGCTTGTTTCAGTATTCCTACAAAGTGCAGAATGGCAAGTTGATGATCGAAGCGGGACAAATTCCCACCCTGTCAACGACCGCGAGCCTGCAGACGAGGAGCGGTGGATGTCAAGGCTGAAGCAGATCGGAGACTGGTTTGATCAACGCCTGCAGATCGCTGGGGCGGTCCGCGACACGGCGACGCATCGGGTGCCCCGGCAATCGGCTAGCTGGTGGTATGTCTTCGGCAGCGCCGCGCTGACGGTTTTCATCCTGCAAGTATTCACCGGGATCATGTTGGCGCTGATCTATGTGCCTTCGGCCGGCGAGGCTTGGAACAGCCTGCAGTATCTGAATCACGGCGTCACCCTGGGATGGTTTCTGCGCGGAGTTCACGGCTGGGGCTCCAACTTCATGGTCGCGCTGGTACTCATCCACATGGCGCAGGTGTTTCTGTTCGGCGCCTACAAGTTTCCTCGCGAGCTAACCTGGATCGTGGGTGTGTTTCTGCTGCTGATGACGCTGGGCATGGCCTTCACCGGGCAGGTTCTGCGTTTCGATCAGGATGCCTATTGGGGCCTGGGGATTGGAGTGGCCATTGTCGGCCGCGTTCCGCTTTTCGGGGGCTGCCCTGGTGCATTTGCTGCTGGGCGGTCCCATTATCGCGGGCGACACGCTCTCGCGATTCTTCGCGCTTCACGTGTTCGTGATTCCCGGTTTGCTCATTGGTTTCGTCTGCTTGCACCTGCTGATGGTGCTGAAGCTCGGCATCAACGAATGGCCCATGCCCGGGCGCATCGTCCGCCGCTCGACCTATATTCAGGAGTACCACGAGATGACGCACCGCGACGGCATACCCTTCGTGCCCGACGCGGTGTGGAAAGACATGTTCTTTGCCGCCGCCATCATTGTCAGCGTGATGGCGTGTGCCGCCTACTTCGGACCCTTTGGGCCCAGCGGCTATCCCGACCCGACGATCGTACAAACCATTCCTAAGCCCGACTTCTTCTTCCTGTGGATCTATGCCATGCTGGCGTTGCTGCCGCCACAGTTGGAAACTCCCATTCTGCTGATCGCGCCGGTGGTTGTGCTGGGCTTCCTGATTCTGTTGCCTTTCTTGTCGGGTGAAGGCGAGAAAAGTTGGAAGCGGCGCCCAATCGCCGTGATCACTGTGCTGCTAACCGCGGTGGCCCTGGGGACCTTTACCAAGCTAGCTACCTATTCGCCCTGGAGTCCCGTGATGGACGGCTGGAGCGGCGATCCCGTGCCCGTGGAGTATCTCAAGGGACGATCGCCGCTGGAGCGGCAAGGCGCGCTGGTCTTCCAAGTGAAGCAATGTCGCAACTGCCATTCCATCGGCAACTCCGGCGGTAAGCGAGGTCCTGCACTTGATACTGTTGCCAACCGGCTCACCCGCGATCAACTGGTGCGGCAGGTCATTCAAGGCGGCGGCAACATGCCGGCTTACGGAAAGAACCTGAATCCGGCGGAGGTAACCGCACTGGTCTCCTTCCTGGAAACTCTGTATCCCCCCGGCCATCCACCAGCCCGTGACGCCGCCCAAGCCGTCGTGACTAAGCAAGAAGCTCCTCCGCCTGCCAGCAACCGCTGAGGGTCCATGCAATCGGTCTATCAAGCCGTGCTGCGTTCCTGGTCTGTTCCTCCAGTCGCAACATTCTCACTGCTGCTGACGGCGCTGGTTTATCTGCGTGGATGGATCAATCTTCGCCGTGCGGGCTCTACCGAGTTACCGCGGTGGCGCGCTGCCAGTTTTCTCGTCGGACTGTTTTCGCTGTGGGTAGCGCTGGCTTCCCCGCTTGACACGTTCTCGGGGTTCGTGCTGACGGCCCACATGCTGCAGCACATGCTGCTGATGATGGTGGCACCGCCGCTCATTCTTCTAGGTGCGCCGCTTATCCCCATCGTGCGCGGATTGCCGCGCTTCGCCGCTCGCGAATTTGCCGGACCATTCCTCAATTGGCCGCTCGCCAATCGGATTGGGACTGCGCTGACGAATCCAGTCTTCGCGCTGACACTGATGGGTCTGGTGATGTTCGCCTGGCATACTCCGAAGCTCTACGAACTAGCTTTGGGTTCGGTTTCGTGGCACGAGGTGGAACATGCATGCTTCTTTTTCACCTCGATAATTTTCTGGTGGCCGGTGGTGCAGCCGTGGCCGAGCCGGGCACAATGGCCACGATGGGCGATGGTTGCCTACCTGTTCGTTGGTGATCTTCAGAACACCATCCTCTCCGCCATCCTGGTGTTCTCCGATCGAGTGCTGTATCCCTCCTATGCCCAGACACCTCGCCTGTTCGGTCTCTCGGCGCAAGCAGATCAAGCCGCAGCTGGAGCCATCATGTGGGTTCTGGGAGGGTTCGCATACGTGTTTCCGGCTGTCGTCATCGCCGTGCAATGCCTGTCCAAGCGCTCCGAGCACCGCCGGATTGTGCCGACTCGCAACCAGCAATGTGCTCCCGTGCATGATTCTGGGTCGCTTCTCGGCAAATTCCCATCGCTCGGCGGTTTCCTGCGCCCCCGGATTCAGGTTAGAACAGCAGACGCGGTTTGGTTTGCAATTGTGTTTGTCGCTGCCGGGTTGTGCCTTTCATTCCTGATCGCAACCTCGTCCGACGATGATAACCAAGCTCTCCGGCTCTGGAAGCAGAGCGGACCCTTCAGCATTGCAGTTTTTGCACCGTCCGGCGACCTTCAAACCGGCTTTGCAAGCTTCAGCATTCTGGTGCAAGACCGAAACATGGAAGAGGTACTGCTGGACCCGGTGGTGCAAGTCAGCGCCCGACCGGCTGCTGATGGAGGAGCGCCGCTTCCACCGGTTCGCGCATCCAGCGAAGACTCCGAAAACAAATTACTGCAAACCGCGGAGCTAAATCTACCTGCACCCGGCGACTGGATCGTAAACATCTATCTGAGCCGCAATCCCGAAAGCAGTGACCTGTCGCTGCCCTTGCATGTGGTGAAAAGCGAAATCGGTCTGGGCGATCTCTGGCCGCACATTCTCTTTCCGGCGTTTGGCATGGTCTTGTTCGGGACGTACGTTCGGCGCCACCACAAGCCCACCGCTTCTCCACTGGAACAGCACGTGTCGTCGTGATGCGCCGTAGAAGAACAGCCTCTTTGTCCATCGGGAGCTGCCGCCGTCGCGCATTTCATGTCCCGTGCATTCTTTGTATAATGAGAAGCGCGAGCGCACGTCTCATCGACGCTCGCACTTTCGCGTGTTCCCAACCGTCGTGGGGCTATAGCTCAGCTGGGAGAGCGCATCGTTCGCAACGATGAGGTCGTCGGTTCGATCCCGACTAGCTCCACCAAAACTCTCCTTTGCGGGGCCGCGTCTCAGATGCGAATCTTTCAGCCCTTAATTTCGAGGTGCGCTTCGACGCGGGACGGGCTGTCGCGGCGGCCGCGCCTACTATGGCCTATGGATCGCTACTCCCATCACGTGGAACTCAACCACGGAGGACTTGGGAACATAAACCAGGATATTGTTGCCGGTGCTGTCAAACGGTCGCAGCCAAACTCCCGAATCGATCAGGAGCCGGGTGTCGTTCTGCGTTTGTCCTTCCAGCACCTCTCCATCGGCGAACCGGATGCGAATCCACAAGTCGGTAGCTGCGACGTCGGTGAAAAACTTTACCTCGTCGTGATCGAGAGTTCCTTCATGTTCCTTCACGAAGAAGACAGCTTTCGTGTCGGTTGTCTCGATCAGCAAGCGTTCGCCCGAGGTCTCGCCTCGGACATGCAAAATTTGCGGCAGCGAAGAGAGCGGGACGACATCTTCCGTGCCGACATCCCACTCTAGTAGGCCTTTGACGAGAGCGCCGTCCCCTTTGTGTACTACAACCAGTTCGCTTGAGATGGCACCGCCATCGAGAACAACAGTGTCTTCACTTCTCATTAATATCAATATCGGCTGGTTCTCGCCATGACTCTATGTCACAGCTTAAAGAGTTTCCAGTACTGGCATATCCGCCCGTACTGGTAGGGCGGGCCTTCAGGTGGGAGTACACGAGTATACGTGCAGAAAGAAGCGCCCGCACTACCGCAACAATCGGACACACCAACTGTGGAAACCGTTCCGGCAGGCGGCATTAATAAAGGCGATATTTTGGCTACTCCGCAGCAGTGACAGTGCCCTGACAAACAGCAACGCAATGACCTAAAACACAGTCAGGGGGCTTCGTGCAGAGTCCATTCCCAACTTGCGCAAGCGGTTCAGCAGGACTTTGTAGCTAATGCCCAGAGCTTTCGCCGCGTTTCGCCTGTGTCCCCCGGAAGCTTGCAGGGCTTCCGAGATCGCCTCCGCGCTGATCGCCGGGGACTTAGGCCCGAGCTCAGAGATTCCTTCTGCCAGCTCATCGATCATCGATTGCTCATCGCCCAGAACAAGATACCGCTTGACAAAGTTTTCTAGCTCTCGCAGATTCCCGGGCCAGTCATATCGCAAACAGGCATTCTTTAACCGCGACGGCGCAGTAGTCTGCGCATTGGAAAGCCCGAGTTCATGAGAGCACCGTCGCAGGAAATAATCAATTAGTATTGGTATTTCTTCCCGGCGTTCCCGCAGGGGTGGCAAGTTAAGGCAGAACCCGTTAAGTCGATAGTACAAGTCTTCACGGAAAGTTTTCTGAGCGATGGCGGCTTTCATATCGATGTTGGTGGCTGCCAATACCCGCACATTTACCTTTTCGACGGCCCTGCTTCCCAGCGGCGCGTAAGTTCCATCTTGCAAAACCTGTAACAGCTTCGCCTGCAAACTCGGATGCATCTCTCCGATTTCATCCAGAAACATGGTGCCGTCATTGCACTGGCGAAACTTTCCTGGCTTGGAGCGTGCCGCACCCGTGAAAGCTCCCGGTTCATAACCAAACAGTTCGCTCTCCAGCAACTCCGCGGGTACCGCCGCACAGTTCACCTTTAAAAAAGTATTGTTAGCCTGCGGAGACAAGCCATGAATATAGCGAGCCAGGACCTCCTTTCCGGTTCCGCTTTCGCCCAGAATCAACACTGGGACATTGACTCGCGCTACCAGCGCAGCATGTTCCTGAAGCTCGCGCATAGCAGGGCTGGCTAGAACAAAGAATGCGTTTGGTCCGAGGGGTATTTCTGTCCCAAGATTTTCCGCCTTGGAGATGGGCGCCAACCGGGCCAGAAGATGCAAGAGATCCTGCGGCATAAACGGCTTCATGAGGATGTCCCGCACACCTTCCCGCACCGCGGGCAACAAACCAACATATTCGCTGACATGAGCCATCAGGACCACATTTGCGTGTTGATGCGCCTTGCGAATACGTCGTACCAAGTCAAGACTGTCCATATCAGGTAAGTTACTGGAAGCGAGCACAAGATGGGGACGCATACCATTGCGCAGGCAGTCCAGCGCATGTTCTGCGGAATCGCACGTAATCACCTCCTGCTCACCATTCTCCACGATCGCGCGTACGTAACGCAGCATGCGAGGGTCGCTGTCAACCACCATGACAGAATGTGCAGATTCGGCCTTTCGCCGCTTAGCAGAATTTGCTGCTGACGAGGACGGCGTCGAACACGCGTCCTCAAGGTAATCGGCCATAATTTCAGTTCCGATCTCGAGGGCCATTGCAGATACATGAAGTGTAATCGGACGACACTAACTTATTCCTGCCACACTGGAAGATCAATCCTCTTTCATGGAAAACGCAGCGATTTGTGCGTCCTATTCTTCCCGATCTGGGCCTTCCCATAAGGGACTCGCCAACTAGGTCTCACAAGGTGAAAGAAGTTTCACTCCGCAGCGAAACTCGTCCATTCTCTTTCGACAACGCCCTTACTTCTAACTGGTTAACCTCTTGCTGGTCGGCAATTACCATGGCCCCATAGTTGCACTTTAGGGTACGGCGATGCCAGGCGCCTAATAGGATGGATCCTAATCAGCTTTCAGATTTACCCCCAGACTCGGTAATCTTTGGCAAGTCGGCGCTGATGGTCGATCTGGAAAGTAAGATAAGGCGCATCCTCAGTACCAACGTACCTATACTCTTGCAAGGTGAAAGTGGGACCGGAAAGAGACTTCTGTCCAGATTTATACACAATCATTCCGATAAGTGTGTCGGCGCGTATCTAAGTGTGAACTGTGCCGGCAATTCTGGAGCTCTACTAGAATATCTGGCTTCCATGTTAGTGGAGGCCGAACAGACACCAAGCCACGCTATTCCACTTGGGCAAACCTCTTCGTCTTCCATTGGCACCCTTTTCTTTAACGAGGTTGGCGAATTGTCCCCGAAGAGTCAGTCATATCTGGTCCATCGCCTTCTCGAGCACGACGGCGATCATGATCAGCTGAATCCCATGGCGGGAGCACGCATCATAAGTGCGACTGCTCGCAACCTTCGGCAAGAGATTCAGGAGAACAAGTTTCGCAGAGATCTTTTCTACCGCCTAGCGGTAGTAATGCTGGAAGTACCACCATTGAGGAGTCGGCGCGACGACCTATTGATTATTGCGAATTACCTACGCCGACGCTATAGCGAGAGTTTCGGCATTCCAGAGAGACCCTTTGCGGACAAATTGATTGAGGACATGCACGGTTACGAATGGCCGGGAAACATCAGGGAGCTAGAGACTTTCGTTTGCCGTTATGTCGTTCTTGGGCCCGAGGAGCGTGCCATTTACGAGTTCAACAGCAGCGGCGAAGGGGTTGCGGCAATGGGCATGGGCAGGGTTGGTAACTCACTCCTGAGGGACGTGTCGAAGCGAACCTTGGCGAACGTGGAGCGAGAAATGATTGTGAAGGCCCTCGATCTTCATCAGGGTAGCCTCAAATGCGCCGCACGGACTCTTGGCATCAGCTACCGCACGCTGATGAACAAGATGGACCAGGCGGGCTTGCCACGCGCGCGCCATGTGACAAGATCGCACGACGATCTCTAGCCTTGATAGCGATGAACGTTTAGCTCATTCACTTTGACCGCCCCTGGCAACGGATCTCGCCAATCCGAAGACAGAATATCCCTTGCTGGGTCACCAGGGCGTGTGCAGGATTTTGCGGCAAATGAGCCGTGGGTTTTGTAGTCGCTCGACACTTGGGCAGCTACCGGCGACTTAGTTTCTCTTAATTTTTTCCAACGACGTTCGAATTCGCGGTCTAGCCGTTTGATAACACACGCCGAATCAAGAACCGGTGTTGGGAAAATCCAGACGGTTCGCAGCTTGGCACCTGCATTGCAATATCAGGGGTACTGCTCAGCACAACGCTTATGTCTTTAGCCTTAAGAGCCGATGGTAGCTTTTAGAAAAGCCTTAAGTCGCTGCTGCAAAACGGGCAGCAACTATAGGAGAAAAGGAGCGCTTCAGAATGATTAACATGTTGAAGAACCTGCACAAGGAAGAGTCGGGCCAGGACCTAATTGAATACGCCCTGATCGCGGCCCTGATCGCGGTAGCGTGCGTCGCTGCGATGAATGGCCTCGCGACAGCACTCACCGCCAAGTTCGCGGCAGTTGCGGCCGCGGTGACCGGAGGAGGAGCCTAAGCATTTGGCTGTGGAAGCAGGCCGCATTAGCTTGCTTCCTTTTTTTCTTGGATCGGGGGCCGCGAATTCCGGCCGAGTTCTTTGTTTTCAACCGAGGCCGGCATCGCGCCGACCTAACCATTAGTTTTTTGTTAGGAAGTAGGCCACTAGTTTGCAGATCAGGAAGCAGGCCCCGGTTGGCTTGCTTCCCGTTTTTTGGTTGGCCGAGTGCGATGAATACGGACTTAGTTCTCGGGCTTGATGCGCTGGCAGTGGCCATAACTGCCGCCTTCATTGACGTGCGACAACACCGCATCCCGAACTGGGTGACCTACCCAGCAATAGCAATGGGCATTCTGCTGCGATGCTCGTTCTTGGGATGGCGGGGACTCGCCAGCGCCTTGGCGGGTTGCCTGATTGCAGGCGGCCTGGTGTTGGTGTTTTACCTGGTGCGCGCCATGGGGGCTGGCGACGTAAAGCTGCTGGCTGCCATCGGCAGCCTGGTTGGTCCGTCCCATGCGGTGATGGTGCTGATCGCGACTGCGATTGCTGGCGGCGTGCTGGCCCTGGTTTATGTGCTCTTCCGTCGTCGCTTTGCCACAACTCTCAGGAATGTTGGCTCGGTGCTGATGTTTCATTCCTGCAATCGTCTCAAGTCTCATCCGAAATTGAATCTGGATAATCCTTCCGCACTAAGGATGCCATACGGTTTGGCGATCGCGACAGGGACGTTGTACGCGTTCCTGACGACCTGGTGGAGGTGATTTACGAAGAATCGTCGGCTCGGTTTAGCTCTCTTGATGGCGCTAGTGGTTTCAATCGTAGTGACCTTCTTTCTCTACACCCGCGTCAAGCGGCAATATGCGATGACGACGCAGCCCATCAAGGTGGTGGCCGCTTCCAAGGCGTTAGAACCGGGAAAGCAGCTCGCGCTTGAGGACATGGCGCTAATGGATTGGCCGGTGAATGTTCCGCTACAGGGGGGCGTACACAAGCCGGAAAACGTGCTGGGCAGAATCGTCCTGTATCCCATCGCCGCCGGGGAGCCTATCCGAGAACCATTGCTGGCAGCAGTCGGCGCCACCATCGGTCTGACCACCAAGATTCCGGATGGCATGCGGGCGGTCGCGATTCAGACCAACGAAGTGAATAATGTCTCGGGATTTCTCTTCCCGGGTTGCCACGTCGACGCGCTGGTCACACTTCACCCGGCCGATGGCCAGCGGTTGCTTACGGCGACAGTGCTGCAGAACGTCGAGGTATTGAGCACCGGCGAAAAGACGGAACCTGATCCCTCCGGCAAGCCGCAGAACGTGAAGCAAGTGACCGTCTTGCTTACGCCGGATGACGCGGAGAAGCTGGTGCTGGCGAGCAATCAGGGAACCGTGCAGTTTGTTCTGCGCAATGGTTCCGATCAAATCCAGCAGCAGCGCCGTCCGGTGGAGCTCAAAGACCTACAGGGAAACGCTCCCCCGCCAGCCGCGGTTGCGATGAAGAAAGCTCCTTCCAAAGTGTCAGGCATATATGAGATTGAAACCTACGACGGTACCAAGAAGGGTGTCGGTTAAGTTCTAGTACGAGGGAAACGGAGCGTCCAGTGGAAGCGAAGCAAAGGAATGGAAAAAGGTTATGGTGGCGAATCGCGGCCTTGGCAGGCATGACGTTTGGTCTGGCCACGATGGTTGCCGCAGTGGGCCAGCCTGCCACCTTGCACTCTTCAACCACGGCACCGGCTCCGGCATCAGCCCAGCAACTCTCCGCTGCTCCAGGACAGGCGAGTGACGAGGGCGCTGAGAGTTTGCACGTCGTTGTGGGTCATTCCCTGCTGATACGAACCGCCTCGCGGGTGAAGCGCATTCTGACCGGTAATCCTGCGGTGATTGAATCGGTCCTGACCTCGCCGCAGGAGTTGGTAGTTACCGCCAAGCAACCGGGCGGCAGCAGCCTGATGCTCTGGGAGGAAATGGGCCAGAACCGCATGCTGGATGTGTTTGCCGACGTAGATGTAACTCCGTTCCGCAATACCCTTGACCAATCGTTTCCCAACAGTGGTGTGGAGGTGCAATCGCAGGAAAACAAGGTAATGCTGGTCGGCGTCGTGTCCTCGGCTGCGATTGCGGACCAGATGTTGAAGATGGCTTCCAACTACTCCAAAGAAGTCGTCAATGGACTGCAAATCGCCGAGCCGCCGCGGCAGAAACAGGTGATGCTGAAGGTGCGCTTCGCCGAGGCTGATCGCTCGCGGCTGTCCGCGTTCGGCGTCAATCTCTTCAGCACGGGCGCGACCAACACCATTGGCACGACCTCCACCCAGCAGTTTGGTCCCACCAGTCTGAATACCCAGAACCAGAGCTCCGGGAGCTTGCTTGACCGCTTCACGCAATTCAACCTGTCTGACCTGTTAAACATCTTCCTGTTTCGTCCCGACATTAATCTGGGCGCCACTATCAAGCTGTTGCAGCAGAATCAGGTACTGCAGATCCTGGCTGAACCCAATCTGATGGCAATCAGCGGCCAACCGGCACATTTCCTGGCAGGGGGCGAGTTTCCTTATCCGGTGATCCAGAACAATGGTGGCGGGGCGGGTTTCGGGACGGTCACCATCGTGTTCAAACCCTACGGAGTGAAGCTGGAATTCGTGGGGACCATCCAGGATAACGGCACTATTCGGCTGAAGGTTGCTCCCGAGGTCAGCTCGCTCGACTATACCAACGCGATCACCATTTCCGGCTTTACCATGCCAGCCATTCAAACCCGGCGCGCCGAAACCGAGATTCAGCTAAAAGATGGCCAGAGTTTCGGGATCGCCGGACTGCTGGACCAGCGCACCACCGTGCAGCTCAGCAAAGTCCCCGGCATCGGGGACATACCCATCCTGGGAGAGCTCTTCAAGTCAAGGAACATTAATAAGACGAATAGCGAACTGATCGTGCTGGTAACGCCTACCATCGTGGACCCGGTCTCCGGACCCGTTCCCGCTGCACAGCCGGAGGTAAACATGCCCGTACAAAATCTTAATACGGATTCCTTCGACAAAAATCTGCCGAGTGCGGCCAATCCTGCGGGTCCGGCTAACTGCGCGGAGGTTTCAAAGTGAGTACGAGTGAAGTTACGGTGATGGTCCGGGGCTCGCGGCATTCCGAGCTGCGCATCGGCATCCTCTGCGTAAACATGGATCCGGCCTCGCGGGAAAGCCTGAGCGTGCAGGTTGCACAAACCCCCGGGGCCTACGTGGTAGACAATGTGGACCGGCACATCACCGCCCGCGAGGTGACGAGGATGTTGGAGCCTTTCGAGCATCGCATTTGCATCATCGATTTCGACGACGGGGAGGAGAGCGACCGCTTCGCCCAGCGACTGCAGGACGGCTGCGATAACGGGCTGGCCATCTTTGCCGCTTCCCAGGACCCGAGTCCGGAGCGAATCATCGGCGCCATGCGCTCCGGCTGTTCGGAATATCTTCTGAAGCCGTTTCAACCGGACGGCGTGTTGGGCGCGCTGGCGCATGTGGAGGCGCGGCGTCAGGGCAAGCTGCAGGTGCAAAAAGGCCGGGTCATTACCCTGATGGGCGCCAAGGGTGGGACCGGCGTTACTTCGCTGGCCTTGCATCTGGCGTTGAACCTGGTGGAAAGACACCAGTTGAAATGCTTGCTGGTCGATGAACATCCTACGCTGGGCGACGCTTCCTTGTACCTCGGCTTGGCCCGTCATCAGTACAGTTTCTACGAATTGGTTCATAACACCGACCGGTTGGATGTTGATTTATTGCAGGGCTTTCTCTCCAAGCACGCCAGCGGATTGGATGTTCTCGATTCTCCCGAAGCTATTCACGTCTTTCCGCATGCTTCCTCGGAGGCCATCGAACACACCCTGGCATTTCTTACGGAAAACTACCAGTTCGTCATCATCGATGCTCCGCCTGGGTTAACCGAGGACACCTGCGCGGCCATCCGGCAGTCAGACCGGCTGGCCATCGTCATCACGCCGGAGCTGCCGGCGATTCGCAATGCACTCCGGTCCATCGAGTACCTGACCAGCTTGCATTACCCGGAGGAGAGCATCGACATCGTGCTCAATCGCTATTCGCGAAGAAGCACGCTGAGCGAACAGGAGATCGAGGCGGCCCTGCACCGCAAGATTGCAGTGAAGGTCTCCAACAATTATGCCCTGATCATAAACGCCATCAATGCTGGGGTTCCGCTGGAGGCGGGCCAGAAGTCGGACATCCCGGTGGCCTTCGATCAGTGGGCGGACCGGCTGCTGGGCATCGAAGCGGCAGTGCAGCCGAGCAATGAGTCACGGGGATTGTTGGGCCGCTTGGGATTTTGAGCTGAGGATAAGCCATGGCTAGCGGACAAAAAACATTTGCACCCGATATGCGCACCGGCAGTGCCGGAACTTCAGTGCGCAGTCTGGGAGTCTCCACCCGGATGTATCACGAGCTGAAGACTACACTGCATCGCGAGTTGCTCAGTCAGATCGACCTGGAAAAACTAACGTCGCTGGAGGATTCCAAGGCCCGTTTGCAAGTGCAGGAGGTGATTCATCAACTCATTGTCAAGCTGAATACCCCGCTCAGCACCATGGAGCGCGAGCGCCTGTCGCGCGAGGTGCTGCAAGAAGTTTTCGGACTGGGGCCGCTGGAGCCGCTGCTTCAGGATGCCACGATTAACGACATCCTGGTTAACACCTATCGCAAGGTTTATGTCGAGCGCCGCGGCGTCCTGGAGAAAACCAGCGCGATGTTCAAGGACGACGCGCATCTCAGCCACATCATCGACAAGATTGTCTCCCGAGTGGGGCGGCGGGTGGACGAATCGTCGCCTATGTGCGACGCGCGCCTGCCCGACGGATCACGCGTCAACGTCATCATTCCTCCGCTGGCGGTGGACGGTCCGATCCTCTCCATACGCCGTTTTGCAAAGATCCCGATCGCCGCCGACCAGTTGCTGGCCAATCGCAGCGTCACCGGTCCGATCCTTGAGGTGTTGAAGGGGGCGGTGCGCGCCAAGCTCAACATGGTCATTTCCGGCGGTACGGGCGCCGGTAAGACGACCCTGCTGAACGTGATGAGCGGCTACATCGGGGAGGCCGAACGCATCGTCACCATCGAAGACTCTGCCGAACTTCAGCTGCAGCAGGAACACGTCGTCCGCCTGGAGTGCAGGCCGCCCAACGTGGAAGGAAACGGGGCCGTCCGCCAGCGCGAACTGGTGATCAATGCCTTGCGCATGCGGCCGGACCGCATCATCGTCGGCGAGGTTCGTGGCGAGGAGGCCCTCGACATGCTGCAGGCGATGAACACCGGCCATGATGGATCGATGACCACCATCCATGCCAACACCCCGCGCGATGCCGTGGCCCGCCTGGAAACCATGGCCTTGATGTCGGACCTCAATCTTCCGGAGCGCGCGCTTCGCCAACAGATTGCCTCTGCCATAGCCATCGTCGTGCAGATTGCCCGCCTGGCCGACGGCACCCGCCGCATAACCCACGTAACAGAAATCACCGGCATGACCGGCGAGGTGGTCGCCATGCAGGATATTTTCGTCTTCGAGAAGCTCGGAATCGATGCTATCGGGCACGTGGTGGGAAGATTCAAGGCCACGGGGGTGTCGCCCAAATTTTCCGAACGGCTGAAAACGTCGGGCATCGTTCTTTCTCCCAACGTTTTCGAGCACTCCTTCGAGGTATAGGCGGAGCCAAACCTATGTCGATGATCACCGTATTTCTGATCGTTCTGGTGGCTGTGTTCGCTACGGTGGCGTATTTTACCGAGCCTTCGGAACAGGATAAGCGGTTCCGCGAGCGTCTCGACGCCATGGACCGACGCCCCGCAGATGAAGATGGGCTAGAAGGAATCATGAAGCGGGTTACCTTCAGCAGTATTCCCCGCATCAACCGCTTCCTTCGCCGCAGCAGCCTGGCTCCCAAGCTCCAGCTGATGCTGGAACAGGCCAAGCTGCCATGGACGGTTGGCCGGTTTTTCTTCTTCTCGCTATGCATGGTCGTGGTGGGTGCGATCATCGGCAACTGGAAAATACCGGTGGGTTTCCTGGGGTGGATTCCGGGATTGGCATTGGGTTTTCTTCCATTACTCTGGGTGGTTTATAAACGCGCGACCCGTTTTCGCCGCTTCAATCTGCAGCTGCCCGATGCCATCGACTTGATGTCGCGGGCCTTGCGCGCCGGACACGCTCTGCCCAGCGCACTGGTGACGGTCGGCGAGGAAATGTCCGATCCACTGGGGCCGGAGTTTCGCCATACTGCCGATGAACTGAACTATGGTTTGCCTTTTCGCGAGGCGATGCTGAACTTTAGCCGGAGATTTCCGATAAGGGATTTGCAGTTTCTGGTATCGGCCATCCTCGTACAGAAGGAAACGGGAGGAAATCTGGCAGAGTTGCTGGACAAGGCTGCGGCTGTGCTGCGCGCGCGTCTGCAGTTGCAGCGAAAGGTGAGGGTCTATACGGCGCAAGGGCGGATGACCGGCACCATCCTCATCGCGTTGCCGTTTCTTTGCTTCATCATGCTCAGCATCGCCAAGCCGGGCTACGGAAATCCGCTTTTCAACAGCGAAGTTGGCCGGAAGATGATCTACGGAACCTTGATCAGCATGACGATCGGCTTCTTAATGATTCGCCGGATTGTGAAGGTGAAGTACTGATATGAGTGCGTTACTGTTCGCGGTTTTCGTGGCCATCGCTCTGTTCGCTGCCAGCGCACTGGTTATCTTCCTGGTTGCGGGAGAGCGTTCGCCGATCGAAAGCCGGCTCGTCGAATTGGGCTATCTGCCCGGAGATGACGCCGGGATTCCCTTTAGGTATCGCGTCGTGGACATGATCTCCGTCATTTCCGGTCCGCTGGCGCCGCTGCGCAACTGGCTGCGATCGAATGACGAAGAACTGGCATACCGACTCAGCATCGCCGGCTTCCGGCGGCCCCAAGACGTTGAGACCTATCTCAGCAGCAAGGTGCTTGCGCCGGTCGTAGGAGTCTTGCTGGCCACTTTTACTGGAGGGCAGAACCTGTTGGTGTACGTCCTGGTGCTGGGCGCAGCCGCCTTTTTTGCTCCGGACATGTTGCTGTTTCACGCCATCAACAAGCGCAAGACGAAACTCAACCTGGCCCTGCCCGAAGCGACGGACCTGCTGGTGATCTGCATGGAAGCAGGCATGGGACTAGACCAGGCGGTGTTGCGCGTGGCCGAGGAAATGCAACCGGTATGTCCGGATTTGAGTGAAGAGCTGCTGATCATCAGCCGCGAGCAGAGGGCAGGCAAGCCTCGCGTGGAGGCGTGGCGGAGCATGGCAAACCGGGTCGACCTCGACGCAGTACGCCAGTTTGTGGCCATGTTGGTGCAAACCGAAAAACTTGGCACCCCCATAGCTCGCGCGCTCGGACAATTTGCCGATAGTCTGCGCGCCAAACGAATGTTGACGGCGGAAGAAAACGCCGCCAAGACCACCATCAAGCTGGTTTTTCCCCTGGTGTTCTTTATCTTCCCTGCGATCTTTGTAGCCCTACTTGGCCCCGCTGCTATCACGCTGATGCAGGGCCTGGAACAAACCGCTAAATAACAACGAATGGAGGCTGTAGACATGGACAACATTCTGATGATTCGGGTGGTAGCCGGAGTGGTCGCTGTGATTCTGCTGGCGGTTATTATCAGCCGGCGCAAACGCCTGGCCTCAGCCAGGCACCTGGGAGCAAAGCACTAGAAGTAACGGCCCATGGAGACGGTTGCGGTTGTTAACACCACCCGGGAGACGGTGCTGGGTGAGCGGATTGCTATAGCGGAAACGAGTTGGAGCCGGATGGTCGGGCTGTTAGGCCAATCCGGCCTCGAACCTGGTACGGGGCTGCTCATTATTCCGTCGCAAGCCATACATACCGTGGCCATGCGCTTTGCCATCGACGTGATTTTCGTCGATCGAAGGTGGCGGGTAGTACATGTGCGCCCAGCGATGGTCCCTTACCGACTGACCGGGATTCGTTGGAAGGCGCACTTCGTCCTGGAATTGCCGACGGGGACCATCGCCCGGACAACGACTTCGGTGGGAGACCAGTTGGCGATCAGAGAGCAAGAGACCGCGGCGGCTCTAAGTTGACGCCGCTAGCAAAACTATTGAGGCAGGAAAGAAGCCTGCAAAGCGCGTGAGGTGAGTACGTGGTTTCCGTACTCTACAGAAAGGGCAACCATATGACAAAAGCAAATGATTCCGGCGAGACGCTGGTGGAGTTTGCCATATCCATATCGCTTTTTCTGTTGCTCATACTGGGCGTCATGGACTTTGCATCTCTGTACTATACAAAACTAACCCTCCAGAGTGCAGTCCGGCAAGCGGGACGATATGCCATTACAGGTCAATGTGTAACCGACGGTAGCGGCGCCTGTACGCTTAGCCGGTACAATTCCATTATCCAAACCCTCCAGAATGCCTCAAACGGTCTGCTGAATAGCTCCAACGGTAGCGACATCACTATAACCTGCACGCCTAACGGCAGTGGATGTCCGAACCAGGCTGGTGGTCCGGGTGACATTATCACCATAACCGTAACCTACACGTATGGTTTTGCGACCGCGCCCATAGCGAAGTTCTTTACTGGGGGCCAGTATACCTTCACCGTAAGTGTGGCATTTAACAATGAACCCTTTCCGCCGGCTGAAAGTTAGAGAGGCCGTATGAGGATACATGCAGAGGAGTCAGGCCAGGCGCTCGTAGAGTTGTCCTTAGCACTCGTCATGTTGTGCATTGTTATTTACGGGATCATCGACTTCAGCCGGGCCATTTACGACGTTGAAGTAATGACGAACCTGGCTGGAGAGGGTTCCAGCATGGCTTCGCGCGGGGTCAGTCCTGCGAAGACAGCAACCGCCGTAGCTAATTATGCAGGCCACGACTTAAGCATGAGCACCAATGGCTGCGTTATTGTCACCGCCGTCACCTGTACAACCAACCCATGCAATGGCGGTGCCAGCAACCTCCAGGTCACAGCTCAATCATCTCAGTGCGGAATTACGGCCAGCAGTAAAGTCGGTTGCCTAAAAGGACAAGGGAATTGCAGTAGTTCGAACGCCGTCCTCCCCACCAACGCTGCCCTCGCATTGCAACTGAACCAAAGCCTTTATGTGACGGAAGTATTTTATACGTACAGCGCTATTACACCCGTAGCGATGTTCTTGGGAAGCAGCGTCCTACACGGTCAGTTGTATAGGGCGGCATATTACTGATGAGGACATTTATGCGTCTCGTCAACATCATGAAAAACGAGCGGGGACAAATCCTAATCATGCTGGCCGTCATCTTGCCGGTGCTCATACTGTTCTCGGGGCTGGCTATTGACGCGGGCCTTCTTTATGTTGCGAAGGCGAAGTTGTCGACGTCGGTGGATGCCGCTTGTTTGACAGGCATGAAGAATTTGTCGCAAGGCCAAGCAACGGCGAGCACCCTTGCCACACATATATTCAACGCAAATTTCGGGGCCGGCGCACCTACACCCACAATCACGTTCCCCACAGACGCCTATGGCGACCAGCAGGTAAATGTCGCGGCCACCGCCACGGTAAACACGATTTTCATGAGGTATGTGCCGGTATTCGCAACCATTAACGTAAGCGACACCGCCGTAGCAACCCGGGGCAAGCTGGTAATGTCAATTGTATTGGACCGCTCAGGCTCAATGGATAGTAGCCATGACAAAGGAGGCGCCGCGCTCCAAGTTGCAGTTCCAAGTTTCGTCAATGACTTCAGTAATACAAATGACGAAGTCGCAATGATTAGCTTCGCGTCCAGTTCGTCAGTGGATTTTTCCATAAACTACAACTTCATCACCCCCATTACAAATGCCGTTAAAGCCCTAAACTTCAGCGGCGGCACGTTTGGTACAGGGGCGGGTACTAATCTAAACCCAAGCAGCACGGTTGGGCCACCTCTCTCGCTTGCCCAACAGCAGAATGATAGCGTTATCCCACAACCGGGACAGAACGTTACCAAGGTTGTAGTATATTTCACCGATGGGCTGATGAATACTGTTCAGGACACATTTAACTGTCCGGCCGCGAAGATCATCAATTATGGGGGATATGATACAGGTAGCACCACGCCTGATTTTTTCGATCCAACGAATGGAAACGACTGGGGCACGATTAGCACAAGCGGTGCATCGAAGGGCGCCTTGCCATACGACAGCGCGCGCGACTATTGCAAAAGCGCGTCAGGTGTATACGTAACTACGTTTTATTCTCAGCGTGATCAGAAACAGGAAGCATTTCTACAATCTAGCGTTACTGCCGAAGCGCAATACCGCGCTATTCTGACCGCCGCGGCCCTGCGTACCGAAACGCCGATCGCAACCTATATCTATGTCATTGGCTTGGGCAGCGGAGTAAGCACATCGACTCAGGCTTTTTTGGGACAACTTGCCAATGACCCCGCCTATCCCCTTACCTACAATGCGAATCAACCAGCGGGGCTGTTTTTGTATGTACCGAACTGTCCTTCGGCGACGTGTACGGCCGATCTGAACACAGCCTTCCAAACCATCGCAGCCAAGATTCTCTTACGCTTATCCCAATAAGGGAACTTGAAGCGAGGCTCGCGATGCACGTTTCCGAGTCGGCTCCGAAGGCAACCGGCTCATACGGCGATCATAAGAAAGCTGGCAATGAAAACACTGCTAATACTAGCTGGGATCTTTCTAACCAGCCTACTCGTGTGTGGACAATCGCTTTCGAGCCCAGCAGACTGTCCCAAGAACATTTCCTTTGCTGTAATTGCGAGCGGTCAGCCAGTCGCCGCCATTCCCAGCTTCGTTCTTCATTCGATTGGCAGCGACAAGCATCAGCAACGATATCCGGGACTTTGTTTCGTCCAAGCTCCCGACGCGCGCGCCAAGAACTATGTCATGGTGTTCTCAACCCAGCAGGAAAGTTTTACCGGGCTGGTGCCGTCGGTTCTGAAATATGTGAATGCGGCGCCGATTTCTGAAAACAGCGCGCTTAGCGCCATTTTCGGAGAGATGTGGCATTTCACCTCGAACCAGCCTGCAGCCGCGAACACCACGACCCTGAACTTGCTGCACATCGAGACATCCACCACGCTGTTTGTTCGCGCCTACAACGAACAAGGCGGCCTCGTTTCACAACTTAGTTTGAAAGAAGTATCGGGCTGGCTGCACACCAGGGAAAAGTTGCTTGATCGCGTATTGGGAGACATTCGTGCCGATTCCAGGCAGTTGACGGCATCCCAGATTCCGCTGAAAACCTCTCTGCCGGTCTATTACGTAAACTGCGACGTGCCGGTTAAATCTCTGGCCGACCAGGAAACCGCCGTGACATTGCCGCCCGCACCCGCTGCTCCTCCCGTTCGATTGGCCACCCTCGAGTTCTGGTCCAGTCCGGCAGGTGCCAATGTTTACGTTGATGGCCGGCTCGTGGGAAAAACTCCATCTGCCTTCACGGTGCCGCAGGGAGAGCACACCATCACCATGCGTAAACAGAATTTCGGAATGTGGCAGCGCAAATTGCAAATCGAAGAAGAGAACCGCAAAATCAGCGGTTATCTGGAACAAAAGATCGTCACGCTCGGCTCCGCCCTGCAGTAATTGCTCCCTCCGCAACCGTTACTTGCACAAATCCAGCCGGACCAGCGACACAGTTTGGCCGTGGGTGATTACGCTCCAAAACGTCCTATCCGAATACGACTGGCACAACTCCCGGTCATTGGCGACTCCCATTGATCGCTCCTGCAAGATCTTTTCGGAGTTGAAATCCGCCCCATTCGCCGCTACGCACACCGATTGTGGGATTGGACACAAAGAATGCACCGAGGCAAGTTGGCTGACCCTGTTCTGTCGCAGCACCTTTTGTGGCGATTGCGGGTTCCCATTGCTGGACGCTCTGCGGGAATCGCGTTTAAATTGAATCTCTGGAGGTAATTCGTGCCCCGATCCGTCGTTTCGAGCCAATCAGAGTATGCGGAGTTCGTAAACCCACAATGGGTGCGTCTGCTGGAACTGCTCGACATGGACGTGCGCTACGAGCGATGTGCCGGAGCCGAGTTGTTTGGCGAGGCTGGAGAGCGGTATCTGGACTTTCTGTCCGGCTACTGCGTCCACAACACCGGACACAATCACCCCCGAATCGTCGAGGCCCTAAAGCACGAACTCGACCGCAACGGCCCGGCGATGCTGCAAAGTCATGTGCCCGAACTGGCGGGGGAATTGGCCCTGCGCTTGTGCAAGCTGGCGGGCGGCGGTCTGCAAAAGGTTTTTTTTGCCAGTTCGGGGAGCGAAGGCGTCGAGGCCGCCATCAAGTTCTCACGCGCGACCACCAGGCGCACCGCTCTTCTCTATTGTGAAGGAGCGTTTCACGGACTTACCTGTGGCGCGCTCTCCCTTATGGACAATGCTTTCTGGAGAGAAGGCTTTGGCCCCCTGCTACCTGAAACCGAAGCCATCCCCTTCGGCGATATCGGGCGCGTCGAAGAGAAGCTGCGGACCCGCAAGTTTGCCGCTTTTTTCCTTGAGCCGATCCAGTCCGAAGGCGGAATCCGAATACCTCCGCCCGACTATTTACGCCAGGTGCAAATGCTCTGCCAGAAATACCGGACTAAGCTGGTGCTCGATGAAGTGCAGACCGGAATGTTTCGTACCGGCAAGTTTCTAGCTGCGCACAGCTATGAGGTAGAGGCGGATATGGTCATCCTCGCCAAGGCGCTGAGCGGTGGCCTCGTGCCGGTGGCCGCGGTACTCATGACCGACGAGATCAGCGACGCGGTATACAGTTCCCTGCGACGCGCGATTGTGCACACCTCTACCTACGGCGAAAATGCTTTGGCGATGCGCGCGGGGTTGGCCACTTTGGACGTCCTCGAGGATGAAAGACTCGGTAGCCGTGCCGCCTACCTCGGGGAGTTGCTGCGTACCCGTATAACAAAGGCCCTGGAACCGTACGAGATGTTCAAGTCGGCGCCTGGCTTGGGTTTGCTAAGCGGTGTCGAATTTCGCCCACCGTCCAAGTTGATGCTGAAGCTCTCTTTCGAAACCTTCCGCGCAGTCCACTCTGGGATGTTCGGGCAGATGCTGGTGATGAGATTGTTTCGGCAGCACAAGATTCTGACTCAGATATGCGGCAACAACTTCATGGTGCTGAAGGCAGCTCCTCCGCTGATCGTCGAAGAGGAACAGATCGACCAGTTTGTGCAGGCTTTGACCACCGTGGTGGATGACGTGCACAGCTCAGCGGCATTCTGGACTGAATCCTTGGCGCTGGCCCGTCGCGCTATGAATATTTGAGGTTGGCTGCCGTTCCTGACGGCTCTGGGCGGCCGCGCAAGCTGGTTTGAACCCCTTATCCAGACCCCGGTTTCGGTGAGACAAGCCGCGCGGTTCACAAAACGTATACAGTGTGGTGTGCAGTTTTGGAGAATCTTTGTGACATACTCGTTCTTCTCTCGCCGGTCCGCCACGGTGCTTTTCGTGGCCGTCTGCCTAGCTCTAACCGCAGCGGTATATTCGCAGAATGCAATGGGCCCACAGCCCGTCCCGCTGCCTCCGCCCATTAACGCACCGGTCGACACGCCTTATGCCGGAACGATTTCCCTTCTCGTCGATCTCACGAACATCACCGATCGCGTGTTGGATGTGCACGAGACGATTCCTGTAAATGGCCACGAGATTACACTGCTCTATCCTCAGTGGCTTCCCGGAACACACTCCCCGTCGAACCCGTTAATAAACATGGCAGGGCTTATGGCGTCGGCGAACGGCAAACGTGTCGACTGGGTCCGCGACCGGGTGAATATGTACGCCTTCCACATCGACGTCCCGCGTGGTGTATCGACGCTGGAGGTGAACTTTCAGTATCTGGCTCCGCTGAAGCCGAAAGACGGTCGTATCTCATCCAACTTCGCCGATCTTTGCTGGAACACTGTGCTCCTCTATCCGGCAGGACACTTCTCGCGGCGTATCGAATTTTCTCCTGAGCTGCGCTTGCCGCAGGGCTGGAAATTCGCTACTGCGCTGGAAGTGAAATCGCAGGACGGAAACCTGGTGCAGTTCCAAGAGACTCCGCTGAATACACTGGTCGATTCGCCGGTTTACGCGGGCGTCAATTACAAGCGCGTCGACTTGTCCACGGGCGCGGACAACAAAGTGTATCTCGACGTTTTTGCCGACAAGCCTGAGCAACTCGAGATCACTCCGGAAGAGCTGCAATATCACAAGAACCTGGTGGTGGAGGCGCAGAAGCTTTTCAACTCTCGTCACTATGATCATTATGATTTCCTGTTTTCTCTCAGCGATACGGTAAGCGGCAAAGGCCTGGAGCATCATCAGTCCAGCGAGGACGGCACCCGTGCCAACTACTTTACCGATTGGATTGCAGGCGTCGGCGGTCGCGCCCTTCTGCCCCACGAATACACGCATTCGTGGAACGGCAAGTTCCGACGGCCTGCCGACTTGTGGACCCCCAACTTCAACGTGCCCATGCAGAACGACCTGCTATGGGTTTATGAGGGCTTGACCGACTATTATGGCAATGTCCTGACGGCGCGTTCCGGCTTGCACACCCCCGAACAGGCACGCGACGTGATCGCGCTGATCGCTGCCAGCTTCGAGATTAGCCCGGGCCGTACTTGGCGTCCCCTGGTGGATACCACTAATCAGCCCATCATTTCGTCACACTTCGCCACGCCGGAGAGCTGGCCAAGCTGGCAGCGTTCGTACGATTATTACCCTGAGTCGGATCTCATCTGGCTGGACGCCGACACGAAAATTCGTGAGTTGAGCGGCGGAAAGAAGTCTCTCGATGATTTTGCGAAGCTCTTCTTCGGGATGGATAACGGGAGCTATGTGACCAAGACTTATACCTTTGACGACATCGTCACGGCCTTGAACACTGTGCAACCGTACGATTGGCGAGGATTTCTGCGCGAACGCGTTTACGATCTCAACCCGCAGGTTCCGGAGAACGGGATTACGCAAGGCGGTTATCGGCTGGTTTATAACGACAACCAACCGGAATGGATGAAACACGCGGATCCCACGCGCGGAACCAGCTTTGCTACTTCATTGGGACTCTCGGTGAACGGAGAGGGCAATCTTCAAGGAGTCTGGTGGAACAGTCCGGCCTTCAAGGCAGGGGTCACGCCCGACATGCACCTGGAAGCCGTCAACGATCAGAAGTTCAGCGTGGCGAATCTGCGCGAAGCCATCCTCTCCGCCGAGAAGAGTAAAGAGCCGATCAAGCTTTTGCTGAAACGTGAAGACCAGTTTGTCACGGTCACTCTGGATTATCACGGCGGACTGCGGTACCCGCACCTGGAGAGAGTCGAGACCGTGCCTGATCGCCTCGATGCGATACTGGAACCGTCAAAGTAGGCAGCAAGCGAAATAGAGGCTCCGGGATTTGCCTCCACTCGGCAAACAGGCCCGGGCCGCACTTAGGAAGACAGTGAGATTTGGTGCACTCTACTCGGCGGCTGCGGCTGCTGATGCGGTAGCCAAGGCACTCTTGCGTGCTCCATAGACGCGCAGAGGTATGACTGCCGCAAGAGCCATTGCCGCGCTGCCCGCCGCCAATAACGGAGGCCATTTCAGGTCTCCCGTTAGGTCGATCAGCAGTCCAGCGAGCGGCGGTCCGGCCACGGATGCCACTCCCAAGGCGGTCAGGAAAAATCCCAACAGTTCACCCAACCCTTCCACCCCGAAGAACTGTGCGAGCATGGCGGGCGACATAGCGACAATGCCTCCATAGCCGATGCCGAGCACCAGGCAAAACCAAAACAGCGACATGTAGGAGTGGCTTCCCACCCAAAAAATGAAGCTCGCCAGCAGCGCCGCATAGGCGACCTGAAATACAGAGAGCAAGCCAAATCGAGGCGCCAGAGCATTCAGTCCCAGGCGTCCAACAACGCTGGACGCGCCGATGTATCCGATAAGCCGCGCAGCACTAACCTGACTTGCACCGTCTTTAATCGCATACTCTGCGAGATAAACGAATGTGACGTAGATAGCGATGCCAGAAAAGAAGAGTCCGGCATAGAACAAGCCGAACGCCGGGGTACGAATTTTGGCCGTGACGCCGATGCGCGCCTTCGAGGTGGCAATCGGCGGCGGTGCTATGAGCGTCGTGCAAAGCAAAAGTAGAGCAGCGCTCACAACTCCGAAAATTTCGAAGGTGGCTCGCCAACCGTAACGGCCGATCAGCATTGCGGCAACCGGAGCGGAGACCAGGGTTCCACAACCGATTCCACTGATTGCGACACCAAGAGCTATGTCCCGGCGAAGTTTGAACCACTCGCCCACGGCCGCGATCGATGGCACGTAAACACAAGCCACAGCCCCACCGGCGCCCAGCCCGTAAGTCAGAAAGAGCAATGGAAAATAGTGAACTCTCGCGGTCAGAATCAGACCGGCTCCCATCAGCACAGCGCCCGCGGCCATTACCGGACGCGGCCCTATGTGGTCGGCCATATCGCTGGTCAGCGGAGACAAAAAAAAGCGAAAGCACCGTCAGGACCGAGAAAAGGCTCGACATCACTGCGTGGTTGACGCCGAACTCGGTGGCCATCGGCTTGAGAAAAATGCCGAAACTGTAGCTAACACCGAAAGCGACGAAGGAGGCGAAAAAGGCGGCAACTACGATCAGCCACGCGCGAGGCGAATCAATTTCAGCGTTTTGGGCTTCTGGCATAGGTGGGTCTTCGCAAGCGGACCTTGGAATTTTCCTTGGAAGTCTGTCCCGGAAGCATACCGCCGAAGTGAAGGGAAATGCGGCAGCTTTCCAAAGCGAATCTGCAGATTCTCAACCCCGCCGTTGGAGTGAAAGGCCGCCCCAAATTTTATCGCTTCACAATCGGGTTGTAGCCCTCGCCGGTTAGCTTCAACTTCATCGCCTCAGCGTCCTGCATCGAGGCGAAAGGACCAACCTGCACGTGGTAGAGCTTGTCGTTGGTGATGGGATTGTTCACCACGAAGACGTTGTAGTTCTTCTTGCGCAGTGCCCCTGCAAGAGCAACAGCGTCGTCCTCACGGGAAACCGCGGCGATCTGGACAACGATGGTACCCGGACCAGTTACGGGAGCAGAACGGGCCTCTTGGGGTGTCGCAATGGCCGGCACACTCGCGGGAATTGTAGTTTTCGCCGTTGTCGACGGCGAACTAGGTTTAGGAGTTGTCGGGGTTTTGTCCGCAACCGTAGTACGTGTTTCCTTAGTGGGCGATTCAGTTCCCTCACCGCTCTGCTGTACCGCTTTGTAGAAGGTAAGATTGCCCTGCGGATTGGAACTCGCGGGCTGTTCCTGTGGCGTTGACTCCGCCTCTGACTTCACGGTCACCGCGGCGGAAGGCTTGTTCTGGCCGGCGCCTGACACAGCTACCTCGGGCATCGCCGCAGCACTCGTCGGCTGGTCGTTCAATGCCTGTTCGCGCCCGGTGCTCTTGCCTAACGAGTAGCCGATCGAAAAGAAGACCGCGCAAATGGCTGCCAGCAAAAAAAACAACCCCAGCAGTTTTCCCATACCCAAGGTTATTTCTGTATCGTCAGAAGCCATGTTCCTCATGTTCCTCGCTATTTCGCTGGCGGCGCGGAACTGCCTTCAGCCGTGGTTACTCCCACCCGTTTCAGCAATCCGGCCAGCAAGTCCACCGGCACCGGGAAAATGATGGTCGTATTTTTTTCCACTCCGATTTCGGTCAAAGTTTGCAAATATCGCAACTGGATGCTTGTGGGCTCCTGGGCCAGCAAGTGTGCCGCATCAATCAGACGCTGGGCCGCGGCGAACTCGCCTTCGGCATGGATGATCTTGGAGCGCTTCTCGCGTTCGGCCTCAGCCTGCTTGGCCATGGCGCGCGTCATCGTCTCCGGCAGATCCACCTGCTTGACCTCGACGTTGCTCACCTTCACGCCCCAGGGATCAGTATGCTGATCCAGGATGGACTGCAATCGCAAGTTGATCTTCTCGCGATGGGCCAGCAGTTCGTCAAGATCGACCTCGCCCAGCACCGAACGTAGCGTTGTCTGCGCAAACTGCGACGTCTGGTACATGTAATTCGAAACCGCGACCACGGCTTTGTTGGGATCGACCACACGCAGGAAGATGACCGCATTCACCTTCAGCGTGACATTATCGCGGGTAATGATGTCTTGCGGCGGAACCTCCAGCGCCTCCTGCCGCAGCGAAACCCTTACGATGCGATCGATGGGCGCGAACACCAGTATGATGCCGGGGCCCTTCGGCATCCCCAGGAGACGCCCGAGGCGAAAAATAACACCGCGCTCATACTCGGCCAAAATCTTGATCGAGTTAATGAGGTAGAGAGCAACAATGACGATGACAACAATGCCAGCTATACCGGGCACGAGGTGCCTCCAGCTATTCAGAAGTGTAGAACGAGTGCTACTCGGGATTGTAGGCCCAAGTGGTGAGGAACCCAAGTTGGTAACAGGAGAGCTGTCGGCTGTCGGCTATCAGCCGTCAGCAAGAATGCTGGGCGAGAATTGATTGGAGTTGTATCGTTCCTTAGCCCGCTGAAACGATTCTTTACAATGGCAACTGGCCTTCATCCTTGGCTGACGGCTGAAAGCTGACAGCCGATAGCTAACAGCTATTTTTCCTTCTCCACTTCCAACTCGAGACCATCGACCTTGCGCACCACGACCTGCTCGCCGATGCCGACTCGTGAGGGGGCGTGCGCGTTCCACAGCTCACCCTGCACGAAGACCTTCCCTTCCGGATCGATGTCAGTGCGAGCTTCACCCACCGCGCCGATCATGCCCTGCAAGCCAGTCACGACTTTGCTGTGTCGCGCCCGCAGGGCAATCGTCATCAGGAAAACCGTGATGAGACCGAACGGCACGCTGACCCCGAGTGCCGTCCATAGCTGCACCCGCATTTGCGGAATCGGACCATCCACCAGCAAGAGGCCACCCAGCGTGAGCAGAACGATGCCGCCAAGACCGAGGATGCCGTGCGTGGCAAATTTGGCTTCCAGAGCAAACAGCACGAACGCGGCAATGATGAGGGTGAAGGAGGCGTAACGCGTCGGCAGCAAGTTGAGCGCAAACAGCGCCAGCAGAATAAACACTACGCCGACCACTCCGGGGACGACCGCGCCCGGGTGATTGAACTCGGCGTACAGGGCCAGCGCGCCAATCGCAAGCACTATGAAAGCCACATTCGGATCGAGGAGGAAGTCGAGGATTCGCTGCCGCAGCGTCATAGGCAATTCGTTGACTGAGTCTCCGGAAAGATGCAGCTTCACCGTCTTGCCATCAAAGCGCTTGATGGTTCGGTCGTCGATCTGATGAAACAAGTCGTTCTGATCGCGAGCAACGATGTCGATAAGGTGCTGCTGCAAAGCTTCCTGGTCAGTCCACGACTTCGACTGACGCACGGCGGTCTCCGCGAGTTGCACGTTACGTCCTCGAGGCCCGACGTAAGAGCGGATGAAGGCGGCCGAGTCGTTCTCGACCTTGGTCTTCATGGTGTCGTCCATCTTTTCGCCGCCGAGGGTAACCGGGTGCGCCGCGCCGGTGTTGGTGCCGGGAGCCATGGCTGCCACGTCAGCTGCTTCTAGGATGAAGAATCCAGCGGAAGCTGCGCGCGCGCCACTGGGAGCGACGTAGATGATGACCGGGACAGGCGAGGCCAGGATTTTCTCGATGATGGTACGAGTGGAGTCCAGCAAACCTCCCGGGGTACTCAGTTCGATCAGCACAGCGTCGGCGTTGGTCTGGCGAGCGTGTTCGATGGCGCGGTCAATGTATTCGGCCGTAATGGGCTGGATGGTGTCATCCACACGAATTTTGACGATGCTATTTGCAATGGCAAGGCTGCTGGTGACCAGCGTCAACAGCCCACAAGACAGAATGAAACAAATCCGGGACATCTGTGCCTCCTTCCGGAGGATCGTTGCAAGGTTGCGCTACTTCGAAACTGTCTGCTTGGCTGCGATGTCGCGCTTCAGCGCCTGCGCGGTCTCGTCGGCCGGCTGCAAGGCCAGTGCGCGGTCCACCTCGCCGGCAGCGGATTGCAATTGGCTCTGCTGCAGATCCAGCCGTGCGAGCACCAGCAAGCCATCCACGTTAGGCTGCAAGCGCACCGAGGTCTGCGCTTCCGCCCGCGCATTAGCGACGTCGCCTTTCTTCTCCAAAACCATCGCCAATTGTGCGTGCGCCGCGGCATTGCCGTGGTCGGCGCTGATCGCAGCACGGAATTCGCTCTCTGCCTGGCTCGGCATGTTCCGCGCCAGCAATTCCTTGCCGCGCTCCAAGTGATAGGTGGCCTGCGTGCGCCTATCGGTCTTGGCCAGCTTCGCCTCGGTAAGATTGTTGATCTCCATCTCCACCTGACGATAAGACGCCTCGTCGTAGTTGCGCTTGATGCGCTCCATCGGAATGCGCGGCTGGTTTGGCGGCAGCAAAGCGTTGCCCGACGCCGCAGTTGCACTGGCATTCACCGCAGGAGGAGGCGCAACTCCGCGGTTGATCATATCGAGCAAGGTCTTGGCTTCGCCGTCACTCGGGTTGCGCTGTAACTCTTCGCGTAATTGGCGCGCCGCTCCAGAGCTGTCGCCATTCTTAAACAGTGCTACCGCCAGATTAAAGCGGTAGTCGGCATCGTTTGGGTCAGCATTCACGGCCTTGGAGAAATATTGCACTGCAGACGCACGCCGGCCTCGCCGGGCGTCAACCACGCCCAGATTGTTGTAAACCTCGGTGAGCGGCAAGCGGGTGGCGAGGTAGTTGAATGCATTGAATGCCTTATCGAAACTTCCATGATAGAACTCCGACATGCCTAGCAGGAAGTTGGCCTCTCCAGCCACCGGATCGTCCTTTGGTATGCGAGTGAACCAAGCCGCGGCCGACTCGTACTCGTGGTCGCGGTAGTAGGTTTTGCCCAACTGTAGCATGGCCAGAGTGTAATTTGGGTTGAGCTTCACAGCCGTGCGCAAGTAACGAATCCTCTGCTGCTGGTCCGTGGCCAGAATTCCGCGGATATAGTTCTCGAAAGCATCAAGACGAATCGGTGTGGATGCCTTCAGGAATTGGTCGCGAGTTATCGCCGGCGGGGGTGCCATCTGCTGAAGCAACTCCCATGCCAACATCGTCTGCAGATCGATCAGGTTAGTCAACGCGCCGCTGCTATGCACTTCCGGGTACAGATGCAGTTTCTTCATATCGAGCAGCTGGGCATTGGCAGTGAAGGTCTTGCCGTCGAAATTATAGTTGCCAAGCACTACGTAGTCTGCGTCCATTTGTTCGGCGACACGGTAAACCGTCGCCCGCGAAGGCCGAACGGTAAGCGGAATGCCGGCATGATCAAAGGCGTAGGTGCGATCGTCGCGACTGATAATGTACAGCCACGGCGACTGCATGCGTTGTGAGAGGACTTCGGGAAATGCCTCGCTGATCCACTCCAGACCAGGCGCGGTCGTTTGATTTTCAAACGGCATGACCATGACGGTCCGCGTCCCGGAAAGCATCTGGGCCGCGCCCGGATGACACAGCAAGCCCATCGTGGCTAACCAAAGAAGACTACGGTAAGTGAAACGAATGACAGTGCGTGGCAAAGTGTCTTGATTATAAACGCTGGCAATCGCCCCTATTTCGACACTGCCGCAAACAGGTCCGACTTCAGCAGCGCGGTAAAGCGCTGATCGTCGGTCTTAAAGTGCATTTGCAGCATGTCGTGGGAGTTGTCCACCGTGGTGTTGTCGAGCGCCAGCTTCTCCGTCGGAGTCGCGGACATCTTGCGATACAAGACCCCCGCCTTCAGCAACGAAGCCATGGTCGCCGCAGTCATGGTGTCAGAGGTCTTGACGTTCAGGTCGAAGGTAACGCCATTGGTAAAGTTCATCGTGTAATCCGACGCCAGCAGCCGCTTCTTGACCACGTCGTAGTCGCCGAGCGACGCTGCCTGTCCCAGTGCTGATCGCATCATGTTCTGCGTCCCCGCCTGATCGAGCACACTCCAAATCGGCGCAGTGTCCACGCTGGTGATCAGATCATCAATCGTGTTGTTCGATTCCAGAGACTCCGCACCGTTGTCGCGCACGTCGATCGCGCCTTTAATGGAAGCAGCTCTCGCCAAACAGGATAGTGCTGGGATCGAGGAATACCAACTGCATGCCCGAGCCCATGGGATAGAGGTAAGAAAGCAAGTACTTCTGCGGCTTGATTTTCTTCAAGCGCATCTTCTGCAGAAACTCCTTCTGCTTCAACGAGCCTTGAGCAATGCCGATGCTAGCCAAGCCGCCTTTGGCCGGGCGATAGGTGACGAACGTGAGTTGCTCCACGTCCTTGTCAATGTCAATGCCCGCTCCCTTCAGAGCGGTTTCGAATTGCTTCAGGCTGTCGGGCAAGACGCGGTCCTTGAGGGCGCGCGCGGTCGACGAATCCCGCAGTGCACTGTAATCGACCGAGATGATCTGCTGGATGGCCGACGGAACCACGGTGCGGGCGTTGCTGCTCAGAGGCGCCGCGAACGCGGGTAAGGACACGACAGCGCACAAAAAGAGGATTGCGAGGAACTGCTTCATGCTCATAATTTTACTCGACAATGACCGAAGAGATGCGGAATTGTCAGCGCTCGTTGCTTTTGCCGCAGTAATGCTCGCGAACATGAGCCTAGATTGGACGTGCGACGACAATGACTCGAGATCACCGGGACACGCGCCTGACGATGGCTTGGATCAGACTTCTCGTCATGGAAGCAAACTAAAAAAGTCAGCGTGCTCAACTCCTTACTGCCGCCACCCGCTTCCGCACGTCCGCTATAAAAGCCTCATCCTTGATGTCCCCAAGATTGATCTCCACGTTCGCCAGTGCGCCCTCTGCGGCGGCGCGCGCCAAGCTCACACCCACGGTCAAATCCGATGCCATCTTCGGATTGGTAATCGGCCGTAGAGATTCCACGATAGCGTGCACTTCCCTCGCCCGTTCGGCAACCGTCAAGGGAACCAGCGTCGCCTTCTTGGTCGCCGCTTCGACCTCAGCCTGCGCGTCGGGATGATCTTTTGCCTTCTTGAATGCCGCCATCACCTCATTGAACGACTCAGCATCAGCGTCAATCGAAGCTTTGAATTGCTCGCGCAACTCGGCGAGCCGCGCCAGCGCTTCGCTTAGTTGGCGTTCGTGTTGGAGGTAAGCTTTCTTCCCCCGCGACATCCCGGCTACCATGCTGCCGAGCGCCGCAGCCATCGCCGCAGTGGCGGCTGCCGCGCACCCGCCTCCGGGAGCAGCCGTGGGTGCGGCGAGCTGCTCGATGAACGGCTCGACCCCCGCGCGAATTCCGCCGACCGCCATCTTTCCGCTCATCACCGCAACCAGCCGGTTCTCCAAGATCAACGATGAGTCGAAGTTCTCGATCTGCAGAAACCACTCCGCCGCCTCTTCCAGCGCCTTCTTGGGAATCAAGCCGACGATCTCGCTTGAAAGAGGCATAACACCATAACGCCCCGCCTCGCGCTTCACGTACTCAAAGACCCGGGCAATTGGAGTCTGGTCGGTATCGGTCAGGTTCATCGAAACTTGCGCCAGCCCGCGCACCGGCACGCCCATACCCTTGACGTAGCGCAGACCGCCATTGGAAAAGCGTACGGCCTTGGCAATTTTTTTCGCGATGTCCACATCGGGAGTGTTGAGATAGACGTTATAGGCGACCAGGAATTTGCGCGCGCCCACGGTGGTCGCACCCGCCGTTGGATGCAATTCCGCATTGCCAAAATCGGGCCTGCGCGCTGGATTTGTCTTCAACTCTTCGCGGATGCCCTCAAACTGGCCGCGACGTACGTTCTCCAGATTTTGACGCTCCGGTGTCTGCGCAGCCGCCTCGTAGAGGTAAACCGGCACATGATGCCGCTTCCATATTTCTTCGCCAACTCGCCGGGCAATGGCCACGCAATCTTCCAGCGTCACACCTTCGATCGGAATAAAGGGAATCACATCGGCTGCGCCAAGCCGGGGATGCGCCCCCGTGTGTTTAGTCAGGTCAATAAGCTCGGCGGCTTTGCCGACTCCGCGGACCGCAGCTTCCGCAACATTCAGCGGGTCGCCAACCAGCGTGATGACACAGCGATTGTGGTCGGCATCCATCTCGCGGTCCAGCAAATAGACGCCGTCCATTTTCATGGCTTCGAGAATGGCATCGACCCGGGATTTGTCGCGTCCCTCGGAAAAGTTGGGCACACATTCTATGAGTGCGGGCATAAGAGATGAGGATAAAGCAAGGGATTAGCTGTTACCTAATCTCTCTATGCGACAGCTACCTCGGAAGCCGATGGCGAGGGGTCTAGGATTGCGGTCGAACTAGAATGAGTACTTCTGCGGTGCTCTTTTTCGCTACGCGCTTTTCAGGCCGCGCGCGCGAATGGGCTCCGCTTCGCCCAGGTAGGTCTTGATCTTGTCCAGCAGCGCAGGAAACATCTGCTCTTTCGGGAGACACTCCTTTACGTCCCGCCCGACGTCGATCGGTCCGTAGCCAGTCACGAGGATGACTGGGATTTCAGGACTCTTGGCATGAACCTTTTTGGCCAATTCCAAGCCGTTCATACCCTCCATGCGAAAATCCGTGACTAGAAGATCGAACTTCTCATCTTGCAATTTAGCCAACGCATCCTGCGCATTGTAGGCGCTCACGGCCCGATAGCCCTGCATCTCGAGGATCTCGCAGCTCAATCGAGCCAGCAACTCATGATCGTCCACAAAGAGAATCGCCTTCATCGCGCACCTATTCCCGGATTTCGACCTTTGCATTTGGTTTCGAAAAACCCCGGAAAAGATGCCTGTAACAGCAGATTTTTTGTCGACTGAGGGTTCCGGGCAGCAGGTTTGACCGTGTTGAGCGGGTCATATAGAGTTAATTTTGCTCTCGAGTATTGCGTCGTAAGTGGCGCGTACCACGGGCGGTTAGCTCAGTTGGTTAGAGCGCCTGCCTTACAAGCAGGAGGTCGCAGGTTCGAGCCCTGCACTGCCCACCACTTTTCTGCCGTGCCGTCAGCCAAATATCGGCGCTTCCCTTGCGTCGTCCGGCACAGGGGGCAATTCCTGCCGAGGGGCCACCAGTCGAAATATGGCCGACAGGCTTTACGCCTTAATGGGCGCGCGTAATTTGGGAGTGCCGGTAACTGCCGATTTGAGTTCGGATTCGCGGTCGATCACTTCCATCAGCTTGCGAGTCATTTGATCATCGATCTCTGCTGCGCGATTGAGTTCCACTGGATAGCGCACGACGAACTCCAGCCCACTATCCACAAAGCGGAGTTGTGTCTTAGGAGTTGGCGCCAGGATCGGCGTGTCAATCAAGCGCCCTACTAAGCGCTGCTGACGTTCGAGGTTCTCGCGATATTGGTCGTACACCTCGTTCACCGCCGCGAGCAGTTTACTTTCGGCAAGGGCATAGTTGGTCGCAGGCACCAGAGTGACTGCGACTTCGTGCCAGGCGAAAGAAGTGCCCGGAAGCTGCTTATATAGCGGCGTCGCCTGAAAGAGCACCGAGTTGGCAAACACCACAACCCGGCCAGTGGGGTAGAGATCGATGCCAGTACCGGCCAGCTCCATCAGGTAGAGCCGTACCATGCCAACCTCAATGACATCGCCGGTGACATTGGAGACGGTTATGCGATCGCCGACACGCACGCCGTAACGCCCGACCAGGAAAAAGTATGCTGCGATGGAAAGAATTACGGTTTGCAGCGCGACCGCCAGGCCGGCAGTAATAAATCCGGCGAAAGTCGCCAGCGAGCTAAACTCGCTAACGAAACCGAGGATGATGACCACCCCCATGAAGAATGCAGTGACAAACCGTCGCACCAGTAGAACTTGTCGCCGCCGGCGAGCGTCTTGAATGTAACGGTAGGCGGCGCTGCGCCAAAGATGGGATAGCAGGAACACGGCAGCCAGCGCGATTAGTATCCCGGCCACTCTTGTCAGCAGCGATCGCAGCACACGTCCGTACTCTTGCAGCATGGAGTTGCGCCACTCCAGGAGCTCGGCGCGACATTGGTCTAAGACCACCGTTTCCTGTCGTAGCGGAACCGCCGCCGCCGAGACTTGTTTGAACCGGATCGTCAGCATTTCCAGATTGCGCCGCGTCGTATCCGGAGGCAGCGGGCCATTAGCCTGCTGATTCACTGCGTCTCGCCCTTGCTGGAGCAGGCTCCTTAACTCGTCAACCAAGGGGGCGCGAAGTTTTTCCGCAGTCCCACGCAGGTTCTTCGTCTCGTCGATGATACGGTCAAGATCGTGCAGATCGCGCATCTGACCGAACAGGATTGAGACCTGGCCTAAGAGTCCTGAATTGTCAGCGCGTGTGGCGTTCGCAGGTCGCGAGGCCGCTGCAGGGCGGTTCTCTTTCTGCGGCGAAGGCGCAAAAACCTCGGGCACTGACTGTTTCAATTGATTGATTTGGCCCTCGAGCCCCGACTTACCTTCGCCGTTCGCGTTGATAGAACTGGAGATTTTTTGCAGCGCGTCCTGCATTGCCTTATCCAGGTCAAGCTCGCCCTGCAGCGCCTCCCGTTGCGATACCAGATCTTGGCGTTTTTTCCCGCGGGCCCTTTCGATTTGTTGGTTCAACGCGTCAATCTGCGTCTGGGCCTGGGTGATGCGGTCGTTCGTGTCGGATAGCGCCTTCGCTAGATTCTGCTGGTCGGAGCTTACTTCCGTATTCGAAGTTTGGTCCTGGCTACCACTTTGCGATAAAGAAGCCTCTGCCTGAGCCGACTCAAAAGCGAATTGCAGTGCTTGGTGAGCCAGGTCACGCGCATTTTCCAGATAGAGAACATCGCTTGGCTGACCGGAAGTTTCATCAGCTGCACTGAGATGACGGTACCAACTTATTGCAACATTGAGGTGGTGAAGGATGGCATTGCCGTCAATCTGGAGAGAATTGGGAGCAGCAGCCCAGGCTGCGCACACAAGTAGAATGGTCAGACACAAGAGGAGACCTGCGCGGCGACCCCGCAGGCTCTTCAGCCTAATCGCTAACAAGATTTTCCTCGCCAAGATTAGTGATCTCAATTATGGGATGCACGTATCGAGGTCGATGCCGCCGCAAGCCTCGTTCGCAGTCGCTTTCCTCGGATACAAGTCCCTGCGTTTTCGAAGCAAAGCTTGAGGATGCGTGGCCCAACAAAAGGCAAGGCGATCTATGCGTCCGGAATGCAGTTCGAGCCGGCCCAACTACAGCGGCCAGACATTTCTGCCTGGACAAGTGAACATCGAGGTGGGACGTGGCTTCGACGATCGTTCGGGTGACCCGATTAACATCAGCCACTACACGCGAGGACGTACCTCTTCCGCGAGGCGCTCCATCTGTACCTCTTCGTCGAACACAGGATTCAGCAGCACTTGGTTCACGCCAGCGTCTTCTAGACGCCTATCTCGTCTGCAATCATCTTCCCTGCCCTTTTCCAATTCTTGAGGAGGCGCAGCAAAATCTGGCGCTGCTCTTTTGAGAGGACGCTGGCGGGCTCTTCCATCTCGGGGCCGTTCGCTCCGAAGACCACCGGACTGCCAACCGCATACAAAGCGACCCACGCCTGCATCATGTGGGCTGGATCGCCCCACGCGCGTGTGCATATCATCAGACGACCATAGAATATCTATGTCGTTAGCGCCACAGATCCGGCTGAAGATGGAACTTCGCAAAAGGAGAAATGCGATGTCTGTCGCCGAAGCCACAACTCAACGTCCTCCGTTGCCGCCATTTACCCGCGAAACGGCTATTCAGAAGGTTCGACTGGCCGAAGATGCCTGGAACTCTCGTGACCCGGAAAAGGTGGCTCTCGCTTACACCGTTGACTCACGCTGGAGAAACCGCTCGGAATTTGTGAACGGAAGGCAAGACATCGTCGCGTTTCTCAGACGCAAATGGTCGAAAGAGCTGGACTATCGGCTGATCAAAGAGCTTTGGGCGTTCGAAGGAAACCGTATCGCCGTGCGCTTTGCCTACGAATCGCACGACGACTCCGGGAATTGGTTTCGCTCGTACGGCAACGAGAATTGGGAGTTCGATGAGAACGGGCTGATGCGCTTGAGGTTTGCTTCCATTAATGATCTGCCAATCAAGGAGGCGGAGCGCAATTATCATTGGCCACTAGGGCGCCGTCCGGATGATCATCCGGGACTAAGCGATCTTGGATTATAAATCCGTTTAGGCATAAGGCACTTCATCGATGGCAATCTAAGGCTAAGACCACGTAGCTGCGCACTCTATGACTACAAAACGATGTACCTGGGTCAGCCCGGACAATCCGCTTATGGTTCAGTATCACGATAGCGAATGGGGTATGCCAGTCCACGATGACCGCAAACATTTTGAGTTCCTGGTGCTGGAAGCGGCACAGGCCGGGCTCAGTTGGTCAATCGTGCTCAAGAAACGCGAAGGGTATCGCCGCGCCTTCAGCGAGTTCGATCTTGAGAAGGTAGCGCGATATACCGAGAAACGAATCCAGAAGCTCACATTGGATCCGACGATCATTCGAAACCGGATGAAAATCGAAGCAGCGATACGCAACGCGCGGGCATTTCTGGCAATTCAGAAAGAAATGGGGAGTTTTGACGCTTATTGCTGGCGCTTCGTCGATGGGCGCCCCAAAGTCAATCGGTGGAAGGCAATGCGGCAGATTCCTGCTAGGTCACTTGAATCGGACCTATTTAGCAAAGATCTCAAACGCCGGGGATTTAGTTTTGTTGGTTCGACCATCGTTTATGCGTACATGCAGGCGGTAGGCATGGTAAACGATCACCTTGTCGACTGTTTCCGATATCGAGAAATTCGCAGGCTGGATTCTGTCACCTAGGGCGCTTAGTTGCCGGCAAGACGGCGGAGGCTGACGGAACCGCGGCTGTAGCTGGTTACCGGCTATTTAAGAGCCAATGCCACCAGCAGCCATCCAGATTCATTTCTGGGGTAGATTCTGTTCCGGCTTTAGAAACAACCCATGGAGACTTGTTCTTTTTCAAGCGTAGGTCGGAAATGTAGTTCCGAACATGGGCCGCTTGCTTATCGACTGTTCTTCCGTCGCTTCATCCTGAATGACATCCCAATGCTCGACGAGGATTCCATTTTGAATGCGCACAATATCTGCGGCAATCCAATTCACAGGAGCACCGAAACCGCTAAATCGCCCGTGCACGATCACAAGGTCTCCCTCGCCCACAATCGTTCCTGACTCATATTTGAGAGTCGGCGGAAGGCTTTTGATGAGATCGAACAGGCCTTCACGACCCGGTGCGATATGAGCGCTGTGTTGAATATAGTCAGGCGACCAAAAACGCTCAGCGGCTGCATAGTCACGCTGGTTGAACAGCGTGTCGAATGCTTCTAGAACAAGAGCTTTATTTTTCGATTCGATACTGTCACTCATCTTTCATTTCCTCCAATTCGTTCGCCAGATGCCAGGTCCTTAAAGCTTCGACCCACCGTCCACCGGAATGCTCGCTCCCGTGATCCAGCGGGCCGCGTCTGACGCCAGGAACGCGACTACGTCCGCAACATCTTCCGGTTTGCCGATTCGCTTCAGTGCTTGCATTCCAAGCGTCATCTCCCGCCCTGCGTCGGTCTTCGCGAAATTTGACATGTCAGTGTCGATCACGCCTGGCGCGACTGCATTTACGCGGATACCTCGGGGCCCAAGAATGGCAGCCCAGTTTTTGACCAGAGTCTCTAATGCTCCTTTGGTCGAGGCATAGGCAAGGAGCGAAGGGTTGTCCAAACCGGGTTTCCCAACTACGGCGTGCGCCCCGATCGAAGAGATCACAATGATGTTCGAGCCTTCACCGAGAACGGGCAGGAGTTGCTGCACCAGGAAAAACGGACTGCGCACATTCGTTGCAAAGAGATTGTCGAAATCCTCTACCGTATGCTCCTGGATAGTTGCAGCCTTGCTGATTCCGGCGTTGGAAACGAGCACATCCAATCGCTCCCCAACGATCGAGCGAACTTCCCTCGCCAGCAGTGTTGCTCCCTCTGAAGTTCCCAAGTCCGCCTTGATTGCATCGGCGTGGCCCCCGTTTGCGCGGATGCCGGCGACTAACGATTCCGCATCCTGCGCAGAACGGCCGTAGTGAACCAGAACGCGCGCCCCAGCGTCCGCGAGTGCTGATGCCGTGGCGCGACCAATTCCCCGCGACGCGCCCGTCACTAATGCAGTTTTGTCTTGCAGTGAAACCATGACTGGACCCTCCCAATTCTGATGAACCTTCTTTAGGTTGTTAACTGTTCTGCCATTTCACCTAAGCGGTGACAGCCTTGCCGTGATATGCAGGCGCAAAGACATCCTCCACAAATTTTTCAAACGAAGTCGGTGTGGTGTTCTCCGGCGAACGCGGCTCCTGCGCAGCAAGGACGCCCGCGTTGATCGCCTCGAACATCTCGATATACACCGCGGCTTTCTTCGGCGAAAAACCCATTTGTGTCAACGCCTGCTGCATCTGGTCGTACGTAAACTGCTCGTAACGCAGATCTGGTTTGCCAATGCCACGCGCAATTATCGTGGTGGCTTCCGCCATCGACAGGTCGCGCTCGCCAAGCAGCTCGCGTGTTTGCTTGCCGGAAAAATCCAGCTCCAGAAGGCGCTGCGCGGCGTAGTCGCCAACGTCGCGCGTCGCGATCATGGGCATCTTCAGGTCGGGTAGCAGCGCATGTCCGAATATTCCCATCCCCTGAATCATGCCGATCGCCGCCAGATTGTTCTCCATGAAATACGCGGCACGCAGGTGCAGAACGTTTACATCGTCGATAGCATTGAGTTTTTGCTCCGAAGAATGCAGCCCCGTGACTGGCCCGGTGCCTTCCGGAACCTGCGCGCCGTAGCTGCTCAAGTACACCGCATAGGGCAGGCCGGACTCCTTCACGGCTTTCGCGATCGCATCGCTCTCTCGCTCTTGGTCTTCCCGGGAGGTAATCGGCGGCAACAGCAAGTATGCTGCGCCCGCGCCTCTGAAGGCTTTGGTGAGCGCAACCGCATCGCTCACGTCGCCCGTGAACGCCTCCGCGCCCTTACGCACGAAGCGCTGCAGGCGTCCCGCGTCGCGACCTACGACGCGCACCTTCTTGCGCCTCAATAGCAAGGTGTCGGCGATGATCGAACCGGTGTTTCCGGTCGCCCCTAAAATCACATACATGGCATCCGTTACAACAGCCGCCTTGTCTTTAAGGCTGTTCATATTCCTTGTTCCTTTCTTAGGCACAGCCTGTGCCCTTGGTATTTGATAATCATGTGCGCCAAAAAATCACCGGCCATGCTGCTGGCGGCCGCAGAAATTAGTCCGCGATCATGCCCCCATCCACAGGAATGGAAGCACCAGTCATGTACGACGCATTTGCTGAAGCGACAAACGCGATCACCTGAGCGATCTCCTCTGGTGCTGCCAGACGTTTGAATGGCACGCTCGAGACCAGCGCAGCTTTGTTTGCATCTGTGTCGGTGAAGCGTGTGAGCATGGTCGTATCCGTAGTCCCAGGAGCCACCACATTCACGCGCACGCCGGTGCCTGCAACTTCCAGTGCGGCGGACTTCGTCAGTCCTACGACAGCATGTTTGCTGGCTACATAAACGGATGCCCCACCGGCGCCGATGCTTCCATAGGCCGACGAGACATTGACGATGCTCCCGCTCCTCTGTGGCAGCATCGCCCGCAGTTCGTGCTTCATGCTCAATAAGGTGCCGAGCACATTCGTGTCGAACGTCGCCGCGTAGCTCTCGGCAGTTTGCTCCGTCACCGGGCCGGGTACGCCTTCCGTCCCGGCGCTATTGACTGCAATATCCAGGCGTCCGAAGCGCTTGACCGTTTGATCGACAAGGTTGCGAATGTCCTCCTCATTACGGACGTCAGTACGAACAAAAATGGCCTCTGCTCCGAGCGCTTGCAACTGAGCAGCCAACTCCTGCCCTTCTTTCTCCCGCCGGCCGGAAACCACAACACGTGCCCCTTCTTGCGCAAAGATGACTGCGGCGGCGCGACCGATGCCGGTCAGCGCGCCGGTAATTAACACAACGGGTGAACTCATGGCGACTACCTCCTTGATCCGGATTCCATGCGGATCAGGTATGGCTAACGTCCGCCAGCGCCGTTTCCGCATTACCTCAGGTCACCTGCTTAGATTGCGACGGTTGGCGTTGGTCGCGCCTTCGAAGCATACTTTGTTAAGCTGGGAGCAATGCTTCACAAGCATAGGAGTGGAAATGGAGTTACGACATCTTCGCTATTTCGTCGCAGTGGCTGAGGCGGGAAGTCTAACACTAGCGGCAGAGCGAAAACTGCACACGTCCCAACCTTCGTTGAGTCGGCAGATTCGACATCTTGAGAGACGAGGTGGGCATTCAACTCCTGGTGCGAAGAGCTCGCGGTATCGACCTGACCCCGGCGGGTCGAGCCTTTCTCGATCACGCCCGCTTGATGCTATCTCAGGTAGAAGCGGCAACCGAAGCTGCTCGCCGGGCCGCTCATCCCGCCAAGCCTCGCTTCGCGATGGGCTTTCTGACCGGACACGAATTGACGTGGATGCCCGAAGCCTTGCAGATCTTGCACGACGAACTCCCTAATGTCGACGTGACGATATCGAGTCAGTACTCGCCGCTGCTTGCGGACGGCCTGTCGAAAGGAAAAATCGATGCAGCTTTTCTTAGACGGGAAAAAGTGGTGCCAGGATTAGCGTTCCGTCTTCTCGTAAGGGAGCCTTTGATGGTGATCTTGTCCAGTGACCACCATCTCGCTGCGCGCAAAGCCATCAGCCCGAGGGACCTGGTAGGCGAGACATTCGTGGCCGTGTCGGACACGGCTCCTGTACTGCGCGGGATCATCGACAACTACTTGAAGCGCTCCGGAATCAATATCACCCCAGCTCACGAGGCGGACCATCTCGCCATGGGGATGTCCTTAATAGCATCGACGCGCGGCGTAGGGCTGTTACCTGCTTACGCGCAGAACTTTCTTCCCTCATCTGTAACCAGTCGCCCTCTGAAGGGAGATATACCTACTGTCGATCTGGTCCTCGGCTACAAAAAGTCAAACCAGTCTCCCATCCTGAAGCTTTTGCTTTCGAGACTGGACGAGTTGGTCGCTCGCGTGTCAAATAAGACCCGATAAAACTCCAAATGCATCCCTGTTTTCCTGTTCGTAACGTTGGCTCAGTCTTCCACCTGGGGCGTCCCGATGAGTGGCGTCCCGATGAGTAACCGTGAACCCAGCCTAGGCGCTGACCGCCAACTTGCGGAACTGGTGGCCATTGCCCCGCAAAAGGACATATGAGTCGGCAGTGATTCGAAACCATGCCGGATTGCTAGTGTTGAAGAATAACAAGGAGATTTCAAATGAAGTGGATTAGCGGGCTTTCCATAGGAGCAACGGTCCTCTTTACAGCGGCTTGTCTTTTGGCGATGGCAGGCGTGGCGCACGCTGGAGACACGGCCCAACTAAGTGGTAGATGGAACTTCAACCCGGACCAGAGTGACGATGCCCAGCAGAAGGTGCAGCAGGCGGAACAGGCACAGCAGTCACGGCAGGGGAATCAGCGCGGAAGTAGCACGGGTTACCCCGCAGGCGGCGGCTATCCTGGAGGAGGTGGGGGCTATCCCGGAGGCGGAGGTTATCCGGGAGGCGGTGGCATGGGCCGCGGTGGAATGGGCGGCGGCGGGATGGGCCGTGGCGGCATGGGGAATCCGGGTGGAGGAGTAAGCGGTCAGGAGTGGGCGCAATTAGCCGCAAACCCCAAATACCTCAACATCACTCAGCATGACGACCAGATCGTGATCACCGATTCCGACCACACTCGCACGCTTTATCCCGACGGCAAGAAGCACAAAGGTACAGATGAAAATGGAAACAAGATTTCGACCAAAACCGAGTGGAAGGGTAGCGAGCTGGTTGCCGAGACCAAGATGGGCTCCGGAAAGGCCACGGACACCTATCAAGTCAGTTCTGACGGCAAGCAGCTCATCGTGGTTTCGGGTTATGAGAATTCGTCGCTACCCGAGCAGCTGAGCATCCGGCGTGTGTACGACTTGGGAAACGCGGCGCGTTAGAGCAGTTTGACACTGATGTACGGATGATGGGTGGAGTACGCCTTTCAGGCGTGCATAACTGCTATCAGTTCTTGGATCGCGCTTCAGCGCCTGCGGTAAGGCTTCCGTCACCTCCCCGGCTCGCGTCTGGGTTCAGGGCCGAAGGCCTTCCGAATGGAAGACGTCACGATCGCGGCCGAAACGCAAGTAGGGGAAGTTGCTTTACCAGCCGCCGGCGATCATCTTCGTTCCCGCGATATGGCCAGCCCAGAAGCCAAGTGAACCCGGCGTGAACAATCGGAGCGATGAACCGATTTCGGCGCTCGTAGCCTTGGATCACTTTCACGGCTTCCTCTTCACCAAGAAATCGATGCGAGGCGGCAAAATGCCGCGATCCGACGGCCACCTCTTCGTCTGGCTTTGCTTCAATATTGCGAAGCCAGTCAGAATCAGGGCCAAAACCGTTCACCACCACGACCTCGGGGCCTTCCTTTCGATACTCGACAACTTCGAGGACGGTCTGACGCCGCAGACCGGTACGACGGCCGGTATGCGTCAGTAGCAACAGGCGCTTCCCAAATAACCAGCCCAGCCGCCAGCGGTAAAGATACACTGGTGCCCGAAATAGCCAGCGCAATGGCCCTTTTTTCTTGACCGCAACCATACCAGATTTGCCTGCGTCCCCCTCTTCATTATCACAGGTTCCGATGTCGGCGGAGCCGCACTCTCTATACGCGATGAGTTCGATAACGTCGTTCATGCCGATTTGCTTCTTCAATTTCCTGTTTCGGTAAACGGTAGGATTTTCCGGCTAAATTCGCGCCGCGTCGCCCTATACTGAAATATGGGATCTAGTTTGACCGTTCGCCACGATCCAACCCTCGTAAACTCCCGTTTCGATCATGAATCGTGCGGAGTGGGATTTGTCGCCACGCTGCACGGCTCGTCGAACCACAATATTCTCCGCCTTACCCTGACTGCGCTGGCCCGACTGGCACATCGCGGAGCTGTAGCTGCCGATCACAAGAGCAGCGACGGCGTCGGCATTCTGACGGCGGTGCCTCGAGCATTCCTGCTCAAGCAGGCCGGAATCGATCTTCCCCCAGAGCGGCCACTCGCAATCGGAATGCTGTTTCTCCCGCAGGACGAAATCTGCGAAACCCGCGCCCGCATTTGCTTGCAGGAGTGCATTTCGGGCGAGCGCCTGCAATGGCTGGCTTGGCGGAATGTCCCGATTCGTCGCGAAGTTCTGGGTGAAATCGCGTCCGAATCATTGCCGGTCATTCGCCAGGCGCTCATCGCCGGGCCCGAAGAGGGGAAGTGGACGGAAGACGAAATCGAGCATCGCCTATATGCGGCGCGCAAATCTTTTGAGCGGCAAGTTGCCGACAGCTACGTGTGCTCGCTTTCCACGCGGACCATCGTTTACAAAGCCCTGTGTGCCGGCCGTTTGCTGCACGAGTTTTACCCTGACCTGCAATCCGAGGAATTCGTCACCCCGTTCGCAATCTTTCACCAGCGCTACGCGACCAATGTGCTGCCGTCATGGCATCGGGCACAGCCGCTGCGCATTCTGGCGCACAACGGAGAGATCAACACCATCTGGGGCAATCGCGCGCACATGGAAACCCGGCGCGCCACTCTGCCGCTGCAATGCGAACCCCTCCTGAGCGCCCAAGCTTCCGACTCGATGAGCCTGGACGAGGTTGCCGAGCTGCTGGCGAACCATGGCCGCAATGTGGCCGAGGCCATACGCATGCTTCTGCCGGCCGCTGCTGCTGGAAACGAAACTGTCTTCCACCGCTATCACGCCGATTGCATGGAGCCGTGGGATGGGCCTTCGGCGCTTGTATTCACCGATGGCCGGTTGCTGGGCGCAGCGCTGGATCGCAACGGCTTGCGCCCGTGCCGTTACGTAATCACGGATGCGGGTCTGGTCGTAGCCGGCTCCGAAGTCGGCCTGGCTGATGGCAGCGCAGAATCCGTCATCCGCAGTGGCCGGCTCGGACCGGGCCAGATGATCCTGCTTGATTTGGAGAAACGCAAGCTGCTCGAGGGCGAGGCGCTCGACCGTTACTTCGATGGCTTGACCACCTATGGGCCGCTCATCGACGACATTCCGCTGGAGCCCGCGCCGGGGCCAGTCGCGACGCTATCGGAGGAAGAGGTCAGACGCCTGCAGCACGGTTTCGGGTATACGCGCGAAGACCTTAAGCTGGTGATCGCGCCCATGGCGCTGGAGGGCAAGGATGCAACCTGGTCGATGGGCGACGATACGACAATCGCGCCCCTGGCCCGCACTCCGCGCCCACTGTACGCCTTCTTCCGCCAACGATTCGCGCAGGTCACAAATCCCGCCATCGACCCTATACGTGAGTCAGTGGTGGTTTCGTTGCGTACGCGTCTCGGGCCGTGGCCGCACCTACTCGAAAAGCATGCTCCTTTGCCCGGCTTGGTATTGTCTTCGCCGTTCTTGTCGTTGGGGCAGATGGCGGCCCTACGTCAACGCACGTACTCGTTATCTGAAGATCTGCCGCTGGTGTGGATCGATTGCGTCTTCGCGCCGGACAATTCTCTGAAGAACGCGATTGACAGCTTGCGCAGGAGAGCGGTTGAACTTGTTCGTGCAGGGATTCGTATCCTGCTGCTGACGGATAGATCAGCTTCGCCGCAGAGCTTGCCTATTCCTATGGCGATGGCGACAGGCGCCGTCCATCAAGCCCTGATGAAGGCCGGACTGCGCACCGAAGCGGGTCTTGCGGTAGAGGCCGGAGATTGTCGCGATGTTCACCATGCCGCCGTACTGGTCGGATACGGTGCGGGCGCGTTATGTCCATGGCTTGCGTTACAGACGGCACGGGTCCTGGCAGGTAACGGAGGCGAAGCGGCATTGCTCAAGGCAATGCAATCCGGCCTGGCGAAAGTGATGTCGAAGATGGGGATATCTGTCCTGGACAGTTATCGAGCCGCACAACTGTTCGACATTCTTGGCCTCGATGCGCCGGTTGTCGATTGCTGCTTCGCGGGCAGCCTGTCGCCATTACGCGGTTGGGGTTTTGCCGAGATCGAGGCGGCAGTGCGAGCATCGTGGGTGGCCGAACATGGCAGCTCAGAGCTGCCCGACTATGGTTGGGTCCGCTTTCGCCGCGACGATCGTGCAGAATCTCATCTTTGGGAGCCGCAAAGGACGCGTCATCTTCAGTTCGCTGTTGGCGCGGCCAGGGGGACTATGCAGGCCGCCGCAACTGCGCCTGCACCCGCTGAGGCATGGTCCGCCTATAAAGAGCCACGAGACGCAGCCGAGCCGCTGGTCTTGCGCGATCTGCTCGAGGTTCTTCCCGGCGGCCCGCAATTGTCGATTGATCATGTCGAGAAACCCTCCAGCCTTGTGCGTCGCTTTGTTTCCAGTGCGATGTCGCTGGGCTCGCTAAGTCCAGAAGCGCACGAGACGATCACGCTCGCAATGAACCAGCTGGGCGCGCGCTCCAATACCGGCGAAGGGGGCGAGGACCCCATTGCCTATCGCCGCGAGGCTGACGCGCCGGCGGACTATCTGCCCCGCAACAACAAGATCAAGCAGATTGCTTCAGGACGCTTCGGCGTGACCGCCGAATATCTCGCGCACGCCGAGGAGCTGGAGATCAAGATTGCTCAAGGCTCGAAGCCCGGTGAAGGCGGGCAGCTCCCCGGCCACAAGGTTACTGAACTCATCGCCCGGCTGCGCCATGCGCAACCAGGAATCTCGCTCATTAGTCCGCCGCCGCATCACGATATCTATAGCATCGAGGACCTGGCGCAACTGATTTACGATCTGAAGCGCATCAATCCGCGCGCGGCAATCGGCGTCAAACTAGTCGCGCAGTTCGGCGTCGGCACGGTCGCTGCAGGAGTCGCCAAGGCTTACGCCGACTACATCCATATCGCCGGACACAGTGGCGGCACGGGGGCGTCTCCTCTCAGCAGCATCAAGTATGCGGGAAATCCTTGGGAGCTTGGACTCGCTGAGGCGCAGCAGGTGCTCCGGCACAATGGCCTGCGGGGCCGGGTACGCCTGCGTGTAGATGGCGGGCTAGCCAATGCCCGCGACGTGCTCGTGGCTGCGCTGCTGGGCGCGGACGAATTCTCATTCGGTACGGCAGTGCTGGTCTCACTGGGCTGCGACATGGCAAGGCAATGTCATCTCAACACGTGTCCCACAGGAATCGCGACGCAGCGCCCGGAGCTGCGGGCAAAGTTTCGCGGCAAACCGGAATACGTCGTCCGCTTCTTCTCCAACATCGCTGACGACCTGCAACGCCTGCTGGCCGATTTAGGACTGCCATCTTTGGAATCGGCGATTGGACGAACGGATTTGCTGCAGCAGGTCCGCTTGGATGGCAATCTTGATTTGGAATCGGTGCTGGCGTCAACGGGAGATGGCCCGCTCCATTGGGAAGGTCAGCGTAACATACGTCCTGAAGATCATGATCCAGTCGACGAGGCATGGGTACAGCCCGCGATTGCCGCCACCTTGGCGGGCGAGTCCTTCGAACGCAGTCTCGATGTAAGAAACCAAGACCGAAGCCTGGGAGCGCGTCTGGCTGGCGAGTTGGCATTGCTGCGGTGTCGTCAAGCCGCGCCGAAACCCAACATCCGCATTCAAATGCGAGGTGCGGCGGGACAGTCGTTTGGTGCGTTCGCCACCGAGGGCATGTTGCTCATCCTGGAGGGCCAGGCAAATGATTATGTCGGCAAAGGTCTTTCTGGCGGCGAAGTCATTCTGCGTCCGAGCGGCAAGCTGGCAGAAGCCGCAGAGCCCCACGTCATTATGGGCAATGTATGCCTCTACGGAGCGACTTCGGGTTTCTTGTTTGCTGCCGGCAGCGCCGGGGAACGTTTCGCCATTCGCAACTCAGGCGCAACAGCGGTGGTCGAAGGCGTGAGCGAACACGGGTGTGAATACATGACCGGAGGCGTGGTCCTCATTCTTGGAGCAACGGGCAGAAATTTTGGTGCGGGCATGACTGGCGGAACCGCGTATATCTGGGACCTGCATGCAATCTTTGTAACTGAGCAGAGGTGGCATCCCGACTTCGTCGAAGTCATCCCGCTAGCCGACTGGGACCGCGAAGAGCAAACTGCGGTGTCCGAACTGCTACGCCAGCACGTCCTTAAGACCGGTAGCCGACTGGGACAACGGCTCGTGGAAAACTGGTCGAAGACTCTGCAACAGGTCGTCCGCGTCGCGCCGAAGGGCGCCATGGTGTAAGAACACACCGGCGAAACTCCGCACTTCGGGCGGTAAGACGTCAGAGGTCAGCGTGGCCATCTGAACCCACGCCGCCCAGAGGGCCGTGCGCCTGCGACTCAACACGGGCCGCCAATATCAGCACGCCGGAATACAGTTACCAGGTACGTGCGACGTTAGAACTTCCCGTACTATAAACGAATTTCGAGCAAAATCCCACGAAGTCCGGTTTGAAGAAATGTCGTGTTGCGGAGCACTGCTTACGCTCCGATCCTCGAAGCCCATTTGCAACGGGGCAGGCACTTCTATAAGTCGCCGACTATGAGGTCATTTGGCGGCAGGTCTGCCATGCGACTATGGGATGACTACCAGCCTGCGGCCTTGTTGGTCGCGTTGCCAAGCGTTCTCAATATCCGTGAGTGGAACACGTTCCGTCTCCACACGAAGCTCCCCGCTGGCAGCATGCGCCATGACTTTTTGTAGAGCATCGACCAGAACGTCGCGAGGTGGAATCCCGGCAGTCCCGAGAATTGTCAGCGCTGTGCTGCGCAGCACGGCCGCTGCAAGCGATATCGTCGGCCCAGCGCTTTCCCCAGCTTGAACGAAGCGAGTCTCGGATGCAATGACAGCAAATTCCTTGCGGATCATCGCAGCCAGAAACGCTTCTGCGGGACGACCCCACACGTAATCGATCACGACCTGAAAACCTGAATCGCCGGCCTCACGCGCAAATGCCTCGCCAAGGTCTTCCGCAGGCGTGTCAAGGTGAATGGTCGCGTCAGCACCGAGCTTAGGTAGTGTACTCAAGACCTGTTGGTTGCGGCCCGCAGCAACCACGCGACCCGCGCCAAGAAGCTTCGCTATCTTTACCGCCAGCTTGCCAGTGACTCCGGTCGCACCCAGGATGAGAACGTTTTCGCCTGGCGCCAGCTTTGCGCGGAAAGCGAGCGAAAGCCAGGCGGAGACGCCCGGGTTGGGCAGGGCGGCGGCGGTTTCGTCATCCACGCCTTCGGGGACCGGAAAGCAGAATGCTCGAGCGCACAACCGTTCGTTGTGCCATCGCACCGTAAGGCGCTCGAGTTCCGCCGAAGAAAACCCGCCGCCCGTCGCTGAGATGCCCGACGCCGTCTGAGCCGCAGACAACGGGGAGTTGACGCGGGCTGGCATAGTGAGAGCCGCTGGCCAGTTGCTTGTCGATAGGTTTCAGCGCTGCGGCGTGGACATGCACGATCGCCTCGCCGTCACTAGCGATTGGTTCGGAGAATTGCTCACATCGGGGCGGCTTACCAAGTGCGCGCAGAACGGCAGCATCCATCGTGGTTTCCTTGCGACTGGGTCGACGTTTCCTGGATTCTACGATTGGTCATTCTCTTTTTTCAAGGAGCACGTTCTATAAGGCCACTTGGACGTATAACCGGTACTCGTGGATGTGGACTGGGTGGGACGGCGATTCCCATCAAGTGCCGAAGACGTTATTCCTATTGGTAATAAGCTTTCTCCGCAATTGAATTGGACCTCGGCCAATCCGCGCTCATCTCAAGGTCGTCGCGTAAAATCTTCGCTATGCCTACAGAGCAGGAAGCGGCTGCGGTCGCCATACTCAAGCGCGTATCCATATTCTCCAGCTTGTCGGAGCAGGAGTTCGCGTTCCTTACCTCTCATGTTTTGCAGCGCAAATATTCCTCTGGTGAACTCATCTTTAACGAAGGCGATAGATGCATCGGCCTATTCGTCGTTCAGTCCGGGAACGTTCGCATCTTTAAGAGCTCGGCTGGTGGACGCGAACAGGTGCTCTCAATTGACGGGCCGGGCAGCTCAATCGCCGAACTGCCTGTCTTCGACGGCGGAGACTATCCTGCTTCTGCCCAAGCGGTTAGTGACAGCACGCTTCTCTTCTTCAGCCGTCAGGATTTCCAGACACTCTGCGTGCAGCATCCCGAGGTTGCGCTCAAGGTTCTGCGGGTGGTGGGTGCGCGTCTGCGTCGGCTTGTCGCTATTATCGAAGAGCTTTCGTTCACGACCGTCCGGCATCGACTCATCGCACTTCTGGTGCGATTGGGCAAAACCGAAGGCGTTCGCAATGACAACCGCGATAGTATTTCCTTCACCCTGCCGTCGAACAATAGCGAACTGGCAGCACAGATCGGCACCGTCCGCGAACTGGTGTCCCGCAATCTCAGTCGACTCCAAGCCGAAGGATTGATTCAGGTCGACAACCGGAAGCTGGAAATTCCATCCCTAAAGCGCCTCGAAGTAGAACTAGAGGCATCCGGCGGCTGAGTAGGCCGCCTCCTCCTGCTACGGCACTTTCAAGACGGGCGCTCAGTCCGTCCAGATTCCTCGTAAATGTGGCAATTTCGCTTTACCGTGACAGAAGTCATAGTTCTCTTTCCCGACAACCGGTAGTCTGCGTTCGAAGGCAGGAACGGGCGCAAAGGCGCCGATACTCGCCGAAGGAAGATGAAAATGACACTAGCAGCGACTAAGACCGTAGGCGAAATCGCCGCCGAGATGCCCAGCGCAACTCGCGAATTCGAAAAGCTTGGAATCGACTACTGCTGCGGAGGAAACCGCACGCTGCGCCAGGCATGCTCTGAGGCCAACATCTCGGTTGACGAGGCTCTTGCAAGGTTGGAACGAAGCGCGGCCTCAACTGAACCCAAGCCTGGTCAGGATTGGCAGAACCAGCTACTCGCAGACCTGATCAGTCATATCACCACCACTCATCATGTGTTCGTTCGCGAGGAGAGTCCCCGTATTCAAGCCCTGGCCGCCAAGGTAGTCGGGGTACACGGCAAGAATCATCCGGAACTCCTGCAGGTGCAGCAAGTCTTCGCCGCGCTCGCTGAAGAGCTGCGAGTCCATCTGATGAAAGAAGAACAGATGCTCTTCCCGTACATCTCGCTCATGGAAGAGAACACGCTGGCAGGTGAGCCCGCTCCCCCGGCGATGTTCGGGACGGTGGCGAACCCAGTGCGCATGATGATGCAGGAACATGATGGCGCCGGCGAAGCTCTGCGTGCCCTGCGCTCCGTCACCGTCAACTACACGGTTCCGGAAGACGCGTGCATAAGCTATCGCACGCTGTTCCAGGCGCTGCAGGACTTTGAAGCCGACCTGCACCAGCACATTCATTTGGAAAACAACGTTCTCTTCCCGCGCGCCATCGCCATGGAAGGCAAACGTTAACTACGTGTGTTCTCCGGAGCCTGACTTCGGATGACCTGTAATTGGCGCTCTGTCGTTGCCAGCATCTCCTGCAGGACTTCAACCAGTTGAGAGGGAATGACGGATTCCGACAGCCAACGTTCAATCACTTCCTTACGCGCTTCAAGCTCCATCACCTGACGCCAGGAGGGTTGGCCAGAGATCGCACGCTGAGTGATCATAGCCGTCTCTCTCTCTCTCTCGGAGTCCTTCGGACAATCGCACTCGCAGATGGATTACGTTTAGCGTGATGCGTTTTTAGGCCCGAATCTGCGTGAAAGCTGCCGCGCCGAACAATGCAAGGAACAGGCAACTCCCGGGAAGTGCGTTCGAGGATCATGCATGCGAGCGGCGCTTCCGGACCACAAACCATACAATCACGACAGCCACCACCACAAGACACAGCAACCCGATCATCTCCGTCGTCGACAAGCCACTTGCGGCCTCTGGCGCTGCTGCTGGTGGTGCTTCTGCTGGAGCGGGCACCGCCTCTTCGCTCCCCTCCGCGACCAGGATCGGTACATCTGTGGGCGGTGGCGTTGGCGCAGCCTCGCCCGTCACAGTCTTCTCTTGCGTGACTTCAACCGCGGGCTGCTCCACGATCTTGGTAGCGGTGACGATCATCCCCTTGCGCAGGCCCCAAGCATCGACCATCTGTCCCTCTACGTTAAATTTTTGGTCCTCGGGAATCTTGAACTGCTGGTTCTTTCCGTCTTCCAGGGTCAAGATTACGCTCAGCGGCGGAGTGATTGCCCAAACCTTTCCCTTAACCGTCTGTACGGTCGTAATGGTCATGGGAGTTGAGGTCGTGGTGATGGTCCGCTGGAGTTTCATGCCGGGCTTCAGATCGTGAATGCTGAGTTGCTTACCATCCACCGTCACTCTGGCGCTCTCGGGCACATTCTCAAAATTGCGGATAGTGCCATCCGCCATCTTGACCACCAGGTCGTTGCCCGAGACGGTCACGACTTCACCACGTTCGACTTTTGTGACGACGTTAGCTTGCCCTGTCGCTGTCGTAGTTTTTGTCTCCACCTGCGCGCTCAGGCTCAGAGTAAAGGCCAAGCAAGCCGTGGTCGCTGCAGAAACCAGCCACGCACACTTCCAACCTGCTATGTTCATCGCCATTTCTCCTTTCAGTTAATAATGCAGTTCGCTCTCAACGGTAAAGCAGACTGCTCCCGCGGACTCATGGCGGCGATAGAGTACCGCGGGAGAGCGTTCCTAATTGAAACCAGCCTTCAATTCAGGTCATCGTCCTTGTAGTACTTGGTGCCCTTGGCGGTGATCTCAAGCGCCACGCCCTTGTCCGTCATTTGATACATCCAGACACCGGGCGAGACCGAAGTCGCTCCGGCCAGCGCCCCACCCTTCTCCCCAGTTGCGGCCGCCGCTGTGGATTGTCCGCCGAATTCCCAGCCGGAGTTAACAAAGTTGTCGAACGCCGTATCGTTGTCGAAGACGAAGATCACACTAAATTTCTTCACCCCAAAACCGAGGCCGGCCTGGAGTTCCACCACCTTCATGAACGTCTCCGCTTTGCTCTTGTTGTTCACGGCGATGCCCTCGCCCTTGCCGGATCCAAACATGAAGATCTTCATGCCCGTATTGCTGAACACGGCATACCCTGCCGCTCCCTCGACTGCGCCTTTAACTTCCGGCTTGGCCTTATAAAGACGTTGCAGGGTGTCGTGGGCCATTTTCCGGACCTCCTGCTGCTCTTTTGCTTTGTCGTCGGCGGCGTGCGCCACAATCGCTAGGGAGCAAGCCAGCGCGAGGACGATGAACTTCAGAATCGCGGTACCTTTACCTGTTGTGATGGTCACGGCTTTGTACCTCTTTCTTGTTGAAGTGTGTATTCTGCTGTTACCTTGGGGCCGGGGTTATCTGGGCCTGCAAGCGGTGGTCATTGAAACAACCGGCCACGCTCACTTCCAACCTTTTATGTTCATCGCTATTTCTCTTTTCACCTAATGATGCAGTTCGCTATCAACCGCAGAGAGAACGTTTCGTGTCCGGACACACTACAGTCAACGCTACTTTGCGAGTTAGCGTCACTAACTCACGGCTCTCCCAACGACGGCTCTCTTCGAGGTCAGCGCGCTCGCTCAGCCTCGCGAACGGTTTGTTCCGGAGTCTCGCCGAACAATGTGTGGTAGATGAAGCCCCCCAGGGCGCCGCCCACAATTGGGGCTACCCAGAACAGCCACAACTGTCCCAGTGCCCACCCTCCCACAAACAGCGCCGGCCCGGTACTACGCGCGGGGTTCACGGAGGTGTTGGTCACAGGAATGGAAATGAGGTGAATCAGGACGAGGCTTAGCCCGATCGGGATGGGAGCAAAGCCTTTCGGCGCCCGTTGTTCGGTGGCTCCCATGATGATGAAGAGGAAAAACATGGTGAGAACCACTTCGGCCACCAGGCAGGCGAGAAGTGAATAGCCACCCGGCGAGTGTTCCCCATACCCATTGGACGCAAACCCAGCAGATAATGTGAAACCTGCCTTCCCGCTCGCGATTACATAGAGGACACCCGCGGCCACGATGCCGCCCGCCACTTGGGCAATGATGTAGGCTGGCAACTCCGAAGCCGGAAACCGCTTTCCCGCGACCAACCCCACGGAAACTGCAGGATTGATATGGCATCCGGAGATAGGGCCGATGGCAAAGGCCATCGTCAGCAAGGTCAGGCCAAAAGCGAACGCGACGCCCACGAAACCTATTCCCAGGTTTGGGAACGCCGCTGCCAACACAGCACTCCCGCAACCTCCAAAGACCAGCCAAAATGTCCCAAAGAACTCAGCAGTTGCACGCTTTGTAATCGACATATCGTCTCCAAGAGAATTCCTAATTCTCGTCAAAGTGCGTTACGGAACACTAGTGCCGGACCCCCATGGCGGAGTAAGTACAACCAAGCTTCACTTGCCTCGCGCTTCATGGCAGTTCACTGGCCCGGCACGGGTCCTCGAACGCTACCACTGTTGTCACTTTGGGCCTAAGCCTCAGTTGCCGCTGCTGGGCGGAATCTCAGCCTCGAACCCCTAGACTCTTGCGAAGTAATACCATTCCCAGCGAAGTCGAAATTAATAACAGCCCAAGGATTCCCACGAGAGGCCAACTACTCGCTGTCTTCGGCAATTGACCGGAAGCAGTACCGTTGGTTCCTTCGGCAGCAGTGGTTTCTGCGCCACCCGGCGCAGCAGTGGGGCCTCCTTTGGCGATCAACACAGGCGCATCCGGCGGCATTGTTCCGGTCACCTGGGTGTGCTGCGATACAGAAGTCAAGGGAGTCTCCGTAATCCTCGTCGCGGACACGTTCATTCCCTTCTTCAGGCCCCAGGCATCCACTTCCTTGCCCTCAACCGTGAACTTCTGTCCGTCCGGGATCTTGAAAGACTGATTCTCCCCGTTTTCCATTGTGAGAATGACGGAGAGCGGTGGAGTTATGTGCCAGACTTTCCCGGTGACCGTTTCGACGGTTGTCACCACTTGCGGCGTGGTTGACGTGATCGTCGTATGCTGCAGTTTCATGCCCGGCTTAAGCTCGTGAATGCCAAGCTGCTGTCCGTCCACTGTGACTTTGGCGCTTTCCGGCACATTAGGAAAGTCGCGAAGGGTACCGTCTGCCATCTTGACGAAAAGATGATTGCCGTCGACGGCAACGACCTCACCGTTCTGGACGTCGACTTCGTGTGTGGTTTTTCCGGTTGTAGTGGTTGTTTGGGTCTGTACTTGCGCACTGATCGAGGCCGCCAAAGCAAGACAAAGCGGCCCCACCGCCAGCACCAAACTCTTCCTAATCCAAATGCTCTTTGACTTCATTTCCTTCTCCTTTTTGTTTGGGTAACAGTTTCTTCGCTAAACCGCACCCGGTTCTAGATCGAGTTAGTTGGAGTTCGTCTAATGGGCCTTTGCCACCTGGCCCGGCGTTTCAGAACTTCTCAAGTCATCTACGGTGGCCAGCGTCGCGTGCACGATGTAGCGCGAAGGCGCGCTACCGACGAAGTAAAAGGGGTAACAGGTCACCAAGGTGAGGGAAGGTTTCGCTCGCGGCGCGAGAACGGACACCTCATCTGGTGAGACAATCTGGATCTCATCCACAACGTAGCGTGAACGGCCGTGCTGGGTGTAGATATCAATCGTTTCCCCAACGTGAACATCCTTGAGTCCACGAAAGAAACCATCCCGGTGCCCGGCAATTCCTATGTTGCCCCCTTCGCCAAGCGGCGCGGTGCCCGGAATGTGGCCGACCCCACGATCCAGCGTCAGGTCGTCCGTTCCCTCCAGAACCGGCACCTGTAAACGAAGCGACGGAATGTCGAGAACTCCCAACGGCGGAGGTACATTAGCCGCCAGGCTCGCCTGGTAGGCTTTAATACGCTTGTCGGACCAGAGCCTGAAGTCAGGCAGGCGGCTCGAGGATTGAGGCCTTATCCCAGCTTGAGCTTGAGCCGATGCCTCAGCTGCCCAGAAGCTTTGCACACTAGAACGCGAGTAAATCGCACTGTAGGTTAGATTGGCCACGTACAGAAAGAGCAGGAGCAGACCACAACACATCAGCAGTCGTTCCAACCTGCTGAGATACCGTAGTCCGTTGCTCTGTACGAACCGATCTACCCCATTTGTACCCTCGTTTACCATCGGCCCTGCGCAATTCGTACCATGATTCAAACTCTCGTACATGACCCGGGATGGGTCAACTAGGGAAATCCCTAGTCATTGCAAAGTTCCGGCGATAAAGCCAAGACAAAAAAAGTGGCTGAGCTGGCTCTTGCTTCCCGCCAGCCTCCGACGGAACGGTTAGCCTGAAGTAGCAGGGGTCTGGTTAGATTGCTCTGACAAGATTTCATTGCTGTCGGGGCTACCCTTGCGGATGTCAATGCTACCCTTGAAATAGGCGCCATCTTCTAGGCTGACGCGCTGGGTGACGACATCGCCAGTCAGCGCGCCTTCTCTACTTATGTGAAGGCGATCGCTAGCCGCCATCATGCCTTGGACCCTTCCTAGAATCACGATCTCCCGGGCCGTAATGTTGGCTGAAACGGTACCATTGCGTCCGACAGTGACACAATGTCCCGGAAGATTGATCGACCCTTCCACACGGCCGTCGATGTAGAGAGACTCTGAACCACTTACTTCCCCCTTTACCGCTAGAGACTTGCCTATCGTGGCCTGGTCCTGCGACTTTAAGGCGGCCCCAGGTGTAGTGCGCGATTGCGTCCCGGTGGCAGGCGGCTCATGGCGCTGCGGTTCAGGAATGGACTGTTGCGACTCGTTAGCGTGGTCTGTCTTCAACATGGCTGATCACTCCGCGTTTAGGTCTACAAGATCAAGCGGGAATAAAGCTGCTGACGATAGAGTGCAAGCACAGCCTAAGCCCGCGTCAGTTCTTCGAGCAACTAGGGATTTCCCTAGTTGCAGCAAGCAACAGCACCCCTCATGCTTCCAGTGAGCAAGCATCTCGACACGTGCAGGTGCGGATTTAGAGCTTCAGCAATTTGAGCCAGGAAATAGCACATGGCGAACTGAAGCCATTGCTGTCGGTCGTCGATTAGCCAGATTCACCGGAGGAACTAATGAAAAAGTTAGCGATAGCCCTTGTTATAGGAACGTCACTCCTGTTGATCCAGAGTGTGGCATTCGCTCAGAAATCCGAGCCGCCGACATCGGAGTCGACGGGTATTGAGCAGGATGTACAGCTGCTGCGATCCGACATTCGCTCCGCGAAAAAGCAAATCATCGCGGAAAACATGAAGCTGACCGATGCCCAGGCCGAAAAGTTTTGGCCGGTCTACGATGCGTACACACAAGAGACCACGAAGCTAGGTGACGCTAGTTATGCTCTCGTCAAGGAATACGCGAACACCTACGAGAACATGACGGACGCTCAAGCCGACAGCCTTGTCGACAAGATGGCAACGTTGGACGTGCAAACTGAGAGCCTGCGCCAGGAGTGGATTCCGAAATTCCGAAAGGTACTTACTGGAAAGCAGACGGCATTGTTCTTCCAATTAGACCGCCGCGTCAATCTACTGCTCGATCTGCAGTTTGCGGCAAACATTCCGCTTGTCAAATAGCGGCTCAGCAGCCGTTGCCCGCGTCGGATGGAATCCCCGGCAACGGTCGTGTATCCTAGCGCCGTCTGGAACGCAGAAAGCACGAACAGCGGACTCAGCTGCGATGGGTGCACTACTAGAGTACAAGCTTTAGGTACGCTCAAAACTCGTTTGGGTGGCTATGAATATTGAAGCCAGTGCCCAAATACTTGGCAACCGCCGTCTCCAGGTTGAAGTGCATGGCGTCGCGTCCCAGCGCTTCACCAAGTTGGGATCTCTGTATCATGTCGAACACGCGCGGGTTCATTCCAACCAGCCAGAGTCTGATGCCACGCTCACGCTGTCGCTTTTCACCCTCAATGAGCATCTTGAGGGCCGTGTATTCAAGGTCGGGAACGCCTCGGAGATGAATGGCGACAATCTTGGGCTGTGCTTCCCCAATCAAGAGTCTTACCTTCTCGGCAACATGTTCAGCATTAGCGAAAAAAATACGGCCCTCCAGCCTAAGCAGCAACAAGCCGGGAAAGGTCTCATCTTCGGGATGTTCCTCGGAGCGGGGCCGGAAGACATTCGTGCCCGGCTTGCGTCCAAGTACGTACACCGGCGGATCAGCTACCTGGTAGGCAAGCGCTATCAAGGAAACAATGATGGCCACAATGATTCCCTTTAGTGTTCCTATCAGCACCACACCGGCGAACGCGACCACGGCCCAAATGAACTCGGTTCGACGAACACCGAGAATCTCGCGGAATTCGATCGGCTTAATTAATCCGACGGAATACACAATGACGACAGCCGCAAGAGTGGCTTGCGGCATTAAGGCGATGAGGGGAGCCAGAAAGAGCATGGTGACCAGAGTCATGGCCGCGGTCACTAGTTCTGACACCTGTGTGCGCGCTCCCGGCCAGACGATTCACTGCTGTCTGGGTGGTCCCGCCGCCACCCGGCATCGCACCCAATAGCGCGCCTCCAGCATTGGCGAGTCCGGTAGCAAACAGTTCCCGGTTGGCTTGAGGCGACGGCTCATCGCTGCGTGCAAAAGCTCGTCCCGCGGCGATGGTCTCGGTAAAGCTCATGAGGGCGATGCCCAACGCACCAGGCCAGAGTCGAGCCGCGAGCGATGGGACCGGAGGAGTGAACGATGGCAGCCCCTGTGGGATGTGGCCGACTAACTCAACACCGTGCGCGTTCAAGTTCAACAGGTAAGCGACAGTGATGCCTGCTGCCACCGCTATCAGCGGAGCTGGCGCCTTCGGCATGAGTCGCTCGATTGCAATCAACAGCACGATCATGGAAACGCCGACGGCCAGAGTTGTCAGCGAAGTTTCGGGTATTCCACGAAGAGTTGCCAGCAGGTTTTGGACGAACGTCCCTCTGGCAAAATGAACTCCTAGTATCTTGGGAACCTGGTCGACTACGATGACCACACCGATGCCGGCCTTGAAGCCAATCAAGACCGGCTCAGAGATGAAGTTGGCAACGAAGCCCAGCCTCAGGATGGAAGCGAGCACCAGCATCCCACCAACTAACAGTGTCAGGGTCGCGGAGGCGGCCAGTAGTGAAGCCGGGTCTCCGTTAGGAGCTACCTCGCCCAGTTCGGCAGCCGTTAGAATCGCCAGCGTCGTAGTCGTGCTTACGCTCAGGGCTCGCGAGGTGCCGAGCACGGCGTAGATCACCATCGGCAGAAAAGCGGTGTACAGTCCCACCTGTACCGGTAGGCCGGCGATGGTGGCATACGCCATCGCTTTGGGTATGACTACGGCAGCAGTGGTCAAGCCAGCGATCACATCAGGCCGCAGCCATTCTTTCCGATATGAGGTCAGCCAAGTAGACATCGGTCAGTGACGCTCTTGTCGGAGTTTTACTCGATGACTTGCGATCAACCCGCGGCTCCTGCCTGCTTCACTTCCGCGCTGACTCCGCCTTCATAAGCCTTGAAGTTCTCACGGAAAAGTCCAGCTAGCTTCTTTGCCGTTTCATCGAAGCCAGCCTTGTCTGCCCAAGTGCTCCGCGGATCAAGAATCTCTGACGGGACATTTGGGCATTCCGTGATGACAGCGAATCCAAAGACCGGGTCACGCTGGGTCTTGGATTTTGCTAGCGCACCGCTGTGAATGGCGTCAACAATTGCTCGCGTGTAGGCTAGCTTGATGCGCTTTCCTACGCCATAGGCACCGCCGCTCCAACCGGTATTCACCAGCCAGACACGCACATCGTGCTTCTTTATCTTCTCGGCCAACAGCTCCGCGTACTTGTTCGGATGCCATACCAGGAACGGCCCGCCGAAACAGGGTGAGAAGGTCGCCGACGGCTCCTTCACTCCGACCTCGGTGCCGGCGACCTTTGCGGTGTATCCGCTGATGAAGTGATACATCGCCTGCGCGGGGGTCAGCGAACTCACCGGCGGCAGGACGCCAAACGCATCGCAGGTGAGAAAGATAATGTCGGTGGGATGACCGGCTACACAAGGAATAAGCGCGTTCTGGATGAAATTGATGGGATATGCCCCACGCGTGTTCTCGGTGATGCTGGTGTTAGCGAAATCCACAGTATGATCGTCTTCCAATACCACGTTCTCGAGCACGGCGCCAAAGCGCAGCGCTGCGAAGATATCCGGCTCCGACTCAGGAGTGAGGTTGATAGCCTTGGCGTAGCAGCCGCCTTCAATGTTGAAGATGCCGTCATCACTCCAGCAATGCTCGTCGTCACCGATGAGGTGGCGGTTGGGGTCTGCCGAGAGCGTGGTTTTGCCGGTTCCACTTAGGCCAAACAGCAGCGAAGAGCGCCCGGTTTGCTTGTCCGCCGTCGCCGAGCAGTGCATCGAGAGGACGCCCCGCTTAGGAGCAAAGTAGTTTGCCACGGTGAACACGCCCTTCTTCATCTCTCCAGCGTATTCGGTCCCGAGAATTACCAATTCCCGGTCTTCCAGGTTCAAACAGATGCTAGTCTTCGAACCCATGCCAGCGGTATACCGGTTGGCCGGAAAGCGGCCGGCGTTGTAAATCACGAAATCTGGCTTGCCGAAGTTGGCCAACTCGTCGCGCGTCGGCCGGATGAGCATCGTGTGCATAAACAGTGCATGATAGGGGCGTTCGCAGATGACGCGCACCTTGATGCGGTACTTCGGGTCCCAACCGGCGAAGCCGTCAAAACAGTAGAGCCATTCGCAGATGTTCAGATAGTCGCGCGCGCGCTCACGCACAACATCATAGGTGCGAGCGTCAAGCGGGACATTGACGTCGCCCCACCAGATATCGCTTTCCGACTCCGGATTCTTAACGATTCTTTTGTCCTTGGGAGAGCGTCCGGTTTTAGCGCCAGAATATGCGACTAGCGCGCCGTTTTCGGCAATGCTGGCGCCCTTGTCATGCCGGATCGCATGTTCATACAGTGCGCTGGGCGGTAGATTATGGTGAACTTGGGAGACAGTCAGGTTGTATTCTTTAAGATCAAATCCATTCATAATTTACCCATGGTTCTTTAACTCACCCACTTGCCTTTGTCATTGCGAGCTTTCCGCGGCGACCGGCTCCGCAACACTTGCCGGCCACTGGTCATCTGTTGGTTGCCAGGTCTTGTCCGGGTTGTAGAGCTCCATGTTTTTCACGATGTTGAGCGAATCAGGGCCCAGATCCTTCTGGTAAACAATTCCGTCGTTGCTCACGATGAAGCTCTTAACGCCGGTCACACGGTATTCGGCCGGGACGGCGACAAGGGCAAATCCGCCGATCATGATTCCTTCGATGACGTAGTCGATCTTGCCCAACGGCGCCGCTGGGCCCTGACCTTTCAGGATCCTGAAGTAATAACCGTGAAATCCTCCCTTACCAGTCGTATAGCCTTCCTCCAGCGCCTTGGCCACGGCCTCTCCGATTGGTCCGCCCGATGTGCCATCGGGATTCTTCCAGTACAAGCCGTCCTGCTTGCCGGGAGTGCTGAAGATTTTCTGCGCATACTGGTTCACGCCGGAATCGTCGTGGATCTGCAAAGAATATTCCTTCTGCGCTTCGACATAGCCGCGACACACCGTAATGGCGTCCAATTCGTTGGCGCCGATGCGCCGGTAGAGGATTTCCTGGCGCCCTTCCTTGGCGTTGAAATACCACTTGCCGTTTTTCTTCACCAGAGGAACCGGAAACGGCCACTCTTCATCACCAACAATGATGGTTGCCCGGTTCGGATTGGACTTCGCGAGTTCTATCGAGTTCTTGGCAGCGGCTTCTTTGGCAAAAGCAATGCCATTGTTCTTGTCCCGAACAGGATCCGCTGACTCGATAAAGTCTTCGCCATCGGGTCCAAAGATCGCCATCAGTTCCGGTACGTCATAATCGCCAGCTGCCTTGATGACTGCGTCCGCGGCTTGCTGGGGAGTGTCGAATGCCTTCGGCCCGGTGACCGCCGGTTTCGTCGCGGGCTGGGACTGTGCCGCTGCGATGCCTGGCAGTGCGCACGCGATCAGGATGAGGACGAAGGTAGCAATCACTACGTTGGAACTAAATAGTCTTGATTTCATATTTTCCTCACTCGTCATGATTCGCATTGCCTACCTCCTCCTCCCGCCACCACCGCCGCGGGCGCCGCCACCGCCACGCGAGCCTCCCATGCTGGAGGCGCCTCGCGAGCCGCTGGCCCGAGCACTGCTACCGCTCATGCCGCTGCCCGCTCCACCGAACGCGTTTCTGTTCGTAGAACTCGGGGTATTCCGGACTTGCTGATTACCCACGCGGTCGGCGCCGCCACCGCGGCTTCCGCCCATGTCGCCCGCACCCCCACGGTTGGACATGTCGCGCGTGCCGGCACTGGGACCAGTTCCGCGGTTAGCTGCCTCCCGAGTACCCGCGCTCGGACCGGTGCCGCGATTCGACATATCGCGCCCTCCCGCAGGCTGCTGCCGGGCTTGGTTCTGCCGAGCGTTGGCCTGCCGGTTTTGCATGGAGTCGCCACGTGTCGTACCGCCGTACTTGTTGGCGAGCTGCCTGTCCGAGTAGGGCGCGCCTCCGCGGTGCTGCGGGTTGTGCTGCCATGTGTTGTTGCCCGCGTTGCCTCGATTTACATTGTTCCGGTTGGCGTTGTTGATGTTCTGCCGATTGCTGTTGTTGACGAAGTTGTTGTTGTTATTGATGTAGACGTTGTTATTGCCACCCCATCCGCAGTTGTAACCCCATCCGCCGCTCCACATCGCTCCCATCGCAACCCCAACGCCAAACGAAATCGCCATGCCCGCCGCGTAATAGCCCGGCGGGGGATAGGCGATTGGGGGATAGGCATAAACGGGCGCTCCGTACACCACGGTTGGGTTGTAGCTCGGCACGTACACAACTTGCGGATTCGCCTGCTCAACCACGATCACTTGTTTGCTCTCGACCGTCTTGACCTCAACCTTTTGCTGTTCCGAAGATTTCAGATTGCCGGCGTCTTGGGCCTTCTTGCGCATGCGCTGCACGGCATCCATCACGTCGTTCTGCTGCGCGAGAAAGGCATTCCCCAGGTCCGTGGTCCACTTGATGTTCTCGGACAGTAGCTTGACGACTTCAGGCAAGGCAGCCAGTCCCTGGATGCTAGGGTCCCAGTCCTGCTTCTTTACGGCGTCGGCCAGCTGTTTCTCATTCATCCCCTTGTTCTGGGCCAACCACTGTTGCAACTGAATGACTTCCAGCGGATAGGTGGAAGCCACCAGCGTCTGGCTGAGCATCGGGTCAGGGTAGAGCGCGATGGGCGCCACTAGTGAGTCAAGCTGCTCGGGAGGCAGCTTAGCCGCCTGGCTGTCGGACGAGGCAGGAGCTTGCTGGGCTTGATTCGCAGCCAGTGCCGTGCTCCCAGGCACAAGCGCTGCGACGCAGAAGATCGCCGTAAGCTCTCGAACCAGCTGAAAGAGACAACTGACAAAAATTCGTTTTGATTTCATATCGACAATTCCTCTGCTTTCACGCCCACTTCCTTTGCGATATCCGAATTGACTACGGAACCCTAAACATGGGCCGCTGAACCTGCCACATTCTCTCCTGAACTGCCGCCAAGCCAAGCGAGAAACAACTTATAACCAACCGACAAAACGATCGCGCCGACAAACAGGCCAATAATGCCCAGCGCCACGAATCCGCCAATTGCGCCGAGAAAGACCACCGCGATCGGAACCGCGACGCCACGCCCCAGCAATATTGGCTTCAGTACATTATCCATCAAGGCAACGATGACGCACCAGATCAGAAAGATCACCGCCTTGGTCGTGCTGGCGGTCGCAAACACGTAGATCACAGCGGGAATTAGTGCGACAACCCCGAACTGAAGCACCGCTGCGATCAGGAAAACTACCGCCCACAGGCCCACTGCAGGAAGTCCCACCACGAGAAAACCTAGCGTGGCGCAAGCCGATTGGATGATGGCAACGCCGATAATGCCGAAGGTGACGCTGCGGATCGTGGATCCTACCAGTTCCTGGTACTCAGGTCCCTTCTCATCGAAGAGGCGGTTGGCCAGGGAGCGGGTCAGCTCATAAGCAGCCTGTGCGTTGGCTAGAAGCAGACCGGATACTACGATGGAGAGGAGCAATTGCAGCACCGTGGCCCCAAATCCGGCGGTGGCAGAGAGTACCCCAGGAAGCGCGGCCTTAATTTGTGGACCGTACTCTGCGATCAATCCTGTCAGGTCTCTGGAAGCCAGCAGCCACATCTTTGCCAGGGGAGCGCCTATCAGAGGCCAACCGGCGATGCTGGATGGTGGCGGAGGAATGATCGCGGCTCCCGACTTTACGTGGGCAGTCACGACTTGAACGCCGTCGATCAGGCTGCCTGCCAGCAAGAAGACCGGAAGAATCAAAACAGCCAGAAGAGCCAAGGTGAACAACACGGCGGCCAGGACGCCACGCCCTCCCATGAGCTTCTCTAACTTCTTGAAAGTCGGGTAAGCAGCTACCGCAATGATGACCCCCCACGCCAGCAGTGGGATGAACGGGAGCAGAATAAACAGGCATGCAATGGTCAGCAGAATCGCCAGCCCGATATGGATGGACGCTTCCAGGGCCTGATTTATCTGGACTTTGTCGTACGCGAGTTGTTTAACAGTCATGGCCGAATCCTCCCGAGGATGCCAGCAACTTTACCCCGGTACCTGAATGCAGTTGGTTAGATCAACCTCTCCGCCCTTCATGAAGCGGTCTGGATCACGGCCCGATCATAGTTGCAGTTGTTAGGGGCCCACAACTAGGGAATTCCCTAGTACAGGCTGGAGGGCGGGGACCGCGAAACATTTACCGGGAACGGTCGGGGGCAACGTGATACTCGAGGATGTTTCGTCTTCTCGACCACCTTGGGGATTTCCCTAGTTTTCGCGAGAAAGTCCGATGTGTAGCATCTCATCAGGAGCAGGTTTGCACCAGCAGCTACAATCTTCGGGCACACGCGTTGTCCGGCTGTTTCTTGCGAAGCAGGAGGTATCGACAAGTTGATTTTTACAGGTCTGACCATAACGTTTCTGAAAGAGTTCGGCGTCGGTCTCTGGTTGACGTTTCCCCTGCTGCTAACCTTGGCGGCCGCGATCACGGTGCTCGGGCAGGTCGTGGGAAGGAAAGAAGGCTGGTCACGCTTCGATAGCTTCTATTGGTCGTTTGTCACGGCGACTACCGTCGGGTACGGCGACCTTCGGCCGGTGCAAAAACCATCGAGGATCGCTGCGATCGTAATTGCATTTCTGGGGCTTTTGCTGACGGGCATCATCATTGCACTTGCCGTGCGCGCCGGAACGGTAGCGCTGGGAGCACACGGGGTTACTGGTTAAGCTCAGCCTTCTGCAAGTGCCGCTCTCTCGTTCTACCGTCGCCGGCCTCCGCCACCACCCATGCGTGCGCCGCCCATCCTCGCGCCACCCATGGAGTTGAAGTTGTTCGTCCGCTGCGCGCCCTGGTTGCGCATCTGCTGCTGGCGTTGCAGGTTGGCGTCCGGCTTGGTCGTGGACTGCCAGCCGCTGCCGCTGTTGCTCGACCAGTTGCCACTGTCGCGATTGTAGCGGTACACCGTTCCGTCCTTGCCGGCGTAGACATTGTTTTTCCCTCCCGCCACCCCAGCGCCAGTGTTGGTGTTGTAGGCGAATCCGCCGCGTCCTGCCGTGCCTTGGCCGCTATAGATATTGCCGGCGTATCCGGCTCCGCCGCCTGCCACGATGCCGGTGTTTGGGTTATAGGTCGCGCCACCGCGATAGCCAGCAGTATTGCCGGTGTAGATGTTGGTATTGGTGCCGCGCCCGGCGACTGTGGTCCTGCCGGTCTGGGTGTTGTGGTAGGCGCCACGCGTGGCTGCTCCGTAATTTCCGGTGTAAGGGTTGGCCCAGGCCGCCGCCGTACGCGAGTAGGCGGTGTTGCCCCAAACTCCGTACACGTTGGCGACTGCCGCGCCGCCCCACGCCCCCCAGCCGTAATACGGATACCAGCCGTATCCGTAGTAGCCCATCGGTCCCCACCACGGGTAATACCAGGGATAGTAGCCATAGCCGTAGCCGAACCCAAAGCTCCATCCGGTGTCGGTGGTATAGGTGAAACCGGCTCCCACACCGTAGGTGTACGGCCAGCCGTACCACACTGTGGGACTGATATACGGCGGATAGTACCATCCCGTGCCGTACACTACGGTCGTCGTACTCGCCGAGACCACGGTACCGTAATACCCCGGAGTGTAGCCGACATACACCACCTCGGGCGTCGAGTTATACACCTTCACATACGTGACGTAGTACAGCGGTGAGCTGGGAGGAATGGCGTAGATTTCCGCGGGCACAGTGTCGGCCACGCGCCACGGTCCCTGCGGCGTCGGCGCCTTGAACCACACTCCGGCTTCAACGCAGTAGTAGTTGTTGTCAGAAACCTTGATGACGGGTGCGCTGGTGTTCTTGGCATAGGTCATCGAGGTGCCCTCGATCGGCACGAAGGTCGCTTCGCCGTCATACTGCACGGTCAGCTTGGCTTCGGAGCGGGTAATCGTCGCCGTCTGCGGAATCGAATTGGCGATCAGTGCGTCTTTCGACTCGGGCGTACCTGGAACGGACGCCAGTACCGTCGCCTTGGGACTGTCTTGCGGAATCTTGGCGAAGTCGGCTGGCATGTCCGATCCGTCTACGAAGGTCCAAGGCCCTTCCAACGAAGCACTTTTGAACCAGCGGCCCGAGATCAGAATGTAGTATTCGCTGCCCAGACGGAACAGGTTGCCATTGGTATTTTCTGCATACTCCAGGCTGGTACCGGGAATTGGCTTGTACACCGGCTCGCCCTTGGTCTCGATCAGTTCGGCTGGTCCGAACACGACATACACCACCGGAATTTCCGCCTTCTTGCCAGCTTCTTTCAACGAAGGCTGGTTTGCAGCCTGATCGTTTTGCGGAGTCTGCCCGGCGGCCTGGGTGACTACATATTCCTCGGCCTTCTTCATGTCATCCGGCAGCTTCTTGGCGTAGCTCCACGGGCCTTCCAAATCCTTGGCTTCCAGCCACCAGTCTTGTACGCGCAGGTAGTACTTCTTTTTGTCGTTCTCAAAAAGGATGATTGCTCTGGTGTTGATCACGCGCTCAAGTTTGGTGTCCTGAATCTCGCGCAACTGTGGCGTACCGTCAATCAGTACCAGCAACGATGGCTTGGTCGCAAAGATTACCTTGGGCGGATCGTTCTTGACCTCAACTCCTTTGATCGGCTCGCCGTTTGCTTCCAGCGCGGACTCCAGGCGATCAAGGGAAATGGTCTTGGTGACGCCTGGCAGTTTCTTCTCCAGCAGCGCCGTAAGCTCGGGTTCCTTATCTGGCGCCACGGGGAATTTCACTTTTGTGACTTGAGCCTGGTCCAGTGTCACCAGCCGATCGAGCTTGTCCACCTCGGTCCGGGCCTGGAACCAAACCACTCCGTATTTCACGGGACTATCCTTCCCGGCTTTGAACTCAACGGCGGAGTAGAGGTCAATGCGGTTCCCGTCCCACTTGTCCACTTGTGGCTGATAAATAACGAACGTGTCGGTACCGCTGGTGAACGTACGAGGCCAGCCAGTGTCGGAAGTTCGGCTTGTCTGTGCCTTGGCTTTCGCTGTGCTGGGAGCGTTGGGCAGCGTCTGTTGCGCAATGGTTGATGAACCTATGAGAAAGGTGAAGAACGTCAGGATGATCACGGCGCGAGCCAGCGCAGTGAGGTAAGTACCCCTATATTTCCACACGATTAAAAACTCCGGCGGCGCATTGAGACGCAGCAATGAACTTGTAATAGTACCTTTTTGAGAGGAATACCAAAAATAAGCCCGGCATCTACCAACGGCAGTTCGGGCATATGGCCAATTACCCATCGTGTGCCGGCTGTCCGAGCAAATCGTATGCCCCGAATCCGAGCGACACTAGGGAAATCCCTAGTTGCGGCGGTGGGAAGATACAAAGCACTGGCCCGACAACGCGGAGTTAATGGCGGGGATCAGATCAGCCTTCATCTGAGTTTTCAGCACAAATCCAAGTGCCCCCTCGGCCAGACATGCCTCCACAAACTCAGGACTCTCATGGATTGTCAGGAACACCATAGTAGCCTTCGCTCCCATTTCCCGAAGTCGATGGGCCGCTTCAATTCCGTCCAAGCCTGGCATCGATATGTCGGCCACGATGATGTCTGGGTTCAGCCGCATCGCCTCGTCGACCATTTCAAGTCCGTCGTGAGCCACTCCCACCACATCGAAGGTCGACTGCAGAAGCGCAGCCACTCGTTGCAGCACGAGAGGATGATCGTCGGCCAACAAGACACGCAAACGACTCTCAGAACCTTCAGGTTCTCCGATATCTGACATGGGCCCATCCGATGGCGGCACATCGTCGCCAAGACACATTCACAGTAACACACCGATGTTAGGTTCAGGATCGAGGCACTTACAACTAGGGAAAACCCTAGTCACGCAAGGCACTGCGGTGAGTGAAATCAGGAGAACGGAGTTTGCTGGGAAGAATTGGAATCCAGAGAGATGAGACCCTGCTTCAGGGCGAAGAGTACCAAGTCGGCATTGCTCTTCAGGTTGAAGGTTTCCATGATGTGATGTTTGTGAAACTCGACTGTCTTCTCGCTCAGGTCCAGGTGTCCGGCGATCTCCTTGATCGGACGCCCTTCGGCAAACATCTGCACAATGTCACGCTGTCTTGGAGTTAAATGGCTGGTGTACTGGCGCGCCCGGGTCTTTTGTACGACCCAATCCTCCGGCCTTAGCTTAGGAGTGACATAGCACTTGCCATGCAGCACCTGTTCTATCGCCTTCAAAAGCTCTGCTCCTGCCGAATGCTTGAGCACAAATCCGGCCGATCCCAACTCAAGCGCAGCGGCAGCCAGATTAGGGTTATCCTGCATGGTCAGGAATACGAGCTTCACGTTCGGAAGTTGTTCGCGCACTCGCTTGGCAGCGTCAAGTCCGTTCAAAAGAGGCATGCCGACATCTACAACGAGCACATCCGGCTTGAGCCTAAGAGCCTCCCTGACGAGTGCGCGCCCGTCCCTAACTGTCCCCACGACCCCATAGTGCTTCTCCAAAAGAAGCCGCAGGCCATCGGCAAAGATGACGTGATCGTCCGCAATGAGGATCTGTAGACGGGTTTCCATTGCTCAGCCTCCGCCCATTTTCAGCCTTTGTGGCTGGGTCGATCCCGGGACACGAGTAGGGTCAAACGGCCCTTTGTCGTGATGCAATCGGAGTTTTGCGAACCGACTCGTCCGCAGGTTCATTCCGCGTCATATCAAATTTCTTTGTCAGTGGCGCCCATACTTCGAGCGTGGTACCCTTTTGAGTTTCCGAATGAATTTCGAATCGTCCACCTACCAGACGCACCCGTTCCCGCATGCTGCACAGCCCGAGCCCCTGTCCTTCGGCAGCTTCTTCCAAGTCGAATCCCTGACCCTTATCCGAGATCAATAAGTGGATTGCGCCGTCGACTCGTTCGAGTTGCACCTGTGCGTTTCCTGCTCCGCTGTGCTTCTTTACGTTCCGCAGTCCTTCCTGGACAATTCGAAACAGGCACAGTGCCACGTTTGGAGAGACGGACCGTGGTACGTCGTCCTGGGAGAACGCAACTTGGATTCCTTGTTGAGCGGCGAATTCTTTGCAGAATGCCGCCACTCCCGCAGCCAGCCCAAGCCGCTCGAGAGTAGAAGAATGAAGACGGTGTGACAGCGTATGAAGATCGGCGCCAATCTCACTGGCAGAGTTCATAAGCTCATGCAGTTGCCGATTTGCTTCCGCTGGGGACTCGGGAACAATTTCAGCAGCTGTTTCCAGTCCGAGCGACAGCACAGCTAGCCTCTGACTGAAATCATCATGCAGTTCCGATGCCAGCCGGGCGCGCTCATTCTCGTGAGCATTGATGAGCATGCCGCTAAGGCGCATCTGCTCGTTTCTTGCGGCATCGAGCTGCTTTCGCTCGAACAGGAGATAGACGGTCAGCAGGCTCAGACCGACAATGACCAGCAATCCGATGAGCACGGTCTGCTGGTGTCGTTCCCAGAGAGTCGCGTGGCGAAACAGAACGGTGCTTCCGGCGGGAAGCTTGCTTTCATCGAGTTTCCATCGCTGCAACTGGCGCCAGTCGAACAAGTAAAGACTAGGACCATGCACGATGGGAATGTCCTGCGGCGACTTTCCCGCTAAGATCTCGCGGGCATCGCGGCCCATGATCTTGCCCTGTTCTTCAACGCTGACCACGAATCCCCCGACAATGCCATGGCCCAGATATGTGTCGGCTATGCCAAAGACCGGAGCGTTCGCCGCGCCAGCGATCATAGGAAGAGCCTCGGCGGTGCTGAGAAACTCCCGCCCCTCTATGTCCTTGAAGAAAGATAGAAAAAGAACTATGGAGTCGTCAGGAAGGTGCCGCAGCCTTTCCAGCAGCTTGCCCATCGGCAGGTCGGTCAGGTAAGTGACGTCGATCTTGTTCTCATAAGAAATGAGGTCCGTCTTTACCAGCGCGGTCATACGTCGGTCATAATCGGTCTGCCCCGCGACCACGAAGAGGTGCCGGGTTTTCGGTAGCAAATCCAGCGCCGCCTCTACCGTCTTCGCGGGCTCCAATTGAAACCACGAGCCTGTTGATCGGTAATCGCCTCTGATCTGGTCGATCATGCCTGGAATGGTGCAACAGAACACTACGGGGACATTGGGGAATATCGCCTTCGGCTCCGCCAGGAGCCGGATCGCGCTGGGCCCCACCAACACAATGAGGTCCAGTTTCACGTGGCGATACTGCTCGACGACGGCTTCGAGCTGTTCCTGCCACTCGTCGGGGCGATAAATGACATCCAGGTTCTCCCAGTAGAATTCGACCTGGAAACGCGGGTCTGAGTGTAGCGCCGAAACGACCTGATTGCTCACCATCACCGGACCAGGATGGGACGGTCCGACAATGCTGATCATGAGAACTTTTTTTCTGACCTGACCCTGGGAAGCGGGTGCGAAACAGATGAACACGAGCGCAGCCAGAACAAGCGAGCTTCGGATGGTTGGCCTGAAGAGGCCGAGTGTCGAACCAAAGCGCTTCCTTGGATACGCGCGCTGCATTTGACGTAAGGTCGTTCGGGCCAGAGGAAAGCATTGAAATTATGCGCCAATTATGCGCTTTAGGCTGGAAGGGGAGGCAATGCCAGCTAACATGGTGCATGTCTGCCGGAACACAGTAACTGCCTTGGGTTGGTCAGGAAGGCTACGTAGCCGAATCGACCAGAAATCGCACGCGCCCGGAGGCGATCTCGTAGACAGCTCCCACCAGCTTGGCGCGGCCTTCTTCGAGGGCACGAGACCCTTCCGGAGAGTCCTGTAACTGCCGCATCGACCACCGAACGTTAGCTTCGACAGCTTGGGCAAGACGATCCTCATCTGCTGCGCTTACATCGAGGTCCCGCAGACCAGGCACGATGTTGTCAACGAGGATTTGTATCCGTGAACCATGCTGCACGTCGTAAAGCTTGCTTTCGAGGGCAGCTTTCACGGCGCCACATCCCTCGTGACCCAGCACCAGGAACAATGGTGTGTGCAGATGTTGCCCCGCGTACTGTAAGCTGCCCATTACTTCCGGTGAAACCACGTTGCCGGCCACACGCAGAATGAACAGCTCGCCGAAGTTCGCGTCGAAGATCAGCTCCGGGGGCACGCGCGAATCGCTGCAACCGAGAATCGTGGCGTAAGGCTGCTGACCTCTGGCAAGATCGGCCAGAGTCTCCTTGCAGACGGTCGGAAAGTGCGCGTGGCCTTGCAAGAATCGCTCGTTTCCGGCGATTAGCTTTTGTAATGCCTCGTCAGCCGAAATCGAGGATGGTTTGGTGTGATCGGATCCCATAGCGTTCTTCCGGTCAGGTTAACAAGCTATCATGGTGCAGCCCGGCCCACCCTTTCGGTTCGATCGCGTCACCGCACCTGCGCACGGGCTGCGCAGAGCCGGAGCATGAACAGACGAGGGCCTCTGGTCGCAGGCTAGCCACCTCCCTCCCACTCGACAACTAGGGAAATCCCTAGTCGCTTAAGATAGGCTCAGCGGTTAACGTTGAGAGTCCGGTAGTCCTTTGTTCCCCGGCAATGGTCCCTGCGGAAAGGTTTGACCACGAGCATCCGAGGATTCGCGAAAAACTAAGGATTAACTGGATCGAAGGAGATTCCGCGACCGCACTCTGGCCTGATGTCAGTCGTGTGTAGGAAAATCGCCCTGGTTCTTGTTCGCCACAGTGAGGCGCTCTGGCTGCATGGCAAAACACTATGGGGATAAGCACCTCAATATCTTTAGGAGCGCCCCTATGCGACCCAAAAAATACAGGCTTCACTTGAGTAACTGGGCAATCCCGGGGTTGTACGCCGCAGCCGCACTTGCCGCAGGGCTGACATTTCCACGCTTTGAGAGCCGCATCTTTCCGGGACTCGTGCACCCCGCGAGCGTAGAAGTCGCGATCGCCCTCTACTCTTCAATCGCCTCCGGCATGCTTGCCATGACCGCTATCGTCTTTTCGCTGACCTTCGTCATGGTGCAGTTCAGCGCCACGGCCTACTCGCCGCGCCTGGTGCTGTGGGTCGCTCGTGACCGGGTAATATCACATGCTTTGGGGGTCTTCACCGCCACCTTTCTCTATGCGCTCGCGGCGCTGGGAGGGGTAGCCAGAAACGGGTCGGAAACGGTTCCATTCATCAGTGCTTATGCCGTGGTCGGCCTCCTGCTGGCCAGCGTGGCTATGTTCATCGCCCTCGTTCATCGGATCACGTTGCTCCAGGTCAACCGCATGTTGATTTTCACGGGCGATCAGGGACGGAAGGTGATAGCAACAATTTATCCATCAATGAAATCGGAAGTCACGGATTTTGTAGCGGACGATTTTCGCGCACAACCCCCCACCCAGACGCTGGTCCATCACGGACGGCCTCGCTCAGTGCAAGCGGTCGATGTCGAGGCGTTGGTGAACCTGGCTAGAGCCTCCGGCGGAACCATCGAGATGGTCGTGGCGGTCGGAGATACGATCGTGGAATTGATGCCTGTCGTGCATGTCTTTGGAGCGCGTGAGCCGATTGATGAACGGAAGTTGCGCGACACCATTGAGCTTGGTGCGCAGCGAACGTTCGAACAAGATCCCAAGTACGCGATCCGGCTTCTCGTGGACATAGCCATCAAGTCTTTGTCGCCGGCGATTAACGATCCGACAACGGCGGTGCAAGCGCTTGACCAGATCGAGGACCTGTTGCTGCGCCTCGGCCAACGCCACTTGGAGATTGGAAAATATCGCGACAGCGACGGCAAATTGCGACTCGTGATTCTATTTCCCACATGGGACGATCTGGTTCGGCTGGCTTTTAATGAGATCTGCTTTTATGGCGCCAGCAGCGTGCAGGTCATGCGGCGGATGAACGCGCTCGTTGCTGACCTGATACAGGCCGTTCCAGAAGAACGCCGTGCAACCCTTAAATACTGGCGCGGGCGATTGCAGACCACCATCGCACGTTCGTTCGCCGACGGTGAAGAGAGATTGGACGCCTCGAAAGAAGACCGGCAAGGATTTGGTGTGCCCCGCCAACATTCTTCCGCGTAACGTCGCAGCTCTCCGCAAGGGTTGCCGACAGCAGCATAGTTTCCTCCGTCTGCGGCTTGGCGCGACATTTCCGGCTGACCACTGGATTAGCTGCCCGTATCGTTCGGCGACTCGTTGCGCCAATCTCCTATTACGCATTCTCCGCGACTGCCATCCACTGAACTCAGAGGCCCCGCCAAACTTGTCCTCCAACGCCGTTTAGGTGCACACCTAGGGAAATCCCTAGTAGCCGATGATCGGCCTACCGGCTTATTGTTTGCCCATCATGAAGAAGTTCCCTGTCGAGCAATGGCGAAAACGTCACTGACCAGGGTCTAAAGCGGAGGCTCGACACTCGCTGAGAAAGGTGGCTGAGATCGAGCACGGCTCTGCTGTTGTCCCTTGAGAGAGGCACTTTATGAATCGTTCCATCACGACAAAAAGGCTGTGCTACTTTTCAATTTTTCTATTGCTTCTGGCGGTTACGCCGGCAGTCTATGGACAAGCCGCTCCTACAGCGAGCGCTGAACAAATCCAGGCTCTTCAGAAGAAGCTGGACGAGTTACAGAGTCAGATGGCCGATGTCCAGGGAGAGCTACAACGGCTCTCCGGAGGCACTGCTCCGCCCAGTCACGTGCCAGCGGACCTTCCAGCTGCTATCGCGGCGGAGCAACAAGACGAAAAGTCCAAGGCCGAGACGGAACTGACCCCGAAGAAAATAGAACTCGGCACCACCACCATGACCTACAGGTTATTTTCGCAAGACCCATTCGCGGCGCCGCGTATCAACAACGAACCGCTCGATCCGCGGTTTCCGGGATATTTTCGCATACCCGGTACAAGTACCCTGCTGCGCATTGGAGGGTACGCCAAGACGGACTTCATTTACGATTGGAAGCCCGCGGGAAATGTCGATAGCTTCATCCCAGCGACGATCCCCATCCCGGCACCCGCGAGCCTCAACAACTCGACGATCTCGGTAAGGGCGACACGCGTGAACCTTGACTTCCTGGTTCCTACCGAGTCGGGTGACAGTTACAGGTTCTTCCTTGAAATGGACTTCTTCGGTACCAACGCATTCACGCCAAAGCTGCGCCATGCCTACGGCCAGGCGAAGAACTTCCTGATCGGCCAGACCTTCTCGAATTTCATGGATCCTGACGCCGGGGCGGATACCCTGGACTACCAGGGACCAAATGCCATGGTCTCTATCCGTAACCCGCAGTTCCGCTATAGCGTGCTTGTGGCAAATAAGACCACCTTCAGCCTCTCGGCCGAGAAGCCGACTTCAGACGTACTTTTTACGACCCCGGAGTTTAACGCCCAGCCTAACAGCCCTTCTCCTGACGGGACTTTGAGGTTGCGGCGGGAAATGGACCGAGGACATGTGCAGCTGTCTGCTTTGTTCCGAAGCGTTGCGGCGTTTCTACCGGACGGTCGGCATGAGGCGGTGTTCGGCTGGGGCTTCAACTTCGCCGGTGCCACGCGTCTTTGGGGGCAAAATACTGTGGTGTACCAGCTAGCCTACGGGAACGGAATTGAGCGCTATATCAACGATACCTCGGGGCTCGGCCTTGATGCTGCCGTCAGCAGCCTGCAGAACCCTCATATTCGGGCATTACCGGTGGTGGGGACCTACGGAGCATGGCAGCACTTCTGGGCTGAGCGGTTACGTTCCAGCGCTTTCTACAGCTATGTGCAGGTACAAAACACGGTAGCAGAGCCTGGCGCCACATACCACCAGGGGAATTACACCGGAGGCAACCTGATCTGGAATCCCTTCGGTTCGCTGACGGTGGGCGGAGAATTTCTCTACGGATGGCGTGTCAACGAAGACAAGTCTTCGGGTAATGCACCCAGAATCCAGTTCAGCGCCAAGTATAACTTCGTGCGAACAAAGGGATTCGCCGGTGAATAAAGAATACGAAGAAATACTCGAATTCCGGCAAAGCTGCGAAAGCAGAAAGGATGTTACTGGTTATGGGCACGGCACCGAAACAACAACTACGCGTTGACCAATTTTTCACCGGAGCAGAAGCCAGGCATGACCGGTGGCGCACTCTCTTACAGCAATCGCGGCAGTGGGAGTCGTCAACCACCAAACAGGAGGCCTGAGGCGAAGAGCTATCAGTCGCAAGTCCTGGAAACCTTTGAGGAACTCCGCCAATGGGAAGACTATTTCGCGTATCCCGGATTGAACCTGCTCGCCACACTCAAAGACCGAATCACCTCAGGCGATGCCGTTGGAACTACCCGGCTGGCGCGGGCAATCAGTACTGCAATCGTGACCCATTCTTATCGCACTAGTCTTGACGAGTGGGAAAGGGAAGAAGACAGTGTGGGTAATCTGGCTGATCGTCTGCCGCTGAGCAGCGAGCAAAGAACAGCATATCGGCCGTATTTTGAAGTGCTGTTTGTCAGTCCCGCTCGTCAGTCGATGTGGGCGGATCTGGGGCACGAGCTTCGTAAACTCCGCAGGCCTCAAGACAAGTTCGCCTATGAGTCGGTGTTCGTCGGTAGTTTCGAAGACGCCATCCTCGCCGTGATCCTGAATGGCAGCTTCGAGGCGGTTGTCATTTACGACGACGTACCATTTGCCTCCGTCCACAACAATCCAGTCTTGCGAGAGTTCCTGACTTCGTATTTCAACGCAAGCGGTATCGATGCAGACTCCCTGCATCACGGCCTCACGCTGGCGCAAGCGCTCAAACTTGTACGGCCGGAACTCGACATCTACCTGCTTTCGGATCGCGAAGTCGAGAAAGCCGCCGGCAGTCCTGAGGCAGCGTGTGTGCGGCGCATTTTCTACCAGGTCGAGGAGCCTCTGGAGTTGCACTTGAGTATTCTCGACGGTGTTTCCGACCGATTCTCCACTCCGTACTTCGACAACCTCCAGAAGTACGCGCAGAAACCCATGGGAACATTCCATGCTCTGCCTGTTGCTCGCGGCAAATCGATCTTCAAGTCGAATTGGATTCGCGATATGGGCGAGTTCTACGGACTAAACCTGTTCCTTGCCGAATCATCAGCGACCACCGGCGGATTGGACAGCTTGCTGGAGCCAACCGGCAACATCAAAGTCGCGCAGGATTACGCGGCTCGGGCATTTGGGGCGGATCATGTCTTCTTTGTAACGAACGGGACCTCAACCTCGAACAAGATGGTGGAACAGGCGTTGCTGGCGCCCGGCGACATCATGCTGGTGGACCGCAACTGTCACAAGTCTCACCACTATGGCGCGGTGCTTTCGGGAGCCCTGCCGCTTTATGTCGAGGCATACCCCCTTACTCAATATTCAATGTATGGAGCGGTTCCTCTGCGCACCATCAAGAAAGCCCTGCTCGATCTGAAAGCGGAAGGAAAACTCGATCGGGCGCGCATGCTCGTGCTCACCAATTGCACGTTCGACGGCCATATTTACAACGTTGAGCGGGTGATGGAAGAGTGCCTGGCGATCAAGCCCGATCTTATCTTTCTTTGGGATGAGGCATGGTTTGGATTCGCGCGCTTCACTCCTTTCTATCGCCGCCGCACCGCAATGGGTGCTGCTGCAACTCTCGAAAAGAAATTCCAGGACCCCGCATACCGTACGGCTTACCAGGAGCAGGCAAAGAAACTCGGCAACGATCCGAGCCAAAAGACACTTCTCGATACGCGGCTGCTTGCGAATCCGGACAAGGTCCATCTGCGGGTATACCAAACCAACTCAACCCATAAATCCATGTCCTGCTTGAGGCAGGGATCGATGGTGTTGGTGAAGGACCAGGATTACCACACGGTGGAAGAGCAGTTCCATGAAGCGGTGTTCACCCACGCCTCCACCTCTCCGAACCTTCAGATCATTGCCTCGATCGATGTGGCGCGTCGTCAGATGGAGCTCGAAGGCTACGAACTGGTGAACCGTGCAATCCAGTTGGCTCTGGACCTGCGGCGTGAGGTAAACACTCATCCGCTTGTCTCGAAGTACTTCCGGATCCTCGGGGCCGACGAACTGATTCCGGCGGAGTTCAGGAACTCGGGATTCGTTGACTATTTGACTCCCGGGGCTAATTGGGGCACGGCTATTCGGGCGCTACGCGAAGATGAGTTCGCGCTGGATGTAACTCGCCTGACGCTCGTATGCGGCTCGGCCGGGTTCGACGGTACGCAATTCAAGAACCTGCTGGCGGCGGAGTACGACGTCCAACTTAACAAGACCTCACGTAACAGCGTTCTGCTTCAGACCAACATCAACAACACGCGAAGCGATATCGCTCACCTGATGAAGGTGTTGGTTGAGATCTCGCAGAAGATCGAGAAGAGACTGGCGCAAGGCGGCAAGCGGGAACAGGAGGCATTCGCTGCTCGCGTGAAATCGCTGATGCACGACGTGCCCGATCTCCCTGACTTCAGTTGCTTCTACAACAGCTTCCGCGAGGATGCCTCGAGTCATACCAGCGAAGGCGATATCCGCACCGCCTTCTTCGGTGCCTACCGCGAAGACCAGTGTGAGCACATTAAGCTGAACAGTCCCGAGCTCGATAAGCGGCTCAAGAACGGTCCCGAGTTGGTATCGGCCAATTTCGTCATTCCGTATCCGCCAGGCTTCCCCATTATGGTTCCCGGCCAGGTCATCAACGCTGAGACGCTCGAATTCATGCGCAAACTTGATGTTAAGGAGATCCATGGCTTCGATGCATCGCTCGGATTGAAGCTCCTGAAACCTTCCTTCGTAGAGTCGCTAAAGAAGAGCCCTCCAAATGGCAGCAGGAAGAAAGCGAAAGTTGAGCTGACGCACGCATGAGGGTCGCTGCTTGTGCGGCTACGAAGCCATTACTCCAACTGATGCAGAGCGGAGAAGACAATGTTCACATGGTTCGCAACAACGCTCCGGCAGTACCCCGAGATCGCGATCTTTCTGGTGCTTGCTCTCGGCTACTACTTCGGCAAATTTACTTTCCGCGGCATAGGACTGGGATCGGTCACCGCTACCCTGCTGGCCGGCGTCCTTGTTGGCCAACTGGGTATCACGATCGGGACGCCACTCAAAGCGACGGTGTTCCTCATGTTCTTATTCGCTGTGGGTTATGGCGTTGGGCCGCAGTTCGTGCGAGGTGTGGCTAAAGACGGCCTGCCACAGGCCATCTTTTCGGCAGTTCAATGCATATTATGTCTGCTGGTGCCGGTAGCCATCTGCAAGGTGGCCGGCTACGACATGGGTTACTCTGCGGGTCTCTACTCCGGCTCGCAAACAATATCCGCGGCCTTGGGCCTTTCCACAGACGCTATCAATCGACTCGGACTCGGGGCCGATGAAGCCAAGCGCCTGCTCGACTCGATGCCCGTCGCCTACGCCGTGACGTATATGTTCGGCACCGTGGGGTCGGCGATTGTCATCGCACTGTTGGGACCGGCGTTGCTCCGCATGGATCTCGCCGCCGCCTGCAAGGACTATGAAGAGAAACAAGGCGGTACCAAGGCACTCGGCGGGGCTGGTTCGGCGTGGCACCGCTGGGAGGTGCGCGCTTTCCAAGTGAAGCCCGGAAGCATGGTCAGTGGTCTTCGAGCCATCGAGGTTGAGGCGCTGATCCCAGACGCGCGAATTTTTGTGCTGCGCTTGCGTCGCAACGGCGTGATTGAGGAGGCAACTGCCGATACTGTGCTGCGCGAAGGAGACGTGGTGGCCCTCGCCGGTGCTCGCGACGTACTCGTCAACGCTCTCAGCAAGGCAAAGGCAGCAGCCGCAGGCGGCGGCGATGCCACTGTCGAACCCCCGAAAGAAGTTGACGATCCCGAATTGCTGCATATGCCGATCGAAGGCATCGACATTTACGTCACCAATAAGGAAGTAGACGGCAAGACGCTTGCTGAACTGGCGCAGCTACCCGCTGCGCGTGGCGTCTTCCTGAGGAAAATCACACGCGGCGCCGTTGCGACATCCATTCCGATTCTCCCCAATACGAAGGTCTATCGCGGCGACATTCTCGACGTTGTTGGGCGCACGGAGGACACCGCCGCCGTGACGAAACTGCTTGGCGTCCCGGATCGTCCAACCGATGTTGCTGACGTCGCATTTATCGGTGGCAGCATCACGGTCGGCGCACTGATCGGCGCGCTGGTGTGGAAAGTGGCCGGAGTGCCGCTGACTTTGTCGACAGCCGGCGGTGCGCTCATCGCAGGTCTTGTCGCCGGATGGTTGCGATCGGTGCATCCCACTTTTGGCCGCATCCCCACATCAACCGTCTGGTTCATGAATTCGGTCGGACTCAACATTTTCATCGCGGTGGTCGGCATCTCCGCCGGTCCGGGTTTCGTGAACGGTTTGAAGACACAGGGCATCGGACTGTTCTTATGGGGAGCTCTGGCGACAACTGTGCCGCTTGTTTTCGGCATGCTCATCGCCAAGTACATCTTCCGCTTTCATGATGCCCTGACCCTCGGCATTGTTTCGGGTGCGCGCACCACGACAGCTTCGCTCGGGCTGGTCTGCGATCGCGGTAAGAGCCAGGTTCCTGCACTCGGCTACACCGTAACCTACGCCGTTGGCAACACATTCCTTACGATCTGGGGCATGGTCGTCATCATGCTTCTGAGCTAACTTTTTTTACCGATTGAGGAGATACACCATGGACGTCATGAACCTTCAAAGTTTTGAGACGCTGAGCCCTTTCGAGATCAAGGATGAACTGATTAAGCTGGCCAAGAAAACGTCAAGAACGACACAGTCGGCCTTTCTTAATGCCGGCCGCGGGAATCCCAACTGGATCGCCACCACCCCGCGCGAAGGCTACTTCCTCCTCGGCCAGTTTGCGATCGGCGAGAGCAAGCGTGTGATGGAGCATCCCGCAGGTCTCGGCGGGATGCCACAGGCGCAGGGGATCGCAGCCCGTCTGGAGGCATGGCTCGCCAAGCACACCGACATGCCCGGCGCATCCTTTCTAGCGGAGATGGTGCCCTTCGCGGTGAAGACATTCGGATTCGATCCGGACGCCTTCGTCCACGAACTTGTGGACTCCATCATCGGTGACAACTATCCCGTGCCCGACCGCATGCTTGTCCATAACGAGCGCATCACGCACGAATATTTGATGTGGGCCATGTGCGGCGATCCGAAGCCCGCCGGCAAGTTCGACCTGTACGCAGTCGAAGGCGGAACGGCGGCCATGTGCTACATCTTCAAGTCGCTGAAAGCGAACCGGCTGCTCCATCCCGGCGACACCATTGCTCTGGGCACACCGATCTTCACGCCTTACATCGAGATGACGCATCTCGAAGATTACGCCCTGAACGTAGTCAACATCGCGGCGCCCCAGGAGAACCGGTTCCAGTTCACTGACGCCGAGCTCAAGAAGCTTGAAGATCCCAAGATCAAGGCATTCTTCGTGGTGAATCCCGGCAATCCGACAGGTGTGGCGCTCAGCAAGGAGACGATCGGCAAGATCGCAAAACTTGTGAAGACGAAGCGTCCCGACCTGATGCTACTAACTGACGATGTTTACGGAACTTTCGTGCCTGAGTTCCGGTCCCTGCTCGGCGAACTGCCGCACAACACCATCGGTGTGTACTCCTACTCGAAGTACTTCGGCTGCACAGGATGGCGGCTCGGCGTCATCGCGGTCCACGAAGACAATCTTTACGACAAGATGATCGCGAAACTCCCGATGCGGATCTTAAGGCGCTCGACAAACGCTATGGTGCCTTGACGCTCGAACCGCGCAAAGTCAAGTTCATCGATCGCATTGTGGCCGATAGCCGCGACGTCGCTCTGAACCACACGGCCGGTCTCTCTCTGCCGCAGCAGGTCATGATGAGCATGTTCTCTCTGGTCGAACTGATGGACGTGGAGAAACGCTACCAGACTGCGTGCAAGGAAATCGTCTATCGCCGCATTCATGATTTGCTCGAAGGACTTGGCTTGGAATTGCCCCCCAACCCGCTCTACGACGCCTACTACGGATTGATCGATTTCGAGTTCTGGGCGAGCAAGAATATCGGCAAGGAGGCCGTGGAGTATTTAAAGAAGCATGTCCATCCGCTCGATCTTGCTTTCCGCCTGGCTGAGGACCACGGAATCGTGCTTCTGAACGGTGGCGGCTTCGATGCACCGGATTGGTCGTTGCGCGTTTCCCTGGCGAATCTGGGCGACGATGCGTATGAGGAAATCGGGCGTGGAGTTCGGTCAATCGCACGCGGGTATCGCGATGCGTACGAAGCACAGAAGGACGCACAGAAAGCAAAGAAGCAGGAGAAGCCGGCGACTAAAAAGCGCTAAATGCGAAGCGATATCGGAAGCGTCACTGCAGGTCTCGTTTGGAACCGCCCTTAAGCGCCATGGTCTCGTTTGAACGAAGTGCGGAGTTATTTCCTCGAGTAGGTCCGGCGGTTTCGCCCAGGCGACTATGGGTGGCAGTCGCTGCGCTACTGTTCGCGTCCGCCTGCAGCCAACCGGCAGTTCCGACCCCGGGAACTTCTCCCACAGGCGAGTGGCTAACGTTCGAAGGCACTTGGACCGCCACAGGCACGCGCCACACGCTCACCCTGGGGACGGATCACCGCGCCTCGATCTTCGATCTGACTGGGTCGCTGCTCCTCATTGGAAACCGTAGGCTGGGAGTCGGCTTTCGAGCGGAGGCCATAGGCTTTTCCGACACTCTCACCGGCATGCAGGGCCGCTGTGTCTGGACTGACCAGCATGGCGACAAAATCTATAGCCAGTTGCAGGGTGAATTCGTGGCCACCGGGAAGCACATCGTGGGAACGTTCCTGGGAGGCACAGGCCGCTACGCCGGTGTGACCGGGGAGTACTCGTTCCAATGGGAATACGTGGTTGAGTCCGACGATGGCAGCGTTAGCGGGCGCGCAATCAACCTTAAAGGCCGGGCGCTGTTAGGCTCGGCGGCTGCCGCGGCCAGCGGAGAACCCAGCCAATGATCACACCCAGCCGCTTCCGCAGTCTGCTCAAACAAGTCCTGTCTTTCGGCGTGGCGTTCGGCATTTGGTTCTCGCCCATACCAGCCGGGCTGACGAAAGAGAGTTGGCATCTCTTTGCCGTATTTGCGGCCGCTATCTTCTCTGTCATTCTGAACGCATTTCCACTCCTGACGGCCTCGCTGCTGGCGGTATCGGCTGCGGTGCTTACTCGCACCGTCGATCCTGCCAAGGCCTTTGCTGGGTTCGCCAACGCGAGTGTGCTCCTCGTTGTCGTCGCCTTTCTCGTCGCCAACGCGGTGGTAAAGTCGGGACTCGGACGGCGCATAAGCCTGCTGGTTGTGAGTGTATTCGGGCGATCCACGCTCGGGTTGGGCTACAGCATTTTTCTCACCGATGCCTTGATCGCACCCGCATTCCCGAGCAATACGGCACGCGGTGGCGTGCTCTACCCCATCATTCTTTCCCTGGCCCAAGATTCTGGTTCCCTGCCGGACCAAGAGAAGAACCGCCGGATGGGTGGATACCTCATGTTCTGCGGGATAGCCAGCCTCAGCGTCTCGTCAGCCCTCTGGCTCACCGCCACCTCCGGCAATCCAATCGCGGTGGGGTTGGCGGAGCACTATGGTGTGCGGATCAACTTCGGATCGTGGATCGTTGCGTCGTCGATTCCGATATTGGCGATGATCGCGTTGCTTCCCCTGGTCCTTTATAAATTATTTCCACCCGGCGTGAGCAAGACCCAGGATGCGCCGAAGGCCGCACGCGACGCCCTGCGCAGCATGGGAGGGCTCACACGGGACGAGTGGATCGTTGCAGTGGCTTTCGCATTCATGGTGACAGGATGGATTATGGCGGGGACACTGAACTTGAGCCTCGCTGCGATCGCCTTCGCCGGTCTGGGTGTACTCCTGGCAACTCATGTCCTTACGCTCGACGACATTAATCTGCAGGGAGGTACCCTGGTCACCTTTATCTGGCTCGCGGTGCTTTTTGCATTGAGCGGCCAGTTGAACGAGCTCGGCTTCATGGGCTACGTCGGGGGGAGGCTGACGTCCCTGCTTGGTGGCATCAGCTGGCCGATTGCTTACGTCGTCCTCCTAGTGCTCTATGTATTGATGCACTACATGTTCGTCAGCCAGACGGCACAGGTCTTGGCGCTCTTTGACGTCTTCCTGAGCGTCGGCGTGAAGACTGGCGTTCCCGCACCGTTAATGGCCTTTGCCCTGCTCTTTGCCAGCAGCTACTTCTCGACAATCACTCCGCAGGGAGGTAGCCAAAACGTCATCTTCGTTGGAAGCGGCTACCTCACTCAGGGTGAGCTCTACCGACTTGGCCTGCTGACCACCGCTTTCTGTGTGCTCGTGTTCCTGGTGATCGGAACGCCGTGGTTGCTTTTCGTAGCGCGCTGACGCAAGGGCCGCTCGCCGAAGGTTTCGCTACGGCCACAGCAAAATTGGGTGTCCAGAATTAAGCGCCATTGCATAGCGTTCCTCGCGACGGAATTTGCTCGCTCCCTCCTTCCAGCGCATCGGACCTCCAGTTGGGTCAAGAACTGCTCCAACTAGTGCTCCGGTAGAGGGTGTCTGGCGGCGCGCATTTTCGGACAACAGCGATGCCAATAAATGCAAGTGTGAGAGCACACAAGCAGCTCCGCCAAAGGTGGTTTCTGTGGAACAAGTAAGCTCATGCCAGGTTGTTTTCAGAGGCTCAACGGCACCGAAAAGGTAAGTACTATACTGGTTTTATCCGTGGCCGATTTGAGTGCTGCGGGGCGCTCCTTGGTCGTGGTCGATCTCATACTGGTCCGGATCAATAACAATGCCTGGGGGTTGGTGGTGCCGCCTTATCTGGAGGAGCAGATCGCCGGCCGGTCTTCGGGCGTCGGTCGGCGCGATCCCGGTCAATCCCACTTCTCGAAATCTGTGAGAGCGGCGGGGCGCTTGCTCATCCTTTCTGTTATTGCTGTGGCTTTGCTGGCGTCGCGCTCAACCGCAGCGTCGCCAATGCGGGAAGTCCGGCGCGTGCTCATTATTAACGACCTTGGCATTATCTCGTCACCCGGCTTCGCTGAAGTCGATCAGGCAGTCCTCGCTGGTCTACAAAAATCCCCGTACCGGATCGAACTCTATCAGGAGAGCCTGGATCTCACCCTGTTCCCAGACCAAGTTTCCCAAGACAGGTTTCGAGAAGAGATTATTCAAAAATATTCAGCCCGCAAGCCCGACGTGATCATTGCCGCCGGGCCGGTGTCCCTGAAGTTCATCGCCAACCTGTACGACAAGTTCCAGGGTACCCCAATTATCTTCTGCGCAATTTGGGGCGGAATTCCGGACCAGCTAAGGCACGGCGTGCCCTTTACTGGTGTTTTGGCCCAATTACACCCCGAAGGGACCTTGAATGCGGCGTTGCACTTGCTGCCCAGCACCAAGCACGTGGTAGTTGTCGGTGGAGTGGGTAAGTTTGACGAAGGATTCGAAGCCATCACGAAGCAGAGTTTCCACAAGTACGAATCGAAACTTGAATTCACATACCTTTTTGACTTGACCATGCCCGCGCTGCTCGAGAGGCTCAAGCATCTACCCAGCGATACGATTGTTTATCACACTGCAATCTCGCAAGATGCAGCGGGAAACCACTTTATCGATTCAGCTCAATCGATACCGATGGTGGCCAGTGCAGCCAATGCTCCTGTCTTTGTAATGGACGATGTGGATCTTAGGGCAGGAACAGTGGGTGGCGATCTGGTGAACTGGGCCGACGACGGTCGCATCGCGGCAGAGATGGCTGCACGGGTTCTCAACGGCGAGAGGCCACAGGATATCCCCGTCGTCACCAGCAACCACGCCTACATGTTCGACTGGCGGGCGCTCAAGCGCTGGGGGATAAACGAAAAGGACCTTCCCCCGGGCAGCATCCTGCTCCATCGGCAGCCGGGCTTCTGGGAGTTATATAAGCAGTACGTCTTCGCCGCCATTTTTCTTATATTGGTGCAGTCCGCGGCCATTCTTGGACTCCTCTGGCAACGAGCCCGACGAAGAAAAACCGAGGCAGAGCTCATAAGATCAGAGGAAAAATTCTCCAAATCCTTTCGACAGAGTCCTCTTGCCATCAGCATAGCCAGTACGAAGGATGGTTGCTACATCGACGTCAATGAGACTTTCGAACAGCAAACTGGTTGGTGCCGCGACGAAGTCATCGGCCGGAGCCCGTCGGATATCAACCTTTGGGTAGATCCCCATCAAAGATCGCTGTTCATTCAAAAGCTTCTCGCTGAGGGCAGCGTGCGAGAGTTGGAGGTCAGGATTCGCAGAAAAGATGGTCAGATTCGGACAACTCTCGGTTCAGCAGAGTTGATTGAGGTCAATGGTAAGCCGTGCACCCTTTCCGTGATCGCTGACGTCACGGAGCGCAAGCGGGCAGAGGAGGCCCTTGCCAGTTTGAGCGGTCATTTGATCGAAACACAAGACGAAGAGCGCAAGCGAATCGCCCGTGAGATTCATGACGACTATAACCAACGGGTAGCGATGCTGGCGATTGACCTGGAACAGTTGGCTGAGAACGTCGGGGACTCTTCAGGCGAAACCAGCCAGAAAGTCCATGAACTTTTTGATCGCGTCAGCGAGCTCGGTGCAGATCTGCACTCCTTATCACACCGCTTGCATTCTTCTACTTTGGAGAGTCTGGGGCTGCTCGCTGGCCTGGAAGCGTTCTGCAAGGAGTTCGCGGAACAACAGGGCGTACAGATCGATTTTGTGCATGAGAATGTTCGCCGTGGCCTCCCAGCAGACGCCGCGCTGTGTATGTTCCGCATCACCCAGGAGGCTCTGCGGAACGTAAAGAGGCACAGCGGTGCCAACCGGGCCGAGGTTCGCCTGGAACAACTTGACGGTAGCCTCCACTTGTCAGTTTCCGATCGTGGAAAGGGTTTTAATTCGAACAAGCCGGCAGCCGAGCGCGGAATTGGTATTCACAGCATGGAGGAACGCTTGCGACTTCTAGGAGGGAACTTGGAAATTCAATCGCGACCCATGGAAGGAACTAGAATTGACGCATGGCTACCACTCAAGATGCTGGCGCGGCGTGAGGGCTAGATCGAAAGCAGGATACACCTAACCTGGGAGAAGACGGCTGCAGAAGGTATTTCTTGCATCCATGCTGAGCGTGCGGAAAACGCCAAAAGGGTACGCGGCGCAATTGTCTCCAGATAATTCGACGATGAATCGAACTTGCGCCGAAGGCGGTTCGTAGTTCGATCCAGATCGTCCATGGCGTTTTCGAGATCGTCTTTTGTTTGCTTGGCTTGGTTTCCCTGAGCTTGTGTGTTCGTTGAATTTGAACGCTGGCGGCGCGTCGTGGCTCCGCTGCTCTGTGCCGAGTCCGCCCGGCTCTTGGCATCTTCTCCGCGGTTCTCGAGATACTTGCTGAATTGGTCCACGCCGTCTTCCACTTTGCGGATGCGGTCGGCAACCTGGGTCTTGGTAAATGAGGTCGTCTGGCCATGCGTAGCAGTGGAAAAGCTGACTGCGGCGAAGATCGCCGCGCACCACAATGCAATTCGGGTTCTGCAATTCATGTCGGACGTCCTCGCGAAAGACCTACCCAAGGCCAGACCCACTTCAGCACCAGGCTGGCATCACGCCGCCGTGCGGTTGGGGACAGCGGTAACTGACCGGGGAGCGTTCGCACGTTGAGACCGAACGATTTTCATTTCCTTCCAGTCGTAAGGAAATTCCGTGCCGCAATCCAGGCAGACCACGTAGGTTCCCGTGAGTGAGGCGGCTTCCGTGCGCTGCAGTTTGTCTCGTACGGTGATGGGAAAACCACAATGTTTGTGCCTACAACCGAACATCAGACCGAGCAGACCCATAAAGCCTCCTCCTCACTTAGTCGGCGTGGGTGGCACCGATGGGAGTCCAATCCATCGGCTTCAACTTCCAGCGCTTCGATTGCCACTATCGAGTGCAGCCCTTCGATGTACCTTGTTGTACTCGCGGATGAAAAGCGCAACAACTAGGGAAATCCCTAGTCGTGGCAGAGAAGAAACAAAGCACCGGCCCGATATTGCACGAGAGAACGGCGTTGTAGAGATCAGCGAGGCCTTACAACGCCCAACGTTTCCTTTGAGCAGACTTTGGAGATACATTCCTAGTAAAAGGGCGAACTTGCGCTGGAAAGTCTACTTAAGAATTGCTTCGGCTTGCTCCTATCTCGAAAAGTTTGCCATCAAGCCTGCCAAGCATCTTGCGCAGCTTTGCGACGGATGTATTGGTTGTCGCTTCCCCAATACGCGCCATTTCATCGGCCCGAGTGAATTCCGACATATCAAAGGACGTCACGTCCGGGGCGAGCACAAAGTCTGCCGGTTGTACTCCAACGGAGTTCATGTTGTAGTCCTGGACCATGGTCTGTCGCATGATCGTTTGAATCGTTGACGAGAACCGACCGGTGAACCTGGAACTAATTCCTTCAAAATCTTTCTCTAGCTGTGCTGTCACAGTCGATGCGATGACAAAGTTGCATCCCTTGGCTACCAGCACATTGGCGGGAACATTGTTGAGCAATCCGCCATCCACCAAGGCCTGGCCTGACTCAATGATAGGAAGCGATAGAGGAGGAAGATTGATACTTTCCATGACGCCGATTGTCGCATCGTTAGCCTCTCGCACTACCGCTTCTCCTTGGACGAGATCGACGGAAACTGTAAATGCCGGAAGTATCAATTGCTCCATCCTAGTTTGACCTAAATATTTCCGCAGCATGGAATCGAATTGGCCCCAGCGGTACTTGTAGAGCAAATACCAGTAACCGCCGCCGGGCAGCTGTCGAAAGAGCCACGATGGCCGTAATTCGGTCTTGAAGCGACGAGCAATGTAGTCGGAATCTAAGCCAGCCGCGTAGATAATACCAACCATCGCACCAGCGCTCGTGCCCGCCAGCATGTCAACGTAGATGCCGTGCTCCTCAAGCGCTTTGAGCACTCCGAGATGAGCCATGCCTCGTGCTGCGCCACCCCCGAGCGCCAACCCGATCTGGATGCCTCGCAAGTGATGGATGATGCGTTCGAGTCCATGCTGCAGTAAGCTGTTTTGGTTTGCCCCAGGAGCATCAAAACTAAGTTTAAAGTCCCGTTGAGCGAGCCCATGCAACTCCGGTACATAGGGAGCGATTCGTGAGCTGCTGTCCAGCACCCACACGATCCGGATCTTATCTCGCCACCGGGGTACGCTCTTCTGCAACGTCGTGAGCAGAAGTACTGCTGCGTCCGTATCTTGTGGCCGAACACACCAAAGCACCAGGTCGGCGTAACTCACCAGCCGCGTCATTGCCTCTGGTGAATAGTCGGCTCGAACATCTATCAGAAGGCGCTTGTTCAAGGGCCAGTCTTTAAGAATGTCTTGTCGACTCTGACCTTCTCCAATAAACAATTTGAAGGGGATATCTCCGCCGGGCTTCCATTGCTCGTCGTCACCGAGAACCGCGGGGTACTCGTCCAATTCTCTAAGTCGACGCGCCAATCGGCCGGCGAGTGAACGGCTCGCCTCGCTGTGATGAATAATACCCACGACGGCGGGCTTCGGGAGGGAACGGTCAGCCACTACATATCGTTTGAACGCGTTAACCGCCAAGCGGAATAGGGCCGCTTGAAGGTCTGGATACTTTGCTGCCAGCTGCAGCAGGTCCGACGGTGTCACTCGTATTGCGGTTGAAGGCTCAATGGCTTCGACGTGCAAGAGAGCGCGATCCGTTGAACCCAGGGCAACCAATGCAATGGCAAGCCCTGGAACGATCGTATCTGTCTGAACCACCTTTCCCAGCGGATCGTGGAGCGTTGACTGTACTCGGCCGGTGATGAGGAAGTACATGTGAGTAATTTCTGAGTCAACATCAATGACCACTTGCCCGGTGTGAAACTCGACCCAGTCAGCCGTTTTCGTGATCGCCGTTAACGTTTCCTCGCTTAGTCCAACCGCCCATTGGAGCCGACGAAGATCCACATGCACTTCTTCAACAGGAGGGCCTGCGTTTTCGTCGCTCGTCGTCCTATTCGCCTCGACGCTCAGAATCGAGGGGCCCTTCTGCCATTTCCGAAAACGCCAGGAACCAACCCATTTCAGTGATCGTTGAAGGATGTTCTTAAATTGCATCGACGTGCGCCAGTCCTTCCGCTCTTCAGAATTTTTCTTTGCCAATCTGGTTGATCTCCCCGATTGTCTCCTATGACCTCAGCGAGAGGGGGACCACGAACTCGCGTAAGTGAGTGGAATATGTTCTACGGCAAGACCTCCGTCGCAAAGGCACGGCCCGATTGCAGTCCTTTCGGAATTGGCGTGTCCGAAGGCGTTACCCATTGAGAGCAACGACATATGGCCGTTACGGAAGCTCTACCGCCCAGGCAAGAACCTTCCATCCCGCTTGCTCTTTGGCCCACAACAGTAGCAGAGCGGGCGATTGTTCCTCTCCATAATTCAATCGACTGGCGGTCAAATAATATGTTCCGTATTTTGCATCAGCGGGACTTAACTCAGGAGAAGCTTCGGGCAGGTGACGTTGCTGGCACAGAAAGCTATTGGCCTTCTGGTCTGGCACCGCCATCATCGCGAAAGCATTGGAATTTTCCTGCTGAACCGGGCGCAACAGATCGTTGACCGGCTGCACACTCGACATCGTCTCCGAGAGATTCGTGCCGGATGAGATTCTCGCGAGCGGCTGTTCCAGCCCCGACTGGATTCTGGCGACAGGCGTCAATTTCTTCTGCTCTTCGGATGGCGCCGGGAGACACTGATAAGAGCGCGGTGACGCAAAGCGGGAAGCCTCTGTAACATCCCGTTTCACGACCCAAGTCTGGTAGAACTGAGTGATGTCTCTTACCGCGGCGGGATCACCGGCGATGCTCCGCGGTTCTTCCACTGAAGGCTCGGCCTGAGCTGCAGCATTCTTTGGGACGACATCCCTATCGCTGCTATCTTCGATGCGGATGGCGATGATCTTCCAGTAGTCGCCCTCCTGAACCCAAAGCAGGGACATAACCTTGTTCCGGCTGTCTCCCGTTTTTCCGCGAAACGCAGTGGCAAAGTACTTCTCTTTCGACTGTTTACTCAAATCGGCGTCCGAGATGGCGATGCATTCCTCGTCCGCTGCCATGTCCGCCGGCAAGCTCACCAGCCGGAATTCCGATGCGTACGCATTCTTTGCCGGTTTCAATGCCTGCGACCATTTGTCGGCAGGCTCGAACACGTCGGCAACGGAACTCACCGTGCCAATGTTCTCGCTGAATTTCCGCATTGCCATCAGGGTTCGCAGCCGAACCATGCCTTGCGGTACCGATTGCCTGGTGTTTTGCGGCATCGCCTCCAAACACGGATAACTGCGGCGGGAAAAATAGGCGACCGACATATTCGGTTCTTTCTTCACTACCCAGCTCTGCAGGAAATCGTGCGCGCTTTTGTCGACGCCCTGATTGGCTTTCACGCCGGGGTTCAAGGGGATCTGCCCGATGCGCTCCGTGGCGTTCTCCTTGGGCGGCGCCACGCCCGCTCCGAGCTGTCCAAAAACGTTACGCCACCAACCATTAAGGCCCGACCAGCGTCCGTCATGGCGGTCGAGATTGTTTCCCGCGCGGACGTCCGAGTTGGAAGCGGTCAAGTGCCCGTTGACCAGCGCCTTGGGAAAACCAGAAGAGCGATAGTCGACATCAACGTCGGCCAATTTGTTGTCGCGCGAAATGGAAAACTGAATTGAGGGAGGCCCGTTCTTCAACCTGAAGCAAATGGGGAAGCCCTTGTGATAAACGCTGTTGTCCTTATCGCGAAAGAACTCCTGGCTCTGGCTCAGGATGCCGACCGTGTTGGGTTTCAGGTATACATATAGGCGAAACTGACGATCGCCACCTACACCGGATTCCTCTCCCATCACTTCGTCAACCGCGTCCACAAGGTCAATCGCCTGACCCAGGCTCTTGCCCTGCGCGTCCGTGATCTTAGCGTTCAGCAGCGCATGGGTTACGGCGTCGAACGTGGTGCGAACGGAGAGTCGAGCGTTGTCGTAGGCCTGTTCAGGAACAAGCTTGGTTCCGGTGGTGGCGTTATAACGGCGAACGAACTCGTCTACCAGACGCTTTTGCTCAGGGCGCAACGCAGCGTAGGATTTGCCAAGCTCCAGGGTCTCGCTTTTTGGCTTTGGGGAAGTAGCCACCTTCTTCTGATTCGCTTGCGTTTGAGCACTAACCAATCCCAAGGCGACAAGTGAGAAGAGCATGACAACGATCAGTCGGGCCATTCGTTTCATCGTGAGCTTCCCCGGGAGAGGCGAAAACTATCTACGCATTAGTCTAAACTGACGGTACAGACTGGGGTTGGGCGGTACAACTAGGGATTTCCCTAGTGCCAAAAAGGCTGCGAATCTTAAGTGAAGTCCGTTTCTCATACAGGGAACTTTCCTAAACAGGGCTGTGTCAGGCACTAAGCCCCAAAGGATCACGGGCATTCATGTCAGCAATGTCCCGTTTCCATTGCGGTGAGCGACAGACAGAAAGTGCTAACGCCACTTTTCTGAACGGTCACCACAACTGACCGCATCGTCATCGAAATGGTAGTCAGCAAATATTGTGCTCACACACCGCTGCATCGGCAGAGCACGATTCTGGAACGGGCCTCGGCTTGGAAATCAGCCGAGCAACGCTGGACGGCTGGGTCCTAAAGGTCGGCGAGTTACTGATTCCGATGGTCGCGGCAATGAGGCGAGAGTTGATCACCGGAACTTACATACAGGCCGATGAAACCCCAGTCGATGTGCAGACACGCGAGGGCCGAGGCAAGAACCATCAAGCATACCTCTGGCAATACAGTCGCCCCGGAGGGAGCGTGGTATTCGATTTCCGCTTGGGTCGCGGACGGGATGGACCAAAGCGGTTTCTGGGACAGTTCGAAGGCATTCTCCAAACTGACGGATATACCGCGTACGATCAGATCGGCGGGTCGAGAATGGTATATGCCGCTTGTTGGGCTCATGCAAGGAGGCAGTTTTTCGAGGCGGTGCAGCTAAATCCCCAAGACCCAGCTGCAACCCTGATTGTGGCTCAAATGGACGAACTGTTTGCTGTTGATGCAGAAGCTCGCCGCAAAGCGCTGACTACAGCGACGCGCCATATCCGGCGTCAGAAAACAACGAGGCCTCTTCTCGATGACATTCGCAGCAAGATCGAAGCAGCGCAGTCCTTTGCCCTGCCTTCCAGCGCACTCAGCAAGGCTTGCCAGTACGCGCTCGCATTGTGGAAGAAGCTCACCCGCTTCTTGGAGTACCCCGAACTAAAGCCAAGCACTAACCTGGCGGAGAATTCCATGCGTCCGGTAGCTCTGGGTCGAAAGAATTGGTTGCACATCGGCAGCCCACAGGCGGGACCGAAGGTTGCGGCGATTCTCTCGGTTGTGGAAAGCTGCCATCGGCTGCAAGTTCCGGTGCGCAATTACTTTTCCACGATTCTCCCCGGGTTTGCCGATCTCCCAATCAGGTGCCTTCCAGACCTTACTCCCTCTGTGTGGGTCGCCCGGCATTCATAGACTCAAGCGACCTGGGTAAACTTTCTGCTGTCGGGGCAGTCCCGATAGGGATCTATCGTTTATCATTACGTTCCTGGATGAGTGATTGGCGGGTAATCGTACAGCGAAGTCTTGGTCGGCCAGGTTCCTCGATTGACAACCGCTTAACGGGCAGTTCCCCACAGCTATCGTTAACTAAGCTCAAGGCCGGAGCCCAATGAATATCCAGTTTGGCCCTGTATCATGGATGTGCATGATCACCGAGATCGTTTCACTGCTCTCAGACGGACCAGTAAACGACGTGGACCTTCCATCGTAATGCCTAGCTTAAAGACTGGCCAAGATGCCGCTCGCCGCCGATTCTGGTTGGCGATGTCAGGGTTTGTCATGGCGCTTGCGCTGCTGCCCTTTTCCTTCAAAGTCGAACGCCGCCTGGAGACGGCGGTTCACATCAAGGGTGGAGAATCCGAAAAAGTTGACCAGGAACTGGCGCAGCGTTTCCAGTCTCCGTACGCCCACCGCCTAGTTCTGGTGATCAGCGGCATTCCCGATCCGGATTCAGCAGAAGCCGCAGATGCGTTGGGCTTCATAACCAGTTCCTTGCGTAGTCTGCCTGGAGTTTCGGGCGCCGTCTCGAGCCTGGATTGGCCAGATGAGCTGTTCACCGGCAACAACGGCGGAGCCTTGATCATCGCCGGGTTGAACCCGCACGATAAAAGCGTCGAGGCGTTGGTCCCTACACTGAGGGCAAAAGCAAAATGGATGGAAGGTCAGCTTAGGCCGCGATACCCGAATATCAAACTGGAGATTACGGGTGAAATCCCACTGACCTACGATCTTCGCAAGTTCAGTGCAGACGAAGTCAACCGTGCCGAGGAACGAGCGATGCCGGTAACTCTCTTCCTGCTGGTGCTGGCGTTCGGCAGTCTGGTGGCCGCGCCATTGCCGCTGGGAGTTGGCGTGCTCTCCATCTCGATGGCGTTGGGTGCGGCTGCGCTCCTTGCGCCTTATCTGCACTTGTCGATTCTGGTGCAGAATCTGGCGACGATGCTCGGCCTTGGCTTGGGCATCGACTATGCATTGCTGATGGTGAGCCGGTTTCGCGAAGCATTGGCCGAAGGATATGATCCCGGCCGCGCTGCCGGTATTGCTGCCGGGCAAGCAGGGCGGACGCTGATAATCTCGGCCACGACAGTTGCAATCGGATTTTCATCGCTGCTGATTGTACCCATCAGCGAACTGCGCTCAATCGGGGTAGCAGGCCTGCTGGTAACCGTGTTCAGCGTCATGCTGTGTACATTCATTCTGCCTTGGGTGCTTGGTCTGCTAGGGCATCGCATCAATGCCGCCACAGTGCGCCTGCCAGGCAGTCGGCCCAAAACGCGGGACCAGCTATGCGCGGCGAACGAGCGATGGGAGCGGTGGGGCAGCATCGTAACTCGCAGGCCCTGGACAGCTCTGCTTGTCGCCGGCATACCGCTACTGGTCCTTGCATTCCAGGGACGGAGAATCTCTCCCGGGATTCCCGACCACTCGCTCCCGGCCGCAGCCGAGTCGGTGCAAGCACTGCACACGCTTCAAAGCATGGGGCGATCGGGTATTGTGCAGTCCCTCCGAGTGATCCTGGAGTTGCCGCCGCAGTCTCCGCCGCTCTCGCCGGCTGGCTGGCTTGCCGTCAGTCGCTTGACCAAGCACTTCCAGAGCGATCCTAGAGCGGAAGAGGTTTTATCGCTTCCGACCCTCACGGGAATGGCTGATACCCCGGATGCAGTTAACGATGTGCCCGAGGCAATCCGCAAGAGTTTCCTGCGCAGCGATGGCCGAGCTACCTTGCTTGAGTTACTGCCGATCGCGACTCTTTCGCCCAATGAACAGATACGATGGGTACGAGAGGTGCGTGCCTCCAACGTCGCGGCGCTGACTGGCGTACTTGGCGCTGTGCTGCACGTCGGCGGCGTTCCCGCGCTGGACGCAGATTATGACTCGGTAGTAAAAGAGTGGTTGCCGAGGGTGGTCCTTGTCGTGGTCTTGGGGAGTTTGCTGGCGCTCCTGATCGGGTTACGTTCTTTATTTGCGGCTGTCAAAGCAATTCTGCTCAATCTACTCTCCGTCGGCGCTTCATTCGGTGCGTTGGTTATCGTTTTTCAGGAAGGACACGGCAGCAAAATCTTCGGGCTCGACGGACCGACTGGCACCGTCTACCCGATCGTGCCTATCCTCTCGTTTGCCATCGTCTTCGGACTGAGCATGGACTATGAGGTCTTCCTGGTCAGCCGAGTCCTCGAAGAACGGCGGAGCGGACTATCCGAGAGATCAGCGGTGATAGAGGGCCTGGCGCGGACAGCCGGGCTCATCACCAGCGCCGCGGCAATTATGATTGCCGTCTTCGCGGCATTCACCGTAGGAAGCTTCCTGGTCGTCCAAATGCTCGGCTTTACGCTGGCCGTAGCGGTCTTCCTTGATGCTACCGTGGTGCGGATGGTGGTCGGTCCGGCACTATTGCAACTTGCCGGCGACTGGAATTGGTGGCCCTTTGGCTTACATGGGGCCCCGGCAACGTCTGAAAAGGAGCTTATCCGATGACGGTGAACACCGGGGATGCTCCAGTGACAGCACAGTGCCTCGCATTTATTTCACTTTCTCTGCTTGAGCGCTGGACTGGCTGAGAACAAAGTCCTTGCGTCCAAGATTGGCCTTTGCTGATCCCCTTTCGATTAGGAGAATCGAAGAGCCGGGCTTGCCCTGCAGCTTTGCCTCTACTCGCGTCGCAGACCAAACGCCGCTGACCTGCCGCAGCCCGTAGTAAATGAATTCTTTCTGCTGTTTTGTCCCGCGAAGCGTCTTCACCACGTGCACAGGGAACAAAATGCCGCGGTCAATCCACGATGTCACCGAATCATAGTAAGTCCGGTCCTGAGAGCCGGGCATACTCTTAAGGACAAAGCAATCCCGTGCGCCGTATTTCTCCGGTGCCAGGAGTTCCTGATTCTTCCAGAAGAACTGGCTCTCTACCATGTCTTCATAGGAGAAGTCTGTTCCGACTAGTGAGTCGTTCCAACGTTCGAATGGCAACACGCTAGCGGCCTTCTCGCCAGGAAGTACCGCCTCGATGGTCACGTGCCCACTCACGGTCATATGCAGAAGAAGACTCGTCTTCTCTGAGCCAGGCCCCGAGATCTCGCACAGCAGACGCAGACCATCGGGAAACCAGCGGGCCTTGGCGACAAACTTGTAGCTCGTGCGCTTGCCATTACCTTCCACCCGTGTCAGTCGCCCAGTCACGCGGTAGTCCAATTTCTCAATACGCTGGCGCGAGCCAGTCAGCACAGTCTCCAGGTCAGGATTCGCCGCTAAGGCGCGCGATGGATGCACCAGCGACAACAGCACTAGCAAAGCGATGGACGCTGGAATCGTCCCAAAGGCGCAAGTCGCCCATCTGGCCTCCGGATACCGGCCAAACTTGCGGCTGCGAGGGAGCATGACGACGCGGCGCAGGAAGGTCATGGCTATGTTATACAGCCAAACTCCGTATAAGGCCCATTCATGGCGAGGGGTGGTGATTCTCGAACCGTGGTACGGCCGAATGAGCAGAGTCTACCTTCCGCGATCGGCCTGTTACAATTGACCACCTCCGAGCAAACATCAAGTATCGTAGTCCAACCGCTGTTTGGGATTCACTTGGTTGCTTTCATGGCAACTGGTAGGAGGAAGTTCATGTCTAAAGAACGCGCACACGGAAGCATACGATTCGCCGTTTTCTTCTTCTTAGCGTCCGCCGTGTTTCCGTCACTAAGCCGAGCACAGGTTCCTGTTTTCAAGATTACGACGGAAGACAGCTCGGTTAAATTCTCCGTGAAGGCATCGGTGGCCATAAACGGTACTTTCGACAAGTGGGACGCCACTCTAACCTTTAAGTCTACTGATGTGACGACTGGTGTTTTGGATATCAAGATTCAGGCGGCCAGCATCAATACCGGAAGTGGTATGAAGGACGACAAGCTGAAAGGGAAAGACTTCTTCGACGTCCAGGAGGATCCTTTGATCACATTCCTGTCCAAGAAGATTGTCCAGACCGGCCCCCACACCTACGATGTGCAGGGCGACTTCACGATTCGTGGGGCGTCTAAGCCCGAGACGCTGACGCTAACCGTTTCCGGGGAGGGGACAGGCTCAGGCGAGATTCATGGGACCATGGCCTTCAACCGTAAGGACTACGGCATGACCAAAGGTATTCCCTTCGTTAAGATCGCCGACACCGTCGAGGTGACTGTCGACCTCAAGGGGAAGCGAGTCAGCGGGCCTCCGTTGGTCTTTAAGCAATAGGCAGCCTGCAACTCTCCCGGCTGCCGCGCAACGACGCGAATTATGGGGCGTGGTGAACAAGGTGGCTGTAAACGCGGCAACCGAAACCACAAACCATCGTTGGTCTGCTGTAAGCCCTTTTGCGGACCCTTTGAAAATGGAGATCCAGTGAGCGGTCGCTTTGTTTTGAAAATCGGCGATCATCTCGAGAATGCCGAGACGAAGAGATACTATACCGAAAGGAATTTTTCCGAGGTCGCGCCCCGGTACGATTTCATCACTAGAGGACTTTCTTTCGGACGCGACGCGGCATGGAAGCGCACTCTGATTTCATTGCTTCCCTCTCACGAGTCCCCGGTTTGCGTTGATCTCGCCTGCGGCACCGGCGACATCGCGTTTCTGCTTGCCGGTAAATACCCGCGTGGCCGCATATCCGGCGTGGACATCACCGAGCCGATGCTGGAAATCGCCCGTCACCGCAACACTCATCCGAATGTCAGTTTCGCAAACCAGGATATGGGATCGCTTGACATCGTTTCCGAATCCGTGGACATCGTCACCGGTGGCTACGCCCTGCGGAATGCACCGGACCTCGGAACCGCTATTGACGAAATCAGCCGCGTTCTAAAACCCCGCGGCGTGGCGGCCTTTCTCGATTTCTCCAAACCGGGGGGAAAGATCCCACAGAAGATGGAATACTGGGGTCTGAAGACATGGACCGGACTGTGGGGTACGCTTCTGCACCGCAATCATGAAGTCTATAGCTACATAGCCGAAAGCCTCCAGCGCTTTCCCGACCGCCCTCACTTGCGGGATATTTTCCGGGACAAAGGATTTTCTGTGATCGATTCCCGTCTCTTTTTTGGGGGGGTCACCGAACTGCTAATGGTCCAAAAACTGCGGCATGGCGAAGCGCCATGACCGATGCCTATCAGAATCGTATCGCCGCCCTCCAGGTAATCTTCGCTGGGCAGCTACCGATCACGAGGACATCTGCCGAATTAAACAACCACGTACCTTACCATTGCAGAAGTAGAAGCTCGGAACAAAAACCGGGCCCCATGGCGGCAAGCAGACCCATCGCGCCCGGCTCAGGACGGCGGTGCTTCATTACATCTTCGAGCACAACCAGCACGGAAGCCGAAGAAAGATTTCCTACCTTACGCAGGCAATCCCAGGAGGCATCCAGCTGTCCATTGTGCAACCCGAGTGCCGTAGCGCAGGCCTCGAGCACCTTCGGTCCTCCGGTGTGTAGAACCCAGCTTTGAAGGTCGCTTCGCCGGTATCCGTTGTCCGCCAGAAACGCGTCCACGTCCCGCCCCAGGTTTTGCCGAATCAGATTCGGAACCTCGGTCGACAGCAGGATGCGGAAGCCTCTCTCGGAAATATTCCAGCCCATCATTTCCTCTGTACCGGGATAGAAAACCGACCGGGTCGCGAGAATTTTAGGCCCAGAAATCACAGAGTCCGAGGACTCAAATTCCGCTCCTGTCACAATGACGGCGGCAGAGCCATCGGCGAAAAGGCCCGACGAGATCAGGTTCGCGACCGACAGATCTTCGCGCTGCAGGGTGAGCGAACAGAGCTCCACCGATACCAGGGCCGCCGCCTGCGAAGGGTAGGCGCGAACGTAATCTGCGGCGCGCGCGATTCCGGCGGCGCCAGCCACGCATCCCAGGCCAAAAATCGGAGTGCGGCGAATGTTGGCGGGAAGTTCCATACGATTGATTAGCAGAGCGTCGATAGACGGGCTTGCGATTCCGGTGACTGTCGTGAACAACAAGGCTCCCAAATCGTGTGGCTTCAGACCGGCATTGTGCAGCGCGAGGCAGAGCGCCTGCTCCCCCAATTCTTGTGCGACCTTGATCCAAATGTCATTGGCCTGACCCCAGGTCTTGATGTCCAGGTACTGCTCTGCGGGGATGGCGAGGTAACGGCCATCCACGGTCACGTTGTGGTGCAGCCGGGCCAGCAACTGAGGATTCTTAAGTTGGTCTCCCCAATAGTCCTGGAGGCGTTCCAGAAGAACCTTCTGGGAGTAGTAATGCTTCGGGAATGCACTCGCCGCGCTTGCGATCCTCATGGCTTCTGAGTCCATGAGGATGATATCGTACATTGATCGGATTTGATTGTCGGTATGTAATCCTGCATAAGAGTCCTCAATACCCCGCTCCTGTCGGTTCAGGGGTAGTGGAACCCTTGTCTCGCTGAAGAGCGTGAAACCCGGCTAACCGGGAGTAATCCGCCCTGGACGAAGGGGCGAAGACTGACCGCCTGAGAATTTGCTGATCAAGTAGCGAAGTCACGCTGCCTGCGGATTCAATCTGTCAACCATGTGTTTGCTCTGACACTTACAGTCATTGGTACGGTCTTGAGTCTTCATAAACGATAGATCCCTATCGGGACTGATCCGGTTGTGAGTGCGCGGCCGGTGTTACGATAACTAACGAGACGGGTCGTAACCCCGGACCATCACCAGCGTTGCCGGCACTCTTCCGGCATTTGGCATTGTGCGGAAGCTAAGGAGCCAATTTATCTGCATTTGCCGTTAGGCTCTCGGCGTATCTCTCTACGTATATAATCCCTGATTGCCTGAAGCTGCTCGGCTGCTCGGCAGAAATTGAGGAATTGAGGCGCGGATGCCGCCGAGGTAGTCCAGGAACTCCACCTTCGAAATCAGCGAGAGCACTTTTTCTCCGTCCGCTGGGCGCAAGTCCTTCGGTACGTCTAGCAACAATGATCGTGGACTGTGGCCAGACAACCGACTTAATCAGTCTCGGTGCGTAGCAGTAGCACAAAGGCCGTGCATTGGCCTATTTAGCGAGAGGGTGAGCGGGCTGATGTCTTCCAAATAATCGTAAAGTCCCCACCCAAAGAACGACAAAAGGTCTGGGAAACTCGTGCGTCGCTGGCAGACTGTGACAGTCTCGACGGAGCCCACCAGCCCTGATTCTGGAGACTGCTACGATGCACTACGTAACTCTCCTAAGAGTCGGTCCCGAAAACTCGCCGCGGCTTGTGGGTGTGACCTGCCCCCCAAGAAATAGTCCATAGGAAAAGAGACTTCTCCCATTTAGGATGGCCCGCCAGGGCCAGAGGAGGAGTCGTGAGAAAGAGTCGATTCAGCGAAGATCAGATCATCGCCATCCTGGAGGAGTCAGAGGCCGGGATGGAAACCGGAGAACTGTGCCGGCGGCACGGGATTGCGAAGGCGTGTTTTTACCGATGGAAGAGCAAGTTCGGCGGCCTGGAACTAAGCGAGGCGAGGCGGCTGCGACAACTGGAGGAGGAGAATCGGCAGCTGAAGCACATCGTGGCCGAGCAGGCGGTAGACATCCGGGCGTTGAAGGCGGTAGTCGCAAAAAAGTGGTGAGCCCGCAGGCACGGCGAGAGGCGGTGCTGGTGATGCAGGTCGAGGTAGCGCTGAGCCAGCGACGGGCCTGTGGGCTGATGGAACTGTATCGTGCGACGTGTCGCTATCGGAGACGCAGGAGCGAGGACCAGCCACTGCGGGTGCGGCTGCGCGAGTTGGCGGAGGCCCGTCGCCGGTTCGGCTACCGCCGTCTGCAGATTCTGCTGGAGCGTGAAGGATGGCAGGTGAACCACAAGCGGGCGTATCGGCTGTACGTTGAGGAGAAGCTGTCGTTGCGGCGCAAGCGCGGGCGGAAGCGCAGCACGGTGCGCCAGCCGCTGCCTGCAGCCGTGGCCGCCAACCAGGTGTGGTCGGTCGACTTCATGAGCGATACGCTCAGCTCGGGACGGAGGTTTCGTAGCTTGAACATCGTAGATGACTACACGCGGGAGTGCCTGGCGATCGAAGTCGACACCTCGCTGGGCGGAGTGCGAGTGGTGCGGGTGCTGGAAGAACTGAAGCAAAGACGCGGACTGCCGCGTCAGATCCGCAGCGACAATAGATCCGAGTTCGTGAGCCGCGCTGTCGATCAGTGGGCCTACGAGCAAGGCCTGCAGTGGCACACGATTCAACCCGGACGACCCATGGAGAATGGCTATGTAGAGAGTTTCAACGGACGTTTCCGGGATGAATGCCTGAATGAGAACTGGTTTACCAGCCTGGCTGATGCACGCCAGAAGATCGCGCAGTGGAAGCAAGACTACTACGAACTTCGGCCCCACAGCAGCTTGCAGTACCGTACCCCGATGGAGTTCGCAGCACAGTCAGCAGCAAGCTTCGACAGAACTGATGTGGGGCAAGAGGCCTCAAACGCCGGCCCCTTGCCCCACACCCCCATCCCCGCTACGGAGAAAGGTGCATGGGGCGAACAAAAACCGGAGGAAGTCTCATTATCCTTGGACTAAAGAGGGGGGGGCAGGTCAGAGGGTCGCACGCCGCTTCTTATTAGCTGTGGGCCTGCTGCTCCCCTTGTTAGGTTGGTTGAGACTGGCAGCGGAACGTCACGGTCTGATCGAGCACTCGATAGGAATAGCGTTGCTGGTCTGCGCAAGCATGTTGGTTTTTGGAGCGCTCACGCTCAGCTCCGCCTGGCTGCTGCGCAATGAGGCTAGCACCCGCCGCGCCGCCGAGAAGAATCTACGGAGAAGTGAGGAGCAGTTCCGCCAGATGGCGGAGATGATCGCGCAGCTAGCTTGGATCGCCAAAGCTGATGGTTAGATCTTCTGGTATAACCAGCGCTGGTACCGGTACACCGGCACGATTCCCGAGCAAATGGAAGGTTGGGGCTGGCAATCGGTGCATGACCCGCACGAATTGCCCATGGTGCTGGAGCTCTGGCGAGCCTCTATTGCAACCGGTCAGCCCTTCGACATGGTCTTTCCCTTGCGGGGCGCGAATGGAATCTTTCGTCCGTTTCTTACCCGCATAATGCCGTTGAAGGACGATGCCGGGAAAGTCATTCGCTGGTTCGGCACCAACACCGACATCAGCGCCGAACGAGAAGCCAGAGAAGCGCTGCGTGCAAGCGAAGAACGTTTCCGCTCCATATATCAACATGCGCCTGTCGGGGTGAAGCAGGTCGCACTCGACGGGCGGCTGATGATGGTGAATCCGGCCTTGTGCCGGATGCTGGGCTACACTGAGGGTGAGCTGCTATCGAAGAGATCATCCATCCGGGCGATAGTTTGCTTGAGGCTGAACTGCTCGGGTCACTCATGAGCGGTGAGCGCGACTTCTACGACACCGAGAAGCGCTTTATTCACCGGGATGGCTCCATCGTATGGGTGAATATAACTTCCTCTTTGGTCAAGGACCAGGACTCCAAGCCGTTGTACCGCATCTCGATTGTCCAGGATATCTCGATGCGGAAGAAGGCAGAATCGGCGTTGATTCGCGCTGAGAAATTAGCGGCGGCAGGCAGACTGGCTGGCACGATCGCTCACGAGATCAACAATCCACTAGAGGCGGTGACCAACCTTTTATATCTCGCCCGCAGAGAACCCGGCTTACAGCCCACACTCAGCCGATGCTGGACCTCGCGACCGATGAACTGAATCCAATAGCCCATCTCACAAAACAGACGCTCGGATTCTATCGTGACACGGGTGGTCTCACGAACTTCCAGGTCGCTCAACAGATCGAAAACCTACTGTCACTGTACGAGTGCAAATTTAAGTCACACGGCATCGAAATCGTAAGCGACATGGAAGCAGATACTGAGATTTTTGGGAATGTGGGAGAATTTCGGCAGGTCGTATCTAACCTGGTGGTAAATGCAGCGGACGCAATGCAACTGGGGGCACAATCACGATACGGGCGCGCAAGAGTCGCTCCAACCTGAACGGCGCGGCGGCAGTGCGCCTGACGGTTGCAGACACCGGGTCCGGTATTGCCCCTCAGCACATGAACCGGATACGTTGCGCATGACCTGCTGGCCTGGTACGAAGTGACCCCGTACAAGGAACCGTCCGAGTACGTATGGGCGACAGATGCCAATCGCGCGGGAGCCAAGCGGGGAAAGCAGCCAGTCTGGTTGAGCGCCGTCATGCGCGATTACATCCAACCCGCAGCCCGAAAGGCTGGAATCAACAAGAAAATGTCGTGGCATACTTTTCGTCACACATTTTCGACCTTGCTCAAGGCGAACGGAGAGGACATCAAGGTCGTACAGGAATTATTGAGGCACTCAACGGCCAGGATGACGCTGGACACTTACACCCAAGCGCTGAGTCCACAGAAGCGGGCAGCGCAGAGCAAAGTGGTCGGCATGATCCGGTCAAAACCAAGCTGTACCGTGGTTGTACCGCGGTTTCCGGCGAAAATGCTAGGAACTCATTGAAAAGATTTGGCGTCCCCGACGGGATTTGAACCCGTGTTACCGCCGTGAAAGGGCGATGTCCTAGGCCAGGCTAGACGACGGGGACGCTTGCTGGAGGGAGCTTTGCGTTTAAACAATCGATAGTAGCAGTCGCTCAGAAGCAGTGTCAAAAGGGATAGTGACGCCGGCCCACGACGAGCAACAAGATTCCTTAGCTTTTCCCTGCAGATTCTATTCCGGTAGACTTCGACGAGGAGCTACCATGTGCGCTCCAGCGAAATGCGCGAACTTCTTGCGACACAGCTGCGAAGAGCCGTTCGACTTGCCGCCCTTTTGGCGGCAGCCCTGTATGGACTCTGGGAACATCGCAAGCTGCGGCGTGACGCGTCTCGCGCCGAATGTGCCGAGTGGCTACACCAAAGTTGTGCCCGCGGGCTGTCAGCGATTAACGTTCACGTATCAACAATTGGACCATTGCCTTCCCACGGATTAGCCGTAAGCAACCACCTTAGTTATCTCGATATTCTCGTTTTTAGCTCCGCAGTGCCTTGCGTCTTCGTGTCCAAAGCCGAGGTCGAACGCTGGCCCATCTTTGGCCGCTATGCACGATGGGCGGGAAGCGTATTCGTGCGGCGTCACGACCGGGCCGATGTCGCACGGGCGAACATCAGTGTCGCCGAGAGCTTGCGGAGCGGGGTGCCAGTTGTACTCTTTCCCGAGGGCACCACGACTGATGGAGAAAGCGTCATGCGTTTTCACTCAACCATGTTGCAACCCGCCATTGACGTGGGCACAAACGTAACCCCCTGTGCCATCAGCTACGAACTGGACGATGGCGTGGTTAAGCGGGAAGTCTGTTGGTGGGGCGACATGCCTTTGCTTCCTCACGCCATCAATCTGTTAGGCAAAAAGATCATCCGCGCAAATATTGCGTTCGGTGAGCCCATATTGGCGACCGGCGAGCGTAAACAGTTCGGCGAGTCCCTGCATCAGGAGGTACTTCGCCTTCAAGATCAGTTTCGCTGGAGTAGAAACGACGGGTCAGCTGACTCCACAGCCCTTCCGCTGCATCGAGCATGACGGCAGAAATGCTGATCGCCTCACACCTTAGCACGATCTGCGGTCTCGCTACTGGTAAGCGGCAGCTCGGATTCTTCTTCACCTTCCTGCCAGTCGGGTGATTGCAGCTGGAACGGAGTCTTGTCCAATTGATCGAGTTCCGGCAAGGCTGCTGCCGCCAACGAGCGATCAAGGTCAGGAAATTTTCGCGCCAACGGGAAAACGCGACTTTCCATCGAGCGCAACATGTCGTTATAGGCAGCCACGGTACCACCAAGCTTCTTACCCATCTCCTGCAGATGCCCGGCCATGGTAGACAGCCGTTTGTACAGTTCTCTTCCTGCTGCGCTGATGTTGCGGGCGTTGTCTTCCAGATTTTTCTGGTTCCAGCCATAGGCAATTGTTTTCAGCATCGCGATTAGAGTAATGGGCGAAGCCAGAATCACTTTCCCGTCGCCATATTCGAGCAAGTCTGGGTCGGCCATAAGTGCTGCTCTAAAAAAAGCTTCACCCGGAATAAAAAGCACGACGAACTCAGGGGTCGGTTTGAATTGCAGCCAGTAAGCCTTCGCAGCGAGTGAATCAATGTGTTGCCTCACTTGTCGCGCATGATTCATCAGGCAAACACTGCGTTCTTCTTCCTCCTTGGCGTCAAGAGAATTCAGATACCAGGAGAGCGGAACCTTCGAATCGACCACGACATGCTTCTCGCCGGGCAGATTCACAATCACATCGGGGCGATACCGGCGTTCCTCGTCGCTGGCTGTGAGCTGCTCCTGAAAGTCGCAGTATCCCAACATGCCGGCGAGCTCGAGGACCTTTCGCAACTGCACTTCGCCCCAGCGGCCTCGAGTCTGCGGGTCGCGTAAGGCCTTCACCAGATTTCCGGTTTCTATCTGCAGGGCCTTCTGCGTTTCGCGCAGCGATGTCACCTGACTGGAAAGCACACCATAGGCTTCGGCGCGGCTCTTCTCCAGATCCCTGACCTGCTCATCTACCTGCTTCAAGGAGTCGGCAATGGGCCTCACCAGTGTCTCGACCGCCTTTTCGCGTTTCTCAAGCTCGCCTTTGGCTTCGGACTGGTATTTCTCCAGCGTGCTCCTGGCTAAATCAAGGAAATTCGAATTGTTATTTTCTAAAGCTGTGGCCGCCAGCACTTTGAACTGCGCTTTCAACTCTTCACTGGCTTCGGCAAGGAGCCGAAGCTTTTCCTCAGCGCTACGGCGTTCACTCGCCAAAGTCGCGTCCAAGCCGGCCTTTGCTTCCACTAAGGCTCTGAGTTCTGCAGCTTGATGGTCCGTAGTTGCTCTGGCGTTGGCAAGTTCCAACTTGTGCGCCATCGTGCGCTCTGTCAGCATGGCAGTCTTAGAGCTGGCTACCAGCGTCGCAGCAATGTAGCCGACCAGTATGCCTGCGACGGTAAGGAAAATCACAACGGAGATGGTCATCACTTGGCCCCAGGGGATGCTGTATTGTATGTTGACGGCGTTCTAAACGAAAGCCCGCGATCCCCTCCCGATACCTAAACCGAATGCGACTCTATCAGGATTCCGCTTTGCCCCGCGTCTTCGCCGTTGCTCTATTCGTCACTTCCCTGCTTATACCCCCCGCCGTGGCCCAGGCTCAATTCGATGAGGCTGGCGAGCAGCAACTGATCCAGTTGATCAACCAGGAACGCGCCAGCCAGGGGATTCCGCCGCTGACCCTGGATCAGCGTCTCACCCAAGCTGCTCGCAAACACACCTCGCTGATGGTGGAACATAGAGCTCTATCGCACCAATTCGATGGCGAGGCCACTATGGAGGTCCGCTTCGCCGATGAGAATCTGCATTCGGACCAACAAGCGGAGAACGTCGACGTCAGTAAGGATGTACTCTCCGCTGACCAAGGCTTCCTGCACTCATCAGCGCATCGTGCCAACATCCTGAATCCCAATTACAACGTGGTTGGTGTCGCGGTCCTGCGCAGCGGTGACCGTGTGTACGTGACCGAGGATTTCGCGCATCGCGTAACTGCGTATTCCGAGCCCGAGGCGGATGCTGTGCTGCAACGGGCGGTTGAGAATTACACCACCGCTCATGGAATGCCAACGCCGGTGCGCAAGCCGCAAGCCCAACTGCGGCATATGGCCTGCGATATGGCGCTCAACGACTCGCTGCAGAGCCAGAAGGCGGCAGATCTGCCTGGGGTTCAAGAGGTTGCGGCTTGGACGGCGGCTGCTCCGGGAGACCTGCCCAGTAGCGCTAAAGAACTACTGTCGCATCCAATGTCCTCCGGGTATTCGCTGGGAGTTTGTTTCGCTCCCAGCGTGAGCCAGCCTGGAGGAGTGTATTGGGTAGTAATGGTCACTTACTGATATGAAAGGACGTCGGCTCTGGCGTCCTGGAATTCGCTTTGAGGCCGCTACTGCACTAATCTCGCGGGTGGTGGATTCTGCTTTACGCTACGAATAGTAACCGGGTTCGCTTCCAGGCTCGACTTGATGTATTCCTCGCCAGCCTGCATCATGTGCGTCCACACGCCTTGCGCCCGGCCGTTCTGGTTGAGGAACGCTGTCACTTCGGCAGCGCTCATGTTGGTGCCCAGTTCTCTCGCAAACTGAAGCATATGGGCCACGGTAATTTCCGCGGTCACTTTCTCACGCCAGCACTTCTTTTTAAGGTCAATCATTTCTGCTTCCCGACAGAATGAATTTGGATTACGAGAATGAAAATACCGCGAGCGTGAATTTGCAGCGATGGCGACTGTCACCGGACCATGTGATGAGGATCACACCCCAATCTGAGCACCCGAACTCAAGGCTTTCCCGCTCATAGGGATAAGGCTTCTGTGCTAATCTCGCCTTCGAGCATGGACACGGAGTCGAAAATCTACCTGGGCACCGCGGGCTGGTCGTACAAAGACTGGGAGGGTATCGTCTATCCCGCGCAGATCAAGAAATCGCTACATCCGGTGGAGTACTTGGCACGCTTCCTCGACGTCATCGAGATCAACACCTCGTTCTATGGCCATATCAAGCCGGAGTGGGGCAAATTGTGGTGCCGAAAATCGCGTGCAGTAAATCCCGAGTTCATGTTTACTGCCAAACTGAATAAGGCATTCACGCATTCGCCGATCGCCGTCTTGGAGAGCACGTCCTCAGAGACCATTGTTGCCAACGCCGAGGACGAACGTCTCGCCAAGGACGGCCTTGACTCGATCGCCGCCGAGGATATGCTCGGCGCCGTACTGGCGCAGTTTCCCATTTCGTTTAAGAACACCAATGCGAACCGCGACTATCTGGAGAGCGTGATAGAAAAGTTCAAGCAGTATCCGTTAGTGGTAGAAGTACGGCACACCAGTTGGACCAATGAAGGGACCCTGCGCTACTTCGCCCAAAAAGGGGTAGCGTTCTGCAATATCGACCAGCCGCGCCTGGGAAAGGCGGTTGCTCCCAGCGAACATGTCACCGCTGCATTTGCTTACGTGCGCCTACACGGACGCAATTACGACCAATGGTTTGACAGCGACTCGCGCAACGACCGCTATAACTATCTCTATACCGATCCCGAATTGCAGGGATGGAAGACGCGCATTGACACGATTGCCGCCCAGGCGAAGAAAACTTTCGTCATCGCCAACAATCACTTCGAAGGCAAAGCAGCTGTAAACGCGCTGCAGTTGAAGCACATGCTGACCGGCCACGCAGTCAATGTGCCCGACACCCTGCTGAAGAGATACTGGGAGCTGGGGGAGATTGCGGCGCAAGACGAGAGGCAGAGCCAGTAAACCACGCAGGCACGGAGATCACGGAGAAGAATCTTTAGGAGTAAAACCTCCGTGCCCTCTGTGTCTCCGTGTTGAATGATTTCCAAAGCAAACGGTGGCAATAGTGCCGCCGACTCTTCACACCACCTCAAACTGCCTTTGCCACAGGATTCTGCGACTGGCCAGCATTCACCAAATCGTAACGGAACCTTTCTGGAGTTCGCCCGTATATAGCTGCAGAACATGATCCGGTGACGCCGCAGGGCACGCCGGGCGCAACCTCCGGGGTCCCCGATAGCGCAGTTGCGATTGTCGAAGTGGAAGCCGGCATATCAAGGAGATGATTATGGACGCGAAATACAATTGGCTGATCGACAACGGCGCCATTCGCCTCACTCTCAATACGGTAGCGTTTGCGCTCTGGATTGCCGTTACCGTGGGTTTGATGGAACTAGCGACAAAGCTCTAGCTGCAACAACCCCTACCTGACTACCCGCAAAGAACGCGACACTAGGTCGCGAAACGAAACCCCGCTTCTTCCCAAGCGGGGTTTCGTCTTGTAAATGCGAGCCAAAGAGGATTGCCGGCGGGAAGTTTAGCGACGCCTTACGCGCGCTTGGTATCTACTTCGCGAAGCCGGGCGGCCTTGCCACGCAGCGCGCGCAGATAATACAGCTTGGCGCGACGCACATGTGCCGAACGCAGCACCTCAATCTTGTCGATGACCTTCGAATGGGTGGGAAAGATGCGCTCGACACCCTGCCCAAAGCTCATTTTGCGCACCGTGAAGCTGGGCTGATCTCCATGGCTTTTGGAAATGACGACCCCTTCAAACGCCTGCAAGCGCTCCTTGTCGCCTTCCTTAATCTTCACGTGTACCCGGACGGTGTCGCCAGGTTTAAAGTCTGGTAGATCGGTGCGCCGCGTCTTGGCGAGAAGCCGGTCAATGATAGGTGAGTTGTTCGACATTGTTCTTTTCCCTTCCGTATCGCACGCCTCGCGGCGGCCAAAATAGCAGCTAGCCATTAGCCACTAGCCATTAGCTCTCGTTCTCCAACCTGTGTCATCTTGAGCGAGCACAGCGAGTCGAAGGACCTTTATGACCGCAATCACTTCGCTCGAACCTTCAGGCTCTTTCCGACTTAACCTCGGCCAGGAGCTTTTGATCTTCTTTACTCAATTCGGCGTCGCGCAACAAATCGGGACGATTGCGCAACGTCTTCTGCAGCGCGGTACGGCGCCGCCACTTTCGGATCTCGTCGTGGTCCCCGTTCATCAGCACTTCGGGAACTTGCATCCCACGAAACTCCGCAGGACGCGTGTAATGTGGATAATCTAATAATCCGCCCGACCCGCATGTCGAGCTCGGCGGCTCGCCTGAAATCCTCTGGTCCTGCACAGCCGACGCGGTAAACGATTCTTGCTGCGTCGAGGCCGCGTTGCCAAGCGCGCCGGGAAGCAAGCGCGTCGTCGTATCCACGATAATGGCTGCGCCTAATTCCCCGCCACTCAGCACGAAATCGCCAACTGAAATTTCCCGATCAGCGAGGTGCTGGCTTACTCGCTCATCGACGCCTTCATAACGCCCGCAGATAAGCACCACACGTTCGCGCTTCGTCAATCCCTGCGCTACAGCCTGCGTGAACAACTCGCCCTGAGGCGAAAGCAGCACCACAGTCTCGCGCGAGTCAGCGCGCATCCGTTCTTCACGCGGCAAGGCAGCAAGCGATTCGAGACATTCGAAGATAGGCTCAGGCTTGAGTACCATGCCTTCGCCGCCGCCGAATGGCCGGTCGTCCACCGTGCGATGCCGATCGTGCGCGAACGCCCGCAGATCGTGGATGCCAATTTCAATCAACCCGGCTTCGCGCGCCTTGCGCACAATGCCGTAATCCAATGGCCCGCGAAAAAAGTCCGGAAAAATCGTCAGAATCTCGAACTTCATTCGGGCCTCCCCGATTCGCGCCTGGGCGCGTGGGGGTTTTTTCTCACTTCCCTCGCCTGCGGCGAACCCCAGCCGATCGTGCCTCGTCGGCTTCGGTCTTCTGCCGCTGCTTCTCTTCCCCACTCAACGGTGAATCTAACTCCAGCAGCCCTTCGGGTAATTCCATCTCTATCCGTCGCTGCTGGAAATCTGCCGACTTCAAAAACTCTTCGGCGTACGGAAGCAAAATTTCTTGCTCAGTGCCGACCTTCGTTCGCACAACCAGCAGAGGAGCCTCGCCCGCTCCGAACTGAACTTCTCTCACAGTCCCGAGCAACCGCTGACCATTTGTATCTTGTATCCAAACCTCACAGCCGACAACGTCGCTTACATAGTTCGTACCTGCTTCCAACTCGGCACGCTGCTCGATTGGAACTTGCAACTCCAGTCCGGCGAGTAGCTCGGCGTCGCTAATACTCTCGATGCCGGCAAACTTCAGTACAACGCCGCCCTTGTGAAACCAGTGCTCTTCAACTTGCAGTTCACGGCGCGTACCGTTGGCCGCCAAACCTGACAACTGCCGTCGCTCTTCAAAGCGCTGCGGAAAATCGGTGTGCAATTCCGCCATCACTTCGCCGCGCCGCCCTTGCGGACCCAGCACACGAGCGATGGTAATGAAGTCGCCGGTTATTCCACGATCTCCAACTGATAGCGCTTGCGAGTGCGCAGGCTGGCCGCATTTACAATCGTGCGCAGGCTGCGGGCCATGCGTCCCTGGCGGCCAATCACCCGCCCCAAGTCGCTCTCGGCCACAATCAGCTCTAACACCGTCTGGCCGCCTTCTTCAAAGGCTTCTACCGTCACCTCGTCAGGCGCTTCCACCACGGCCTTGGCAAGATGCTCCACCAACGCAGGCATGTTCACGGTGCTGTCCGTCATTGTTGAGGCGGCTCCCGAAATCGAAGTTGCTTCGGACTCTAGGCTTCGACAGCCGTGGGGGCTGGCGTGCTGGCGGCAGCTTTGTCCACCAGCTTCCTGACGCGATCAGATAACTGCGCTCCCTTGCTGGTCCAGTAGTCGATACGCTCGCGCTTCAATTCCACGCTGGCGGGATTGGTACGCGGATTGTAAGTGCCGACCACTTCCACCGAGCGGCCATCGCGCGCACGGTCTTTCTCAATTACCACAATGCGGTAGTAAGGTTGTTTACGCGCACCGCGACGCGAGAGACGAATCATCAACACAGAAGCAGTTCCTTTCGGCTCGTCAATGTCCACACATGTAGCGCATTCCCTGCCCAATCTAGAACAACGAATTTAGTTGGGAGCGCTGGAAGGCGTGGCACAAATTCCTTCAGGCGAGATAATCGGAGTCGCCGATCGCGGTAGTCGCGCTTTCGGACGGGTGCTCCAGCGAACTACAGCTTCGCTCCACACCCCAACAAACACAGGGAAGCGTTCGTTGGACCCCCATTATCTAAACTCCATCAAGCTTGCGCTTGCCAGAGCTCGCGACCGGAGGCAAAGATCCATTATTGCTTACCGTTACCTCTTTGGCAAGCACGACCCTTCTTAGCGACGAGCCAAGCCAAAGCGCAACCACGCGGGCAGACGCTCCCTCCAGGTTTACTTGGAACTGCCGCCGCCAGGCTCCAAACCACGATACTTCAGCATAGGTTGAATGCTGGGCTTTGCCCCACGCCATGCAACGTACAACGTCTCAAGGTCTTCAGTATTGCCTCGCGACAGCACCATATTGCGAAACCGGTCACCGTTAGCCCGGGAGAGACCGCCGTGTTCCTCGAACCATTGAAACGCATCGTCGTCCAGCATCTGCGTCCAAAGATAAGCGTAGTATCCGGCCGCGTATCCGCTGCCCCAGATATGGCTGAAATAGCTGGAACGGTAACGTGGAGGCACATAGCTGATGGAGAGATGGGTTTGCTCCAAGGCTTCGGTTTCAAAAGCATCCGGCTTCTGTAGCGGAGCGGTCGCTGGAAGGGTGTGCCACTTCATGTCAAGTTCAGCAGCGGCCAGGAGTTCAGTGGTGTCATAGCCCTTGTTGAAGGTGGCCGCCTTCTTGATCTTCTCCACCAGCTCCGCCGGCATGGGAGCGCCAGTCTTGTAATGCTTTGCGTAATGCTGGAAAACTGCAGGGTAAGTCGCCCAATGTTCATTAAACTGCGACGGAAATTCCACGAAGTCGCGCGCCGTTGATGTACCCGAAAGGCTGGGGTATTCAGTGTTAGCGAACATGCCGTGCAGAGCATGACCGAATTCATGGAACATGGTCCTGACGTCGTCTGAAGTAATCAGCGCCGGCTCTCCGGCGGCGGGCATGGCGAAATTCGCGACGTTCACTACTACCGGTTTTGTGCCCAACAGTTTGGACTGTTCAACAAAGTTGTTCATCCAGGCGCCGCCCTGCTTGTTGTCACGCTTGAAGTAATCGCAATAGAACAATGCCAGCGAACTGCCATCAGCGTTGAACACTTCAAAGACGCGCATGCTCGGGTCATATACCGGAAGGTCCTTGCGTTCCTTGAAGGTGACGCCATAAAGCTGGTTGGCGGCGTAGAAGACGCCGTTCTGCAGCACATTGTTCAACTCGAAATAGGGTTTCACCTGCTCTTCATCGAGATCGTACTTGGCCTTGCGGACCTGTTCGGCGTAGAACTCCCAATCCCACGGCTGAAGCCTAAACCCGCCGTTTTGCTGGTCAATCACCGCCTGGATGTCCTGGGCTTCGCTGGCGGCCCGCGCCGTTGCGGCGGGCACGAGAGCGTCCATAAACTTCAGGGCGGCTTCCGGCGTCTTGGCCATCTGGTCTTCAATCTTCCAGGCTGCAAAGTTTGGATATCCAAGCAACTTGCCCTTTTGGGCGCGAAGTTGCGCAAGCTTGGCGATGGTGTCGCGGGTATCATTGGCATCGCCCCGCTCGGCGCGGTCCCAGGAGTTGGAAAACAGTGCCTGACGAGTTGCGCGATTGCTCAGAGCGACCAGATCGGGCTGCTGCGTGGTGTTCTGCAAAGGAAGGACGAATCCCTCCACCTTACGACTTTTCGCTACTTCGACCGCAGCGTTGATTTGCGCATCGGTCAAGCCCGCCAGAGCCGCTTTGTCCGCTGTCACAAAAGCCGCGTCCTTGGTGGCGGCCAGCAACTTAGTTTCGAAGACATTGGAGAGGGTCGCTATCTCTTCGTTGAGCTTCTTTAGCTCAGTTTTATCCGCGTCGTTAAGTTTTGCGCCTGCATGTACGAACTGGTCATAATCCCATTCGACCAGACGTAGAGACTCCGCATCCAGATTGAGCGAGTTGCGTTGTTTATAGACTGCTGCTACGCGCTCGAACAGCTTCGGGTCGAGGAAGATTGCGTCTCGGTGCGCCGAGAGTTTGGGCGCCTCAATCGACCTGACTTTCAGCAATGCAGGATCGCTGTTCGCGCTGACCACCGCGAAAAACGTCGCCTCCACCCGCTGCAACAACTCGCCGCTCTTTTCCAGCGCAACAATAGTATTTTCGAAAGTAGGGGGTGAAGGATTAGCCGCAATCGTTTGAACTTCCTGGAGTTGCTTCGCCATTCCGGCTTCAAGCGCAGGCTGATAATCTTCGTCCTTGATCTTGTCGAACGGAGGCGCCTGAAACGGTAACGGGCTGGGAGCGAAGAAAGGATTGTTCGGACCAAATTCGCCACCGGAGGCAGCCGCCGGAAAGGTGATTATGCCAATCACGAAAATTGCAGCAAGAATTAGGATTTGCATGATTCACAGTGTAATCGGTGGGCCCAAACGGTGATCAACAATTTTGCAAGGAGCCGTCAGACCCCACCACATATTGCGCGAACCGTGAGCTGAATGAGAGGCTGTCTTTTTCTACGGTCCGACGCCTCCGCTATGGCAATCGGAGCAGTTCGCCGCTGTCAAGTCGCCGATGTCAACCGGATGCTTGAACGTTTGGGTTGGCAACGAGGCGATCTGCGTACCGCTTTCCTGCTGCTCTAGCACGGTATGGCAGGAGTTGCAGTCCTTGCTGATGACCTTCCCGTCCTTGCTCACGTGGTTGCCATCGTGACAACGGAAGCAACCCTGATAGTAGAAGTGCCCAATATTGTTGGGATGGGTCTTCCAGTTCACCTTCATGTAGGGAAAGAACGTGGTGCTGTAGATGCGCTGCAGTTCAATCACTGCGCCCTTGATGCTGTCCGCCTTAGCCGAAGCGATCTGCGGGTACTTCTCTTGATAGAACTTCGGAATCTTCTCGGCGATCGCTTTCAGCGCCTCGTCTGACGTCTTATAGTCAGCGGTTAGCACTTCTACGCCCTGTTGCTTGATAAACGGCAACGTGGCATCGATGGAGCGTCCAGAGATTCCTCCGTCTACCGACAGATCGGGCGGAATATAGGCATGCGACGGGCGGCTATGGCAGTCAATGCAATCCATGCGGCGCTTGTCGGCCTTGTCGATCTGGGACTGGGTGGGTGCGCCATCTTTTACAAGGTACTCGGTCACCTTGCCGTCCTTGTCTTCTATGCGCACCCACGGAATTACCTGCCGTTGTTCATCGGTGGCAAAGTAGGTGACCTTGTTGTTGATGTTCATGTGCCAATGAATGCCCTCACCAGCCTGCCCCAGTGAAGGATCTCCGCCGCCAGTCTTGATCAGCATACGGATTACCCGCGGAGTATTTTGCTCATCGGAGCCATAGTGAGTGAAGGTCTTAAGCTGCGCACCCCAGAACTTCTTTGGCCAGTGGCATTGTTCGCAGGTCTCGGCCGCCGGGCGCAGATTATGCACCGGCGTGGGAATCGGCCGCGGATAAGTACCGCGCGCGTTGTAGTAAACCTGGCGGATGCCGGACAGCTTGGACTTCACATACCAACCGGCGCCCGATCCAACGTGGCAATCGACACATGCCACGCGAGCATGCGGCGAGGCCTGGTACGCTGTGAACTCGGGGTGCATCACGGTGTGACACAGTTGGCCACAAAAGTCCACTGAATCGGTAAACTCGTAGGCCTTGTAGCTGCCGACCGCGCTCACAAGCGCGAAGATCACCACGAAGCTGAGTACAAACGCGACTGTGCTGCGTTGCGCCGGATTGTTGAGATCAAGCTTCGGGAAATGGGGCGGCGCGCCTACAACGTGAAGCCGGCGACGCCGCTCGATCACCATTCCGATCGGTACGAGGATGAGGCCCAGCACCAGAAATCCCGGCGCCACCATATAGGCAAGAATCCCGATATAGGGGGACGGATGACTGGCCAGAACGTCAATCAGCACAAGGAAAACGATATTAGCAAAGGCAACGCCGGCCAGCGCCAGGCCGATCAGGCTGATGGGATTCCTAATGAGATTTCGTGAAACGGGCGGATGATCGCGTAGAGGATCCACCCTCTGCGTGTCCTCAGTCATTTATTTAATTGTCCCTTCTTCGCCTCACCCAGTGCAGATCACGCACATTCAGTGTTGCAAAAGTTACCACAACGGATTTGCATTGCAATCAAAAAAACCGAACGTGACGATTACCTCACCCTAAAGTTGCAGACACTCTCCGTGGCGCTCACTAACTCTTGCTTGCGACGGTCTCGTCTTCCTGTTTTGTCGGCATCCCGACTGGCTTAGCCTCTTCATCTTCTGAGCCCTCGGCCTTCTCGATCGCCAGCAGATCGAGAGGATGCTCATGCTCATAAGCCTCAACCGACATCTTGCCGTCGTACCAAGCCCAATTCATGGGATAGGAATCGGGGTCGAATATCACTCCATACAAATGCCATACGATAATGGCCAAGGTGGCTAATACCGCTTCATACCAGTGAATGGTGATCGCAACATCGATCCACCAACCCGGCACTCTTTCACCGACCCCCACTTTAAACCAGGCCATCAATCCGGTGTTGGCCATCACGAACATGCCCCACACTAACGCCCAGTACTCAGCCTTCTCGGCATAAGTGAAGCGGCGGAAAAGCGGGCGTTGCTCGCTATAACCCAGATAGTAGCGGAATGCGTCACGTGCGTCTGTGACGTCCTTCCAGTCGGGCAACATGTCTTTGATCAGGCGCCGGCCGTCGGGGTTCTTGATGACATACCACAGATGGAACAAACTGACGGCGATCAGCACCACTCCTGCCACTCGATGGATGACGCTTCGCACCGCTTCCTTGACGAACACGTCAGCCAGCCATGATGACGGATAACGCAAGGCAAAGCCTGTCAGTACCAGCGTGAAGAAGCTGGCGAGCAGGATAATGTGTTGCACCCGCTGTCCCCGGGTCATGCGGAACAGAATGCGAGGCTGACCAATGCGATGCAGAATCAGCTTCTTGCGGAAGACGATCAGGTTGTGCACCACCATGCCGCCGATGACGCCGATGATCATCCAGACATAGAACTTACTGATATACCCAATCACCTTGCTGCCGAAATCAGCTTTCGCCAGACCATCGGAATGCACTTTGAAGCTGATGAATTTCTCGTTAGCGCCAGGATGACATTGCCCGCAGGTCTTGGCCAGGTTGGCATGATTGATGGTAGAGCGCGGATCGCTGGACGGAAGAATATTGTGCACACCATGACAGCTGGCGCAATTCGCCACCGTCGTGGAACCCATCTTCGAGGCCATACCATGATAGCTGGACAGGTAGGTGTTCACCTGGCCGGAAGGCATTCCGAACTCATTGGAAAGGCGTACGCTGCCGTGACATTGTGCACACGCATTGCCCACATTCGCTGACGCAACGGAAGAACCTGGGTCAGAGGGAGCTTTGATGGTGTGAATACCGTGACAGTCGGTGCAAACCGGCGCTTGCCAGTTGCCGCGCGCGATTGCCTGACCGTGGATGCTTTGTACGTACTGCTGCTTGACGTTGTCGTGACACTTGGCGCAAGTTACCGGAACATTGAATTTGTTGATTGGCGATTTCGGATCAGTAGCTGCCAGGATGTCATGCTGACCATGGCAATCGGTACAAACGGCGGCCTTGTCGGAACCCGCAGCCACCGCTTTGCCGTGAACACTTTGCTGGTACGAAGTGAAGGGAGCGGAACTAATTCCGCTCGATGCCATCACAAATTTTTGGCCATGGCAGGCGCCGCAGGTTTGCGGAATGTTGCTCCGAGCTACTTTTGACTTCGGATCACTAGCCGGCAGAATTTCGTGGACGCTGCCGTGGCAATCCTGGCACTTAGCAACATTGGTGTTGCCTGCCGCAGCCGCCTTGGCATGAACACCGTGATCGTAGGCGGTTTGCTGATCAGCATGGCAGGTCGCGCACACGGGCTTGGCTGGCGTGGGATCGTGGGGAAATGCCTTGATATCTTTGTGACAGTCGGTGCAACCGAAGACACTATGGACTGAGGCTTTGAACTTCGCATCATCCACGTGCAGGCTGACGGGTTTACCATTCTCGTCCTTGGTGAGAGTGGCATCGTTATGGCAAGCAAGGCAGTCATCATTGCTCAACTTGGGAGTGGACTTGGCCAGCGCTCCCGCACCGAGCAGCAAGGCAACAAAGAAAACCAGACCGCAACGCTTCACCGCAACCTCGCTTTCGCTGGACGCCGCGCCCACGCCGCGTCACTCATAACCATCGCCGATGAGGACGCGAAGGGGCAGTGAGTGTACTCACGAGCGGCTGTGATTGAAGTCACACCCTCCAGTGCTTCTCACCCCGGAGTGTGAGCGCCATCACCAAAAGCGGGGCCATCGACCGCCGAAGCATGGGCCGGTGTTCTTGAGCCTTCGGGGCGGTGCTCAGCCAAATTCCTGAGACCGTCGAGGCAAGAATAAGGCCACCAGTTCCCTACTTCTATGTCGAACCTCGAACGTTTGTTTGGATTCCGGCGCGCACCGCGTTCAGAGTGACACAGGCTTTTCAATTCGGTCTGGCCGCGCTCCGACAAGACAAAAGCCCGCGAGACAGCCGCGGGCGATGGGCAATATTATGGACTTAAACCAGTAAAGCACCGGTGCGGAATATCATGCGTGGGCGGCGGGTGCGTATCATGCCGATCGTGCGGACCCGCTCGTAGGCGCCATGCAAATCCTGACTCAACATACGAACCACTTGCAGGCAGACTTCGCGATTCTCCCGCAGGAATTTCAACAAGTCTTTTCTGCGAACGAACACGACCTGTGAATTGTCCAACAGTTCCGCGGTGATTTCGTAGGGGCTATTCGACAAGGCGGCCCCTAAACCCAGTACTTCTCCAGGGCCGGCGATCCGCAAGGTCAGCCGTTTTCCAGTATCGGAGCAAATGGACAGCTTGGCCCGTCCGTCGCACAAAATGTAAATGCCACGGACCGGCCGCCCCTCGGCGAACAAGACCGTGCTCCTAGGGTAAGCGGTGAGCGATTTGATCTCGTCGAAAGATTTCAACGAATCCGCAGGCATGTCGCAAAAGAGCCGGTCGGGACGGAAATCGCAGGTCAAGCAACTCGACGACTGAATCATGCTCTCCATGATCGAGGTAATACGTCTCCGCACCGTTGCAATGCAGTGATTGCAGTCACCGATTTCCGTGACCTTGTTCACACCCTGCAGACGCATTGCCCTCCCATGCCTCGGCTGGCGTGACAACTGAGATGATCAATCGAAATCCCTGAGCTGCCGATGCGAGCTCCACAATCGGAAGCAATCACAACCCTTTAGCTCACTGCGTAATCGCCAGTGCTTTCAGAGCTGCCTTGTTGCGAATCAGTAGAGTCGAGCCTTTTGCCTGAACAATCTGGCGCCGTTTCAAATCGGCAAATAAGCGCGTAACGGTCTCGCGGGAGGTGCCGATCATCTGCGCAATCTCTTCATGGGTCAAGGCCAGTTTCACGCGCGGCTCCGCCTTCGAAGCTTCGCCGTTCTTGGCGCTCCACTCCAACAACAGCTTCGCTAGTTTCTCCGCCGCCGAGTGCGAAAGGCCAAGCGAGCGAATCTCGCGGCACGCGCTGTTGTACTTTTCGCTCAACTGTTCGGCTACCCGGAGGCAGGCATCGGCGTGTTCTTTGAGAAAACGCAGGAAGTCTTCACGTTTGACGAAGTTTACCTGACAAGGATCCACCGTCTCGGCGGTCAGCTCGTAAGGCTTGCCGCTCACCGTCGCACTGAGGCCCAGTACTTCTCCTGGTTCAGCAATCTTTAAGATCAGTGTCTTGCCGTCGGTTGAGCAGATCGAGAGTTTTACGCGGCCCTTGCACAGCACGAAAATGCCCCGCGGCGTCTGGCCCTCGACGAACAGAACAGCGCCCTTCGGATAGGCAGTAGCGTATTTGACGGATTCAAATGTCTGCAATGCAGCCGGCGGAAGATCGCAAAATATGTGCTCAGCCCGCATCTTGCAGGCCAGGCAGCTTTCTATGATGTCCAAGCCATATGGTGTAAGCACGACGACCCCCTGTAGTTACGATTCGTATCCCCGCGTCATACGGCCGGATTGCGCGTACAAACACCGCCTCCGGGTCGAAAGCCTTTCCCTGCCGCCGTAATCGCTATCGCACCTGTACGAGTGTCGGCGGTCACCTAATGAGGTGATCCGCTAAAGCGCCAACCCGCTTCGGTTTGCCTGTTCCGTGCTTTCGGAGAGATTGGCGGCAGTCAGGCTCTTACTCCAGATACAGTCCAGCGGAACACTCCTACCGCACACTCAACAAGTACATAGATCACAATCGCTTGTGACTTGTGAGAGTGACTAACGGGCCACAGCGGTTTTTTTGGACAGGATTGAGAGCTTGGTGCTAACGTTCAGGCACGGGTGTGCCCTGGACACCAATTCAATACGGCGCCCATATCGCCGATAATCAAACTCTCAAACGAGTGCAGGCTGCCGGGCAACGCTTTCCGTGTCGAGAACAACTGCGATAGCGTGAATTACAGAGGCGATGCGGACCGCAGCCAGAATCCTCTCCTCAGTGACGCCTTTGTCCCGCAATACCTTCTCGTGCGAGTCCACACACGCCCCGCAACCATTGATCGCGGAGGCCGCGATCGACCACAACTCAAAATCGAGGGGATCGATGCCGTGGGTGCGGATAACATTCATGCGCAAACCCGCCTTCATAGTGCGGTACTTCTCATTCGAAGACAGGTGCAGGAAGCGGTAAAAGATGTTGTTCATGCCCATGATGGCTGCGGCTCCCTTGGCTGCCTCAAGCGCTTCTGGCGTGAGATGGGTTGTGGCTTCGTCCAGGACAGCCGCAATTAATTCTGGGTTTCGCGAGGTGATGGCCGAGGCAACCACGGTTCCCCATGCTTGTTGCTCGTTCAACTCAGTCTGTTGCCGCACCACGCTGGAAAAGTTGAGCTTCAGGTCCTTGGCGTATGAAGGGATGGCTTCAATCAACGTATCGAGATTCATGAGATTTCTCTTTCGAGTAATTACGGGAAAACAAATAGGAAGAGTGGCTCCGCGCAGGGGGGGCGAAGCCACCGGAATATCAACTAGACATGCAGAGTCTCTTGCCCCTTTTGCCAGTTGCAGGGACAGAGTTCATCCGTCTGAAGCGCGTCGAGAACGCGCAGAACTTCATGTGGATTGCGACCGACCGAGAGATCAGTCACGTAAACAAAACGGATGACATTCTCCGGATCGACGATAAAGGTTGCACGCTGCGCCACGCCTACCTTCTCATCCAGAATACCTAGTGTGGACGACAGATCGCGTTTAATGTCGGAAAGCATGGGGAACGGCAGGTTTTTGAGATCAGGATGATTGTTGCGCCACGCCAGATGGACAAACTCGGAATCAATGCTGCCACCCAGAATCTGCGCGTCGCGGTCCTGAAATTCCTTGTTCAGCTTTCCGAATGCCGCAATCTCGGTCGGGCAGACAAACGTAAAATCCTTCGGCCAGAAGAAGAAAATCTTCCATTTGCCTTTGTAGTCCTCATTGGTAATAGTTTTGAATGCGTTGTCTTTGTTGGTGCTGACGGTAGCAGTAAGGCTGAAGTCGGGGAATTGCTCTCCTACGCTTAACATTTCGTATCCTCTCGCTTGGAATGGAATGAAAAATTAATGCATTGTTTCTGCTGCTGTGCAGGCTTTACAGATGCCTTGCACCTCAATAGTAAACTTTTCCAGCCTGAAACCCGAAGGAAGTTTGCCACGCAATTTCACCGGACCGAGCGAATCAAATTCCAAATCGGTAATGGAGCGGCAACGCGTGCAAACCAGGTGGTGATGGGGATGGTGGTTGGCGTCAATACGCCACGAGCCATGATGAGGGCTGACTTCGCGCAGCATGCCGGCATGCACGAAGGTCTTGAGGTTCTTGTAGACCGTCGCAAGCGAGATCGACGGCAAGTCTTGTTTTACCTGCTCGTAGATCTCCTCCGGCGAATAATGCCCGGGTCGTGACACCAGTGCCTCGTAGATTTTTTGCCTCTGGTGTGTCGCCGCCAGCTTGTGCTCTTGACATAAGCGGCGAAACTCGTTGTAAGTCTCCCGGCGCATAACTATCAGATGATAAAGATTATCAAACGATTCGAATTCTTTGCCAGTGGGATCTCCGCCAGCAGCGCGCGGCTGAGCCAGAGTTGACGTTCGGCCTCTGCTTTGACCGAGCTGTGGCGCTTACTGAGTAGCCGACGAACAGAATGCGGGAACCGCAAGCCTCTGCGACAGAGGCCCGCTGGTGTATGCGGAACTCGATTGCGCAAAGCCCTCCCTGATTTGGCAACCCTGCTTCAATGCCTTTTCCGCCTTGGCGGAATCGTTCAACGTCCGGTATATTGAGGCGGCGGAGAAGCAGCTCGAGGCGACGCCGTCTTTGCAAGCTTTGTCGAACTCTTCAACCGCTCGAGCATTATTGACTGCGGTACCGACTCCAGCGCGGTAACATTCAGCCAGTCCGGCGCATCCGCGCGACCAACCCGATGAGCACGAGCGCCGGAGCAATGAGAAGGCGCGGGCGGGATCTTTGGGAACGCCACTCCCCGCGTAATATAGCGATCCCAACAGGAAGCAACTCTCGCCGTCACCCCGGTCGCAGGCATTCTGGAAGGCGCTGCCGCCGTTCTCAGCTCCTACCCGTAGGACGCCGGCGCAGCCATTCGACAATCCCAGCTCACAAGCGTGAGCAAAATTTTTCCCCGCCGCAGCCGCATCGCGCGGAACAATTCGTCCCTCGTTCTGTGCTTGACCCAGCATCAAGCACGCCTGTCCACCGCCGTGGGAGCAGGAGATATCCATCGAACGAACCCACGTCTCGCAAGCGGTATGGTTTCCTGCCACGCACTTGTCGCGCCAGAATTCGGTGTCAGCGCCGGGATGGTGGCCGCCCAGAAATCCGGTCGCGGACATAACACTAAAGAGGCACACCCACACTCCCATAAACGCGAAGTTCGCCTGTCTCGGAGTCCATGTGAGTTTGGGAAGACGCGACTCCAGCGCCGCGCTTGCACGGTCGAGAGCTCGGACGGTCAAGTTGAGCGGCGGAACGATGAGCAGTTTGTCATAAAAAGTCGGTACACCGAGCCGTGCCAGCAGCCAATAGAAACCGAATACTCCTGCGCCGTACAGGCCGCCGAATATTACTTTGCCGATATTTTTCTTGGGTGAAGTGGCTGGATCAGTAATCAGAAGGTGCAGGCCAAGAAATACCGCCGCCGGTATATTGGTGTCGATAAAAAAATACAAACCGGTTGCGTGGGTATACGCCAGGTTCAGCGCGTAAAGCGCAGCTGCCGCTGAGAGTGTAACCAAGGTGACCGAGAATAAACCTTGAACCACAAGACCGAGGGCAAAGATTTCGAGGTAGATATAGGGCGGCAGCTGTTGACTGACCGCAATTTCGTCTCCCCAGCTCACGTGCGTGCCGTGCGTGACGATCAGGGCCACGGAAAACAGGAAGAGCGCAATCGCAGAGGGATTGAATATGTGCGCGCGCCGTCCATCCTTTTGCCAGGTTATGAATTCCTTGCAGAGGACGCCGGTAGCAATCATGAGGAACTGCAGAAAGAACCAATCGGGCTTGAACCACAGAAACAAGTTGGCGCTCAGCACTATGGGAAAGGGCCCGAAGCCTAAGATCCACTTATCACGACGCGACCAACACACCAACATGTCCAGCACGTACACGAAGACGATTTGAGCGAGGATCAGCGGAATCTCGTGGTATACCTCGCGCCAGTACCATCCCCAATACGCAAAGATGGAGGCGTGCATCGTAAGCTGCACATAGTGAACGGGCTTGGCGAGGAACTCATAGCGCAAGCTACGTCCGGCCCGGATAACCTCTCGACGCAGAAAGAATAGAAACACCAACAGCCCGCCTGTTGCTGCCAGGAAAGACCAGATGAGACGGACGTTGGCATTCACTGCCGGAAGAAAAACAAAGCAGCCGAGCAGCACGCTAAGTGCGAATGCCATCCATAGCGGCGAGATTCGATTCGGAGAAAGCTTTTCGCTCTTCCGCCGTTTCGGCGTTCGCAATTGTTGACTCACACTCATTGCGGGGGTATCCAGTAGTCGGTTTTAGAATAATTTCAAGATATCCAGCTGTTCCAGTTGTCAGCGATTATGCTTCAGTTCGCTTCGCAAAACAAACCGCTCCGACGCTATTGCTACTCGAAAACAGGGTTGACGTCGCGAGGGCTGTCTGGAGGTGAACGTGCTTAAGCCGGAGGGTTTGGCCTTGTGCATCGTGTGTCTCAGCGACCTGAGCGCGAACTGGACGGTGTTCTCAGGAGGCATGCAGAGATAACTTCTTGTGCAGCCTAACTCGCGGACAGCGATTCGCACCACTGCCGCCGCTTCTCGGAGTCGGCTTCACCGAATACACCGGCGATTCGCGTGCCGCAATTGGTGCAGCAACCATTCTTCAGCCGGTTCGCCATCACTGAATGCCAGGAGCGCGTGATGACAGTCTGCTTGCATCCCGGACAGATGGTGTTGCCGCCGTCTGAGAAGATATTGCCCTCATAGACGTACTTCAGCCCCATCCGCATAGCCAATTTGCGCGCGCGATGCAGCGTTTCCGGAGGAGTGGCCGGCTTGTCCTGCAATTTGAAATCTGGATGAAATGCGGTGAAGTGCAGCGGCACATCGTCGCCCAGGTTTTCCAGCACCCAATCGCAGAGTTCTTGAAACTCCGCATTGCCGTCGTTCAGCGTTGGGATGATCAGGTTGGTGATCTCAAACCACACTCCGGTCTCGTGGCGCAGCCATTTTAGGGTGTCGAGCACCGGCTGCAGATGTGTCAGTGTGATCTTGCCGTAAAACTGTTCGGTGAACGCTTTGAGGTCAATGTTGGCTGCGTCAATGTAGCGATAGATATCGAAAAAGGCCTCGCGTGTAATGTAGCCGTTCGAGACCATCACGGTATTCAGGCCAGCGTCGTGAGCCTCTCGCGCAATGTCAATGACATACTCGCCCCAGATGGTCGGCTCGTTGTACGTAAACGCAATGTGGGGTGCGCGATGCTCCAGCGCCACCTCGACCACGTTCGCCGGACTAAGCGTCAGGGCATTGACCTGATCGGACTTCGCTTTGGAAATGTCCCAGTTCTGGCAGAAGGAACACCCCATGTTGCACCCCGCGGTACCCATGGAAAGGATCTTCGTGCCTGGAAAGAAATGGTTGAGCGGCTTCTTCTCGACGGGGTCCATCGCGATGGCGGCAGGCCGCCCGTAACCGAGTTGCAACAAACGTCCGCCTTCATTCTTGCGAATGAAACAGAAGCCGCTTTGGCCTTCTCCGATGTGGCAGTGCCGCGGGCACAGGTAGCAGTGGAGACGGCCATCGACCATCGTCTCCCACCAGCGCGCTTCGTGAACCTGGGGCTGTAACACTGTTAACTGCATGGTAACTGCTTATTTCTATTGTAACGCCGGATGCGAGCCGTGAGCCATCGGCTTTCGGCTATCAGCCGTCAGCTATCAGTCTTTGATCCATGGCGGCGAAAATGTCTTTACCCGTGAGGTTATGCGTAGACTGATGGGCAATAGCTGATGGCGGAGGGCTGACAGCAAAGAAATGAACGGCGGGCGCCGGCTTGCGTATGTGTTGGGTTGCGGCGCCCACCTTGGATTTGGGTTACTGGTATAGACGGATAGCGGCCCAAAAAGTTCTTCCGCAGCGCGACGATATCGAACGCTTAACACTTCTTCACATTTGCCGTTGCTGCACGCACTTTCTGCTAATTCCCTGCCCCACTTTCCGGCAAAATGATTTTCTCCAGATACTCGATGGGCAACGGCCCCTGGTCGAGCGCGCGGTTGTGGAACTCTTCCAACGTGAAGCTGCTGCCCTTCGCGGCCTGATATTTCTTGCGCAAGGACCACCACTGGCGAGTGCCGACGAAATACGTCGGGAAGCTGCGTCGAGCTGAGCTTGGCCCGCACCAGTTTGCCATCGGCTTCGGCCTGCGTCTGGAAACATTCTTTCGTCATCAGGTCGAGGGCCTGCTGGTCGGTCATGTTCATGGTCTGCAGGCGAATGTCGAGAATGGTATTCGCCGTTGCACGCAGCCAGATCTTCAACCGCACCAGCTTGAACTTAGGATTGAAATCGAGATAGCCTTCCTGCGTCATGACATCGGCCCCATATTCGGCCCATCCTTCGACGTATGCTCCATTGCCAAAAAGGTTGCGCAACACCCGCCGCGTCGGCGGCTCAACATCGTCGGCATGCTCAAACTGTACATAGTGTCCCGGCAACGCCTCGTGAATGGTGAGCCACTTCAGCGCGTAGTTGTTGTACTCGCGCAGCTTGCTCTCAGCCTTCGCCTCCGACATCTTGGGATCGATGGGCGTCACCCAGTACTGAGCTTCAGCAGCGGGCTCCAGCGGCGGTGCGCCGTGAAAACCGGCAACCGAATAAATACCGCGCTCAAACTCGGGCGTAGGGATAACTTTCAAGTTGTCGCGGCTGCTGAGCGAGACGATCTTTTTCTCGCGGATGAACTGCTTGATGCCGTCGAGATCCGCCTTGACTGCTTCGATTAGCTGATCGCGTTGCGGATGCTCGTCGCTAATCTTGTTGAGCACGGCCCCAATGATCTTGTTCTCGCGCTCTTCGGCAGGCAGATTGCTATAATCCGGCTGACCGGGAAACATCTGCTTGTAGAGCGGCAGCGCCAGTTGCAACATTTCCGCGCGAGTCGTCGTCAGCGCGGTCTCGGCTTCGGCCAGCAACTGCGCAGGGTCGATGGAAGTCTCCATCACATAGCGAAACTTGGGCGCGTACCATTCTTTGCCCAGCCGCCACGTGCGGCCATTGGTGGGCACGCTTCGCCAGGTCGTTCTGCATCCACGCATTGAAGTCGGTCAGCGCCTTCTTGGCCGCAGGAGCGACTTTGTCATACTGCGCCTTAAGCGGCGAACCAGCCGGGATGTCGGAGCTCACCGAATCCAGCAGATTGATGTTGCCTTCGTTCTCTTCCACTGCAGTTGAGATGAAGATGGGATCGGCGTCCGTGAGTTGCGACTTGGCCTGATCGAGGAAGCGCGGAATCTGGCCAATGCGCGAAATCACATCGCCCACGCGCACTTCCTTCGACGCGTACTCCTGCGTCAACGGCAGAAACAGCCCATTGCCGATCAGCTCCACGTAGCCTGTGGGGTTGTGCTTGTAATTCTGTATCTGGTCGAATTCGAGCAAGTTCAGCGCAATCTGGTCATCGATCAGGCGGTAGTCGGCGGCATCCTGAGCATTCAAGCCGGCGACCGGCGTTTCGGTCTGGAAGCGCTGTCGCCACTCACGATAGAAGTTCTCCTGCGCCGCAATTCCCTGCGCACTGACGTCGTCGAGTTGCGCGTCGAGATCGATCGTCTTGCCAGTCTTAGGGTCGAGATGCTTATGATAACCAGCCTGCGACGCATTGACGGGGGACAGCGCCAGTGAGTCTTTCACGAATTGGTCGGTCATCTTGGCAAATTGGGCGTTAACTTGATTGGGATTGCTCATGTGGCTCGTGGATTGTGCCATGCTGAAAGTAGAGATAAGCGAGAGAAGCAAAAGAATGCGCAAAGCGTATTTCATAACGCCTCGGGAGAAGAAGAGTTTGAGCGGGCCAGTATAAACCCGCGCTATGACGTTTTCAGAATTGGCGGAGTCAGGGCAGTCCTGCCGCAAAGCTGAGGAACTCATGTGCGACTTTTTGCGGCAGATCTTCGCGATTCGACTTCTGCAGCAAACTGTGTCCCGCGCCTTCGATTGGCAGTAACTTCGTGGGCGCAGGTATCAGCTTGATTGCAGACTTCAAGCTCTGAGAATCGCTCCGAATGGATCGCGTGTGCCGCTGACAAAGAGAGTTGGGGTGCGCAGGTTGGGGAAATGAGCGGTCCTCAACTGCGTAGGGCCGGCCCGGCGGATGTAGTGGGTACGACAGTAAGAGGAGGCCATCAACCAGAGTCGGTTCTGCGGCAACCAACATGCTCGCTTGGCGTCCACCGTAGGACACGCCGCTCAGAAAGGCCGTCCCGCAAATTGCTTCTTCATTAGCTCGACCGCTCGCCGCAGTCCGGCCTGATCATGCTTCGCGTCAGAAGGGGACGGCGGCCCATGCGGACGCCGCTGGCGAAACGGCAGATCGCAGCGCAGTGTGCTTACTCCCGCCGCCGCAAACTCGTCGGCCAATGCAACCAACAACGGCGCATTGCCATTGCCGCCGGCTCCGTGTGTGAGCACGATGAAGCCAACACCGGCATCGGTCGCACGGTGTAGAAACCCGCGCACCGGAGCGTCACCGCCTGTGTCGTCGAGAAAGGGTTCGGCTGTACGACTAGTCACCATGAATACTCGTGGTCGGTGGGCTCACCCTCCTCGCTTTAACGAGAGGGTGAGACAGGTCTTACCGCCCCAATTTCCTCGCCTGACAGGCCACCACGACCTTCGACGGGTCAATGGCGTCCGAATCCAACTGCATCTCGATCACTTTGCCATCTTTGTCGATCAGGTAATTCACCCGGCGCGCGGCCTTGTATTTGGGATTGTAGAGACCGTACTCCTTGGTCACGTCGCCGCCCCAGTCACTGAGCAACGGAAAGGTGACGCCAATTTTTTCCGCCCATGCCTTGTTCGAGAAGGGAGAATCCATGCTCACACCCAGTACCTGGGTATCGGCAGCTTCCAGCTTGGCGAGGTTCTGCTGGAAAGCCTGCATCTGCTTTTGTCAGCCACCAGTGAAGGCAAAGATGTAGAACGCCAGGGCAACGTTCTTTTTCCCCTTGAAATCGTGCAGAGAAACTTTGTTCCCGTTCTGGTCTTGCAAAGTGAAGTCGGGCGCCATGTCACCTACCTTGATTTTGGGCGGCGGCGTTTCATCAGACTTGTCAGCTGCACGGCTCGCAGGCAACAGTGACGCTGAGAGCACCAGCGCCAGCAGCATTTTGTTCATAAAGACTCTCCTCTCGATTCGACGCCAACCCATCCGGACCATGCGTCCGAGGCATTGTGACATCAAAGGTGGTTGGTTCGCCACATGGCTCTGCGTATCATTTCGGAAATCGTGGCTCCCGTTGCGCAAATCCAACCGTAGCTATAGATTTACAAATGAATGAGCGTTCATTCGGCGGGCAGCGCTGCCCGCTGCGCACGACGTTCAAGATGTGTGTGTAGGCGAGTACCGCTGCTTCTCTTGACGAGCCCACGATGAAGCAAGAATCTCAACCTCCTTTGGCTGCGGCGGCGAACGCCAGTGTCGGCGCCAACCGCAACGCAGAAAAATACCAGCGCATCCTCGACGCTGCGGTCGCCGTATTCGCCGATAAAGGTTTTTTTAACTCGCGGATCTCCGACATCGCCGATCGCGCCAACGTCGCCGACGGCACCGTCTATCTCTACTTCAAGAATAAAGAAGAGATCCTGATGACGGCCATCAGCACGGCCTTCGACGCATTTATGACGCACGCGCGCATCGAGATCGAGAAACTCCCCAGTCCCGTCCAACGCTTGCGGCGGTTGGCCTTTCTTCATCTGGATGCACTGGGATCGAACCGCAATTTGGCGGTGGTGTTTCAAATGGAATTGCGGCAAAGCACGCGCTTCCTTTCCGAGTTCTCGCACCATCACATGGTCGGGTACCTCAGCCTGGTGCGCGCCGCCATAGCCGAAGGACAGGCGAGTGGGGTTTTCCGCCGCGACCTGTCAGAAAAAATCGCGGCCAACTGTTTCTTTGGAGCGCTTGACGAGATGGTGACCTCCTGGGTGCTAAGTGAACACGACTATCGGCTGTCCAATGTGGCGGGTACAGTGGTCGATATTTTTCTCAATGGGATGCAAAGCGGCGGAGGTCAAGAGGCAGATGCCACCGGGATTCCATAGGCGCCCGAATCGGGTCGGCTTCTCCGGTGCTGGCACAACGATAGATGTCATAGATCACAGCCTCTTGGGCGGCGCAACATTAACATTGGGTTTCGGACAGCCTGGGCTGTGGGAACGCGGCCGGGTCGCATTGGTTCGAAAGCAATGAGCATCAAAACCCTCAACGAGATTTTCTTCGCGGTCGTGGAGCGCAACAGCGATCGCGTCATGCTGACCCGCGAGTCGGGCACCTGGGTGCCCATTTCCTCCGCCCAACTGCAGGCGCAAGTCTTCGCCACTGCGCGCCAGTTACAGGCTTGGGGAATTCGCAAGGGCGATCGTGTCGCCATCCTGAGTGAGAACCGGCCGGAGTGGGCGATTGCTGACTTCGCCACGTTGTTGCTGGGCGCAGTTGACGTTCCTATCTACGCGACCCAGATCGCCGAGCAGTGCGTGTATCTGCTGCAGCATTCGGAGGCAAGCATCGTCTTCGTCTCCACTCGCCAGCAGTACGAGAAGATCGCCTCCATCCAGCACCAGACAAATGTTTCTCGCATCGTCATCATGGATGACGCGCCCGACCTCACTGACGCAGTTCCGATGCAGAGCTTTCTGCGGAATGCGACCCCGGCATCGGACCCAGAACTCGAAGACTTGGCGCGGGCAGTCGAGCCCGACGATCTTGCAACGCTGATTTATACGTCGGGAACTACCGGCACGCCCAAGGGTGTCATGCTGACACACGGTAATCTAGCTGCCAACCTGAGCGTCTCGCTCGACATGTTCGACATCGGTAAAGACGATCTCTGCGTCTCGTTTCTGCCGTTATCGCACGTCACCGCACGGCATCTGGATTACGCCATGATGAATCGGGGCGTTCCCATCGCCTATTGCCCAAGCATTGACGACCTGCCGCGCACCCTCGCCGAGGTGCATCCCACGGTATTCGTGGCGGTGCCCCGCGTCTACGAGAAGATCTACAACTCGGTCCAGCACAAGTCGCGGGGCGTAAAACGCAAGATTCTTGACTGGGCCATGTCCGTTGGGCGCGCGAACCGCGAAGCCACCCTTCGCGGAGAAACGCCGACTTCCCTCTCGTGGAAGCTGGCAAATAAACTCGTGTTCACAAAGGTGCGCCATGGTATGGGCGGGCGCCCGCGCATCTTCGTTTCCGGAGGCGCGCCGCTCGGCCGCGAGATCGCCACTTGGTTCGCCGATATCGGAATTCGTATCCACGAAGGCTATGGCCTGACGGAAACGTCACCGGTCATCGCGGTGAACAATCCGATCAATCATCGAATTGGAACTGTGGGCAAGGCTTTGCCGAACGTGGAAATCAAAATCGCCGACGATGGGGAACTGCTGGTGCGAGGCCCGTCGGTATTCAAGGGTTACTGGAAGATGCCGGAGGAAACTGCTGCAGCCTTTGAAGATGATTGGTTCAAGACTGGCGATGTCGCCGTCCTGGACGAGGACGGATATCTTTCGATTACCGACCGCAAGAAAGACCTGATCAAGACTTCGGGCGGAAAATTCATCGCTCCTCAGCCGATCGAGAGTTCGCTGAAGGCGAACCTGTTCGTGGGTGAGGCGGCTTTGCTCGGCGACAGGCGGCGCTTCCCCGCTGTGCTCATCGTTCCCAACTTTCCGATTCTGGAGGAGTGGGCGCAGAGCCATGGAGTGAAGTTCTCCACCCACCGGCAACTGGTGAAGTCGCGTACAGGTGCAATCACTCTACGAAGAGATCGTCGAAGAGTTGAATCAGAACCTCGCCCAGTTCGAAAAGCTGAAACGGGTGCTGGTGATTCACGCCGAGCTCAGCATTGAGGACGGAACGCTCACCCCGAGCATGAAGCTCCGTCGCCGCCATCTGGAGCAGGTCTACAAGAAAGAGATTGACGCGCTCTACGCGGATGAGCAGCACCACGCCCGCACCCCAGCTCCAGCGAAACGGTGAGCTCGTAGCAAAGTCACGTTGCCCTACAATCAACCGCCCGCAGAGCGGAATTCCACTCCAAGGCTGAGCATGCACTGACGGGTAAAGTGCGCCAATACATCGCCGTTCTCCTCGGCCTTTCGTTGACACCTTGGGCTTATTGGGCTTAGTTCATACCGAGCTCTACGACTTCCGTTTTCTTGTGCTTCTCTGACAATCATGTGGAATTCGTTGACGACCGATTGGTCCAATCCTCTAATCGTTTCCACTCAAGGTGCTCAGGGTCCCATGCTGGGACAGCCTGGATAATCGGACGGATTCCCCATGGCCAGAAATGCGATACTCCACCGGCGGGGACTTCTGGGTAAACGAACTCCTGCCTTTTGAGCAGGCATTCTCCGATGATGGAAGCCAGACTTGGGAACCAAACGTAATCGAGACGTTCACTCGCACAAAAGACAAATCGAATAAAATGCACTGATTCGGGGCTGCCGAAAGGTAACCGGATCATGGCATAGCGCAACCTCGACTCTTGCCCTCGGAGGACATGCCTGGTCGCGAGGAGGTCCTGATGATCATCGAAATGCGTACCTATAAAACCAAGCCCGGCAAGCGAACCGAGTTCCTTGAAATATTTCGCCGCAAGTCGATTCCGGCACACGCAGAGATCGGGATGAAAATACTGGGCCCGTTCCTTTCTGTTGAAGATCCTGACGCCTTCTTTTTTATGCGCGGCTTTCCCGACATCGCTTCGCGGGAGCCCATGAAAGCAAAGTTCTATGAAGGCGAACTCTGGAAGAGCGAACTTGAGAACATTCTGATGCCTATGCTGGAAAAGTATGAAGTTGTCGTGGTGGAAGACGCCGACGGTTTGGTCCACTGGTAGCTGAGGGCGGTCTTGGCCACCTGCTGAATGCTGAGTGTGATCCTTTGAGCTTTACAATGGTGTTGTGACCAACGCGTATATTCTCGGCATCGAGAGCTCCTGCGACGAAACTGCCGCTGCTGTGGTGCGTTCGGGTGAGGAACTAATCTCCAACGTGGTCTATTCGCAGTACGTCACGCACCGGCCGTACGGGGGAGTGGTACCGGAACTGGCTTCTCGCGAACATCTGCGGGCCATCGTTCCGGTTGTGCGCCAAGCGCTCGACGACGCCGGAAAGTCTTACCAGACGATCGATGCCATCGCGGTCACCAAGGGTCCTGGACTCGCCGGCTCACTGTTGGTTGGTTTGAGTTACGCCAAGGCGCTCGCCTACGCCGTTGAGAAACCCCTCATCGGAGTCAATCATCTCGAGGGACACATCCACGCCGTCTTGCTGGAGGAACGCCAGAAAGGCAATCACGAGATGGAATTCCCGGTGCTCGCCTTGGTTGTAAGTGGGGGGCATACCCATCTTTTTCTCGTCGAAGGCGAATCAGGAGCCTGGAGATACCACGGTGTGGGACATACTCGCGATGATGCCGCCGGCGAGGCTTTCGACAAAGTCGCCAAGTTGCTCGAACTCGGATATCCGGGAGGCCCCGCCATCGATTTCTTGGCGAAGCATGGGGACCCGCTGGCGATAAAGTTTCCCTTCGCTCAGATCAAGCACCACGACCGCAACCCGCAAAACCGCCACCCCGATGACCGATCGCGGGTAGACTTCTCCTACAGCGGAATCAAGACCGCAGTCCTGCGCTACGTTGAGACCCATGACATGCGCACGGAAATAACGCGACGCCACCAAGCTCTGGCGCACCTATCCAGTCCGTCGCGCGAAGATTACCTTGGGGCTTGCGAGCAGTCGACGCTCGACCTGGTCGCATCGTTCCAGCACGCGGTTGTAAATGACCTGGTCAGCAAGACGCTGCTGGCTGCGTCGCGACACATGATGTCGCTACGTTGCTGGTGACAGGCGGCGTTGCCGCCAACAGCGAGTTGCGCACCTCGTTCGAACAGCGCGCCGCCGAAGAAGGTCTGGCGGTGTACTTTCCTTCGCGAAAACTTTCCACCGACAACGCGGCCATGATTGCCACTGCTGCCTATCCACGATTCCTGGCCGGAGAGTTCGCCGCGCCAGAATTGTCTGCGGACGCGGCCTTGCTCCTCCGCTAATCTAGAGACGCCTGTGCGCTCTCCGGCGCTTTTAGCATCGTTCGAGCTTCGTGCCTATTCTTCCTGGGGAGGGATTTTCGACTCGATATCCATGTCGCGGAACTCACTCGATTCGAAGACCTCGCGGCATTCCATGCACTCGACGTATTCCGCGTCTTCATCACGAGCGACAACCTGGACACGAGCATGCCGACATGGCTCGTCCATGGATTTGCTCTGCGGGACGTTTGGAATTCTATTGCCGGGTTGGCTGACGTTCATAACTTCCGCCCTGACTCCAGGGCCTAGTGAAATTTCCCGGTATTTTAGACCGGAAACACCCGATGTCAAAGCTTTTCCAGCGGTCGGAAGTGTTAAATCTCGATGCACCCTCCATCCTTAACCCTCGTTCTGGGCGGCCGGGTGCGAGCCAACTTCTCGGAATTCGCTTGCGGCTACGCGAGTGACGGCAATGATATGCGACTATTTTTATCGCCATTTCTTAAGCCGTTCCCTGCCTGTTAGTTACCAATAAATGCTTCGGCCTGCCTTTCGCTGACAAGGCTTGCACAACATCTCCTCCGGCAGTAGAATCAAATTGCGACTGAATTGGTCGCATATTCATCTGACTGATGCGGTGTAACTATGCTAAAGCTGACCAAGAAAGCGGACTACGGCCTGATCGCAATGCGCCATCTGGCCGAGCACGCTGACTTGGGAGCCTGCAGCGCCAAGGACCTGGCCGAGATGTACAGCATGCCGCAGGAAGCGCTGGCGAAAATCCTCCAGAAGCTGACCAAGGCTGGCCTGCTGGTTTCGCAGTATGGCACAAATGGCGGTTACACTCTGGCGCGCAATCCGCGACAGATCAGCGCGTTTGAGGTGATTCGCGCGATTGATGGACCCTTGTTCATCACCTCGTGCAGTTCGGCCACCGAAGATTGCGAACAGAGTGACCGCTGCACCGTTCGCGAGCCGCTGCGCAAGGTGAGCCGCAGCATTGAAGAAGTTTTGAACCGCCTGACGATTTGGGAGATGACCGAACCGGAGCAGGAATCCGCACCGGAGCTGATCACCCTGGGCTGGACGCCAAACAAGATTGAACACGTTTAGGAGACGCCACAAGCAATGAGCACGAATGCGATTTCGGGAAATGGAAACAAGGACGTGAAGCTGCCAATCTACATGGACAACCATGCCACGACGCGCACCGATCCGCGCGTGGTGGAAGAGATGCTGCCGTACTTCACCGAGAAGTTTGGCAACGCCGCCAGCCGCAACCACGAATTCGGCTGGGTGGCCGAACAGGCCGTGGAGCAGGCGCGCGAGCGCATCGCCAAGCTGATTGGCGCGACCTCCAAGGAAATCATCTTTACGTCCGGCGCGACCGAGAGCAACAACCTTGCCATCAAGGGCGTTGCCGAGATGTACAAGGAAAAGGGTAATCACATCATTACCCAGGCCATCGAGCACAAGGCGGTGCTCGACACCTGCAAGCGCCTGGAGAAGTACGGTTTTCGCGTCACCTATCTGCCGGTGCAGAAGGACGGCCGCATCGATCTTGACGATCTGAAGCGGGCGATGGATGACAAGACCATCCTGGTGACGATCATGACCGCCAACAACGAAATTGGCGCGCTGCAGCCGATCCGCGAAATCGGCGCTCTTTGTCACGAGCGCGGCGTACTGTTCCACACCGATGCGGTGCAGGCGATCGGCAAGGTTCCGTTCAACGTGATCCAGGACAATGTGGACCTGGCCTCGATCACGGCCCACAAGCTTTATGGCCCAAAGGGCGTTGGCGCTTTGTATGTCCGGCGCAAGAACCCGCGCGTTCAAGTGGTGGCGCAGATCGATGGCGGCGGCCATGAACGTGGCATGCGTTCGGGCACGTTGAATGTTCCGGGCATCGTCGGTTTCGGCAAGGCGTGCGCGCTGGCAAGCGAAGGCATGGCCGAAGAGGCGGTTAAGCTCGCGGCTTTGCGCGACCGCTTGAAGGACGCCATCATGAGCCAGCTCGACGAGGTTTACATCAACGGTTCGGTCGAGCACCGTTTGCCGGGCAATTTGAACATTAGCTTCGCGTATGTGGAAGGCGAGTCGCTGCTGATGGGCATTAACGATATTGCAGTTTCCAGCGGTTCGGCGTGCACCTCGGCGACGCTTGAGCCATCTTATGTATTGAAGGCTTTGGGCGCCGGTGATGACCTGGCACACAGTTCGATCCGGTTTGGCATTGGACGTTTCAATACTCAGGCCGAAGTCGATTACGTGGCCGAGCGGGTCGTTGACACGGTGAAGCGTTTACGTGAGTTGTCGCCGTTGTACGAGATGGCAAAAGAAGGAATCGATTTGACCAAGGTTCAATGGGCGGCGGAGCCGATACATTAATCCGCGACAAAAAGTTTGGAATTGAGGAGACAACAGCATGGCTTACAGTGATAAGGTTTTGGACCACTACAACCATCCCCGCAATGTCGGCTCGTTCGACAAAAACAGCGCCGAGATTGGTACCGGTCTGGTCGGGGCACCAGAGTGCGGCGACGTCATGAAGCTGCAAATCAAGGTGAACCCCACGACCAACGTCATCGAGGACGCCAAGTTCAAGACGTTCGGCTGCGGTTCGGCAATCGCGTCGTCTTCCCTGGCCACCGAGTGGGTGAAGGGCAAGACTGTGGACGAAGCGCTCACGATCCGCAACACCGACATCGTGAAGGAGTTGTCGCTGCCTCCGGTGAAGATCCACTGTTCGGTGCTGGCGGAAGACGCAATTCGCGCCGCCATCGGCGACTGGAAAAAGAAGAACGGGCAGCATAGCCAGGCTCAGCCCGCGCCGGTGGAACAGCGGGCGTAAACTATTTTTGAGGCCCGATGTTTCGCATCGTCTTTCGATCGGAAACAGCGGAACACAGCCATGAGCACGGTCAACATTGAAAATCCGACCCAGGCGCCGGCCCCCGCTGCCAAAGGCATTCAGGTGACGGACAAGGCACTGGCCCGCATTCGCTTGGCGATGGCGAAGGAAAACATCTCGCCAACTGAGGGCGGACTGCGTCTGGGTGTGCAGGGTGGTGGTTGCTCGGGACTGAGTTACAACATCCGTTTTGACACGCAGCCGCGCGAACGCGATCGCGTCTTTCAGTTTGAAGATGTTCGCGTCTTTGTCGATCCCAAGTCCTTCATTTACCTGCACGGCATGGTTCTCGACTACGAAGAGAGCCTGATGCACCAGGGCTTCTCCTTCCAGAACCCGAATGCGAAGAAAGCTTGCGGCTGCGGCACTTCGTTTTCCTAAGACATGGTCGTGGCGAGCGAGCGCGGCCAGCCGAACGATGTGAATTCCGCGACAGTGGAATTCTTGGCTGATTAGTTCGCTCGTGGTGCTGTATTGGTTGTCTATGCGTTGGAGAAGGTGAAGATTCGATGGCCTTGACTGACCATAAAAAAACGGAGAAACCGGACTCCGGCATCCTGGTTGTGCAGCAAAGCCGGTCGACCAAAGCAAATTGCTGGTCTTGCGGCGCCATGCGCGCAGCTCATTTCTGTCGGGAGTGTGGCAAGGTGCAGCCGCCGACTCCGGTGGACTATTTCACCTTCTTTGGACTTCCTTTCAAGTTGAACCTGGAGCCGGAAAAACTGGAGCGCGAATTCTACGGCCTGAGCCGGCATTTGCATCCCGATATCAACGCCATTAACAGTGATCGCGAGCAGCAGTGGAGTCTGGAAAAGAGTTCGCAGCTCAACGACGCGTACCGTACGCTAAAAGATCCCATTACTCGGACCGAGTACCTGCTGCGATTGCAGGGCGTCCAATTGGAAGAGCAATCCAAGGCCGCAACTGAGGAGGCGCGTCGCACCGGCAAGCTCAAGAAGCAGGTGGTACCTCCCGACCTACTGGAACAAGTGTTTGAATTGAATATGCAGCTCGAAGAGATGCGGATGAACAAGAAAATGGGAGAGCCCGACCGCACTCTCGAGCGCGAACTACAAGACGCGAAGAAACAGTTACAGGATAAGTACAACGGCATGCTGGAAGAATTGCGTGCAGCCTGGAACGAGTGGGATGCCTTGGTCGATCGCGCAGAACAGGGAGGAAGTGTTCTGGACGATGATCGCATAGCAGTGCGCGACAGGATGGTGGACGTGCTGAATCGCCGCACCTATCTGCGCAACTTGCTGCGCGACATTGATGAGGTGCTGGAGGGGTGAGCAGAAAGCCGCTGTTCGCTATTTGCTCTTCGCCAAGAGGCCTCTAGATCCAGCTTGGTTTTGGCGAAAAGCAAGAAGCAAACAGCGCGATTGCTAAGTGCCAAGGGCGCGTGACAACAAACTTGGCATTTGCGAGTGGACTGGATGGGCGGAAATTCAACGCTTAGGCGCGGAACAGTTTAGCCCAGCACGGAGCCGCAGGCGGAGTGCTGGGTTGGGACGAGAAAGAAATCCGAGTCCCTTCAGGGACGGCATAAGTTGTTGGCGGCGATAGGGGTCCTTCGACTTTTCGCTGCGCTCGTCGCTCAGGATGACAAAAGGAAGGAATTGACGGCTAGGAACTAAAAGCTAATTGCTGCACATGCCAACTGAACGCATAGTCGGAATCGATCTGGGCACTACCAACTCCCTGGTGGCCTACATGGAAAGCGACCGTCCGGTCGTGATTCCCGGCGAGGACGGACTGAACCTGGTGCCTTCGGTGGTCGCGCTGGATGAGAACGGTCAGGTCGTTGTGGGCAGCGCCGCGCGCAAATATCTGATCGAGACCCCGGAGCGCGCGGTGTACAGCGTGAAACGTTTGATGGGCCGTGGCCTCGAGGATATACAAGAAGAACTGAAGCTGTTCCCTTTCCGTCTGGCGGACGATATCGCTCCGGGCGAAGTACTGCGCATCAAGCTTGGCGAAAAGACCTTTACTCCGCCGGAGATTTCCGCTTTTATCCTGCGCCAATTGAAGCGCAACGCCGAGCGCTACTTCGCGGCGCCGGTCACCAAGGCTGTTATCACAGTTCCTGCGTATTTCAACGACGCCCAACGGCAGGCCACTAAAGACGCCGGCCGCATCGCGGGCCTCGAAGTGTTGCGACTGGTGAACGAACCTACTGCGGCATCGCTGGCCTATGGCCTCGACAAGAAGAACGCAGAAACCGTTGCGGTTTATGACCTGGGCGGCGGCACGTTTGACATTTCGATACTCAAATTGCACGAGGGGATCTTCGAAGTGATCGCCACCAACGGCGACACTCATCTTGGCGGCGACGATATCGACAACCTGCTGATCACGATCGCTCTGCACGACATTCAAGGCGACTTGGCGGTCGACGTCCGCCGCAACGCCGAGATCGTGCAGGCGATTCGTAAGGCCGTCATTGACGCGAAAATTGCTTTGTCGTCCGAGGAAAACACTACGCTGGATGTCGAACTTCCCGGCGGCAATCGCTACCAGCGCGAGATTACGCGCGCCCAATTCGAGCAATTGATCCAACCTGTGATCGATCGCACGGTCGCGCCGGTCCGCCAGGCGATGAAGGACGCCAGTCTGTCGGCGCAGCAGATCAACGAGGCCGTGCTCGTGGGCGGCTCGACGCGCATTCCAAAAGTTCGGCAACTCGTGCAAGAACTCTTTCAGCGCACTCCCCATAGCGACTTGAATCCCGACGAAGTAGTTGCGTTGGGCGCAGCCATACAGGCTCACATCCTCGCGGGTGGCTCGGAAGCGACCAAGGAAATGCTGCTGCTCGACGTGACGCCGCTGTCGCTCGGCATCGAATCGCTGGGCGGAGGCGTGGTGAAGATCATTCATCGCAACTCGACGATTCCTGCGTCGGCGACCGAGCACTTCACCACCGGTGTGGAAGGACAGACCAACGTCGCCGTCCATGTGGTGCAAGGCGAGCGCGAACTGGCAACCGATTGCCGCTCTCTGGCGCGCTTCGATCTGAAAGGCATTCCGCCCATGCCGGCGGGGCTGCCGCGCATCGAAGTTAAGTTCTTGATCGACGCTAACGGCATATTGCATGTTTCGGCGCGCGAGCTGCGCAGCGGCAAGGAAGCTGAAATTCAGGTGCAGCCCAGCTACGGTCTTACTGACGAACAAGTTGAGAACATGATTCTCGACTCCTTCGACAATGCGGAAGAAGATTTCCGCCGTCGTCAGGTGATCGAGGCGCGCAACGAAGCTGACACGATGCTCACGGCGCTGGAGAAGGGCCGCAAGAATCCAGCGTGGGAGCAGCTGTCGTCGCAGGAGCGCGGCGATGTTGGCAAGCTGGAAACGGGGCTGCGCGCGGTCATGAAGGCGGACGATTACCAGGCCATCCGGACGGCGATCGACGCACTGAACCAGGGTACGATGCATCTCGCCGAGCTGATGATGGAATCCGCGGTGGGCACGGCGTTGAAGGGACAAAACATGGATACCGCTGACGTCGGCGAGGGGCCGGAGTCGCCGCATCCTATCGCGCAGGCGGAGATCAAGTCAGGAACTAGGGGCTAGGGGTTAGTGGTTAGTGCGAAAGGAAAACGCTTGGCCCATGAACGGCTGTTAGCCATTTCGCGTTAGCGCGGGGTCTTGAATTCGACAGCGACCTGCATTCTAATTCGCGGAACGGTTCGAGCCGCGAGAGATTAGCCGCGAAGCGGCGTGGATGGGATTTAGCCCAGGGCGGAAGCCCGTGGGTGAGCGACGAAATAGATTCGAGCCCCTTCAGGGGCGGCACAACAGTAACGATATAGGATTCCTTCAACTCCCCGCTGCGCTTCGTCGCTCAGGATGACAAGGTAGATAACGAGAATTTATGCCAGAAGAAAAAACACAAGGCGGCGGAGCCGCAACGGTAGAAGCTCCCGGACCGAACACCGTCCGGGTCACCTTCCTCCCCGACAACAAGACATTTGAGTTTGAACACGGCAAGCTTCCCTATCAGGACCATGGCAAGCCCGAGTCGATCCTCGATGTGGCCATGAATTTCGGGCTGCATCTGGAGCACGCCTGCGGCGGCAACTGCGCCTGCACGACCTGTCACGTCGTTGTGAAGAAGGGCAAGGAGTTGCTCAATGAGATGGACGACGACGAAGCCGATCGTCTTGATATGGCTGCCGACCTCCAGCTCAACTCGCGGCTGGGATGTCAGACCGTGATCGAGAAGCCTGGCGAAGTCGTGGTCGAGATTCCATCCTGGAACCGCAATTATGTTTCAGAGGCGGCGACTCACCACGACTGAGTTTGATTTGGATTGTCATCCCGAACCGCCTTTAGCCGTGAGGGAGCTGTTTTTGGGCCTGTCGGCCCGCACTAACTTCATTGTTGAGAGACCTATGGCTGCTGAACTGAGATGGGATGACGCCGAAGACATCGGCATTGCACTCGCCGATAAATTCCCCGACATGAATCCGCTCGAAGTCCGCTTTACTGACCTTCATCGCTATGTGACCGAGTTGCCGACCTTCGTCGATGACCCGAAGTTGTCCAACGAAGGCAAACTCGAAGCCATCCAAATGGCCTGGCACGAGGAGTATCAGGACCGCACACAGTGAACAACCATTTCGGCGCTGACGTTTCCGAGACGACGCGCTACACAGCGCTTACGATCACAGCCTTAAATCAGCGGCGCGAAAAGATACCGGCGATACTGTAGCCCATGAGCAAACCAATCACGGAAACAGTTGCGGCTGCCGGCCAGAAATACTTGCGCAGGTGGCCTCTTAAGTCGAGTTGCTCGCGTACTGTTTCGCGGACGCTCGACTTCAGTTCGCTGACCGAGTTGTGCAGCTTGCGCCGTTGTTCTTCGGCGCGCTCCTCCAGCACCTCAACCGGCATATTCGCAGGGCTCATCATTGCGTCTTGACCTCCGTTTGCAGCCAGATCTGATCTTCCTTCAGAACGCGAATTGTGTGCTCCGGCTTCACCCGTGTTTCCTTGATCTGCTGCCAGGCGAAAGTAATGGCGATTAATCCGAAGATGCAATAGAGCCCGCCCACGATCGCCAGCGCAATGGGATACCTCCACGCGACGCTCTGAAATGCGTTGGCGATGGCGCATACCAGGAAGGCCGTGAAGACCAGCCAGCCTGTGGCAACCAGCACCAGCCCGGTAATCATTCCCGGAGCTGCCAATTTGAGGGATGCGCAGTTTGTCGCGAATTTCCGCGCGCAACATTGCCAATCGCGTGGCGACGAAGTCTTTCAGTTCATCCTTTACTTCAGCTATCAACTCGGGCAGTGTTTTGCTGGATTCGTTAGTCACTTGCGGACCTCCAAACTCTGAGCATCATTCCAACGGCAAATGCCATTCCGGCCATGGCCCAAATGGTTTGGGCGGGATATTCGTGCTGCCAATACCGGGTTCGACGGCGGAGGTCGTGCCAGCGGCTTCTCGCCTGGTCGCGCACAAGCGTCAGCCAGCCCGATGCTGAGTGTTCCGGCAAATAATGCCGGACGCCCGCTGGAATTCCAGACAACGGGTCGGAATTCTGCGGCAATGGTTCACCGGCGTGAAGCAGCGCCGAAATCTCTGCACTCTGGAAATGGATTTCCCCTGAGGTATTAGCGCCTATAGCTTCGGACATCTCTCACCTTTCCTGCAGCGCTGTCTTGAAAGCGCTCCTGTAGGTGTGATGCCCGGTGCACGCGCGATGTTTGATGCCTTCAGGCCCAATTATGGCGAAAGGTGGCGCACCTCACTGCTCCGGCAGAACCGGCAGCGCCACCTTATTCACCACCTCCGGGTCATCGCGCAGCTTGACATAGAGCAGCGTACCGTTGGGACGTGGCACTTTAAGCGTCGAGTCCGCAAATCCCTCCGGCACCGGGACCTCGATCTTGAATTCCGGGTCGGAGGCGACCGAGTCAATGAGGTAGAGATTGGCTCCGCTCAACGTACACTGTTTGTCCGGACTGTCGGGGCAGCGCATTTCTTTCAGCGTCGGCAACCGCACCAGGCTGATCAGCGGCTGCCAGTCACCATTGGCGTCATTGGCACCCACCGGGCGGAAGCGCAGTTGTCCGAAGGCCGCCGGGCCTAGAGTCTTCAGCGGATCAAGCACGCCCATCACCGTCTTGGGATCCTGAAAATTCAAGGTTCCGTCGGCGACGCTGAGCAGTGCGTGCACGGAATTGTCTTCTGTGGCAACCTCGATTTTTTCATCCCTCGGGAATGTGCCCGGTATCTCGCTCTTCAGGAAGAAAGTCAGCTTGGCGTCTTGTGGAAGCACGTCTTGGCTGGCCATTCGTATTGCAGAGGAATCTCCCTCAGCGAACTGGATACTCTTGCTGATCAGCGTAACCTTGGGACGCGGCGGTTCGACGGTAGTCTGCAATGCAAGATCGCGGCCATCCTTAAGTGCGACGTGGGCAGTGATTTTCTCCTGCGGCTGGAACGGAGAGGTAGGAGTGGCCGCGGCCAGCAGCAACTGGTCCTCGTCGCCCTTCCGCGTCAACTTCGATGGGACGAAATGCACACCGTTCATCTCGACACTGGCCACTTCGTCGAGGCGCGTGCCTTTCAGCAGCCCCTGCCGATCGCCAGAGTTAATGACCAAGCCTTCGAGGTGTCCGGCTTCGGCGTAAGTTTGCAGAAGTACCCGGTCTGTCTCAGACAGGCCAGCTTGTTTCACTTCCATGGTCGCCGCACCAGGCGTCGCGTCTTTCAGAGAAACCTTTACTTCGATTTGCTCCGGCTTTGACAGCTTCCAGCTGCTGTCGAGTTTCTTGCCGGCGGCATCGCGCACCGTAATCTCATCTACGCAGGTGGCAGCTTTGGATTCGAGATGCAAGGTGTCCTCACGGCCAACAATGAGCGCACTCCGGTCGGCGGACGCAAGCGTCCATTTCACCGGATGTGAACTCTGCAGGTGAAAGGTCGGACCGTCAAAGGGCTCGAATCCCCAGAAACCGCGCAATGTTCCGGAGATTTCCGAATCGAGATCACGGCCTTTCAGGCCGCGCGTGTCTATTACGAAACCGCCCTGCAACGCGTCGGCATGGGCAGGCTGATCAAATGCTTCACCGGACCGGCTCGCCAAATGCAATACGAAGTCGTGACCAAGCGTGGTCGAAAAAACGAGCGGTGCGCCTTCCACCGGCAGGACGAGCGGCGCTTTCTCCAGACATGAGACCAGCTTCGGATCGACCGGCCGCAAAGGGGGCAGCTGCGCCGATTCCACTGCGGGCAGGCCGATGACCAAAACAGATTTTGGATTGCGAAACGATGGCGGCGTGTTCAGCTTCAAGTTCAACTCGTTATCCTGGGGAAGCGCCAATGCTGGAATGTATTGATATGTCGCGGTGTGCAGTCCGGTCAGCAGCTTGGCGACATCCACGACGGTTCCAACGTAAGCGCTGTAGTAACCGCCCCCTGCCAACCGGGTGGCGCTGAGTTGTCCGATAAGATCGGCGGACGGCCCCGAGGTAAGCGCCGCCACCATGGACTGGGTGTGTGGGTCGTCCAGCACCAGTTCGTCCGTGTGCTGCATCAGGCAAGGCCCCTGCTGCTCGCTAGGCTTGTCGAAACACTTCGAATCGAGCTTGATATTCAAGCTTCGTGCCAGCAGTACGGACTCCTCATGAAGTTCTTTAGGATCCTCGTTGGAGGTCTGCTTCACGGCGGCGAGATAGGCATCTAGACGAGAGCGATCGAGACCTGCCTGATTCAGGTCCTGCGACGCGCGGACGAAGGAACCTGGCCTGCCTCGCACGGCAGAACGCAAGGTGCTGAAATCCCCACCCGTTTCTGGAGCCAGGAAAAGCAGGGCTTGCTCGGCTTCCTTTGGCACCGTCACCAGGACTCCCTCCTGGCGAATCTTCTTGTTCCAGGTTTCCACCCGGGTGAACCAATCCTCGGGTGGCGGGTTCGTCGAGCCGCGCAGAAACGCCACGATGAGTAGATAGTGCGCAGTTTGGCTCTCGGGAAAGTTGGGATGTATCCACAACCGGTCACCGGTCTGCAGATTCGGCACCTTGGCGATCGGCAGCTCCTTGCCGGCACGATCCACCCTCACTTCCACCTGTGGACCTGGGAGGTCAAAAGCCGCGCTATCGGCACGAGCGATGCCTGTAGAGATGAGAACGAAAAGGGCTATTTGAACGAATAGAAATCTAGAACGCATACCTCTATTTTAGAGCTTTAACAGCCATGCGAAGAGGCCCCGGGTGCGCCGAATGGATAGCACTCGCGGCCCGAGCCAATACCAGCCCAACCCTCCGTCGTGGTAAGGCTCGGCTGAAGAGGCGGCGGAAAAAGTCGGACAAGCTGATCCCTGACCGACCAAAAGTCGGTTCGGGATGACAAATATAAAAGAACTGCAATGGCGCACCTGAAGGTGCGCCCCCTTCAAACCCGTTCACATTCACGCTTTCAGCATCCTCTGGAGCCGCGCCGCTTTGACCACGCCCTCGAACCACGGAAGTCAGATGATTAATTCAACTCCAGCGCCGTCCTCCTGCAACGCTACTTCGCTTTTCCACCAAAAGCCAGTCCTAACCCTGTGGTGAGCAGTACATCGTTGTCCTTTTTCCCAGCTACCGGCCGGCTGTTGTAACGATCGCCGAAATTCAAGTTCCACGTGAAGGCACGATAAAACTTGCTGGCCACCCCAAAGTCGAAGACTCCTTGATAACCTCCGATTCCGTTCAGGTAGGGGTAGAAATAAAAGTCCTGGACCACGGACGTGTTGGCCGTAAACTTGTGGCTGAATTCGTCGCCGATCGTCGCATTGATCAGATTGTTGGTGACACCGGTGGTTGAGCCGTTGTAGCCGGTCGAGTAGCTCTCGTAGGTGTAGCCAAAGCCGCCCAGAAGATCGAGTGTCGTCATCTTGCTCGCGATCAAGTGATACCCGAGACCGCCGCTGGGGCTGATGCGCGCGTTGAGGTCCTGGGCATGATCGTACGCCCCGTTAAATAAGCCAAATATAAAAATCTTCTTGGTCAGGTTGCGATCATAGCGGATAAACCCTCCCAAGGCGTTAGCGCTCGTGGAACTGATGTTGTTGGTTACGCTCGTCGAGTAGATTGAGGCTGCCTGGATGGTCCACTTGTCGGTCGTAGTCGGACGCTCGGCGTTGAAGCCTAGTGCCACATTGGTCGTGTCGGAGTTCCCTCTCGCTAGTGCGAGACCAAGGTTGCCGCCACCGTCCCAACCTTCCAGGATTCCGGGATGCAGCGACTTCTCGTAGGACGCCTGATCAGCGGGCGATCGCATCACCGCAACGTCGGCCATCGGGATCTGCTGCGTACCCGTCGGTGTAGTCACGGCCACTTGCGAATCCTCTGACTTTACCGGACCGGTGACAACTTGCTTGTCGGTGCGGGTTACGACCAGCGGTTGCTCCGAGGAAAACTGAGAAATCGCGTCGAAATCAATCGTGATCGTGCCCGCGTGCTCGGTTTTCAAGACCAACTTCTTGTCGCTCATACTCACGATGCTGCCGGTAAACCGGTCGCCGTTCTTCAGGGTCACTTGTTCGGCGCATAGACAGCCGGCGAAATAAAATACCAGGACAGCAAAGACACTGCTTCTCAACATAACCCGGGCCTCTCTTTCTATCTGTTCAAGGTTCTGGTTTAGACTGCCAGCTTGTTTGTATTTTCTGCGGTTGAAGAAGACTACGGGTTAAGCGCCGACAATGCAACCCCATCGACCGTGGAATCTGCGGTTGCGGTTGAATTTATTCAGGCATGAGGAACAGCGGTTCCCCGCATAACACCGGGCGAGCTATGCTTAATGGGGTCACACTCTTTCAGCCGGAATTGACAAATTTTGTTTTAACGCAATGCGAAGATGCAGTACTGTAATCAGCGAGGAAAATTATGCCGCCACAAGTCACAATGGAGCACCGCCGTCTACAGGAAGCTCGTGAAAACAACATCCCCTGGCGCAAGTGGGGTCCGTATCTTAGCGAACGACAGTGGGGTACGGTTCGCGAGGACTACAGCCAGGATGGTAACGCCTGGGACTACTTCACTCATGATCAGGCCAGATCCCGGGCCTACCACTGGGGCGAGGACGGCATGGCCGGCATCAGCGATGACCAGCAGTTGCTGTGCTTCAGCGTAGCCCTGTGGAATGGCAAAGACCCCATCCTCAAAGAACGTATGTTCGGCCTGACGAACAGCGAGGCCAACCACGGTGAGGACGTCAAGGAATACTACTTCTACCTCGACAGCACGCCCACGCACTCGTACATGAAGTACCTTTACAAGTATCCGCAGGCGGCATATCCCTACAGCAATCTGATCGAGACGAACAAGCGGCGCACCCGGAATGACATGGAGTACGAACTGCTGGATACTGGGGTGTTCAACGAGGATCGCTACTTCGATGTCTTTGTGGAGTATGCCAAGCAGGGTCCAGAGGACCTCCTCATCCAGATCAGCGTCAGTAATCGCGGGCCTGAGGCCGCGAAAATAGATGTGCTGCCGACTCTGTGGTTTCGCAACACCTGGACATGGTGGCCCGGTACACCCAAGCCGTCCTTGAAGCAGGTCGCGGGTCAGAAAGGCGCGCAGGCTATTGCAGCGTCGCACGCTGGGCTAGGGGAGCGTTACCTGTACTGCGAGGGAGATGCCACGCTGCTATTCACGGAAAATGAGACCAACAACGAGCGGCTCTTCGGCACACACAATCCCACTCCCTACGTGAAAGATGGTATCAACAACTACGTGGTGCAAGGAAATCACAACGCAGTGAACCCCGATAAAACGGGCACTAAATCGGCAGCGCACTATCAGTTGAATGTCGGCGCGGGAAAGACGGCTACCATCCGTCTGCGTTTAAGCGATCTTGCGCCTTCGGCCATGGGCGATCCTTTCAAGAGCTTTACCGAAACCATGCAAAGTCGCCAGCGCGAGGCAGATGAGTTCTATGGAGCTATCACTCCGAAAAGTGTGGACAAGGATCGGGCGCTGGTCATGCGCCAGGCGCTGGCCGGCATGCTCTGGACCAAGCAGTATTTCTTCTTCGACGTGGACAAATGGCTCGAAGAACACGGCGTCAATCCGATGAAGCCAGGCGGACGCTTCATGCGCAACCGCGAATGGTTCCACATGATCAACCAACACGTCATTTCGATGCCCGACAAATGGGAGTACCCCTGGTACGCCGCCTGGGACCTCGCTTTCCACACCATCGCGCTCTCCACGGTCGATCCCGATTTTGCCAAAGGACAGCTCGACCTGATGCTGCAGGAGTTTTTTATCCATCCGACGGGTCAGATCCCGGCCTACGAGTGGAACTTCAGCGATGTCAATCCGCCGGTGCACGCCTGGGCGACCATTTTCTTGTACCGCACGGAGCAGGCCTTTACCGGAAAAGGTGATATCGAATTTCTCAAGCGCTCATTTGCCAAGTTGATGCTGAACTTCAGTTGGTGGGTCAACCGCAAAGACCGCTTTGGCAAGAACCTGTTTGAGGGTGGCTTTCTCGGTCTGGACAACATCGGCGTCTTCGACCGCAGCGCTCCGCTACCTACCGGTGGCAGCCTGGAGCAAGCGGACGGCACCGCCTGGGTGTCCGTGTTTGCCCAGAACATGTCGGAGATCGCCGTGGAATTGGCGGCCCACGATCCCTTTTATGAAGACATGGCCCTGAAGTTTATTGAGCATTTCATTTGGATCGCGGTCGCCATGAATCAGACGGGCCCTGAAGGTATGTGGGACGAGGAGGACGGCTTCTACTACGACGTTTTGCGACTTCCGGACGGAAGTGCCAGGCGGCTCAAGGTCCGCTCCATGGTGGGCCTGCTGCCCTTGTGCGCCACCACCGTGATCGAACCCTGGCAGCGCGAACGGGTACCGCGAGCGGTAAAGATCCTACAAGAGCGCTGGGAACGTATGCCCGAACTGCGCAAAAGCATTCATGTGACCGGGCCGGGCCATCGCGGGTACGCCGACCGCGGCATTGCTGCGCTGGTGAACGAGGACCGGTTGCGCCGGATTCTGACGCGCATGCTCGACGAGAACGAATTCCTCAGTCCTTATGGTATACGGGCGCTCTCCCGCTACCATCAGGACCATCCCTTTATCGTCCAAGTGCAAGGCCAGGAATACCGCGTGAACTATCTCCCGGCTGAATCTGATACTGGGATGTTCGGTGGAAACTCCAACTGGCGTGGGCCGATATGGATGCCGGTAAACGCGTTGCTGATCCGCGCCCTGCTGTCGTTCTATCTCTATTACGGCGACAACTTCAAGATCGAGTGCCCCACCGGCTCGGGCAAAATGATGAACTTGTTCGAAGTCGCCCATGAAATAGCCAATCGGCTGGAAGGGATTTTCCTGCGCGACAAATCAGGACGGCGGCCGGTGTACGGAGGCACGGAAAAATTCCAGACCGATCCCCAGTGGAAGGATTACATCCTGTTCTATGAGTACTTCCACGGGGATAACGGAGCGGGCCTGGGAGCAAGCCACCAGACAGGATGGACGGGAGTGGTCGCAAAGCTGATTGAGCTATTCGGCCGCCTTGACCCGCAACAGCTTTTGGATGCCGGCAAATCGGGGGGATTTGCGAAGGGCGCAGACTAATGAGTAGAGTCGGCCTCCAGGCCGCCGTGTAGCCGCATAAGACAGGAAGGCCTCAGGCGCTCGTCGAATGAGCGCAGTCCCTGAATGCTGTCCACCATGGAAAACCTTAGGCAATTCTGGGAGTCTCTGGCAAAGTCAGACCGATAAATCAAACGAATGCCAGAAGTTGAGCGCATATCGGACCATCATTTACTGCCGTTGATGTAAATTTTAGAGGAGATGCATTCAGTCGTTCTTGCGTCAAATTTCTATTCCGCTCTTGCGGTTTCTGTTCTCTTCCTCCACGCTCTATTCATTTTGTGGGTCGTTTTCGGTGCCTTGCTGACACGCTCGCGCCCGATCTTGCGCTGGCTACATATCGTGTCTCTTATCTGGGGAATCCTTACGGAAGTGCTCCCTTGGCCGTGTCCTCTGACCCTGCTCGAGAACTGGCTAGAAGGCAAGGCCGGCGTCGAGCCTGAACAGAGTGGCTTCCTCCTCCATTATCTGGACAGGCTGGTCTATCCGAACATTCCTACCGCCGTGTTAACGATTGCGGCGGTCATCATTTGCGCCCTGAATCTTGCGTTCTATGCCAGCCAAATCCGAGTCGTTCGGGTGCGATAACGGCGCTGCACCGAGTGAGCGTGCTTGCTAATTTGCCTGGCTGGTCTCTGAATGGTCTGCGCCGGTCGGCCTTGAACTTTTTCAAGGCAAAAAGCGGGAATTTCGGCCTACAATAATGGTTGTTGCCGCCGCTGTCGCAGCGCAACTGTGGAGGGAGAAAATGAATCGGCCTGGTGTCCTGCGGGTTCTTTTCCTTAGTCTCGTATTGGTAGTGTTCGGATGTTCGGCTGAGTTTACCTTTGCCGGCGTTCATGGCGGAGGTGGGGGCGGGTTCCACGGCGGAGGCGGAGGATTCCACGGCGGTGGCAGCTACGGCGGTTGGCATGGCGGTTATGGCGGTTGGCATGGCGGTTATGGCGGCTGGCATGGGGGTTACGGCGGCTGGTACGGGGGCTATCGCGGTGGCTACTATGGTGGCTGGGGTGGAGGATGGGGATGGCCCTGGGGCTTCGGCATCAGCTTCAATTTCGGCTGGCCCTATTACGGATATCCCTACGCTTATCCTTATCCGTATTATTATCCCTCCTATCCGTACTCTTACTATGCTCCGGGCTACTATCCTCCGAACAGCGGTCCGACAGGCTATTCGGATCCCGCTCCTCCAGCGCCGGCTAGCGGTAGCTATCAGAACAGCGTCCCTCTTCGCCAACCGGCGCCCCCCGCAGACAGCGTGACAATGCATGAAGCGGTAAATCGCCATCCGGCTGCAAACTACGGTGCGGCAGCCGCTATGAGCAGGGCGAGCTACCGTCCGGCTTCGGCTGAACGCCAGCTTCCGTCCATGCGTCCTGAGGTGCAGAACGTCATCCGTGCTCTGCGCGCCATGCCGCCGCAGGCGCGGCAGCAGCAAATCGATTCAGGCCGATACAGGAATCTCTCACCGCAGGAAATGAAGCTGGTGAGGAATGCTGCGGATGTCCCGTCCGGCGATTTCTAGCGCGACTTTGACGGTGCAATCGAGCGAGGAGCACCACTCGCGATCCCTCGCGGCCTGCGAAGCAAATCGGCTGAGCGAAGGAGCCCGTGGACTCGCCTACTTGCACAGCCAAGGGCTAGTACGGCGGAGGCGGTGTGCCGGGGACTGCTACCGCTCCGTAGGGATATGGTCCGTATCCAACCACAACTCCAAAAGGCGGCCGGCTGGCTCCCAGTCTCTTGTCGCGAACGCTGGCCCAATCTTCGAATCCGTCTGGAGGAGGTGCCTTCTGTGCCGTATGCTGCAATGAGTTGCCATTTAGAAAAGACGCCTGCTGACCAGAATTTATCGTGACCGCAGGTCCACCACCCGTCGCCACAATGGAGCCTTTGCGCGTGGTGACCAAAGTCTGCTCCTCCTCGGGTTTGACCACGACGCGATAAAACCCTGTTTTGGTAACAGTCAGTGTGGCGTTCGGAGTATCGATCTCGTAAATCTCTCCCGGAGGCAGGCGGAAAACGGTCAGGGTGACCTCTCCCTGATTGACGCTGACTTGCACGTTGCTGAGGCTAAGGGCGACAACCGTCAAGCTCGCCTCAGAATTCATGCGGATGAACCCATCGCCAACATTAATTTCCGCTCGCGAGTTTGTCGCCGTCCACACATATTCCGACGGCATCAGGGGCTGATTCAGCCGCGCTGCTGTCCACTGGCTGGTTGCACTCGGCGCGACCGACACCTCGCCCGACATGTACTGCAAGACGGCTGCCCGCTCCGGAGGGCGTCCAGGAGGCATCCTGACTTGTCCAGTGGCTGATGCCGTCAGCCCCATAAACATGAGTATCGCGGCAGGAAACAGCTTTCTCGCGTGTCTTGAATTACGAAACATGACACTCTCCACTTACAAGACTATCTCTTACAGCTCCTCACAAGGTCAACAAAGGACCAGCAGAAGGGAGGCTCTCGAGGTAGCTCACGGACAAGCCGGGTTTCGCCGCGGCGGTTAGGGGGCTTCCATCGGGAGGCCGTCCGGAAGTCTTGCAAGGAGGCTCATTTCAGCCCAAGGCACGGGAGTGCAGGGCAGGCTCTGGGGGCCCCACCTCTCAAGTTCGAACCCGAGACTCCGCCTACATCTCCGCCAGCACCTGATGCACGAGGTGAATCGCGATCGATCCCTCGCCTACGGCCGACGCCACGCGCTTCACATTGCCGGCCCGGATATCCCCCACCGCAAACACCCCCGGCAGGCTGGTCTCGAGAAGTTGCGGCGGACGCGACAGCGGCCACGCCTTCTCTTCCAGCGTCGCACGGTCGAGATCGTGGCCGGTTAGCACGAAGCCTTTGTTGTCGAGCGCCAGACATCCCTCCAGCCACCCCGTGCGCGGCGAGGCGCCGGTCATCACGAACAGATGGCGTATGTCGTGGGGGACAATCTGCCCGCTATCGCCATCGGGCCAACTGATGCACTCCAGGTGTCCGTTGCCGTCGACGCCGGCGATCTCCGTCTTGTAATGCAGCTCAATCGCCGGGTTTTCTTCGATGCGCCAGATTAGGTAGCGCGACATTGTGTCCGACAGCTTGTCCGAGCGCACCAGCATGTAAACCTTGCGCGCCTTTCCTGACAGGTAAATCGCCGCTTGTCCCGCAGAATTTCCTCCTCCGACGACCACCACGTCCTCGCCCACGCACAACTGCGATTCCATAGCGGTGGCACCGTAGTAGACGCCGTTGCCCTCGAACTGCGATAGCTTGGGAATGGGTGGCTTATTGTATTGGGCGCCGGCGGCCAGCACGATGGAGCGCGTCGGCAGTGGCGTGCCCTCATCGAGGATGACCTGATAGGGACGGCGATCACATTGCAGGCGCACTGCGGTGCGCGCGATCATCATGTTCGCGCCGAACTTCTGCGCCTGCGCCAGCGCGCGGCCGGCCAACTCCTGGCCCGAAATACCCATAGGGAAGCCGAGATAGTTTTCGATGCGCGAGCTCGATCCTGCCTGTCCGCCCGGGCTCCCCGCTTCCACCACCAGCACGTTGAGGCCTTCGGATGCCGCATAGACCGCGGCGGCCAGCCCTGACGGCCCCGCGCCTACGACGATCAGATCGCGCACCTGCGATTCGTCGATGCTCACGTTGAGCCCGAGGCAATCGGCCAGCTCGCGAATCGAGGGATTCCGCAGGACGCTGCGCGCGTTGCAGATGACGACCGGCACTTCCTCCACCTTGACCTGGAAGTGGTCGAGGATCGACTGCGAGCGCTCGTCCGTGTCCAGATCAATGAACTTGTAGGGATAACCGTTGCGGCCCAGGAACTCGCGCAGGCGTAGCGTGTTGGCGCAGTTGAGCGAGCCCAGCACCAGCACATTGCTCGCCTCTTCGCTGATAAGAAGCATCCGGCGCAGGATGTATGCCTTCATCAGGATATCGCCCAGCTCCGCATCCTTGGCGACCAGGGCCCGGAACTCGCTGGACGCGATCTGCAGAAATTCGCCGGAGGCAGTGACCTGCCCGCGCAGCAGCGCGCGCTGGCCCGAGATGACAGAAAACTCGCCGGTGATGCTGCCAGGAACGTGCTTGACCAGGGATCGCACACCTTTGTTGGGACAGGGTTGAAGAATTTCCAGGCTTCCCGACAGAACCACATAGACGGGAACGTTGCTGTCCCCCGCTTCGAACAGCACCTCGCCAGCTTCCACATGCCGCAGCTTGCCGTGCGGGCGCAGCCGCTCGATCTGCGCAGGCGTGAGAAGAGGAAAGGCCTCAGAGCCGGGTTCGATGGAGATATGGGTGGCTGCAGCGGACATAAGCTTGATTTTAGCTCCGCAAAAAAAATGGGAACCGATGCAGGTGTAGATGAGGTGCGAATGTAGGAAGGTGCAGCGATCGCCTCAAAATAGGTTGCGGCGCATGGCCAAGCTAAGTTGAAGGCTGTCCGTCTACACAGAACTAAGAGAAACGCCCGCAGCCAGGAGTCTATCTGGCGGATGAGCTCTGTCAGACCCTTGGTCACCGCTTTATTTTGTATCGACTCATCAGGCGCTCAGTTTGTGGTGAGGCGATCTTTCGTTAGCTGAGATCGGCGATGCGGTCAGCCACCGAACACCGACCCACAGCATCAGCGCGTCACGCAGTGAGCGCCGCTATGTTCGTTGACGAGCCGTTCTCGACGGGTTTGCAGACTCATGGCGGTTTGCTGCTGGACGACAATAAGCTAACGACATGACAGAGCTATCCCCCTCGTATGTTTTTCAAAATATCCGTAGCGTTGTGTTTGGGGGAACCGTATCTTTAGACCCTCGCTTTCGGGGCGGGTCTGGCGCTCGTGTAGCTGCTCGTGGCTTCGTGGTTTTTCTCGCGCATGCATCGCCACGCTGTGCGCACAGGCCTGATCGCCCGCTACAGCTCAGAGACGCTCAGCTAGATGCATTTTGCGGACGATCGTGACGCGCAAACCAGAAACTGGCCGCAAGAGCGCACGGACGAGTGCCGATAAACGCATCGCGATCGCTTGGCAGTTCGCTTCGCTTTCGGGATCACAACCTGTATGCCGACTTGAACGAAGCCGCTATGTGGCGCACCTACACCAACACCATCGGTGCCGCGACACTGTCGGCATATTGGAAAGACCCGGCGTTCGATGCTACGCAGCATGCGTTTTACCATGTTCGCGTGATCCAGATCCCGTCACCACGCTGGACCGCCTATGACCAGAAGCGTTACGGCATCAAGATGGCCTCGAACGTTCTGATGACGGTCACCGACCGCGCTTACACCTCGCCCATCTGGTAATACGCCGGGAAAATGAAGATAAGGAATTTTCCGAAGAAAGTCGCGCACGCGCCACGGGCCAAAATGCATTGTTTGGATTGGTGTACAATCGGCCAGCCCCACAGCATTCAAAAATTGATCCGTCGTCCATTCCGCACGGAGCTGGCAGACGTGCGTTTTGCTGTTGGCGGGAGAGACTGATGCTTGCAAGAAAAGCTTCTCTGACTCTATTAGCTTGCGTAAGCCTGGCTTTTTGCCTCCTAGCTTGCACAAGGAAGAACTCCGAGACCGTTGTCGCCGCGCAGCCGAACGGCAAGCCGCAGTCAACCCAAGCTGCAGCGCCGAGGCCCGCGCCCAATCCGCTCAAGAACGCCTACTTCGGCGACCTGCATCTGCACACTGGCTATTCCATGGACGCATTCGCCTTCGGCACGCGGACCACGCCTGAGGATTCATATCGATACGCCATGGGCGAGACGGTTGAATACATGGGGCGACCGCAGAAGCGCAATGTTCCGCTGGATTTTCTCGCGGTGACCGATCACGCCGAGTACTTGGGAGTGGTGCGCGACACGATCGACCCGAATGGCCCGTTCGCAAAGTCTGAGTGGTACACGGTGATGACCAACCCGGACCCCAAAGTCTCAGGTGCGGCGTTCAAAAAGCTTATTGCGTCATTGGTTGTTAACAAGCCACTGCCGGAGTTCTCCGACCCAAAACTGCTGCGCTCCACATGGCAGAGATACGCGGCGATCTCCGACAAGTACAACGCGCCCGGAAAGTTCACCACATTCGTGGGATTTGAGTGGACGTCAGCCCCGGACAACCAGAACCTGCACCGCTGCGTAATTTTCGCGGACAAGGGACCCGAGATACCCTTCACAGCATTTGACTCGACTGACCCCGAGGCACTATGGCGCTATCTCGAACAGCAGCGCAAGCTGGGGTTGGACGTGATTGCGATTCCTCATAATGGCAATGTCAGCAACGGATTGATGTTCAGTACCAAGGACCTGTCCGGCAAGCCGCTGACGCGCGACTACGCCGAGCGCCGGATGTCCAATGAACCTTTGGCCGAGATCATACAAGGTAAGGGACAGAGTGACACGAGCCCAACGCTTTCGCCGACCGACGAATTTGCCAACTTTGAGCTGTTCAGCTACCTGATCGGCACCGATATCAAAGCTAAGTCGGCGACCGGAAGCTACCTACGTCAGGCCTACGGCGTAGGCCAGGAGTTGCAGGCTAAAATGGGCGCCAATCCATTCAAATACGGCATCGAGGCGGGCACCGACTTTCACTCCGGTATTTCCTCGACCGAGCCCAGCAACTATCCGGGCTCGCATGGCAATCAGGACAGCGAGCCTAAGACTGTAATTGAGGCCACCACGTCGGTTAGCGGCGAGCCTCCCACGGGAATCGGCTCGGGTGGACTGACAGGCGTCTGGGCAGAAGAGAATACGCGCGAGTCTATCTTCGCCGCCTTCAAGCGGAAGGAGACCTTCGGAACCTCAGGCACTCGGATCAAGGTCCGCATGTTCGCCGGTTGGAACTATCCCAAGGAAATGACGCAAAAGGCTGACTGGGTGAAGGCTGCCTACGACGGTGGCGTGCCCATGGGCGGCGACCTGACACCACAGGCTGGAAGGACAGCTCCCACGTTCGTCGTTCAGGGCGTCAAGGACCCCGAGAGCGGCAATCTGGATCGCGTGCAGATCATCAAGATCTCGACCAAGAACGGGAAGAGTCAAGAGAAGGTTTACGACGTGGTGTGGAGCGGAAACCGCAAGCCCAATCCGAAAACCGGGAAGGTCCCTGCCGTCGGCGATACGGTTGACGTGAAGGCCGCTGCCTACACCAACTCGATCGGATCGCCGGAACTGATTGGCCAGTGGACCGATCCATCATTTGATCCCAAAGCATATGTAACGTATTACGCGCGGGTGCTGGAGATTCCCACTCCGCGCTGGTCAACCTATTGGGCAGCGAAGCTGAACTTGCCGCCCAACCCGACGGTGGCGGCAGCTGTGCAGCAGCGTGCCTGGACGTCGCCCATCTGGTATACGCCGGCGAAATGATGCCTAATTTTCTGAAGAACCTCGTGGAGACTCCGCTCGGACTTTCCATCATCGTTGCTAAACTGTCGTAACGTCGCCATTGCACAAGTGATCCAAAGGCGCGGCTCCCGTTGCGGGATGGGTTGCGAAAGCGGCTCTTTTACAGCAGCTGTTTTGCGCACCGCTAATGACCCCGGCGACCAACCGGCCGGCCGCGGCGCCTGACGCGGTTTTACACTTCGGTTAAACCCGGCGCTGAAGCGCTCCCTACCGTTCTGCTCCTATTTATTTTCCGCCGCCACTGGCTGCGAAATTTCAATCTTCGCCTCACGTAGATACTTCGCTGCTTCTTCAGGAGGCGTAGGGTTCTGGTAGAAGCCTGTTCCCCGCTCGAAGCCTGCCGTCTTCGTGAGCCGCGGCATAAACTCGATGTGCCAGTGGTAATGATCCATGGCCGATTCCTGGATGGGGGCGGTATGAATCACCAGGTTATAAGCAGGGTTATCGAGCACCTGGTCGGCACGCACCAACAGGTTCTTCAAGGCCTTTGCCAGTCCTTCGTAGACTTGCGATGACGAATTCTCAAATGCCGATTCATGCCGCTTGGGCAGTATCCACGTCTCGAATGGGAAACGGGGCGCATAGGGGGCGACGGTTAGGAAACCTTCGTTATCCGCAACCACCCGCACTCCCGACTCGGTTTCTTGCCGGATAATATCGCAATACACGCAGCGCTCTTTGTAAATGTAATATTGCTTCGACCCTTCGAGTTCCTCGATGACGTGCTTGGGGACTATGGGTAGCGCGATGAGTTGCCCATGGGAATGCTCCAGCGTTGCGCCCGCTGCCGTCCCATGATTCTTAAAGATCAGGATGTACTTGAAGCGCCGGTCCTTCTTCAGATCGACGATGCGGTCCCGGAACGCCCACAGAACGTCTTCAATTCGCTTCTCGGGGAGGGTGGCCAGCGTGGCGTTGTGCTCCGGCGTTTCGATGATGACCTCGTGCGCCCCAATGCCGCTCATCTTGTCGAACATACCTTCGGCCTGCCGGTTCAGGCTTCCCTCAATTCCGAGGGCAGGAAACTTATTGGGGACCACGCGTACTGTCCAATCCGATGTGTCACGCGCCGTGCCGTTCGGCCGATACGCCAACACCTCGGATGGAGTTTTGCTTTCGTTGCCGTAGCAGAACGGGCAAAAACCGCCCTTCATTTTCACCGGCTCGCGGCTAAAGTCGGTGGGACGCTTGGCACGATCGGTGGAAATGATTACCCATCGTCCTATGATTGGATCTTTGCGTAACTCAGGCACGGCGGACCTCGGTTGAACAATTTTCCATATTACGCCTGCCGAAGCCTCGTGAGAGGCACGCTGTTATTTTACTGAGGGGCATCTTCCCTGGCGCAAAAAAAGCCTGGGCCACGCGGTCCAGGCTTGGTGTTCTGTGGACAGAATTGCGGAGCTTAATTAAGCACCGATTGATTTGCCGTTCGTTGCCGCGTGCGCGTGACGCTCCCTTCCGACGATCGCAATACACTCTTCAAGCACGTCCATTGCGATGTCGGCTTGCTCGCTGCTCACGATCAGCGGAGGAGCGATGCGGATGCTGTTCGGCCCGCATCCCAGCAGCAGGACGCCGCGCTCGAACGCGAGTTGGACGATGCGATCGCGCTCCGCGCCACCTTGCGTCTTGGCTTTCTTGTCGGTGACGATTTCGACGCCAATCATCAAGCCGCGTCCACGAACATCGCCAACCAGGTCGAGCCGCTGCGGCCAATCGGCGATGCGTTCCATGATGTGCCTTCCGACTACCTCGGCATTCTTGATGCCTTCACGCTTCCAGCACGTCCATGGTGGCGAGGGCAGCCGCGATCGATACCGGGTTACCGCCAAAGGTCGAGGCGTGCGAACCCGGAACCCAATCCATGATTTCCGCCTTGGACATCATGATGCCGAGCGGCATCCCGCTGGCAATGCCCTTGGCGCTGCAGAGAATGTCGGGCTCAACGCCGGTGTGTTGGATGGCCCACCATTTCCCAGTGCGGCCGGCGCCGGATTGCACTTCGTCCGCCACTAACAGGATGCCGTGGCGGTCGCAGATACGACGGAGTTCCTGCATGAATACCGTAGGCGCAACAACGTAGCCGCCTTCACCCTGAATCGGCTCGACAAAAATCGCCGCCACTTCTTCCGGGGGCAGTGTGGTCTTGAACAATTTCTCCTCGATAAAACGGGCGCAGCCCAGAGCAAATGCTTCCGCTTCCTGGCTTCCGCCTGCGCATCCGCGATACACATCGGGATAACGCACGTGGGTCACACCGGGAACCATCGGGGAGAAACGACGCTTCTGTTGCGGCTTCGAAGCTGTCAGCGAGAGAGCGCCCATGGTGCGCCCGTGAAATGCGCCATAGAACGCAACGATATTCTGCCGCTTGGTGTGATAGCGCGCCAGCTTCAACGCGGCTTCGATGGCCTCCGCACCGGAGTTGCCGTAATAAACCTTGTGCGGCCCTTTCATCGGAGCGACCTTCGACAGACGCTCGCCCAGGGTCACCATGCTCTCGTAGTAAAAGTCGGTACCCGACATGTGGATCAATTCGGCAGCTTGCTTCTGGATGGCGGCGACGACCACAGGATGGCAATGCCCGGTAGAGGTCACCGCGATGCCGGCGGAAAAATCGAGAAACTCGTTGCCGTCAACATCCTCAACGATCACGCCATGGCCCCGCTTAGCCACCATGGGATAGGAACGAGTGTAGGACGGCGAAATGTAGCGCTGATCGCCTTCGAGAATACGCCGGGCATTGGGGCCGGGCAGGCTGGTCTTCAGGTTTGGACCGGCAACTTGAGTAAAAGTAGTGGTGGTCATGATGTTTCTCCTTCGAATGGCTTGCGGCATGAGTTGATGCCGGAGCTTCTGTCAGCCCGCGTGTGCAGTCTGGTTAAACTGGAACGGCGCGGGAGGCCGACGGAAAGAAGGGAAACTGGCTAGTCGCCGGAGAAAAGATTGGGACGGGCCATGCAGGGAGACAATTTCGACTCCGCACGGCCGGAGAGCCGGGATCGCCAACAAGTCTCGTCTTTGGACTGGGTTGGGTGGGGTGCCGTCCCTGACCAGGATCCGCGCACGCCTACGTCGTGCACCTCATGTAAGGTGCCGCCCGAGCTGTTCGGCTTGTTCGCGCAACTAGTCAAAACCATACTCCTACCTTGATTATAGGCCCTTCCAGACCCTGCCGTAACCCCCAAAATCAGCCCGCCAAAGCTTGGCCGATGCCTGTCCTCTCGATGCGGTTCCAGCCTCCCAGACAACTCTTGGTCATCTACTACCGTCGATTGTAGTATGGGCCGAAGGGCCCCTTTCTCCCCGGCAGTACACATCTAACAGAAGGCCAACCGACGCTTGCGGGCGTTGTGAAGTTGAAAGGAGCATTAACGATGTCGAAGTTAAAGAAAGCGCTTTTGTGTTTGGCTCCCCTTGTGTTCTTCAGTCTGATACCCGTCCTACTCAGTGCACAAGACAACATGAGTATGGGCGGCAAGCAGGCGATGTCTGTCACCGGTTGCCTGAAGCAAGGCAGCGACACCGGCGGGTATTACATTATGGGACAAGATGGCAAGATGTACGAACTGATGGGTTCTGGTCTAGCTGCCCATGTCAATCACACAGTAACCGTGACCGGCCACGAGACGAAGCTCTCGCATTCAGAAGAAGCGAAGAAGGAGGCAAGCGAGAAAACGGAGGCCGGTGCCAGTTCCTATGTGGACATGAAGGTGAGCAACTTGAAGATGGTGAGCGAGAGTTGCCAGTGAACGCGGTCGAGTGAGTCGTATCAATCAAGCGAAGCAACGGACGAGCACAGTTCTGGTGGGACTGTGCTCGTGTCGTCTAAGTTCTACTGCAGAGGTTGTGATCTCGGAGACGCCAGCCAGGACCGACTCTTAGGTGCCCACTAAAAGCCAACGGAACTTTCAGCATCTCGCAGACTTGCGTTATAGTCCTCTGCTCCCCACCAATAAGAGCGACTTAGTAGCTTTCTTCACCAGACGTGAAGCGCAGAGTGCGTTCCGATGATTCTTTGGAGGGTTTCGCTACCTTGCTCGCAGCGGAAACTCCCTCCTGGGTATCCGCACAGGGTATCTACACCTTCCCTGCGGGCTATCTCGTCCCAGAGTTCCTCGAGGCGAACCGCTGCGTCCGCCATTCCCTCTCGCCACAAGAACGGCGCGCATTCTCCGCAAGCTGCAACACGGGGATGCTTTCCCCTCGCGGCTTTCTTCGCTGACCCAACGAGAGACGTCGCCATCTCCAAGAATCGCACCGGATCAGGAAGATCGTTGACCATCAATGTGGATAGTGTGTCGGCAACATCTAACGGAATATACCTTCCCTGGTCAAGGACAGCGGCAACATCCAAGCCATCCGCCAGCAATCGCTGAAAAAGAGCCTCCCGGTGCGGCGGGGTCGCGATCACCACAACCGCATCACCGTCTCTCAGGGCGGCTCCGATAAAACGCGTAAACCGATGCACAAAAAGTTCATCGCTCGAGTACAACTGAACCTCGTGGCAGCATTTGAGTTCCCCGTCTTTCGTCGAGAGGGGCGCGACCGCCGCGAGTTCCTTCCAGCGGCGTTTCAGGCTAAATTGACACCTGAAGCACACACTCTCATCATTTGGACTCAGGTGTTCGACGGATGTCTTGCATCGAGAGCAAGGGTGCAAGAAAAGATGTGCCTTAATTAACTCAACCTTGGCGGCCTGTGAAAAAATCCAACAGTCTCCGTTCAGGACTTTCCTGCCGCTCCCGCCGAGACGACTGTCCGTCCGCACGGGCGGGATGTAAGTTCGATGAACGATGCGGACCATTTGACGTCTCTCGACTGGCTGGCATACGTGCCTCGACTCCAATTCCGCCAAATCGTTTTCGTCTATCGCGCGACCAATCGTCAGTGGACAGCGGTTACAAACAGATGTGGTGGTTCCGTCGCTGTTGCGACTGTGGACAGTTGGACTATACGAGGAAATTCTCTCTCGAGTATGCCGGACCCGAGGTTGTAGAACATGTGCATCGAGCGGACGGCCCGCGGCGCAATCTGCAACACTGTTGCTTACAAAGTGCTTGTCCCCGATGACGGCTTCCACGGCAGCCATGAGGTCTTGTGCGGCATCGGACTTTACGACGTAACCCCGCGCCCCAATACACAAGGCTTCTCTCACCACCTCCGGACACAGGTTTTCGCTCAGAAACAATATTTTTGAGCGCGGAGCGATCTCGTAAATTTGGCGAGCGGCTTCGATGCCATTGAGCCCGGGAAGTCCGATATCCAGCAAAATCAAGTCGGGTTGCAACTCTTTACTTTTCTGAACGGCTTCTAATCCATCCGAAGCCTCGCAGATGACCTGCCAATCCAGGTACTCCTGGAGTAGCGTAAAGACCATGCGCCGCCAGGGTTCGCAATCATCCACAATGAGAATACGAACTGATGCCACTTGCCAACAGCCTCTCGACGTTCAACTTTTCAGGAAATTGTCCCACTAAAGCCGGAAGTTCGGGCATCCGTCGAGGCCTCCTTACTCCGTTCCTGGAACGGTAGGACAGGTCGCTAGTTGACTCAATGTGCCGGCGATGGATTGCGAGTGGATTCTGGCTGTATTTGCCTAACTGGCTGATTCTGACTGTATTGCCTGGGCCATAACCGTCCCCACTTTGGTGGGGGCACTGGTGTGCGTCAGGCAAGATTATACTTGGAAGCGGCTGCACAAATTTAGTAGACTTTGCCGCACTTAGCCGTATGAACCAGGACCTGCCTTCTCGCGTTCGTTGTGGGGATCTCGAAGTCGACCTGAAGGCTGGAGAAGTGTCCACCTCAGGGCAGAGAATCCGCCTCCAGGAGCAACCCCTTCAACTACTACGAATCCTAGTCGAACACGCCGGCAGAATGGTCACGCGGCAAGAAATCATGACAAAGCTCTGGCCCAACGACACGGTGGTGGAGTTCGACAATGCCATCAACACAGCCATTCGGAAGCTCCGCCTAGCGTTCGCCGATTCCAACGAGCATCCGAGATATATCGAGACTGTGGCCCGCCGGGGATACCGGTTCATCATGCCAGTGGAGAAGCTCGATTCCAGCGCTAGCGGTACCTGCCTGGCGACGGCGGAGCGCATTAGCCCGGATGTTGGGACGCCCTTGATCGGCGAGGTAGCAGGTCTGACCGGCAAGACGGTATCGCACTACCGCGTGCTGGAAGTGATCGGCGGCGGCGGTATGGGCGTTGTGTATAAGGCGGAAGACCTAAAGCTGGATCGCGCCGTGGCGGTCAAGGTTCTGCCAGAAGAGATGGGCAGCGATTGGCGAGCGGTAGAACGATTCGAGCGCGAGGCACGGGCGGCCTCCACGTTGGACCACCCTAATATCTGTCCCATCTATGAATTTGGCGAGCACAAGGGTCAGCCCTTTATTGTGATGCCCTTGCTACAAGGACAAACCGTACGAGACTGGCTGACCACGACGAACTCCGGTGAGAGCATGGTTCCGCTTGTCGAACTGCCGGAACTAGCGATCCAAATTGCCACCGGACTGGGTGCAGCGCACGAGAAAGGCATCATTCATCGCGATATAAAGCCGGCCAACATTTTTATCACCACCAAGGGCGTGGCGAAGATCTTGGACTTCGGACTGGCGATGGTGCTGGAAGCGACCGAAAAGCCACTACCGGTGGGGACGAGTACGCAGGCTGCGCCCATGTGGGACTCGGCAGTCTCGTCGATAGGTTTGAACCTCCGCCACACGAGTATAGCCATAGGTACGGCAGGCTACATGTCGCCCGAGCAGGTGCGCGGCGAGGAATTGGACGCGCGCACCGACTTGTTCTCCTTTGGCCTCGTCTTGTATGAGATGGCGACCGGCCACCGTACCTTCGGCGGCGAAACGGCGGGTTTCGTACGCGATGCCATCCTTCATCAGACACCTATCCGGGTGCACGAACTGAATCCCGAGGTCTCGCCGAAACTTGAGGCGATCATCGACAAGGCGCTGGCAAGGGACCGCGAGTTGCGGTACCAGAGCGCTACGGAAATCATCGCGGATCTCAAGAGTCTAAGTGGAAGCGCTGGGCAAGAGAGCGCACATCGTCCCGAGCGCCGCTACCCGAAGCTGCTGGCCGCAGCGGTTGTAGCAATCGCCGCGATCGTCGCCGGGATTGTTTATTGGCACTCACCGAGGGCTCCCATATTGTCTGAGAAAGACACAATTGTTCTGACCGACTTCACGAATACCACGGGCGATGCAGTATTTGACGATACCCTGCGCCAAGCGCTGGCTTTCCAGTTGGACCAGTCGCCTTACGTGAACGTTCTTTCCGACCGGAGGATGATCACTACTCTGCGGCAGATGGAGCGGTCCCCCGAACAACGTGTGACACCGGAAATCGCCACCCAGATTTGTTTGCGGACACACGGCAGCGCGGTTTTGACAGGTTCAATCGCGCCCGCGGGAAATTCTTACAAAATTGTGCTGAAGGTCTTGAGCTGCCAAACAGAGCATAGCTTGGCAACAGTCGAAGTACTCGCTAAAACTCGGAATGACGTGCTCAAGGCCATTGGTGATGCGGGTAATGAAATGCGGAAGAGGCTGGGCGAATCACTCACCTCCCTAAAGAATTTTGATCAGCCCTTGGCAGAGGCGACAACCTCCTCGCTTGAAGCGTTGCAAGCTTTCTCCAGGTCAAAGAGGTTTGGCGCTCCCACGGAAACCATGCCTTATATCAAGCGTGCCCTGGAATTAGATCCATACTTTGCTCTCGCCTACGCCGAACTGGGAGCTTCCTATGTGAATGTCGGTGAGGCAACCCTCGGAGAGGAGAACATCAAGAGAGCATACGAACTGCGCGACCGGGCAAGCCAGCGAGAACGGTTCTATATTGAAGCCACCTATTATTCCTTACTTACGCGCGAACTAGATAAAGGCGAGCAGTCCGCTAAAGAATGGAAGCAGAGTTATCCCTCGGACTGGCGGCCCCATAACGATCTAGCTATCATCTATGCTCAGTTGGGGGAGCCTGAGGAAGCTGTACGCGAGATGCGGGAAGCCATTCGGCTCTCGCCGGACAATCCGGGTGCTTATGCAAATCTGGTGGGTATGCTTAGCGCATTGAACCGTCTTGCAGAGGCTCAAGCTGCCTACGAAGAAGCGCGGGGCCGCGGTTTAGATAGTCCTTATCTCCGCCAATATAAGTACAACCTTGCTTTCCTCCAGGGCGATGTTGCCGGTATGCAGGAGCAGCTTCAGTGGGCGACGGGAAGGCCAAGAACGGAAGACGTGCTGCTGTCGGCTCAATCCGACACGGAGGCTTATTATGGCCGGATTGAGCAAGCACGGGAATTTTCCCATCAGGCGGTGGAGTCGGCCAAGCGTGCCGATGCGACGGAGACAGCCGCAATTTGGAACGTAGATGAGGCGCTTAGGGAGGCAGAGATTGGGAATTCGATTGAGGCGCGGCGTGCCGCCGAGGAGGCACTTTTGCTGAACCGTGGCCGTGACGTGAGAATCATCGCCGCTCTTGCCCTCGCCCGCGCGAGAGACTTGGTTCAGGCGCAGAAAGTGGCGGAAAGTCTCAATCAAGAGTTTCCGCAAGACACCATGCTGCAGAACTATGCATTGCCGGCGATTCGCGCCGCGATGCAGTTACAGCAAGACAAACCGCTAGAAGCGATCGAGACTCTGGAAGTCAGCAGGCCATACGAGTTGGCGCAGAGCTCGCTGAGCTACTTGTATCCCGCTTACCTGCGTGGCGAAGCATATTTGAAAACAGGGCAAGGAGAGAACGCCGCAGCCGAGTTTAAAAAAGTGCTCGACCATCCCGGACTGATGACAAACTTTGTCACCGGAGCGCTAGCACGTCTGCAGCTTGCACGGGCACAGGCGATGATGGGAGACAAAGCGGCCGCGCGCAAGTCCTATCAGGATTTCCTCACCCTCTGGAAGGATGCCGATCCCGACATCCCGATCTACCAGCAAGCCAAATTTGAGTACGCCAAGCTTCGCGTGTTTGTTTCTCTTTCGCCGTGACTCGCTTTTTCGGACCTTGGCTATTTGGCGACGTTCGGCTGGACCCTGAATAACGAAATGTGGACGCTGGAGGACTTTTGAAGACGGCCCGCAACTCACGGTTCTCAAACAAGCTTTGGGTCTTGCTGACGGGCTCCTTGGACCATGTGACTGCTCGAAATGGGTTTTGTTAGGCGCTCTTAAAAGCATCTTAGCGAGCAAAATTGAGTGTCGTACGGGGCGCTAGAAAGCCTTAAGCGTGTGCTGAACGAGCTTTCAGCAACTACCCGTTCCTACGAAGTGCTGGGAGCTATTTTCCTCTTTCATCTTCTATTAGTAAACAGCTTGAAATAGCTGCTTGGAGCATGCTTTCTGCAGACACCAGGTGTGTTTAGTTTGTCGAGATGCTCATCCAACGGATACCATAATCGGTACTGGTATTGAATACGGTATCTAAGGCCCAAAAGTTGGCCGATTTGCGCGAAAGGCGACGTTCGCCACGAAGGACTCTCCGAATTTCAGATTCAGAAATAGTTTCCTGCAGCCATGCCCAGGCCCTTTCATCGCCGTATTCCAGCACACGGAAGATGGTGTAATCCGGATACCGCCCGGGTTCGAAGCTGGCAAGGTCTGTATCCCGGAAGAGCGCCTTAAAGATGCCCTCGGTGATCGCCCAGGCGATTGCCGGATCAATCGGGTCAACCAACTACGTCAAGATTTCGTCGTCGCGTCGCACCAACACCGCCAGGCAGTTATCTTGATCGCAGCAACACGCCGAAATGCACCTTGCACTCACGCCGCTGACGACACGGCGGTTGAAGCCTACCGCGCGCACCGCTCACGGGATCACAGCTTCGCCGCTTGCTCAGCGTCCCCTCCCGCTATGAACTGGACGGGTTTCTGAAGAAGCGCGGAGTGTGAGCTATTTTGCAATCTTGGAATTGCTCGTCCAAGATATGCCGTATCCAGTAAAAACAGCTCCGCCGGGAGAAAACGAGTAGAGACGCGCCAGCTAAGCACAGGTGCGAATTATCTTGCAATCGATGCTAGTGGCGGAGCGGTTGACTGTGGATTCGGTTGTGGACTACCCTCCATAGTGTGGAAACGATTCAGGTAGTGTTGGATTCGGAGTTGCTTCGGGCCACGAATGGAGCGGCCAAACGGGCGCGGGTAAACCGTTCCTCTCTGATTCGAGATGCCCTTCGCGAATACTTAAAACGGCTTCGTGCGTGCGAGGGCGAGGCTCGCGACCGGCTGGGTTACCGAAGGCGTCCGGACGCCGCGGGCGACGCTGCGGCATGGGAACGGGTGGCATCGTGGCCGGAGCGATAGAGCGCGGCGAAGTCCGCTTGTACCGGTTCCCTCGCCCCGACAAGCAAAGGCCTGTCGTCGTGCTCACCAGGGGCAGCGCCATCGGCTATTTATCCGCTGTTACTGTAGCGCCCATCACTTCCACAATCCGCGGTGTACCCTCAGAAGTCCTCCTGACGGAGAGGGACGGAATGAAAGCTACCTGCGCTGTCAATCTCCACAACGTCGTCACGGTCTCCAAGGCCCATCTAGGGCGCCGAGTAGCGATACTGAGCTCGGAGCGCTTAAGCGAGATCTGCGCGGCACTAGGCTTCGCCCTCGGCTGTGCGTAAGCAGACAACCCTAGATTCAGAAGCTTCGCTGGGAGGATCGTTTACTTCGTCTTGAGCTTCTGTTTGGCGACCAAGAGCTGCATGAATTTGGGGCCTTCCTTCTTATAGGCCTCGACACCTTCGTATAGCAGCATCTCGTAGATTGAGAGATATTCCGCTGTTCGTCATCAGCCATCTGCTGAATATCACGCTTCATTAACTCGAGACTTCGGATTCTCCACCTAGGCCGCAATGCCAAGACGTTCCCACGTGCTGTTCCCAGAAGCGCGCCTTGAGCCCGCAGGGAACAACCCCTTAATGGCGAGCGCTACTTAATCTGCAGATAATCTGATAATCTTATTATATGAAAACAACTACCATTAGCGTGACGGAGGCTGCACGAAATTTTGCCGATTGCGTCAACCGTGCGCACTATCAAAACGTCACGTTTGTACTGCTCAAGAATGGCTCTCCGGTTGCCCGACTGGTGCCGCACGATGAGAAGGTCTGTTCCGGCCGAGACTTGGCTCTGGCTTTGAGCAAAACCCTGTTGCCGGAGGAGGAAGCGAGGGCATGGCGTCGTGATTTGCAGGCCGCCCGCAAAGCCCTCAAAGCCCCGGGTGATAAATGGCGATAATTCTTGACGCTGACGTTGTCATTCGCGGCGAAAAAGGGACCTTCGACCTCAAGAACTGGGTGGCATCACTCCCGAACGATCAATTTGAAATCGCGGCAATCACCGTTGCAGAACTTTGGCATGGAGTGGAACGGGCCGCAGGATCACATAAGACCAAGCGCGAGCATTACCTGCGCACGGTTTTGGCGCCGTTGCCAATCATTGCCTATACCGAGCAGACAGCGTATGAACATGCGCGCATTTGGGCTGAATTAGAGTCCTCCGGCAAAATGATTGGCTTCTACGACCTCATCGTCGGAGCGACGGCTTTAGAACGCGGCAGTGACGTCGCCACATTCAACAAACGTCACTTTACCCAAATAAGAGGACTGAAGGTGATCGAGCCACGGTAGGCAGTCCGCAGGGCGCACGCTGGCACCCATGATGGCGGGTGCTGGGTCCTCAAGCGTCTATAATGTATACAATAGTTACACGAGGACTCGATGAAGGCAAACCGACCCATGGTTTTCAGCATGCGCCTGTCTACGGAAAGCGGAAAGCGTCTCAAGCGCATAGCCCAGCGGCATGGATGGACCCCCAGCGACACGAGCGCGCGACTGGTCGAAGAAGGTTTACGGCGATCGGAATTTGCCTTCATCGATTTTCGCGATTCCGTTGCGGGCCGGCAAGCCTACCTGCAAGGGAGCACGCTCGCCGTTTGGGAGGTGCTGTTCCTCCTGCGCAGCTACAAGGAAAACATTTCGGCTGTCGCCAGGCACCTTCGATGGCCCGAAGCCAAGGTGCAAGCGGCGCTTCACTATGCCGAGGCGTTTCCGCAAGAGATCGAGGAGGCCGTCTCCGAAAACGATTCGGCAGGTTTCAAGACGCTGAAACCCATGCTGCCCCAAGCGAGAGAATTCGTTTCCAGCAAGCCCATGAGAAGCTAAGATGTTCAAGCTTCTTCTGGATGAACACATTTCGCCCGAGGTGGCAGATGGCTTCAGACGTCGCAACCGTTCGCTGACCGTATATTCTATGACGGAATGGGAGGGCGGCAGCTTCCTGGGCCAGGATGATTCCAACTGCCTGCGGGAAGCTTGCAGACAACGATTTACACTGGTTACCTACGACCGCAGGACCATTCCCCCGCTGCTGAAAGCGTGGGCAGAAGAAGAGCGAAAGCATGGGGGTGTAATGTTCGTCGACGAAAAGACCATCTCTCCAGCGGACATCGCAGGCCTGCTGCGGGCACTGACCCAGTTGTTCAAAGAAACGGGTAGATTGGACTGGACAGACTGGGTCTACTTCTTGCGGGGTTAATTTCCCCGATGCCGACCTAGAATAATTATTCGACGCACGAAATGCGTAGAATAGGGCCTTTATTCTCCGCATAGCGGAAGCCGGCGCGAGTGGACTGCGCGAACTGCACCACCGGGTGGAGGATCGCGAAGGCTGGCGATGCTAAGCTCGCGGCGGCATGTCGGGCTGATGGAGCAGCGGCCGGGCAAAGGTTCTTCAGAAATGGGAACGGCTTGCGCCTTGGCCAGAGGGCTAGGCCCTCGGTGCAGCGGGTCTCTTTAGCAAGGTATCTTGCGCTGAGGAAGCCTCGATAATCACTTCAAACGCGGCCAACGGTTATTACTTCAAAACCGGCCAACGGAAGGTACCTGGGACTTAGATTTTCTACGCCTTCATCCCCTGTTCGGGCAAGTCTAATCTGTAATGGCCATGGGCTAATCTAGAATTGCGCCGGTAACGTCTGAGTTGGATTTGACCGGCTAGTGGTGATGAGGGCTGGTTACGGCAGTTATCGCTGTCGCCGAGATCTCTCGTGCCTTGGTCTTGCTGCCCTCAGACGAATCAGCATTCATGTTTAGGGCGCCCATTCCCAGCTGGAAGAGCTGCACGCGGTGGTTCCCCGTGTCCGAAACAAAGAGGAGGTTCTTGCCGTCGATCCACGATCCTCGAGGAAAGAAAAATTCACCCTGCCTGAAACCTTGCCGCCCAAAGCCGGCCAGCAGCTTTCCCTCGCGGTCATAGAGACGGATCTCCGAACTGCCGACAAACAATACATAGATGTTCTCTTGGGTGTCGATCGCTAATCCGTTATCCACGTCCAGCGGTTGATACTTGTCGTCAAGAAGCGTGAAACGTGCCCCGAAGATTTCCCTGCAGGTCTAGGATGCGTACCCTGCTCCCTCCTGAATCCAGCACGGCGAATGTGTTCTCACTCACCGCGATTTCCGTGGGAGCGTTGAATACACCTTTCGCCGGCTTGTTCTCTGCGCCCCAGTACCGGTTCGCTATCCTTGCTGTGTTGCTCTCCAGCCTGTGCTAGGAAGTTGCCTTGCAAGTCGAGCACGTGAACCACATCGCGCTCAGTGTCGACCAAATACAGACGGCCGGCTTTTTTATCAATAGCGATTCCGGACGGACGGTGGTATCTGGGTTCTCCGTCCGCCGTGCCAATGTAGTGAACGAACGTCCCGTACTGGTCATACACCAGGACCAACCCACGACTGGAATCGGCGATGTAAATGTTATCCTCTGCATCGACCGCGACCCCGGCCGGCGCCTGCAAACGCCAGCCTTGTCCGCCCAGAATGCAGTCCGATGTCTTCTTCTTCGAATCCAGAACGTGAACCGCTGAAATCCCGGGGTCACTGACGATGAGCCGCTGCCGCGAGTCGGTCGTCACACGTTGCGGCGTTCGCAGCACCACTCGATGCCCGTAAACCGCCGTGGCAACAGAGTCGAGGGCCCTGCCAGCCAGCGAGTGGACTTCCGGTATCGCGACGGCATGTGCCAGCGGGTCATAGTCTTCCTTGGACGAAACGTGGCTGTGCAGAACCGCGGCAGGCACCGCGTTCTGGTCAGTGTCGGGAATCGGCGCCCTGGCCGCATTGTCGAGGAAGCGATTCAGTTTCGACGACGCATGGAAGTTCGCATCGGCCGAAAACAGGTCGACGTACTTGACTTCCCGGCCACCCTGCAGAATCAGGTTGGGAGAGGGACGGGCATGTATGACGAGGGTTTGAACCTGCGGCGTAGCGACAGGGTGACCCTCGGCCGGATCACCATCTGCCAGGGTCCGGTGCGAACTTGCGCCCGCCAGTACTACCACCACCAGAGGCGAACAGGCTAGGAAGCGCCTGCCAAAGGCCAGCTTCACGGATCTTTCCTCATGTGAGCCTGGTGAAGCCGGAAAGAGCAGCGTGAGATCCAGAAACAGCAAAGGCTCAGGAACCCGGGTAGGATCCCTGAGCCTTTACGAAGTGGCCCATGTCATCACCTGCCGGCGCCAAGGCTAAACTACTCCCCCCCGTAGCAGAACCTAGGCCACGCCATGGTCATCACGATTAAAACGATAGCAGCGTAGCAAAATGCTGTCGTTGCGTTTGAGCAATCTACGGCAAGGTTTTCCTGCTTGTGCGTAACTCGGCCTCATTCCGTAGCCCAACGACCGCCTCGACTTCCCCTGCTAATCAACCAAGCTAGAGACCGACCCGGAGATGATTGCCCCGGCGATCTCAGCGATCTGCCAGCGCAGCAATCCCGTGTTTTCATCTACGATTGGCTCAATCATTCCGCGCCATCCGACGAGATGTTCAAGGAGGCGCATGACAAGGTGCAGGAGGGAAAGAAGACAGCTAAGGCTGCGGCAGCGACGACGTAGCCACCGGCAGCGCGGTGAAACTCACAAATTGCTAATTGTCTGCCTTTGAAATCAGCGATAGCAATTGCTTTTCGATGTCCTGTGCCAATCCTTGGTGAGATCGACAGCAACTGAGCTAAAACCTGAGCAAAGGAGCGTGATTCTCGCTCCAATCAAGCCGCAAGGCGACGAAACCTGCTGAATTGGCGCGGCTCTGAGTGTCCCCTATATGTACCTACACTGTATGGAACACAGCGGCTGCACCCACTGCGCATCGCCGCGACTATGCCGTCGGCTACTTTTTTTCTCTGGCCGCTGGCTCTCTGCCGCCTTGCGGATGTCCTCAACATCGGCAAGGTCGCGAGTTCGACCGGATGCGAGTTTCGATGCAATCAAGTCGTCCTTGGAAATGAAGAAAGCCTTGAGGCCTCTAGCGTCAATCACCCCTTCAACCCGCCGTTCCCATGCCGCGCCAAAATCGACGCCGGAAATGTCGGGTAGGATATCGACCGTGCGCGGGTCGTTTCCGAAGCGAAAGAAGGTCGTGCGGTCGACAAAGTCCATCGGGGCGGGTGTCAAGGAGCGGTGCGCCGTTGGCTGGGCGCCGCATACGTCGCTTGCGCGTTGGCAGCATCCGCTTTGATGAACAGGTCAATGTCCTCTGTTGCGCGCGGCTGCGCATGAAAGATAGCGGCGTAGTCGCCCACAATCAGGTATTTAGCGCCATGGGCATGGAATGCGCACAAAAGGTCTCTGTAATCTTGGTACATCCGGCTCCATCTCCCAACCTTTGAGTGCGTACGCGGTCTGGATCATTTCCTCAACCGCGTCCATCCGCTCATGTACGGGCCGACTTTGCCAGTACCGGTACTCGTCAGCCTTCATTTCGTCGAAGCTGGCGTACTTGCGTATCGTCGGTTCAATGCATCTTTTGTAGCATAGGAATGGAAAAACCGCGCCCTTCGGGTTTTTACAGAAGCAGCTTGACTCACCCCATATTCAATGCTGGTATTGAATACGGTAGACTCAGCGGCATCATGGAAACAGCGCACAAGATCACGGTGGAAATATCCAACCATCTGTTGGAAAGGGCGCAACAGGCCAGCAGCAAAGGCATCACCCAGAGCGTCCGTACCGGACTGCAGCTCGTGGCGGCATCGCGAACATGCGCTCGCCTGCGGCAGCTCCGAGGCAAGGTCAGGTTCACCCGCACATTGGCAGAGCTGAAAGCCGATCGATGATTGCCGCAGACACAAGCACCTGGATTGCTTCTCTAAATTTTAGAGGGCCGCAACGGTGGGGATGCGCGGCTGCTTGATAAGGCGCTGGGGCTCAGCGCTTCAGACCCGTCGCCGCCAAGCAAGAGCGGATTGCGGCTTTGCGTCATCAGATCTTGCGGGCCATTCTTTAGCGCGGGACCACGGCAGGCTTTGCAGGGGCCAGCGCAGGGCAATTTGGGGGACACTCTCTCCCGTTTGCTTCGCAATTAGCATCATTGCATCCACCGCCTTATACCATGGCCGGCCGCACCGACCAGAAACCTCAGGGTGTCCGCAGGCGTCGGGTCACTTCTGGCCCGCATTGCATATAATGCCGACTGTTCCAGCTATAGATCGTCTCCGCTTGGGATTTGATGGCACAATGCGCCAGCATAGCGTCATAAATGTTGCCGCCGATGATACCGAGAGCAGCTGAGGCTTCCAGCGCATCGGCGTATTCGTCCCCATTCAGCGCGATAATGGAAAGCCTTTCACGTATGCTGCCGATAAACAGCATTGCCTGCTCGCCACTGATACGGTGTTTGCCAGGCATCCGGGTTAACGTGGCAAAGACCTCAGCCAAGCTGTGCGCCCCACAGCAGCCCGTGGATTTGTCGAATTGGATGAACCGCTCCAGACTGGCTGTATGGTGGACGTGGTCACCGTAAAACACAGGCACCAGCACCGAGGTATCGAAAAACGCTATCATTCGCCCTTGCCGAGGTTAGCCAGGTCGCGTTCTTCGCGGATCTGCTGCAGCATCTCATCCGTGGCGGAGGCGGGCAGGGGCCGCCCGGCATGAAATACCCAGACGCCGTGCTCCTTCCTGAGTGGCCCTGTCGCGCGGACCGGGCGCAAAGTGATCTGCTCGCCGGCGCTCTCCATTTCTAGGGCGTCGCCGGGTTCCAGATGCAACTCTTCCCGCAGCGGCTTGGGGATAACGACGCGGCCTGCTTTGTCAATGGTAAGGCGGGTGTTCATTTTGGTATAATATCGTGGGTTGACCCACGAGTCAATACCATTTCAGCGGGCCGTCGGAGCTGATCTATTTAAAAGTCTATAAGAGTCAGATCCCGATTATCGAACAGGCGATCGAGATCGCGGCCTTTAATGCTTGGGTCGGACAAGTCTCGGGGCTACTGCCTGGAAATGATCTGTGCAGACTTCCTCGCCGGGGCCTCGATAGACGCCGGCAACCCGGAGATCCTGCTGCAATCCCTCTCACGCTACGAGCGGTTCCTGTCTGGTCCACAACAGGAGGCTTTTCGATCTGAGGTCGCCCGGCTGGCCTCATGAACAAGATCCGCGTCAAAAGCCCGCGACTCACACTCGATGCGAACAGATACCGCCAACTACATCGGCAGGTGCTGGAACGCGATGGCTGGCGATGCCAGACTTGCGGTAGCATGCGGCAGCTGCAGCTACACCACCTCACCTTCCGTAGTCACTCGGGTGGCGACGATGAAAAGAACTTGATCACTTTGTGCACTGAATGTCACGCACGGATACATCCAATAGGTTAGCTGCGTAAGCTCCGCCCACTATGACTAGAAGCCATCTGCCTCTGTTGACATCCCAGAGAGTTCTTGGGATGGGCAGGAGTCCTAACCACCGTATTCGTTCGCGCCAGCACTGCACAAGCTAAAAAGCGATGTCCGGAACTTCGAACATCGCTTTTTATCACTGTAGGCCGCCCGTTTCGTAAAGACTGACATGCCAGGCTTTGAATCTTGCGAAGTTCTGTTGCACAAGGGGAAGCTCCATGCTACAACCAGAACGCATCGGCGAGTTGCTGGGAAAGTCAGGCACGATGAACGAGCAGACGACAGAAACGGCAGGTTTCATGAGCCTTTACCGTCGAGCTTTTGCGGAATACGGAACCCATGCTCTCTGGAATAAGCGCCTGCTTGACGCACCGACGCAAGAGGACGCCCTCGTGGTGGCACGTGCCTTGCGCATCGAGGGCGACTGCGAAGCGCGGCGTCTGGCGGAACAGATTGAGCAGGCCTGCCGTGCCACTCTCTAAGATTCAAACCGAGGTTCTCCGGCTGCTCGCAGCACTGCGGGACCCGGAAAGCTACGTCGCGGGAGCTACCCCGTTGAACCGTGATGCGACACGTTATTCCGACGACATCGACATTTTCCACGATCGCGAGGAACGAGTTGCGTCGGCCGCCATTAACGACGCGAAGGCACTCGAAGCGGGAGGTTACGGTGTCAGATGGTTGCGGCAACTGCCCCTGATCTATACCGCCGAAGTCACGCGGCAGGACGCCAGCACGCGCCTTGAATGGATTGTTGACAGCGATTTCCGGTTCTTCCCGGCAATGCGGGATGAGACTTTCGGCTACGTTTTGCACCCAGTTGACCTTGCGCTGAATAAGGTGATGGCCGCAGCTGGGCGGCGTGAGGTGCGTGACCTTGTTGACCTCGTGACGATTCACGAAACCATCCTCCCGCTTGGTGCCGTTATCTGGGCAGCCGTCGAGAAGTCGCCCGGATTTACACCCGAGGGCCTGATTGCCGAGATTCGCCGCAACGCCAACTATCCCGCCGCCGAATGGCGTGCTCTTATGACCACGGAACCGCTCGATCCCCACCTGGTCACAAAGCAACTACGTGCCGCTCTTGACGACGCCGAAGCCTTCGTGACGCGGATGCCCTCGGAGAAACTGGGCTTGCTGTTTTTGCAGTGCAGCAAGGTCGTGCAGCCGGACCCTACCCGCTTGGAAAGCTATCAAACCCACGCCGGACAGAGGCGGGGGCAATGGCCGACTAGTAGCGAAATCACCGCCGCCATGTTCGAGCGTTACAACAAAAAGCCAAGCCCGTAAAACGCAGGCGCGAGAACGAGCGCGATATCAGGTCTGTTGAACTGGGCAAGTACCTCTGCGAAGTGCGGTCGGATCAGTACTGGCGACCTGGAGAACCTGAAGTCGTTCGATGAGTTCCTGGAGCGGCGCTTTCCAGAGTCCAGAAGGAAGGCGTACTACCTGATGTCGATTCACGAACATCTTCCACCCCTGGTGAGGAAAGAGCTGAAGCAGGGCAGGAGCGAAGGGTGTGGAGCCGGCCAACTTGCCTGTCGCGCATGGGCGCGGCAAACTTCTGGAATGATCCAACCTATAGCAGCGAAGCTGACAGATGCCAAAGCGGAGTTCTAGCGTGCAGTAGCAGGAAGAACTGAGCGCAGGCAGAGTGCCTTCGCCGCGGATCTATTTCAGGTCGCAAACGGGGCTGTCGGTAATCGGCTGGCGGTTGGATACTTCGCGGCCTTAATGCTGGGCACTGACAAATCCCGCGGCTACTGCCTGGAGATGATCTGTGCGGACTTCTCTCGCCGGGGCCTGTCTGGACGGCAACAATCCGGAGATGCTGTTACGATCCATCTCTCGCTACTACCAGTTCCTGCCCAGCCCACAACAGGAAGTCTTTCTGCCGGAGGTCGCTAGGAAGGCTACATGAAGAAGATCCGGTGCAAGAGCCCGCGACTCAGGCTCGACGCGAACAGCTACCGCGAACTACATCGGCAGGTGCTGGAGCGCGACGGCTGACGATGCCAGGTTTGCGGTAGCATGCAACATCTGCAGGTGCATCACTTTAAATTCCGCGGCCAGTCAGGTGGCGATGTGGAACAGAATTTGATCACACTGTGCCCTGAATGCCACGCGCGCATTGCATCGGAAAACTAGACGCAACAGGCCTAGCGGCAGTGACTGATTTTTTTTGGAATGGTTCTTTATCTCCGTGTCACGTGTTTGCCATTTATGATGGCATATGGTATTATCATTGGCATGGCACTCAGGATCGATAAAGCGGGGCGGATTGTCGTCCCCAAACCTCTCCGGGAGCGGCTGGGCTTCAGGCTGGGTACGGAACTGGAAGCTATTGAGCAACCGGACGGCATGCTTCTCAAGCGGGTCGAGCAACGGCCTTCCATGGTCAAGGTCGATGGTCTGTGGGTCCATCAGGGTAGCGCCGAACCGGGGGCAAACTGGGAGCGCATCCTTGAGGACGTGCGCGAGGAGCGGATTGAGTCCGTTTTGAAAGCGTAGCCCGAGTGGATATTTTCTTCGATACGACAGTTCTCGTTGCCGCCTCCGAGCAAAGCCATCCGCACTACGCCCAGGCCAGGCCTGCGCTGCTGCGCGTCGCCGCGGGGCAGGACAAGGGATTTATAGGCCTGCACTCGATCGCGGAGATGTTTGCCGCACTCACGCGCCTGCCGGTCCAGCCGCGCATACACCCGGTTGAAGCGGCGCGCATCGTCACCGAGAACATCCTGCCGCATTTTGAGGTCGTATCCCTCGGTAAAGAGGACTATCTGGAAGCACTGAACACGATGGCAAGCGGCGGATGGATCGGGGCGAAAATTTACGACGCTCTGCTGCTGCGCTGCGCGGCAAGATGCGCGGTAAAACGTATTTACACGTTCAATCTCGGTGACTTCAAGCAGTTGGCCCCGGCCGGTGTGCAAGAGAAAATATGCGCGCCATGAGCAATGGAAATCTTGCCAGGCTTCGCCAGTGAGTAGCGACATGGAACAGAACTTGATCAGCTTGTGAGCTTATTGTGGTCCCGGACACGTCGAAGTCATGAACACGTTTGAGTTCGCTCTGAATTCCTCGCGACCCCAAGTTACGGCGGCGAAGAGCGCGAATCCATCCGCGGTGTTCATTCAGGTGATTCTGCCATCGATGTCTATGTTGACGATGGCGTCTCTGATGCAGCTCAGAATACCCTGCGTCGACATAGCGGGATCGCGTTGCCGTCCTAACCTAGATTGGCCCCTCGGAGCCCGAGTCTGCAAAGCCATTGGGTTGCAAAGTCCCTCCTGTATACCCGCAATCGTCTGCGGATGGAATGGCACCAAGAAAAAACCCCACGTCACCTCGGTTAAGGTTAGCGTGGGGCTGTTACGGGCGAACGGTAATTCGTCCTGTCGTGCGAATGCGTGGGAGTGTTCTACTAGACTGTCTAGGGACTTGAGCCGTCAACCGGAGTTGAGGCCGCGTCCCTGCCAGCAGAGAGGCACCAGTCGGTATTTGTGGCGATGTGATCGGCGGGATTCTCGTTAGCTACCTGCATGATATTCCGCGATGACCAACGGTGCTGTGGCTAACGCCAACCGATGTAACAAGGATCGAGCTGGCACTAATGGGTCTTATGTGAGACGAAAGGCGTTGCGCCGCGGATCGTGCGTCATTTTCTTAGGACCCCCAGTTCGTACCGGAGGAAATTATGGCGCACCCGACCGTCATTTGCGATTCGAAAACCATACCGCATGACCCAATACAAATCTAATACGGTTGAGAGGTGGCGAGTTCCTCCGCCTTTACAATGTGAAAGGTGGCCGCTACTGCAAAGCCAGCGCTATCGGTTACTCGAACGACGCTTCCAGTACCCATCAAGCGACCCATCGCTGTTGCGCCCTGCCTTGCAGGCGGCAACATTACCATCACCTCAACTTCCACCCCGAGCGGCGGCACCTCATGAGCGAGAATCGAGGCGCCCGAGGCGCCAATATCATGGGTCACTCCGGTGCCTCGGACCCATCTCCTATCAGACCCCCTCCATTGGAAAGAGACCGGCGCTGCAATTGGATAGCGCTTTGTAACTCTCGCTTCGCCCGCTTCCCGACGGCAGCACGGGCGCCCTTCAATCATATTGTTCCCCCAACCAGCACCCTAGAGCGCTGACCTATCTCACATAAATGGATCGGAACAACAAGATCGCTTATCGAGTCGGGTTGCGCACCAACAGGACCTGGCTGTGTGAGCAGAATCCTGTCCTTCATGTCGGTAATTCGCCCACGCATAGCGACTGATAGTGCTTTGAGAACATACAGGCGTTGTTGGTTGTTTGTGCACATTTGTCAACGGTGGCCGTTATAGACGCGCTTGTATAACATGTTGCAGGATTGGTCATGCTCACATACGCTGACGCCGAGCGAAACGCGTCACTCATCAAGTCGCTCATGCTCGTCGAGCAACATCGCGCGTCGCCCAGTCGCTTGCGTTTTAGCCGTCTGTCTTAAGAACATAAAGCCGCCTCGGGAGCCCAATACAGAAATCACCCCTGATCCACATCACCCTCATACCGTCTACGCTGGCAGGTATTCTTCCAATTGTCTGACGGGAGCCTTGCATTTTACCGCCATCACGAAGGATGCACCCTTTTCCTCAGTCTCGACCCGCACGATCTCGCCCTCGCCCATCAGATGAATAGGACGGACCGCACCCTCTCCATGAACACTCAATACAAATGATACGGATGCGTTCTGCGGAATCATAAGAGCGCTTTTAACCAGGAGGCCACCAACACTAACGTTCTTGCTGACAGCCTCGATCTCGGTAATAAGCGAGAGGGACTGAACCTTCATCTGTAACGGAAATTCCAAGTTGAACCGACGATATTTTCTACCCTTCCAATCCGATAACCGCAGGGCCGATTCGAGTGGGTCCATAAGTAATTGGGGTGTTGGATCGGGAAAACTATACTTGAACCGCACTTAGAACTCTGTCCGCGTCATTACGCGGTCCTCCAGGATAAGCAATACGATGTCCCTCTTCAGCATCGGGATGCCGTTGCAGAACCTGCCTGTGGTTCGTGACGCGGCGTTACAGGCCACGCAAAACCGCTGGCATCCCAAAGATTTTGGAACTTCAGCTTCGAGGGACCAAATCAGCCCGCAAACGTAGACTGTGGATGCCGCATTTTGCTTCTAACCGGCTCACGCCGCGACCTTGGTAGCCGCTGAACTCAATCGAGATATCGGTGACATGGCGCGCAATCATGGAGGCGTTCTAAACACCAACTGGCGAGGAAGGGCTAGGGCCAGAGCCTCACCGGGACGGAATCGTCGCTTTGGCCACATTGGACGGTTTGCTAACCAAGCCTTTTACGCTGACGGCAACGGCGTGGTACTGGTAAGTCTGCCCGGCTTTTGCGGAATGATCGACGCAGGCCGTGCCTGGGATAAGCTCGCGGCTGATTTTCTCGTACTCCTTACCTGGCCCGCGACGATATATGCTGTATCCCTCGATCGCGTCTGCGGGCGAATTGCTCGCCGGAACACTGGCATCCCATGAAAGCCGCACGCTATGCACCTTGGGTGTTGATGCTGTGTCCAGATCGGAACCTCCTGGGGTTCTGCTTGGGCTGGTTGTTTGGGCAGGCACGAGAGTCTTCGACCCGCCGCGGCAGTCTTCGCTTTCATGATTGTCACTGGCGTGCGAAATACCCGCCATTAGAATAGCCACTCCCAAGCAAACATGAAGCAGTTTGATCATTTAAAGAGCTTTAGCAAGATTCAGAAATGAGTAGTAGTAGATCAATGGCCGTGCGGCTTCATAAAACTCAACCGCTCCAACGCTGTTGCAGCATTGTGGGCAGATGCTGGAAACGCTCTACGGTAAACGCTGAATCAGCCGTGGGCAATTATCTGTAAGCGTGGTTCAGCCCAACTATAGCGCTGACCCTCATATTTCAGCCCGGATTGCTCCGATGCAAAATGGCATAACCCTTTTAAGGTCCTGTTGCTGCCGGATCCAGGTCCAGCACCCAATCCGGATCACCGTCATGGTTGTGGCCGGGCATTGTAAAGTCGTGGGTGCCCGAGTTGTGGAATGGCGACCCACTGATCCCGATGAACGTTCCGTTCGACGGATCATACCACCGGGCCCGCGTGAGACCAGCGAATTCCGCTAGGTTTACCGTGAGCGTGGTAGCTTGTGGGCAATACGTAAGCGCGTGCGATCTTGGCACCCAGGCCGTCGTGCAGTATGTGGCTAGGGTGAGGTTTTCATTGCCGCCATCGTATGTGCCGTAGCCGCCGGTGACCACCTGGTGTGCCGTATCCGGCACGAGGTTCTGCCACGGCAACCCGCTGAACAGGCCGTTAATGTACCGTATTTCCCGCGCACCGGGGCTCACGAGAAACCATAGCCATTCCGGCGGGAACAGCCATGTATAATGGTTCCCGTAAAGCTGCCCGGCGCCGCCGCTGGTCAGCGTCCAATACGCCTGTTCGCGCAGGACGTAGGGCCCAGCTGGCCCGGGCAGCTCGCCGGTATTGTTCTCGTATTCGTAGTTGGCCTCCGTAAGGAATAGAGGCAAGACAGGCGTGCTGGCGTAAGCTTGCACGAAGCAATCGTAGGTTTCTAAATAGGTGTAGCAGGCATCCACCGTTAGCACGTCGCTCAGCGTGGTGTCCTGGTTCGAGTAGCTGAAATCGTAATTCAGTTCGATGGTTTGCAGATGCGTAGGATCGGTACTGGCGATCCCCAACATCACTTGGTGCACGAGGTTATTGTCTGTTGGGCTGCTGTTCCAGCTCTGAAAGTCGTTGCCGCTATGCCAGACGATATTGGCAAACCCGCGGTAGCGGTTCCCCAGATAGACTCCGTAATTGTAGGCCTTAGCGGGCCCGTTATTTTCGAGTGTCACAAGCCATCCGCCGGTTTCGATGGGGTCAAGGAAGACCGCGAGATTGTAGCTTGCTGCCAGGTTGACCAAGGCGTCGAGCTCCGCGAAATAGGCTGGGTTGGGCGTCGAGAGGTCATAATTTGATGGGTTGGTGCCGCTGGAGAATGGGGGCGTGCCATCGTACGCCGTACCGTTGCTGTTTCCCCCCGTGTAGGTGGTACAAAGAGCGTCCACCAGGATGGAGTTGAAACCCATCGCTCGCCGGTTCGCCATATAACCGGGCATTTGGAGGGGAGTCAGATTGGCGATCATGGACTGCGGCGAATCTCCCATGAGCAGGAACGGCACTCCGTTGCTGTCGGTCAGATAGCGGCCATTGGCGCTGGCTTTGAGGGGATAGACCGGGGAGGCAAGAGGGCTGCGAGACAGCGTCTGTCCCACGAGAGTTCCACAGGCCACCGTGGTGGCTAGAAGCAGCAAAACTGTTGTCCGCACGCGGCTCTCCTTCGATTGCTTTTAACTGGAATTTCCGTTTTAGTCGCCAACAGCCCGACACTATACACCCATCCAGCGATTTCAGCGGATATTTCTTGTCTTCGGCCGGGCCCAAGGCTTGGGACAGGATCCAAGCTGTGCCAACGCGAGTCCCCAACTGCTGACCGCGACCTTCAGATCCGATTTTGGCAAACACCCCCACCCGCTGTTGGTCTGGATCGATTTCCGGGTCCCACAGCCTCAGCTATCCCGCCGGAAGCGACAGCACCGCGATCCGCCGCACCATACTCCCAAAGAGCTGCCTCGTCAGATGGCTCTCCGCCAGTAAGAGCCAGTAGTAGCGGGCATGTTTCACCAGCCGTCCGCCCGTCTTCACCAGTCGTTGCTGTAAACTCGTCGAGCGACCAGTTCTCGATTCGTTTTGGTAACGCCAGCCGCCGCCACAAATTGCCCAAGTTGTAAGCCAGCAAGCTCAGCGCGAGTCGCACTTGGTTTGGGCGGAACCGATGACAACTCAGTCGCGTCATCTTCACCGCTTGCTTTCCCTCTTTGATCCACTGCTCTGCCGTCCCGCGCTTGTTGTAGAAACGCACCACACTCCGGCTGGGTGTCTCCAAGTTGGTCACGATGAATCCGACTCGCGGGAACAACTCCCCGAAGTGGAACTCCACCTTCGCCACTACGCGACGTGCCGTCTTCCAGCTCGCGGCTTGGTAGAGAAAGCCCTTGTACCACACCACGGGCTTGTGGCTCGGTCTTCCTACGGGCCGTGTCAGCAACTCCGCGATGGCGCGCTCCAGGCTGTCATTTGCGGGAATCCGAATCGCATACTTCACACCCCGTTCTTCCATCGCTTCGTAGATCTCTGGCTTGGCAAAGGTGGCATCCGCCCGAAACACCACTTCCTTACCGAGTTCTTGTTGGTGCTCGATTTCCGGCAGTAACAGGTCTGCCCAGTCTTCCGCGCTATGCACGTTGCCCGGTCACAGCTTACCAGCGAGACAGTCGCCCTCGCCGTTGAACAGTAACAGCGGGTGATAGCAGGTGGACTCAAAGTGGCCGTTATAGGCGCTGTTCTCTTGCTGCCCGTATACCGGGATCTCTGTGCGGTCCATGTCCAGCACCACGCGCTGCGGCGAATCGACTGCTTCCGCCCCTGGCGATCAGCTCCCGGTTAATCGCGGCCAGCCCCGCGAGATTCTCTTCTTGGGTCAGCAGTTCCGTCTCGAACGACTGCAAGCGGGAGGTTAAGGCCGCCCCGCGCTCCCAGATTCTTTCCGAACCCATGAGCCGGAAGGTCGGATCTAGCGACAGACGCTCAGCATCGTTCATGTCTTCGTATCCAGCCAAGCGGCTGTACACAGCCTGACGCAACAGATCGGCCATCGGCAATTGCGTGTTCTTCCCTCGTGAGTCGGTCAGGTGTTCGCTGATGAGTTCGCTCAACCCCAGGCGCTCATCCAACTCTCGCACCAAGAGCAGTCCACCGTCGGAAGTCACTCGTGATCCCTGGAAATCAACCTTCAACGAGGGATTAAAGGAGAGCTGAAAGGGCTGATTTTGCTGCTCACCCATTGGGTCCGAGCCTCCGCAGAGTTCGTGTTGATCTCAAAGCCGCATGGAGAAACTGCGGTGTATCCAGATTGGTCGAGTGTTCCACACCTCCATCACGGAAGCGACAGTAGACTTCGCCTCTGGCTGATAAACGGGTATCCATGCCGGCTTTGATAGATAAATTCCCAGAGCAGGCGGTCAACTCCTTGCGCACCGCTAACGTAGATCCATCTCGATTAGGGCTTTCCTGTTTCGCCTCAGGAGCCAATGAGCGCTTGCTTCCCGGCGCTAACGCTAAGGGAAGCCGCTTCTTTGAGTGCCGGCTGGGCTGCCTTGCGCTCTGCCCAGCCCACCAGCCAAATCAGGACAAATAAGCTCGCCAGAGACAGAAGAAAAAATACTATCCCGCCCTGGCGGTGAAGGCGACCATTCAGAAATCCCCGATCTACGTAAACCCCAAGCACTGCCAAGATGAAAATTCGCAGACCGTTCTTGGCAATAGAAAGAGGAATTGCGGAGAGAGAAATGAGCGTTTTCCCCCACAATGAACGAAGCAGCACGTGGGCCATCACCATGGTAGTGACGACCAACATCAAGCTAGAACGAATACTGCTGCACACTTGGGCAATCTCCAACGCCAGCCCGCGAACAGTCAATGTCGTACCTTCCTGAGCCACAGGTACGCCCGCAGTCGCCAACAGTGAGCGCGCGAAGCACGCAGTACTGTTCTTTTAGAAAAAAGGAAACAAACACTGTTCAAGCCGATGGGACAACCAGGGCTAGAGCAGTTTAGGAATTGGTGTAGTCGGGTCAAGGCACGGTAAGAGCGGCGCTTGAGCGCCGAGTCCCCGTTGGTCCTGCAGAACGGAGCCGGTTTCAGCCCGCGGCACTGCTGCTCTCATGGCGCCTACACCAATTCCTCAACAGCCCGTCCTAGCCTGCGGTTGATTTCCGGCGCAGCTGGCACGCCTCTGGTCCCAGCAGTGCCGCCTTGTACGCCTTCTGTAACGTCAGCTTTTCGATTCCCCAGTTCAGGCTTTCCAGGATTTGCTTTCTGCCGATCGCACCGAGATGCTGACGCAACGATTCCGAGTCCAGCAACCTGGCGATATGTTCTGCGAAGTCGACAGGGTTGTTATTTATTGCATAAACCGCGGCGTCGCGTGCTGATCGCCTGCCCTCGTTGAGATCATAGAGTACGACCGGAAGTCCATAGGCCATATACTCGAAGATCTTAATCATGGTGAGCTTGTCGTTGAAACCGTTTGAGGGATCGGGCGCTACGGCGACGTCTGCCGTGGCGAGGTAGGCATGCATTTCATCGCCGTAGAGCGGGCCGGTGAATTTCACGGAGGACTCGAGATCGCTCGAGGCTAATACTTTGGCCTTCAACCTGGGCAGTTCCGTCCCCGAACCGATGAGAACAAAAAGCGTGTCGCGGCGGCCTTTTCTCTTCACGAAATGGTCGATCGAATCCAAAAGCAGGTCCAGCCCGTCCTGCGGGCCCATTACACCCAGATAAACTACGATATACTTCCGCCCTTCCCTTAGTTCGGACCGCACGGGCCGCAGACGGAATTCGTTCAGGTCAGGACAGGTTCGTACAACGAAACTGCGGTGGGGCGAAACTCGGCCCCGTCCGATGGCGATTTCCCGGCCGGAATCGTTTGTCGCGATGACCACATCAGCTGTCCGGAACGTCAGACGTTCGGCCAGGCAGACGAGCCAGAAGACTAGGCCACCCCGATGAAACTTCAACTCGAAAAGCTCGGGATTCGGGTCATGAAAATCAAAGAGGAACCGTACTCCGAACAGCTTGAAGAAAAGAGCAATTAGGAAGATCGTGTCTGGAGGATTGCATCCGTGCAGGACGCGAAAACGAGTGCGGGCATATATCCGCAGCGCGAGAAAGAATTCGGCTGCTAGCGCCCAGCCGTATTCGACAAGGTAACCCAGAAGCGTTCCGGATGTTTCCCAGGTACGGTGCCGGTAAATCTCGACGCCGTCTACCGTCTCGTGAGACTGCTCGAATCCGGGTCCCTTGGGGCAGATAACCGAAACGCAGTATCCGGCCTCGGCTAAGGCCCGCGACTCCTGCCACACACGGCGATCCGCTGGCACGGGCAGGTTCTCGACGATGATGCAGACACTAACGGGCAGCACAATTCCTCCTTGTGCGCCCCTATAAGATTCACGCCTGCCTCTATGAGCAAGTCAGCGTATCAGCCATGCAAATGTAACCAGGAGGGGAGTCCGTCTGTCAAGGGCGAGTCTTTTCAAATACAAACAAGATGAGTCGATCCGTTTCTAATACAGAATGAGCCTGGAGAAGGACCGGGCAGGCGTGCTGCGGATGGATCAGGCGATCACTCCGCCATCACTGCCACACATAGTACGATTGTATCTGTCCTCCTTCGTCTCAGGAACCGGTGAACGCTCGGTCCTCGGCGCTAACGCCCACCGAAGTCACCTCTTTGAGTGCCCGCCGGGCTGCCTTGCGCTCTGCCCAGCCCACCAGCCAAATCAGGACAAACAAGCTCGCCAGAGATAGAAGAAAAAATACTATTCCACCCTGGCGGTGAAGGCGACCTTTCAGAAATCCCCGATCTACATAAACCCCAAGCACCGCCAAGATGAAAATTCGCAGTCCGTTCTTGGCAATAGAAAGAGGAATGGCGGAGAGAGAAATGAGCGTTTTCCCCCACAATGAACGAAGCAGCACGTGGGCCATCACCATGGTAGTGACGACCAACATCAAGCTAGAACGAATACTACTGCACTCCTTGGCAACCTCGAGCGTTAGTCCGGGGATAGCCACTACAGCTCCATTCTGGCTCACAGGTATGCCGGCCATGGTAAATAGCAGCACGGCTGCCGATGCGGATCCCTGTTGCAGCAAGTATACGATGTAGTCCAATGCAAACTCTGGAATAGGTACCAGCCACAGCAAGAAAAACAGCGGGAAAATGCATCCCCGGAAAATACGACCGCCGAAGCAACCCACGAAAGACCCAATCCACCACATGACAACGGCCAACATCTCCAGCGACAGACGTATGTCACCGGTGAAGATGTCAACCCTTCCCCACCTCAGTCCGGCAACACCGATTAGAACGGCCACGCCCAACAGAGCTGAACCAATACGAATGCTGGGGCTGGGTTTCCACTTTCGCCTGTTCCACTCAATGATTATCAGGCCAATGCTGATAGGAAAGATCAGAAGAATGTGCGTGTAGGCATCTTGCCGCAGAGCCAGCGCAAGGGTTGCCGCAATCGCTTGCCACCAGATGAACAGCGAGACAACCCACAGAACAGCAAATATTCGGTACGAGGAAGCTGGGGTCATTACAAAAGGTTCGCTATGACTTGCTGCCTTCCAACACCTTATGTTCGGGGCTCACTTCATACTCGACATGTTCCCCAGCGGCTTTGGCAAACGCGAGCACGGCGCGTTCCGCCCGTGGCCCCTCAATCCTCCATTGCCCGGCGTGATTTACTAGCCGCATCTTGCTTCGATCCCGCCACCACTGATCGACCTCTCCTGGAAGAGCAAACCACAACCGCTCTTGCGAACCAAGGGTGCGCAGGAAGCACAATAGATCCCGGTAAACGCCTCGCGCCCTCTTCTCTAAAATGTAGTCGGGATGGACCAGGAAGCTGATCAGGCCGTTTTGCTTCAGGATCGCCTCCGTCTGAGCTTTCCATAGCTTCAGCGAATAATCGCCCAGGAGATGAAACAGCATGTAATCCTGTGTAGTGGTTAAGGGGATTTCCAGAATGTCGCCAACAAAGTATGGCGTTACGGTACAGCAGCCACCGCGCTGTGGATCCAGATGCGCGACATTGGGCACAGACATGTCATAGGAGAAATCCAGCGCATGGTACCAGTTCAGATTCCTGTACAACACCGCTGCGCGAAAACCTTTGGTACCGTACCTCTGTCCATACTGGTTAATCTTCGCGGTCCGGCGCAGGAACTCTCGTCGATTGCACAATAGACGGCCATCGTGATTCAGATCCTGGATGTTGACTTCGAGACCTCGATCGCGGATCGTCCTGAAGGAATGAACCAGCGACTTTATAGGATCCTTCTGGCACAACCTGAAACGATGCCTTGACGCCAAAGCTGTCATCGATCGCCATGAGCTCGCCGCAAAAGTTGTAGCCCGCTTGCGCCTCAACGTCGTGTGTCATCACAACAGCGCTGCGGGCGCCATCTGGCCAAAACCAGATGAATGGCACTCTATCAATATTCCTGGCCCTCATGGAACTAAGCAGCATCTGGTCGCTGATCCGCTCCACCGTGGTGTCAACCGGCCAGCACGGAAAGGCGATCTTTTCCCACCCCCTTACGTAGGCTCGTTGAATATGCTTACGAATATCGACACTCATCCACGGCCGGGCGAAGTAGTACAGGTCTCTGAGAAAGCGCGTTCCAGAACGCAACTCACTCCAGCTATAGTGCCTGGCATAGCGCTCAAGACGCAGGTTATTGATGACCTCTGTGGGATCGAAGGGTAATAGGACGGTGGAGCCCTGGCTCTTTACGTCTTGTAACGTGCTATAAAGCCTAGACCGAGCATGGTCCGCGCGATAACCAGAGGCAGACCGTCCGTAGCAGATCGCATCGTGCCCTAACCGGAAATACCCCGAGTCGGCGGAAAGCCTACCCGTGAGGGCAAACTGCAAATAGTCGTCGGGACAACGATAGCGATCCCTCAAAGCGCCGATCATACCGCTGCGAGTATACGCTCCCTCGCAAGGGTTGATGTCGCTAGTCAAATACTCGGCTCTGACTGCCATATTGTTCAGAAATGACGAAGACTACCCAGCGGCAAGCTGATTATTGCAAAGCTGCGAAAAATGTGGAACACCTTCGCAGCATCGGCGGAAATGTATTGGGTTGTTGCCCGATTTTGCACGGTCTGTAGCCCATTACTACTGGTTCGAAGGCCCCCGGAGCCTTGGATACCACAACTTTCCGGATCCGGCAGGGTTCCGCAGGATGGAGGCGGCGAATGCTAAACTTCGTTAGTTTCGCATATGTTGACCCTGGCTCTGGGAGCATGGTTCTCCAGCTTCTGCTCGGTGGGGTAAGCGGAATCTACGTCATTCTCCGACTATATAAAAGAAAACTCCTGGGCCTTTTTGGCATTCACCCTCAGCCGAGCGACCCCGCCAACGATGTCCAGCAGGTTCCCCAGAAGGAAGATCACCTTAGGCGGAAAGTTTAAGCTTAATGCAACCGGATTTGCTGGCTTCGAATTCGCAGCACGACCGCGAGAATTACGTTCTAGCTGCTTCCCCTCTACAGCGCAATTTGCTTCTGGTCTTTGTCGCCCTACTGTCCCTTATCACGTTCGCCTTCGCGCAATCCGTTTACCAGGCCATTGTCGGCAATCCGCTATACGTCCTCATCAACCAGGTCACACACCTCGATTTGGTGCTGATCATTCTGTGCTTCAACCTTCTGCCTACGGTCGCGCTGGCAGCGGTATGGCTCTGGCTTGACAGGTTGGCTCCAGCAGCTGCCGACAGGTTCCTCAGCGCCTCGTTCTTGCTGTTGCTAACGCCGTTTCTGAGGGAGCTGCACGTCCGATATCTGTCGCCAGTACTGCCCTTCCACTACAACAGCGTTTTGCTGGTGATTCCTCTGACCGTTGCAGCGTGGGTTGTTTTTCGTTATCGGGGGGAGTTCGAGCGATTCCTACTGGTCCTCTCGCCCGTGATAGTGATCTTTCCGGCATTGTTCCTATGGCAAGCCTGGCATGAGGTTTTGCCCACAGCAGTTCCTCCCTCTGCGGGAATCGCGAACTTCGCCGGCTCGGACACGGGCAAACCTCATCCTCCGATTTTTGTTCTGGTGCTGGATGAGCTCACCCGGCCAGCTTTGCTCGACAGCAACGGCAACATTGATGCGTCGCGCTTCCCTCACTTCGCCGCGCTGGCGCGACACAGTACGTGGTTCAACAATGCCACCGCCAACGCCGATGACACTATCCGCTCGATTCCAGTGATCGTTACGGGAAATTTCCCTCAAGGCAAAGACCCTTCCGATGCGTCGTATCCCAACAATCTGTTTCGCCTGCTTGCGCCAGAGTACGACATCACCATCCACGAGGTAGAAACGCTCTTTTGCGCCAGCCCGCCGTATCACTGCCCCGACGCCTCGCAAGCGCAACAATTCACACATCTCATAAGAGCCATAGCCGAGCTTTACCTACTCCGGATTGCGCCGCCGTGGGTAGTGGTTCGGCTTACAGGCGCTGATGTAATGCGGAAGTGGAAGGCTCGCTTTCGCGACTTCCTCAGCGAGATTGGAGCCACACCGGGAAGCAGGCCGACACTGGAGTTCATGCACTATAACCTGCCACATTCTCCCTACCTGCTTACTCCCGACGGCTCGATTCACAAGGAGTCGCTGAGAGGATTCGGTCCCACCTTTTTCGATCCAAGGATTGCCGGTGACGCCGCACTGATTCAGCGTGTGCGCAACGACTATGAGATGCAGATCGAGTTCGTCGATTACGAGCTGGGCAAGTTCATCGACAAGCTAAAGCAAGCAGGCATCTATGATCGCGCACTGATCGTGGTAACTGCGGACCACGGAGTTAGCTGGAAGATCGACGCTCCTGGCCGCATTTTGAGCGAGGCCAACGCCGAAATGATCTTCCCAGTGCCGCTGTTCATCAAGCTGCCTGGACAAACCGAAGGACATGTATCCACTGAGGATGCGCAGCTGATCGACTTGGTTCCGACGATTGCTGCCGTTGCAGGCGTCAATGTTCCGTGGCAGGTGGCTGGACGCAACCTGTTCGCGCCTAGTGGTTTGGCTCGCGAGAAGATCATGATTGACTTCCGCGAAAAGAAGTTTGCCTATCCACCAGCAGGTATTGAAAATCTGCGCCATGCACAACAGCACGCCGCGGGCCCATGAGGCCGGTACCCTGTGACTAAGGTGCGCTGATGGGGAACCGCGCGGGGCAAGAAGAAATAGCTCAGCGCTCGTGATTGAGATCGGGTTGCAATCCTTCATTGTCTAGGTTTGGCCATGGGAGAAGTGCACCCGCATTCGCCTCCGGCTCGAGGGCATGATGCCGGCCCATGTCCACGTACTCAAAATCAGCGGCTCGTGCCGCCTCGGGATCAAGCAGATTCCGACCGTCAATAATCATTGGAACTTCCATAAGTTCGTGCAGGCGTGCCAAATCCAATTCCCGGTATTCCTGCCAGGGCGTGAGGACGAGCAGAGCCTGGGCTCCGTAGGCGGCTTCGTAAGGCGAGGAAAAGTACTCCAGGCGACCCCCCTGAGCCGGAATTTCCCGTTGGCTAGTTTCCATCGCCTGCGGATCATGCACTCGCAGCCGGGCGCCTTCCTCGAGTAGTGCTTTGACGATGCGCAGCGCCGGAGACTCACGAATGTCGTCGGTACCGCCTTTGAAGGCCAAACCTAGCACCGCCATCTGCTTCCCTTGCACTACCCACACGGCCTGCCGGACTTTCTTAACAAATGCTTCGACGCGCCGCAAGTTAATTTTTTCCACTTCCCTCAGCAGCCCGCACTCGACCCCGTGCTCGTAGCCCAAATGCATGAACGCACGAAGATCCTTAGGAAAGCAGTAGCCTCCAAAACCGATGCCCGCATCGAGAAACTCCGCTCCGATACGGGGATCAAGTCCAATGCCCTGTGCTACCTGGCTGACATCGGCGCCGACCGCTTCACACATATCGGCCACCATGTTGATAAACGAAATTTTGGTGGATAGAAATGCGTTCGCAGCGTGCTTTGTCAACTCTGCCGTACTGATGTTGGTAACCAGAATCCGGCATCCCAGCGGCTGATAGAGTCGCTCCAAAAGCTCCCGTGCCCGCTCCGACTCGACCCCTACCACAATGCGATCAGGATGGAAAATATTCTCGACAGCTCTTCCTTCCTGCAGGAACTCTGGATTGGAAGCTACGTCAAACTCCGCGTACAACCTGCCTGGCGCATCAAGCTTTGCAAACCGAGCTACCGTCTTCTTGATCCATTGGGCCGTAATCGCCGGCACCGTGCTCTTCTCCACGATCAGCTTGTAACCGTTCAAATTGCGCGCAATGATGCGGGCGATGGCCTCCACTTGGCTCAGGTCGGCTTCACCCGTGTCTTTCTGGGGTGTACCGACGCAGATAAACAAGATCGTGGCTGCTCGCACAGCTTCCTCGACGCGGTGTGAAAGCGTCAATCGTCCGCCGGCAAGCCCACGGACGAGCAGATCGTCCAGGCCGGGCTCATAGAACGGTGCCTTCCCAGACCGGATCTTTTCCACCTTGGAGACGTCGTCATCGGCGCCGATCACCTCCCAACCCAAGTCGGCGAACCCAAGCGCTGTGGGCAAACCGACATGCCCCAGACCTAGCACGGCAATGCGCACTTTTTCGTAGCTGGATGTATCGTGCATTTCAACCTCCTCAATCGAACGGTGTAGGCGCGCTCACCTGCAGCGAACCCCTGGAAAGTCTGGCGAAGCGTGCCGCCATCGACGACATAACAACCGTGCAACGGATATGTGATGAAAAACATCTGTTGCAGCCGTAACAGAAACCGCGGCACCAGCGATTGGAACCTTCTGTGGAGAGGTCTACGGACTGGTCATTACCAGGATTCAATCATAGCCTCCGCCAGCTTTGCTCCCCGGGGTGGTGAAATTTCTGACCGGCGGTGTTTCTGAGTGGAAATATTTATCCGTTTGTTATTACGATGGTTACCTGCGGTTACCATCGTAATAAGTTCTTGTATCCCCAACGTCGAATCCAGTAACTCTCGTGACAATCTGTTTGCATCACATTTGATTTCGCATTGCTTCGTTTTTAACCAACGCGGCCTTGTCGACAAGAAAAAACCACCCAAGAGGAGTCCGTCAGTGTTACTCGAGAAAGCTGCTACTACACGGACCGGGCCATGCCAAGCGGTTCGCTCGTCTCAGCATTTGAGAATCGGTTGTTCTCGTAGCGACCGTTCAAGCGGGCGCATGAAGCGACTTATCCTTATTCTGATTGTCGGGTTTAGCTGTCAACTGATGTGGGCTCAGACTCTTGTGCAGCACGTCAGCTGCCCAAACAGCAGAAACACGGGCAATCCGCAGACTTCCACCCCAGACTATTATTGCCCGCTAGCGGAGCCTGCTCAATCAGGCAACTCGATAATCGTAGGAGTTGTATCTGCGACTGGAGCCACTTTTTCACTCTCGGACGACAAATCGAACTCTTACGTCCTGGTAAACAGCGTTATTGATAGTGGGAACGGTATCTATGTTGCTGTTTACCGGGCTAGCAATGTGACTGCGGGAACTCGGCTAATAGACCTCCATCGTACCTCTGCGACCGGCGAAACGGCCATCTCGGTAAGCGAATATTACAATGTCGGCACCGTTGATGCTTCCAGCTGTCATACGAACTCCAGGTCAACAACCATTACAGCTGGGAGTATTACGCCTACAGCATCGGGTGATCTGTTATGGCAGTGGTCCACCAATGGGGCCGGTGGCGGAGGCCTGCCTAATTCGGTGAGTTCTTTTACCAAGGGCTCGCAATCCAATATCGCCTGGCAACTCCTCGGCACGGATATTTACGATGGAGACGCGACCCAAGCTGGAATCTACAGCTCAACCAGCGCGATCAATCCTACGCTCACGAGTGGTACAGCAGAACCGTTTGACTCATGCGTAGTGGCTCTGAAGGCTGACAGTTCCGGCAATGCCCCTACCAGCTCTTTCCGAATCCTGCACATGCTGCATCAGCAGATGCCCAGTAGCGCAGCGAACCCTTACCCGATACAGTTCCCAACGTCGGGCAACCTGATCATTGCATCTTACATATCAGGCGGAAGTCTCATTAGCAGCGCAACCAGCAACCCGTCGAATACCTGGTCAAGCACAGGAACGGCCGCCGGAGGTTCAGACATTACGGCAGCTTCGCAAATCTACTACGCTGCAAACGCCAGCACCTCGAACGCGATGACGATTTCGTTTATGCGAAACAACAACACGAGCGATGCGACCTACATGATGTACGACATCACGGGCGCAGCGACTTCTCCGTTCGACGCGGATTCCGGGGGGCAGACTGGAAACCAAACCACCGAGGTACGTTCATTCACAACATGCAGTGGCTGCCTGACACCAAGAGCCGCGAACGAATTAATCATTGCGAACCAAGGGCAGAACTGGTGTACCTCTACAGCCAGCAGCGCGCCAAGCGGATCATTATTCGACGCCGCGACCGATACCGGAAACAGCGTGAATGGGCCCCAGTCAGTGGATCAGAACAATGGATGGCTTCATTACTATGATCCCGCCGCAACCGCAATTACGGTGACGTGGACGAATACGTGCTCACAGGCAGAAGGCGAATGGGCGGCACGGGTAGCGGCATTCACGGGGTCTGGCGGTAGTCGTCCGGCCCCTCCAACCAACCTGACGTCGATTGTCCAATGAACATGCCACCCCGCGTCCTTGTCCTTTAAGTAAGTCTGCTTTGATGACTGTCTGGTGGTAGCGTGATGAAGTCACTTTCGGCCCAGCTCATTTCGCCGCTTCGGTTACTGCTTGTGATCCGCGCGGTCGGTAAAAATAGACTTCGTTGAAAGTGGAAGTTGCTGATTCCTCGATGAGGCGCGTCTCATCTTGTATGCGTCGAGACCGCAAGACTTCCTTGATTTCTTCGCGAGCCTGATCCAAAGGCACCATCTCTTTGGTTCTAATCTTGTAAATGAAATACGCGTTGGGGCCAGGAATGACCGATGAAACCTCGCCCGGGTTCAAGTCCATGACCCAAGCCTGGTTGGGCGGCAACGAGATACGCCTGATCTTTCCCATGCTTGAACTGGCGGAGGCGTTAATTCCTGCGATCCTATAAGCGTCTGCCTGCAGTTTGTTGAAATCTTCGCCGGCAATCGCGCGTGTATGCAATTGATCGGCCACCTCCTTCATGAATTGCTCTGACGGCTGCGATTGCTTTTGCTCCTCGCTCAATGTTCTGTTGGGAGTCGATGCCGGTACCTGAGTTCTTGGAATATAAACTCTATCTATTTCCGCCTGCTCGAATGACGGCGAGTTGTCATGATAGTAGTCAATGATCTCCTTGTCGGAAATTTGCGAGGCCTCTATCTGGATCGCTCTGCTCAGCTCCTGGGACAAGATCTGAATCCGAGCAACTTTCATTTGCTCTTCAAAACTCGCTCCCTTGTCCAGTCCCACTTGCTCTGCCCTTTTGGCCATCACCAGAGCGCTGGCATAGCGGGTAGCAAACTCGCGTCGAGCGCGGGCCGACATGTTGGGCTGAACCGCGCTAACCATTTTTTCAAATCCAGCCCGAGTGATAATGGTTTTACAATTGGGAGCCGCCGCATTGTTCGTTGGCGGATCGTCACAGAGGTCACTGATCGTGATCACTGGAACATCTAACGCAACGTCTCTCGTGTCACCCCGCTGGCTTTGGAGAGCAGGGCTGGCTATGGGAGTAGCGCTGGCCTTTGGAGCAGGTTTCTGGGCCGCGGACCCGGAACTTACCGCTTGGCCCCAAGAGAGTGCGCCAACCAGCAAACAGACGAACCCGTACCGAACCAAATTAAACGAAATCCGCATGTTTATCATTATTGGAATCCTCGACGAGACTATTGAAACGTCCTACGCACGACGACTAGGCTGCTTCACGGTGTAAAGCTGAACAGTTCGACTGGGTTGATAGCGTTTACGTTCGTCTTCTTGCCCCATGCGCTCTACGGCGCAGGAGCGAACGATGCCATGATGACTCCGGGGCTAGACGTGCCATCGGAGATAGTCGTCATGTTGACGTTCCCGGGCGGAGAGACGGGAGATCCGCTACTCACGAAAATTCCTGCTCCATCAAACGCTGTGTCGGTAAGTATCGGAGTCGCGCCCGCTCCGGCGGCCAGATGCCCGTAGGACCAGAGCCCTTGCACGACCAAGGCTCCGGTGGCGACAGTTGTCAGGGACGTAGTAATAGACGTACTTGTGGCCGCGGCCGTGTTCATCGTAGACGCGTCCGGCTGGGCTGTCTGCTTTACGTTATACCAAGACGCCGCCTGTGAGATGAGATAGTGTTGGCTGCCCGCCGTGACCACAACGTTGTGGGAACCGCTGGACGGATTAAGAAGATAGTACAGGTATTGCCAGTTGTTGGAAGGCGCCCGCACCTTTCCTATAAGAGTCATCGCAGTCCCGGCGTAAGTGACAGATGAAATATCATCTGCTGAAGTATCGCCAATCAGGTTGACGACGAGTAGCCGGTTGGAACCGCTTCCGACGGTGTAAGAATAGGTCAGCGACGTTGTTGAGCCGCTGTTGTTTCCACCATCGGCCGAATTGTCATAAGTTATACCAGCAGTTCCGTCTGAAGCAAGGGAGAACGAGGCCATGATGCTGGAGGCCGAGTCCTGCCCGCCCCATGTGTTGGTCATAGACACCGGGAAAGCCTGAGTGACGGGATTCGGAACGCTTGAGAACATTCCGAGACTCTGAAGGGCTGAATCCGCGACTAATTCAGATGAGCCACTACCCGGAAGACCCTGCACGGGAGCCCACATAGTTTCCGCAACTATAGCGTTGTTAGAGCTGGCCGGCAAGGATGTCGTCAGGGACACGCCCGAGGCTGCCGTATTAGTTGCGTATGCTCCGGGTTGGCCAGATTGGGTGATATTGTACCAAGACGCTGCCTCGGATATCAGATAATGAGGAGTGGCCGCCGTTATAACAACATTGTTTGTCCCGGACGTCGGCCCCAACAAGTAATAGAGATAGTGCCATCTACTGGCCGGCGTCTGGACCTTAGTAATAAGGGTCATAGATGCTCCGGCATATGTCACAGATGAGATGTCGTCCGTTGACGAGTCGCCAACTAAGTTGACGAGCAGTAGCCGGTTGGAATTCGTTCCAACCGTGTATGAGTAAGTAAGCGATGTCGTGCTTCCACCGTTGTTTCCACCATCCGCCGCATTGTCGAAGTAGGCGGGAATACTGGCTGTCGCCGCTACCGAGTACGGACCGTAGAAATTATTGGCATCTTGGGCTCTGACGCGGTAATTGTAGGTAGTACCTGCTGCGGCGGAATTGTCGACGTAAGACGTGCTTGAAGTACTTGCAGCCTGGGAAAAGTTAGAGCAACCAACTCCAGTACATCTCTCGATCGAGTACTGGCTGATCGAGCCTCCACTCTCCGCCGAGGCATTCCAAGTCAGCGTTCTTACGGGAGTCGCGACCAAGCTGGAAACAACGTACGGTACTATCGGACTGAGCGCCTGGGCGTTGGAATAAGGACTGTAAGTTCCGCTGGAGCTTTCGGCGCGGACTCTGTAATTGTAGAGCGTTCCCGGTGAGATCGTCGTGTCGGTGTAGGTCAGAGTCGCACTGGAAACGCTGCCGATCTGGCTGAAGCTGGAACAGCCCAGGCCTGTACATCTTTCAATATAATAGGTGGAAACAATGCCACCTGTAGACGCCGTCCAGGAGAGGACGGCATCGTTGGGGTTGGGTGCGATTGCGGCTATAACAGTTTGCCAGAAGTCCTCGGTCGAAGCCGTAAAGCTGGAATTATAGTTGCCAACAGTAGACGCCGTTCCAGTCTCTGCGCTGAAGTTCGTTCCGGAAGACGCCGGCTGCGTTGTGTATCCCGTTCCTGCCGTGTAAGTATTGGCCCCGAATCCCTTAACAATCCCAAGCAGCAAGTCGTTCGGCTGAGATGTTGTTAATGGACCGCTGGCGATATAGTCAGCGATTGTCCCGTTGTCGCCCGTGATAAGGCTATAGCCATCTATCGGCGAGTAGATGTTGTCTCCCGATAGCGCAGCAATCGACATTATCAAGGGTTCGGTCTGACTGAGCTGGACCGTTATGGTATGGCCTGTTCCAGTTCTTGCGTTTGGAGCGTAGAAGAATTCGCCTTCCATCGGGTAGCCGGCGCTTCCGACTTTAAAGGCTGGCCCGGCCAGGGGCAACCAGGTGTTGCCATAGGAGTCTGTGATCGTAAAGACCGTGTCGTTATGACATCCCAAGAAGATGACTAGAAGATCCGCACCCGTGCTATTGAAAGCCGAAGATGTAAACGAAGTGCTTGGACTCGCGTTGTAATATTCTTGTCCGGCAACATACGTCGGGACTGAAGTCCCTATCAGCGCGCCGGAAAAATTGCCGGGGGCTGTGAGCCCGGCTGTAATCACATAGGTGAATCCGTTGGCCAGACTTCCGCTCTGCGGCCCAAGGTTGGTCACCGTCACCGTCACTGCACCGGCGCTGCCCACTGGCGTAATGGCCGTGATCGTCGTGCTGCTAACCACGACCACGTTGGTCGCCGCGGCAGCGCCGAACGTCACCGTCGCTCCCGCGGCAAAGTTCGTCCCCGTGATCGTCACCGCTGTCCCGCCCAGCCGTCGACCCGCTGTTCGGACTCACACTGCTCACCGTGGGCTGAGCAATGTAGGTGAATCCATTGGTCAAGCTCCCGCTCTGCCCGCCGGGTTGGTCACCGTCACTGTAACCATACCGGCGCCGCCTGCCGGGGTCGTTGCCGTGATCGTCGTGCTGTTCACTACCACCACGTTAGTCGCCGCCGTTGCGCCAAACGTCACCGTCGCTCCCGCGGCAAAGTTCGTCCCCGTGATCGTCACCGCCGTTCCACCCGCCACCGGACCGTAGTCGGCGATACACTGCTTATTGTCGGCGGAACAATGTAGGTGTACCCATTCGCCAGACTACCACTCTGAGCGTCCAGGATTGGTCACCGTCACCGTCACCGCACCCGCACTACCGGCCGGAGTCGTGGCCGTGATCGTCGTGCTGCTCACCACCACCACGTTGGTTGCCGCTGTCCCGCCAAACGTCACCGTCGCTCCAGTGGCAAAGTTCGTGCCCGTGATCGTCACCGCCGTCCCGCCCGCTGTCGGCCCGCTATTCGGGACTACACTGCTCACCGTCGGCACTGGACCAGAAAGCCGAGAACGTCACCATTTGCATGACCCAGGGCCCGGAGCCGGTCAACGTCGCCGTCGCACTGTTGCTCCCCGCCGCCGTCACCATCTTGTCTTCCGCAAGATCTCCGTCCGGCGTCGTGATGATGCGCGCCGTGAACCCGCTCCCCGCTGCGGCATTCCCCGTCGCTACCGTGTTTGCCCCAAAGATCAACTCGTTGGCACTCGTGGTCGTCGCCGCGCCGCTGTTCGCGCTCGCACTACTCCCACTCGCCCCCGCCGTCACATCCAGCGTCGTCACCCCCGTGTACTCCAGAATGCGCACATCCGGATATGCTGCCGCTTGACTGAACGTCACCGTCACCGTGTTGCTGCCACCCGCAATGTTCGCCGCATAGTAGATCGATTGCCGCAATCCCGTCCCGCTCGTCGGCCCGATCGCCAGACGGTACGTGTTCCCCACACTGTCCTTCACCGACTGCACCGTCGCCGTCGTATCATTCCAGCCCACTACCACTACGTTCAGGTCACCCGCCGTCTGCGCCCCCGGATAGGTCACAGAAACTGTTGCCACGGATGACTGCGGGGTGGCTGCCGCGACCTGCGCAAAACCGATCCCTCCTCCTGTCGAATTGTAGGTGAACCCGTTGGTCAGGCTCCCTCTCTGGCCGTTCACCGTTACAGTCACCGTCACCGCGCCCGCGCTACCTGCGGGCGTCGTCGCCGTGATCGAGGTGCTGCTCACCACCACCACGTTCGTTGCCGCTGTCCCGCCAAACGTCACCGTCGCCCCAGCGGCAAAGTTCGTGCCCGTGATCGTCACTGCCGTTCCACCTGTGGTCGGTCCGTTATTCGGCGATACATTGCTTACCGTGGGCGCCACCACGTAGGTGAACCCGTTCGTCAGACTTCCGCTCTGCGGACCAGGATTGGTCACCGTCACCGTCACCGCGCCCGCGCTACCTGCAGGCGTCGTAGCTGTGATCGAGGTGCTGCTCACTACCACTACGTTCGTAGCCGCTGTCCCGCCAAACGTCACCGTCGCGCCCGCCGCAAAGTTGGTGCCCGTGATCGTCACCGCCGTCCCGCCTGCGGTCGGCCCGCTATTCGGTGAAACACTGGTCACCGTGGGCTGCGCAATGTAGGTGAATCCGCTGGCTAAGCTCCCACTCTGCCCGCCGGGATTGGTCACCGTAACCGTCACCGCGCCCGCCGCATGCGCCGGCGTTGTCGCCGTGATCGACGTGTTGGTGACTACCACTACGTTCGTTGCCGCTGTCCCGCCAAAGGTCACCGTCGCCCCTGCCGCAAAGTTCGCGCCCGTGATCGTCACCGCCGTTCCGCCCAACGTCGACCCGCTGTTGGGACTCACACTGCTTATCGTGGGTGCACCAAGGTAAGTAAATCCATTGGCCAGGCTTCCGCTCTGGCCATTCACAGTTACTGTCACCGTCACCGCGCCCACCGCATGCGATGGCGTCGTTGCCGTGATCGTCGTGCTGTTCACGACCACCACGTTTGTCGCCGCTGTCGTGCCAAACTTCACCGTCGCCCCAGTGGCAAAGTTCGTGCCTGTGATCGTCACTGCCGTTCCGCCTGTTGACGGACCATTATTCGGCGATACACTGCCCACTGTGGGCAACACGACATAGGTGAACCCGTTCGTCAAACTCCCGCTCTGCGGACCAGGATTGGTCACTGTCACCGTCACCGCGCCCGCGCTACCTGCAGGCGTCGTAGCCGTGATCGACGTGCTGCTCACTACCACTACGTTCGTTGCCGCTGTCCCGCCAAACGTCACCGTCGCACCCGCCGCAAAGTTGGTGCCCGTGATCGTCACCGCCGTCCCGCCCAACGTCGAACCGCTGCTGGGACTCACGCTGCTCACCGTCGGCTGAGCAATGTAGGTAAACCCGTTGGTCAGGCTCCCATTCTGCCCGCCGGGATTGGTCACCTTAACCGTCACCGCGCCCGCCGCGTGCGCCGGCGTTGTCGCCGTGATCGTCGTGCTGTTCACTACGACCACACTGGTCGCCGCTGTTCCGCCAAACGTCACCGTCGCTCCCGCGGCAAAGTTCGTCCCCGTGATCGTTACCGCCGTTCCACCCCCCACCGGACCGTAAGTCGGCGATACACTGCTCACTGTCGGGGAAGAAATGTAGGTAAACCCATTGGCCAGACTTCCGCTCTGCGGCCCAAGGTTGGTCACCGTCACCGTCACTGCACCGGCACTACCGGCTGGAGTCGTGGCCGTGATCGTCGTGCTGTTCACTACCACCACGTTGGTCGCCGCGTTCGCGCCAAACGTCACCGTCGCTCCAGTGGCAAAGTTGGCGCCCGTGATCGTCACCGCCGTCCCGCCCAGCGTCGACCCGCTGTTCGGACTCACACTGCTCACCGTGGGCTGAGCAATGTAGGTGAATCCGTTGGTCAAGCTCCCATTCTGCCCGCCGGGATTGGTCACCGTCACTGTAACCATACCGGCGCCGCCTGCCGGGGTCGTTGCTGTGATCGTCGTGCTGTTCACTACCACCACGTTAGTCGCCGCCGTTGCGCCAAACGTCACCGTCGCTCCCGCGGCAAAGTTCGTCCCCGTGATCGTTACCGCCGTTCCACCCCCCACCGGACCGTAAGTCGGCGATACACTGCTTATTGTCGGCGAAACAATGTAGGTGTACCCATTCGCCAGACTACCACTCTGAGGTCCAGGATTGGTCACCGTCACCGTCACCGCACCGGCACTACCGGCTGGAGTCGTGGCCGTGATCGTCGTGCTGCTCACCACCACCACGTTGGTTGCCGCCTGTCCCGCCAAACGTCACCGTCGCTCCAGTGGCAAAGTTGGTGCCCGTGATCGTCACCGCCGTCCCGCCCGCTGTCGGCCCGCTATTCGGGACTCACACTGCTCACCGTGGGCTGAGCAATGTAGGTAAATCCGTTGGTCAAGCTCCCACTCTGCCCGCCGGGATTGGTCACCGTCACCGTCACCGCGCCCGCGCTACCTGCCGGTGTGGTGGCCGTGATCGTCGTGCTGTTCACCACCACCACGTTGGTCGCCGCCGTCCCGCCAAACGTCACCGTCGCTCCCGCGGCAAAGTTCGTCCCCGTGATCGTCACCGCCGTCCCGCCCGCCGTCGGCCCGCTATTCGGCGATACACTGCTCACCGTCGGCGAAGCCATATAGGTGTATCCGTTGGCCAAGCTCCCACTCTGTCCTCCGGGATTAGTCACCGTCACCGTAACAGAGCCCGCGCTACCCGCCGGGGTTGTGGCTGTGATGGTCGTGCTGTTCACCACCACCACGTTGGTCGCCGCTGTCCCGCCAAACGTCACCGTCGCTCCAGTGGCAAAGTTGGTGCCCGTGATCGTCACCGCCGTCCCGCCCGCTGTTGGCCCGCTATTCGGCGATACACTGCTTATCGTCGGCACTGGACCGGAAACAGCCGAGAAGGTCACCATTTGCATGACCCAAGGGCCGGAGCCGGTCAAGGTCGCCGTGGCACTGTTGCTCCCCGCCACCGTCACCACTTTGTCTTCCGCAAGGTCTCCATCCGGCGTGGTGATGATGCGCGCCGTGAACCCGCTCCCGGCTGCGGCATTTCCCGTCGCTACCGTGTTTGCCCCGAAGATCAACTCATTGGCACTCGTGGTGGTCGCCGAGCCGCTGTTCGCGCTCGCACTACTCCCACTCGCCCCCGCCGTCACATCCAGCGTCGTCACCCCCGTGTACTCCAGAATGCGCACATCCGGATATGCCGCCGCCTGACTGAACGTCACCGTCACCGTGTTGCTGCCGCCCGCAATGTTCGCCGCATAGTAGATCGATTGCCGCAGTCCCGTTCCACTCGTCGGCCCGATCGCCAGACGGTACGTGTTCCCCACACTATCCTGCACCGATTGCACGGTCGCCGTCGTATCATTCCAGCCCACCACCACCACGTTCATATGCCCCAACGTCTGGGCTCCCGGGTAGGTCAGAGAAACTGTTGCCACGGATGACTGCGGGGTGGCTGCCGCTACCTGCACGAAGCCGATCGCCGCCGGCACGAAGTAGGTGAACCCGTTGGGCAAACTTCCGCTCTGCGGACCAGGATTTGTCACTGTCACCGTCACCGCGCCCGCGCTACCTGCGGGCGTCGTCGCCGTGATCGAGGTGCTGCTCACCACCACCACGTTCGTTGCCGCTGTCCCGCCAAACGTGACCGTCGCGCCGGGGGCGAAGTTGGCGCCCGTGATCGTTACCGCCGTTCCACCCGCCACCGGACCGTTGTCCGGATTCACGCCAGTCACCGTCGGCGCAACAATGTAGTTGAACCCATTGGCCAGACTTCCGCTTTGCAATCCGGGGTTGGTCACCGTCACCGTCACGGCACCAGCACTGCCGGCGGGAGTTGTGGCTGTGATGGTCGTGCTGCTCACCACCACCACGTTCGTTGCCGCTGTCCCGCCAAAGGTCACCGTCGCGCCTGCCGCAAAGTTCGTGCCCGTGATCGTCACCGCTGTCCCGCCCGTCGCCGGACCGTAATTCGGCGATACACTGCTTATCGTCGGTGTCACGACATAGGTGTACCCGTTTGGCAGGCTACCGCTCTCCAGCCCGGGGTTGGTCACCGTCACTGTCACGGCACCTGCACTGCCCGCTGGAGTTGTGGCCGTGATCATCGTGCTGTTCACTACGACCACGTTCGTCGCCGCTGCGACGCCAAACGTCACCGTCGCGCCAGCCACAAAGTTCGTACCTGTGATCGTGACCGCCGTTCCACCCCCCACCGAACCGCTGTTAGGCGATATACTGCTCACTGTCGGTTGAGGAACGTAGGTAAATCCGTTATCTAAGCTCCCATTCTGCCCGCCGGGATTGGTCACCGTAACCGTCACCGCACCCGCGCTACCTGCGGGCGTCGTCGCCGTGATCGTTGTACTGCTCACTACTAGCACGTTGGTTGCCGCCGTACCCCCGAACGTCACCGTCGCGCCCGTCGCGAAGTCCATCCCTGTGATTGTCACCGCCGTTCCACCCGCCACCGAACCGTTGTTCGGACTCACACTGGTCACAAACGGTACAGTGCTCACGGTTGCTGACCGGAAGGTGACCACCTGCATAAGCCATGATCCAGACGCGAACAGAGGCGCCCACGAGTGATAGCTGCCAGGCACGTTGACCAACCGGTCTCCCGCAACGTCGGAGTCTGGCGTAGTAATAATTCTTGGAGTGAAAGGTGCGCCCATCATGATGGTGGTGTTACTGGTCACCATGCTGGCCCCGACAATCAGTTCATTCGCGGCGTTAGTCGTGACGAAGCCGCTATCGGCAATGTTGCTGTTTCCGGTGGCGCCAGCAGATACATCCAACGGGTTCGACTGATCCGCGCCGCTGTACTCAAGAATTCGCACGTCGGGCTTCGCCGCAGCTTGATTGAATGTCACCGTCACCGCATTGCTGCTGCCCCCAACAATGTTCTTGGCATAGTAGACAGACTCACTCAAGGCTGCCCCTCTAATCGGGCCGGAAGCTAAGACATAGGTGTTTCCTAGAGAATCTGTAATCGATCGGACAGTGGAAGTGCTGTCGTTCCATCCGACAACGACGACGTTCAGGTCACCCGCTGCCTGCGCACCGGGGTAGGTCACGGAGACCGTTGCTGTGCTCGACTGTGGCGTAGCCGCTGCCACCTGAACGAATCGAACCCCGGACGCAACTGGAGGATTCAGGCCGTACACTTGCAACTGTCCAGAAAACGAACCGACGTAGACCTTGCCGTTGGTGATAGTGGGGGGATTGAACTTGGCAGAATTGCCTACGTCATCACGTGCCAGATTTTGCGTTGAGTTCCACAGCTGGCTCGTAAGATTAGTACCGTCGAAGGCCCGTATGACCCCAGGAACTTGAACTCCTGACGCCCACTGGGAAGCTGCTGTCGAAGTCCACACAATGCCGCTACCTTGTTGGCTGCCATTGGCAGAAACAGAAATAGCCGCCGCATTGGATTCGCCGGAACTATTCAGAATCGTACCTTGCGAAACGGGGGTCGTCTGAAATTGGGATCCTGTGAACTGGAACGCTTTCAGATAATCCGCCGCTCCCCAGATATATACGACGGGCCCATAATTCGGGCTGTTCCAATACACAGGAGAACTGTAGAAAGGATTAGGGGTCGCGGTGAACTCCTGAACATCATTGTCAACACTGGAGTTGTACTCTCCCATGCTATTGGTATTCACCACGCGAAAAATTCCGTCCTTACCCATGCCTACGAGCAGTGAAGTCCCTGGCATGAGCATGGGGCCACCGGATCCCAAATCGGTGTTATTCACGTTAAGGCTTCCCTGATTGTACGGGGTAAAATAGTCACCCACAGTCAGAGTGGGTCCGCTGAATTTCACGAAGGAATCGCCATAGTTTCTGCCGCCGGAAAGATTCGCGTTGAAGTCGCCGTTTCCGGTCATGATGTAGGCATTGTTCGCCGCGTCTGCAACCGGACCTTGTCCTGCAGACCAAACTCCACCTTCGTTGCCATCCGGATCGACGCAGAATATACCCTCTTGCTGCAGTGTGGTGGCGTTGTAAGTCATGACCCATCCATGCCAGGTTCCAATGTCGCCGACAGAACCAAAGCCAAGATAGAGAATCCCGTTCGCAAGAAGGAGCGAGGGGCGCTGATGATGATAGGCTGGGTCGAATGTCAGTATGCCACCTTGGCTACCCGTGCCGGTTCCACTCACTTGGCCGGCAATCTCCACCGGGCCGCCCAGTTGCTCGATTCCGGTTGTTAAGTCCAATGCATGCAGATAATCGTGGTAGGTGCCATTGCTAGTGTTCTTGGTCCTGCTTACAACGTAGATAATTCCCGCAACTGGATCGATTACGGGTGTGCTGGTGATACCAATCTCCGGGCTGATGTCGTAGTAGGGGCAGTCGGAGGGATTGTTGTCGCCCGTAAGAATGCAAATGTCCTCGCTGGGAACAGGCGTGCCCAAGTTCACTTGCCATAAGGGAGCTGGAGCGTTGGGATCATCGGCGTCAAACGCGTATACACTGTTGTGCTGGGTGGCGACATAGACGACATTGTGGGTCGCCCCCTCAATGGTTAGCCCCGGAACGTACAACGGCTGAGCATAGATGAAGCCGTCAACCGTGCGCCAAAATAGTTTGCCGAAACTATTTTGGTTTACGTTCGAAGTATTGAGGACAGTCTCGTTCAGGTTCTGCCCGGTGCGCGCGTTATCATTATGCTGAGTCAGAACTGGAGCCTGGCCAATGCCAAGAATGGCCTGGAATAGGGTCAGCGTTAGCAGGCTGACCTTAACAATTCGCATAATCTCGCGCTTCATTTTCTTTTCTCCAAGGCAGAATGTGCCTGTTTTGGGGAAACGCATCAGTCTGTAGTAACCGTGCTTCAGATCTTGGACTTACTGCCGGACAGCAGGACACCACCTCTGATCAGGCGGCATAATGCTCGTTGACCAGATTAAGACGATGTTTTTATCGTTAAACGTGTAGAGAAGAGACGTCTTCTGTGGGTGCTAAATAAGTGCGTTTCTGGTTCGTGCTGTCGGTAAACTGGAGGTTTATCTCATTCGAGAAACAAGCCCTAACAGGTGCCAATGCTTCTCAGGGAGCCATCCAAAGTCGCGCCCAGTTCCTGGCGATACCAAGTTACAGTGGCCTCGAGACCCTGTTTTAGGGAGGTTTTGGGTTGGTACCCCAGTTTGTTCGACAAGAAACTTGTGTCCGCAGCACGTTCCTGCTCAAACGGACGGTCCGGCAGCGCATCAAATGCTGGTTCGATGCTGTTGCCCACAATTTCCACAATCTGTTCAACGATTCCACGAACGGATACGAGGGAGCCCGACCCAAGATCGAACACGCAGCCCTCAACCCCGGGAATAACTGCTGCTCTCAGCAAACCCTCGACAACATCCTCAATATAGATCCAGTCCGCCCGCCGCCGACCGCTGCTGAGCTTCGGAGCCTCACCGCGCAGCAGTTGGCAAGCCACAAATGGCACCAGTTTCTGCACGTCTTTCTGGTTGGGGCCATAAGTCATAAAGATGCGAGGCATCACAACTGGAGTCTGGAATAACTGGTAAAACATGCGTCCGTACATGCTGCTCGCCCATTTGGCTGCTGCATAAGGGGAGCAGGGGAACGTGCTGTCGTTGAAATTCTGCGGTTCCTCCGAGGAACTTGCCAAGACAATGCGCTGGCATCCTGCCGCGGTTGCGGCGGTTAGGAGATGAACTGTGCTCGCTAGATTGTCGTAGAAGGTTGGCAAGACTGCCTCTAGTACGCGAGCCCCCGCAACATAGCTGGCAAGATGAAAAACGATCTGTGGCTGCACGGCTTCAAACACCTGGCGTACCGCGGAGATGTCCCTGAGATCGGCCTGCCACCATCGAAGATTCTCGCTGTGCGAGCGGTGCAGCTCTCGCGAAACCGCGTGTACCCTGGCGTGGTAAGTCAAGAGTCGGTGGCAGAGATGCGCACCGATGAAGCCGGTGGCGCCAGTCACCAGCACTGAACTCCCCTCAATTTGATCTGCCAATTCCATTTCTTCGAGCAATCTAAACCCCTATGGTCTAAATGGTCCTCGCAGCAGTATCATTCGACCGCGCGCTGATAGCCCTCAGAAAAAGCTAGGACTCGCTCCGACTGTCCTTGCACATCACCAAATTCATTGTCATGCCGCGCTGGCGGCGCAGTCGCCGTAGAGGCTGGCTGAAAAACTGCCGCGTAGCGGATTCTCCAATCCGGTCTTCTCCTGTCCAAAGGCTCCAAGCCACCATATTGACAAGGCCAGTATCTTCTCAAGTACGGGTCTCCCTCGTGAATCTCGTCGAATAATTCTTGCAGTGGCTTCCATCCTAAATCACATGCAACCTTTGTCCGGACGTCCAAGTCAATTCCAGAGACAAAAAGGTATCCATCCGGACTCACCAAGCGAGAGATGTTACGCAAACATCTCTCGGCCTCCGCGGCATCCATATGGCAAAGAAAATTGTTCGCCACTACCATGTCTTGGGGCCCCAGGGCATCAACAGTCTCCGACTCCCCGGCATCGCCGACGTGCCATCTTATTCCCTCTCTGATCCATGATTTAACTGTCAACACGTCCCCGTCCTGGTGAAACAACTCCTCCATTTCAGCCGTAGTCATGCCATCGCAAACCCGCGTGCTTGTCAATGGTGAGGCCGTGAGCGAGTACACGCCGCACTTCGCCACTTCCACAGCCTGCTTAGAAATATCCACCGCATGCAAAATGAGTTTCAAATCAGGCCGTGCAGACCGTATTCTCCACGCCACCGAATAGGCCTCAGCGCCAGTGCTGCAGCCGAGCACCGTCACTCTTAATGCATCACCCTTCGTTCTCTCCTCTAGCAGCCGTCGGATCAATTCCAGCTCCGGCCGATTTCGCAGAAAACACGTGCTAAAGGCTTGTGCCCGCACACCTTGTATACGCGCCAACATATGCAAGAAGTTACCATATAAACGGATTGCACTAAGAGCAGTAATGGACGAAGGGAGGTTGTCCCACAATCGCTGATTAAGCCGTAAATAGGCGCTGACCGGCGATTTTCCAAAAATACTCGACCTAACCAACTGCGTCAACCAAGAGCCGTCCCCCGCTATACAAGGCGCATCTCGACCAACTACATCTGGGTTCCATTTCGTAAATCTATCATTGCCGCTAAACCAGCGCGGTTTCGAAAAGGCTAGAAGCGTCATTTTCCCTGAATAACAATATTCTATCTTTGGCGGGATCTCCACCAGCCTTCCAGGGCTGACATCGTACTTCCGATCACCTATGGTGAAATATCCACTACCGGATAGAATATAATAGATGCGCGTGATCTTCTTGCTTACCATGAAGACATCATGGCCCTTCTCTACTTCGACGTAATAAACCTCAAGGTCTTTGTGACTCAATGGGCCAAATGTATAGCCCAACAGGCCCTTTCCTGTAAATGAGGCCGATGTTGGAAGTGAATATATATAAGGCATGCTCTTTATCTCCGCGATGGCTTTTGGCTAGAAGGGCTATTCTGCGCCCTATGTTGAGGCTTACGAGCGGCCAAAGGTCAGTCTCTCAGTCGCCGAATGATGGAGGGTACCCCGCCTCAGTGTTTCAGGGATAGCAAAGTGAGCCCGTAACCGACATGAAGAAAATCGCACTCTTTTCTGCAGGTGATCAGTTTCCGATGGGCGCAGATGTCGCCAGTCGAAAAGGAAGCTATGCGTAGTTAAGACTTTCGTAACACCGACAATTCCCAGATTGGCCGTCGTCCTGGTCCACTCATACCCTGCTCGGCTCACACTGCGGTTTCTTATTCTCCTGGGGCTCCCTTGCTGCGACAACACACTGCTTTCCTGCACCATCCTGATCGCGGCCGGCCAATTCACCGCCGTGCCTGCGTTGCAGTAGCCTCTCCACGGTTTCTTTGGGATTCAAGGTGGCATTGCACAATGTTGTGAGCGTTCCCTTAGCTAAACGAGCACGGCTAAAACCCACACCAGCCTTAGTCAATTCCCTCTTGTGATAGTCCCAGAACTGCTTGTCGCGCCCAAATATTAGGCTCTTGCCAAGAAATCTGTAGTAGTCGGAGAGATGCTGTGTGAGGCGGGCTTCGTTCTCCTCGCGGGTCAGATAGTCTGGAGCGTGTGTCACCAGAAGCTGCAACATACTTGCGAAAGAGGTCTGGAGGCTCTGGGAAGTCGTGGTCAACGAGCCTGTTCGCACCCGGGTAAAGGTGAGGACCTGGTGAACAAAGCCGAAGTCAGAGGTCTTGAGAAGTGCAAAACACACCTCGGTGTCAGCATGAATATTGTCCTCGTTGTAGAAGGGATCACGGCCCCTCACCAGATCGGCACGATAGAGGACCGCATTTGCTGACCCGAACACATACAGCCCTTCGAGAAGGTGTCGGCGGCAGATCTCTCGACCGCCGACCATGTAACTCGGATATGGTAACCCCGTCCAGGCAACTCGTTGTCCTTCCAACGCGTAGGCGCCAACGATTCCCACCGAGCGATTCGCCTCGGCAAGGGCAACCATTTGTTCAATACAGTTGGGAAAGATCCAATCATCCCCTAGAACCACCTTGCAGTATTTGCTCTCGGGCGAAATCTGACGTAATGCGACGTTGTGGTTCGCAATAACCGGGAGGAACTGTTGATTTTCATGAACCCGAATCCGTCGGTCTTTTGCCGCATATCGACGAGCGACTTCCAAAGACCCATCCGTACTGCAGTTGTCGATGATGGTTAGGTCCCATTGCTGATAGGTCTGTGCCAGAACGCTCTCGATACACTCCGCGAGACACCCCGCCTCGTTGTACACCGGCGCCACGATACTTACCAAAGGTTGTGATACAAAGTTCATTTTCTCTTCCTGCTGAGCAGAGACGTTTTCGCTAGGCCGGATCACCGAGGATGGCTTTGTTCCTTTTCGTCCCGATCTCCTGGAAGTGACGTCGTAGATCCTTAGGCAAGAAAAGCTCGTCAAACTGCGCTTTCAAGGCAGTGGCATAGGAGCCGGTCGTCCGTCGAAACTTTGATTTGAGGTCCTGGGCATCTTCGACCAACGCTATGAATGCCGCTTTGAGGCCTTCATCATCAAAGCTTTCTATATTCATGCAATACTGACTGTGCCCTACTGTCCGCATCAGATCGTCTATCTTCTTGTGATAACTAAGAGCGATCACAGGTTTTGCTAGCAGGTGAGAAAATACTACACCGTGAAACTTCGAAGTAACGACAAAATCGCACTCCGACATTACGGCCATCAAATCCCTCACGTTCTCACTCGGTGGCACACAAACCTCGTTAATGCCAGCTGGCGGCAGGTTCTTTAGGAGCAGCCGGTTCTTGAGGTCCTCGAGAGCGTAAACATCAACACTCACTTCGCCAGAGAATATCCTTAACCGGTAGTCTTGGCTCAAAAGCCATAATGAAAATGCAGCGAGATTGTCGAGATAACGTGAATAGGTACACACATCTTTTCTCGGCCAAATACGAGGGTCGCAAAATCCGATGGGGTTGAGCCCAACCAGCGGTCTAGAAACCCTCACAGCATTGCCGATTTCATATTCTGAAATGTCGAGGGCGTAAGCGGAATCCGGAAAGACATGAGTTTGACGTTGCACCCCCAGCCCATGGACTAAGGTTTGCGACTCGACATCGCGGAAGGAAACGTAGTCGGCCAGGCGAACCGACCATCGTACGAACGTTCTGCTCAGACTGCTGTTCAAAGGGCCAGCGCCCACGTTGAGAAAGAGCAGTTTTCTGTTTGCGAGCTTCGTAAGCACGGAAAACTTAAAGACATTGTAGGGATGTGACCAAGGACCGCGCCATAACTCACACAACTGACCTCCGCCCGCGATGATCAGACTGTCCAGGGATCTCAGGACTTTGAAGGACCGCCCTAGATGAGCCAACTCCCAGAGCAGATTCCGGGCGCACAAAGCCATTGCGGAGAAAACAGGTATCTTCTTTAGAATCGATTTGAGTCGTGACCGAGAATTCCTGCCGTCCGTACCTGCCTGCCTGGTTTTGTTGAGCCCTGGATGCCAATGTGTAATTGAGTAACACAGAATGTTGTGCCGCTTCTTGGTGTCATCGGGATTCAGCGAGAATCCGACAATGTTGGCGTCTGGCAAGCGTGTCTTGATATTCGCAATCAGCGCCTCCTGAGTGGCGGCGTCACCTAGGTTACCGTACCCCATGTGATCTAGAAGACCAATCTTCATGTTATTTTCACTCTCGGCAAGAGGGCGGTCTTTGAAATGCGTGCCTGCGACACGCTGATTCTCGGCGGGCGATGACCGAATTCTCTTGTCATTTCTACGCGGAAGCCAAGCTCTCTTCTTTGGCTGATGAAGGCCCCTTTAATCCACGGAGGAGATCCAGGTAGAGTTCTTTCTGTCCTGTGACGAACAAGAGGATCCCAACAAACGTAACTAGAAGAAGGGTGCTCTCTAACAGGAGCCGGGGCAAAGCAGACAACAAGGGGCAGTAGAGTAACCGTACTCCAAAGGCAAGTCCGCCGGCCAGAATGCTTGAAGCCAGCGGGCGGCTCACCGTCAGCAAGATGTCGCGAAAGGAAATCACCGTGCCATGCACAGACCAGGCAATGACCGGAATGACCCAAAGCATCATCACCGTCGAATACGCGAACGCAACACCTTGGGGTCCGTACGGCATTGCGATGACGTAACTGGCAATCATGATAGGCGCGATGACCAGACCCATCTTCAAACTTCGTCCGACCAGTCCCAACGAAGAGAGCAACCAAAATAAAGGATTGACTATCGCAAAGACCAAGATGGTCGGCGCCAGCAAGCGAAAAATCGGGGCTGCAGCGGCCCACTTCGGCCCTAGAAGGACGAGAATCATGTCATCCGCAAAAAGGGCGCAGGCGATCGTGATAGGGAAGGTCAATGCCATAACCACAGAGTAGCCTTTTAGGAAGTAGCTCTTGAGTCGAACGGGGTCGTCCTGGACTCGAGACAGCGCCGAAAACGCTACCTCGCCGGCTGCCGAATTCAGGTTGTCGGTTGGAATGTTGATGAGCTGGTAAGCTCTTCCATAGAGACCGAGCGCATCGACGCCCCAGAACCGGCCCAACAAGATCTTCTCGAAGTTACTGGCGACATACGAGACGAGGCCATTCAGAGTGACAGTGCCACCGAAACGCATCATAGAACGGATCCCAGTCCGCCTATGGGGTATCCCCGGAACCCAAGCCGTAGTCAACCAGAAGCCGACAGTGCTGATGAGTGGGACAGTTACCGTCATCGCTACGAGAGCCCAATAGCCATAACCAGCCTTGGCCCCGCCGATAGCAATAGCGGTACCAACGATTAAACCGACGGTGTTTACGATTGCCAAGGCGGTAAAGCGCATTTGGCGTTGTAGAAGCACCGAGTGTTGTACCCCTGCCGCATTGAAAAGGAATCCAAGCGCCAAGACAGACGTTACCCCAACGAGTCTAGGCTCGTGGTAAAAAGCAGCGATAGCCGGTGCACCTGCTATTGCCAGAAGCCCGAGAAGTACTCCGACTAATATGTTGATCCAGAACAATGTTGAGATCTGTTCTTCGGTAACCGTAGATCGCTGAATTGCGGCGGAAGAGAGGCCAAAGTCTCGGAAGAGGCTCAACACTCCGGTGAAAGCTGTAACCATCCCCACTAACCCGAAATCCTTCGGTCCCAGAAGTCGCGCCAAAACCATCAGAGAACCCAGCCGCAACAAGAAATTCGCCGCTTGGGCGCAGAGTCTCGCCAAACCACCGCGAATCGTTTTTTCCTTTAAATCCTTCATCCCGATCTCAGCCCCCAAAGCTGGTCTCAGCCGCTTTCTCTGTCGTGGGTGCTCGGCCTTTCAATTTACAGAACCAGCTTGCGGCAATAGAAGGCCTCGGCATAACCGCTGGCAGCATTGCATTCCATTCCTCGCAACCGCATGAGGGATAGGAATGTGCTGTCCTCAAACCAGCGCTTGGTATGCTGCGACTGGAATGCATCCATGATGTACTGGACTTTCTTCTGGTATAGCTCAGCTCCAAGTGGCACGAACACGTTAGGTTGCCCTAGGTCCCCGTCATACTTGGGAATCTCATACTCCAGAATCATGTGGTTGCGAAAGGTGTTCCATGTCAACTCTGATATCAACCTATGATCCTGGTGAGCATCTTTGCGCGACGAACAGAAGATGAGGTCCGGAGAGACCGCCTGCTTCAACTCTTCAAAGACAGCTTTCACTTCTGCTCCAACAAAAGGCATAAATCCATCGGGAAAGGTCTTCAACAGCGGTCCTCTCGCCGCTTTAGGACCACCGAATAGCATCGCTGCGTGTCGCGCCTCGGCCTCCCGGACCCCGATTGCGCTGAATACCACCCAGTGAAACACGGTGTCTGTGTGCAGTTCAGCCAGCTTGAGAATGGTGCCACCACAACCAATTTCGATATCGTCGGAATGGGCGCCTATGCAAAGAACAGTCAATGGCCCGGTGGCTTCTCCCTTTAGATTCAGGTGAATCATAGAGTGGCTGACACCAGCTCTGAAGTATTCGCGGTCTGAACTCCCAAGTGGTTCCAGACTTTCCATGGTGCCGTGGTCTGGTTTAGTTCCTCTAGGTGCTGCTTGTCCTTAAAGGTGTCCATGCACTGCCAAAAGCCCGTGTACTTGTAGGCCAACAAAGCCTCCTTCTCGATTAGCCGCTGAAACGGCTCGCGCACCAGTTCCTCACCAGGTTGAATATGGCTGAATATCTCGTTGCGCATCGCGAAAAAGCCGCCGTTGATCCAAATGTCGGTCTGGCTCAATGGGCTAATCTCGTGGACAATACCCTCTGAGCCTGCGTCCACAATGTCAAAGCTCGCTGTTGGCTGCACCAGCAGCAACGAAGCAACGGCTGTGCTGCGACGGAATGTTTCCAACAGGGCGGGTAACGGAACATCACTCAATCCATCGCCGTAGTTCGCGAGAAATATTTCTTCGTCCTGCACGTACGGCTCTATGGCCTTCAGACGTTGACCGATATTGGCATTGGCGCCTGTTTCTACAAAGGTGATCGTCCAATCGTCGATATCACGATTCAGAAACTGGATGTTCTTCCCGCCTTGTGACCACACAAAGTCGTTTGAAACCGATTCATCGTAACGGAGGAAGTAATCCTTGATGCTATTGCCCTTATACCCCAGGCAAAGTATGAAGTCCTTGTGACCGAAGTGGGCGTAGTACTTCATCAAATGCCACAGAATCGGCCGGCTTCCGATCTGCACCATGGGTTTGGGGACGTCATCGGCGTATCCCCGGAGCCGCATCCCGGCCCCTCCACAAAAGAGAACCACTTTCATTCGCTCACCTCCGCTCCGTTCGATTAGTAAACAGTCACCTCGGGAATCGGCACGACAAAGCGGCCGCCCCATTCGCGGATGAACTGCAACTGCTGCATGATTTCGTCCTTCAGGTTCCAAGGTAGGATCACGACATAATCGGGTTTCGTCTCGCGGATTCGGTCGGGGTGATAGATCGGAATGTGAGTGCCGGGCAAGAACCGGCCCTGCTTGTACGGGCTCCGATCCACCGTGTACTCGATCAGGTCCTTACCAATACCGCAGTAGTGCAGTAGCGTCGCGCTCTTGCCCGGTGCTCCATAGCCAGCCACCGACTTACCTTCCTTGGCGGCTGTGAGTAGGAAGTCCAGCAGCCCTACCTTCGTGGCTTTCACGTGCTCACTGAAATTGCTGTAACCTTCAACTGAGTCCAGCCCGGATCTCTTCTCCTCTTCGATCAGCTCAGCGACACGCGCCTCAATTACGCGCGTTTGGTCCTCCGCATGGCAGGCATAGACACGAAGGGAACCACCGTGCGACGGCAATTCTTCCACGTCAAACATCTTCAGCCCGTGAGCCTTCAGGATGCGGACCGTGGTCAGCATCGAGAAATACGAAAAGTGCTCGTGGTATATCGTGTCGAATTCGTTGCGTTCGATTAGCCGCAACAGGTGGGGGAACTCCAGCGTCAGGACGCCTTCTGGCTTGAGTAAGATCTTGAGGCCTTCCACGAAGTCGTTCAGGTTCGGAACCTGCGCCAGAACATTATTGCCCGCGATCAGGTCGGCGCAGCGGCCTTGCATCGCTAGCTCTCTTGCCAATTGCGCGCCAAAGAACCGTACCAGTGTTGGGACTCCCTTCTCGATCGCCACCTTGGCGACATTCGCCGCAGGTTCAATACCCAAAACAGGCACGCTTCGCTTGACGAAGTATTGCAACAAGTAACCGTCATTGCTGGCCACCTCAACTACAAAGCTGTTTTCGTTCAGCCCCAGTCGTTTCACCATTTTGCCGCAGTAATTCTCACAGTGCTTTAGCCACGAATCGGAATAAGAGGAAAAATATGGATAGTCAGTGAAGATGTTTTCCTCACTCTCATACTCTTCCAGTTGCACGAGGAAGCACTCTGAGCAGACGTAGGTATGAAGTGGGTAGTAGACCTCCCCATGGTTGAGGTCAACAGCTGATGGATAAGTCTCGCAAAGTGGGGACATCCCTAAATCCACAAATGTTTGCCGTAGGCCCGCACCGCAGAAACGGCACGAGGGGCTAGCAATTTGTTGTTGAACATCCACTGGTAATGTCAGCGTATTCATGCTTTTGCACTCTTTCGGAATATCAGATCAAGCAACGACTGCAGTCGAAGCTGGTTGTCGACTAAAGCGCAGAGAGGTGTCAGCCAGTCCAGCCTTTAAGAGGCGCTGGATGTGGCTGATTCGGATGTAGCGGCCACACTCCACGTCCTCGCGAGTGAGCCCGGTGGTGCGATAGGCATCGTAGAGTTCCTGCGCGCCTTGGCGGGCGGTCCACTGCGGACGAAAACCTGGGAGCAGCCGGCGGACCTTGTCGCAATTGATGCGGTAACAACGCTTGTCTGGGCCACCATCGGGAGCGTATTCGACGTGGGAGCCAGGAACGGTTTCGGCTACGATGGCAGCCAATTCACTGATGCGGTAGTTTTCTTCTGTCCTACCAACATTAAAGGTCTCGTTATGGATTGTTTCTTGCGGTGCTTCCAGCGCAGCGAGGACCGCGGCAATAATGTCGCGAATGTGCACGATAGGACGCCACGGTGTGCCATCGCTTTTTATGTATACTCGGCCGGTGGTGTAGGCCGATGCCACCAGGTCATTTAGAACTATATCAAGCCGCAACCGCGGAGATACGCCATACGCGGTCGCATTGCGCAGGTAGGTTGGGCTGAAATGGTCGTCGGCTAGCGGCGCGATGTCGCGCTCGACGAAGACCTTGGACTCACCATACGGCGTCACCGGATTGAGTGGAGCGGTTTCGTCGTGGAATGCATCGCCTGCTGCGCCGTATGTGCTGCAGGACGAAGAGAAAACAAACCGCTCCACGCCGGCAGCCTTTGCCAGTTCGGCCAAGCGAACCGAGGCTAGGTGGTTGATGTCATAGGTGAGAGTCGCATCCAGATTACCCAACGGATCATTCGATAGCGCCGCCAGGTGTACTACCGCATCGAAGCCTGCGAGATCCGCCTTGGTCACGTCACGGATGTCTTTGCGGATCTCCGGACCCTCCGGAGCCTCTTCCCCGAAATCACAACCCGCAAAGAGGTCAGTGTCAAGCCCCACGACTTCGTGACCAGCACTACGCAACATCGGTCCGGCCACGGCTCCGATGTAACCTTTATGGCCTGTTAAAAGTATTCTCATGTAGCTCCAGTTGAAACGTGTTTGGATTGATCTTGGATGTGGATGAACAAAACCCGCTATAGAGCTTGTAGGCTGTCTTCGCGCGCGGGTTCGCTGGAGTGGGTCTTTGTTCCGTCTTCGTCAGGGACCGCCGACAACAGCCCGTTCTGGCAAAGCAGATTAGCAGCCTCGCTGATACCCGAGAACGAGATACCCGACCGCTCGACGATATCAAGTAAAGAGTGGTCTCCGTCGGATAAGTTCAGCACCCAAAGGCGAGCATTTATTTCCGCCGCAATGGCTTGGCCACCAGTTGAGGAGTATAGGTTTCTCCGGCCAAGCTGAGGTTCGCAATAAGGATTTAGGTTGCGGTACCGTCGATTATTCTCGAGCACGTCCACGATAGAAACGCATGTGCGAAGTGATTCGGCAAGTTGCAGTGGATGAATAAAATCGAGATTGTCGGCCGAGGTGTGATACTCAGGAAAGCTTCCCCAAACACTTCGCATTAGACATCCGACGGGAAGATTGAAGCCGGGAGAGCAGTATTGTCGCTCATCGTAGCCGTATGGAGAGAATTCCAGAATCTCCGCAGATCCGCTCTCTTGTTTGAGAACATGGGACACGGCCTTATCGATCTCAGCATTTCCCTGGCGACTCTTCTTGTAGTGAAAGTTGCCTGCATCTCCGAGGCATGTTAGCACCAGGCCACCGCGGATGCGTCCAACCTTCTCCTTGTTTCGGGCCAGCCACGTGATGGCTCCGATAGTTCCGGGAATAAATAGGAACCGGTATGAATACCGCAGGTCCCGTTCCGTTAAGAACTTCGCCAGCCAAGTGGCAACAGTTATGCCGGAAAGGTTGTCATTTGCCAAGGATGGGTGACAAGCATGACATGAAATCAAGATCTCGTCGGTCCGTCCGACCAGGAAGGTAGCACCCACCATAGGTCAAGTGGCCGTCTTGGAGTGAGGAGTCGATGCACACTTCGTACTCCCCCTCATCCAGTGCCAGCATCTGGTTATGAGAAAGACAGAATCCCCAGTCTTCCCTGTAGTATGACGTTCGGTAAGGTATCCAGTCGGGATGCTTCGGAATGGTGAACAGATGCGGCCTGAGCTCGCTCAGAGGCATGGTGGCGTGCACCGGAACACTGTAATTCATGACGTGCAGGTTGCATTGCTGAAAGTCCACAATGCGCTTCCCGTTTGGATCAGCGATATAGGCATCCCGAATATTCCACTCTTTAGGGACTGTCCAATCGAAGACCTGCGTCCCCGTGGGCACCTCAAAGGTCTGCAGCGGAATCGCTATCCTGAATCATGGCCAGCGTCCGCCGGATGCCATCTCCCGTAATGCTTCGGCAAATCGGGTAAAGGTCCGCCGCGAAGCGGTGCAATTGCTCCCCAAGGTTCGCCATATCGCCGTGATCGAAATCCTTCAGTAGGTTCATCGCTTTATACAAAGTCCGGGTAGGTTCGGTCTCGCTCGGAAATAACTTGCACTTTTTCCGGCCAAGTAATCTGGAATGCCGGATCATTCCACCGCGCTCCGCGAGCCGATTCCGCATTGTAGAACTCCGACATCTGATAGAAAATCTCGCTCTCGTCTTCCAAGGTCAGAAAGCCGTGCGCGCACCCCTCGGGTACGTAGACCATATGGCGGTTTGTAGCCGTCAAAACCACTGCAATCCAGTTCTTATATGTCGCCGAGTCTGAACGCAGATCAACCACCACGTCGTAGATCGCCCCCTTAGTGCAGCGTACAAGTTTGGACTCTGCATAAGGCGGGGCTTGATAATGCATGCCGCGAAGGGTTCCCTTTCGGGAGTTGAAAGAGATGCTGCATTGCACTAACTTGGAATTCAGTCCTTTATTTTCAAATTCTTTCTGACACCAAGCGCGAGCAAAAAACCCCCGCTCGTCAGATTTGGGCTCGAGGTGAATTTCGAACACTCCTTGCAGTTTGGTTTCATGAAAGATCAAACGTGAACATTTCCTTTTTCAGTCGCCTGGTTGCCGTAGAATATTTGGGCATCCCATCTAAACGGTTTTTATGAACTCTCGATTAGGCTCTCGGACAGCAGCAGAAAAGAATCTATGTCGAATGTCGTCCAGAGAACCTGCGATTTGACAATGATCTTCTTGTATCTCAATCTCGGGCGCTTCTGGGCGGAGCAGAATCGACGTGCCAACCCCGGCGGCTTTAGCGGCGTAGATGTCAGATAGTTTGTCCCCCACGAGGACGCTCGAGGTTAAGTCCAAATTCAAGTCGGCCAGCGCACGCAAAAGCATACCGGGCTTGGGCTTTCGATCTGGAGAATCATACTTATATTCACCAACGCCGTGGACCGGGTGGTAAGGACAGTAATACACGCGGGCAATTTGAATCTGCTGCTCAGCGAACTTTTGGACCATCCACTCCGTCAATTCGAGAAACTCCGATTCGGTGTAGTAGCCCCGTGCGATACCGGCTTGGTTTGTAACTACCACCAATAGATAACCGAGGGTCTGCGCTGCTCGGCACAGTTCGAAGATACCCTCTTGGAAGTGGAAATCCTCGCGACAATGAACGTAACACCGTTCGATATTGATCACTCCGTCGCGGTCCAGGAAGACTGCCTTGTTGTTGCGCCCCGTCATAAGGCCTTAGGGAAACTCTGATCAAGTCCGGTCTTTGAAGGGGACGGCCTTCAGGTTGTTCGCAAACGCCTCATACTAGACTGGCTGTTAGCCCCCGAGGGCTTCTGACTTGACTTAATCAGAATTTCCTTAGGAGCAGCCGCACCCTTGAAGCGCGACTGACAGCTGCAATGGAAGACTATTCTTGGGCCACCGCATAGGGAAGGGAGATGGAACGCTCGGTTGCAAACACCTGCTCGACTGCATCGCAGAGCGCATGACCGGCGAGTATGTGGCACTCTTGTACGCGCGGCGTTTCCTGCGATGGAACAGCGATCAGCACATCGACAAGGCCGCGTAACCGGCCTCCCGAAGCGCCAGTCAACGCTATAGTGAAAAGGCCCAGTCGGCGCGCACATATGACAGCTTGAATCACGTTCGGCGAGTTTCCTGAGGTGCTGATCGCAACCGCCACGTCACCAGGAGTGGCAAGCGCCTGGAGTTGGCGCGCGAAGACCTCCTCGTATCCATAATCGTTTCCGATCGCCGTGACGGCAGAGCTGTTCGCATTGAGCGCCAACGCCGGCATAGGATCCCTCTCACGCAGGTAACGTCCCACGAATTCAGCGGCCAAATGCTGCGCATCCGCGGCACTTCCGCCGTTTCCGAAAAATAACGCCTTGTGGCCGGCGCGGTAAGCCGAAATGAGCGCGTCAGCCGCCGCCGTGAGTGCTGGCAGACACCCTGCAATCAGACGATTGTGGACTTCAAGGCTACGCTCAATATTGTCGCGAAGAATGCCGCTAGTCATCACAGCCTCGTTCGTAAGCGCTTCACGCATGAAATGGGTCTCGATTAAAGGTAGCTGGCACAGCTTGTCCGAAGTAATCACAGCTGGTTGGAATGGGAGGATCACGCTATCAAGCGGGCAACTCCGAGGGCGGCTATCCATCACGGACCGATCAGATGTCGATGCCGCGGTAAGCCGGTCCCTCCACCAATCGAGCATGTCGCGCAGGGTTTTGGCCAACTCTATCTCCATCGTCCAGCCGCTGCAGCGTTGGAACTTGGTGACGTCGCCGGCGATAACCGGTTCGTCACAACCGCGCACCAGCGCAGGATCCCTCTCTACAGAGAAAGGCACCTTCACATGGGCTTGGATCGTCTCGATAACTTCTTGAATTGAATAAATCTGGTCGCGTCCCAGGTTGTAGACGTCGCCGGCCACACAGCACTCCGCCGACAGCCAAAGACCCCGCACAAGGTCACGCACATCAATGATTGCCCGCCTTGTGAGGTTACCAACCGTGAGGGATGGGGGCCGCATTCCGAGCTCTATCTCCACGGCCCTCCTCGTGAGATCCGAGCAGACATCACCTATTTTGCCCGGCCCGGTGGTGTTGAAGATGCGAATCCTCACAGACGGAATTGCGTAGTTGGCAAAGTATTGTGCGGCGAGCAGGTCCTGGGCGACCTTACTGACGCCATAAGGATGCAATGGACGAAGTGGATGAGTCCTCCCGGACAGGCAAGTCACTGGCTCGCCACTGGTCCGTATTCCGCACTTGAGCACGCCACAACGACGACAGGCAGTATCCCCGCAGCACGCAGGCACTCAAACAGATTTACGGTTCCCCCGACATTAATGTCGATGGTCTCTCGCGGCTGCTCGAGCGATACTGTCGGGTAACTCTGAGCGGCCAAATGAAATATGCGATCCGGCCGGAATGTCGATATGAGTTGCGACAAACGCGTCGCATCTCGAATATCGCAGTGTTCGAAGGTGCCGCCAGCCCAGGCATCAACCGGCTCGTTGACGCCAAGTCCCAGCACGGAGCAACCGGCTTCCAGACAGTGCTTCGCCAGAAACCCGCCGATGAAGCCAGCGGCCCCCGTAATCATGACCTTCATAATTGACTCTCGCATTGTGGAGCACTCGCGTCCAGTTCGACATTGGCCAAAATATCCTGTGCGCTCCGATAGCGCTCTGGAGTACCGATATCTATGCACCTGCCCGAGCAGACGAACCCCTTGATGTACTTGCCTTGCCGCAGCCACAGGGGAAGAAGTTCTCGTTCCAACGAAACCTCGACTCCGCCTGGTATTTCATCCAGCACGTGCCGCGACAGCATGTAGATGCCGGCATTGAGGTAGGGTGCATGAAAGGGTCCTGTTTCTCCGCAAAAGCTCGCAAGCTGCCATCTTCCATCTATCAGCAACGGATCCGCAGTCGTCGCGTCCCATCGGCGGGCACGACAACCACTGACACGTCGGCCTGCGCGTTGCGGTGGTTAACCACAAACTCACGAAGGTCGGCATCGGTATAACTATCTCCGTTCATGACAAGGATGTTCTCCGATTCGATCAGTCTGGCAGCGTTGCGCAATGCACCGCCGGTCCCGAGTGGGCATGACTCGGCTGAGTATGCCAGGTCAAGGCCGAATGCTCGCTCGCCAAAATGCGAGTAGATTATGTCCTTCTGGTATCCGACTGCGAGAATGGCGCGCTCGAAACCATGCCGACGTAGCTGGCGAAGTAGTAGCTCCAGAAATGGGCGGCCGGCAACGTCGGCCATTCCCTTTGGGAGCATTTCCAATAATACTCCGCAACCGAAGGCCAGCGCCGCCACATAGCAATACGGCATCAGTGGTGTTAGGCATAGACCGCGTCTCGCTCAATGACTAGCGATTTGTCGTATACCTCGTCTGGCTCGTAGACCACGACACTGCTACCTTTGTTTGAGAAGGAAAACGGAACGCACAACAGCTTCTTCAGCCGTTCCCTCAAGTCCTGCCGCCGCTCCGGCGGCACGAAGAACAGCATGAAGCCGCCGCCCCCGGCGCCCAGCAGCTTACCTCCCAGAGCGCCGGCGCTAAGCCCAGCTTCGTAGATCTCGTCGATGCTGGCGTTGGTAATCTTTCTGCGTCAGCGATCGCTTGATTTGCCAGCTCTCGTGCAGTAAACGGCCAAACTCGTCTAGCGAGCCGTCGAACTGGTAACGATGGTCTCCGCCTCGTCTAACCAGCTGAAGCATGGTATCCAACTCCCGCTTCCGTTGGGGCGTCATCCTCACTTGTTCCTGGGCGATCTCTGAAGCAGTCCGGGCAAAGCCGGTAAAGTAAAGAGCCAGGTGCTGCTCAAGTTCCGCCAATCTGCTTGGTCGCAGTCAGCACCCGCTTTACCTCGATCGAACCATCGGTATGGAAGTTGATACGATTGAAACCTCCATAGGCTGCGCTAACTTGATCTTGCGCTCCGACCGCCTCTTGAAGCAGTTCCTGCTCCACATGGATTGCGTCGGCGGCAAGCGCCTGCTTGTCACGCATTCTGTTTTGGAGCGCATAGAGAGCCGAGGAGGAGCCCCACCGTAAAAGCCGAACTTGTGCCCAGACCTGTTCGAGCAGGCAAGTCAGCCACATGGTGAATTTCGAGACCTTCGTCAATGCCTAAGAATTGGAGACAGCCCCGCACCGATGGATGCTCAATCGCATCATTCCGACGAACATTTTCAACCTTCGTGTAGGAGATGCGGCTGTGATATTCGAAGAAGGGCGGCAACCGTCGACAAGTGATATAGCAGCACTTGTTGATAGTGGTCGCCAATACTGCAGCCGCCGTGCTGCGCGATACCAAACAGGATAATCGGTGCCGCCACCGAAGAATGAAATGCGAAGTGGAGTGCTAGTGATTACCATGGGTTCAGTCTTCTCTCGAATAATGGGAACTGCAGAGCCAGGTTTAATTGCTGAGACTCAGATCAGTTAGGAACGGTGCATCGCGTAGCCTACCCCTAGGCTACACAGCTAGGATTGGCACTGGTTGCTCTATGAGCGGGCCTTCACATCGAGTGAAGCGCTCGATGAGTTACGATTCAACGCCTGCTCTGGCGTGGGCACACGAAGCAAGCCGGCATACACGCTCACGGTCATATCGCCGACCACGTCCCAGGAGTGTCGTTCTGTCGCGTAGTCTCGTATCACCAGCCGCCGGCTGTTCAAGTTCGCGTATAGGTCACTCGCGAAGTACCGTTCGATGGCCTTCGCCAAGTCAACTGGATCTTCAGACGTGAACACAAACCCCGTCTTGCCCTCAACGATCTCATCCTTCAAGGACCCCACGTCGGCGGCAAGAACCGGCAGACCGAAGCTGTGTCCCAGGAACAAGACCCCGCTCTGGTAGACATGTCTGTAGGGCAACACGAGAACGTCCGCCGCTTTGAAGTAGAGCTCGGTCTCCCCATCTGGAATGAAGTCTGCCCTTAGGAGTACTCGCTCCCTCTGCACGTCCTCGCGGATCGATTCTCGGATCGTGTCCCAATATCTCTCGCAGTTGTCCGCCCTCCCGGCAATGATCAACCGATAGTCCTGCTGGCCGGCCGGGAGCCGTTGAAATGCGTCGATAAGATATTCGAGCCCCTTATAAGGCGTGATTCTGCCGAAAAAAAGAATTGTCTTTTCGCCATTCCGGATGCCCAGGCGCTGTCTTGCCTCAGCCTGTGGTGAGACGCGTGTTCGGAACAGAATTGTTAATTCCGAATGGGATGACAGAAACCCGGCTCTCCTGAACCCCAAACTCCCCAATGAGTTCGCGCTTCATCTTTTCCGTATGGACGAAGATACTGTCCGCAAGCCGATATTGGATTTGCAGTGTTAAACGGTTGAGGTGTGTATCCCGAGAATCCCGCCTTCCTGCATTCACATTGTGGGCTGTAAGAACGATCCTCTTTCCCAGGAACTTATAGTAGAGCGTGAGTAACGTCCTATCGAAGGCCTCAAATTTGTTATTCCACAGAATATGAAAGATTCTCGGCTTGGCGGTCGCAGCGTAGCGAATCAGCTTGACGTAGTACATCGACAACCTGAACAACTTTCTTACGAAGCTGGCATCCGGCCGCTGGCTGCCGCGAAGATTAAGAAAGTTCACTCCAGGCTTGCCGTTGAATTCCGGGGAATCCAACTCATCGCTTCCAATCAGATCGAGGACCGCGCCCTTGGACGTAAGTGACGTTGTTAGGCCAAACACGTACGGCCGATCGCTGCCGCCAGTAAGGAGGGCCACCGCGAACTGATGATCCAGGCAAGACGCTGTCAAGTTAGACAATTCTCCAACACTTTGGGGTGCTAATCGAAATACCTGCGCATCCATTGTCTCGGTGCGATCCACGGTTGTGTTGGGGCATATCTGACTTCTTAAGATCCGCGTGTCCGCCTAATTCGGTACTTCACGGACTCACAACGTTCCGATGCGCAGGCCAGCAGCCACTCGACCCGCCTCCAGCCTATGGATTGCCTTGTCGCAATGCCTGAAACATGAAGCCTTGACCTGCGGAAGCGCCCATTGAGCCCATTTTGCAGCTTTCCATCCAAATATTGGTTTCATCCAGGCATACTTCCAGCGCAAACGCGGCGCCTCCAGGTGACCCCCAAGTTGTGCAGCCAGCACCTGCAACTCCTCACCAATATCTGGTCGTTCCGGATAGAAATTGTGGTACCAATTCTGCATGTACGTCAGACAGGCCTTTCGGACCCGTTCGCTCTCTTCCAGGGATCGCAGATACTGAATGTGCAGTTTCATCGAAAGGAGCATCGCGTCTTTCTTCTTGTCCGAGTTGCCAATTTGGCTTAGGCTAATCGAGCCGGTGGCTCTGTAGAAGACTCCGGTTCCGGGTACGAACCGGGTGCCGTCGGAGGCCAAGAGCACGCGAGCAAAGTATTCGCCGTCGTCATCAGAGAGTTGTCGCGTGTCCCACGGTCCGGCCGCTTCGGCGAGTTCCCGGCTCGTCAGCCAGGTTGCCGTCTGCATGTGCAGGTTTTCGCCCATCTTCCTGAGGAACCACTCGACGGGAGAGAGGTCTTGGCACAAGGAGTTGTGAACGAAGCGCGCGCCTCGGGTTCGATAGTAAAAGGGGGCCCATGGCGAGGAAAGCAGTATTCGCCTGCTGTCACCTTCCCCCAGCGCCGCAAGCTGCCGCTCGATCTTGTCCGGCGCCAGAAGATCATCCGCGTCCAGATACTGGATGTAGTCTCCTTGGCTGAGCTGCAACGCAAGATTGCGAGTGGCCGCAGCACCTTGGTTCTTGCTGGCGACAATCCGCACCGACTCAGACTCAAACTGCCTCGCGGTGGCCAGGGTTTGATCCTTGGACCCGTCGTCGACGACGAGAATCTCCTTGCGTGGCCAAGTCTGCGCAATTGCGGACCGAATCGTATCGGCGATCAACCGTTCGGCGTTATACGCTGGAATTAGGATTGAAACGAGTGGTTTCATGGTAAGACGGTGCCTCTTCCAGATTCGAGGCTCTCAACCTTCGGTTATCGCGCGCGGCGATTTGATTACTTTAGTAACTTACTACTGTGTTATCTTTGTGCTAATTATTCGAATTCGATCGTTGGAATGCCCGCCCCCGTCGCGTAGTCTGATATTGCGGTAGGCAGGCGGTAACCCGGTTTGACGGGGGAATGGCATCGATGGCGAGAATCATGAAGTCTGTCTTATTTGTGCTTTTCCTAAGCTCTCTTTTCAATGCAACGATGCACGCCGCCACGTATAACGCGGCGTCATGCAGCGAAGCGGCCGTACAGTCTGCATATGCGACTGAGCAGGCAAACAAAGCTGACGGGGACATCATTGCTGTTCCGTCGTGCGCGAGCACCACGTGGTCATCTTCGTGGACCATATCCCCGACCAATTCACTTACCATTCAGGGAAACACAACGGTTGCTGGTACTTGCGCTCCCGGAGGATCATGCACTCCAACCGATAATACTACCATCGCTCTTGGTAATGCCGTTCAGCTTGCATTCAACACCGCAGCAGGCAAGTCTTTTAGGTTGACAGGGCTTACGATTAACCCAAGTGGAGGCACGCCGGAGTACGGCTCCATCAACTTCAGGGGTCCATCGACTTCGGTCCGCATGGATCACAACCACTTTAACGATACGGTTGGCGGCAACCATACCATTCAACCCGACCAGATTCAAGGCGTGTTTGACCATAACTATTTTGATTCGACAAACCAATCAAACCTGTTCTTTATCCAGCCTACGATCAATGGTACGGACGGGCAATCAAATGTCACATGGACAGTGGCCGACAACTTTGGGACCAGCCAGTTCTTATTCGTAGAGAATAATTTCTTCCAGAACGGAGCATTCGTGTTCGACTGCGATTTTGGTGGTCGGGTCGTCTTTCGGTACAACACAGGATGGTACAACACCAGAATCCAGACTCACGGTGTAGGCTCTGGCGCGCAGCGTCGTGGGTGTCGCACGATGGAGGTTTACAACAACGTTTTCACCTATAGCGCTACTCCGAACAGCAACAGCTTTGCTTTCTTGGTGGATTATGAGAGTGGAACCGGCATGTGGTGGGGAAACACGATGACCGCGTTCTCGACATTTCTCAGGTATCAGAATGTTCGCGCCAGCAATGCGACATATACCCAGACACCTACCCCCAATGGATGGGGTTATTGCGGAACCAACTTTAATGGCACTGGATCGAATTGGGATGAGAATACTCCGGTATCTACTGGCTATGCCTGTTTAGATCAAATCGGTCGTGGAGCTGGCGATCTTCTTACTGGATCATTCCCGAATTTAGTCAACAGCACGACCGGAACGATTGCGTGGCCTCATCAAGCCCTGGTTCCAGTATATGCTTGGGACAATATTCTTAACACGAACAGCTACGGCCCTCAGCATTATTGGACAAATTACGACAATCCATCTACCGGTCAGGAAAATCGAGATTATTACCTTCAGTTGCCAAACATAGATGAAGGGTCAACATTCAACGGGACGGCAGGAATAGGACAAGGATTAGCTGCAAGCAAACCCGCAACCTGTACAGCTGGGGTTGGATGGTGGGGCACAGATACACAGACGCTCTACAAATGTACCGGGAACGGTTGGACCGCATATTACACGCCCTATACCTATCCTCATCCGCTCACGCAGGGCCAACAGGGTCCCCCTGGCCCTCCGACAAACCTTCAGGCGATTCCGCAGTGAACCGCGCTTACGCCTGCCGGAACCTTTAGGTGTCCTTCAAAACCGCCTCTTTCTGGGTTGTCTAGGAAGAGGCGGTGAATGATTTCCAAAGTCAGCACCTTGTGGATCTCGGTGGTGTAGTTCCGGTCCCCTTTAAGGTGACCCCGCACCATGGCTTCGAGCCCTTTTCGATCGACATAGGGCCTGGAAAGACTGCGCGGGTCGAGCAACATTTCCCGAACGTACCCACCGAGAGCATCCCGGTACCAGGTCCGGAAATGGAAGATCTTGTGTCTGCCGAGGAAGAGACGTTCGAGGCGCAGAGGCGAGAGAACATGGTCCACGCGGGCCACCCATTGCGGCATTCCCATGTCGTAGGCGTACTCCGCTTTAAAGAGGAACTCGAGCACGCCTCGGGAAGCCGCCTCTGAGAGACGCCCCTTATCTCCGGCCAGGCCGCGGTCCGTTGGGATTCCCAGAAGAGCTCGGTTCCCATCGGCAATCAGCCGTAGCGAAGCCTTACTCGAGCCAAGGGCCAACTTCGGCGCGCGAAAGACCGTTCTGACAAAGTCGTTGTCGAGGTAGGGGGACCGCATGGCAAGCTGCGTCTGCTCCAGCGCAAGCATCCCGTAATGATGCCAGGGGCCCTGCTTGAAGACGGCAAAAGAAACCGGGTGCTCCCGAAGGAGGCCGGCAAAGGTCTCCGTTGCCTGCTGGATGTGGCAGAGGAATTCTGTAGCGAACAATCCAGGGAGAGGTTCCTCCGGTTTGAATGCTCGAACTCCGCGGAGGACCTCCCCGCCATAGTTTCCCGTCATCCTCACCGGGGCAATCTCTCTCGCGTGTTCATTTAGGTAGAGGTCCGGGGCCCGGCTGACATCAACGCATCCGTCCGTAAGGTAGATCGCGCGCTCTGCGTAGTGGGCAAAGTGAGAAAGAAATTCTTCTCCCACCCGGATCACATGGTAAGGCTGTTCGCAAAGTCGAGCTACCCGCCGCGCCAAAGTTACATCTTGACATTCTCGGAGCATTCCGCCAAACGTGTAACAGGGCAGGGATCCAGGTTGGGACTTCTGCCATGCCATGATCATCCGGGTATCTAGTCCCCCCGTTAGAGACATCGCGACCCGCTGATGGCCATTGAAGTACCGAGGGAGGTTTCGAGTGAAGACCTTTCGCAGTTCCTTGTAATAGGATTCCGGGTCGAGTGTTTCTTGGTCTTCCCACTCCCTTGGATGGAAGTAGCTGTTCTTCCGCTCGATCGCGCCGTTTCGAAAAACCCACGCCGAAGCTGGCGGCAAAAGGTGGACACCCTCAAAGAGCGTCCGGTTTTCCAACACCGAGCCACAGGCGACGAACTCTCCGAACCCCTGCGGATTCATCCGCCTGGTTTCAGGCCGCACGGCAAGAATTGCTTTGGCTTCCGCTGCGAAATAAAATGCATCCTTTGACTCGTGGTAGTAGATCCGGTGCATTCCATAACGATCGTTGAAAAGCACCGCGATCCCGCGGTTTTGATCGGTCAGGAGCCCGTGAAATCGACCATTCAATCCCGCCGGAAATGAATGGTCTTCCTCATAGAGGTGAACCAGGTAGTTGGGTCCGGCTGCATCAACGTCGTGGCCTCGTTCCTTGAGACGCTGGATCGTCCTCGGCTCTGGAAATTCCTCCCCGGAAAAAACAAGAAGCGCGTCTTTCCGTTCATTTCGCAACGGCATTCCGTCGGAGAACGACCCCTTTCGCGCAATCCACCCGACATACACGCCGAGTGACTCTTCGACCCACGTACCTGCTAAATAGAAAGGTTCGTGAAGAAGGGTCTTGACCATCCGCTCGAGCAGCGGCACGGCCTGCTTCCGCGGCATTTGCGTCATGAGTCCGACGATTCCTGGCATTTCTGATCCTAGAGGGTGCCTTCAACCGCTTTTAGTCTGCGCGCGTACCAAAGACTCCTGATTTTCAGGAGCTGGCTGAGTAGAGGTTTGGGAATGCTCTTTAATAGTCCGTGATGAAATCCCAAACTCAGAGCAATTTTTCCTTTAGGTGTCAGGGGAATGTAATATCGGGGCAGCAATACCTGCTCAAAGCCGTTTCGCCGTTTGAACTCGGTCAGCGAGCTCTTTGGGTCATTGTAGATGTAGTTGTAGTACATCAGATGAGAGATTCCCTTTTGCTCGCAAATCTCAACCGCCTTTGCGATCAGAGCATTGGCTGGTCTTTTGTCGTAGTGCTTCATCATGGTGAGCAGCTGAACGATATTCGCAACCCTGTCGGTGTAAGTTATTCTGATAAAACCAATCAGCTCATCCTTATCGTACGCGCCCAAGAAGTCATTTCTCTCTGCGTATGTTGAGTTTTCACGCTTCACGGCTTCGAAGCTTTTCTGGAAGTGCCAAAAGGGTTTGCCCTGTCTAATTGGGGTCTCGTTATTGATGCTGACTATACCTTTTACAAATGCGTCGTCGAATTCCGCCAACTTCACCACAACACCAGCCTTGGCTGCCTTCCTGACAGCCCTTCGCACGCTGGGTTCGACACGTTTCTCCCACCAGTCAGAGAAGGTTGTTATTGGAATTACGGCAAAATTATCCCATTCCAATTGGTAGGTATACGTTGGAGTGGTATTTGGCAGCTTCTGCGCGAATGTGAAGATGTCGGCCTTCAGGCCCGCTTTCTTCATGTGCTGAATGAACGACGCAGGATCGGCGACTGTTTCACCTTCTAGCATGTCTTCATCCCGAACAGCCGCTACCTTGAGCCATTTGCCAGTAGTGATCACTGTCCTCCCATCAATCTGTACCGATGGGACGGATACGGCTTTCCCTTTGACGTGAATGTCAGTACGGCCGATAGCCGCGGCTGGTCGCTCCGGCTGAAGCGGTGTTTCAGAAGTTGACTTCAGAGTTTGGCTGAGTGGAGGCATGATTAATACCGTTGACTTGTCATTTCTAGAGCAAGGCTAGGAAGTGGCTCTTCGGTGGTGGCGTTGTCGAACGCGGCGGCACTGTCCACTCGATTCTCGGCGTGCTCCGGGACGGCAATGGCTCCTAGCAAGAACGTGACCCACATCAAACCGCTCCTGAAGCCAGCCTCGGTGACGCTGTAGAAAAGAAGGACTGTCCACAAAGCCAAGCTGAGTGAGGCCAGGCTGGAAAAGGGACTGAGCCTTCTGCAAATGGTCCGGTAGCTGGCGATCAGAAATCCACCAAGAAGGAACAGCCCGATGGCGCCCATGTTGAGGTAGACCTCCAGATAACCATTGTGTGCCTCATTTATTCCCCCAAGGCCAGCACTTTGCCAGAACTGCTGGAGCCGCGGACCCATCCAGAAGCTCTCGTAGCCGGTGCCAAGGAGCGGATTAGTCTGCATCGTCGAGAAGGATCGCCCATATCTTGGTTCTGTCGGTGAGCGTCGGATCCTTGCCAACGGCCCCGGCTAGCGTCTCCGTTCATCCCGAAACCAAATGCCAAGAATCAGATACAGACAGAAGGCCGCCGGAAGCAGGACCTTGAGGAAAGTGGGATGGCGCTGGAACGCTTTGCTGTGAGCCGCCGCAATTACCAGGCAGCCGAGCACCAGGCAAACGCGGGAGGTCGTGCTGTTAGCGAGATTCAAAACCCAGAGCGTCATGGCGAGAAACACTAAGTTTACCAGGATGATCCGTCTCGTCCGCTCGTTCCTTACGATCGGACCAGCGCGTCACCGTATCCCAGAAAAAGAAGAGTCCGCTGAGTAGGGCACAGAAGGCCGAGCAAGTTCTTGCTCGGTTGTAGGCTCCTGCATCCGAGAAGGCACCGGTCCAGGAATCGTAACGTCTGCTGATCTCGGGGTAGTACTTGACCAGCAAAATGGAAAGCGGGATCAGCAGATAGCAAAGGCGCCGAAGCAGCGTACGAACAGCCTCTAGCGGTCGAGGATCGGACAGAACGACGAGGACCGCAAGGTAGTTGCCGAGGTCTCGGAACCATCGCTTTAAGGCGACGAAAGGGAAGTCGGACCAACAGACGCTCACTAGGGCTAAAGAAAGGAATGCCATCAAGGCAACGTTACGCCGGAAGAAATCGCCCCACTTGAAAGATCGCGACACTAGGATACCGATCGCCAGCACGATCAAAACGGAAAAAATACCGCGGTCCAAGGGATTCCCCTCCTCAAGCGCTTGGGCCACCGTTCCCATTTGGCCGCCTAGCCATTGCGAAGGTAATCGCGTTCCGAGGATGAACATCCAGATCAGAGGCACCCACAAGGCCGATGAGGTCTCCGGGGCCTTTGCGGGGTCGAAACACAACAGACCCAAAAGAAGGACAAGCCAAACAAACAGCGCTAGGAAAGGAGGCATTGCATCATTCGCTTGCGGTCTACTAGACGACTATGCATTTCGCTTTCCGCGTCTTAGTTGGCTCTCGTGACTACGTTCTTCAGGCTGGCTGCGGTCGTGCTGAGAAGGGGGCTTCTTGAAATATACTCGTCTCTAACTTCAGAAAGGATCCGCCTCACGGCTACTGACAGTTCGAAGCGCAACGACCTGGCCGCTTTCCCAGCGCTGGCCGGCTCTCGGTAGATCACCTGAAACCGCTTTTCGCTATGCGGCCAGATGCTCGCGCTGAAAACAAGTTGATCGGCCTCGGTCGTCCAAGTGACGGGTTCCCCATCAGACAGTATTTCGGCGACAAGATCGGCATGGCTTTCCCGCTTATGAACTCGCAGCTCGATCTCCTGATCCGAAGGGTTGTCAATCAACAGTTCATTGCCGTACATCTCCACCTCTTCCACGCCCGCTCTGCTGACGCGGTGGCGGCAAGCTCTTCGGATAACATCCCCCAGCGGGCGCCAGCGCAGACAACAGTTCAAGGACCGGAGTTTTTCAATCAACTCGATCACGCCTGTGCCGCCATCTTTGAAGAACTCGTGATGAGACACGATCAAGCAGGGCTTCCCCAGGAGAAGATCAAAGGCAAAATTCTCCAACCCATGGGAGGCATATCTGCGCGTAAAGATTGGGAAGCCGCCGTAGGTTCTGATCGCTATGTCCCAGACATCCCTGATGCGTGTTCGGGCGCCGTTGTCGTCCACAGGAATCGTCTCGGTATTGACTGCCGCGAGGAAACCGTTGCGTTTGAGAACCTCGGGACACATGGAGGAAAAGACGCCTTGCGGGAAAACCATGACAGGATCATGATGAATGCCCGTGCGGGCCTCATGATTCCGCATTCTGCATTGAGCGAGTTTGGCTTTGTCGTCTAAGACTTCGAAGGAGGTTGCTCCAAACTCGGCTCCGATGTGGTCACAACCATGAATTGACACTGAAAAATGTTCCAACTCGCTGCTAAAGAAGTCGCTGGCGGATCGAGAGGTACGACGCCAGTTCCAGGGAATAAAGGCGATGTTTGTTGTGAAACGATGCTCTCGCATGAGATCGCGCAGTTGACCAAAGTCACAGGAACCATAGCGTTGTTTCAACAGGGGATCATCAACAATCAGGCAGGCACTTAATTCCCGTGGCCGCCAGGCAACCTCTGGGAACATAAACCTGAGGAACATAACGAGGGGTACCACCGAACAGAAATGGTCCTTCACGTCGTAGAATCCCGGACGTACCGTCTGGTCGATATCGACCATGTGTGAGCTGGCACAGAAGAATCCGGGGACGCCGTTCCACTGGAACCGGGAAAAAACGGGATTTACTCCGGCGGAGATCACGGTCGCGAATCTAGACTCGCCCCCGGCTACTTCACTAACCACAATCGCATCTTCCTTCCGCAATTGCGATCGGACTTCGAGACCAGCCATTGCTCCGGCCACTTCGGCTAGCTCGTTTGATATCCGAATCGGAACTTTGCCCGACGGGGCGTCGCGCAGCGAGAGGTCCGGATCTCCGCACAGAAACTGGAGCGCACGTTCGCTGGCGCCATGGTCGTCGCCTATGTGTACGTAGAATCCAGCTCGTCGCGGAGCAGCGCGGTCCGCTCTATGTTCCTGCACTAGCGCAGCTGCGACCGTCTGGGCCATTCCAAATATGACGTGCTCTCCACGGCGGCTCACCTTGTCCGCCAGCTTCGAGACCTCGACAGCTTCCCATGGGACGCCGAAGAAATCGAGAATGCGGCCCAGCCGAAGCTGCCACGTTGTCAGACTTCCTTCGCACAAGACGATCGCTATTCTGGCCAAAAGCAAAGCCTCTTAATGGGTTCGATTTGCAGACAACTCAGGCTGGCTTGCGGGCCACCACCAGTGAACGCATGGCGCGGCTGCGAGCTGTAAGATTGAAGAAGGGACTCATGAGTCGGCAGCAGAACGTGAGGGAGCGTCCAGCCGAGTGCGGGACCCAGCAGAAGTTCTCCTGCTTGATGATCTCGAATTTCCCAGTCTTGAATGGCTGCGCATATTCTTCAAGCGAAGGCAGATAGCACTCGGCTGGATCTTTATCTAAGCCTTTTAGTTTGCTTCGAAATGCCGGGAACCGGTTGTTCATGTCGATGATGACGCATACCCCTCCAGGCCGTAGCAAGCGATAGATGTCTGCGGCACAGTCCACTTCCTTTCCGAGGCGATGGCAATAACGAAAGGTATTGACGCCCACGATTAGGTCGAAGGAGCCGACCAGATCCTCGACTCGCCTGCCGAGTTCCGAGCTTAGATCTTGAAGCAGCGACTCGTTGCGCGCAACGTGGAAGCTCAGTTTTCCCGCAAGATGGGGTGAGAGAAAAGCCTTGGCCTCCTGCTCTGCAGCTTGCACCAAGCGCGGGGAGAAGTCGGTACCGTACGCGCTCTCCACCCTAACTTCCTTCTGTTCCAAAAGCGAAAGCAGACGGGTGATATTCATTCCGCCGCCACAGCCAAACTCCAGCAGACGGAGAGGCCGTCCCGCTGAGGTCCGCAAGTAGGAATCCACGACATCCAGATAGATACGTGCGTAATCCTTACGCAGCAGATAAGTGATTCCGTAGCCGGCGGTTCCCGTGGTGTACTTGCGCACCGCGTCTTCAGACGTGTATTCATCCACAAACTTCTCGTATATCTGTTCAGCTGTTTCCATGGTTACCTCTAGTCAGTTTTGTGTGAATTCGTTAGTAGGATCCTATCCGAAGCGATGATAAGTGGATTGCGAACCATAGGTTCGATCGATGATCGAGATGATCCAGACTTCACGGTTTGTAGCAACTCGTTGAATTTACCGGCCGACTTCAGATGGAACTAGAGTGTCAGCGCATTCATCTAAGGTGGTGTCGAAGTAGTCGTCTGGACCGTGAGCGTCGATGCCGCATAGCTGTCGCGTCTTATGGATTCGCAATCGCAAACCAGGCAGATTATCGCAATGATCATGCGCGATCCTGGCGCGCACCAACTCCGGCTCAATACAATCCGTTTCGAAGACTACCGACCGACGTTTTCGAAACCACGCGATCGCTTGCCCGGCCGTTGCAAACCACGCGCCTCGACTCTTCAATTCCTGAACCAGATCACGATAATTGTCGTCCCACAATCTCTCCGGAGCGATGCTCCGGTCATGCCAGTTGATCGTGAGGCAGCCTCCAAATTGGACCGCATTGTCCGCCATGCGGCCAATGAGCGTCTTCGCCTGCCGTGGAGAAAGCCCGAGATGAGCGGGATAAAACAGAGCCGTGTCCATCACATGCAGCGGTAGTTCGAGTAGTCGAGTCGCCTCAAGTGGCTTGTACGCCTGCGTTGTTCCCGCCCGATATCCCACCGTCTCGTTATAGCCAATCGTCGAGTCGTAAGCCGCTCCGGCCTTCTCCAGTGTCGCGGGCGATTGTTGGTCATAGTAGAGCCAGTGCATCCGCACACCGATCTCGGCGACTCCCGTCAGGCGTCGAATCTCTTCCAGTTCCTCACGTCCTTCCGAGCTGTCCACCAGGCGTCAATCCCGTGCAGTCCAACTTCGCAGCCCGCGGCCATCAACTTTCGAATCGCATCTGCGATATCCCGAGCGCCATACCGAGCAGCACGAAACGTGGGCGCCGGACCGTGAGAGTTCTTTCCCGGGCGATCCTTAAAAGGAATCACGAAAAAGGTTGATGGAAAGCCCTTCTTCCAGTTCCAGGTAGCGATCATCGAATTCCCGCCAGAAGTCCTTGGCGAGGCCCAAGTAAACAAATGGTAGCTTTAAGGCGGCCGCCCAATTCTTGACCAGATCTCGAACAGGTAATCCGTCCGCGGATGACATTGCGCAAGGAACCGAAGACCGCCCGGTGCAAAAACCCGAACATCGTGTGGTCCCATTTGTGTTGCCGGATCGAGGGATGGTCAACGTCGTGAGTCAGGCAAGCTATGAATCGATATCCATCGGGAATGGGAGGGATCTCAACCAATGGAACTCCGCAGCCAGTGATTAGGTCTCTCAGCAATGCGATATGCAGTTCCAGTGCTGGCATATCGGCATTGGCAGCGGGCTGACCGATCGTCAGCAATGTGCGGACCTCATCGAAGAGGTCATAACCAATCCGGACCAGCAATCGTTCTCGCAGACCGGCCTAGATATGCCGCGCACTGCCGGGAGTCTTCGTCCGCCAGGAAGCCGCTCTCCCTCTCCTGAAACGTGACGCTTTCCCCATAAATTGGGATTCGGTTACCTTGATAGGAGAGGATGCACTGCTTTTGTTGACAAACGGTGTGGCCCTCTTCGCCATCGTCAAAATGTGTCTTTCTGCCGGCATACAGCAGGACCACTTTTGCGGTTCCGTCGAACTGGCTCTCTCCCACACAGAGCACAACATCGTATTGCCGATCCTCCCGATAAAACTCCCACGGCGTCTTGAACAACTCGAAAAATTCGCTGACAACATTCTGCTCCGCGGAGTCTGCTATGACGCCTATCATCGCCAAGGGCTCCTAGGCCGCTATGGGCGCTTCTTGTGTCCGCAACCATTCATCGAGGACGACGAGGCTAAACAGGATTTTATGATTGTCTTGTCGGCCGGAGCTATGTTGCTCGAACACTTTGCGCACAGCCGTCGGGCGGAGGTATTGATAGATCCGGGAGCCGCTGTCGAGGAGGGACTCGGTCATCCGGCTGTCTATGGCACCGCGAAACCAGTCATCCACGACATTCACAGCAAAGCCACGTTTCGGTCGTCTCAAAATTGAGCTGGGAAGGCAGGTCCTGCACACTTCGCGATGTAGCCATTTCTGGGTACCATTCCTCACCTTGAAGTCTGAGGGTGATCGCTCAACATATTCCACGATTTCCTTATCTACGAAAGGAACACGAAGCTCGAGACCATGAGCCATGGAGAGCTTATCCGCGTACATGAGGAGTTCGTCGGGAAGAGTGGATCTCACTTCCAGGAATTGCAGTCCACCAAGCTCGTCAGTGGCGGCCATAAGATCAGCAAGGTCCTCCCAGCACTCCACTAGGGTGTCGCCTGAATCGGAATCCAGCAGCCCCTCCTGGAACAGACCGTCGACTTGGTCCCCTGGCAGGATCGACAGAACGTGCTCATATCTCCGCATCCGATCTGGAATCGCCAGAGCGTAAACTCCCCGCTTCAGAGTCTCATTTCTCGGCAAGGCGCTGATGGCCGAGGAGATGGGGGTGCGCATCCAACCTGGTAATTGTGCCCACAGCATGCCATAGCGGACGCCCAGATGACGACGATAGCCGCCAAACAATTCATCGGGCCCCTGTCCGACCAAGGCTACTTTGACGTCTTGGCGGGCTCGTTCACAGACGAAATACATCGGGACAATCGAGGAAGTGGCGATCGGCTCTTCCAAAGATGCAACGATCTTCGGGAGCGCCTCTTCGAAAATGGATCTGGTAATCGTGACGGCTGTGTGGTTCGATCCCAGTATGCGAGCGGTTTCCGCGGCATCCGCCAATTCATCGTCGGCAAAGGTCGAGCCGTATCCTACGGTGTAGGTCGGCCAGTTCCTCCCGTTGAGATTCATCAAGGCAAGCAGTAGCCCTGAATCGACGCCGCCGCTCAAAAGCAAGCCGACCGGTACATCGCTGATGAGCTGCCGCCGTATCGCCTGTTTGTAGAGCGCCAGTAATTCTTCCCGAGCCTCGCCGGGCGACTTTGCCGGCGCAAAGGCAACGGGCTTGAATCTGTACCATCGACTCACCTGATAAGAGCCGTCCTGGACTACTAGCTTGGTTCCCGGGGCGAGCTTCCGTACGCCACTGAGTATTGTGTAAGGGGAGGGCGTATAACGATAGCGTAGAAAAAGATTCAACGACGTAGGATCGATCTCGGCCCCGTCGGGCATCGTTGCACGAACAGCGCGAATCTCCGAGCCGAAATACAGAGAATCCTCGTCGATTCTGTAGTAGACGAGCTTGATTCCGAACGGATCGCGTGCGAGAACCAGACGCCTTTCTCGCGCATCCCAGATGGCCAGACCGAACATGCCATTGAGACGATTGAGCACGTCATCGCCCCACTGCTTGTATCCATGGATGATGACCTCAGTATCCGATTTCGTGTGGAAAACATGGCCGTAACCTTCCAGTTCACGTCTGAGTTCAAGGAAGTTATAGATTTCACCATTGAAAACCACCCAAACGGACTCTTCCTGATCCGACATGGGCTGATGACCGCCCGCAAGGTCGATGATCGAGAGCCTGCGAAAGCCGAGTCCGAGTGGTCCGGCGATATAGTAGCCCTCGTCATCCGGGCCGCGATGGACGAGGGTCCTGGTCATCGCCTCGATGTCCCGACGCCGAACAGGCTGCAAGCTTCGTAGTTATATTGTCCGCAAATACCGCACATACAAAGTGCTCTAGGTGGTAATCTTCGATTCCACCGGGTGAAGGGAATTGCTTGCAATCCGGTGTTTGGGCTTTCTTAGACTTCGCGATAGCAGGAAACAGAGACTTCGGAACATCTGGGACTGGGCCCAGCGATGCATCGGGACGTTGTCCCAGCCGACCAGAAGCTGGCGGGCCCGAAACGAGCCGTCGTTTTTTTGCCACCTCATGAGCAGATCGGTGACAACCGCGGACAAGATCCTGTCCAACTCTGGAGAACGGCCGTGCAAGAGAACTGCCAGGTTGATACATTCGGCATAGTCATAGAGCTCCTGGCGGTACACCGTGAGCCGCGGCGCCTTGGAGAATGGCAACGGCAGGCCTTCTGTGTCGAACAAGTTCCTCACGTAATAGTCGATGCCACGCTCGATAGCGTTCCTGCACTGGCAGGATTCTGTTAGTTCTTCGATCTTTGCGAGGGCTTTGAGAACAAAGCAAGTATGAAAGTGATCGACAAAATCCCTCTTCCCATCCGTCGAATAGTACCAGGAACCATCGGTGTTTTGAGAGGCCAGGACGAAGTTCAGATTTCTGCTTCGCGACCTCCAGATACTGCGGTTGTGAGAGCTCGATTCCGGCCTTGGTCAGAAGGAACGCTCGATAGGCACTCGCGTTAATGACGCCACATGGGTCGTCCGGCGCAGGGGTATAGGCACAACTGGCAGTATCTGGCGCAGTCTCCAAGTCTCGGTAACTCCTGAAGGCATGCTCGGCGATCGATCGCATGATTGGCAACCACTTCTGGTCCCCATCAATCGCATAGACCTGAGAGAATGCCTCGTAAACATAGGGCACTGTTGTTATCAGAGGTGTACCCGCTTTTATGGTGCCCGTTCTCGTTTCCCAGTCGAACGGATATCCCCAGCAGTAGTCCTCGTAACTCTCGGCAGCGAGTCTCCTGAAGGACCTCAAGGAAGTGGACGGCTCGCTGGTAGTAGTTGTCCGTGTCCGTAGGTTTCCGCAAGGAACGCAAAACCCATGGCGTAATGGGCATCGGCTATAGGGAACCGTTGCGGTTTCCAGAAGAATTTGCGCGCCGAGGGTACAAAAGCCTCACAAAACACCGATCGGAGCTACCGCAAGTGTGCCAAGCAGAGGCCTGCGGTAATAAAGAGCCTTTGCGCCTCGCCCGATCTTGCTCGCGAAGAAACTCTGATGGTCGTAGGACGTCTCCCCGTAGCGATCGAGCCATTCGCAAAATCGGTCAACAGCAGATTCGATTTTTACAACTGGAGCTTCAGTCACGGTATTGGCTTGGCGAACCAGCAAATCGACAGTTACTCTTCTGCGACTTTAAAGCTATCGATCGGTTTGAAGGTTAGGACAGATTTCAGGATGGCCTTGAGCTTGGCCATCTGTTCTTTGCGGTGGAAGGCCATGAGTTCACGAGAGACCGGACGTGGGGTCCGCTCGAAGAAAAGCCCAACAGTAGCCCAATCCTAATGCTATGCCTCCGACGAGATATGGCTGCTTGCTGGCTCGGTACGCCGTCCGAAATAGCTCCCAGACTGGATGCCCCCCGAGGTAGTAGTCTTTCTCTCCGTAGGAAAACAAAGAGGAGAGGACACTGCGCTCCGCGGTTCCCAAGTGCCGATAGTGAAAGAACGACCTCTCCCGGAATGATTCGGTCTTCCACCCCATCATCCGGGCGGTCGTGACTGCCATCCAATCGATTCCCCCAGCGCGGTGTGGGACATAACCGCCGATTTCCTCCCAGCATTGCCTCCGAAACAACTGGCACTGACCCGAAACATGTTTATGCCCCTCGAAGCTGTCCCTCTCAGAACTATAACCTTCCTCTTTGAAGACGGTTCCCGCGACGCCGAGACTAGAGTCCGCTGAAAATTTCCCTAGAAGAAACTCGAAGAGGTCCTCTTCAAAGGAAATGTCGGCATCCAGGTTGCCGATGATTTCGTATTGGAGGCCGTTGACTCTTTCATACCCTGCGTTGAAAGCCCCCACTTTGGCTGCAAAGCTGCGGTCTCGCCGTTGCGGCATCTGGACCATTTCGATCCACGGATAATGCACAAGATAGCGGCTTACGATTTCGGAAGTCCTGTCTGTCGATCCATCGTCCACGATCACCCATTTCGCCGGCAAGACCGTCTGATGAATCATCGACTCGATCGTCTTCTCGATGAAGGCTTCCTCATTGCGAGCAGGGGTGATTAGAACGTAGGGCGGAAGCGAGTGACGTTGTTCCGTAGCATCCTGCTCTACTCTGGCCGCAGTCCTGCTCGCATCGACACGCTCTTGACACGGCTGATCGTAGTTGCTACGCATTTTCATCGCCTTTCATGATCTGTATCCGGCTTCAGTCGCTCAGTCTTCCTTATATTGGAAAACTGGATCGACTGAGGAATTTCCGAAGATTTGAACCGGTGCAGCACTAACCCCTTCGCACAGGAGCCCGGCGACTAGCCCCGCGAGTCGCGGTCTCTCTATGCGCCAGCTGTGCTCTTGATAAACCTCTTGCCCCCGCCTTACTATCTCGACCACCTCGGTGGGATGAGAAAACGCATATTCAATTCTCCGGGCAAGATCCTCGGAGTTACCGGGCTCGAAGAAGAGAAGAGACTCGTCGCTGAAGTAGTCGTGAATGCCCGTCGTTCTCGGGGCAATCACCGGTTTACCCAGAGCAAGATACTCGAAAATCCTAGTTGGGGTATTGATCTCCGTAAACGCATTTCGAGGATTTGGAACGATCCCGACATCACAGTTTTCAATTTCTCGGACTAACTCCTCCAAACTCTTGGGGCCTAGATAATGAACACAATCATGGACACCCTTGTTGCGAGCCTCGACCAACACTCTATCGAGAAACGGCGTCTTGCGGCCGTAAATCCTGAGTTCCGCCGAAGGAACAGTTTTTCGTACTCGCCTGAGCGCATCGACCGCGAGATTCAATCCGTTTCGCTCGACCAATGATCCGTGATACATCATGACGAACGGTTCGCGCGGCGCCCGGCTTGAGGAAGCGGATGACGCAACCGGACAGAATGGGAAGATCTCTTCATCGGGAGAGTTCATCACGACGCCGATTTTTTCCGGAGGGCAGCTGCGAGATCCAAAAATTCGTTTACATGCGACATTGACGGTGATCACTAAATCGGCACGCGCGATGCTCCACTTCTCAAGCCACCGCAGAAGCCTAACGCTCAGACTGGTCTGGTCCGAGCCGAATATCGTCATCATGAGTTCAGGCATGGGGTCGTGTTGATCAAGAATTACCTTTGCTCCCGATGCCTTTGGCACCAACGCACTCAAAACAAGTATGTCAGGCATGTTGTGGATATAGACCAGATCATACCGACGCTTGAAAGAACGCCTGGCTAAAATGCTCGCGGAGATGAGAATGAAGGTGGAATATTCGTATGCATAGGAAAGCTTTCCGCCACGGCTTTGCTTGATCGGGACCCGCAAGATCTCGAGTTCGTTGAGAATCTCACGTTTCGGCGTCTTCTCATCTCCCAGGCATATCAGGTCCACACTCATGCCCTCTTTGAGAAGCGTATCCACGGCCCTGCGAGGACGTGGATCGGCGGGGTGCGAGGAGAACATGACCATCGCCGCACGCTTTCCGCGAAGATGGGAACTCGCGGAAAGGAGCGGAAATGCGGCTCTGGAACCGAGACTGGCAGAGGGGTTGCCCCGAGTCCCGGTGCTCCCGCTCGCGCCTAAGTTGTTTGAAACAGTTGTCATGCAGTAAGTGGCGGCCATGTTGAGGCCAGTGAAATTTACGTTGGGGAGATCCGGTTGCGCTTTGGGCAGGATCGGATCTCGAAATCAATCGTAGCGTCCGGCCGTGATGGATCCTAGCTGCGCAACGGTCGCCACCTCTTTTAGGTGGGCCTCTCGTTCGATTTTCATTTGGTTCGAGGTCTGAATCGCCTCAAGAATCAATGAGTGGTCATACCTGTTCAGGAGGTCGATATTCGGCATGACGCAATGACCGCCAATGATCCCCGGAGAATACTTAACGGGAGGAAAGAATTTTATTTCCTCGTAGAACGAGACGACTTCGTCGTAATCCTCACCTGATTGATCGCAATATCTCTCAATTTGCTGGGCCCATGCAATCATCAGGCCGAAGTAAGTCGTTTCCGTCAGCTTTGCCAGTTCGGTTGCTTCGGGCGATGACAAGATCTTCGTCTTCAATCCCGCGGACTCGAAGTGCGCGGCGGCCTGCTCGCCTGCTGCGGAATCAATGGCCCCCACGAATTTCGTGTAGATCAGTAGCTCGTTGAGCATGCGTGCATGCTTGCCACGCACCGGGCTATTCACTACGGCGCTACGTGTTCGCCCGGCGATTGTTCGTGTTGTTCCGACCGGTACGGTGCTGTTGATGATCGTCAGAGATGGCCTGAAACGCTCAATGTATCGTGCAGTCTCACCAATAAAATCTTTGATCTGGAACGGGTAGCAGATATGCAGAACATCGGCCTCCCCAATTGGCTCGACGGGCGCGATATCTACTCCAATAGCGTCATGGTGGTACGAAAAGAGCTGAAAGAGCGGCTTCCCGATCTCTCCGAGTCCAACGACAACAACCTTATCTTTCTTTCTCACGGCGTTTGACCTTCCTTACGACAAAAGTCCATAGCTTCACGACGAACGCCCCATGGCGGGTTTAATCTCACGGCGGAGCATTCACTGTATTGCCGACGACATGTGGCATCCGTGGTTGGAGGGTATGATCGCCTCACGAGTTGACCGGCGTAGGCCATAATGGCCTGCCGCAACTTCTGCAACAGCGCACCGCAGTCCATCGTTCGCCAGATCTTGCTACCCCATGTACCTGTAAAGCACCTTTCCAGCCTCCCCCAGCACGCTGCTAGGCATGTGAGACCATAGATACTTGCCAATAGTAGACTGCAACTCCTTCGAAATGTTATAGGCTCCTCGCATAGGATATCGAAGGTAAACCAACCTTGTTCGAGCAGCACCCCAGCGATCCTTGAACACGGCCAAGCCAGGGTTTTCACAATCAGTGCGGCCCATGTCAAGTTCCGAAAGATGATCCTTCTTGGCTTCCTGAATCGCGTTCCAAAGTAACAGTTGCGTGCCTCCCCACTTATTAAATCTGTGGTCCGAGCAACCATACTTGTAAACAAGCGTATTCCGATGACGCAGGGTGACAATGCTGGCAACTGGACGCCCATCTTTGAATGCCACACGAATCTTGGCTTTGTCACCCAGGAAAGCAATGATATTTCGGAACCATTGGATTGGTTGGGGCGGTACTCCATGTCTGCGGCGCGTCATAAGTAGAAGGTGGTAGAACTTTGCGACCAACAACTCTGATCTTCCTTCTTGGCAAGTCAGACCCTCTCGCTCAGCGCGCTGGATTTTTCTCTGCACGCAATCCTTATGGAAGGCGTGAAATATTGCATCCAAGCTGGGCCGCAAGTCCAGTGTATGGGAAACAAACGTCCCACTTTCCCGAAAGTCCAGAGGTGTTGTTAACCGTGTGCCAGGGGATCTGATCTCGATATAACTCCACTTTTCCCGGTCGACCTTGCCTCGTAGGTAGGTTAGCAGGCCGGCCAGTTGCTCCGAATTTTCAACTAGCGGCACACAGTGATCCGAAAACGGCAAGGAGACCAAGCGGCGTCCGCTCAACCAGTTGGAGATACAACAAAAAGGAAGAGCGTTTGTCAACGGACATTCAGGACGGGAAGTAGTGAGGGCAACTGGTTCGTAGCCGTAGGTGTGCCGCAATGCTTCAAGCCAGCCTCCAGTATGAAAGATAGAAGCCTCCGAGTGCTCCTGGAGAAATGCGTCCCAGCGCTCGTCTCTCGTGGGATCAATTTCGTAGACATCCATAGTCAGCTTATGCCGTCGGCATAAGATCCATAGTGTTCCACTTCAGGATGGATGAGCGATAAAGAGCGTGCTGTGATTATCGTACCCCGGCCGCACTATGAGCGAGGGTCATAACGCTACTCTTTACCGCCTGCGCCACAGACTCTTGCTGGCTACGTGTCAGCTGTGGATACATCGGCAGCGATAGAATTTCTGACGTACTTTTTTCCGTTACCGGTAAGGCTCCCTGCTCGTAGCCGCAACGTGCGATAGGCCTTCTGCAAATGAAGAGGGATTGGGTAATGAATCCCCGTACCTATACCCGCGGTTTTCAGATCGTTCTGGAGCCGCTGCCGATCCTGTGTCCTTATTACATAAAGATGATAAACACCCCGTGTCCACGATCGCTCGGAGGGGAAGGACCAGGTTATCGGCGGTGGACAAGCAGGTCTCGGTAAGTCTCGGCCTTCTCTCGGCGCTGACTGTTCCATTCGGTAGATAGTTCAGTTTCGAACTGAGGATTCCTGCCTGAATCGCGTCCAGCCTGCCGTTGTAACCTTCCATGTCGTGGTAATATTTCTCGGCTTGACCATGGTCGCGGAGCATGTTTATTCGCTGCGCCAGGTCTGGGTCGTTGGTCGTAACCGCTCCCGCCTCGCCGCAAGCACCCAGATTCTTGCCGGGATAGAAACTGAAGGCGGCTGCTCTCCCCATAGATCCAGCTTTTTCCCAGCGGTTGCGTTTTCGGGAGAAGTACTCAGCTCCGTGGGCCTGACAAGCGTCTTCCACCACTATGAGATTGTAAGCGTCGGCCAGGTCCAGGATCGGATCCATGTCAGCCGTTTGCCCGTAGAGATGAACCGGCACAACCGCTGAAATGGTTCGGCCGGTCCGGCGTGAGACCGGTCTTCCCGTAAGCTGATCCTGGTCGCACTTCGTCTCCAAGTATTCGCGGAGCTTTTCCGGATCGAGGTTGTAGGTGCGTTCATCGATGTCGACAAACTCCGGATGGGCGCCAGCCTGAGAAATGGCCTCGGTCGTGGCGATGAAGGTATTGGCTACAGTGATGACGCTATCGCCTCTCGAAACCCCCGCTGCGATCAGCGCGAAACGCAGCGCATCCGTCCCGCTGCCTACCCCAACACAATGATCGACCTCGCAGAACTCCGCAAATGCTTTCTTCAAACTCCTGTACCGCTTTTCCTCCTATGAATGCGGCATTCCGTAGTGCAGTTCGGAAAACGGTAACTAGCTCCTCCTCCATCTCCAAGTGAGGAGTAACTAGATCCAAGAATGGAATATGAGTGCTACTCATGCCTTTCCCCCTTCTTGACGATTATGGTCTTTGCAATTCATTGAAGTTGGTTACTTAGCGAAGGGGACCTGGTCCGCGGATATGCTAACTTTCTCGGACGGTTCAAGACTACCTTCGCCATTATCGTCCACGATGTATCTCAATATCTTTGCTGGGTTTCCCGCGACAATCGCATTTTCAGGCACGTCTTTGGTAACGATGCTTCCCGCCCCAACGATCGCGTTTCTCCCGATCGTCAGCCTGGAAAGGACTGTGGCACCGGAGCCAATTGAGGCCCCGGTCTTAACTACAGTGGGCTCCACCTTCCAGTCGGCTTCGGTCTGTAACTGGCCTTCGGCGCTCGTCGCTCGCGGATAACTGTCGTTGATGAACGTCACCCCATGGCCAATGAACACGTTGTCTTCTATGGTCACTCCCTCGCAAACAAAGGTGTGACTCGACACTTTGCAGCGCTTGCCGATTTTGGCATTCTTCTGCACTTCGACAAATGCGCCGATCTTTGTTTCGTCTCCGATTTCGCAACCATAGAGATTGATAAACTTGGACAACTTCACATTGCGGCCAAGCTTTACGTCCGACGCTACACAGGTATGAGAGTTTTCTGACATCGCCGCCACCTCTTCTTAAGTATTGTGTGGAAAGGATGTGGATCCGCTTGCAAATGCCACGGTCTCTGATCGAAAAGAGTTAGATATGTACCGCAGCGCCCCGGTTGCGAAGCGATTGATCTGCGGCCTCCAGCATCTTGACGACCCGCAGCCCAGCCTTACCATCGTTGAATGGAGTTTGGTTCTTGACGATGCATTCGACGAAGTACGCCAACTCCAGACGGAGTGCCTCAGCGGGCTCTAAATGCGGGGCCCACATGTCTCCTGACCGGTAGTTGACCAGCAAGTTATACAAACCTTCGCGACTTGTGATTTGCACTCCCTTGTCATAAATCTTGATTTTCTCGTCGGCCTCCAGGTCGTTCCAGACAAGCATTTTCTTTTCCCCGCCGATTAAAGTCGTCCGGACTTTGACGGGCGATAACCAGTTGACGTTGATGTGCGCAATTACCTCGTTGGGGAAATAAAGCGTGATAAAAGCGACATCTTCGTGTCCGTTCAGGTGGGTCTGACCGGTCGCGACGATTTCCTCGGCATCGCCCTCGATGAGGTGGTCCATGATCGAAAGGTCATGCGGAGCGAGGTCCCAAATGACATTTACGTCGTGCTGAAAAAGGCCCAGGTTCACGCGGGTCGAGTCGTAATAGTACAGCTTTCCCAGCGTGCCTTCCTGAAGGAGCTGTTTGATCTTCTTTACCGCTCCGGTGAACAGGAACGTATGGTCCACCATGATCTGGAGATTTTTTCTGGCGGCGATATTGATCAGTTCTTCTGCCTGCGCTGCGTTGCTGGTGAAGGGCTTCTCGACGAAAACGTGCTTGCCGTTCTCGAGCGCGGCTTTGGCGAGTTCGAAGTGCGTCCAGACAGGGGTCACTATGGCAACTGCGTCAATTTCCGGTGACGAAATTACATCGCTGGCATCGGCAGTCAGCTTGATTCCGTGGGTTGCTTTTTGTGCTCGTTCTCGGGCAGCTGGGGACTTGTCAGAAATAGCCAAGACAGTGGCGCCTGGCAAACCATCAAGATTTCTGACAATGTTTGGGCCCCAATAGCCATAGCCAATTACCCCAAAAGCCACCAAATTCTTACTGCTTTCAGAGACTGGTATTGGCTGGTAAATGTTTAGCGGGGTAGATAGCGAGGTAACCATAGAACCGATGCCTCCTTGATTGTTGAAAGCTAGGAAACGGAGACGAAGGCGAGCGCCGTGTTAATGCGCTCCATCGCCTACGAGTACAGCTCGGGGAGTACGCAAGAGAATCTTGAGGTCGAGCCAAGGCGACCAAGTCTTGGCATATCTGAGATCCAGGCGGACCATGTCATCAAACTCGACCCTGCATCGACCACTCACCTGCCAGAGACCGGTAATGCCCGGCTTCACTTCCAAGACTCTCTGCCGGTGCCATGTCTGGTAGGCTGCTACTTCGTAAGGAATCGCAGGACGCGGTCCGACCAGCGACATTTCTCCCCTGAGCACATTCAAGAGCTGCGGAAGTTCATCCAGGCTACTCCGCCGCAAGAGCGCTCCTACCGGCGTGATTCTAGCGTCGTTCGTAAGCTTGTAGACGCCAATCCCGTTGCCGTTGCTCTTGCATGGATTGCGCTGGGCCTCGCCGGCGATCAATTGGGTCACATATTCCCGGTGAACGCTGGAATCATTGCCGACATACATCGACCTGAATTTAAGGAACGTGAAGGACTTACCGTATTGTCCGACCCGCCGTTGCCTGAATAACACAGGACCTTTCGACGACGCTTTGATCGCCAAGCGCGATGATCAGGAAGAAAGGAGCAAAAATGACAAGCACCAGCACGCTGCCGACGATATCCATCAGCCGCTTTGTCACCGACAAAAATCTGTGCGCCCTTGTCATGTCTGGGCAGATCGGGATACAGCGTCGGATTGCTCGGCCGCTGCGGTAGGTCATGGTCCCACTTGTCGGGGAAGAAGTGGAACGAAATGCTGACCTGATTGAATTGCTTCGAAAGTCAGACTGTCTCGCAGGATGCCGCCCACCCTGGTCAGCAGCGCGCACAGAATTGACTTCTGGTCATACAACGACGAGCTCAGTAAACATCACCCCCACCGACGACTGGTTCTTGTACCAGCCGATAACATCGGTGTCCCTTGTAGCTGGCAGCAAGGCAGATATGACATTGGTGAGGACTTTGCCTTTCCTTTCTCCGCTCTCGTACTCTCCGGTCTCCAGTAGCATAAGGAGGAAGGGCTTTGCCGAGCGCTCCGTCCTCTTGCGCTCGACAGCGATCATTCGCTTAAACTCCTCTTCCTGTAGAACCTCGCGCTTGGCGACGGACGCCGGCTATCCATGGAGCGAGAATCCAGGCTTGAACCATTACCCGAGTTTTGTAGAGTCACAACATTCTCCGCAGATTCTGCGCTTCGTTCTTAGCGCCCGATGCACATTCCGATTGTGCGATATGACGGGAATTTGTCCACGCTACCCGATTGGTACGTGAGGCGATGATTAATCGAAACAGAAGGCCTGGTTGGAATTACTTATTTTGCAGGCAGGCTCGCAGTCTGCGGAACAGCGGAGCGAGCGTAGGAATAGTAATAGTAGTTGTTGGCAACAGCTTCTTTAGAAGCATTGAGCACGGCGCCAAGCAGCTTGGACTGTTCGATTGCTTCCAGACTTCGTTGCAGCTGTCGCTTCGCGGTCGTTTCTGGCCGCGTCACTAGTAGAATACCGTCTGCCAGGCGCATCCAGATGCTGGTATCGGCAAGCGGCAACACAGGAGGACAGTCGATCACAATCCAGTCAAATGCGGCTTCCAAGTGATCCATAAGCGCAGAGAGTTTCCCCGGCTGCAAAATCTCCAAGGGGTTTTTTGATGGCCTGCCGGCCGGCAAGATCCAGAAGCCCAACCTTTCAAGCCGATAGATATTCGTCGGCCGGTCAAAGTCGCCCTCCAACAATTCACTGAGGCCTGGAAGCTCTTCCAGGCCCAGCTGCTGAGCTAAAGAAGGCCGCCGCAGGTCTCCCTCCAGTAGCAAGACCTTCTGCTGCTTATTTCCAGCCAAAGCGCACGCCAGGTTCCCCGCAATGGTACTCTTTCCTTCTCCCGCCACGGAGCTCGTAACCACCATGGACTTTAAGGGGCGTTTTTGCTGGAGATATCGCAAGCGGATACCGAGAAAACGAAACTTTTCTGCCGCCAAACTTTCCGCATCCGTAATAGATACGAGCTTATTTTCGGGAGATAAGAGCACTCGAGCTGTCTGGAACTGTCGGTATGAGTCCGGGGCAGTGTCCGTTTTCTGGTGTCCGCTCGAAGTTGGGGATTGCCCAACGTTCCGCTCCACAACCTCCAATAATTCCTTCGCCGCTGACAACTCAATACCAGAACGATCGGTCTCTGTTCGCCGCAACGCGTCAAATATTTGGCTCATCTTCGCTGGTCCCCGGTGTTATGGCCGTTCATGTTCTGCATCTCGCGACGGTGGCGCCTTTTTCAGATATGTGAACAACTCAACCAAGGTTTTTGAGGCGCGCCGGGCAAATGTTTCGTCGAACAGTTCTGGCCCTTCCGTTGGAGGAATATGTACCACGTCCAAGCGAAGATCCTCAGCGGTGCTTTCTATGATGTCGGTAGTAACGCTTTTCATTCTGCGGGCGTACGCGCTGATCAGCGCGTTCTCGCAAATCGTGTTAATCAACCGAGGAATACCATGAGAGTGGCGATAGACACTTGCAATGGTGGCCTGGGGAAATAAGGGATCTCCATTCGGGCTTGCCCCTGCGATTCGCAGGCGCTGTTCGATGTAGCCCTTGGTTTCATTCACATCCAACGGTGCGAGCTGCGCGCGATGGGCGATCCTTTGCTTCAGCTGTCGCAACGTCGGCGAATCCAGTATGTCATCGAGTTCCGGCTGTCCAACCAGCAAGATCTGCAACAGCTTTTCGCGGGGGGTTTCCAGGTTCGTCAAGAGACGAATTTCCTCCAGGATGTCTGCCGAGAGATGGTGCGCCTCGTCGAGTATCAGCACAGTTGTTAGATTCTTCAAACCACGGCTGATCACGTAGTTACTAAAATCGAGAAGAATCTCACTCTTATTCTTGCCTGAAACGGAAAGCCCGAAGTCGCTCGCCACGTACTGTAAGAACTCACATGGTGACAAGCGGCCGTTGAACACATATGCATAAGCAACGTCATCACTCTTCTTGAATAGTTCGAGCAAACAACGAAGTAAGAGAGTCTTCCCAGTGCCCACTTCCCCAGTGAGCACAACAAAGCCTCTATGCGCTCGTACTCCGTGATAAAGCGCTGCCATAGCCTCATTGTGTTTGGGCGTGGGAAAAAGAAAGGACGGATCCGGACTGATGTCGAACGGGTTGCGCTTCAGGTTGTAGAAAGCTTTGTACATCGGAGGTGCAATCAACCTGCCAGGTAGCTAAACGCAGATCCGGCAAGAATAACCGCAAAGACCACGGCTGCCGTTGCCCATCCAAGCCACACTCGCTTCTGCTGAGCCTTTTCGTTTATGGGGCTGTCGATAACGGGCAGCTCCGAGATAACTGCTACAGGCAGTAGCTTCCTCAGTTCAGATTCGTTATATACCCGATCATCCAGCGTCTCGAAGAGCCAAACCACACCCGCGCCTAGTGCCAGCCCAACAGCCAGCCCCATGCCACAGAACTTCAGGCGGTTGGGGAAGCTCGGCTTGGTAGGTAGACTGGGAGAATCAAGGACCCGAAAGCGTTCGCCCTGTTGAAGCAGTTCCATGCTGGTTGCCATTGCCGAGTCATTCTTCTTTTTCAGTAGCTCGTCGTAAGACGCCTTTGACTGATCATATCCTCGCGTCAGATCCGCTAGCTGTTGCTCGCGTATGGGCTCTTGATTCAGCCGGGCCTGGTAGTCGTTGATTTTTGACGTAAGTGTGGCGACCGCTTGTTCGCGGTTCTTAATCTCGATCTGGTTAGCTTGCAATTGACTCTGCAATTGAGGCATCAGCGATGGGTCTTTCGAGCCAGGAACGTCGTGAGAAGGAGCAAGCGTTTTTGTGTCTGGCCTAGGGTTGTTACCGTTAGCCTTCATGTCCGCCAGAAGCTGATCGCGCTGCACCTCCGTCTTAGCAATCTGGTCTCTCACCTTACGAACTTCGGGATATTTCTCACCGTAAGTAGAGCTAAGGTCACGCAACTCCGATTTCAGCTTATCTAGCTTCGCGTCCATCGCCTCCAGCCCCATACCAGTGCCCTCTGCACTCCCGGCGGGCGCCTGGAGCGCCCGGTATTGGTTGAGCAGTGCCTCCAAATAGACACGCTGTTGCCTGCTCGTGTTGAGTGCGTCTGATTCCGCCTGCAGCTGGGATTGCAGTCCACTTAGTATTTGAAGATTGCTTCCCAACTGAGTTGGCAGTTCCCCAACATGCTGTCCCTTAAACTCGCGGATTTTCTCTTCTTGTGCTTCCAGGTTTTGCCGAGTACTCTCCAGTTGGCTCTCGAGAAATTTAGTGTTACCTTCGGATTCCTGCTGTCGTACTTCCAGGTTTTCATTAATGAACAGATTAGTCAGTTTGCTTGTGACCTGTTGAGCGATCAAGGGATCATGGGCTGAGTAGTAGACGTTAAACGCATTGATGCGGTTGTCCGCACCGCGCACGAGCTCAATTTCGATCTCCTTGCGCATACGCTCGACAACCTCATCTGGCGAGGATCGACCACGCTCCTTTTGGTACAGATTCAGTTCATTGGCGATTTGCAGGAGACGGGACCGACTGAGGATCTGTTGAGTAATACTTTGCAGCCGCTCCTGCAAGTTCTCGCTCAGGTTCGGCGCGACCAAGTCCGGTGGCATGGCGGGCTGTTCCACCAAAATCAGTGTGCTTGACTTGTAGCGTGCTGGCAAAACCCAGCTTGCTCCCCAGACTGCAAGCCATCCGATAAACATCGGTATCAGGAAGTGCATGTGCCGGCGGCGAACAATGCCCAGATAGTGCTGGAGGCCGACTCCCTCCGGTGCTTGCGATTGAACTGTTGGCGGCATGGCTATTTTTGCAGCGGCCTGTCGAACTGATAGTTAATAGATACAAATGCACGACTCAGATTCGGGTCGGTGGATATCGCCGGGATCCCGGCATAGATCTGGTGTGTCCAGTTATATCCGAACTGCACATTTAGATGGTCGCTGAGCGACCGCTGGGCCGACGTGATTGCTGATATGGTATGGCCTCCAGGATTGGACTGCACAAATAATGGAGTCAATGTGTTGTACACCGAATAGCTCGACGAAACTCCTACCTTCCAATTGCGCGTAGCCTGCCACGTTCCTGAAATATTTGCGCTATTAGACTGGAATGCTCCATTCAACCCGCCACCGCCGGTAACGACTCGTGCGTAGCTGGCGGCCAGAGTAGTCCGCTCGCCCTGCCAACCGAGACTCGCCATTATCATTGGCTGCCACGATGCCGCAGCCGGGAGCGGCGACTGGGTAGCTCGATAGTGCTGCGGCCCCCCGGAAACCGACAGTGAGAGTGTGGGCTTCAGGTAAAACGTAAGGAAGGCAAAAATCGTCTCAGTCTGCGTCTGTGTGCCGAACGCGGCAACCTGATACGATGCGATATTCTGGTATTGGAAGGTACCGCCGATGTAGTACCTCTCTCCGAAGCGAGTCGAATAGTAGGCTGACCCTCCGGTGGAATGCGAATTGAAGAGGCCAGAAACTTCCTGTGGGTTTGGGTAGTAGAGCCTGTTGAAGTTCCCTGTCAACCCCACCATGCCATTCGCGCTGACCTGATATGTAAGCTGCGCCGCCGTGACATTGCTGAGTAGGTCCGCAACCGGGGTCACTACTGCGGCACTCGGCGTCGGTGGTGAGCCAGACACTGTCGTAGTTGAGAAGTTGTTGGACTGATTGAACATGTTGGAGGTCTTTTGAAACGTGTCCTGCACGCTCACAGTCAAATTAGGGCTCAGCCGATACTGGAAATTTATGCCTAGGTTCTGGGTTGCCTGGTTATAAGCGCTGGTGTGCTGATAGAAAGTGAAACCAGGGCTATAGTTGAAGATCAGGTGCAACTGAGAAGTGGTCTTATCCAAGGCAATCGTAGGCCAGATCGAATAGGTCACATCGCTTACGGGAGTGGTGCTGTTGGCCCCCCAAACGTTGCTCAAATATGCGGTAGTGAAGCCGAGGCCGCCGCGCAGGACATTCGATTGCGTCTCACCGGCGAATTCAGAGGAGTATGCCTGTCCGCTGACTGGCGGCGGTACATGCAGCTGCACTTCGTCTGTGGAATCGACAGCGGTTTCTGTGCTGCTGGTGTCCACCTGGGCCCATGCCGAGGCGCACGCCAGCAACAAAAGTCCAAAACAGGCTCGGGCCACCATGTCTACTCTAGGGGACGACAATCGTGTCACGCGGTTGGAGGGTTATGTTCTGCGCAGTGTTCTTTCCCTGGACCACTTCCCGGTAATTGAAAGGCAATCGGGTCTCGCTACCATCCGGGTTGCGGCGTAGAATGTAAATTGATTTTTGCTTGGCAAAGTCACGACAACCGCCGGCCAGCGCAATTGCATCCAGAACCGTCGTCGGATTTGCCAGCGGGTAGGAACCCGGCTTTGTCACCCTTCCCAGGATGTTAAATTTTTGGCTGTTAATCTGCTCTACTATCACCGTGACTTCTGGTTCCGCGAGATAGGGCTGGAGTTTGCTGGTGATCTCCTCCTCGAGCCTCAAGGGAGTCTGCCCAGTCGCTTGCACTTCTCCAATTAATGGCAGGGAGATTCTCCCGTCCGAACGCACCGGAATTGACTTGGAAATGTCCGGTTGCTTCCACACACTGATCGCCAACACGTCGCCGTTTCCAATTACAAAGCCGTCATCGTGTGGCTTACCGGCCGGTATCTTCGTCGGGCCGCGCGACCGAAGCCATCTCGGCGGGAAGCGATTGAGAGGCGGATTGACTTGCGATTGGGACCTGCGCCGAAATGCTACCAGCGAAGAGGATGCAAAGCAACGCTGCACCCAAGCATCTGCTCCATGGCTCAAAGGCGGTAATGCTCATGATCAATCTCCTTGCAGACCTCGCATGATCGGTACAACCCGATCAGCCGTAACCGTTATCCCCCGAATCCGTTCCCGTTACTTCTGATTCCAGTGCCTCCCGAGATGAGAGAGGAATCAGGAGATCGCATCTGATATTGCTCGATTTTGTACAGCAAGGTTCGATAGCTGACTCTGAGAAGGCGCGCAGCAGCCTTTCGATTCCAGCCGGTTCTTTCCAGGGCCGCGGCAATGGCGTTTTTCTCGGCTTCCAACTTTACCGTTTGCACCAAGGATTTTAGCGAGTCAGAGCCAGAAATCCCGATGTCCGGTCGTATGGCGGGCGACGCCGCTTGACTCGCTGCACGAGACAACACGAGCGTATCCTTTTCAATGGTGCACATAGGCTCCGCTTCGCCCCCGAATGTCAAATCCTTGCCTCCCGCCAGCAGAAGATAGCGCTTTACGAAAGTTTCCAACTCCCGCAGATTGCCCGGCCACGAATACCCTTGGCATGCTTCCAAAACGGGCAAGGAAAAGCTCCGGGGCGAAAGGGCATACTGATTGGCGAGATGGCGCATGAAATGGTGCATCAGGAGTGGGATTTCCTCCCGACGCTCGCGCACGGCCGGCACGCAAATCGTGTAGGCGCTGAGGTGGTGGTAAAAGTCCTCCCGCAGTTTGTTTTCGGAGATAGCAGGTTCAACGTTGGTCGTGCTGGAGGTCAAAATCCGAACATCCACTCCGACCAGCGCCCCACTTCCCGGCCTGGCAAACTGCTTAGCCTGCAAAACCTGCAGCAACTTGGCCTGCAGGGTCATCGGCATTTCGGTAATTTCGTCCAGAAGAAGCGTGCCCTTTTCACAGAGCTCCAGTTTGCCTGGTTTGGATTGGGGAAGTCCGGTTCCATTGCGTTCGCATCCGAACAGTTCGGTTTCCAGCAAATCGCTGGGGAGAGCTGCGCAATTAATTTTTGCGAACCCGAATCCGGATCTGACGGATAGTTGGTGGATCAGGCGGGCCGCGGTTTCTTTGCCGCTTCCAGTTTCCCCGCAGATCAGCACAGGAGCGTCGATCTCGGCCAGCAACTCAGCCTGTGCGCGAAGCTTTCGCATGATTGGGCTGGCTCCGACAAAGAAAAGATCATCACCGACTTGCTCGACATCGTCACTGGTAATGTCCACTTCGACGCTATCGCCCGCGGTGGAAAGGTGGGCCCTGATCGCCCGTTCCAGTCCCTGATCTTCTACCGGCTTGAGGATGCAATCCCGGGCCCCAAGCCGAAGAGCTTCCTGCTTCGTTGGGGAGTCATTTTTATCGCAAATGACAAGGATCGGAAGCTCGGGACGAAGGCGGCGGAGCCAGCGCAAGAAGTGTAGAGCATCAGTGTCGGCTCGTGGCAAGTCCAGGATGAGCATGTCTGGAGAAACCCCCGACTGCACTCGCTCCATCGCTCCCCATCCATTGGTCGCACTCTCAATTTGCCAGGAATTCGATTCCCCGACTGCCCAGAGCGGACCCAGAATCGCAGACTCCCGGCTTACTACCAGCAGCCGTAGTGTTTCGGTTGTTTTTTCCAACACCGGTCTGTTAGCTCCTCGGAATGGCACGGGAGAACAAGAAAGTTATGAAGGGTCTAGATCGGCTCGACGTCATATCCTTCGATGCGCACACTCAGAGATCTCTGAATCGCATCTAGGGAGATGACCAGGGAACGTTCTCCACTTCGAGAGACGAGAATTCCTTCGACGCCGCTAAAAGCACCGCTACGGATGCGCACACGTTGACCGATCTTGAGGAATGGATGGGAACAGAAAGGTAGCTCCTCTTGTAACAGCGTTTGAACCGCGTGGATTTGTTCATCCGGAATCGGGATTCCCATTCCGTGAGTTCCAACGAACCTCAGTGCGCCGTCCACACGAAGTACTCGCAAGCGGTCGTCGTTCCTGGGCACCAGCTTAACGAACAGGTAGCAGCTGAATAACGGAGATTCTACGACTTTCCGCCGATCGCTCCATCGACGCACCTCCCTGACCAGCGGCAGGAAGGTTGTTATTCCCCGATCACGAACCTCTTGCGCAACTACTTTTTCGTGCCTGGGACGTGTCTGTACTGCAAACCACTTTTCAACGTCTGCATCCGCCCCAACACCGGCGAATGCAGGCAATTCGCAAAGGGCCACGGATTGACTGCTGGTGCACATAGCTTCGCCCTCTAAGTCACATCGCGACTTACCGTAATAGAGTTGCGTAATCATGGTTCCTGAGATTCCAAAACGGAACCTACAGGGCGTGTCCGCAAGCGACTCGCGTCGGCATGCACCTAAACTCCACGAGCATAGCTCGGAGTTTCTGACGCATCTTGGCAACTAAGCCTGTGTGTCTGAGGTGAGTGGACTTTAGGGCAGGTTGCAGTTCATTGCAAGAGGCACAGAGTCTCCGCGAACCATTTCTCTGTCCGCGAGGGGGAACACATCTCTTCAGTTGAGTAGTATGCGCTTAGAGAAGGTCTTCTCATGGGCCTGGCAACAGAAACTGCCTATCTCCCATGCAGCCAATCGCTTAGGCCTTCTCATGCGCTTTTTAACGCTGACACCCTAATGACACTTATGTGCGCTGCACACGACACGACAATATGCAGGGTGGTAGCACCATTGTCCTCTTGTTTTGAAGGAAAAGCTGATGTAGCCTCTTATCACCCCTGAGAAGCTGTTGGCCGATCGATGTCCCGAGTGGAAGGGTCCCCTAGCCAGAGACTCGTGCCACAGAGGCGAAGCTTCTCGCACTGCTTGCAAAAACTTCGTATGGAGAAAGAACCACAGAATGCGCCATCAGTCTGCTGCTATCTCTATTCGCGTCCTCGTGAGCGATGATACTCGCGTTCACACTGAGCTGCTCGCAGATGCACTGAAACGCGACGGCTGTTTGCAAGTGACAACCTCGGCTTCCGGTTCTGAAAGCCTTACCGGACGTCCCAACCTTCGTGACATAGACGTCCTTCTTCTGAGTTCAAACTTGGATGAGCGGCCCAGCCGCGGCTTCGAGGTCCTACGAGCTCTGCGAGCTTCGCACATGGATCTGAGGGCTGTTGTGCTCCTCGACTCCTCAAAAGGCGAAACCATATTAGAAGCTTTTCGCGCCGGCGCCCGAGGGGTCTTCAGCAAGAATGACTCTGTAGATACATTGAGCAAGTGCATACGCCGGGTCTACGAAGGCCAGATTTGGGCCAATACTGAGCAGGTCGCAACCCTGGTGCAGGCATTAGCTTCTTCGCACAACATCCGTGCGGTGGATGCGCGAGGATTGAATCTACTTTCCAAACGGGAGATGGAGGTCGTTCGGAGCGTCGCCCAGGGACTATCGAATCGCGAAATCGCCGAGCGATTGCACCTGAGCCAGCATACGATAAAGAATTGTCTGTTTCGAATCTTCGACAAGTTGGGGGTCTCAAGCCGCGTTGAACTCCTGTTCATGACTTTGAGCCAGGAGCGCCACGCGGAATCGGTCTTCCAGCATTTTCTCAATGAAGAAGCCTATGAGAGCTTGCGGGATGAAGCTACGTTGATCTCTGCTCAGAATGCGGCTAACCAGGGGGTCCTGATGGCCCAACTCGCGCTGGCTCAGTTTTACTCGGCTCACCGAACGAATCTCACCAACGCATTAAACTGCTACATGTGGTACTCGATCGCCAGTGAACAGATATCACAAGCGTACAAGGATGCAACCAAGGGGCTCACCATGGATCAACTGCTTCAGGCCGAACAAATGGCGGCTGAGAGGCTTAAGAAGAGGAAAACCCCTTTCGCGGTCGATAAGAGGCAGGGCGAGGCCAAATCGCGAGCGGTCCCAACGGAGCGACTTCGCATGGTGTCGTTCTTCCGGTGTAGTTGATTAACTAGGAGCCAGACACTTCGCAATACCGAGGCGAGAAGAAAGCGCTCTTCGGGACTGTCAAACTCCAACCGGCCTCCACCGGTGCAAAGTCGGGGCTCGTATTCAGGCCGATCGGCCCATTGCGGTCTCGCGTCTGGAGTAGAACATCGCACCGAAGCACGTGATACCAGCGAGGAGCAGGTACATCAACGCCGAACCGCCCTCGGGCACAGGAATCTCGCCCCACATCTCCTGCGGTCCAGTCGGGACGAAAGGTTGTGTGTAGAGAAAGAGGCCAGCATAAGTACTCAATGCTGGGTCATTCTGTATGTTCTCTACGTAGTTAACTAAGCCTTGCGCGGTGGAATCCAAGCCCCCAATGGGGCGGCCGATCGCAGCCGAACTGAGGTACCACATTGCCTGTGAGATGGAAGACTGTAAGGCTGAGTTTCCGGCACCGTTGTGAAACATATCGTTCGCCAGATATGCCAGCGCCTGATATCCCTGAATTGCCGTCCAGCCACTAACGACGGCAGACCAATGTGAGTTGGCGTTCCCAAACAGGGTCTGGCCTATGTTCCCTGCGTTCAAGGTCGACACTTGGTAACCAGTGGCCATCCAATGCTCGCCGGTAGTAATGTTGTCGTAGTAGTCGTCGCAGATCATCCCGGGGAACTCTGCTGTTCGGGCCCTACGTTTACGTTGTTGATTGAGCCGTCGTAGAAGCCGGTTGCAACAGAACCTTCCGGACCACCACTCCAGACGGCGCCCTGATACCCTCCGTTAAAGTACATTGGGACGTTTTGAGCAAAGGCGGAAGACAGGGAAAGCAGAAATGCTCCTCCAACCACCAAAAGTAGAGTTCTTTTCATTTCGTTCTCCTCGCCCGCCTTCCCACAAATGAAGGAACACGACGAACTCGTTCCGGTTCGTGCACTTCGTGGCACCGATGATCACTCTAGCGAGAAATCCATCGTTGTCAAGAATGATAATTTCTGCGACCCGTTGCAAGTTGTTGCAACCCTTTGACAAACCCCTTGTTATCAGCCGGATAGCATTTCGATATTGAGTCTGATCCGTCAAGAAAACCCTCTGGAGATTGAAACCTTAAGGAGGCATCACTTATAGTCTCGTAGTCTCGCTCGTGTGTCGGCTCGTTCCAGTCTCGCCAGCCTCGGGAATCGAAAATCATCGCCGACGATGCTCCGATTTCGAATTTCGAAACTATGTTTGTTTCGCTAGCAATTTTCCCCGGCGTTTCTTGCAGCCCGACACGCACAAGAGCCGTGTGGTTTTATCATTACCGCTGGAAATATTTTTGGTTTATAGTGCAGTAAAACGGGCAGTTGGCCAGCGCACGCCAACCTCGGAGGTTTCAGTATGACGCTTTCTTCTGGCCAACGTCTGATCATGTTTTTGCTTTTGGTCGTGTCCCTTCTTTTTTCTTCTTGTTCCCGAGATCCCAACGTCCGCAAGCAGAAGTACTTTCACACGGGCCAACGGTACTTCGAACAGGGAAAGTATCGTGAGGCTGCGATCGATTTCATCAATGTGATCAAGATCGACCGCGGCTATGCCGCAGCACATTATCAACTGGCTGAGACTTATCTCAAATTGCAGAAAACGCAAAGCGCCTCCCAGGAATTTGCTCGCACGGTCGAGCTGCAGCCGGAAAATTACCAAGCTCGTATCGAGCTGGCGAATCTGCTGATCCTTGGCCAAGAGTTTCAACAGGCGCAGGAACAAACCGATCTGCTACTGCAAAAGCGTCCGAACGATCCCCTGGTGCATTCCACGGTATCCAGTCTCCTCGCCGGACAAGGAGATCTCTCGGGAGCAATCAAGGAAATACAGAAAGCCATCGCACTCGATCCCGGCCGTTGGGGTTTCTACCTGGAATTGGCAATTTTACAGCTCAAGAGCAATCAACCCGATGCCGCCGAAGCGAGCTTTAAGAAAGTGATCGAAGTAAATCCGGGGGCAACGCAAGCACACCTGTTGCTGGGCAGTTTTTACCAGTCGCGCAGCCGCTACGCTGAGGCGGAGCAGCAATTCCACACCGCCATAGAGATGGATCCCAAGAACTCGGAAGCGAGGGCAGCGCTCGCCCGCCTCTACCTGGCGGAAGGAAAGAATACCGAAGCAGAGGAACTTCTGAAACAAGCCAAGCGCGACTTTCCGGACAACTCCGCCGACTACCGCATGCTAGCTGACTTCTACTTCACCACCGGGAACCTTGACAAAGCCCTCGCCGAATACGGCACCCTCTATCAGGAACATCCCAACGATATCCAGGTAAAGAAAAACTACATTCAACTTCTTATCGAGAAGAACCGCTTCGACGAAGCACGCAAGCTCAATGATGAACTCTTGAAAGCCAACCCGCACGATAGTGAAGCTCTTGTTTCCCGCAGTGAGATGCAGATCAGCACCGGAAACCTGAACGATGCTACCGCGACGTTACAAACCATGATCAAGAACGACCCCAACAACGCCCAGGCGCACTACATCCTGGGCATCGCGCTCGACAAGTCGGGCGATCTGAAGGGGGCCGAAACCGAATGGATTGAGGCGGTGCGTCTACGTCCCGATTTGGTCGATGCCCAGCGCGCACTGGCGGGCGCGGCCCTGCGCAGTGGCGACCCGAGCAGACTCGCGGAAGCTGCCACCCAGATCATCAGCTTACGACCCAACTCGCCCGACGGCTACGCGCTACGCGCCCTTTCTGAAATCAATCGCAATCAGCTTGCCTCCGCTGAAACAGATATTCGCAAGGCTATCGACGTGGCCCCGCAGAACTCCCTGGGGTATGTACAGATGGGGAACCTGAAATTTGCTCAAAAGCAGTACGGCGAGGCAGAAAGAGCTTACCAGCAGGCGCTTGGCCTGAATGCCAATTCGAAAGACGCTCTCCGTGGCCTGATGAACACCTATATCGCCCAGAAGCAAATCGACCGTGCGATTGCCGCGGCCGATGCCCAAATCGCCAAATCGCCTACGAATAGCGGGTTCTATGATCTGCTCGGCAACGCTCTGTTTTATGTCAAGCAGGACCTTAGCGGCGCCGAGGCGGCATTTAACAAGGCGCTGTCGCTTGACGGAAAGAACTCTGATGCTCTGATCAGGCTTACACAAGTGCAGGCGGCGAAAGGGGACGTGGAGCAGGCGATCGCCACCTGCCAGCAGGCGATTAAGAGTCAGCCCAGTGTGCCCCAGCTTTATAACCTTTTGGGTGAGCTGTACCAGTCGAAGCAGGATTGGGAACAAGCGAAGAGCGCATTTGAGAAGGCGCGCGAGCTTCAACCGAATGATCCCATGGCGACACGCAATCTTGCCAATGTCCTGCTGCAAAGCGGTGGCAACCTCGACGATGCTCTGTTGCTGGCCCAAACCGCGCAACATAGTATGCCGGACTCTCCGAGTGCGGCTGACACTCTGGGCTGGGTTTACTATCAGAAGGGGGCATACCCTTTGGCAGTGACCCTGCTGGAGCAAGCTCTCAAGCTGCAGCAAAAAAATAATGTACCAGACAACGCTGATGTTCACTATCACTTGGGTTTAGCGTATGAGAAGACCGAACAACCAGCCCTCGCCCGCCAGCACCTGAAACGTGCGTTGCAGATCAATCCCAACTACAGTGCCGCCAGTGAAATAAAGAAGCAGCTTAGTAGTTTGAAGTCGTGACCAGCGTAGCCGCCATAGATATTGCCCAGCGATGACTGCTTCCATTGGATAATGGCAACGGACCAGACAAGCGGAGTCGGGTTCTAAATTAGCGAGCCACAGTATAGGTAGTCTGTGCACCCAACCTCTGAAGAGAAAGACTTGCCGCCCCCCAGTCACCGAATCAAGACGCAGCCGTTTCGCGACCTTCATCTTTCGCGACCGGCCATAAAGATTCTTTGTCTCTTCACGCTATGTGCCACCCTAGTCGCGGGCCTCTGGCCTTTCCGTTCTCCAACCAATGAAGTGTCCTGGGTAGAAAATGAGAACGCTCTGCGTTTCGGCGACCACGGCACAGCATTGAGCCCGCGCCCATTGGGGTTTGGCGGTTACGGGCCACCTGTCAGCCTTGAGGTTTGGTTGGAGCCTGATCGTACTTGGACCACTGGTTCGGTCCTTACATTTTACAATCCCTTAAAGGCCGAACAGTTCTCGATGCAGCAAGACTACACCGACCTTGTTCTGCAACGTGAGGTTGGAAATCCGGACCATCAGACGAGCCAGACGCAAATACGTGTCGACGATGTCTTTCGGAGGCGGCAAGCATTTATAACCATCACCTCAGACGGACAAAATACGTCGGTCTACCTCGACGGGCATTTGGCAACAAAGTCGCCGGGATTCGGTCTTTCCATCCGCGATCTAGCCGGTCAACTAATACTTGCCAATTCGCCCTTGCGAGCCCATAGGTGGCCCGGTCAACTGAGAGGTCTGGCGATTTACGGAAGTGAACTGAGCCCGGAACAGGTCGTCCGACATTATGAGGAGTGGACACAGAGACAGGCGCCTACGCTGGTTAAGCATGAGCGAGCGCTTGCACTCTATCTCTTTAATGAGGGTGGCGGCAAGATTATCCACAATGCGATCGGATCGGGAATTGATTTGGACATACCAACGCACTATCTGGTTGTAGACCAATTACTGCTCGAACCACCGTGGCAGGAATTCTACACACAGCGGAACTATTTGAAAAACTGCGTCATCAACATTGCAGGTTTCGTTCCTTTAGGGTTTGTCTTTAGTCTCTATTTCGCGGCGGTCTGCAAGATGAAGCGAGCATGGCTCGCCGCCATAGTTATAGGAGGGGCTGTCAGTCTGGTTATTGAGGTTTGGCAGGCGTATCTTCCAACCCGATATTCCGGCATGACAGATATCATTACTAACACTCTCGGGACCGGTGTTGGAGTCATGCTTTACCGCGCTAGCGCAGCGCTGCTGGCGCGGCTGCCTGTGTTAAATTGCTGGGATCGGAGCTCCGGAAGTGCTTCGCAATAACGAGTTTCTCCCGCCTGTTTGCTTTCGTCTAGTTCGCGCGTTGGCAAGGTTAGGGCACGGTTGCGGAAGATTCGTTCGAGTAGGTACTTTCCTCCTGTTGGTTGTTGACTGCGGTAGTTACGTAGTAATACGTATAACCATTTTGCACCATCAGGTCATTGTAGTTCGTGGTAGGAATCAGGCTGGAATTGAGTTTCGTGTAGGGTCCGCCTGAAATCGTACTTCGATAGGCGTTGTAACCTGCAATTCCAGACGATGGGCTGGCAGTCCACGTCAGAATCACCTGCGCTGTGACCGTAAGATTTACCGTTACGCTCTGCTGAATGCCACCCCCGTTGCCGGTCACCGTGATGGGATAAGTCCCCATCGGGGTGTTTAGCCCTACCGTAATGGTCATGGTCGAGTTCCCGGCACCCGGGGCCGGAATCGTCTGCGGGTTAAAGCCCACGGTAGTGCCTGTGGGCACCCCCGAAGCTGACAGACTGATTGCACCGCTGAAACCACCGCTGACGGTGGTGGTAATCGCAGAGGTTCCCTGATTGCCTTGCATGACAGAGAGGGAAGAGGGGGAGGCTGAAATGGTGAAAGTGGATGCTGCGGTCACAGTCAGGGTGACGGTCGTGGTTTTCTGCGTGCCTCCGCCATTGCCGGTCACCGTGATGGGATAGCTTCCCGTCAGTGTGCCCCCTCCCACGGTGATGGTCATCGTCGAAGTTCCCGACCCGGGCGCTGGAATCGTCTGCGGGTTAAAGCCCACGGTAGTGCCTGTGGGTATTCCCGAAGCTGACAAACTGATTGAGTTGCTGAAACCACCGCTGACAGTGGCGGTGATGGTCGATGTGCCCTGATTGCCTTGAGCGATGCTGAGAGTAGTCGGCAACGCCGAAATGGTGAAGTTGGGCCCGGCCGTCACAGTCAAAGTGACGGTCGTGCTTTTCTGCGTGCCTCCGCCATTGCCCGTCACCGTGATGGGATACGTTCCCGGTGTCGTGCTCCCCCCCACCGTAATGCTCATGGTCGATTGCCCGGAACCCGGGGCCGGAATCGTCTGCGGGTTAAAGCCCACGGTGGTGCCTGTGGGTACTCCCGAAGCTGACAGACTGATTGCACTGCTGAAACCACCGCTGACGGTGGTGGTGATGGTCGACGTGCCCTGATTGCCTTGAGCGATGTTGAGAGTAGTCGGCGAGGCCGAAATGGTGAAGCTCCCTAGGGATGGAGTTCGGAAGGCGACCATCTGCATGATCCATGCCCCTGACGGATTGACGGGCGCGGTCGCGCTATAGCTGCCCGTAGCCGTAACCATGCGGTCTTCCGCGATGTCGCCATCCGGCTGCGTCAGCATTCGCGTGCTGAAGCCGCTACCCGGACCGGTGGTCAGGGTCTGAACCAGGTTCGCGCCAAAGATCAGATCGGTCGCATTTGTCGTGGTTGCCGAGCCGCTGCTGCTGGTGGAACTGTTGCCGCTGTTGGCAGCGGTCACATCCACCGGGTTGTTGGGGTCGGCTCCGCTGTACTCAAGGATGCGAATATCGGGATAGGTCGCAGCAGTCGAAAAGGTCACAGTGACGATGTTGGATCCAGCGGCTGCCGATGCGATGTTCTTGGCGTAATAGATGGACTGCGACGCCAGTCCGCTCTGAACCGTTGGACCCACGGCACGCGCATACACATTACCTTTTGAGTCTCGAACCGTACTGACGGTAGCGGTGCTGTCGTTCCATCCCACGACCACCACGTTGAGATCTCCCGCAGCTTGCGCGGCGGTGTAAGTAACATTCACCGTGGTCTGCGGCGTTTGGGGCGTCGCGTAGTTGCCCTGGATATAGCTGATTGAACCCGACGGCGAAAGCAATCCCGAGCCGTTGTAAATCCTCTGGATCTGCGAAGCCGTAAGGGCTTGGCTGTAGATACGGAGGTCGTTCATCGCGCCAGAACTAAATTGCGACGCCCCGCCCCGAGAAAAGAAATAAATCGGGTCGTTGCCAAAATTGTTTGTGTTCGTCGACGCGGAAACACTCCAACTCGGGGTTTGCAAAACCCCGTCTACATAAAAGGCTACCTCACTCCCTCCGGTCTGACCTTTGTCCAACACGACAGCGAGGTGGTGCCAAACTCCTGAAGATGGCTGACTGTAGCAGTTGGCGGTCTTTCCCTCGTTGCCCCGTAAAGCAACCTGAATCCCATGGCAGAAATCATCGTCAGGGAGGAAGACGAACCCGGTAGTCGAATTCTCATAGTTCCTGGTGGCCTCAAACAGGACGTCATCTCCGGCGGTCGAGTAGGTCCGCTTTGCCCAGAACACAATGGTGACGGCACTGGTGCTATGGAGATCAATTGCGGGAATACTCAGAGAACCTTCATCTGCGGCATTCGCAGAAATCCCGCCTCCGTCGATTCCCTTGATCCAAGCAACCCCGTTCGACAAATGCGCGGTACGAGCGTTGCCTGAGGAGTCGGTTGCCGTGGCGCCAGATCCCTCTTCAAATTTCCAATAGCCCACTGGTGTTTGGGCTAGCAGAGGTGTCACCATGACCAGAATCAAGGTGAAAATTAACCAGACGAGCCAAAGCGAATGATAGGTAATGACTTTCTTCGTCTTCACTGGCGGGACCCCGCTTCGAGAAAAGTTTCTCCTGTCGTCGACGTCGTTGTTGCAACGGCGTCTGAGTCGATCACGACAGTCTCAGAGTAACTTCGCGAGGTGCCGGTTTTGATAATTTAGAATGCAGAATCTATTACGAAAGTAACCATGCATGGTAATAGCGTAAATTCTTCCGCAACCGTTTGGATATCGATTCCGAAGGGAAAGCGGACGGCATTAGGGGAATAAAGCACCGCGATCCCCTTTGGGTTTGCGCCTCATTACATGAGGCGTTGGTCTGGTTTGCTGCGGGTCGTGTTACCCTCCTCCTGTGGCATCAAACGATCGGTGTTTTAAATGGTCTTCTCCTGTGAGGGTTTGAGTACGGAGTGCGGGCGGGTACGCGGGGACGAGCAAGGCGGATCAGCGACCGGGCGTCGGCATATGTGAACTACCGCCGGAGATCGCCGCGCTCGCTTTAGCAATTTGGAGCCGCCAATTACGTATCGGCGAATTGGCTCCATTCACGTTCAGGTAGCACGCCATGTTTTTCAACCGGTCCGTATCGCTTCCCGAAGCACTTCTCCCCTCGTTGCCGGAGGTAGTAGGGAGGAATCGACTGGTTGTACAAAGTCGCAACCACGCTAGCCGCACTTGCCAGTTGCGAACTGAGGGGTATCGCATATCGAACGACGCTCGATCCACTGCCATCGCCGTAGTTGGAATCATTGTTGACCCCAATCGGTTTCGTCATATCAGCGAACGGACCGGTGGCGCTCCACCCGTTCGGAAGAAGGTGGTTGTTTTTTACGATTTCATCAAGAGCCAGGAAGCTGATGGTGATCTGCCCTTCTGGATTTAACGCCAGTTCTTCGTAGATGTGCACCTGATCGTCACGCGTGATCGCGTTCGCCTAATTGTAGTGAGATTGATAGACCTGCTGGTTGGGCGCAAAAAACGCCGTGACGGGCGGATCCCGTTGTTATCACAAATGACGCCATCGTTCGATGTCTGGCCCAAGACCCACAGCGTGTTGCCAGAGCCGTCAAGCACGCGGAACTCCAGGAACGCGCGACGAAACCCTACTCCAGACGGAAAGCTGTGACCCGCCAGGTTAACCACTTGAACGTCAGCTTGCAGTGCGCTGCCGGTATTTTTGCAGGGAGAAAATATTCACCGTAGCTGTGGCGAGCAGAAATCGCGTGGCCGAGGGCAAAAGCTGCGAACTTTCTGCCGCTGTTAATGGTTGCAAGAAATGTCTTGGAATCGAATTTAATGCGTTTATAGCATGCACTACCACGCCGTTTTTATACTTCAGAGGACATCGCAGTGGGGAGATGTTGCGGTGGCATAGATACGAATTAATCTTGCTAAGATTTGGCCGTTATGGCCTGTGGCGAGATTGCTGCTGGCGTCCGGTCCTATAGTATATTTGTATTATCGGTACCTGTTGATGATTGGAGTGCTTGACTTCCTGCTCCAACCCATTTCGCTTGCTGTATTCTTATCATCATTTTAGATTATATAACTCTCTTAGGGCTCCTCCCAGATGTTTGCACACAGGATGGCAACCTTCCGTAGGGTAAGCACCGCCCGATAAGTGATCTTCAGCTAACCGACGAAGTAATTGGCGGCCGTCATATCATTGTTGAAGATTCCCTCCTGTATGATCTCTCCGCTTCCTAGTAGTTTTATACTATCGGTAGCTGCCGACGATAGTAACTCCTGACTTCCCACTTATAAGTCGTTTGTCTTGGTCTCGCTCGCCATTGGTCTGTATCAGCCCTTCACTAACCTCCGACCAAATCGTGCGCGCAGCAGAAGAAGTTTCTGCGAACATGAGCTCTCGGGTGGCAAAATTAGTGCGAGCGGTTGTCTATTCCTAGACAGATGGAGAAATGTAACTAGGTATACACCTAGTGAGAATGGGAATCCTAAAGCGTCTAATTAAGGAGATGCTATGAGAATACACCTAGTGCCTTGGCTTGTTGGAGCGACTTCTGTGCTTTGGGGTGGAATCGGCTTTTCCCAGCAGGCGCCCCCCCTTAGTCCGCAAATTGCAATACCGCAGCAAGCGCAGCTAAACGACCTGAATACTGCCGGCAGCACCTCGCCTGCCACGCAGCCTGAATCTGGCTTCTTCACAAGTTGGGACAATCGCGTGCGCGACACGCTGGCGCAGCAACCCTCTTGGACGATTCCATTGGTCACAGCCTCGTCGGGACTGATACAGGTCTTCCGTTACGACTTTGTCCGGCAGATCACCCCCGCAGGCACCGACACTGTGAACTATGGAAACACCAAAGGCCTCAACCTGGTGCCGTGGTACAACGTGGAATTTGATGCGCTGATCCCACCTTATATCCAACACGACTCGCCTGCGGCGAAGGATGGCTTCGGGGATTTTTCGATGTTGCTGAAGTACCGACTGGCGGCGGGAGATGCAAACCACGGCAACTATTCCTTGAGTGTTTCCTTTGGCACCACCTTGCCGACCGGTAGCTATAAGAATGGGAGTCGTTATGCGACAGTGTCACCTACCGTTTGCGCAGGCAAAGGCTTCGGTCGATTCGATGTGCAAACGACCGTGGGTGCAACCCTGTCGACGCAGAATACGGTCAAGCTTGGGGAGGTCGTAGCGTGGAACACGGTTGCGCAGTACCACATCGGCAAGCTGTTTTGGCCTGAGATCGAAAACAACGCTGCCTTCTACTACGGGGGAAAGAGTGATGGTCTCATGCAGAATTTTGTGACTCCTGGCCTGATTTTCAGTAAGTTGAAATTGGGCCGCGAATCTCGCAACCGCCTCGCTCTCGTGTTTGGCGGCGGAATGCAGATCGCAACCTCTCACTTCCATACTTATAACCACGCGCTTGTATTCACCACGCGGACGCTCTTCTGATCGGGCGTCCACGAATTTTGGTCGCCTCACCGCTGCCGCGGGCTTCGGGCCACTTTTTGGCACTTCAAATTGGAATGCGAGTAAAGCTCTCCAAACCGCGGACGGTATCGGTAAATGGAGGTAGTGTAATATGCCAGCTCCCTACTCAAAACCCGCAAATCAAGGTCGCGCGGCTTGATCAGTGCGTTCAAATGGGTAGGACGGGATTGCTGCGATCTGTGATTGGCTTCGATGGCTAGGTTTTCTCAACCGCTGACATGCGAACGGAATGATGGTCGCAAGACCTCCACACTACTCCGTGGCCGGCTTCATTCGCGTGGCTTTATGGCTGGCAGCCGCCGTCGAAACGGGCTGCACTCGTGTGTTTCCGTAGGGCACTTGCTGCACGACACCCGCACCCTCACGGACTGTGATCGTTCGCCCGGCGGAGATTGCCGATAGACGATCTACCTGCCCGCTCGGCCAGTCAAGTTCAATTTCGTCCGCCTGCTGACGCTGTCCCAGTCCGAACGTCAGCACCAGTTCGCTGGCAGAAAGGTAGCCGGAGCCACTACGCAACGTGAGCGATTGTTTTTCGCCACCATACTTGACAGTCACCAGCGTCCCAATGCCATCGCGATTGGAGCGCGCTCCCTCCAGCTTGATTCTCAGGCTGTGATTGGTCGTGCCATCGTTGCGAAACAGCACAGCTGGTCCACCGTTTGTGGTCATCAATAAGTCAAGGTCGCCGTCATTATCGATGTCGGCGTAGGCCGCGGCCCTGCCGACGCGAGGGATCCCGAGATCAGGACCAACCGACGGCGTCGTTTCCATAAATGTGCCACCCCCCTGATTATGAAACAGGTGCGGTGACTGGGCGTACTTCACGCGCTTCTGGATGCGCTCGATTTCGTTCTCGATATGGCCATTGGCCACGAAGATGTCCAACCAACCGTCGAGGTCGTAATCAAAGAAGAAACATGCGAAGCCCAGGGTAAGCAGGCTCTTGCGGCCAACTTCCGACCGCGGCGCTTCGTCTACGAACAACCCGTTTCCTTCGTTGTGGTAGAGGGCCATCATTTGGTTGGAAAAATTTCCAATGATGATACTGGGCCGGCCGGAGCGATCATAGTCCGCCGCATCCACTCCCATGCCCGCTCGCGCCACCCCGTCTTCGCTGAAGGCTATAGCCGCGGAAACCCCGGACTCAATGAACGTTCCTTTGCCCGTGTTGATATAGAGCTTGTTCGGCTGCGTGTCATTGGCCACGACTAGGTCCGGCCATCCGTCTCCGTTGACATCGAGTACCGCCACCCCGAGCGACTTGGCCGTGTTATCGAACAGCCCAGCCTTGGTGGTCGCATCCTCAAATCTGCCGTTGCCCAGGTTGTGCCACAAGCGAAGTGAAGCTCCGTTATATGATTCAGGCGTGCAGTAGGACTTGTGCGTCCCATCGAGCGTGCAGTAGATATCGCCTTGCGGACTCCATTGCACATAGTTGGCAACCACCAGGTCGAGCTTGCCATCGCGGTCGTAGTCCACCCAGGCTGCGCTCGCTATCGCTATAATTGGTCACCATCTTGAATTGCGACCGGGGACTTCACCATGTTTGGGGTCGTGCGGGCTTTTCTGCTAGGCACTATTGTGTGCCTGATTTCGATGAATGCGTGGCCGGCTGACAAGCCGTCGGACCGCGCCGCTGCTGCCAAGCTGAACAATCTCGGCGTCGCTTACATGGACCAGCAGCGCATGGACAAAGCAGTCGAGGAGTTCGATCAAGCGCTGAATGCAGACCCCGGCCTGACGGCGGCCGAACTGAACAAGGGAATCGCGCTATTGAATCTGCAGAAGCTAGCTGAGGCAGAGGCGGCCCTCAACAAGGCCGCGGCCCAAGAACCTTCCAATCCGCGTGTCTGGTATAACCTAGGCCTGCTGCGGCGCAGTCAAGGCAAACCGGTCGAAGCCATCGACGCATTCCAGCGTGCGGTTAAGATCGATCCCGACGATCCCGATACCCACTACTTTCTGGGAACCATGTATTCGCAGCTACAGGACTACACGAAAGCCATCGCGGAGTTCGAAGCTACGCTGCGTTTGGAGACGCTGCATGCTTCTGCCGAGTTTGGGTTAGCGCGCGCCTTCCAGCGCTCCGGCAATGCCGAGGCCGCACGCCAGCATCTTCAGACGTTCGAGCACCTCACGAAAACAAAAGCCTCCGCACCCATAACCCTCAGCTACGGCGAACAGGGCCGTTACTCGACGGCGCAAGATGTAACTACGCAGGAGCCGAAGGTTGGGCCCATGATTCCGGTGACGTTCGTCGCCCAGCCACTTGGCCGAACTGGTTCGTCGTCCGGTGCGACAAGCGGCAAAGCAGGTGGAGGCATCTGCATGATGGATGTGACCGGCAGCGGCCATTTCGATCTGCTGGTCATGAGCGATGGAGAACATGCTATCCGCGTGTACCACGACGTGGGAGATGGCAGTTGGAAAGAGCTTCCACCCCAACAGTCAGGTCTCGACGCAAGCGGTACCGGCATTGCGTGCGCGGTCGGCGATTTCGACAATGATGGCCACAACGACCTAGCGGTAGCGCTGGAAGACCGGGTCGTTCTGTTTCGCAATCTCGGCGGCGGCAAGTTCGCGGATGTAACCAAGTCGGCCGGCATTCTGCCGGTCAATCGTGCGGCCGGTCTGACGTTTGTTGACTACGACCACGACGGCGATCTCGATCTATTCGTTACCGGCCAAGCGCTTGAGGCGAAGTCGGGAGCAGGCGGTAATGTGCTCTGGCGCAACAACGGCAATGGAACATTCACTAACTGGACCGCCGAAACCGGCTTGGGTGGAGAGGGCCCAACCACTGGCGTTACGCTCTCCGACATCAACAACGATCGGGCCGTCGATCTTGTTGTTACAGGTTCGGGCAGCGCGCCGACGGTTTACCTCAACCCGCGCGAGGGTCATTTCAAGGCTACCCCGTTGTACGACGTTGTGGGACTCCCTCCCACGGTTGGCGTCTACATTTTCGACTTCAACAAAGACGGCTGGATGGATGTCGCCCTCACCCATGCAGGGGCGCCCGGGGTCACGCTATGGCGCAACGTAGAAGGCAAGCGTTTCGAGCGCGTGCCGCTGCCCATCAGTGACGCAACGCGCGGCTGGGGTATAACCGCCATTGATTTCGACAACGACGGGTGGATCGATCTGGCGGTGGTCGTCGATACTGTGCGCGGTCCCGAGTTGCGCGTGCTGCGCAACATGGGCGATCGGGGCTTCGAAGACGTCAGCGCCAAGCTTGGGCTGAACAAGATCCAGCTGCAAAATCCGCGCTCAGTGATTGCAGCCGACGTCGACGGCAACGACGATTCCGATCTGATCGTCTCGCAACTTGGCGCCGGTCCCGTCATCTTGCGCAACGATGGCGGCAACAAGAATCATGCGCTGCGCATCGACTTCAAAGGCCTCGCCGATAACAAGACTGGACTGGGGACCAAAGTCGAAGTGTTCGCGGGCACGCTATGGCAGAAGTTCGAGGTTCCGGGCGGCGCCGGATACCTGAGCCAGGGTCCGCCTGAAATTCTTGCCGGCTTGGGCAGCGCCGATCACGCCGACATTGTGCGAATGTTCTGGCCGACCGGAGTTCTGCAGGACGAGATCGAGGTTGCCGCCAACAAGCCTGTGACCTTCACCGAGATCGATCGGCGTGGCAGTTCGTGTCCCACGCTGTTCGTTTGGAACGGACATAAGTACGAATTCGTCTCTGATGTGATTGGCGCCGGAGTCATAGGGCATTGGATTTCGCCCACGGCGAAGAACACCGCCGATCCCGATGAGTGGATCAAGGTCGATGGCTCGAAGCTCAAGGCTCGCGATGGTTATTTCAGCGTCCGCTTTGGCGAGCCCATGGAAGAGGTCAATTTCATTGATCAGCTTCGCCTGGTCGCCATCGATCATCCCGGCGGAACCGATGTTTATCCCGACGAGCGCTTCCTCGACGAGCCACCCTTTGCCTCGGGCACTCCCGTGTTGACATCGCAGCCACACGCGCCCGCGGGAGCGTGGGATGACCACGGACACGACGTGCTCACGCTGCTCAGTGCGCGTGATCATCAGTACGTCCACGACTTCACCAATTTATCGTTTGCAGGTTTCGCGAACATGCACTCCCTGACGCTCGATCTGGGCGCATGGACACCCCAGAACCCGTTGCGGCTCTTCCTGCACGGATTCATCGAGTACTTCAGCGCCAGCTCGATGTACTCCGCCTGGCAGGCCGGCCTGCAACCGATTTCGCCTTACGTCGAGGCGCAGATGCCGGACGGCACCTGGAAGCGCGTGGTCGATGACATGGGATTTCCCGCCGGGTTGCCGCGGACCATCACCGTCGATCTCACCGGCAAGCTGCCGCCCGGGACGCGCAAGATTCGCATCACCACGAATCTACAGATCTACTGGGACCAGATCCTGGTTGACAATGGACCGGAACAATCCAACCGCATTCGCACAACCGAGCTGCCCCTGGCATCGGCGACGCTGGCCTTCCGCGGTTATCCGCGGCAGGTCGAGGGCCCAACTCCCGGCGACCTCACTTATTACTACGATCAAGCCAGTACGACGGGGCCGTTCTCTCAATTTCGCGGCAGTTACACCCGCTACGGAGATGTCACTTCCCTGCTGCGGAACGTTGACGATCGTTTCGTCATCTTCGGCACCGGCGAAGACATCGACGCGGAATTTACCGCCGCCCCGTTGCCGCCGCTCCCGGCCGGATGGACGCGCGATTATTTCTTCTATGCGAACGGATTCGTGAAGGACATGGACTTCTACGAAGCCACTCCGTTTACGGTTGCGGACATGCCATTTCATGCGATGACGGCGTATCCCTACCCGCCGGCACAACACTATCCGAACGATGGCTCAGCGACCGCTTATCGTCTCGATTGGAATGATCGATATCAGAGTGGATCGGCCAGCGCCAAGGGCTACAGCTTTTACTACAGGCCGCGAACCATCGACCCCGAACCGCTGACGCCGCAATCACCTCAGCCTTGATCGTCGGTTTGCGACGTTCAACCTCTGGTGGAAGTGAATATTTTCAATAGCTGCTACGGTGCAGCCGGAATTCCTGGAGCAACCACTTCCGCATCCAAGGCCTTGTGAACTTAGCTACCCAAGGATTACGTTGAAGCGCTCCCAGCGACCTGCGCACACGTGTGTTGAAGGATAAGAGAGACGCTGTCCTGAATGCTGCGAATGTTCTGCAATTCGTCTTCGCTTGCCCCGACCTTAAACGTATTCTCAACGTCGATCGCTATTTCCAAAATGGCAAGTGAATCCAACCCAAGATCGTCGACAAACGCAGCTGAATCGGAAATAGTATCCGGGGCGATTCCAGTAATCTTACCAATGATTTCCTTAACTTCAGCGGTTATCATCGCGGCGTCCATTGCTCTTGCGTCCTCTCGCGTAATATTTTCGTACTATGGAGTAAGACAGGCTGCGCCTAAGGATTTGCATTCGGGTACTTGTATTTCTGGAGAGGTAACGCGAACGGTCGGGTAGCTGCACAGGCACGAAGCTGTCCAAACAGTCTGTGTGAATCTTGTCGGCCGATGGCTCAACGCGTAAGACTTGACAGCGCTCAGCATCTGCCAGCGATAGTCAGACACCCTTGCGAATTTCCGCGTCCAGTCTCATTTGCCGTTCTTCGAAGAGTAGCCTTCGGATGGAACGAAGATCATTCAGAATGCGGGCACTGGCGCTCATATGGAGCTGAAGCTTATCTAAGTGGTACGATGCCAACCGGACCGCATCGACCCTTCGTGGAAATCGCGAGTTGTCTATACTGGCGAGGTCGTTTTCGAGATCTCTCTTAGCATCCCTTACGACCTCGGTCAATAATGCTATGTAGTCGTGTGCGCTCTCGATACTGTCGAAGAGGTCATCGGGTTGGTGCTGCACGATCTCTCCTCTTCTTGCCTTTACATATCCATCTGAACACTTACGACATGTAAGATTGGATAACCTCTGCTGACGACCTAACTTTCCGCTCCGCAGCCTCCACCGGTCTTAGTCGATTGAAAGCAGGCAGGGACTTTTTCGATCCCTCGAAGCTTCCTTCGTTGCCCTTACTCTTTGTTCACCATTGACTTCATGTGCCTTGGTCAACGTCTTCACTTCATTTGCCGCCACTGCTTGCAGAGACCGCGCTGACGAGCCCTCGACCTTCTTCTATGTAGCTAACCTTGTTGATCGGTACATCCAACACATCAATGTGCCCGCTTGGCCACCGCACCTGGAGGTGGTCAAGTTTAGACGCCGAACCGATACCGAAATGCACCCTCCGGCTGCTTTGTCCCGAGTATCCGTTGCCGCCGTCAAGCTCTCGGATTTGGGTCAACCCGCCAGCCTGCACCTGGACTCGGGCGCCAATACCGTCCCGGTTCGACTTTGTACCGATAAGTTTCAGCGTAATCCAGTTTCCGACATCCTGAGAGACATTGTGATACAGGATTGGCGGCTGGTTCGCGTTTGTTTGAACCAAGTCCAGCCGGCCATCGTTGTCTATGTCGATCACCCCGATACCCCTCCCATCCCGATCGTTATCCACTCCCGCTTGTGCTCCAATTTCGCGAAAACTCATGTCACCCTGATTGTGGAAAAAACGCTTTTTCTGGAAGCCACTCCAGCTGCGATCCCCAATGTCCGGCCAATTGTTAATGTCACTGAAGTCGATCCCTGGAGTAGTAAGCATCGGTAGCAGAATTGGCAGATAGTTCTCACCACCCGCTGACCGCAATCCGTTCACCACGAACAGGTCCTGCCAGCCGTCGTTATCAAAGTCCCCAAACTTTGCCGCCCACCCCAACCTGTATCGCACACGCCGACTTCGGCAGATACGTCGGCAAACGTTCCGTCTCCCATGTTCTGCCACAACATCGCGCACTCTTTCATATAATCGTCGTAAATATTGGTCACGTAGATGTCGAGCCATCCGTCATTATTGTAGTCCGCAACGTCGACGTTCATGCCTTTCTTTGTGTCCCACCCAGTCGCCTTCTCCGTCACTTCTCGAAAAGTACCGTCACCATTATTTAGAAAAATGTGGTCGGTTCCAAAGTCACACGCCAGATAGATATCCTCCAGACCGTCATTGTTGAAATCACCATGACCTACATCGAGAGTCCAACCCGTTACTTTGCCGAGTCCCGCCTTTTCGGTGACATCTTCAAAGGTTCCGTGCCCGGTGTTGCGCCAAAGCGTAACGCCACCTCCATTGGTAGCAGCGTCCAGATTGTTCGGTAGGACGTGCGGATCCTTGAGGTCAAACAGATTAACAGGGCCGAAGTAGTTGCCGAACAGCAAGTCCAACCTTCCGTCGTTATCGTAGTCAAAAGCAATCACCGCGATGGTATTGGCGAACTTGTTCAGCCCTGACCCGGCGGTCACATCCTTGAACTTGCCATGCCCCTCGTTGTGGTAAAGAATCGGAGTTCCGAAGCGCGCAACTAGTAAGTCAAGAAGCCCGTCATTGTCGTAGTCGAACCAAATGGCATCGGACACGATCGCCGTGGCCTCGTTTCCGCCTGCTACACCCGCCTGAACTGCAACATCAGTAAATGTGAGGTCGCCATTGTTGTGGAACAGGTGGTTAGGCTTGCCAGCCTCGGAATCGGTGATAAACAGGTCTTCGTATCCATCATTGTCGTAATCGCCAACCGCAACGGCTGCACCACCTGACGTAAACATCCGCAGTACATCACCATTCTTTCCCGGGTACGTGCGCGTGTGATGCCGGATGTTAATGCCCGCTTTGGAGGTAATATCCTCGAAGCGAAGGTTCGTCCCGTTACCGCCAACCGCGGGGATCGCGGAGTTGACGGCCATCCACAAGGCCAGCGAAAGGTGTATTCCTAATCTCGCATGTCCGACCATATCTCCCTCAAATCGGTGTTGACACGCTTGTTTGGGTCGAAGTTATTTGCGATTACCATGGCGAGTTGGTCACCCTGCAACGAAAGACGATCCTTGAGTTCCGGATTGTCGGGGAACTGGCGAAGACCCTCCTGCCAGATCTCACGAGCTTTATCCATCTTCTCCATCTTGCAGTAGCCGTCCCCCAAGGCTATATAGGTGCGCACATAATAGGGCTTCGTTGGTCCTTGGTGTTGCATTGCGAGCGCTTTCTCTAGATCCGCCACTCCCAAGGATGCCTTGTTGAATATTTTGGGCCAGAACAAATAGCTTGCACCCCTGGTGTAGAAGGCGATCCAGGTTGGCCTGAGCTCAACCGTCTTCGAGAACTCTTGCAATGCTGTATTCGCCAGGATCACCTGCGTGATGGAGCCAGCTGTCGGGATCTTGTCCACGTAAGCGAAGCCGTAGTTCAAGTGCAGATTCGCGGAATTGGGATGTTCGGCGATCAGCTTTGCAAAATAGCTGATTGAACGGTCGAATTCTTTGTTCCGAATGATTGCCTGCCGGTATTCACTGGCATAGCGTAAGTTGTCAGGTTCGTCGGCGATGGCAAGCTCCAGATAATGGAGGCCTCTGGGGACGTCATTCGACTGCAGGGCCGACATAGCCTCTCGGAAGTAAGGCTCGGCCGCCGCCTCGGCCAGACTCGACAGACACACTGCCATCACTAGCATGCCAACCGTAGATAAGAACAATTTCTTCATTTCTTAGGCCTCCAAGGGGTAAGCTCGCTTGGGGATTGCCCCTCCACGGCTTTGTAGATATGGTCCACGTCCGGGCAGGAGAAGGTCTGCTTCAATCCTGATGGCCATCGCACCTCCACGGAATCTACTTTTGTGGCCGTGCCGAGCCCGAAATGCACTCGGGTCGTAGACTGAGCAGCAAATCCGTTTCCGCCATTGACATACTGCAAGTACGTTTTCCCTCCAGTAGTCAGCCGGACTTGTGCTCCAATTGCGAACCGGTTCGACTTGGTTCCCTCGAGGACAAGCGTCACCCAATGTGCACCCGTCGGCAGCACATTGCGGTAGAGATTGGCCTCCTCGTCGGCATTCGTCACAAACAGATCCATCCGCCCATCGTTATCAAAGTCCGCCACAGCTATGCCACGGCCGTCTTTGATAGAGTCGAGGCCATGGCGGCCCGCCTCTTCTTTGAACTCGCCTTCGACATTGTGAAATAGACGTTTTCTCTGATAGCCACTAAGCGACTTATTGCCGATCGGAGGCCAGTTCCGCGCATCACTTAAATCAATGTTTGGACGCGTGACCATGGCAAAAATGTCCGGCACATAATTCTCTTTGCCTGCGGACACCCAACCGTTCATCACATACAAGTCCAGCCATCCGTCATTGTCATAATCGACAAACTTGGCGCCCCATCCCCACCCTGTATCGCAGGTTCCAACTTCAGACGACACGTCTGCAAATGTCCCATCGCCCATGTTTTGCCACAGCATGGCGCACTCTTTCATATAGTCGTCATAGATGTTGGTAACGTAGATGTCGAGTAAACCATCGTTGTTGTAGTCGCCCCAGTCAACGTTCATTCCCTTCTTGGTGTCGAAGCCTATTGCAGATGCCGTTTTATCTGAGAAGGTTCCATTCCCGTTGTTGAGGTAGAAACGATCCGTGCCGAAATCATTCGCCACATATAAATCTTCGAACCCATCGTTGTTCGCGTCCCCGTGCCCCAGATCAAGCGTCCAGCCAGTGGTGTGAATGCCCACCCTATCTGTCACGTCAGTGAACGTGCCATTTCGATTGTTATGAAATACCGTGACACCTCCACCGTTGTTAGCAGTCTCGAAACTCTCCGGGAAAAACCGAGAAGTGGTAGGGTGAAAGATATTCACCGGTTGAAAGTAGGAACCGAAGAAGAGATCCGGATAGCCATCATTGTCATAATCAAAAGCGATCGCTTTGATCGCATTCATGTAATGTTGTAATCCCGCGGCCTTTGTGACGTCCCGGAATTTGCCGTCACCCAGATTTTCGTAGAGAACGCTGTATCCAAAACGCACTACCAGTAGGTCAGGGCGCCCGTCATTGTTGAAGTCGAACCACAGCGCGGCCGTTGACGCATTCTCGTCGTCGTTGCCTTGGGCTACTCCCGCCTGTTCGGCAACATCCGTAAACGTAAAGTCTCCGTTGTTGTGATACAGGTGGTTCTTGCAATCCGAACACGAGTCAGTGACGAAGATGTCTTCGAAGCCATCGCCGTCATAGTCAGCTACCGCTACAGCGGAACCCAACCGTGCGTAGCCTTGCATGATGGCGGCGTAGGGGTTAGAAAACTGTCGAGGATGATGTCGGTAAAGGATGCCTGCTTTGTGTGTTACGTCTTCAAACCACGCGCCACTTGCGTCGTGGGGCACCTGTGCGTGTGTCGGCGCACTGACCAACAGCATCGCGAAGGTCAGCAAGAATGCAACTGGACTACGCGCCGAAGGCTGCATAAATGGCATCGCCCACCGAAGGATAAACTTTTGTAACCATTTGATCATCACCTTCGGTGACTTCGATGATCCGGTTAACGGGAACTCCTTGGAAGGTTTGCACGATGCCAGACGTCGGCCAGCGCACAATCAGTCTGTCAACGACTTCACACCGATCGAGACCGAAGTGCTGGCGCAGGGTATTCTGCGAGCCGTAACCGTCTCCGAGGGTGACCTCGCGGGATTGCTGTTTGCCATCTGCATAGAGCGTGACTCTAGCTCCAACCGCATCTCGGTTTGAATGCCGTCCGACCAGTTCCATCTGGAGCCAATTTCGCTTGCCTCCAGCACAGTTCTTGAGCAACGCATGGTCGTCCGTCGAGGCGGAGACAGCGATATCCATCACACCTCGATTCCAAAAATCCGCTACTGCAACACCTCGACTGTTTAACAACAAGTCCGTTCCAGTGGCATGTCCGAGCTCTAGGAACGTTCCGTCGCCGTTATTTCTCAGGTAGCGGTTACGCTCTACCGTGCCAGGAGAGATGCCCAAAGTGCATTGGATCAAAATAAAGGCCGGTCTTGAAGATGTTCTGGTTGTTCACTACATTATTCAGGAACTCCAGTTCAATCTCCGTATCTCTGTCGTTGTAGACCCACCCGTTCGCGATATAGAGATCTTGCCAACCGTCATTGTCGAAGTCGGCGAACGATGCCCCCCAAAACCACCCGGGAGGATTGGTATTGGTCTTGGCTGTGACATCTTCGAATGTCCCGTCTCCCCTATTTCTGAGCAGAGTGTTCCCAGACGCCATCTGCTGGAAAACGCGCACAAAGTCGCGGCCGGATTGCTTAAATATCTCCCAATATAACGGCATATCCGTCTTCCACGTCCCTTGCGTCAGGCACTTCAGCATGTAGCGCTTTACCGTGGGAGATTCGGCGAACCACGAGTGCTCTGAGCGGATATGGGTGACGTAGTAGTCGAACCTGCCGTCATTGTCGTAATCCACGAAGGAAGCACTCATTCCAGCACCATAGGCTAGCGCGTTACTCCTGACCGTCACGTCGCTGAACGTTCCGTCGCCATTGTTTCGATATAGGGTCTTCCGTCCAAAATCATTGACGACATACAGATCTGGGTCGCCCGTCGTCGTTGAAATCGCCCCAGACCACACCGAAACACAGTCCGCGGTCACCCACGCCGGCACGTTCTGTTACGTTAGTAAAGGTCCCATCCCCGTTATTGTGGTAGAGCTGGTTGGGTTCGCCATTCCGTGCGTAGAAGGTTGTGGGGATGTCCTTGCGGGGATCGAGGTATCGCCCCACGTACAAATCAAGAAACCCATCGTTGTCGTAGTCGGCCCAAGCTGCGACGGTTGTGCAGCAATCCTCACCGATGCCCGACTGCTGGGTGACATCTCGTAAAAGTGCCGTCACCGTTATTGTGAAAGAACTGATTGGGCCGGAAGGTCCGGCTTACGAATAGGTCCTTAAACCCATCGTTGTCGTAGTCGGCAAAAACTGCGGCGCTCACACCATCGAGATCAGCAAGGCCCGCTTCGCGGGTGACGTCTTCAAAGGTTCCGTCCCGGCAGTTTCGGAAAAGTCTCGAGAAAACTCCGTCGGGAATAAATAAATCGTAAAACCCGTCGTTGTCGTAATCGACCACTGAAATTCCTCCAGGCCCATAGCGGATCATTCCGAACTTTAGCGGCTGTGACAGGAATGGAGGGTAGTATTGGTTCTTAAAATCAATACCGGCTGCATGGCCGACGTTTTGAAAGTAGGGGGTGCGACTACGTATCCGGCTTCCCTTAATCAGGGATTGGTCGTGGATACAAACAATATCTTCGTATACTCTCCAAGTCACTCGGAAGTCTGCACGATCGACGCCTGAGAACGGCTCTCCTTCTCGCTTGCCGATCAACTCGAAACGAATACTCGCTGAGAGCCGGTCTGGTCTACGCCAATCCTCAAGCCTGTGCAGGTGGAGGGACAGTTCCTCGATATCTTCGAAGCTCTCAATGTAGACTCTCCATTCCTCCAGCGCGGCTTTCTTGCTCGCACTCCCCACCGGCGACCGGAATTCGGCCAGTTCGATCCCATCCCGGTCAGATAGTGCACAAAGGTCGTTGAGACCCAGCCACCCTCCATCGAAAGACGGGTCATAAAACTCGTCGAGTTCAGCCAACTTCCGTCCTCTCAGGGCACGCCCAAGGCGATCGAGAAAGTCCACCAGTGTCCGACCTGACTGGAAAAACGCCTCTCCCTCGCGATCGACGCTCTTGCATATCGCTCCCACGATTGGGATACGCTCCAAGTTCACAGTTCCTCGCATTCGGACTGGTTTTCAGTATTGTTTGAACGTAAAGCCGCTTCCGGCTCTGCGAACTAAGACAAATGCCAAGGCCTTTTTTGCAGACACAACTATTGCCAGATGGGAGCGGTAGGTGACTAAACGGTCAGAGTTGGTTGTCCAATTATTCGGCGACGGATCCGCCCGATACGCTGACCGCGATTTCCGGGATCTGGGTCAGACTCAACAACGAGCAATCCGCCACAAGTGCTGGGATCTTCTGGTTCTCAATCTCCATCAAGAATCGAATGTTGAGCAGCCATCGCCCTGACATTTTCCGTACATCCTGGATAGTCGTCAGGCACCGGACGCTCGCGCCGCTTCGCACGGGTCCGCGGAACCGAAGGTTGTCAAAACCGTATAGCACCAGCGTCGCATCCGGCAACGCACCACATTCGCGGGCTAGGCTGATACCTAATGACACGAGCAACAGACCATGCGCAATTGGTTCCCCAAACGGAGTTCCCGCCGTGCCGGCATCGCTACGGTGAATCCATTGCTCGTCTCCTGTCGCCTGGGCAAAAGCATCAATTTGACTTTGAGCTACATGGAACCAGCTGGAGCGGTAGGTTTTACCTACATACGGTTCGACGGACCCTCGTCTCGCATGGCCGGCAGGTAGTAACGTTGTCATGCACACCTCCTTTGATAACCGATGCTCCTTTAATCGAGTACAACACTTAGGTGGAATGCGAAATATAGACTAAGAGACAAACATATGCGCAAAACCGCAGAGCAGAGCTGTCTAGTAGAAAACGACTACTGTACCTTTTCCATTTATGCATCGTGGGCAATCATATGTTGGAACGAAATGAGCGATTTGTTCGCGATAAAAGCAGAAGAACTGGTGTAAAGCTATTTGGACCATAATTGTTGCTTCTTGTGGGAGCACTCCCGTCAACGGAGGTTAGTGGGGGTTCCAAGGTAAATTAAGCTTTGGTCGCTCCAGTTTATTGGCAATCCGTGACTCCGAGTGACAAGACAGATTCACGCACATAATTTGCGGTTGTCGTCGACTTACAACCCACCAGGGGTTCCGAAGAATGTCGGATCGCGGCGAAAGCATGAAAGAAGGTAAGCCACACCAAGTGGTCGTCACCGGTCTGGGAGTTGTCACTTCCATAGGAGTCGGTCGCGAACTGTTCTGGAAGCGATTGATGTCAGGCTGCTCCGGAATCGGCGTGGTAGCAAGCTTCGAACACCTCGAAATTTGCTGTTCACAATGGCGCAGAAATAAAGGACTTCCGTCCGGCAGATTACCTGTCCAATCTCTCCGTGGACAACATCGATCGCGCCTCACAGTTCGCGATCGCGGCAGCACGGCTCGCGGTTCTAGACGCGGATCTCTCAATCGAGGAGTCCGAGGCAGATGAGTTCGGGGTCGTCGTAGGGACGACTTCGGGAGAGCCCAGGGTAATTGAGCGCCTCGACGATAACTTTGTAGCCAGGAAAATCGACAAGATCGATCATAGGTTCATTTCGACGTATCCATGTCATGTACTTGCGGCACATGTGGCATGCGAACTTCAACTGGGCGGAGAGGTAGTTACGATTCCCACCGCGTGTGCCGCTGGCAATCACGCTATAGTGCGTGCTTTTGATGAGTTACGTTCTGGCAAGGCCCAGATGATGCTGGCTGGAGGTGCGGATTCATTCTCCCGGATCACCTACACTGGATTTGCCCGACTAGGCGCAATTGCTCCAGAGCTTTGCCAACCTTTCGATCGCCATCGTAAAGGGATGATTCCTGGCGAAGGCTCTGCTTTTCTTGTGCTGGAAACATTGGATCATGCCTGCGGCCGTTCCGCGCACATTTATGCTGAGATCGCGGGCTATGGTTTGTCTTGCGATGCCCATCACATGACCGCAGCGCATCCCCAAGCCGACGGGGGAGTGCGAGCTATGGAAATGGCCCTTACCTCCGCCGGTCTTAGTCCGGAGGATGTTGACTACATCAGTGCCCATGGTACCGGCACTTCCACAAATGACAGGTTGGAAACAATGGCGGTCAAACGGGTATTCGGAAATCGCGCCCGCCAAGTTCCGATTAGCTCTATCAAGTCCATGCTGGGTCATGCCATGGGGGCGGCATCCGCAATCGAGGCCGCCACTTGCGTCCTCGCAATCACAGAGGGCAGTATCCCTCCCACCATTAACCTGCTGAGCCCCGATCCGGAATGTGACCTCGACTTCGTCCCCCTCACGGGCCGAAGACACACGGTGAACGTTGCTCTCAACAATGCTTACGCCTTCGGAGGGAATAATTCCTCTGTAGTCTTTACGCGCAGCGAGGCATAGATACAAGGTGCACCACCGTGTCGCAATACGGGGATTGGGCTAATTTCGCCGTTGGCCGACTCGTCCAGCGAGCTGTTCAAGGCTCTGTGTGACGGGCGGAGCGGTATTCGTCGGGTCGAACCAGTCGCCCACAACGGTTGCCAATGCCACCTTGCCGGGCGGTTGCTTGACTTTGAACCAGAGAAATACCTTCCGGGGCGACCGCTACGCCCCCTAGCAGGATGCTGAAAAAGCACTACTAATCCACAGGGCACGTGTGCTAGTAAAGCAGCATGCGAGGAACGGATCATCAGCAAAGCCACATGTTCAGTTATTTGTCGCTTCGAAGCACGGGTGCGGAAGGATCATACGCTACGTATCATGCGGACGATGGTAGACGAGGTTTGCGGGCCCTGTCGCGTCAGTTTCATCGCTTGTACGCCAGCGACGGCCGGACGTTGATTGCGCTCGAGAAGCTCTGCGGGCGCAGTTGTTGCAGATGCTGTACTCGATTCGCAGCGTGCGTCTACTGATGGAAGAGATCGATTACAGCGTGCTGTTTCGCGCTCGGAGAAGGAGCAGGATTCCTTGCTCTCGAGGAGTTGACGTATGCCATGGGGCGCGGTGCACGAGTATTTGCCGAGGTTAAAGGCTATGCAACCGCGTTCGATTACTCGCAAGGCAAAAATCCTGACTTGGCCGTACGCACTCTGGCGCGGGCAATCCATACAGCTTTAAACCGGTCCTGTATCACCCCGCGCGAAATCGATTTCGTGAGCGCGGCGGGGAATGGCAGCGTTGCTAGGGACTGTTATGAACTCAGCTCTCTGGCCTTGGTCTTCGGAGACCGTGTAAGAGAATTGCCGGTCACAGCGATTAAGTGCAGTATCGGCGAGGCCCTGGGAGCTTCTGGTCCGGCACAGATCGCAATCGCGATTGAGGCTCTTAACAACCAAGTCTTACCCGGCATCGTCGGACTACAGGAACTTCCTCCAGGATGCCCGCTGCAAGGAATAAGCGGGGAGACTCGGGAAATCAAGGCTCGCATTGCCTTGGTCAATGGCGTAGGGCTGGATGGAAATTGCTGTTCGATCGTAATCGCTGTGTCCGAATGTTGAATCTCCGAGTTGAATTGGGAGAGGAACCTGCGCAATGGCAAATGGACTATCAACCGACGTTCTGCATTCCGAGCTGATTCCTCGGCATTCAAAACAAGGTTACGACTCCAAATCGGTGGGATTGCGCCGCGAGTGGCTCGAGCGCAAAACAAATTCTGATCTGAGTCACCTTGGGGCATCTTCGATATCCAGCAGCCAGATGAGGGGAAATGTTGAGAATCCTATCGGTGCCGTCCAAATACCTCTTGGGATTGCGGGCCCTCTTCTCGTCAACGGACTTCACGCACAGGGGGAATTCTATGTTCCCCTCGCTACTACCGAAGGCGCTCTCGTCCGCTCCTATGAGCGAGGGATGGCAGTCCTGACACGAGCAGGAGGCGTTGCCGCTCGCATTCACGTTGATGAGAACTGTGTGGCACCCACCTTCTTTTTTCATGACGTAGTTGAATCGTACGAGTTCGCTTCTAGGTTGCAGCGCCATTTCCCCGAAATTTGCCAGCAGGCCCAGGCCACGACGAAACACGGGAAACTTCTTCGGCTCGAGCCCAACGTCGAAGGCCGGAACGTGCTGGTTCGATTTCACTATTACACTGCGGACGCGCATGGCATGAATATGATCGTCAAGGCTACAGATCATGCCTGCCGCTGGATAACGAGACATCTTGGTGCACAGGACTATCAGATTTTCAGTGGTTTCGAGTCAGAAAAACGCGCGAGCGGAGGGCTATTCACCGGCGGTAAGGGGAAAAAGGTAACTGCGGGCGCCCTCGTGCCAGTAGACATCCTGAGACTCTACTTGCGAGCCACGCCGGCCCAGTTCCTATCCCTCTGGCAACACACAGTCGTTGGTCACATCCAGGCCCAATCTGTAGGTTATAACGGCCATTTTGCCAATGGACTCGCAGCTGTCTTCATCGCCTGCGGCCAGGATGTAGGAAATCTGCCCAACTGTTCGGTCGGTATTACAAACTTCGAAGTTACAGCCCGGGGAGATCTCTATGCCAGCGTCACATTACCTTCGTTGACCGTAGCGACAGTCGGAGGAGGTACTGGACGGGGAACCGCTCGAGAATGTCTTGCAATTCTGGGATGCGAGGGAACCAACTTTGCTCCGAAATTTGCCGAAATCATCGCCTCAACGCTGCTAGCCGGTGAACTGTCCATCGGCGCGGCAATCATCAGCGGTGAATTCGTCGTTGCGCACGAAACGTATGGGCGGAATCGGCCTGATCTTCCTTCCGGTTCTTGAGAAAGGTGAACGACCATGCCAGCCTCGGTTCAGTTCGCGAACACTGTTGCAGAAAGCTTCTGTATCGGTCAAGCTTACTATGGAGACATTGACATTTCTCTAGATATGTTCAGCAGCTACATATGGACTATCGCTTGCAGGCATTTGTCAACCTCGTCCGATGAGCCAGCCGCAGTGGAGTTTGTTAAGAGGCTCTATCTGCGCGATCTATACCTTGCCTGCGGTTGCGTTGACAAGCGCGACAAAGCGTGGGCAGCGTTCGACTTTCGCTACCGGCGATTCGTTACCAATCTTGTGCGCCTCTGCTACCGGCGTGGCACGGACACCGAGGAGATCGCGGACGCAGTGCTGGTTGGCCTGTACTTCGATGATCGATCTGGTCGACAGCGCATCGCTTCCTATGATGGTAGGAGTTCGTTAGCAACCTGGCTTCGAGTGATTGTGCTCAATCGCGCGATCAACGATAAAAACGAACGAAAGGTGACCAGTAGCGAATGCGTCGCAGATGTTCCGGACTGCCAGGCACTGGCGAATCTCGAGTCAGCACTCCTTGCTGACCGCTACAGTAAGATCCTTAGTGAGTCTTTGTCTCGCGCCTTCCGCGAGATTTCAGCGAAAGAGCGCCTCATGCTGCTGTGGCGTTACGAGCAGAACCTGCAACTCGGGGAGATTGCGCACCTTATGGGGATTCATCAATCCAATGTTACGCGCCAGCTTCTCCGTTTGCAGGCCAGGCTTCGAGAGGCAGTGATTGGGAATTTAGCGGAACAATATCAGATGAGCTCATCTGCGATCCAAGAATGCCTAGCTACTGTCGTTGAGAATCCCCAATGTTTGATGTGCCTGGTAAGCCTGATCAAAGAAACGCCAAAACCGGTCGTCAGTGTTGTTGAGGAAGGTCTTCGGGGAGGGCCAACTGCCAAGTTGACGAGAGTGGCTGGACAGCGAATGATAGATACGGTATACGACTGATGGCTGGTCTTCAAACCGCTCCGCGCAAGCCAGTTTCTCGTATCTTATGGGCCGCAAATTCCCTACTGCTGCCTTGCCTAAAAGAGAGTGAGGTATGATCTTTGGCGCAGGGTTGCCCGCGCGAAGAAATTCTGGCAGCATTCATCGAGGGCCGACTCGGCGGCCAACAATTGGCCGAGTTGGTCTCCCACCTCTTATCTTGCCCTCGCTGTCGGAGCTTGATCGAAGAAGTCACTCGGAGCAAAAGGAGCGTGCAACCTAACGATAGCGACCGGCCAAAAGATTAGTTGCGACGAAAGCGAACGCTCAGAGTACTAAGAGCACTGCAAATCCCTTAGCTCGTTTTGTCTAGCTCAATGAGCAAACCATCGAGGATAAGTTTGTCCATCGCTGGCCGCTCGCAGAGGAACTCCGCCTTTTGCCGTTCAACCGGCAGGAACCAGCGAGTCGCCGAGAGTCCATGGGGCGCAGATTCAAGTCTCTTCGGAGCGAACTACCGCTTCCTTGTTACGACGCCGTCATCATTGGTGCCGGCGTCGGAGGACTGGTGTGCGCAAACCTGCTCGCCCGCTCCGGGCTACAGGTCTTGCTCGTGGAGCAGCACTACATGGTTGGCGGGTACTGCAGCACCTTCAAGCGCAAGGGTTTTGTATTCGACGCTGCTACTCACTTCTATCCTTTGCTGGGCAACCCTGCGACATTGACGGGGCGGCAGTTAGTGGATCTCGGGGTCCGCACAAACTGGGTCAAAATGGATCCGGTGGACCAATTCCACTTCCCCGACGGCTCGAAGTTTTCGGTACCCGCTGACTTCGACACATATGTTGCCGCCGTGAGGAAGGAATTCCCAGATGAGCGGGAGGCTCTTGATCAGTTTTTTGCTCTGGCCCGGCGAGTCTATTTGCTTGGATTGCTCCACCACTTTCGCGGGAAGCCCACTCCACAGATTGAGCCGTATGCGAAGCTATCCGTTCAAGATGTTTTGGACAAGTATTTTCGCAATCCCAAACTCAAGTTGTTGCTGACGGCCGACACTGGGCACTGGGGATCGCCTCCCGAGCGTACTTCCTTCGTATTCGATTCCATGCTCCGGTTCGCCTATTTCTTAGGCAACTACTATCCCCGGGGAAGCTCTCAAGCTTTTGCCGATGATCTGGCGGCCCGTTTTGAAGAAAATGGTGGCCACATCCTGATGAGTTCGCTGGTTAGCAGTATCCACATTTCAAACGGGGCAGCTAACGGAGTGGATGTGGAGACTGGGACTAAACACGCGAGAAAGCAGATTCGTGTGCGGGCGGGTGTTGTGGTATCCAATGCTGACCTTCTTTTGACACTGGAAAAAATGGTGGGGCGAGAATGGGTGGATCCAGACTACCTCGCCTGCATAAAGAAACTGCGGCCCAGTCTTCCGTGTTCGGTGACGCACGTCGGTTTGCGAGGAGTCCCAGTCGAGGTGCTAGAAGCTGTGCAGGGATATCACTGGTCTTCGTGGAACCCCAATCACGTCGGCACTGCCGCTTTCAAAATATTCGTCCCGACACTATTCGACTCCACGGTCGCGCCGCCCGGTGGGCACATTGTAATTGTGCAGAAGCTTACTCCTGTGGATTTTGAAGGAGTGTCGGATTGGGTTGCAGAGAAAACTAATATCGAGGCGTCAGTTAGGGTAAGTCTTGAACGCGTCCTACCTGGTGTGTCAACTCATATCGCTGTCTTATTAACTGCGTCTGCTCTCACGTCTTATCGTTACACCTTAAACCGCCACGGATCTATGTTGGGATGGGAGCTCGCTCCTGACCAAGTCGGGGTGGCGCGGCCGGATGTGAACGGATTGGTAAAGAATCTGTATTTCGTCGGACACTGGACCCGGCCCGGAGGTGGAATCACACCTGTCATGATGTCCGCAAAACAAGTGGCGCAACTGATCCTCAGAGATCATGAGGACCAGCGTCTCACGGCTCCGCAATGGATGCCACTGCCAATGCGGGATTCAACCCTTTCCGCGGTGGACTGACTATGGCCCACTTGACTCGGCAACCGGCACTGTCCCCCGAGCGTAATGCTTCCGGGTTCCAAGGTGAGGTTTCCTATATCTCGAATGATCAGGAACTCGGAGAAATACTCCAATCTGAGGCAGTCAAGAGTTGTACTTTTTATACGTGCAGGTTGGTGCGCCCCAGCTTCCTAGATTTGTGCGATTTGGTGCAGGCGGAAGCGATTGTCTACTTTCCGTCGAGCGCTGCTGACTTAGCACCCGAACTCGAAGACGCAGAAGCGGTATGTCATGCATGCAATTGGGTCAAAATACCGCGTTCGTTCTTGTCTCCGTTGAGAACGAATACTGCCGCAAGGCGCAACCGATCCGAATATCGTTCGCCACATCAGCCGCGAGATCAGGCAAAGAATGCACGCGCCGTCGATCAAATGCTCACGCAAAGGCGCTCCATCTTCTTCGGTTTAATCTTCAGTAGTTACGCGAACTAAGTTTGCGAAGATCGCGGCATTGGGACTCAGGAGATAAGAGATGACGACCGCTGGTCAATCTGTGATAACGATCGAAAATAAGCCATCGCAGGACTCTGGGATCAGTATCTTTGCTCCAGAACTGGAAAAGATCTTCGCGCTTCGCCCCACGGAGCGCTCTTACCACATTAGCACTATACGAGGGACGGTTCCTGCGTACATTATTGGCTCATACTATATCAATGGTCCCGCCCTATTCTCGCGTTCTGGGCTGCGTTACCGTCACTGGCTCGATGGGGACGGCATGGTATGTTCTCTTCGCTTTGCAAAGGACGGTGTCCGATTTACGAATCGATTCGTGAGAACGACTAAATTCACCGCCGAAGAGGAGGCTGGTCGTCCATTATTTCGTACCTTCGGTACGGCGTTTTCCGGAGACTTGCTGAAACGAGGGATTACGTTGGAATCGCCGGGAAATGTTAGTGTCTATCCGTATAGTGGAACCTTGCTGGCGTTCGGCGAACAGGCTCTGCCCTGGCAGTTAGAGCCCGAGACGCTGGAGACGATTGGTCAATTCAACTTTCGGGGCTCATTGACTGAGCTCAGTCCTTTCGCGGCGCATCCCAAATTCGACCCAGAAACCGGAGAAATGTTTAACTTCGGTATATTTTTCTCCAATAAGGCTCCCAAGCTCTGTATTTATTGGTTTAACAAAGATGGCCATCTGAAGCGTCGGACAAGCGCTACTATGGAACATGCCTGTGCAGTTCATGACTTCAGCCTCACCAGCAATTATCTCGTATTTTATATCAGTCCCTATCTTCTCGATATTGACCATGTAGTGCGCGGAGGGTATAGCGTAATGGAGTCGTTGAATTGGCAACCTGAATTGGGTAGCCATCTTTTGATCTTTTCGCGCCATACCGGAGAACAAGTAGCATCGATAACAATGAATGGAAGATACTGTCTTCATCTCATTAACAGTTCCGACCTTGGTAACAAACTGATGGTTGATGTCATCGAACTCGATCGGCCAGTATATGACCAATACCAGCCTTTACCGGATTTATTTAGCGAGATGCCGGCTGGAGGTCCAGTAAGGCTAAGCATCGACCTGACAAAGCGCGGTCTGATTTCTCGAAATGAGCTCGATTATCAACTATCTCCTGATTTCCCTGCCATTGATCCCAGACATTCAGCGAGGCCTTATTCTGACTTCTGGATGCTCGGTTTGTCCAAGGCAGGGAGATACGGCCGCAAGTTTTTCGATCAACTCGTGCATCTACGATGGGATGAGCCAAAGCGTGTGGATATCTTCCAAGCTGCGCCGCGACGCTATTTGGGGGGTGAGCCGATCTTCATTGGCGATCCGAAATCGGAAGACGGGACTGTCATTTGCCAAGAATTCGACGCAGATCACACGTGCAGCGCCTTCCTTTTATTTAACGCCTTTGACGTGGCGGCTGGACCGGTGGCCACGCTGGAACTCGAAGAGCTAATCCCTCTTGCGTTCCACGCTTCTTTTCTGCCGAAGGGATAAGCTATCGACGTCGTAACCCTCCTGTTGCCGTCTCACAAGCGCACAATCTGAGTGATAATTCCCCAAAAAAGCCATCATTAGACTTGAACGTCTTGACTAGCTTGGCTACCGCTAAACGGTTGGCTATGCCAGTGACCTGACCTCAGCGGCTCTAGGGAGGGCTTTGGACACGGCGAACGCGGCGCTGAATGAAGCGCCGCACTACCCGAACCATATCTACGCGTTGGCCTGTTTCTCGGCCATGTCTCCCACGACTGGCAGCTTGAACATCTCGTGCTGATACGCCTTGATGACCAGCAACAACCACAGTGCAAGCTCAGCCAGTCCCAGCAGCATCCAGATGGGGAACATCATCAGCGGCAGAATGGAGCTGATGATAGATAAACAAATCTGCAGCACAATCAGCGCGGCCACCGTAAACAGGCACTGAAACGAATGGAAACGCACAAACCGATTGCGATTGTAAGGCTCGATCACGAGAAAAATGATCGCCGGGATAATAGTGAAGTAGGCTAGCATGCCGGCCACGTTTTCCTCGATCGGCGCGGCGGGTGCGCTGGTGTTGCCGTAGTTTGCAGGCGGAGTGGGTGTCGTCGGGGGAACAGAGGCGCCTATAGCACTCGCCTGAGCTGCGGCCTTCCCGCAGTTGGGACAAAACGCCGCGTTGTCGGCCATCTGAGTACCGCAGGATGCACAAAATGCCATGATGACCTCCTGAATTTATTCGTCCGGGGAGAGCGCTTCCGCTTGCGCGCTACGACACAAGGCCGGCGCGGTTAGCCCAAAACCGCTCCTCATTTGGGGCGGACAATATCAGAGTCGCGGACGGAACGCAAACAATAATGGCCTTGCTACCATTGTGGGAAACCGAAACAGGAAATGCCAGGAACCACACTTTTCTAGGATTGCCACGTGTTAAGCGAAGAGCGGCGTCTTCTATGCCCCGCAACACTTCTTATATTTTTTCCCGCTGCCGCACGGGCAAGGATCGTTGCGGCCGACCTTCTCGCCGCGAACCACTTGCTGCACCGTTCCCGCCTCGCCTGCGCCCGCCATGCGCGCCTGTTCCAGTTCGCGACGCTTGCGGCGCTGGAAGGCTTCTTCCATGTCGTCCATCGAGGTGGTCGCGCGATTTCGTCTGGGACTGGTGCTGAACGCCGAGGCCGCCTGGCCGTTGCTGTCAAAATCGCCCGAAGAAATCGCATGTTGCACCGCAGGAGATGGTGCTTCGATCACCTGCATCAGGTACAGATATCGGACCGTCTCCTCTTCGAAGCGCTCCATCATGGCTTCGAACATGTCGAACGACTCGCGCTTGTATTCCACCAGCGGATCATGCTGGCCATAGCCGCGCAAACCAATTCCTTCGCGCAGGTGGTCCATGCTAAGCAAGTGGTCTTTCCACTGCTGGTCAATCACGCTTAGCATGATGATGCGCTCGTGATGGCGCATGGCGTCGGGGCCGATCAACTTCTCCTTGGCCTCGTAACGCTCTTTCAACTTGTCGAAGATGGTGTCGCCGAGTTCCTGGCGGTTCAGGGTTTCAGCCTGGATGCCCTCGGCCGCAATGTCAACCCCAAAGCGAGTGAAGAGCTGGTTCTTCAGGCTCTTGATGTCCCAGTCTTCAGCGTGCGTTTCCTTGGCGGCATATTTATCGAGCAGCCCGCCAAGAATGTCGCGAACGTAATCCTCGAGGATCAGCTCTTTTTGATCGATGCCCTCCAGGAGCTGCCGGCGCAATCCGTAAACCGCCTGGCGCTGCTTGTTCATCACATCGTCGTATTCGAGCAAATGTTTACGAGCTTCAAAGTTCTGGCCTTCAACCGCTTTCTGCGCGGCCTCAATGCGGCGCGTGATCAGCCTCGATTCGATCGGCACGCCTTCTTCCATACCCAGCCGCTGAAGCAGGTTCGATACCCACTCCTTAGCGAAGATGCGCATGAGGTCATCTTCCAGCGACAGATAGAAACGCGATGCGCCCGGATCGCCCTGACGGCCGGCGCGACCGCGCAGCTGATTATCGATGCGGCGCGCCTCGTGACGTTCGGTGCCGAAGATAAACAATCCACCAAGGGAGATAACTTCCTCATGCTCGGCGTCGGTGACTTCCTTATAGCGAGCGTTGATCTCGTTCCACTGCACGGTTGGGACCTGGTACTCATTGCCACCGTAATAGAAGTAGGAGAGGTTGGGATCGTCGGGTTTGGCGGTGACTTCGCCCGCCACAACCTTGAGCGGCTGCGCCAAGCCTTTCTTGATGCACTCCTGCTTGGCCATGAACTCGGAGTTGCCGCCAAGCAGAATGTCGGTACCGCGACCGGCCATGTTGGTGGCAATCGTGATCGCACCTTTGCGGCCTGCCTGGGCAACGATCTCAGCTTCCTTCTCGTGATACTTGGCATTCAGCACTACGTGCTTGATGCCCTTCTTTTTCAGCAGATCCGAAAGCCGCTCCGACTTCTCAACCGAAGTTGTACCCACCAATATGGGCTGGCCTTGTTCGGCGATCTTCTGAATCTCGTCGGCTGAGGCAAAGAACTTTTCCTTTTCCGTGCGGTACACGACGTCGGAGTTCTCGATCCGTCGCAAAACCTTGTTGGTGGGAATGACTACAACTTCGAGTTTGTAAATGTTGTCGAATTCAGCCGCTTCCGTCTCTGCCGTACCGGTCATGCCGGCAAGCTTCTTGTACATGCGGAAGTAATTCTGGAAGGTGACGGTGGCGAGCGTCTGATTCTCGCGCTCGATCTTCACGCCTTCCTTGGCTTCGACTGCCTGGTGCAATCCATCAGACCAGCGGCGGCCGGGCATCAGGCGTCCGGTGAATTCATCCACGATGAGCACTTCCCCGTCCTTCACCACGTACTCGACGTCACGCCGATAGAGAGCGTGCGCCTTGATTGCAGTATCCACGTGGTGTTTCAGGTCCCAGTTCTCGGGATCGGCGATGTTGCCGATGCCCAGCAGGCGCTCCACTTTTTCCCAGCCCACGTCAGTGACGGTGATGGTGCGGTGCTTCTCGTCAACCACGTAATCGCCGGTAAGAACCTTGTCTTCTCCCAAACCTCTATCGATCTCCTCACCCATTTCAAGTTGAGGAACGATGCGGTTCACGCGGTAATACTTGTCGGTCGATTCCTCGCTCTGACCGCTGATGATCAGCGGCGTACGGGCTTCGTCGATCAGGATGGAGTCCACTTCGTCAACGATGGAATAGTTGTGTCCACGCTGCACGCAGTCGGTGAGGTCAAACTTCATGTTGTCGCGCAGGTAGTCGAAGCCGAACTCGTTGTTGGTGCCGTAGGTAACATCGGCGCCATAGGCTTCACGGCGCTCGCGATCGTCGAGGTCATGAACGATGACGCCGACGGTCAAGCCGAGAAAGGTGTAGAGCTTGCCCATCCACTCCGAGTCGCGCTTAGCCAGGTAGTCGTTGACGGTGACCACGTGGACGCCACGCCCGGAAAGCGCATTCAGGTAAACCGGCAAAGTCGCAACCAGCGTTTTACCTTCTCCGGTCTTCATTTCGGCGATCTTACCGTGATGCAGTACCACTCCGCCGATCAATTGCACATCGAAGTGCCGCATCTTCAGCACGCGCCAACTGGCCTCGCGGGCCACAGCGAACGCCTCGGGAAGAACCTCGTCCAGCGCTAGCTTCAGCTCACGGTCCTTATCGTCGGGGTCCTCGATTGCATCCACACGCTCGCGAATGCGCTGGCGGAACTCCTCCGTCTTTTCCCGGAGCTGCTCGTCGCTGAGCTGCTTCATCTCAGGTTCAAGCCCGTTGATGGTCTCCACCAGCGGCATGATCCGCTTGATTTCCCGCTCGTTGCTAGTGCCAAAAACCTTGGCGATTACCTTGTTGATCAACTCTGTGTTCCTTGATAAGGCGTACTTGGAAATCGATTCGCTGAGCCTGGATAGGCCCATCAACCACACTTCACCCAATTAAAAGGCTAACACATTGGATGTCCAGCAGAAGCCATGGTCGCAGGATTGGAGAGGCCGCTCCAGCATTGATACATCGCGACGTCTGCCGTCCCTACGGGACTCGGCGTATTTCCCACGCTGTAGTGCCGGGCTAATCTCTTTCGCCCCATTCGGGGCTGGGCTTTATGCGCTTCCTTCCACCCTGGCAATCCGACATCAAGTGGCGACATGCCTCTGAATGCCGGCACCACTCAAGCCAGAAGGACTCTAGAATCGTTGTAGCGAAACAGGACAAGGCAACCACATGAAAGGCGCGACTTTCGCCGCGCCCCTTCCTGCTTACGATGCGCGAGGTTATTGTTGCTTGGTGACCGGTTTCCGCATCTTGTTCTGCGGATTTGGCTTCATGGCCGCAGCCTGCGTGCCGTTCAACTCGCTGGCTAGAGCGTCAGCGTGATAGATGTTGCGCAGCGACTCCATGATCGCCCGCGAATCCACTTCGATCGAGCGAGCCACCTTGTCGCTGTACATGAAATTCCACGGCAACGACTCGATGTTGCCATCGAAGATGATCCCCACCACCTCGGCGTTCTTGTTGATGACCGGACTGCCGGAGTTGCCGCCGATGATATCGGGCGTGGAAACCGTATCCAGTGGAGTCTTCAGGTCAATCGAGGATTTCGCCTTCAGCCAGCTGTCAGGCAGCTGATAGGGAGGCTTGCTGCCATGCTCGGCGGCGTGCTTGTAAGCACCGCCCATGATGGTAAACCACGGCACGTTCTTGCCGTTCAGCTTGTAGCCTTCGACTGCGCCGTAACTTAGACGCAAGGTGAAGGTGGCGTCGGGCGGAACGCTGAGCCCTTCCTTGGCGAATAGGGCCTTGCCAATGTTACCGCCATCGCGGCGCAGCACCGACTGCACTTCGTCTTCATCGCGCTGATGGATGGCGAGGGCATCCGGCTCAATTTGACGCATCAGCACGATCAAGGGGTCCTTGCTGGCTTCCACGGCAGTTTCGCCGCCTTCGTAGAGTTGCTTGCGGAACGCGACATCGTCGAGCTTGGTTCCGTCAATCAGCTCCTTAGCGCGCTCGTCTGGAGTCTTACCGGCTAACGCCTTCTTCACGTCTGCATTGTCGGCGCCGAGGACATCCTGCATTTCGGCGAGACTCTCAGCCAGAAGCGCCTGCTCCAGCGATTTGTAGACCGGAGCGGTCGAGAAAAGGCGCTGCTCGAGCGTAGGTAAAGCCGAGTCCTGAAAGCCGCGGATGCGCTGGTTGCTGGGCTTCTGCTTCTGCCCGGCTGCGCGCACGATGTCGCGGGCATAGCGAGCGAGATCACCGCGGAAGCCACCCAGGTTGTCCAAGTAGTTCAGGGGTTTGTAAATCTGTTTTTGAACATCGACAGCCTTGCCGATCTCAGCCCAGGGATCGCCGAATTCTTCTTTGCGCTTGGAGTCGGATTCGACATAGTCGCGCAAGTTCTTCTCGTCGGCGGCTTTCTTAGCCATTAGCTCTTTGTCGAGCAATCCGCCTTGATAGCCGGTGACCGCCTTAAAGGAGTTCTGCAATCCGAACAAGTTGCTTTCGGCTTCGCGGGCATTTTCTTCCGAGGCTGCACTGAATTTTTGCAGCATGGCAATGCGACGCGAGAAGGAGCTGAGCAGCATGGGATATTGGTAATCGCGAAGGAAGCTGAGCTGGTCCACCGTGAGCAAACGGCCAGTGCGGCCGGGATTACCGGAAACAAAGACCAGGTCGCCTTCCTTTACTCCGGTGGGCGACCACTTAAGGTAATCAGGGGTCTTGGCAGGCTCGCCGTTTTCATACGCCCGCAAAAAAGAGATATCGAGATCGTAGCGCGGATACTCAAAGTTGTCGGGATCGCCTCCGAAGAAGGCAATGTCGAACTCCGGCGCAAAGACCAGCCGAATGTCGTCATACTTCTTGTACTTGTATAGGTTGTACATTGCGCCGGAGTACAAGGTGACCACGTCGCAGCGTATGTCGCCCGCGGAGCACTGATTTTCCAGCGACGACATTTCTTCGCGCTGCGCCTTGCCGGCCTCGGCGGCGGACATACCGGGCTTGGCCGCGGCATTCACCTTGGCGGTAACGTCCTCAATGTTTTCCAGTACCACGAATTCCATGCCAGGACATTTTGGTTCTTCCGCTTTTGTCGGGGCGTAGAACCCGTTCTTCATGTAGTCCTTGCCGTTGGTGGAGAGATCGTGGATGCATCCCTGCGCGATGTGATGATTGGTGAAGATTAGCCCATCGGCCGATACGAAAGACGACGAGCCGTTGGGAGCACGGGCCGAAGAAAGCCGCACATGGTCAAGCCACGCCTGGTCCGGGGCGAAACCGTATTTGGCCTGAACCTTGTCTTTGGGGAAAGCGTTAAACAACCACATGCCTTCGTCGGCGCAGGCGAAAATGCTCAAGCCGAGCGTAAGCAGGCACAGCAGCGGAACAAAACGTTTATACATGATTACTCCGGATGCGGACCGCCGCGGCGGGCGCGTAAATTGTCGTTCGGACAGAAAGTCCCCGGACGAGGTAAGCAAACTCCTAACTATAAATGCTGGTGAAGCTGAGAGGCAATCAGACCGGCAAAGCGGCAATCTCTCATGCACATAAAGTGGCCCTTTAGGTCTGACTCCAGACAGACAAACCACGTTGTGGGAAGTTAATCTACCTGCATAGGCGCAGTTCCCTGTTAGCCCGTGGAAACCCCTCCAAGCGGCTACGTTGATCCCAGGTCTCCACGGGCTTTCATTCCAGGAGGCCGACCCTTGGCAGAGGACACAGCACCATCTTCCAGCTTTGAGCGCGTCCCCAGCCTCCGAAGGCCGATCGTAGTCGAATCCTACTGCCGTACCTGTGGCCTGTTCGTCGGTGCAAGTTCCGACCCTTACGTGTTAATAAGGGCCGAACTCGATCACACCTGTTCCGCGTGGCTTACGGTTTACTGAGCCGCGGATTCAAACTGCAATACCGCAAACAGAATGGACGGCCCGAGAAATCGCTGTTACCTTACGGGACTCCGGACACCGCCGCGATTAGCTGGAGTCCCGGCGAAGCACAAACAGTCCAGCGACTTCGAGCTACTTGTTGATGTCCTCTTTCGCTTCCAGGCGCTTGATCAAGCTCTCGACGCTGGACTTACCCACGTCAGGAGCCGTCGACAGCGCCAGCTTCATGTCCTCGGTGGCCTTGGTGTAGTCGCCCTGACTGCAAGCAATGCGGCCCATGCCGGCATAAGTCAGCCAGTTGTCAGGATATTTCTTCTGCATCGTGCGGAAGACAGCGAACGCCTCATCCTGCTGCTTTTGGCGCTGCAACTGGCGGGCATAGCCATACAACTGCTGCGCATTGCCCATGGCCAGAGCTTTATTGCGCACGGTTGCAGCCTGGTCTTTCTGACCCATCGCGTCCAGGATGCGCGACTTGGTCATCAAGTTTTCGAAGCGCTCTTCGTTCTGGATGGATTTGTCTTCATACTGAAGAGCCTGGTTCAGATCCATCTTGTTGTCCACCATGTAAGTCGCAGCATCGTCCCAAGCATCCCAGGTGTACTGCGGCAATCCGCGGAGCTGGTTGTGCAAGCTGGCTTCGACGGCCTGGTTCACATTAACGGTGACCTTGAAGGGGACAGCAACTTTGTCCCAGCTCATCGTGACTACGGCGGAGTCAGGCTGAAGCTGGTCGAAGTCATAGACCAGAGCATTGTGCAGCTCCGTCGTCTGCGGCTTCGCCGTGACTCGTAATGCGTCTTCTTTCTGGTCGTAGCTGAAGCTTCCCCATGCGGTGTGCATCTTGGAGAAAATAATGGTCCACTGATCTTGATTGGGAATCATGTGCAGACCATAGGTTCCCGCGGCCAAAGGCTGCCCTTCAATGCTGACCGGACCAGAAAAGGTTATGGTGGTGTTCTCGTTTGCGCCAGCACGCCAGACTTCGCCATAAGGTACAAGGCCACCCCAGACCTTGCGGCCATTCGCCAGTGGACGATGGTAGTTAACGGTGATGTCGGTGACGCCAATGCGCTGAGTTACCACGGCGTGCTGGCTCTGACGCGGCAGATCGAGTTGAGTGGACTGCGCATTGCAGAACACCGCAGCCAACATTAGAACGGCGACTAACAGGACCAAACGAAGCTTATACATGAAACAACCCTCCTCTTAAAGGTGGCGGATTCTGCAAGGAGAATCGAGCCTGCAGACATGGGAATTCGGCGTCACGGATGTGACGCTGCCCTTGGACGTGAGATTAATCTTAATGTGAGCGGCGACGGGACGAATAAATCATGATCAACTGCCGAGCCGCACGCCAGCGTGACAAAAGCTGATCGGCGGTGGGTAGTGGGACGTTGGACGAGTTCGGAAGCTGCGGAGTATAAAAGTAAGTTGCACTCCAGCGCGGCTTTCCTCCCTGTCAACCGCGCAATTCACTGTGTCTTTCACCGCGGCGCAGTAAACCGCAAGAGGTATTCATGTCTACGACGGCGCATAGCGGCAAGGGTCTGGAAGGCATTACCGCAGCCAATTCCAGCATTTGCTTCATCGATGGCGATCAAGGTGTCCTGGCTTATCGTGGCATCGACATTCACGAACTGGCCGATCATTCGAACTTTGAGGAAGTCTGCTATCTGCTGTGGTTTGGTCGCCTGCCGAACCGCTCCGAGCTGCAGGAATTGAAGTTGAGCCTGGCGCGCGAGCGCAAATTAGATGCCTCCATCATCAGCCTGTTGCGGCAAGCTCCCAAACACGCGCTGCCCATGGACGTTCTGCGCACCATCGTTTCGGCGCTGTCATATTACGACCCCGAAGAGAAGGTGAACGACCACGAAGCGAACGTGCGCAAGGCGATTCGGATCACGGCGCAACTCGCTTACGTAGTCGCCACCTATGATCGCATCCGCAAAGGCAAGCCGCTGATCGAGCCTGACCGTTCGCTGTCCCATGCGGGCAATTTTCTCTACATGCTGAACGGCGAGATTCCCAGCGCGACGGCAGAGCGTGCTTTCGATATCGCACTTATCCTCCACGCTGACCACGAACTGAATGCCTCGACCTTCGCGGCACGCGTGGTGGCAGCGACTCTCAGCGACATGCACTCGGCCGTTACAGCCGCCATCGGAGCGCTGAAGGGGCCGCTGCATGGCGGGGCCAACGAAGCGGTGTTCCGCATCCTCGAAGCCGTGGACGCGTCTGGAGCGGACCCAGTCGATTATGTGAAAGGGATGCTGGCGCAGAAGAAGAAGGTCCCCGGATTCGGCCATCGCGTGTATCACACCGAAGATCCGCGAGCCACGCATTTGCGGACGATGTCGCGCGATCTTGGAGAGTCCAGCGGCAACACCAAGTGGTTCGAAATCTCGCGCAAGATCGAAGAGTTCATCGTCGCCGATCGCAAACTCAACGCGAATGTCGACTTTTATTCTGCATCCACTTATCACACGCTGGGCATCGACATTGATTTGTTTACTCCGGTGTTTGCGGTGTCGCGAGTGGCAGGCTGGACGGCGCACGTCATCGAGCAACTCAATGACAACCGGCTGATTCGGCCGCGTGCGGATTACCAGGGACCGACGTATCCCAATCGGTATGTACCGATGGAAAAGCGGTAGGAACGCTATTCGCTCTTCGCTACGGTGGAGCACCGCTTCAAGCGGTGCATTTACCCTTAGAAATGAGCCGGCTTTAGCCGCTGAGGTGAGGAAAATACTATCTCAGGCGCTAAAGCGCGGTCTCGGGACTGACTGCAGTTATGTACGCCTGAGCGTGCGCCACCCACCGCCTATACACCAGATGTGGAGCTCCTATAGCGCAGCATTTCACTCAGAGCTGCGTAGGCATGTATAAGACACCCGAGTCCCGTAGGAAGGCACAAATTTAGGTTGCTGCGAATTCGGTCCCGCCTCCGGTACCCAGATTCTTGAGACACCACTTACTTCCTCTTGCCCGGTGATACCAGCATATCCAGCCTGCGCCCATGCTGTGAGGTTTCGATCAGCTTAGCCAGTCGTTTCTCTCTCGTTTCTTCGCGCTTCGCGCTAATCACCCACCAGGTTGCTGTGCGTCGATAACCCGGCGGTTGAGCCTGGAAGAACGTCCACGCCGTCGGGCTCCTGCGAAACTGTTTCTCATGCGAACCCTCTAGTATGCAGGCGCCTCTCTCATACGAATATTGCATTGCTTTCTGCTCGTCGCGCCCCGCAAATGCCTTGAGCCCAGGGGCGGCCATGCGTCCAAGCTGCTGCAACTCGCCAACCCTCTTGATGTTCACCGCGCTCCAAAAGCTTTTCGCTTTTCGCGGGGTGAAGCGATGCGTGTAGCTGACGTCATCCACGCGCTTTTTCAGTCCGTCGATCCACCCAAAACAGAGTGCTTCATCCACGGCTTCCAGGTAGCTAATGCCGGCTTTGCCCGAGTTTTTCTTGTAGAAACCGACCCAAAGCTCGTGGAATTTGTCGTGATTCGACGCCAACCACTTTCGAAAGTCAGACCCTGATTGGAAGAACGTGGGCTTCATGGCAAGCTCCGATGGGCTGAGCAGTGCGACCCAAGAGTGATCGGCCCTTCTCCGAATCCCCGCTTCCCCGCCCCGAATCTAACTAAACCGTTAGAATAGAGCCAGAGATGCATCGGGTCTACCTCGACAACAACGCCACCACGCCGCTTCTTCCCGAAGTGTTTGACGCCATGCGTCCCTACTTCTTCGAGAGGTTCGGCAACGCGTCGTCTATTCACCAGCAGGGGCAGCAGGCGCGCTCAGCCGTAGAGCACGCACGCGAGCAGCTCGCCGAGTTGCTGAACTGCCGTCCGGCGGAGATTGTCTTCACCAGCGGAGGCACCGAGGGCGACAACCTGGCGCTGTTTGGCTTGGTAAAGCCGGGCGATCACATCATCACCTCCGCGGTGGAGCATCATGCGGTGTTGAATGCGTGCAAGCGGCTGGAAGAGATGGGTTGCGCCGTCACTTATTTGCCGGTGGATGGGCGGGCGTTGGTTGATCCCGATGATGTCCGGCGGGCAATGCGACCTACGACTAAGCTCATCAGCATCATCCTGGCGAACAACGAAACCGGGGTGCTGCAGCCGGTGACCGAGATTGGCAAGGTTGCCACGGAAGCTGACGTGTACTTCCACACCGACGCCGTGCAGGCTGCCGGCAAAGTGCCGCTCGATGTGAAGGGGATTGGGTGCGATCTCCTAACCATCACTGGCCACAAGATGCACGGCCCACAAGGCGCCGGTGCCCTCTTTGTGCGCAGGGGAACGTTGCTGCAGCCGATGATGTACGGCGGGCGTCACGAACGTTCGCGGCGTGCGGGAACGGAGAATCTTCCCGGCATCGTCGGGCTCGGCAAAGCAGCGGAGATTGCTCGCGAGGGGATTGTAGACGGCAATGTCGAGCGAATGGCCGCGCTGCGCGACCGTCTGGAACAGGGGATCGTCGAGGCTGTCGAGCAGATTGGCGTTAACAGCGGTGATGCGCCGCGCGTCCCCAACACGACCAACATTTACTTCGATTGCATCGAAGGCGAAGCGATGGTGATTGCGCTCGATCTCAAGGGGCTGTCAGTTTCCACCGGGGCCGCGTGTTCGTCGGGGGCAATCGAGCCGTCACATGTGCTGACCGCGATGGGACTTTCGCCAGATCGTGCGCGCGCCAGCATCCGCTTTAGTCTGGGCAAGCAGAACACGGCCGAGGACGTGGAGTTTGCTTTGTCGCTCGTGCCGGAAGTGGTCGCGAGGTTAAGGGAGATAAGCCCGGTGTATCGGAAGGCTGTCAGCCCTCAGCGGTCAGCTTTCAGCTAGAATACACTTTAAACTTCTTGTTCTAACCCATTAATAGGGAAGAGTTTGATTATTGACAAACCAGCAGACCATCGCCGTGGCCATGTCCGGAGGAGTGGACTCCTCCGCCGTCGCCGCGTTGCTCTGTGAGCAGGGCTACACCGTCGTCGGACTCACGCTGCAGCTCTGGAACCAGCGCCGCCTGGCGGGTCACGAGGGCATGCCCGAGTCGGTGCAGGGGCGTTGTTGTTCCATCGACGACGTTTATGATGCGCGCCGCGTAGCCGAAACGCTTGGCATTCCGTATTACGTCGTAAACCAGGAGCAGCGTTTCGAGGACGACGTGGTGCGTCCCTTTGTCGCGGAGTATCTTTCCGGGCGCACACCGATCCCGTGCAGCCTGTGCAATAACCATCTGAAGTTTGATCAGCTTTTGATTACCGCGCGGCAGATCGGCGCCGATCTGCTGGCCACCGGCCATTACGCACGCAACGAATTCGACGAGCGCACCGGCCGCTGGTTGCTGAAGCGCCCCGCTGACCGCGCCAAGGACCAGACGTATTTCCTCTTCGGCCTGACGCAGGAGCAGTTGAGTCGCACCTTGTTCCCGCTCGGGGAGATGCGTAAGCCCGAGGTACGCGACGAGGCGAAGCGCGCGGGACTGCGCCTATTCGAGAAGCCCGACTCGCAGGAGATCTGCTTTATTCCCGGCGGCGACTACAAGAAGTTTCTCGACGCCTATCTTGCGGAGCAGGGCGAGGAATTTCCCGATACTGCGGGAGAGCTGGTCACCTCGACCGGCGAGGTAGTCGGCAAGCATCACGGTATTCACAACTTTACCGTAGGCCAGCGCAAGGGACTTGGTGTGGCGACGGGCTCACCACTTTACGTGTTGGAGATTCGCGGAGACAAGCACCAGGTCGTGGTAGGCAGCGGGGACGAGTTGTTCTCGCGCGAGCTGCGCGCGCGGCGCTTGAACTGGATCGCCATTGACGATCTGCGCGAACCCATGCGCGTGCAGGCCAAGATTCGGCATCGCCATGAGGCTGCCAATGCGGTCCTCGAGAAGGTCGGCGACGACGAGGTGCTCGCGACGTTTGACGAGCCGCAGCGCGCCATCACTCCCGGTCAGGCGGTAGTGTTCTATGACGGTGACTTGGTTGTTGGCGGCGGCTGGATCACCTAGGCGGTTGTTCCTCCTCTGACTGTTACAATCGAGGTGCAGGCTGCCCGCCTGCATCTTCTCTCACCCATGAAGTGTCCATTCTGCGGCTTTGAAAACGACAAAGTGGTCGATTCGCGCGAAAGCAAGGAAGGCGAATCCATTCGCCGTCGCCGCGAGTGTTTGAAATGCGAGAGGCGATTCACCACCTATGAACGGATCGACGAGATCCCCTACATGGTCGTAAAGAAAGACGGGCGGCGCGAAAAGTTCGAGCGCCAAAAAGTTCTTAACGGACTGTTGCGGGCCTGCGAGAAGCGACCCGTCTCCATGAGCAAATTGGAGCAGATCGTCAACGACGCCGAGGGTTTCGTGGTGGACTCGGCCGATCGTGAGCGCAAAACCAGCGAGGTCGGCGAGCTGATCATGAACCGCCTGAAACGGATCGACAAGGTTGCGTATGTGCGTTTCGCCTCGGTTTATTTGGATTTCAAAGATGTGCGCGAGTTCATGGCTGAGCTGAAGGAACTGCTCGACACTAAGGACAATGCTTCCGCTAAAGCCAAGTCCGGAGACTGACTCGGGCAATCAAATGAGAACGAATGTCATATAAAATTACGTTAATACCAGGCGACGGCATCGGCCCCGAGGTTGTGAACGCCACCGTCCGCATCCTGGAAGCCACCGGCGTCAAGTTCGAGTGGGAAAGCTTCGCCGCTGGCGCCGAGGCCTACGAGAAGTACAGAGAGTACATTCCCAAAGAACTTACCGAGTCCATTGAGCGCACCCATATCGGGCTGAAGGGTCCAGTGACGACGCCCATCGGCGGCGGCTTTTCCAGCATCAACGTCGCGTTGCGCAAGCAGTTTGAGTTGTTCGCCAACTTCCGGCCCATCCGCAATCTGCCCGCCGTGCCGACGCGCTATCCCGGCGTTGACTTGGTCGTTATTCGCGAGAACACCGAGGGGCTCTACTCCGGCATCGAGCATGAAGTCGTGCCCGGCGTGGTCGAGAGCCTGAAGATCATCACCGAGAAAGCTTCCACGCGCATCTCGCGGTTTGCTTTCGAGTACGCGCGACGCATGCATCGCAAGAAGATCCACGCCATCCACAAAGCCAACATCATGAAGTTGTCGGACGGCTTGTTCATCCGCTGCTCGCGCAACATCTCGAAAGAGTATCCCGAGATCACCTACGGCGAGCACATTGTGGACAACACCTGCATGCAGTTGGTGATGAATCCCTACCAGTACGACATGTTGCTGCTTGAGAATCTCTACGGCGACATCATTTCTGATCTCTGCGCAGCTTTCGTCGGCGGACTGGGGCTTGTGCCGGGCGCGAACTTCGGACACGAATGCGCCATCTTCGAGGCCGTGCATGGCTCCGCGCCCGACATTGCAGGCAAAGACATCGCCAATCCAACCGCGGTACTGCGGTCGGGCATTCTGATGTTGCGCCATCTCGGCGAGGAGAACGCCGCCAACCATATCCGCCTGGCATTGGAGAAGGTCTACACCGAGAAGAAGCACATCACGCGCGACGTAGGAGGCACCGCCGGAACCAGCGAATTCGCCGACGCCATGGTCGAGGCGCTGCACACGATTCCGCCGCCCAAACCGGAGTTGCAGGAACTGGAGTTGTAGGTAGGAGTTCGCAGCTAGCGCGTCGAGATTTTCTTATCGGACCGATACGATAGGCTGCACTTCCCTGCCCCCGTGCCAGATCGCAACTATCTTCTGCGTATTGCGGATGTCATCCAGCGGATTGCCATCCAGCACAATCAAGTCTGCCTGCTTCCCTACCGTAAGCGTGCCCGTTGAATTCGCGATGCCGAGAAGCTCCGCGTTGGTCTTGGTCGCGCACATGATCGCCTGCATCGGAGTCAGTCCTGCCGCAACCATCATCTCCAGCTCATGATGCTCGGCGAAGCCGGGAATGCGGGACGGAATGGCGCCGGAATCCGTGCCAAAGCCGACCTTCACACCGGCATCGTAAGCCAGCTTGAGATTCTTCTGATCGTTGGCGAAGTCACGCTTGTGCACAGGAAGGCTTGGGTCATGCTCGACTTTTTGCCGCTGCGCGTCGCTGGTAAGCATGTCGAGCAACTCGGGACTCATGCCAGCCTGCAAGAACGCATCGTTCTTCCACTCCGGGTGTTCAGCGTAGGCGAAGAATGACTCATCCACGGTGAGAGTAGGAATGTAGAACACTCCACGCTGCTTCATGGCCGTCAGTAATTCCTGGTCGATCGCTTGATCGCGAACGCTATGCGCGAGCACATCCACGCCATCGCTGACGAGCGCTTTGGCATCGGCCAGATAGTAGACATGCGCAGCGACATGCAATCCCTCACGATGAGCTTGGTCGATGACGGCGCGGTAAATGGCCGGATCCATCGAGGGCTTTGTGCCGTGCAGATTGTCGACCCAGATCTTGACCATATCGGCGTGACGTGACGCCATCGCATCTACATCGGCGCGTGCCTCCTCGGGCATCTTCGGCGTGTAAAGCTGATCAGGCGCATGCGGCAATGGCGGCGCGGCGTCGGGCACTCCAATGCCGCGGTCCGCGCTGTAAACGGTCGCGCCGTCCAGTTTGCCGGCACGCTGCTCGTCGCGAACCTCGTAAATCAGATCGCGATTGACGCCCAGCGACAACATGCTGGTCACGCCATACCGTTCGTATTGACGCAACTCGGCGACAACGTTGTCCTTGGTGTAACAGGTAGCTGAATTCTTCAGCCCGCATACAAGTGCAAGGTGTCCGTGAGCGTTGATCAGTCCAGGAATGATAGTCTTGCCGGAGTAGTCGATAACGCGCGCCGAAACCGGAGCGTCTAAGGGAGCTTTCGTAATGGCGACAATCTTGCCGTCGCGGATCTCGAGGAAAACGTTTTCCCTCGGCGGCGCCCCGGTGCCGTCGATGAGCCGCACATGGGACAGCACGATAGTCCGCGAGTCGCTGCTGGCAGCATCCGAGACCCGCTGCTGCGTCAGACCGAGGACCAAAAGCATAAGGGCAAGCAATAGAATGCGCACGCGAACACTCCCGCCGGGCAGTAAGGAACTGCCTACGATTTTATTAGACGCCAGTTGCGGTATCGCAGTTTTAGTCTTGTCGCGCAATTCCGCCAGTTCTTCCTGGACCGCATCCGCCTTTCAGCGGCCGGTTTGGTACAATGTCGCCACGAGCGCCGTTCGAGGATTGGGCGTTCGCCGTAGCTTTGAGCCGCATCTCCTACTGAACTCGTTATGAGCATCGCCCCACAAGCGAATCCGTCGTTTTGTGCGGACGCAACGTTTGACAGGAGCTAGTTCTGACGTCGCGATCTGGTCTTATTCGTTATAATCCGGCGCACCATCGTTTCGCAGTATTTCTGGCTTGGCCCACTGTTCTATTGATCGTGGCCGGCGATTTGGTCGCCCCACGAAAGGCCGTCACTGCATGAGCACCGCCACGCAGCCACTGGCTGTGCCTCGCGAAGGATTTGCCGCGCTCGCTCGCGACTATTCCGTTCTCATCAAAGCGCGGGTTACCACGCTGATCGTTATGACTGCGTGGGCGGGCGCATATTTCGCCGCCGCCAAGGCGGGCGTGTCGTCGCTGTCGTGGACGCTACTGCACGCGCTGATCGGCATCGGCTTGGTCAGCGGAGGCACTGCTGCGATCAACGAAGTGGTCGAGCGCGACCTCGACGCGCTGATGCGCCGCACTTCTCTGCGTCCGCTGGTCACCGGCAGCATGAGCCTGATGCACGCGTCTGTCATCGCTTTCGGCATGACCATCGGCGGCGTGCTCTATCTGTGGGCAACCACCAACTGGCTGACCGCCGCGCTGGCAGCGCTTACCTCCATCAGCTATCTCGCGGTGTACACGCCGATGAAGCGCGTGCACCCGATCTGCACATTTCTCGGCGCCTTCCCGGGAGCGATGCCTCCCGTGCTGGGCTGGACCGCGATTCGCGGCCGGCTCGATGGTGAAGCATTTATCCTGTTCGCGATTTTGTTCTTCTGGCAGTTTCCACACTTTCATTCCATCGCGTGGCTCTATCGCGAAGACTACGAGAACGCCCGCATCCGCATGTTGCCCGTGGTAGAGAGCGACGGCCGCTCCACCGCGTTGGCCATCGTGATGTATGCGCTGGCGCTGGTCCCGGTGTCGCTCGCGCCCACGCTGATGGGCATGGCTGGCTGGACGTACTTCGCCGGCGCGTTATTGCTCGGCGGTGGCATGTTGTGGTTCAGCCTGCGCATGTGGACGATGAAGCTCACCCCCGCTGCTTCCGACTCGAAGCTGCGCGCGCGTCAGGTGCTGCAAGCCTCGGTGATCTATCTGCCGCTGTTGTTCGCGCTGATGATGCTCAACCGAGCATAGCGGCGAGCTGACAGCTGACGGCTGGCAAAGCGGTTCGCCCCGCGTCTTCCGGCGTAATACAATCATCTCTGGCATCTCTCATGACGACTTCTGAAATTATCGATCGGCCGATGGCGGCGAACTCGGGCGACACCGCGGCTGCAGTGATCCAACTGCAGGACCTCCGCCACCAGTACGGAGATCGAAGCGCACTGGCTGGCGTTTCATTCGATGTGGGTCCCGCCGAGATCTTCGGACTGCTCGGCCCCAACGGCAGCGGCAAAACCACGACCTTCCGCATTCTCTCGACCCTGATGGTGCCCTCGGGCGGACGCGCTCTGATCATGGGCCACGATGTGGCGCGTGAGCCTGCCCTGGTGAGGCGCAATATCGGCGTCGTCTTCCAGGCGCAGAGCATCGACATCAAGCTGTCGGCGGAAGAGAACCTGATGCTGGTCGGCCACATTTATGGCTTGCGCGGCGCGGCGCTCAAGAAGCGTGTCACCGAAATGCTGGGCCGGGTTGGTCTTGCCGACCGCGCCAAGGAAAAAGCCGAGACCTTTTCCGGGGGTATGCAGCGGCGGCTCGAACTCGCGAAGGGACTGCTGCATCATCCCTCAGTGCTGCTGCTGGATGAGCCCACCACCGGCCTCGATCCTGGCGCACGTCGCGATCTGTGGCAGTACTTGCATATTCTGCGCGACGAAGAGCGGGTGACGGTGCTGGTCACTACGCATTTGATGGAAGAAGCTGAACGCTGCGATCGCCTGGCGATTTATGCCAATGGCAGCGTGGTGGCATTTGGAACGCCCGCCGAATTGAAGAGCGAAATTGGCGGCGACGTTATTCTGCTTGAATCGGATGAGCCTGACTCGCTGACACAACGCATTGAGCAGCGCTTTGGGTTGCATCCCACGGTGCTCGATCATCGCGTGCGCTTGGAGATCGAGAATGGTCACCGCTTCGTCACCGATGTGGTCGAGGCATTCCCGGGCGAGATCGAGGGCGTCTCAATACACAAGCCGAGTCTGGAAGACGTCTTCATCCGCCGCACCGGCCATCGCTTCTGGACCGAAGAGAACGCTGAGAACAGCAAAACAGAAGCGGAGTGAACCACGGAGACGCCGAGGCACACAGAAGAACGAGATCAACCACGGATGCTGGCGTCCCGTATGAGCCAACTCATTCTAGGTCAGTGACCAGAAGTTCCTGCCAGCTTGGCAGCGCGATTCTCAGCCTGATACTCATCCACAAATCGTCCTTGCTGCTGGTAGAGTTTCCCAAGGCGCGTCCAGGCCTCGGCAGAATCCGGCGCAAGCTGGACGGCCTGCTCTTGGAAGGAAGTCGCCTGTTTCATATCGCCGAGCACGCTCCACGCCGCCGAGCGGCCTTGCGCGGCGTTGAACCTCAAAGAGGTTGCGCCGGTGGCCGCCAGGGCGCCGGCAGGAGCGATGCGCAACGCCTTATCGAGGGCCTGCAAAGTCAACTGCGGCTGCTGAACATGCAGATAAATTTGCGCCAGCTTGAGCTGCACGAGGTCTGGCCTGGCCGACAGATTACTGGCCTGCTTCCAGGCGTCGACCGCCTGGGAAATTCGCCCCTCTCGCTGATACAAGTTAGCGAGAGCAGTCCAGGTAACCTCGCTGGGTTCGAGAGAGACCGCGGCGAGGTATTCCTGTTCCGCCTCGGATCGGCTCCCCATGCCTGAAGAGAATATTGCCACGAAGCCAGTGCACGAAGGGGCTGTCAGGAAAAGTCTGAAGCGCACTGTCGGTTGCCGAAAGCGCCTCGGTAGTCGCGGCCGAGAAAGGCGAGCAGGTCGGCAGCATTGGCCCACTGGTTGTATGAGCCGGCGGCAGAATAGACAGACGGAGGAGCCGGAAGCGGCGCCGTCGCGCAATCCACTGGAAAGCGCTGGATCAGATTTTCCGTCTCTGGCTTACGGCGCACCAACACTACGGAGATCTCGTCCAGATAAACCGGCCGCCAGTCACGACTGTCGCAAAAACCCTTGAGTTGAACTAACTGTGCGCCATCGAAGCGGCCTAGCGGAAGAATGATGGTGTTGATGTTGTAACGGTCCGCTTCCTGCTGCCACGTCTCCGAATCGGGCGAAAGCTGGAGCAATTGACGGGCTCTATGCATCCGCGACACTCCGAAGAGCGTGTCCCGGCCATCAATATAGTCGCGGCGCTGGGGACCTAGTTTCCACGCGAGATAGCTGCCTTCGTCGTAGGTGTTAAAGACTTCTCCCGGAAGGTTCTCACGTTCAATGAACTCGGCGGCGCGTTCCGGGAACCACCAGCCCAATCCGGCCCCAAAGTTCGACTCATCCACCACGCGAACATAATGACGGTTGGTAACCAAGTCAAAAGAGCGCAGCAAAGCCAGGGATCCTAATAACAAAATTGCAGCCCATGCTGCCACCGAACGCATTCGCGGCTGCCGAATCTTCGCGCCGAGTTCGACGATCGCCGCCAACACTATCGACCCGCCGACCACCACTACCATGCACGCGAAAACAGCTCCCATGCGGACATGGTGAACCGGCGGATAGGTGGAGATAAGCAGCAGGATTGCCACTCCCCATTGGCGACTGAGCAAAGCCAGTCCAGCCGCGACCACCGCGATGATCAGCAGCAGATAAATCGCGCCTTCGGTCTGCCGCAGGGAAAGCGCGGTGCTGAAAGCGTCCCAATTTATCGGCACGCTGTTCCACTCGCTGATATTCAGCTGCTGCTGGGCCACGGCCTGCTGTTGCCGCATAAGCGCGCGATACATTCCCCAGCCCCAAGGATTTGCCAAGGTTGCGAGCACTGTCAGCGCCAGCCATCCCCATGCCTGCCGCAGTCTTCGCAGGGCGGCGCGGCGGCGGACATCGCCGAAAATTGTTTCTAGTAACTCTCCACCGACGTAAGCCACGATCAGAGCAACACCCGCGACAAAGCCGAAGTGCAGATTGACCCATGCCACCATCAGCAGTGGCAACAACCAGAGGCGGGCGCGACCGGTCTGATAGTTCTCCCACAAGCAAAGAGAGAAATGCCGCGAACAGTACGACGGTAAACATGTCGGCGCGCGGCGATGTTCGCCAAGCGATCAGCGGCACCGCGATTATGGCAATACCCGCGCTGACAACTGAACCCCGCCGCAACAGCAAGGCCACCGTGCCAACGCATGCCAGCGCGCCAATCCAGGAAATCAGTGTGTAGCCGCCCAGCAGGTAAACCCCATAAAACACGATCCCGGCGCCGACTGGATAAATCCAAGGCTCGCCTTGCGCGGTGTAAGAAAGGACATCTACTGAGGGAATATGGTGATGCTGGACTACCCAGCGTCCCGTCGCCAATTGCCAGCCGAGATCCAGCTCTGAAACCGTGCGTAGGCCGGCTAAGAACGCGTAGACGAGGGCAACCGCGGCGAGAATGAAAAACAACCGTCGGCTGAACGCAGAGCTGGCCGTAGTCGGCGTCTCTGCCACGGTCAAGTTGACTGATGCGACGGGTGAGGTCATGCGGTTAGTTGGCAGTCATCGTAGCATAGAAGTCACGAATTATTTCTCCTCTCACCACCATTCGGGAGTGCGTTCTCGCGAGAAGATTGCGAAATACTCCTGTTAGAATAGCGTTGAACATAAAGCGTCCTTGATGGTAATTGAATGGCGCGCGATTCGTTACGTGACTCTGAAAGCGGTTCATGGCAACTACCCAAACTGCGGCCTTTCCCGCGACAACCGTGTCCACCAATGCCGGTTGGCTACTGCCGTCTCTGGCGCTATGGTGGCGCGAAATCGTGCGCTTCTACCGCCAACGCGCGCGCGTGGTCGGAGTCATCGCTTCGCCGCTGCTCTTCTGGGTCGTAATCGGCTCGGGCTTCGGCACCTCGTTTCGCTCCAATGGAGCGGCGGGAGGCCAGCACTATCTCGATTATTTCTTCCCGGGCGCTCTGATCATGATCGTGCTTTTCACGGCCATCTTCACCATGATGTCGGTAATTGAGGACCGCAAGGAAGGTTTTCTGCTGTCCGTACTGGTGGCGCCGGTAAGCCGTTCCGTTATCGTGCTGGGCAAGGTGCTCGGGGGCGCGACCTTGGCGACGGCGCAAGGCCTGATTTTTCTGGTCTTCGCCCCCGCGTTGGGCGTGCATTTCACGCTCGCCAGCTTTGGACTGACGGTGCTGGCGATCTTCCTGGTTGCGTTTTCGCTGACGGCGCTGGGCTTCATCATCGCCTGGCCGATGGATTCAACCGCCGGGTTTCACGCCGTCATCAACCTGTTTCTCATCCCGCTGTGGCTGTTGTCCGGATCGTTGTTTCCATTGTCCGGCGCCTCCATCTGGATTCGTCTGCTGATGCGCATTAACCCGCTGACCTACGGCACGGAGGCGTTGCGCTCGTTGCTCTTCCCCGGGTCGGCTTCAACTGGCCTTTCGCTCAGCACCAACTTTGCGGTGCTCGCTCTGTTCACCTTGATCATGTTCGCGTTATCATTTTTGGTGGCTAACCGCCGTACCACCAAACCTGCAGCCTGATGCAAGTAAGCCTAACCTTCTATCCGGCCCTGAACGCCGTCCTGAACGGCAGCAGCGCCATTTTGATTGGTTCTGGGTTCTATCTCATCAAGCGCCGCCGCATCAACGCGCACAAGCGGGTGATGATCGCGGCCTTCGTCACCTCCACGCTGTTCCTCATCTCGTACCTCTACTACCATCTGGTGCTGCGAGCCGGCATTACCCACTTCCAGGGTCATGGTCTATCACGGCCGCTATATTTCACCATCCTGATCTCGCACACCATCCTGGCCGTAGTGGTCGTGCCATTCATTCTGGTCACCCTTGCGCGCGCGCTGAAGGGCAAATTCGCGCGCCACAAAGCCATTGCGCCGTACACCTTCACAATCTGGATGTACGTGTCGGTAACCGGCGTCGTGATCTACCTGATGCTGTACAAGATTTTCGTGCGCTAGAAGAAGTCAGCAGCGGTTTTGTCCGGCCGTATCGGCAGACCGGCGGTAAAGCAGCTTTATAGTGCGCGGCGGTCCTGGAGCCCGACTATCGGGTTGTCCATAACCTCTCTAAGGAACACCAGCGGACGCTGAAGCCAACTTATCCACCTCGACGCCTCCCTGGCGCAGATGGTGCGTCGTATCCGAGCATAGCGGGATTGTCTTCGAGTTGAGTGCGGACAATTCTCTGGTGGTTATCGGCGGCGGAGTCCTGCAGATACCCGAGTTTTTCCTTGACCGACCACCCCAACGACTTAAGGTTTACGTTGAACCTGATCGTCCGGAAGATTTTTCAAGCGAGCCGGAACCTGATCGATGAGCACCTGCAGTGATAACAAGGTCTGCATTCAGGTACTCCTCCCACCCGTTGGTATGAGGCGCCAGGAATGGGTCGTAGACTGCCGGTCTTGCTATGCTGCGGTCGCGGACTTCTGCCGCCCAGCATCGCTCTGCTCCTGCGCCGCCGTATCGATCGCCGTGCTTACCTGATGCATCTCGCGATAGCGCTTGGGAGTAGACCCGCACAACCGGCGAAACACGCTGGTGAAATGGCTCTGGGTCTCGAAGCCCACATGGGTGGCGACCTCGGCCAGCGGGGTCCGGCCCTCGCGCAATATTTCCTGGGCGCGCTCCACCCTCTGCCGCATAACGTATTGATGAGGCGTAGTGCCGGTGCTCAACTTGAACAGCTTGGAGAAGTAATACTGGCTCATGCTTACCACCTGCGCCAACTCCGCTACCGCAAGTTCGTGAGCAAGGTTCTCGCGTACGTGGGCAAACACGCGTTGCAGCCGGCGGGGCGGCAAGCCTCCCACCACTTCCACGGGCGCAAGGGTTGATTCCAGATACGCATCCACCACCTCCTGTGCACGGTCTTCGGCTAACCAATGCATGGCCAACACCAGAACGTTCATGCCTTCAATCTTGGCCCCTACGGAAGCCGAATAGGCATCATGGCAGGCGGCGGCTCGAATACCCGGCACGCGGTTCGCGGCCACGGACGCGCCCACCACGCGGCTGGTAACGATGATGCCGCGCTCCGCCTTATGCGCCAATACCAGCATAGCTACCTGCTCGGCATAATCGGCACTGCCATGCGGCTGGACTGTCGCGCTTGCATCCGTCACCTGATGTCCAGCTTCGACTAACCTGGCGGCGATTCCTTCTTTTGCCGCGCAGCCTACGTGATCGGATCCGATTGCGATGTGCACTTTTGCTCTCCTTCGTTCGTTTATCAAACCTGACTGGAATTCACGTACCGGCAAATACCACGGCACTGGCCGGTCGCAACTAGGAGCTGTTCCAATAAAGATTCGGGTGAGCGCCGGAAAAGGTTCCGACAATCTGACTGAATATTGCGACATATAACGAGTTTTGCAACGATATATGCTGTTGCGTAAGTTTCATCATCGCAGCACAACGCTGACCGATTTTTCGGTCACAATGATTATTGATGCGGCCGAACCGGCGCGGGACTCCAACAACAAATCTGCCGCTGGAAAACATCGAGATCGTTTCTACCCCAAATGAGGCACTTGGAAAATGCCGCTCTGGCTTGTAATGATAGCAAGCACGCGCCGCCATATAACCAGCTAACGGCTGCATTCATTTGATATTTACAATTATTTACAATCGCCGTTCTACGGCGTTTGGTTGATAGTTCGCGATACACTGCAAAAGACTTGGAGCAAGGCGATGGCAAGTGACCGAGAAATGTTAAACACAATGATCGGCAAGAATCCAGCGCCCGGCGGACCGGGCATTCCACCTCGATGGACGCGTGGCGCAAAAGAGGCGGTTGGGACCGCGTATTCGACTTCCAGTCGAGTCTGGTATACGGTCGCCGATGGCGTCATCACCGAGTGCTATTACCCCACCATCGATTCTCCGCAAATTCGTGACCTGCAATACCTGGTAAGCGACGGAGAAACTTTTTTCCACGACGAGCGCCGCAATATGCAAACCACCATGGACTGCCTGGGAAGCACGGCCCTGGGCGTGAAAGTCACCAATGCCGATCGGGAGGGGCGCTACTCCATCGAGAAGCAGATCATCACTGATCCCCACTTGAACTGCCTGCTGGTGCATACCAAATTCAATGTCGCGCCTGAATGGCAGGGGCGATTGTATTTGTATATGCTTTGCGCTCCCCACCTGCAGATCGGCGGTTGGCACAACAATGGTGAAGTCTCCGAGGCCAGAGGGCGAAGGTTCCTGTTAGCTTATCGGGGTGACATTTATCTGGCAATCTCCTGTGTCCCCTTCCCGTTCATCAAGCTTTCCTGTGGATACGTGGGGGTTAATGATGGATGGACCGACCTTTTTCACCACCTCAAAATGACTTGGGAGTACGATGCCGCCTTGGATGGCAATATTGCCCTCATGGGAGAATTTGATCTCTCCCGTAGCACCGAATTCACCCTGGGCCTGGGGTTCGGCCACACCCGCCACAATGCCGCAGCTATGGCGGCCCAGTCGCTTTGTATCCCCTTCGAGGCCACGCGGAACAACTTCCTTGACCAATGGCATCGCACCGCCAAGCGTTTGGCCCTGGTGGACAAGATTCCGCCCCATGATTCTTCCTTGTTTGCGCGCAGCATCAATCTCTTGCTGGCTCACGAGGACAAGGCGTATCCCGGCGCCATGATCGCCAGTCTGAGTATTCCCTGGGGCCAGGACAAAAGCGACGACGATCTTGGGGGCTACCATCTGGTGTGGACGCGCGACATGGTCAACAGTGCGACCGCGTTGCTGGCCATAGGCGACACGGTCACCCCGTTACGCGCTCTCATCTATCTGGCGATCGCCCAGCGGGAAGATGGGGGCTTTTACCAGAATTTCTGGATTGATGGCGACCCGTACTGGACGGGCGTGCAGCTCGACGAGGTGTCCTTTCCCATCATGCTGGCATGGCGTCTGTGGAAAGCGGACGCCCTCGCCAACTTCGATCCATTTATGACCGTCAAGCTGGCTTGTGGCTACCTTATTCGCGAGGGTCCAGCCACCCCGCAGGAGCGCTGGGAAGAAGCCGGGGGATACTCGCCCTCCACCTTGGCCAGCAACATCGCAGCCCTGATCTGCGCGGCCGAGTTTCTCGAGGCGCGCGGGGACAAACCTTCGGCCGAGTTCGTGCGCACCTACGCCGATTTCCTCGAGTCGCATGTGGAGAAGTGGACCGTCACCGATAAAGGAACGCTGGTCCCGGGAATCACGCGGCACTATATCCGCATCAATCCTGCTATCAGCTCTGAGGGCGCAAGGGGAGACGAAGACCCCGACCATGGGGTACTGGCGCTGGCCAACCAGCGTCCCGGAGACCGCTACAAGTATCCGGCAAAGGAAATTGTGGACTCAGGGTTCCTGGAGCTGGTGCGTTTCGGAGTACGCAAAGCCGGTGATCCGCTGATCGAAGAGTCGCTGAAGGTGGTTGATGCCGTGTTGAAGGTGGATACTCCGAAAGGCCCGTGCTGGAAGCGCTACAACCATGATGGATATGGGCAGCGCGACAACGGCGAATCGTTTGATGGCTGGGGCGTGGGACGACCGTGGCCACTGCTGACTGGCGAGCGCGCCACCTACGAGCTGGCCGCCGGTCGCGACATCGATGTTTACCTGTTGGCTATCGAAAATTTCAGCACCGGCATCGGCCTGATCCCGGAGCAGATCTGGGACCAGCCTGATATCCCGGACAAGCTTATGTACTTTGGCGGCCCAACCGGCTCGGCTATTCCGCTCATGTGGGCACATGGCGAGTATGTAAAATTATTGCGCTCCTTGGTGGATAAGCGGATTTTCGACCTGATCGAGCCCGTGGCAAAACGATACCGCAACGATAATCCTCGTCCAGTAATCGAAGTATGGAAGATGAATCGGCAGGTCCGCACGGTTCCCGCCGGAGGCTTGTTGCGCGTGCAGGCTTCTTCCCCGTTCGTGTTGCACTGGAGCGGCGACGAATGGAAGACCGTGCACGACACCACATCCACACCGACCGCGGTCGGCGTGGAGTTCGCTGACATCCAGGTGGCGGCCGCAAACCGCGTCCTTGACCTTCACCTTCTACTGGCCGCAGGACGGCAATTGGGAGGGCCAGAATTTTGAGGTTGAAGTCATGCAGGCAACCGAAACCCAATCTTAACCAGTAGAAAGGCGGCAACGGGTGAGTAGCCAAGTGGAAGTCACCGCACAAGACAAAGAACAGGCGATAGCGAAGGGAATGGCTGCCTCGATCGCAGTAGGTCCCAAAGACGGTTTCGGCGACGAAACCCGTGAGCAGCGTCAGCTCAATTGTCTGTGCATCAACACGATTCGTACCCTCTCGATGGACGCCGTGCAGAAAGCCAACAGCGGACATCCAGGAACTCCGATGGCGCTGGCGCCGCTGGCGTTTACGCTGTGGACCCGCTATCTGCGGCACAATCCCAGCGAATCCGCATTGGCCGGGCCGCGACCGCTTCGTTCTGTCCAATGGCCACGCCTGCATGCTGCTGTACTCCATGTTGTACCTGACCGGCTACGATCTTTCGCTCGACGACATCAAGCAGTTCCGGCAATGGGGATCGAAGACCCCGGGACATCCTGAGTACGGACTTAGTGCCGGGCGCGGAAGCCACGACCGGCCCGCTGGGCCAGGGTGTCAGCAATTCGGTCGGGCATGGCAATTGCGCAGCGCTGGCTGGCTTCGCAGTTCAACAAGGGCGGCCATGATCCTTTCGACTACCGTATTTACGCGTTTTGCGGTGACGGCGACTTGATGGAAGGCGTAAGCAACGAAGCTGCGTCCGTCGCCGGGCATCTTGGGACTCTCAAACCTGATCTGGTTCTACGACAACAACCACATCACCATCGAGGGCAGTACGTCGCTGGCCTTCAGCGATGACGTCGCCTTGCGCTTCGAGGGCTGGCACTGGAATGTGCTGCACATCAGCGACGTGAACGATCTCGACATGGTCGACGTGACCATCCAGGCAGCGCAAAGGGAGACGAGCCCGGCCGACACTGGTCATCGTCGATACCCACATCGGTTACGGCGCGCCTCATCGTCAGGACACTAAAGAGGCCCACGGCGAAGCACTGGGAGAGGACGAGGTTCGCCTTACCAAGATCGCTTACGGCTGGCCGCCTGACGCCCATTTCCTGGTTCCCGACGAGGTGAAGGCCTACATGGGCAAGGCCGTCGACCGCGGCGCACAGTGGGAGAAGGATTGGAACGGCCGCTACAACGCCTGGGCGAAAGAATTTCCCGATCTCGCCAAGACTTGCCAGCAGATGCTCAAACATGAATTGCCCGACGGCTGGGACAAGGACATTCCATCCTTCCCGGCAGACGCCAAAGGCCTGGCGACACGCGAGTCGGGCGGCAAAGTGCTGAACGCAGTAGCGAAGAGCGTGCCGTGGCTGCATGGGAGGGGCGGCCGATCTTATATCCTTCAACCAAGACCCTTCATCAGCGGCACCACAAACTTCGAGAAGGACAACTATGGAGGCCGCAACTTCCACTTCGGTATCCGCGAGCACGCCATGGGCTCCATCATCAATGGCATGGCGCTATCAGGGCTGCGTCCTTATGGAGCGACCTTCTTCATCTTTTCCGACTACATGCGGCCGGTGCTTCGTCTGGCGGCGATGATGGACCAGCCGGTCATCTTGATCTACACCCACGATTCCTTCTGCCTCGGAGAAGATGGGCCGACCCACCAGCCGATCGAACATCTTATGGCCGTCCGCGCTATTCCGCGGTTGCTGCTCATCCGGCCGGCGGACGCGAACGAAGTCGTCGAAGCCTGGCGTTACATCATGCCGCTAAAGACGGTGCCGGTGGCGCTGGTGCTTACCCGCCAGGCAGTCCCCACTTTCGACCGCACCAAGTATGCATCGGCGGCGGGTCTCGCCAAAGGCGCGTACATCATGGCCGACTCTGGCGGCATTCCGGACATCATCTTGATGGGAACCGGCTCCGAAGTTCAGCTTTGTGTTGGCGCTTATGAGAAGCTGACTGCCGATGGCGTGAAGGCGCGCGTCGTGTCAATGCCGTGCTGGGGGCTATTCGAAGAGCAGTCTGACGAGTACAAACGTCAGGTGCTTCCGCCAGAGGTGCGGGCTCGCATCGCGGTCGAAGCCGGCGTCGGTTTCGGATGGAAGGAGTACATTGGAAATGATGGGTATGTTATTGCCAGAGACGACTTTGGCGCATCTGCTCCTTATAAAGAGCTGTTGAAGCATTTTGGCTTTACCGTTGATGATGTCGTGGCCAAGGCCAAGGATGTCATGAAAAAAATCAAACCTTAATCTCGCAGGCGTACCATGACCATGAATCTAGCGGAGAAGAGCGCCACCGCCGACGACTGGCGAGAATCGCCGCGCTCGAAGAGCAAGATTTGCGAGGACTGAAATGAGCAACAACCCGTTACTACAGCTTCACAGTTGGGTCAAAGCGTTTGGCTCGATCAGATGAGCCGGTCTCTTGTTGACCTCCGGCGGACTCAAGCGCCTCATCGACGAAGATGGCCTCCGCGGCGTCACGTCGAATCCTACCATCTTCCAGAAAGCCATCAGCGGCAGCCAGGACTACGCCGAGCAACTGGAAAAGCTGGCGCGTGGCGGCAGCAGCGTCTCCGCAGATTTATGAAGAGATCGTCGTCCAGGACATTGGCGAATGCCGCCGACGTGCTGCGCGGTGTTTACGACGCTAACGATGGCGCGGACGGGTTCATCAGCCTGGAAGTTTCTCCGCTTCTCGCCAACGACACCAAGGCCACCATCGAAGAAGCCAAGAAGCTTTTCGCGCGCCTGAATCGCCCCAACGTAATGATCAAGGTGCCGGGCACACCCGCCGGTCTTCCGGCCGTCGAGGAATTGCTCTTTTCCGGGCTTAAACATAAACATCACACTCATCTTCGCCGTCGAAGTGTACGAGCAGGTCGCGGAGGCCTACATCAAGGCGCTCGAACGCCGTGTCGCCGCCGGACTGCCGGTGGACCGCATTGCCTCAGTCGCGAGCTTCTTCGTCAGCCGCATTGACAGCATGGTGGACAAGCAGCTTGGGGAACTCGCGGAGAAAGCACCTGACGAACAACAAAAGCAGCGCATCAATGCCCTTATGGGCAAAGCTGCGATCGCCAACGCGAAGGTGGCTTACGAATCGTTCAAGCGCATCTTCGGCAGCGACCGCTTTGCCAAGCTGAAGGAGAAAGGCGCCAGGGTGCAGCGGCCGCTTTGGGCCTCCACCAGCACCAAGAATCCGGCCTATCCCGACACCCTTTATGTGGACACGTTGATCGGCGCCGACACCGTCAACACTATGCCCCCGCAACGCTGGACGCCTTTCGCGACCATGGCACCGCCAAACCGACGCTGGACACCGGTCTCGAAGAAGCCCATCGCGTCTTTGACGAACTGAAGGCCGTCGGCATCGACATGACCGCGGTCACCACCAAGCTGACCGAAGAGGGCGTAGGCTCTTTTTCGGAATCGTTCGACGAACTGTTCGAAGTAATCGAAGCCCGCCGTGTGGAGGTGATGCGCTCCATCATCGCGCGTCACAGCGCAGCCCTCGGCAAATATCAGTCCGACTTCGAGAGCACCCTCAAGGACCTGGACAAGCAGAAGGTCGTTCCCCGCATCTGGAAGAAGGACACTACCGTGTGGAAGGACGATCCCGGGCATGCAGCGATCATCCGCGGCGCGCTGGGCTGGCTCAAGGTTGCCGAGGCAATGCAGCCGCATGTTGCGGAGATCGTCGCGTTCGCAGAGGAAATTCGCAAAGCCGAATTCGAATACGCCGTGGTGCTGGGCATGGGCGGTTCGAGTCTCTGCCCCGAGGTGCTCGCTCGCACCTTCGGCAAGAAAGACGATTGTCCGCAGCTCTACGTCCTTGACTCCACCGTGCCCACGGCCATACGGCACCTGGAGCAGAAGATCAATGTCGGTAAGACACTCTTCATCGTAGCGTCGAAGTCGGGCGACACAACCGAACCTCAAATGTATCAGCGCTATTTCCACGATCGGGTGAAGCGGATCAAGGGCGACACGGCGGGCGAGAACTTTGTCGCTATCACCGACCCTGGAACTCAACTCGCCAAAGATGCCGTGCACGCACCACTTCCGGCGCGTCTTTCTCAACATGCCCGACATCGGCGGGCGCTATTCGGCGCTATCGTACTTCGGCATGGTGCCGTTCGCGATAATGGGCGGCGATGTGAAGACCTTCCTCGAACGCGCCCTGCAAGCCGCGCATGCTTGCGTGGGACCAGTCGGGATCAAGGAAAATCCAGGCGCGCGGCTGGGCGCGGTCCTGGGCTCGCTTGCGAAAGCCGGACGGAACAAGCTGACCTTAGTCACGCCCGCGCCTCTCGACTCACTAGGCCTATGGATCGAACAGCTCATTGCCGAGAGTACCGGCAAAGAAGGAAAGGGCATTGTGCCGGTTGCCGGTGAGCCCCTGGGTTCGCCTGACAATTACGGCGACGATCGCGTCTTCGTATTTATTCACACCGAGTCGTCCAAGACCGGCGATATCGATGCCAAGCTGGCAGCGCTTGAGGCTGCCGGGCACCCTGTTCTGCGCCATATGCTGCACGATCCTCTCGATCTCGGCGAGGAATTCTTCCTGTGGGAATTTGCCACCGCGATTGCGGGAGCGCTGCTGGCCGTCGACCCATTTGACCAGCCGAACGTGCAGGAATCGAAGGACAACACCAAGCGGCTGCTCGCCGAGTATGCGCAGAACGGTTCCCTTCCGCAGCAGAAGCTGATCATTGCCGAGGAATCGATGCGCGTCTTCGGTGATGAAGCCACGCGCGATCTCCTGCGGCGCGGCGGTTCGTCGATGCAGGAGATTATCACCGCGCACCTTTCGCGCCTCGCGCCCGGCGACTACTTCGCGGTCACGCAGTACATCGAAGAGTTGAACAACTACGAAGGGTTGCTGCAGCAGGTCCGCATCGCCGTACGTGACGAGAAGACAAGTGGCGACCACCAGCGGATACGGACCTCGCTTTCTCCATTCCACTGGGCAATTACACAAGGGCGGTCCCGATATAGGAGTGTTTCTCCAAATCACCTCTGAGGACATCAATGACATCGAGATCCCGGGCGAGAAATTCACCTTCGCCGTGCTCAAACAGGCACAGGCGCTAGGCGATTTCGAGTCGCTGGTGGCGCGAGGCCGCCGGGCCGTGCGAGTTGACCTCGGACGCGACGTCGAGAAGGGTCTCCGCCGCCTGCTGGTATTGATAAAAGAAGGGGTGTCGCAGGCCGCTGCCGCAGCGGAAGCCGGCGTTCGCCAGTAAGCAGAGATTCACGCGCGCGGCGGATCTTAGGTCAGAAGCGAACAGGTCTGAGCCGAACGGAGGCGGAGGAACATGAGCACACTGGTCCAACCGAAGCCACACAAAGTTACGCAAGTCTCACTGCCGCAAGGCGACTCGTGCCTGCTGGTCATCTTCGGTGCGACGGGCGATCTCACCCATCGCAAGTTGATTCCTGCGCTCTACGATCTGGCTTGTACCGGCTGTACGAATCGTAACTTCGACGTGCTGGGCATTGGTCGCACCAAACTGACTGATGAGGAGCTGCGGGAGCGGCTGCGTGACGGCGCCGCCGACTCGAAGGACGCACGCAACTTTACCGAAGAAGGCTGGAACGATTTTGCCAAGCGGCTGCATTATTTGGTCGGCGACGCCAATCAGCCGGAGTTCTACCCTCGCCTGAAAGCGAAGCTGGAAGAGATGCAGAAGAACGGCGCCAGCAAGAACGTGTTGTTCTACATCTCGACGTCGGCCTCGCTGGCGCCGCCGATCGTCGAAGGTCTCGGCGCCGCGGGACTGGCGCGCAATAGCGAAGGCTGGACACGAATCATTCTGGAGAAGCCCTTCGGACGCGATCTTAAGAGCGCCCACGAGTTGAACGAAATTGTCTCCCGCGTCTTCGAAGAGCCATCGGTGTATCGCATCGATCACTACCTCGGCAAAGAGACCGTGCAGAACATCATGATGTTCCGCTTCGGTAACTCGATGTTCGAGCCGGTGTGGAACCGAAATTACATCGAGTACATCGAGATCACAGCCGCCGAAACCCTGGGAGTCGAGAGTCGCGCGGCATTTTATGAAGAGACCGGCGCGCTGCGCGACATGGTCGCGAATCATCTCCTCCAGTGCCTGACGTTGACCGCGATGGAGCCGCCCGTCGCCTTCGACGCCGAGGCCGTGCGCGGACACAAGGTGGAAGTGCTACGCGCCATTGCGCCCATGTCGAAGGATGAGGTGGCCCGCCGCACCGTTCGCGGACAATATGGGCCTGGGACAGATCGATGGCAAACTGGTGCCCGGCTATCGGCAGGAAAAAGGCGTGAATCCGAATTCAGTCACCGAAACCTATGTGGCGGTGGAATTCCACGTCGACAACTGGCGCTGGGCGGGAGTTCCTTTCTACGTGCGCGCCGGCAAGCGGTTGGCCAATCAGTTGACCGAAGTCGCGGTCCACTTCAAGCGTACGCCGCAAGCGCTCTTCTCTCGCAATCCCGAGGACGTCCACCACAATGTCATCACCATGCGCATTCAGCCGAACGAAGGCATCTCGGTGAGCTTCGGCGCTAAACAGCCGGGGCCGCAGATGCGCGCCATCCGCGTGGACATGGACTTTTCCTATCGCGATGCATTCGGAGGGGAAAGCCCGGCGGCCTATGAAACGCTGTTGCTCGATGCTATGCGCGGTGATGCGACGCTGTTTACCCGTCGCGACGAGGTGGAGGCGGAGTGGCGCATCATTACGCCGATCGAGGACGCCTGGGCCGAGCTGCCACCACCGCAGTTTCCCAACTACGCCGCCGGCAGTGAAGGTCCGGAGGCTGCCGACGCGCTGATCCAGTACGATCGTCATCGCTGGCGCAGATTGAAGCGAAGTGGTCCTGAGGACGTCTAATGGCTGGGACAAAAGCCCGGCCTAAGGTGACATTGGTGGTGTCGGACGTTGACGGCACGCTGCTCGATCCGGATAAGAACCTCAGCCCCGGCGCGCCGGCAGCAGTAAAGCGTCTCAAGCAGGCGGGCATTGGATTCACCGTTGCTAGTGCGAGGCCGCCACGTCTCACTCAGTCACTGCTACGTGATCTTCATGTCTCCGAGCCATCGGCATGTTTCAACGGGGCATTGATAATTGATCCTGATTGCAACCCCTTGCATCAGTTGCCAATGAATTCTTCTGACCCCCAGACCGTCGCCGATCATATCCGCAAGAGCCCGCTCGACCTGTGGGTTTATACCGAGGCAGATTGGTACGTCAGCAATCCATCCGGTCCGCACGTGCAGCATCAGGAAGAGCTAATGCAGTGCAAAGCCACGCCGCTACAAACCTACGACATGTCGCAGTTCCGCGTCCTCAAACTGGTTGGCGTCAGCGACGACTACCAAGCGGTGAAGCGCACACAATCCGAGCTTGACGGTTTGTGTTGCCCAGCAATTTCCGCGACTCGTTCGTCCGATTACTATCTCGACGTCACCCATGCCGACGGTAACAAAGGCATGGTCATTCTCATGCTATCGAAGATGTTGAACGTCCCAACCGAACAGATTGCCACCATTGGCGATATGCCGACCGACGTGCTGATGTTTCGCAACAGCGGTGTAAGCATAGCCATGGGCAATGCGACTGATGAGGTCAAGGCAAAGGCCACGCACGTTACGAAAAGCAATGCGGAAGACGGTTTTGCCTACGCGATCGACCACTTTATTCTTGGTGGCGAGCAAAAGCAGGCCGCCGACTAAGGTCGTTTGCGGACTTTCTGGACCTAAAAGTGGTGGAGCGCGCGAAGTCGACTAGCGAATGCCTTGAAGGGGCACAGCTTTAGCTGCGCCGTGGGACGCCCTTTATTCAAAGCGCGTTCCACCCAACATCGGAGACGGAAATTCTAGAATTGCACCGGGCCAAGTCGAATGATCCTTATTCTCATGGGCGTGAGCGGTGCGGGCAAGACCACCATCGGGCGCGTACTCGCCCAAGAGCTGCACTGGCAATTCGCCGAGGGCGACGACTTTCACTCTGCCGCCAACATCGCGAAGATGCACGCGGGCATTCCGCTAACCGATGAGGACCGCGCGCCCTGGCTTCAGTCTCTCCGCCATGCCATCACCGAGTGGCTGGCGTCCAGAGAGAATGTCGTACTGGCATGCTCGGCGCTGAAAGCTTCGTATCGCGAGATTCTGCAGGTCAGCCCGGAGGTCAAGTTTGTGTACCTGCGTGGCAGCTTTGAGTTGATTGCCCAGCGATTGGCTTCGCGTCACGGGCATTACATGAATCCTCATTTGCTGCGCAGCCAGTTCGACACGCTTGAGGAGCCAAAAGACACCGTGACCATCGACGTTGGACCGCCCGTGCCGCAGATCGTACGGGAGATTCGCGCCGCATTCGCAGTTTAGCCATGCATGGAAGACCAAGTTCGCATCCAATCCAGCGTTGCCCATGCCCGCTCGTCGCAAACGATGGACTCTATGGTTGCTGCTGACACTCATCTTCGCCAGCGCGATTGGGTTTGTTGTTTTGCTGGCCGTTCCCGCGCCGGTCGAGAGCTGGCTTCAGGACCGCATCTTGCTCGCATTGCGTGAGCATTATCAAAGCGATGTCCAACTGCAAAATCTTCACGTCACACTCATCCCAATGTTTCGCGCAACTGCCGACAACTTCGTGCTGCCCAATCGCGGGGACGCCGGACTTCCTCCCTTGATCACCGTCAAGCATTTCACAGTCAAGGCTGGATTCTTCGAACTGCTGCGCACTCCGGTTCATGTCAGCTGGGTAAAGCTTGACGGATTGCAAATAAACACTCCTCCCAAGGGCACCGGCACGCCTGGTAAGAAGCCGAAGCGCCACACTCATCTGGCTAATTTTGTGATTGACCAGGTAGACGCGGATGGAACCGAGCTATATGTCTTGCGTAAGGATCCAGAGAAGGCGCCGATGCAGTTCAATATCCGCAAGCTAACGCTGCACAGCGCCGGCATCGGACAGCCGATGAAATTCCGCGCCGAACTTTCCAATCCAATGCCACCGGGATTGATCGAAACCGCCGGACGCTTCGGGCCCTTGAACCTGGACGAGCCTTCTTCCACCAAGGTCGGCGGCCATTACATCTTCGAGCATGCTGATCTATCGGTCTTCAATGGACTCTCCGGAATTCTGTCGTCGACCGGCGATTATGATGGCACCCTGCACGACATCGTCGTCGATGGCACTACCGACGTTCCCGATTTTCAACTGGATCGTGGCGGATGCTCCGTGCACCTGACCACCGGCTTCCACGCGATCGTTGACGGCACCAATGGCAACACCTACCTGCAACCGGTAAAGGCGCGCTTCCTGGAGTCGAGTGTAACCACGAAAGGCGAGGTAGCCAGCAGGCCAGGTGAAAAGGGCAAGACTATGGCGTCGGATATTGATATCGACGATGCGCGCCTTCAGGATGTTCTGGAATTGGCTTCAAGAAAGGAGCCGGCAGTTCGTGGAAAGCTGAGGCTCCAAGCCAAGCTGACTCTGCCCCCGGACGATGAGCCAGTCCTGCAGAAAATGGTCATGTATGGCGCATTTGGTGTTTCCGACGCCCACTTCAGCAACGGCAAAGTGAGCGCTGCGATCGCCCAGCTCAGCCGGCGAGGACAAGGCAAACCTGACGATCAAAGCATCGAAAACGTCGCTGCCCAATTCGCGGGAAACTTCCACTTACGGAAAACATCCTTGAGCTTCAGCCAGCTTCAGTTCATTGTCCCGGGCGCGGCAGTGCAGGTGAAAGGATCGTACGGATTGCGCAGCGAACAGATTAACTTCGTGGGCGCCGTACGCTTGCACGCAACCATCTCGCAGACCATGAAAGGCGCCGGCCGCTGGATGCTGGTCCCATTCGATCCCATCTTCATGAAGCACGGCGCCGGCACGTATCTTCCCGTCAGCGTCGCCGGAACCTGCGACCACCCGCAGATCAAGCTCAATTGGAAGAAGATCTTCTAGCTAGCGCCGTGCAATTACTCCCCTATCGAATCTCTTGTCCATCAGCGGTCTCGCACCGCTGATGGCATCTCACCCGCCGATCCCCTACCCCTGCGCGTTACGTAATTGATCCCGGTGGACGGATTCGCGCAGCCGATGTGAATGCCGATTTCCCAGGCGCCTTATCGACACGACTCGCATTACTCCCAACTACGCGCTTCGGTCACGTCACTCGATTGGCTCAACCGCAATCAATGGCTCGCTGCGGTCCTTGCGTTCAGGCCTCTGCACTAGAAGGGTGGCTGCCAGCACCACAACGATTCCGACCACCTGCATGGACGACACTAGTTCGCCGAGGATGAGCGCAGTCAGCAGAATTGCCCATACCGGTTCCAGGCAGGCGGTCACGACGGCGCGCGTGGCATCGAGATACTGCAATCCGGCGAAGTAGAACGAGAACGGAACCAGCATGGAGGTGATCGCGAAGACCACCATGAACAGCCACTGCCCTCCGCTGTAATGCTGGGCGATGATTTTCCAGGGAGGATTCACGACCTGCCAGAAAACAGCCGCACCCAGCAGCGAATACATCAGAACCGTCCAACGCTGGTAAATCCGCAGCAGGTGTTGACCGTAGACGTTGTAAAACGCGAACGAGATTGCCGCCAGCTCCGCAGCCCCGACACCCAAGGTATTAAAGCGCACACCGGCGAGCCCGAGCCAGGGAAACCCATGCTGCGGCGACAACTCTCCTACCGCCAATCCGCAACCCAGCACCGCCATGATTACACCACTTACCCGCCGCATCGTCGGGCGTTGGAGCCCTCTCGCCAGCATGTATAACAGCACCCACACCGGCGCCACGTACTGCAGCACGATTGCCGTCGCTACGCTGGTCTTCTGGATGGCGAAATAATAGAAGTAAGTGGAAGCCGCAAGTCCGAGAACCCCGAGCAGAAAGAATTGCGCCAGGTGACCACTGCGCACGCGCAACGTAGACCTGCTCTTCAGTAACAAAATCGGCAGGAGTATTAGGAATGCAATTGTGGTTCGGCTTTGGGCGAGGATCAGAGGATCGATCGGGCGCAGCGCCTGCCCGCCAGCTAAGAGCCTGCCAGTGAAAACTGCCCGGCCCAGGGTCGCTGAAAACCCCCAGAAAAACGTAGCCGCGGCGATAAAGAGATAGCCGCGGGCGGGGTGGGGCTGGCTAGTCAAACTAGTGGATAGTGAATAGTTAGCAGTTATTCAACCTGCCGCATGTCTCCGTCTCAGCTGGCGCACCTTCTATCCACTATCTACTAATCACAAGTCACTGGTTCAGTCCGCCAGCGCTGATTGACTGTGCGAGGAACGCAAGACGCGATCCACCGTGTAAGGGGCACGCTTAGCGGGCTCGTGGAAGTGCCGCACCTGCAACTCGCCCAGCAATCCCAGCGCGATCAGTTGCACACCAGCAACAATCAGCACGGCAGCGAACACCAACAGGGGACCGTGTTCGTCCATGACGTTGATTCCGCGAACGAACTTCTCGAACAACATCCATATCGCGATCAGGCCGCCGGCCAGCGAACTCAGGGTGCCGACGGTACCGAAAAAGTGCAATGGCCGGGCCATGTACTTAAGCAGGAAACGGATGGTGATGAGATCGAAGAATACGCGGAAGGTTCGAGAGAGACCATAGTGCGACTCGCCGCGTTCTCGATTGACATTGCGGATGGGCACTTCGCAGATGGTGGCGCCGTAAGCCGAGGCCAGCGCCGGAATGAAGCGATGCAACTCTCCGTAGAGGGGAATCTCCTGCACCACGGCGCGGCGATAGGCTTTAAAGGTCGTACCGAAATCATGTAAGTCGACACCACTCAACTTGGCCATCAGCCAGTTCGCAATCTTGGAGGGAACTCGCCGCATCACGAAGTTGTCAATGCGCTGCTTGCGCCATCCACTGACGATGTCGTACCCCTCGCGCAGCTTTTGCAGAAACATCGGAATGTCCCGCGGATCATGCTGCAGATCGCCATCCATGGCGATTACGTACTCGCCTTCGGCATGATCGAAGCCGGCGGCCAGCGCTGAGGTCTGCCCGAAGTTGCGGCGCAGTTTCACCACCACTACGCGGCGATCGACCGCTGCGATCTGCTGCAACATCCAGAACGTATGATCACGGCTGCCGTCGTCCACAAATACCAGCTCGAACGGCTCGCCAGTGGATTCCATCACCACTTTTAGCCGGTCGTAGAGCTCGGTTACGTTTTCCTCTTCGTTATGAAATGGGACGACAATCGAGTACTTGGGCACGGTTTTGTAATTATAACGTCCCGCGATGCCAAAATGGACGGATGTTTTGCGGGAATTGTCCTTCTTATCGCCTGGGCGGCGAAGGTGCAAGTCGTTGCACTTCTGCCACGTGGATGAATTTCTCTGGCACTTTTCTGCCTCAGGGAAACCCTGACTTCTTCGGCAGGAAGATTTACGAATGAAGGTGAGCAACAAATCTCAGCAAGCGCCGGATTCCTCCCGCGAACTCCTCGCCGGGAGTTATGAGGCTGATCACCAGATATCCGTCGGAGTGAAAGTCATAAAAGTGACCTGGCTGCACCAACACTCCCGTCGCGCGCAGCAATTCGATGGCAAATTCCTCGTCGGGGCCCGCCACCGGAATCCGCAATACGGCATACCATCCGCCTTTGACCTCCAGCCGGTGACAAAGTCTCTGCGAGGTCAACTGCGAATCAAGCAAAGCAAGATTCCCCTCAATGCGTTGTAGAATCTGATCCTGAATGTCGTACCGCTCCTCTAACATTACGGGAACAGCCCACTGCAGCGGTGCGTTCATCGAGAGGTAGGTATCGGCAATGACTTCAAGCCGGTTCGTCGCATCCCGCAGAAGGGGCTGCGGACCGCTCGCCGCAATCCACGCAATCTTCATCTGCGGCAAGCCGGAAATTTTCGACAGACCACTGAGCGTGAAAGTTAGCACCCTATTATTCAACGAAAACGTCAGCGGCGGGTCGTTCCCGAGCGAGTAATCGAGAAAAACTTCATCGGCGACAATCGCCATATTGTTTGTCGCACAAATGCCGTTCAATTCCTTAGCTTCAGATTGTTTAACGAACGATCCCGTCGGATTATTAGGGTGCACCACCAACACCGCTCGGCAGCACGAACCCGCTTTCCTCGCGCGTTCCACCGCAGTGTGTACCGAGTGAAAATCAATCTGCCAACCGTGGTCATATATCACCTCGTAAGGTTCGAGCTTTACATCCTGAAGATCGGCCAGGAAGTCGAATAGCGGATAGCTGGGCGTGGGCACCAGCACCGTGTCTCCCGGGTCGCACAGCAGCCGGAAAAGGAACGAATACGCCTCACTGGTGCTAGTGGTCAGGACCAGGTTGTCGGGCGAGACCTGGCTTCCGTGTCCTGCGTAATAGCCTGCCACGGCCTCGCGCGCAGCCAGCAGACCTTTCGGCTGCGGGTCATAGATCAGCGCCTCGCGATGCGGCAGGGCGCCCAGCAGTTCGTCCTCGCGATAATGCAGTCCGATCGTCGTGGGATTGGAAGCCGTCAAATCGAGCACTTCCCTGCCAGCCAGTCGATGCGCCCTCAGCGCCTGGGTGTACCGATTGGTGGTCAAGTTCCACGAGGTGCGCCGTGCGAAGAAGTTGCGCATGAGAGGAAGGATTATACAGAGGCGGTAATGGTCGCCAACCAATAAGCGTGCGACAATAGTGCATTTCGCCGCGCTCAAGCCGGATGGCCACGCCGTGATCCTGCAGATGATACCTAACGAAGACCGGGTATCGCCTCCGCGTCCGGCGGGGTTTGCGCTGATCATGCTGGCATCCACCCCCAGCGGCGATGCCTACACCTATCTGGAATATCAACAAATGTTGCTCAACGCCGGATTCCGCTCCAGCGAGAAACACGGGCTGATGCCTGATTTTTCTACGGTGGTAGTGGGACACAAGTGAATAGTGGCGGGAAGTCAGCGAATTGACCGCGTTGCAAAAAGCTCGGCTGGAGCCGAGCTTTGCGTCACACATCACTACGTATCAAAGCAGGTGGTCGATCTGCCGCCTGCCCTACTGCGTTATGGTCTTCACTGCATCGCCGACCTTAAACCCGGAACCAGAAACTGGCGTGCCCACGGCGGAGATCTCATCCACGTCAGTCAGTCGAATCACGCCGACGGGAGAAGTCATGCGGCGAATTACGGCGCCGGTCGATGGATCCTTAATCTCTTTCGTCACTCGCTGTACGGTGAGCTGATCGCCAACTTTCAGGCCAGCCTTTGACCCGACGTTAAGCACGACTTGGCCTCCATCCACAGCGGCCACCAAACCTTCCACGGTGATGGTGCGCGCCTCCAGTTTGGTATTGTCGGCCACCAGTTCCTCCGTCATTTGGACGACCGCTGCGTTCGTGGCTTCGCCGATGATGGTGTTCTGGAAGTCGCTGCTCCCAAAGTCCACGGCACCGCCACCAAAACCGTGCCAATTACTGCCGCCGCCCAACATAGAAGTGCTCTCACGGGAGGATTCGCCCTTGCCTGTAGCCACTCCCATGATCTCCGCGGTATCGATATTTACCAGACGAGCATCTACCACCACGACTGCCTTGCTCTTCTTGTGAGAAAAGCCGCCGAGGCCATATCCGCCCCAGCCACCGCCACCGCCGCCGACCTTCGTATTCTGGTTATCGTTTCCAAATTGCGTTATGCTGCCGACAACAATGGCATCCACCCCCAGGATCTTGCCGATCTTCGCGGCCGAGTTGGGATTGGCGCGATCGCTGTTGGAGAAGTTCTGCTCGCCCAGGATCTTGTCCATGGCCTGGCGCTCGATTACCGAGTAGGTGCCGTCCTTAACCAGGTCCCTCACCAATAAGTCCGAGATGCCCTTGCCGATATCCACATTGGTACCGAAAACCGCCTGCGAAGAGCTCTGGACCGTCGCATAGTCAAAATCGAATACCGCGATACGCTTCTTGCGGGCATGGGGCGCTGCGGGTGTATCAGCGGTCTGCGCGATCGCTCCACCCACCAGAAAGGCTGTTATACCTACGATCACCAAGAAGATTCTTTTCATGACCAGTTCTTTCTCGCGGTGACACGGAACACGTACCCAGATCGATCCTCTCGGGGCGCAATCTGTCTGCCGCGATCGGCTAAGCTTTGTGTTTCTCCGGGATCCTTGCGGCGCGATTCTACCACTAAAGCGCGGCTTTCCAACTCAGAAATCAAGCGAAGTTTGGTGTTTCCGTTCCAATTCAGAGGATTGTCTCGATCTGGAGACCCAGAAGGAACCCGCCATGCGGTCTTCCTCCAGAATCTCTGTTCCTGGCCTTTCGTCATCAGGTGAAGGGGCGAATCGACTTATGCGGGAACCCGCTCCAACTCATCAGCATCCACTTCCACGGCCACACTTCGCATGATCAGTTCCAGCGTGAGCACCACACGCAAGTTATTCTTTTTGCGCGCCAAAACACCCACCATGCCTGCTAAAGATCCCGACTTGATGCGGGCCTTCTCGCCCACCACCAGATAGGGGTGAGGCTCAAACTTGCGCAGGTGAAGCCCCGAACGCAAAGCCTCGACTTCAAAGTCCGGCAAAGGAAGTGGTTCGCGTCCGGAACCAACGATCAGCAAGACGCCGGGTACTGAGCGCACTTGGGTCGAGTCGCGACGTCCGATTCGCGCAAAGACATAGCCGGGGAATAAGGGCTGCTCTACGTTGACCCTGCACCCGTTTTTCCAGCGGTGCATCTCCATGTAAAGAGGCAGGAACGACTCGATCCGCCGGAATTCGAAATGCTTGGCCACAGCCTTTTCATGGCGCGGAGTCGTGTATACGGCAAACCATTTGGGCGACTCCTCGGCCGAGACAGCCAATACTCCTGATGGAGACATCACCGTGCCCAGGTCTTCCGGCATGTATTCCCTAGCCACAGACATCGCTTCATTGTCCTCACTCCGCAAGGTCTACCGACGCTACTTTACGACTCAACTTAGGATCTGAAGCAACAGGCCCACCTACGGTCGCACCGCCGATGCAGACCGAACAAGGCTTCACTGCCTAAAGAGGCGGAACTGCTTGGAAGAGTGAAACAGTGAGCGGCTACTTGCGTCGCGGTGCAATTAGTGGGCCTTAGGTTAGGGCAACGGTTCTGTCCGGGTCAAGCAAAAAAAGCTCGAACATTGCTGGCAGGTTACAAGGATGCCAACCTGGTCGGCTCCATCCGTTTACGGCATGAGGAGTTCGCGAGCGGCGGTATGAGGACCATTAAAGTGAGCGCTTGCACGCAACTCGTCACTAAGATTTGCAGTCGCGGGCCTGGCCCGCAAGAAGAATCAGGCTCGGCCGCGGCTGGCGAGCAAAGCCGCAGCAAATCCGGAGTCGCAGATTACATACCCGACTTTTTCCGCAGCTTATTTAGTCGGCGACGGGTCCGCTTTTTTGAGCTTTTCAGCAGACTGTTCGGCCGGTCAAGGCTTTTTTTCATTGTGGCCGATTCCCATGGGTAGCAGAACCTTCTTCCTAATCGTCGGCCAGTATTCCTTCAGCACGTTCACTCCCGCGTTAGCAGCAATGGACAAACCATAGATCTTAAACGTATAGCCCGCAGTTCTTTGAGCGTTGGGCATATAAGCATTTGCCAACCCCGCCGCCGCCAACGGTCCTATTATTCCGGGCCAGTTGAAAGCTTCTCCGCCCTCATCTTTTCGGATGATCACGACCCGGCGAAACGCATACTTAAAACTCTGCTTCAGGCTTGCGTCTCCCATTACGAAATAACGGGGATCATCGTGCATTACGGAAGACAGGAAGTAGGTGCCAATCAGGTTGCTGCTGGCGCGCTTGGCCATCGAAGCTCCGAATCGCTGACCATAGGCGCTGCTCCCCTGACCGTAGCCGGCGGGGCTATCTGACGCTTGCCCAATGGCCGCCCCGGCCGCTGATCCGAGAAATGCAGCGGGGGAAATACTGTAGGCAATTGCCAAATGGAATTTTTCACCGGAGGTCAACGGTTTCTCGCTGTGGGCGAGATCCGGAAAGAAGAGGGAGCGCTTCCCCAGCAATTGCGCATTTCGCGACCGCGGCTGCGCATGCGACGACGGTGAAGAGGAACTCGGGTCCCAAGTTTGCGCCGCGGCAGGCACCGGGGGTGCGAGCGAGGCAATGATCACGGCTATCGCGACGGGGGCGAACCGAATCACAATGTTCTGCCTTCCAGAAACTCGACCTCCCCGGAGTTTCGTCATCGATTCGCATACCCCTTGTGCATTAGCCTGCTCCGATGGCTTGCCCGCAGCCGCGGCTCGCGTCCTGCGATCGTGGCGTGTGGGAGCCCAAAATCAGGGATGTTTGGAGTGTCCAGATGTCCACTTGTGTAGTACGAACTCCTGGATGACTCCGAGCGCCATACGGCCACCGGCACCAATCAAGGCACTCCGGGCCACCAACCCCCCGCCACGGTCCTGGCTGGGATAGTAGGCATTCGCAATTGCGCCGGCGGCCAGATCGCCCAAAATGTTCGAATAATTGATCTCACGATGGCCATCGTCTCCTCTGGTGATAAACGGAGTCGCCAAAGCGTGCAGAAGGCGAGATTTCGTTGTGCCGGTACCTTGATAGAAGTAGCGTGGGTCCTGGTGCAACAGGGAGGCAAAGACCGCGTCGCCAAGCAAAATCTTGGTGTAGCCGCCGGCAAACGTGGCGCCCAGACGCTGACCGTAAGCGGCTGCACCCTGACCGTAACTGGGGTAGCCGACCGCCTGATAGATCCCGGCGTTCAGACCGAAGCCCGCAATAGTGACGGGGTCGGTGAGCGCCTTCAAGGCAAGCTGAAACTTCAGCTTCGGGGTTAGCGGCGCAGCGTTGTGCTCATAGGTCACGTAAAAGTTTGGTATGACACCGAGGACGCGCTGCTGCTCCTGAACTTTGACCTGTTCGGTGGCGATTTGCTCCTGGGTAGCAGCATTCACCGACTGCTGAACCGGTGCCACGGTGAGCCTGATGCCAGTCACGATGAAGGACTGCCCTGGTTGGAGAATGATCGCGTTTGAGGTCCAATTCGAGAAGCCGGATGCACTGACTACGATTCGGACTGATGTTCCCGAATTAATACCATCGAATTTGAAGAAACCATTATCCCCTGTGACGAGCGAGCGATGATCGTTTGGCGCGGGTCCTTGCAAAACGATCGTTGCCTTCGGCACTGTGCGCCCGGTTGCATCGAGCACCGTCCCGGTGATGGTTGCCGTCTGCGGCGTCTGCACCGCCTTTGGCTGAACTTGCTGTGCCTGACTGAGCGTCACCGCCCAAAGAACGGCCACAAGGGCGCTCGCTGACTTACCGATTCCCAGAGTCATAAATGCTCCTGCTTCCTTGTTGCAAGCGCCAGCGCGAAAGCAGTCCAGCGTAACTGTATGTCCTCAGGCTGTATTCGGAGGGGTGAGCGCCGAAGGGCGCCACCGTGTTGACCTCCCATCGCCACTTAGATGTTTAGATTGGCAGCGGACTCGTGCTGTTGCTCAGCGAACCAAGATCGTCTCTCGTCTTCGGGTATGAGCCGATGGAGCAACGCAACTGTAAGACTGGCGGACCGCACATCACGCGCGTCAGCACGACGACGCCGATCTGCGCGTTGACGGTGTTGAGCGTGCCGCTACCTCGCCGCACAACTAGCCTTCGGCGATCATCTCGCGGTCTCACTTGACAGTGCAGACGGTACCAACCGGGGACTTACCTTACTTCGACTGTTTGTGAGTAGGGGAAAGTTGCCCGGAGCCCAACCCAATAAGGCCACAGGCAAGCGACGAAACTTTAACATGGCACTTTGGAAGAACACGAACCCCGCTCAAGGTGGCGGGGTTCGTCAGCAACTGGATCGGCGTACTAAGCGAAATCAGTGCTGCATGTCGTTCATGGCGCCGCCGGTGCCGCCGGTTTGTGCCAGCATTTTCACCTTATCTACATGAAGCGTGCCACTGTCGGTCATTTTGCCGGTAACTTCCACATGATGGCCTGCATGTTGAGTAAGCGCATCGGGATTATCTATGGCGATGACCTTCTGGTCCTTGTCGGTAACCAACACCGGCTTTTCGCCCGCCGCGATGCACTTTTTCGCACACGCCTCATGGGATGCGTTCGCGCCTTTTGCACCACACTTGGAATCGCTGACCCAGCCGCTCCAGCTCATGTCCTTCGCAGCCGCTAGCACGGTCATACTGCATAAATACAGCCCGATTACCAATAACACTTTCTTCTTCATGTTGAATCTCCTCTCGAATTGCCGCTGGGCGGCCCGGATATTCGTAAAGCGGGGCCAGGTCAGCCCATGCCATGGGACCGTAAAAGCCAGTACCCATGAAGGACGAATGCCGTTGCTCCGCTGACAACTCTATTTCAATTGAGATGCGGCGTCAGGAGCCCCCACGGATTTTGCTGCTGACAAGTTTATTCCACAAAGCGTACTTACGCGAAAAAACGTCGCAGCGAGATGCGTTATCGAAGGGCCTCCGGCGAGGCATAACATCGATCCGCTCCCTAGTCGGGTTCTGTTATTTGTCGGTATTTTCCGCCACTGCGGGAGAGCGCCTGGAATCAGTTTTGGGCTGCGGCTCGACCAGGATGATCTCACCAGGCTTGACGTAGCCCAGTTGTTCGCGCGCTTCTTTTTCGATGGCGTTAGGGTCTTCCCGTTGCAGGCTGTCGACCCGGCGCTGGAGGTGCTCGTTTACGTTTTTCTCGTCTTCAATCTGCTGTTGAAGCCGGACCGCTTCGGCCCTCTTGCCTTCATAAACTTTCATGCCATTGGCGCCAAAGATCACCTTATAACCGATGAAAACTGCAAGCGCGGCAATGAATAACGTCGCCAGCAAGCGGCGCATGCGGTAGAACCAACCTCCGGCTATACGAATCGTTAGCGCCATTTCAATACCCTTCGGTATACTGCCTGCGTGAGCCTAACTTTCCAGTGAACTTCCGCGTGGCTGTGCCCGTCAAGCGGAAGTTCTACAAAAGCTTGCGGAGGAACCAACTTCGGCAAATGGCGGGCGTAAGCGTTTGCTCCAAACGACTGGTTGTAGCCATCATTAGTTCCCCGTCGTGGTACAGTCTGAGACCAATCTTAGTGGCGGGTGATGGATGACCAGCGCGCGCATAGTGCTGACTACGATCGGGCAGAAGCAAGACGCCGACAAACTGGCCTTACAGTTGGTGGAGCGCAGGCTGGCGGCGTGTGTCAAAGGCCGGGAGTTCTTCCGCCAAGACGCCCCTCAAAATTTCACTATGGCTGCCGCCTATCTTCAGTGACTCCTGCGGCACTAGCGAGTGACAAACCGGGCACGGCTAGATAGAATTCCGCCGAACAAGCGGTATAACTGGTATTTCTCGTGTTTGCTCGTCTCGCGGAGAATCCTCACACCGGTGTGCATCGAAGGCTGCATGGCCGGCCGTCATGTCGTCTCACTGTACACGAAAAGCCCACATGCAGCGCAGGCAAGTAGACATGATGACTTCCCTGGGTTCGGACGGCGCGCAGGAAACCCCCTAGCCCCTGCCTTCCCCGAACTTGTTCGCGCTCTCGAACATCTCCCGCAGCCCCGGTCCGCGCAGGTTCTCCCGCAGATGGGCCAGTTGCTGCTCGAAGCGCAGCAGCGCTTCCTCAATGTTCTCGCTATTGGTTAGCGCGATGTCGCGCCACATCGAGTAGGGGCTGCTGGCAATCCGCGTCATCTCGCGCAAGGCGCGGCCGCCGATTTCCTTGACTGCTTCGTCCTCTCCCAACTCATCACGAAGCGATGATGCTAGCGCCGTAGCCATCATCTGCGGCAGGTGACTGATCCACGCGCACAGGCGGTCGTGCCGCTCCGGATCCATCGCAATCACCCGCGCCCCGATAGACGCCAGCAGTTCAATGTACTCTTGCTGCCGCTGCGTGTAGGGCTGTTCTGCATTGATCGGCGTGATCAGCCACACCGCATCGCGGAACAAGCCAGCCTCGGCATTCTCGATTCCGCCGTGTTCCTTGCCGGCCATGGGATGCCCGGGAAGCACGCGCACTCCGGCGTCCGCGCCGAATACCATGCGCGCACGTTCCACGAACTGAACCTTGGTACTGCCGGTATCGGTGACGAGCGTGCCGGCAGGAAGAGTGGGAGCGAGCTTTTCGAAGGCGGAAAGTATAGCGCCAACCGGGGTGGCGAGGACCACGACGTCGCTGCCCTCAACCGCTTGCCTTACGTCTGTGTCTCCGCGATCGATCGCGCCGCGGACGAGGGCGGCGTCCAGCACCTCGGGCCGGTCGCAGCCAATAAGCGCTCCTGGAAATCCGTGCTGGCGAAGGGCGAGTCCAAAAGAGCCACCGATCAAGCCGGTTCCTACGATCGTGATCTGCCGAATCGCCATGGCTGGGACAGTTTCACTCCTGTGTAGCGGAACACGGCTGAACAACTGAGGAAAAAAGTCTCAAAAGCAGATCCCTCGCCGGCTGAAGCCGGCTCGGGATGACAAAAATATAAAGACTTCTAACGGCGCGCCTGAAGGTGCGCCCCTTCAAAGCGAGAACGCCTCAAATCGTCCGGCCTACCGCGGGAGCGATCATGCGTAACTGATCCATGAGTTCGGAAAACTGTTGCGGATACAGCGACTGAGCGCCGTCAGACAATGCCTCATCAGGCGATGGATGCACTTCGATCAATAACGCATCGGCCCCCGCCGCAATCGAGGCACAAGCCATGGGCGCGACTTTGTCACGCAATCCCGTGCCATGCGAAGGGTCGGAGGTAATCGGCAAGTGCGACAGCTTGTGCACAATGGGAATCGCCGAGATGTCGAGCGTGTTGCGAGTGTAGGTTTCGAAGGTGCGAATGCCGCGCTCGCAGAAGATGACCTGGTAGTTTCCGCCTGACAGGATGTACTCGGCGGAGAGCAGCATCTCCTCGATGGTCGCCGCGATGCCGCGCTTCAATAGCACTGGCTTCCGCACCTTGCCTACTTCGCGCAACAAGTTGAAGTTTTGCATGTTGCGCGCACCCACCTGGAAGATGTCGATGTAGGGCAACATGACTTCGATCTGCGAGATCTCCATGACCTCGCTGATTACCGCCATGCCATAGCGGTCGCCAGCTTCGCGGAGCAGCTTCAGCGCTTCAAGGCCGAGACCTTGAAAGGTGTAAGGCGAGCTGCGCGGTTTGAACGCTCCCCCGCGCAGGACCTTGGCGCCAGCCTTTCGAACCACGTCGGCCGCCGTAAACAATTGCTCCTTCGACTCCACCGAGCACGGGCCGGCCATCACGACCACTTCCTTGCCGCCGATCTCTGTCCCGTCGGGCAGCTTCACGATCGTATCGTGCTCGTGAAACTGGCGCCCTGCCAGCTTGTAAGGCGCGCTGATACGGTGCACGCGCTCCACTCCCGGCAACACCTCGAGGTCACGCGTGTCGAAGTCGATACGCTTGCCCACGGCGGCAAGCACACTTTGCCGCGCACCCGTCGTGCGATGCACAGCGAAACCCATCTTCATCAGGTGATCGGTCACCCGCTGGATCTGGTCTTCCGTGGCGTGTTCCAACATCGCAACAATCATGATTTCGCTCTTTGCCTTTCGCTCTTCGCCTTTCGCTCTTCGCTTACAGCTCTTAGCTATTAGCCTTTAGCTCTTAGCAGTCTGCACCACCATCGTGCATCCGAGGCGTTCAAACTATCCACTATCCACTAACACCCAGCCCCTAACCACTGTCTTTCAGTCGTTAGGCTCGAGTTCCGTGATCTCCCCCTCAATCGGGCTTTCCGGGGCCATCTCTTCGCGCTGAAGTTGCCGCATCACATCCACCAGGCGCTCATAGACCTGACGCAATTGCACGTCTGACAATGGCCCCGCGTTGGCGCGCGCGATGTTCTGGAAGATGATCTTCTCGCGATCGGGCTCATAAATAGGCATAGCCGAGTCGCGCTTGAGCCTGCCGATTTCCCGGGCGCATTGGGCGCGCTGGTTGATCAGCTGCACCAATTGCAGGTCCACCTCATCGATCTTCCGGCGCCAATCCTCAATGTCCATCGCCTATTGCCTCGTGGGCTTGCCCAGTGGTGCACGTAAGGAAACTCTGATCAAGTCCGGTCTTTGAAGGGGACGGCCTTCAGGTTGTTCGCAAACGCCTCATACTAGACTGGCTGTTAGCCCCCGAGGGCTTCTGACTTGACTTAATCAGAATTTCCGTAACTTCTACCTACCGCTTTCTGCGCTGTTCCGGTAAGGGATGACAGGAATTCTGACACAGCCGCTGCTTCTCGTCCTGGATTTTGTTCGATCGTCTGGACAATCGCACTGCCTACCACCGCCGCATCGGCAAAACTTCCTACCTCGGCGAATTGTTCGGGTGTCGAGATGCCAAATCCGACGGCGATCGGTAACTTGGTGTGAACTCTCAGCCGCTCGACCAGGGAACGTGCGTCCCCCGCAAGTTCTTGCCGCGTGCCGGTAATGCCCGTGCGGGAGATCGCATATACGAAGCCGCGCGAATGCCGGGCAAGGTCGCGCAGGCGCTGTTCCGTGCTCGTAGGCGCGGCGAGAAATACAGGGGCCAGATGGTGCGCTTTCATGGCCTTGAGATAATCAGCTGCCTCTTCCACCGGAAGATCGGTTATCAGTGCGCCGTCAACGCCAGCTTCGGCAGCAGCTGCGCAAAACTTCTCCAGGCCAAACTGCAGAACGGGATTGAGGTACGAAAAAATGATCAGCCCAGCATTCGACTGCAGTCGGATTTCCTTTGCTACTGCGAGGACGCCAATGAGGTTGGTTCCATGCTGCAGAGCTCGCTCGCTGGCGCGCTGGATCACTGGGCCGTCGGCAACCGGATCGCTGAATGGCACGCCTAGCTCGATCACGTCCGCACCGGCGCGAATTGCGGCAAGAGCGACCTCCCGCGAGGTATCCAGATCAGGATCACCGCAGGTGATGTACGCCACCAGCCCGGGCCGTCTGTTGAAGATGATTGCCAAATCGCCCCTTAGTTCACGCTGTCATCCTGATGAGCGAGCGCGGCCGTTTGCCGGCCACCCTGTGACATCTCTGTCGTCCCTGAAGGGACTCGTTACCTTCTCCACTTTACCCAGGGCTTACGCACTGGCTAAAATCAATTCCGCCCCTGCGGGGCTGGATTTTTTGCGATCGTTCGACCGGCGCCAAATCACAACGCGTTCTCACACACACTCTTCGGCCCGGGAGCAATCTGTTTTCCGGATTTCCCAGATCCTGCTCCAGTTCCCTGGGCCCTCAAAACGCCAAATTCTCCCGCAAAATACCGATGTCCTTATCGCCGCGTCCCGACACATTCACGATCATGATGTCCGACTTGTCCATCTTCGGCGCTCGCTTGATGCACTCCGCAATTGCGTGCGCCGACTCCAAGGCAGGGATGATGCCCTCCATCCGCGCGAGCTTCAGACACGCATCGAGCGCCTCTTGATCGCTGGCCGACACGTACTCTGCACGCCCTTGATCGTGAAGCGCGGCATGCTCGGGGCCGATCGCGGGATAGTCGAGTCCGGCTGAAACTGAATGCGTCATTGCGATCTGGCCACCTCGGTCTTGCAGGACATAAGAATAAGTGCCTTGCAGCACGCCCGGCCCGCCGCCATCGAAGCGCGCCGCGTGCTCACCCAGGGAGTGCCCACGCCCACCAGCTTCCACGCCAATGAGTTTCACTTCGCGATCTTTGATGAATTCGTAGAAAACGCCGATCGCATTCGAGCCACCGCCCACACACGCGATTACAACCGTAGGCAGCCTGCCTTCGGCTTTCAGGATCTGCTTGCGAGCCTCCAGGCTGATGACGCGATGGAAGTCCCGCACCATCGTCGGATAGGGATGCGCTCCCAACACGCTGCCCAGAAGGTAATGCGTGGTACGGACATTGGTGACCCAGTCACGCATGGCCTCATTGATGGCATCCTTCAACGTGCGCGAACCTGAGTCGACGCCGCGCACCTCGGCGCCCAGAAGTCTCATGCGGAAGACGTTCAGCTCCTGCCGCCGCATGTCTTCCGTCCCCATGTAGACCACGCACTCCATACCAAAAAGCGCGCACACGGTTGCGGTCGCGACCCCGTGCTGGCCTGCGCCAGTTTCGGCGATAATGCGATGCTTGCCCATGCGGCGGGCCAGCAGCGCCTGCCCGATGCAGTTGTTGATCTTGTGCGCGCCGGTGTGCAGCAGGTCTTCCCGCTTGAGATAGATCTTCGCGCCGCCAAGTTCTTGGGTAAGCCGTTCGGCGTAGAATAGCGGTGTCGGACGCCCCGCGAAATCGGCTAGCAGGCGGTGGTACTCGTCGCGAAATGTCTTATCTTTGCGAGCCGTCGCATAGGCAGCCTCAAGTTCCTGCAATGCCGCCATCAAGGTTTCAGGCACGTATCGACCACCATAGGAACCAAATCGTCCAGGGACAGCACGGGCGCGCGGATGTTTGTCTTCGAGCGCCGGACCCGCTGTGGAACTCTGCACGTTGCTGGTGGTTTCTTCCATGGTCCCCTTCTACCGCAATGCCGGTTGCGCTTGACGCACTGCGCCGACGAAGTTGCGCAGCTTGGCTTCGTCTTTCTTGCCAATCTCGCGTTCGACGCCCGAGACCACATCCACTCCCCAAGGCGCAAACAGTCGGATGGCCTCGGCGACGTTCTCGGGATTCAATCCTCCCGCGATGATGACCGGCATTTGTGCACGCACCTGGGCGACGATCGGTGCCGCGGCGATCCAATCGAATGTCTGGCCCGTCCCACCTCGCTGGCTCGGGGATCCCGCATCCAGAAGGATGGCGTCAATGACCTGTCGTGACCCCAGATAGCCGTTCAAAGCGTCCGGCGAACTCAGCAATTCGCGTGCTTGCAGCGCCTTGATGATCTTGCGTTGTCCGAGCGCCTGCCGATATTCCTGCATATGGTCAGCCGGTTCGTCGCCATGAAGCTGGACCCCGGTCAGCCCGGCCGCCTCGACGACCTCAGCGACCCGCTTGGACGTCTCGTTCACGAAAACGCCAATCTTCTCGATGCGATCCGTCAGACTGGAGATAATCTCCGCCGCCTGATCGATCTCGATACGCCGCGAGCTAGCCGTGAAGATGAAGCCCAAGGCATCGGCCCCAGCGGCCAGGCTGGCCTGCGCATCGTCCAGATTTGTAGTTGCGCAAATCTTTATCCACGTCATGCGGTTGTGCTTCTGTCGTCCCTACGGGACTCGGTGGCATTGCTTACTTTGCCCAGCGCTGAAGCGCTGGGCTAAGGTCTTTCGCCTCCTTTGGAGGCTCACTTTTTCTTCCCTCAAGCACGTTTGCCGCATTCAGTATTTGTAGTAATGCGGGGCCCGGATGCGGCGCACGCATCAACGATTCGCCGATTAGAAATGCATCGAATCCCGCTTGTCGCAAACTGGCAATGTCATCTCCGGTCTCGATACCGCTCTCAGCGACCTTGACGACTGCGGGAGGCATTAGTTCGGCTAGTTGCAGCGACGTGTTCAGGTCAACTCGAAAGGTATGCAAGTCCCGGTTGTTTACGCCGATGGTCTCGCAGCCGGCATCGAGGGCGCGTTGCAATTCCGCGCCGTCATGCACCTCGCAGAGAACGTCGAGTTGCAGCTCCCGCGCCCGGCGATGCAAGTTGACTAGTTCGGTCTGCGGGAGCGCGGCGACGATGAGCAGTACGGCATCAGCTCGGTGAGCCCGGGCCTCCAGCAATTGGAACTCATCGATAATGAAGTCCTTTCGAAGACAGGGCAGCTGGGTCGCTCGTGATGCGATCTCCAGATTGTCCAACGATCCCTGAAAGAATCGCTGGTCGGTCAGCACCGAGAGGGCCACCGCCCCGCTATCTTCCAACCTTGCCGCCAGTTCGGACACCGGGAAGTCTGCGCGAATCAGTCCTTTCGACGGCGACGCCTTCTTCAACTCGGCTATGACCGCAATCCCCGACTTGGCACCACGGCGCAGGGCTTCGCGGAAGCCGCGAGGCTGATGCCGCTCTGCTGCCTCGCCAAGGAGCCGGAGATCGGCTGACGCTTTGGCGACGGCTACTCGTTCGCGGGTTGCGGCGACGATCTCTTCCAGTTTGGTGGGCATGAGTGTAACAAGAATATACCTGAACCCTTGTGCTTGACTTACATGGACGGTTCGCATAGTGTCCCGTCTAATTCAGGCACAGACAGGAGAAGCAATATGCGTTCCACCGGAATCGTCCTGATCGCGATCTACCACTTTCTGACTGCAGCGTTTCTGGTCTGCTTGGCAATCGCCCTCGCGGTTGGTGGCAGCGTTCTAGGCGCCATGTTCGCCGCCGGTAACAGCTTCCCGCTTGGTGGCATGGGCTTTTTCGTAGGCGTTATGGGAGCTGCTCTCATGCTCGGCTTCGCCGTGGTCGCCGGGCTTGCCGGCTACGGCATCTGGACGTTGCGCGAGTGGGGACGCATTCTCTGCATCGTGCTGGCCGGCATCACCGTTCTGCTTTCGCTCCCCGGGTTGCTATTCCTTGGCCTTCACTTCGGATTCTTCCTGGGCGGATATCGCCTGATCAAGTTAGCCATCAACGTTGCCATCATTTGGTACCTCTTGCAGCCGCAGATTGTGTCTCTTTTTCGACGTGGCGCGCCCGCACTGCCTTGAATGTAAAGGTTGGCATTAGGGAATGGTCCATTCCGTGGGGTCACTCCTCTGATTCCGTCCGCTTTCGCACTTGTACGCGGACTTTCCACCCCTATAATTGAAGTGCTCTGGACGATCAACGGCTCCGCCGGATTGCGCCCGGCCGTAGTCGCGCTAAGTTGCGGCTATGCCTGGTGACTATCTGGAAGCATGTCCATATGGCGATGCTCTCCTGTGCACGAAGCACTGTACCGTGGGCGAATCGCCTTTCCTCACCCTTTCGTAAGCACAACACACGCTACTTCAAAACATTGAGCGCCATGGCCTTGCTGTTGCTCCTAGCCGGCGCGAACCGGAGCAGCTTCGCCTGGAGTGCAGCCAGTCGCAAGCAGGAAGCTGCCAGCCAGTTCGACAAGGCTGAGCAGATGCGCGAAGCGCTGAACGGCCGGCCAGTGGAGGAACGCACCCGTCGCGATTACCAACATGTGGCTGATGCATATCGCAAGGTCTATTACGTAGCACCCGCTTCAAGCAAGGCCGATGCCAGTGTGATTGCTGTGGCCGAGATATTGGCAACCATGGGCCGCCAGTTCCAACCAGGCGAGAAGGACCTACGCTCGGCGATCCGCGAATATGAGTTCCTGCGGCATGAGTACCCCGGCAGCAAGTACCGCTTCCAGGCGCTGTTCACGATTGGACAGATCTATGCAGAAGACCTCGGAGATAAAGATCAGGCGCGCCAGACATTTGAGGAGTTCCTGCACCGATATCCGCGACAAGCCCTGGCACGGGAGGCGAAACAAGCACTAGCTGAATTGAACCAACCCAAGGCCAGCGAAAAGCCGGTCGAGGAAGCTTCCGCACCCCCGCCGGAACCACCGGTAGCAGAGGCCGTCGCGCAACCGGCAGTTACGAAGAAGTCCGGGATGCCCGTGGTGACGGGCATCCGCCATTGGTCTACTCCGGATTACACCCGAGTTGCGATTGATGTGGACCGGGAAGTGCAGTATGAAGCTGGACGTGTTCCCCATCCCGACCGCATCTTCTTCGATCTGCCGGACACCAAGCTTGCGTCGGTCTTGGTCGGAAAGAGCTTCGACGTGCAAGATGGCTTCCTGAAGAAGATCCGCGTAGCCCAGTACCGTCCCGGCTATACTCGCGTCGTTCTCGAAGTGGCGGACGTCTCTGACTACTCGGCATTCCTTCTGCCAAACCCATACCGTCTCATTATTGATATCCACGGGCGCCAGCCTCATTCTAAAACGCAGGTGGCCCAGTTCGATGATTTAACAAATTCCGCGCCTGAGGGACCGGGTGCAGCAAGCGGTGCAGAGGCTGCGAATTCGCGTCCGGGTGGAGCTGCCACTGCGCCAGTCAAGAGCGAGGCAAAGCAGTCGGGCGACCGCAACGGAAAGCGGAATGCGGCCCAAAAGACGGTGGCTGGCGACAACAGTGCCAGTGCCGCCGTGCAGCCAGTCCATTCACCTCCGGCTGAGGTTACGGCATCGTCCAACCCCTACCGTGGCAAAGTCATTGTGGACGAAAACGATGAGGTCAGCACCGACGACCTGCCACCACAGATGGCCTCAACTGCGAGGCCGTCCAGCGCGAAAGCGACCCAGCCCAGCAGGCCGCCCTCGGTTAGTCCGAATGATCCACTCTTTTCCGACCCGGGAGATACGAAGGGTCCAGAACTGAAGGCCACGACCCAGCCGACGACAGCTCCAACTGCGGTGGCCGTCGCTCCTCGCGCCAAGGATCGCAAAAAAACCAGTAAGGTTGCAGCTACCGACGTGCCTTCCGTCCACGAGGCCGAACCCACGTCCGCTGGAGACCGCAGCCTGACCCGCGCGCTCGGGCTCAAGATCGGACGCATCGTAGTTGACGCCGGGCACGGCGGTCACGATACCGGAACCATTGGTCCGAATGGGCTCATGGAGAAAGATCTAGTTCTCGACGTGTCCTTGCGCCTGGGCCGCTTATTGGAAACGCGGCTCGGCGCCGACGTCATCTACACCCGTGACGACGATACCTTCATCCCGCTGGAAACTCGAACGGCAGTTGCGAACGAGCATCAGGCTGACCTGTTCATCTCGGTTCACGCGAACTCCAGCCCCGATCCTTCGGCCCGCGGAGTCGAGACCTACTATCTGAACTTCACTTCAGATCCGGATGCTTTAGAAGTCGCCGCGCGCGAAAACGCCGTCTCCGAAAAATCAATCTTCGAACTCCAGGATCTAGTGAAGAAGATCACGCTGAAGGAGAAGATCGAGGAATCGCACGAATTGGCGACCGATGTTCAGCAATCGCTCTACAGCGGGCTGGCAGGCAAGCACTCCACTCTGCGGAACCGCGGAGTCAAGAAAGCGCCTTTTGTGGTCCTGATCGGCGCCAACATGCCGAGCATTCTGGCGGAGATCTCCTTTGTTTCCAATCCTACCGACGCTGCCAAGCTGGAGACTCCGGAATATCGCGAAAGGATTGCCGAGTCGCTGTACAAGGGCATTGCGAACTATGCGGGTGGACTCAGCGGCGTCAAGGTAGCGTCCAAACTGAGCAAGTCCAGCGGAGAATAATTTCCAGGTTCAGCAATCGGCCGTCAGTACTTAGCATTCAGCAAAACCTATCGCCGCTGCCTGCCGGCACAGCCAAAGATAACCGCCGGGTATTTTGGCTGATTGCTGGCGGCTGGTGTCTGGAAACTTTGTTCTGGTCGCAGTAGTCTAATGCTACAGGGGTTTTTACCTTCGGCTCTGCCGTCTTGTCTCATGAAACGTTTCCTCATTGCCGGTGTTTTGTTTTTCTTCTTAGGAAGTGTCGCGCTCGCATCTGACACTAACGACCTTCTGCCGTCTTCGTTCGCCGGCTGGGCCCAGTCCGGCTCCGTGCAATCGACCACTGACGCGGCGAAAGCTGACGCCGCCTATCCCGCGGTCTTGAAAGAGTACGGATTCGCCAATTCCGAGACGGCAACCTACACCCGCGCGGATGGACGCAAGCTGACCGTAAAGGCGGCAAGATTCAACGATGCTACGGGAGCCTATGGCGCGTTCACGTTTTATCGCCAGCCAGCCATGAAGACCGAGCGCATCGGAACGAAAGCCGCATCGGCGAACCAGCGAATCCTGTTCTTCCGCGACAACATCCTGGTGGATGCCGACTTCGATCGCGTGACTGAAATGTCGGCCGCTGAATTGCGGGAGCTCGCAGCTACGCTACCCGCCGCTAAGGCTTCAGCCGCGAACTTGCCAAATCTTCCCGAGTACCTGCCCAAGAGCGATGCTGTGGAAAACTCGGCGAAATATATTCTCGGTCCGCAGGCGTTGCTTGCAGAGAAGGCGCCGCTCACGCCTGAGCAAGTTGATTTCAGCCATGATCCAGAAATTTTGATTCAGGACTATTCGTCAAAAAACGGGCCTCTTACCCTCACGTTGATTCAGTATCCGACGCCGCAGATCGCGGGCGAGCGCCTGCGCGCCTTGCAAAGCGCTGAGCAATCGTCTCCGAACTCGCTGCTTGTGAGGCGTAGCGGACCGTTAGTCGACGTCGTGACGGGCGCTGTCGGCAGCAGTGAGGCGCATGCGCTCCTCAACTCGGTAAATTACGAAGCCGAGGTCACGTGGGACGAAGCAACTTCGCTCAGCAAGCGCGACAACATCGGCAACCTGATGTTGGGAGTGTTCGCGCTGACCGGAATCATTCTCTTGATCTCACTCATCTTCGGAGTTTTTTTCGGAGGCATTCGCGTCTTGATGAAGCGTCTTTTTCCGGATCGAGTCTTCGATCGCCCCGAAGATGTCGAGATCATTCAGCTACATCTTCGATAAGACGGATTTCCTGTAACCTATTAAAAATACGTCGGTTACCGCGTTTTAACGAAAACTCGACAGTTTCCGGTCAATTTCCTGCAAATCCCTTAGATGCGCATAAGTTGTTGAAACCACAGCAATTTAAGTCCTAGAAATTGCTTGACAGCGGTTTTCCCTCACCCTAGTATTTGTGCAGAAAGTTTTGACGGTTTTGCCTCCGTTGGAACTATTCTCCCTTGAAGAGAAGGCCGCCCAGTTGCCGGGTGGCCTTTTCGTTTGCGTCAATTCCCTCAGCGCAGAAAGTTATGATCGAACGAAATCGAGTTGTTCAATGAAGGTTCCCATCGCCTTACGCAAATCACTGTGGCGGCGAGGAGCTCAACCCGTAAAGCCTTGCCGCGTTATCGTGCATTACCATGTGCGCGATGGCGCTGGCCTGCTGGCGCGTGATCTCTCCGTCCTGCATCATTCCGGTCAGCGCAATGGCCAATGCCGTTCGTCCGGCAGTTGAGGTCTGATACCCGGTCTCCTCCCAGTTCACTTGCGGCTCAAGCGGATACAAGTCGGTACCGAACAGCACCTTCTCCGGATAAAACTCAAGCATGAAGCGAATGCTGGCCGCGATGTGGCGGGGCGATGTCATCCAGGTCTGCTCCGAAAAGTCAGCATATACGTTGGGCTTCATCAACAGGTAAGGCACGATCTGCTCGAAGCCGCCCGCGCCGCCGTGGAGCATGACAAAGTTTGTTTTGCGCAGCGTCGGATCGTTGAAGACGGAGTCTAAAAGCAGAGGATTGCTACCCTCCATAGCGAAATAACCGCCACATCCTCCGCCCGTGTGGAAGTGCACCGCCATCCCCAGCCGTCCTGCCTCTCGTGCGAGGTAGCGAAAGAGATAGTCTTGCAATGTCTTGTAGTCCGCGTCGCTGGGAACTCCGCCTTTTACATAGCGAGCATAGACACGGACCGCGTCAGTCTCCTTCGCGGGAGCAAAATCCAGCGCCCGCAGGTAAGCGGCCTCGAACTTGATGGCCACGGCCCCGTTCGTTCTCTGCAATTCCAACAAGGGAGTGACAATCTTGGCGGAGTATTGCGCCAGCGTGGGCGGCACACTGGTCAGGTTAAGCTGGTTCAAATATCGGGCGAACAGGGTCTCTTCCCGGCCAAAGAAAATCTTGCGATCGGGCGATTGCGCGGCGAGTGCGGAGTTATTCAGGGGAAACAGCAACGTGTCGTCGAACGGCACCCAGAGGAAGCGCGGCGGCTTCAGACCGCGTCCCATGGCAACCCGGTTCGCCAATTCGCTCTCGATGCCGAGCTGGTCGAGCACCCAGTTGGGATAGTTCTCGCCCTCGCGCTGCTTCACCTGTTCCTTCGCGGCCAGCAACTCCTTCACGTGCTCGGGGGTGGCGTCGTTGTATTTGTAGCCGAACATCGCTTGCCATGCCTTGATGTAGACGGGATTGTCCGCGCGAAACATCAGCCCATCCGCAGTGGGCTCCAGCGGATAGCAGGGCAGCGCGTCGAAGTCGTCGTCCGGCTGACCTTCATTGTCGAGGGCGGGAGGATGCGAGTGGTTGTCAATCGCCTGGATGTGATTGATTTCATCCAGCAGGCTGGCATCGGGTCTGAGTTGGTGATTGTCTTGTCCTACCAGGGGAAGCGAGATCAGCAGCGTGGCGGCACAACGAAGCACGATCTTCATCGGAACTCCTGCGGGTGGATTATCCTACCACCATGGGGAGGGAGGAAGCGTCAGCGGGCTTCCGAACCCAAAGCCCTGGCTGGCGAATCCAAAGGCTTTACCCCATTATGAATAACACCCCATCTAAGCCAGCCAGGAAGACCGAGATATTCAAAGTTCTGCCCGAGGTTTGGCAACTTATCCGGCCGCGCCGCGCTCTGCTCGCGCTGGGTCTGGGATTGATGATCATCAATCGCGTCTCTGGCCTCGTGCTTCCGGCTTCCACCAAGTACCTGGTGGACGACGTGATCACTAAGCGGCATTTCAAGTTGCTGTATCCACTGGTAGGAGTTGTCTTGCTGGCAACGATCGTCCAGGGACTGACGTCGTTTGCGCTAACGCAAACCCTCTCCAAGGCAGCGCAAAAGCTAATCGCCGAGTTGCGTCGACGCGTGCAGGAGCACGTGGGCCGATTGTCCATTTCTTATTACGACGCCAACAAGACCGGTATGCTGGTTTCGCGCATCATGAGCGACGTCGAGGGGGTGCGCAATCTCATCGGTACCGGCTTGGTCGACTTCGCCGGCGGCTTGCTCACCGCAGTCATAGCCTTCGCCGTTCTCATCCGCATTAGCCCAATCATGACCGCCATCGCCTTCGGCTTTCTCGCCGTCTTTGGATTCGGCCTCCGCAAGGCCTTCCGAACGATCCGTCCCATCTTCCGTGAGCGCGCCAAAATCAATGCCGAGGTTACTGGCCGCCTGACGGAATCGCTGGGTGGAGTGCGCGTGGTTAAGGGTTACCACGCCGAGCAACGCGAGCACGAGGTCTTCAGCTCGGGAGTCGAACGACTGTTGCAAAATGTCTTTCGCACCCTCACCGCGACTTCGGTCATGAGCCTGTCGTCTTCGACCCTCATGGGCATTATCGGGGCAATTGTCATGTTTATGGGAACCCGTCAGATTCTCGCGGGCAAGCTGACACTGGGCGGGTTCTTCACTTACACCATGTTTCTTGGATACCTGGCCGCGCCCTTGTTTCAGGTCGTCGGCATCGGCACCCAGCTGACAGAAGCCCTTGCCGGCTTGGAACGCACTCGGGAAGTTCTCGACGAAGTCCCCGAGAACGAAGATCCTAACCGGACCGTCACTTTGCCCGAGATACGCGGTGACGTCACCTTTGAGAATGTAACCTTTGCTTACGAGCAGAAGAAAACAGTTCTGCACAACATCTCGTTTCACGCGCGTCCCGGTACGGTGACGGCACTGGTCGGATCGTCGGGATCAGGCAAGTCCACGATTATCGGATTGATTGCCGCATTCCATACGCCAAACCAGGGCAAGATTTTGGTGGACTCGGTCGATCTCGCCACTGTCCGGTTGGAGTCTTACCGCACTCAACTAGGCATGGTCTTGCAGGATTCGTTTCTGTTCGACGGAAGCATTCGCGAGAACGTGGGGTTTTCCAAACCCGATGCGACGGACCAGGACATTCTCCGAGCATGCGCGATCGCGCGGGTCGACGAGTTCGCGGAGAAATTTGAGCTGAAGTACGACACCATCATCGGCGAACGGGGAGTGAAGCTTTCGGGCGGTCAGCGGCAGAGAGTTTCCATCGCACGAGCCATTCTGGCCAACCCTCGCATCCTGATTCTCGACGAAGCCACCTCCAGTCTGGACTCTGAGTCGGAAGCCATGATTCAGGAAGGACTCTTCTACCTGATGCAAGGCCGCACCACATTCGTCATCGCGCACCGGCTCTCCACTATTCGCCGCGCGGACCAGATCCTGGTGGTCGAAGAAGGACGAATCGTCGAGCAGGGTAACCACCACTCGCTTTTCCAGTTGGGTGGCCGCTACTGGGAGCTATACACAAAGCAACATGGCATCGAAGAAAACCTCTTCCTGGCGCCTGGAGAAGGCGACACGGCGGAAGAGTCGGCTGCCGTAGTACCGGACGTGGTTCCCGCCGATCCCGATCCAACGACTCTGCTTCGCTAAAATCTTTAAGGCCCGCATCTCTCTCTTGAGGACCGGCGGGGATGCTGTATCATCATGACTTTCGCGCCATAGACTATTGCACAACTGACGAGTCGATATGGATCCCCGCAGTTTCCAAAAACTGCTGCGCCGCACGGTTTTGATACCGGTGGTGTTGCTGCTCTTGCTCACCGCGACTCTGGTGGTTGAGATCCTTGGGCTGACCACCTCTTTTGGTTGGGTCGATCACACCGACGAAGTCATTGCGAGCGCCCGGCAGTTGATGCGATACATGCTGGACATGGAGTCTGGACTTCGTGGCTTTTACCTGACCGGCGACCACACGTTTCTCGACGCTTATACCACAGCCAAGCAAGCAGTGCCCGAACAGCTCGCGACTCTGTACCACCTGACCAGCGACAACCCTAGTCAGCAGCGCCTGCTGCGGGAACTTCGCGATCTCGACTTTCGCTGGATCCAATATTCAGAGCGCTTATTGCAGCAATCCGGTCCTCGCTCCCTCTCGTCGCAGGAATTCACCGTCGGGAAACAGTTGATGGACCAAATCCGCGCCAAACAACGCCAGATATTGGACGCGGAGCAACACTTACATGAAGTCCGTTACCGCCACGCCACGCTTCTTAGCAACTTTGTGATTGCTACCGCCGTGGGGCTCGCTCTGGTCACGGTTGTACTGCTATTCACTCTAACCCGACGCGAGTTGTTTGCACTTTCTTCCACCTATGACAAGCACTTAAACGCGGAGGCCGAGAAAACACGCCTGTTGCAGGAAAGCCGCGAATCTTATCGGATCACCCTTACCAGCCTCGGGGATGCGGTCGTCGCCGCCGACGCTTCGGGAAACGTGTCGTTCATCAACCCGGCAGCCGAGAAGCTCACCGGCTGGGACTACCAGGCAGCCAGCGGACGCTCGTTGCAAGAAGTCTTCCACATCGTCGACGAGCGAAGTCGTACTAAGGTTGAAGATCTGGTCGCCCTGGTTCGCATTTCACAACCAGTATTAAGTATTTTCAGCCACGTTGCCCTCATCAGCCGTTCCGGCCAGGAATATCCGCTCGAGCTGACTGGATCGCCGATCCTGAACGATCGCAACCAACTCGTCGGAGTTGTCATCGTCTTTCGCGATATCACGCAACGGCGCCAAACTGAGCAGACTCTCCGCTCTAACGAGCGTCTGGCGCTGGCGGGACGCCTCTCCGCCACCATCGCCCATGAGATTCGTAATCCACTCGACACCGTTTCGAACCTCGTCTACCTGCTGCGCCAGGAGCAATACCCCGACGAAGCTACCAGTCAGTACCTGGGACTCGCCGCAGATGAGTTGGCTCGCATCGCTCAGATCACGGGACAGCTCTTGACCTTCCATCGCGAAGCGCAAGTCCCGGTCGAGGTAAATCTTGTCGAGGCGTTGCAAAGCGTGCTGGTTTTGTTTGCGCCGCAAATCCGGAAGGCACACGTTGACGTAGTGCAGCGTTTTGAACCGGTACCCCCGGTGCGAGGATTTCCCGGCGAACTGCGCCAGGTATTTTCCAACCTGGTGGGCAATGCCCTCGACGCGATGCCAAGTGGTGGCAAGCTGATTTTGCACGTGCGCGAATCCAGCCTAGCCTCCAACCCGGCGCGCCGCGGAGTGCGCGTGACCGTCCTCGATACCGGCGCCGGAATCCCGAATGGAGTCCGCAAAAACCTTTTCGCTCCCTTCTTCACGACTAAGGGTGAAAAAGGTACCGGATTGGGTCTCTGGGTGAGCCGCGGCCTGATCGAAAAGCATGAGGGAACAATCCATCTTTCCAGCCGCATGCGAGCAGGAAAAAGCGGGACTGCGTTTTCGGTATTTCTTCCCTTCGAGCAGGAACTGGGGCTGCTCGACATCCCGAACATGCCGCCGGCATGATTAACGATCCCTCCAAAAAACACGCCAGGAGAGTGGATGGGCAGTATAGGGGCCTTCGACTCGCTGTGTTCGCTCAGGATGACAGCGTAATAAAAGCACCTAACGCCTTCGCTGCGAGGAATATAAGCTCTGCTGCCAGGTAACGCCCTCAACCTGCTCGCAATCCGCATCTAACCCCAAGCACGGAGAAAGCACGAAGGAATGGCAGACACGCCCGACCAGTCGATACGCCGCACCGCGCGTGAAATCTTTGAGCATGTCGAGAACAATGCCCACGAAGAGCTGCGCCGTTCAACCCAGGCCCTGGCCTTCTCCGGCTTCGCCGGAGGACTATCGATGGGACTGACGGGATTGAGCGTTTCGGCTGCATTGGCAGCCTTAGGTGATACGCCAGGCCACCAATTTTTCGCCTATGCCCTGTATCCCATCGGGTTTATTGCGGTGATAATCGGGCGCGCGCAATTGTTCACCGAGAACACCCTTTATCCCATAGCTCTTATCCTCAGTGAGCGGAAACACGTCCTCGACACGGCTCGCCTATGGGGCGTTGTTTTCCTGTTCAACATTCTCGGAGCCATCGCTTTCGCGGCGCTGGCTACGCTTACAAATGCACTGAATACCGGCATCCGCGACAATCTCGTGCGACTGGGGACGCTAGGGATTCAGGGAGGGGCGGCGCGTATTTTTTGGAGTGGCGTGATTGGCGGCTGGATCATCGCGCTGGTGGCATGGATGGTAACCGCTAGTCATTGGACGATCGGCCAGATTGCGGTCATCTGGTTGATGACGTTCGTAGTGGGCCTCGGACACTTCTCGCATTGCATTGCCAGCAGCGGTGAAATAATGGCAGCCGTGTTCACCAGAGCAATTCCCTTCGCACACTACGTCTACTGGCTGGCGCTGGCGACATCCGGCAACATACTCGGAGGAGTGGTGATCGTCACTCTGTTAAACTTCGGGCAAGTTAAGGCCGGCGAAACGTAGCCAGAGGGCGTATGAGCTGATTTATCCGCAGTTTGGGTAGGCGCCGAGGAATGGCACACTTAGGAGCGAATATGGCAGCTAGCACCAAATCCAAGGTTACAACTGACCATGAAGAGATCCGACGCTGGGCATTGGCACGCAACGGCAAACCGGCAGCCCCTATCCATCTCAAGAGTGAAGATAACGGGAATGGGCCAATTGGTATTTATTTCCCAGATGATCGCAGCAAGAATTCGCTGGCCGAGATTAGCTGGGAGGACTGGTTCAAGAAGTTCGATGCAGCCAAGCTCGCGTTTCTTTACCAGGAGCTCACCCCTGGTGGGGAGAAAAGCAATTTCAACCAATGCGTTAGGCGGAAAGATGTGGATGAGGTGGAATCCGCAGTCGGGGGGAAAGGGAGAAGTGCTTCGCGCCGGAGCTCTCGACGGCCTCGCGGAATTCGCGCAAGCGCAACGCTGTCTGACGGCGAACCTCCAACGGGTACTGCTCGCGATTCCAGCTCGAACAAGGTCGGCAAGAAGTCGACAACACCCGCAGCAGGCGTCGCCTCTCTAGAAAGAAATAGCCGCCCACCGGGCAAGCTTCTTGGGACAGAAACGGATCGTAATCGGTCTGGCGCCGCAGGTTGAAACCGACCACTTGTCGCTTTATCAATTCGTTTCGGAGGAAAAATGCAGGTCTCGGAGACTTACAACAATTTGGTAGAAGCGCGTAGCGACGAGGAACCGCCGATTCCGATTCCGCCGGGTGAAGAACCCCCGCCGCCAATCGAGGAACCACCCGACAAGCCGGTGGTTGGGCCTGATGCTCCGGTGCGCGAACCTGGGCCGCGAGAGCCCCGGAGATTGTAATTCGCCCACAAGTGGCGCTTCTGTTTTGGTCTCGCTGTTCGGCAAAGGAAACTTGAGCTCCTCCTCGATGAGGAATCGGCGACCGACAGGATGTGTGCAGTTGGCAGCGCGCTGCAACTATTGTCGGCTGGCGGCAGGGACCTGGTCTGTTGGCTCATCCGAAACTGAGACCAGCACCAGGGTGGCATCGTCGCTAAGCTTACCGCGGGCGTAGCCGCTTACCTTCTCCATGATGCGGCTGTACAGTTCGGGCAACGGTTGATCGGGCAACGTCTCGAGCAATGCGACGAGGCGGTCCGCCCCGAACTCCTCTCCGGCATCATTGACAGCTTCAGTGACGCCGTCGGTGTATAGCAGCAGGCGGTCGCCAGCCAATAGCCGCAAACGCTCCGAACGAAACCCCGCCTCCAGCATCAGTCCGAGTACCGGACGGGTGGAGGAGAGTGACTGGATCGATCTGTCAGCGCGCCGCAAGATGGGAGGACAATGTCCGGCATTCACGAAATTCAAAATGCCGCTCTTGAGGTCGTACACGCCGTAAAAGATAGTGACGTAGTGGCCTTCGCCTAATTGGTTTCGCAGAATGGTTTCGACGTTGCCGAGTATGAGGTCGGGGTTGTCGTTAGACACCGACAAGGTGCTGACCGACGCATACAACATGGCCGCGATCATTGCGCCCGGTGTGCCTTTTCCCGATACATCGGCAACACAGAAATGCAGGGAGCCGGATGTAGGCTGCCATACCCCAAAGTAGTCCCCGCCTACAACTCCAGCCGGAATGCTTTCGCCGAACAGTTCGATTCCCGCGGCAACAACATGGCGCCTGGGCACGATCCGCGTTTGTAATTGCTGCGCGTCCTCGCGCTCGTGCTCGGAAATGCGTTGCGACGAACGGAGTTGCTGAACCCGCTGCGTCAGCATGCCTACTTTCTCCAGCAGCGAATCATTCCTCCACGGCTTCTCGATGAAATCGGAAGCGCCGTGTTTCATCGCACTGACCGCCAGGTCAACATTGCCCCAGGCAGTAAGCGCAATGATGGGCACGGTTACGTCCGCCCGGCGCAGCCGTTCGATCAATTGCAATCCTTCCACGCCCGAGGTGCTATCGCGCTGATAATTCATGTCAACCATCGCCAAGTCCGGCGGTTGCTGGTGCGCCGAGGCGATCGCCTCCGAGGGCGATGAACATAGCGTGACCGAGTATCCGTGTCCGCGAAGCAACATCGCCAATGCTTCCCGCACATGCTCCTGATCTTCGGCGATCAGGATTGTCGATTGGTCCAGGGGGATGTTCATATAGCACCACGCATGTTATTGCAGATCGATTTCCAACCCAGACAGGACGCTATCCTTAGCAGATGATGGAGTTAAATGGCTTGCTCCTGGGAAACTTGCCCACAAACGCGAATATTCTGTCCGAATATGGACACGACGTTGGTTGGCGAATGTTAGGCCGCGACGCGGGCCGCTGGCTTGCTGGCACCGTTACGGCGGCCATTCGCCTTAGATCGACGCCGCTTCTTAGGGGGAGAGGCAACATGGCGCACTGGACGTTCTTGCAGCAGAAGCTCGGTGGCTTGAATTCGAGCATCATGGTGAAACCAGTTCTGCACCATACCGCTCTTTAGGAAGTTTGCAATCGACAGCAAGCTCATACCGTGATGATGGGTCATCCAAGAACGCACCAACACATAACGCTGATGCCGTTTCGGGTGCTGGGGCGTGAAGTCAGCTGATTCGTAGAAACCGTAGGCGCCGAACCAACCTTTCCGGGTCATCCAGCGCAAGTTCTTGATCGCCGCCGCAGGATCTACGGCGAGCGCTAGCATGGTCGCATAAGGCGCGACAACCAATCGGTCCTCATCCTGTTGGATCGCCAGTTGCGGCACTCCAAAGGCACGATAGCTGTAGTTGCCCTGTTCGTCGATTTCGGCATAGGCCGACTCCGAGATGCCCCACGGAACTCGTTTATCAAAACCATAGGCCTGCTGGGCTTGTACTGCGGCTTCCTTGCTCCGTTCAAGCAAAGTATCGGGATAAGAACGCATCCAAAGCCCGGGCATCAGGTACTCAAACATCGTGCCCGTCCACGAAAGCAGTACGGGCCGACCGTCAACCACCACGTGCGAGCGACTCATCTGGAACCAGCTCTCCTGCGGAATGTCGTCCTTCGCCACCGCGACGAAGGTGGCAAGGCGCGCCTCTGATGCCAGCAGGTCATAGCATGCCGATTGCAGTTTTCCGGCTTCGACATCGTATCCAATCGACAACAACTTGCGCCGGCGATCCAACAGAAAGCGAAAGTCCATCCCGCGAATCAGTTGCTCGCAGAGCGATGCGAGACGCCGCAGATCGTCGATGAGGCACAAACTGCGCCGCCGCGCCTCGGAAAGCTGGATCAGCAGTTTTTCCGATTGCAGGTCGCGCACCCCCGCTGCCAGTTTCACCTGCATTCGTTCGATGAAATCGGGCAAGCGGAAAAGAGGTATTTGATCTTCCCCTCCCGTTAGTTGGAGAGCCGGATCAGAGCAGAGCGGTTTATATTCCGCGAGCAGCCATGGCATGTAATTGCTGACGCTGTACTTCACCTGCTCAATCAGGTTGCTAGTCTGCCGGCTGAACCAACGTGCGTCCTCTGCGTTCCCAGCTTTCGAGCTAATCTCTGGGAATTCCGACGAAAGGGACAGACGATCCAGCCACGGGATTTTTGAATGCTTCTCGAAGGCATGGGCGACACGCCTGGGAACAACTTTCAACTCCGCCAATACGCAGAGATGATCGGCGTACCCGTCCAGAAGATCAGCACCGAGCAATGGCCTCTGCAGCAACTCCAGGCAACCGTTTTTCAACGTAATCAGCGAAGCCGCAAGGTTTCCGTTGTCGACGGTGGAAATGAAACGCGGTGTTAATGGCTGCAACGTTCGCGTGTCATACCAGTTAAACAAGTGTCCGCGTTCCCCAGGTAAACGCATTACGGTGTCCATGGTGCGCATGGTTTGCGCGGTAAATTCCGGAACGGTTAAGTACCCGAACTCACAGGCCACCTGCCGGGCATTCAATAGCAGACCCAGGTTCGTTGGCGACATGCGAGCGGCGACCCTGCCCTCCTGCTCCTGAACATTGTCTGGAATAAGCCAATTGTGTTCCTGGTTGCAGTACGTCGCGAAATAGCGCCAGGTGTATAACGCGGCGTGCCGCAAGAACCTCTTGTCTTGCATGGCGGCGGCCTTCTGCAAGGGTCGCGGTGGACGATTCAACCACGAGGAAACCGGTTTGCTGCAGGCCCACAGAACGAGCACCGGTAACGCGACGGCGAAGGAATGGCGATGCGAGAAATACACGATCACGCCGACTATCAAGGCCACGACAGGCGTCCAGTTCAGCAGGACATCCACGAACGTGAGCTTGCCGGTTCCGATCTCGGCTTGGGCGGCCGTCTCCCATTGCAGCAAACGTTGCCGCGACACGACGCGGCGATAAAAGGTGCGCAATACGGCATCAGCCGACAGCAGGGTTTGGTGGGCCAAGAATGTGAGCGTGAGAAACTCACTCAGCGTAGCTGCGCCGAGCCCCAGGAAAGCGTCCCGCAGCGGACCAAGCCGGCGCGATATTAGTGCACGCACGATAGAAAACGCGAACTCAAACCACGGCGGAACGAATAGGATGGCGATCGTGACCAACGTCCAATAGACCGGCTTACCCGGAAGCACAGTCCATCCCAGAACAAACAACAAAAACATCCCCGCTTCCACTAGACTGCGGCGCAGGTTGTCGAGGATCTTCCAGCGCGAGAGGAACGAAATAGGATTAGGGACGCGATGGCCCTTCTCATCCGGTACCCGACCCAAAAAGCCAGTTAACGATTTGCCAATCGCCACGCAACCAGCGATGCTTGCGGCGATTATAGGCACTGTAGTGTGACGGATAATCGTCGATCACCTCTATATCGCTGACTAATCCAGCGCGAGCGTAGGCGCCCTCGATCAGATCGTGGCTGAGCAGCGCGTTGCGCGGAAAGCGATGTTCCAGCACCTGGTCCAGGATGGCAGCTTCGTAGATGCCCTTGCCGGTGAAAATACCTTCACCATTGAGGTCCTGATAGACATCGGAGGTGGCACGCGTATAGATGTCGAATCCGGTTTGGCCGGAATAAATACTCGCCAGACGGGACCGTGCGGCGCTCTGGACACTAATGCCGACGCGCGGTTGCAGAACTCCATAGCCCGCTGTAACGATATTCCCTCGGGGATCGACGATTGCCTGGTTCAAGGGGTGGGCTATCGCACCAACCAGACGATGGGCAGTGCCGCGCGGCAGTTCGGTATCCGTGTCGAGCGTCAGGACGAAGCGCACCCGCCGAAGAAGCTCAAGGTCGCCAACCTTCACTGGAAAGCTGTCGTAGGCTCCCTTGATCAGCCGGTTGAAATCGAGCAGCTTGCCGCGCTTGCGCTCCCACCCCATCCAGACTTCCTCGCGCGGGTTATAAATACGGTGCCGATGAAAGAGCGCGAAGCTGCCAAATCGATTGCCGGAATACTTTTCATTCAGTTCCTGAATTAATTCCTGGCATAGATCCACCAGGGGATCGTCGTGGTTGGGGGTCTCAGCCGAATCGGGTAAGTCGGTGAGCAAAGCAAAATGCAGGTTGGAGCTGGTGTTGCCCAGATAGCGTACCTCCAGATCGTCCACCAGGCGATGGACCTGCTTCTCGTTGAGCAGAATCGTGGGCACCACGACCATGGTCACGCAATCGTCGGGAATACCTTCGCTAAAGTCCAGCTTGGGAAGGATGCGGGGACGCAACAGAGCAGTGGTGAGATAGTTCATCACCTCAACCGCGCTTTGGCTGCACGGCAACAACAACAAGAGAATCGTTAGAATCCGTCCGTAGAAGGTGTTAAAGGCGTTATAGACCGGGCTCATGATCCCGATCACGATCAACAATGTGAGCACTTCAATCCCGCCGAGATAAAACCCCTCGGGCTGGCGGCGCAGAAATGCCTGTAGTCGTTCTCCGAACGGAAGTCGCACGCCAGCTCGCCGCCGCAGCTCATCGGCACCTTCGCCTATCAGGTAATAGCCAACGTGGGACCGGCGCAACCTAAGACGCGGATCTTGTACGCGATGCTTCCCGCTATTGCGGGCCAGATCCAAGGCAAGCTGGGCAATTTCTGATTCCGAACAATCGGAATGTTCGGCAAAATGCGCCACGGTCTGGCGGTAGAGTTCCCGGCTTTGAAAATCCATGCGCGAGTACACTCCGGCAGGATCGGTGGCCAGTATCCGCTCGAAGACCATCAACCGCTCTAACAACTCCTTCCAGGGAGCCTCGGTCACATCGCGCAGGCTAGAGATCACGTCGCCGATCTGTTGCGGGGAATTTGAATTGGCTAGCGCTTTCTCGCCCCGCGCAACCAGTTCTTCCAGCAATACCAATTTCAGAGCCGGCACCACCAAAGAAACTTCGCGCATGTTGAGAGGCGCCACCATCTGGAACGCTTCCATGTAAGTGGCGAACGAACTGTCGGAATACCGAAACTCAACCGATTTTAGTAAGCCCTGGGCGACCGCAATCACTCGGGGCATTATGGTTTTGTCGGGAGTCCGTACATGAGGAACTCGCCGCAAGGAATTGCCTGCCTCCAGTAGCTCTCTTTGTGCCGAGCGCGCTAGTCGCGAATTGTCATCCAGCCACTGCACGTCATTCGGAACGCTCGTTTGGGAAGACGTCTGGAGTTCCGCTGTTGTCAGGACGGTGTCGAGCTTTAAGCTAACGGTCTTAACGCGTTCTTCGAAGTAAAGGGACTCGCCGACTGCCGGAATCCAGACCAATTGGTGGGCCCACTGCTGAGCATGCTGCGCCAGCTCCGTCTGGTGCGACGGCGCTTCGACTGCTCTCGGAACCACACGGTTCGTTAGCTCAGTCAGCATACCCCGATAATTGTTAGTGGCCATTGTGCGATTCCGGCAATTTTCTAGCGATAACTGGCGGCCTGCATTTCAAACATTGCCGCATACGAGCCGCCCAGCGCCATCAATTGTTCGTGACTACCATCTTCGGCGATTTGTCCATCCGACAGCACCACAATTCTGTCGGCCATTCGCACGGTAGAAAACCGGTGCGAAATAAAGAGCGCCATCTTGCCTTCCGTCAGCTCCGCGAAACGCTCAAACACTTCATATTCGCTGCGCGCATCGAGGGAGGCGGTAGGCTCGTCCAGAACGAGCAACTGTGCATCCCGCAAGTATGCTCTGGCTAATGCCAGCTTTTGCCACTCACCGCCTGAGAGATCGACGCCGTTCTCGAAGCGCCGCCCCAGCATCTGCTCATACTTCCCCGGCAACTTGGCAACCACCTCGTCAGCAAGGCTCTTGTGAGCTGCCGCCTCGATTGCCTCGATGTCCTCAATTTCTTCGATGCGTCCCACGGCCACATTCTCGTGCGCCGTCATCTCATAACGCATAAAATCCTGAAAAATGACGCCGATTTCGCGGTAAAGATCTTCCAGGCTGTACTCGCGCAGGTCGATACCGTCGAGTAAAACCTGCCCCTCGGTAGGGTCGTAGAGGCGGGTAATTAGCTTTACGATGGTGGTCTTGCCCTGGCCGTTTTCGCCGATAAGCGCCACGCGCTCATTAGTATGCAAAGTAAAGTTCAAGTCCTTCAGGATGAGCCGCGAGCTTCCGGGATAGGCAAACGACACATTGCGGAACTCGAAGCCGCGCATGATCGGCCGTGGTGCGGGAAGTGCGTTCGGCTTCGAGGTTATGGTGGGCTGCATTTCAAAAAATGCCAGCAGGTCGGTAAGGAATAAGGCCTGATCCGCCACTCCCGAAAGAGTCGAAAAGATCTGCTGGATATTCGTGCTGGCCTGTAGGATCGCACCGGCCAGAAAATACAGCGAACCAATGGTGAGCGCTCCGGTTACCGTTCGCCAGATCACGTAGACATAAGCCGAGTAGTAGCCGAGCGATCCGATAATTGACAAAAATGCGCCGGCAATCAGCTTGCGCCGCGATAGTGCGACGTTCTCTTCGTAAACCTCGTCGGAAAGCCGGGTAAAGCGCTCGGTGAGGAATTTGCTGAGCCCAAAGAGCTTCAACTCCTTGGCTGCTTCCTTGCTGCCGCCCAGGACGCGCAGGTAATCGAGCTGCCGCCGCACCGGTGTCTGCCGGAAATTCTTGGCATATCCGAGAAAAGCAAAGTGGCTCTCGCCCAGGAAAGCGGGAAGTACGCCTGCGATTAAGAGCAGTAGTAACCATGGCGAGAAGTAGATGATCGAAACCGAGAGCGTTACGGTGGTGATCACCTGCTGCACCAGTCGGCCCAGCATCTGGATCATGGCCAGCCGATCGGTGGCCTGCACCCGGGCGCGCTCCAGACGGTCGTAGAAGACCGGGTCCTCGTAGGCGATCACGTCAAGCTCGGCCGCGTGCTTCATCACCTGGATGCTCACGTGTCGCATGTATTTGTCGGCGAGCAGCGAGTCAAGGTAGTCAATAATGCGGGCGAGCACACTGCCCAGAACAGCAACGACGAACTCCGTTGCTACCAGCCACCAGAGACGGGTCGGAATTGGCTGGTGATGGGTAAGAATGGTTACGATCGAGTCGATGATCAGCTTGCTGACATACAGCAGCGCAATCGGCTGTAACGAGGCCAGCAGGCGGAAGACCAGACCCAGCGTCACCACCAGCGGGCCTGACCGCCAAACGATCGCGAGCACAGGTGGGAGGTTGCGCAAAGCTGACATGCGCTCCCGCCATGCCTTCTCGAAGTTTTTATGCTCCTGAGTCATTCATCCACGAGCCATCGGGATCTGCCGGCTACGTTTGTTCGATGTTCTTGATAGAGGGGTGCTAAACGACCGCCTGCCTCAAGGTTAGATGCGCAAAACCAAGGGACAGTTTTATTTACAGGTAGCAGGCGAGAAATGCATTGAGGGCCGGTCTGCGATGAACACTAATCGGCGAAGACCGGGACTTCTTCTTTGGCGAGGGCCTTTTTGCGTCCTCCGGGAAGACGCCGCACCATCCAATCCTTAAAGTGATCCATATAGAGATAGACCACCGGAGTCGTGTACAGCGTCAGGGCCTGGCTTACGATAAGTCCGCCGACGATAGCGATGCCGAGCGGACGGCGGATCTCGGCGCCTACTCCGGTACCCAGCGCCAGCGGAAGGGCGCCCAGCATGGCGGCGGCGGTGGTCATCATGATGGGGCGGAAGCGGATCAATGCCGCTTCATGGATTGCTTCCTCCGCGGTCTTGCCGGTGCGCTCCACCTCGAGCGCGAAATCGATCATGATGATGGCGTTCTTCTTCACGATACCGATCAGCAGGATGATGCCGATCAGCCCAATCACGTCGAGCTGCAAGTGGAAGAGTAGCAGCGCCAGCAGCGCACCCGTTCCTGCCGAAGGCAGCGTGGAAAGAATCGTGATGGGATGAATGTAACTCTCGTAGAGCATACCGAGCACAATGTAAACCGCGACCAACGCCGCCAGAATCAGGATGGGTTCCGACGACAGCGAATCCTGGAATGCGGCAGCCGTTCCCTGAAAGCTGCCGTGAATGGTCGCCGGAATTCGCATCTCCAGTTCCGCATTGCTGATTGCCCGGGTTGCGGTACCGAGATCTCCGCCTGGCGCCAGGTTGAAGGAGATAGTCACTGCCGGGAATTGTCCCTGGTGATTCACGGTTAGCGAAGTGGCCGCTTGGCCAAAGTGAGCGAAGGCCGATAACGGGACTTGGGCGCCCTGGCTGGTGATCACGTACACGCTCTGCAATGCATCGGGAGTGAGCTGGTAGCGAGGATCGACTTCCAGCACTACGTGGTATTGATTCAACGTCCGGTAGATGGTCGAGATCTGCCGCTGCCCGAACGTGTCATAAAGAATGTTGTCGATCTGCGATGGCGTGATTCCCAATCGCGAGGCCGTATCGCGATCGATGATTACGTTTTCCTCCAGCCCGCTGACCTGTTGATCGCTGTTCACATCCTTGAGCTGCGGAATTTTTCGAAGCTGTTGCAAAAGCTTGGGCGCCCATTCATATAGCTCATCCAAGTTTTCCCCAGATAGCGTGTATTGGAATTGGGCGTTCGACTGGCGACCCCCGATCTGCAAGTCCTGCACTCCCTGGAAGTACAGCGTAGCGCCGGGAATATGTGCCAACTTGGGGCGAAGGCGCGCGATGATCTGGTCCACGCTGATCTTGCGTTCGGCTAGGGGTTTGAGTGTGACGTACATGCGTCCTTGGTTCTGGGGGGCATTACCGCCGACAAAAGCCAGAACGTTCTCGACGGCCGGATCCTGCTTCACGATGCGGATGAACTCGTTGGTTTTGGCGTTCATGTCTTGGAACGACACATCCTGGTCGCCCATGATGACGCCAACCATGCGTCCGGTATCCTGCTGCGGGAAGAATCCTTTCGGGACGATTTTGTACAGCCACACATTGAGTGCAACCATCAGAATGGCAACGAGGAAGGTGAACCGCTTATGGCGCAGCACCCATCCCACAGTTACCTTGTAGGTGCGATTCATCCACACCCATCCGCGCTCGCTCATTTGGTACAGGGCACCATGACTGCCTGGGTCGTGCGCCTTCAGGAAGCGGGCACAGAGCATCGGCGTAGTAGTAAGAGAGACCACTAACGAAACCGCGATGGCGGCGCTCAGGGTCACGGCGAATTCGCGGAAGAGCCGTCCGACTATGCCGCCCATTAAGAGAATGGGAATAAAGACGGCAATCAGCGACGTACTCATCGAGACCACGGTGAAACCAATTTCTCGCGCGCCCAGCAGAGCAGCCTGGTAGGGCTTCATACCGGCCTCGACATGGCGCATCACGTTTTCCAGCACGACAATGGCGTCGTCCACCACGAAGCCAGTGGAGATGGTCAGCGCCATCAGCGAGAGATTGTTCAGCGAGAAGCCGCACAGATACATGACCCCGAACGTCCCCACAATGGCCAGTGGCACGGCCACGCTGGGAATCATCGTGGCGCGCACCTCACGCAGAAAGATGAACACCACCAGCGTCACCAGGATGACGGAGATGATGAGCGTGCGCTGAACGTCGGACACCGAGGCGCGAACCGTAGTCGTACGGTCGAGTCCAACCACCAGGTTGATGCTGGCCGGCAGCGATGCTCTGAGAAAGGGCAAAGCCGCCTCAATGCGGTCGGCGAGGGCGATCATGTTGGAGCCCGGCTGCCGGAAGATGACCACCAGCACGCTGGGCTTGCCGTTGAAGCTGCCCGCATTGTTGATATTGGAGTAGGAATCCTGAACGTCGGCTACATCGCTCAACCTCACCGGAGCGCCGTTTCGATAAGCCACGATGATGGGCCTGTAATCCGCTGCCTTCTTAAGCTGATCGTTGGCCCTGACCATCCAGGTCTTGTTTCCGTCGTCCAGCGAGCCCTTGGCAATATTCGCGTTCTGAGACGCCACCGCCGAGCGCAGCGCTTCGAGGCCGATATTGAGCTTGTTCAGCAGATTAGGATTGGCTTCGATGCGGACTGCGGGCTGCGACGATCCCCACACGAACACCTGGCCGACTCCCTCAACCTGGGCCAGCTTCTGACCCATGATTGAATCCGCCGCGTCGTACATCTGGTCCTGCGTCATGGCGTCGGACGTCATTATCAGAATCATGACGGGGGCGTCCGCGGGATTGATCTTGCGGTAGCTCGGGTTGCTCGGCAGATCGGCAGGCAGGTATCCGCGGGCCGCATTGATGGCCGCCTGCACATCGCGCGCCGCGGCATCAATATTGCGGTCCAGGTCGAACTGCATCGTGACGCCCGTGGAACCGAGTTGGCTCGAAGACGTCATCTGGTTGATGCCGGCGATGCGGCCAAACTGCCTCTCCAGCGGAGTCGCCACCGAGGAGGCCATGGTTTCAGGGCTCGCGCCCGGCAAAGACGCACCGACGGAAATAACTGGGAAGTCGATTTGCGGCAGCGGCGCGACCGGAAGCTGCGTGTAAGCCAGTATGCCCGCCAGAAGCAGGGCTGCGGTCAGCAGCGTCGTGGCGACGGGACGTTCAATGGCTGGGGCGGAGATGTTCATTGCTTAATCTCCGAGAGCCTCCGCAGGCTTGGGCGCGCGCAGATGGCGTAGCGCTTCACCCAACCGGTCGAACCACAGATAAACAACCGGGGTCGTGTACAGCGTCAACAACTGACTAACTAAAAGACCGCCGATGATGGTCACGCCCAAAGGACGGCGCAGCTCGGAGCCAGTCCCCGACCCTAGCGCAAGGGGCACGGCACCAAACAATGCGGCAAAGGTGGTCATCATGATGGGGCGGAAGCGCAACAGACACGCCTCGTAAATGGCGTCTATCGCGTTCTTGCCTTCCTTGCGTTCCGCTTCCAGGGCGAAGTCGATCATCATAATGGCGTTCTTCTTTACGATGCCGATCAGCAGGATGATGCCGATCAAAGCCATGACGCCCAAGTCCATATGGAAGAGGGTGAGCGCGAGAATGGCGCCCACGCCAGCCGACGGCAGAGTGGACAGAATCGTGATGGGATGAATGTAGCTTTCGTACAGAACCCCCAGCACAATGTATACGGTGATGATGGCCGCCAGAATCAGCCAACCTTCATTAGCCAGGGAAGCCTGAAACGCGCGTGCCGTACCCTGGAACGCTACCTGGATGCTCGGCGGCAACCCAATCTCAGATGCCGCCCCGTCAATGGCCTTCACGGCTTCTCCCAACGAGGCGCCATTGCCAAGGTTGAAAGAGATTGTGACCGCAGGAAACTGTCCCTGGTGATTGATGGTCAAAGGCCCCGTCGTAGTTTCGAAGTGCGCGATCGCGCTGAGCGGCACTTGCTGCGCGCTGGTGCCCAAAACTCCGGTAGTCGGAGTATTTGCAGCCGGTGCGTTGCCAGCCTGGGATGCGGGACTCTGTACGCCACCGGCGGGCACGTAGATATCCTTCAGCGAATCAGGGTCGGCACGGAAGGTGGGATCGACTTCGAGCACGACATGATACTGGTTCAACTGCGTGAACATGATCGACACTAGGCGCTGGCCGAAGGCGTCATACAAGGTGTTGTCGATGGCGCTGGCGGTTACGCCCAGCCGCGACGCCGTGTCGCGATCGATCACCAGATTAGCTTGCGCCGCCTGGTTCTGCTGGTCGGTAGCGATGTCGCGTAACTGGGGCAGCGTTTTCAGCTTGTCCACCAACTTGGCCGTCCACGATGTCAGTTCCTTGGGATCGGCATCTTCCAAACTGAACTGGTACTGCGTCCGGCTGACGCGGTCTTCGACGGTGAGGTCTTGTACCGCTTGCATGTAGAGAGTAATGCCCTCGACTCCCGCCACTTCCTGCTGCAACCGCTTCATGATGGTGGTGATGTCATCGCTGCGGTCATCGCGCGATTTGAGATTGATCTGCAAACGTCCGCTGTTGGGCGTGGTGTTCGTGCCATCGACTCCAATGAACGAGGAAAGGCTCTCGACGTCCTTGTCTTTCAGGATCGCCGCCGCCAGATCACGCTGCCGTTCCGACATGGCGGCAAAGGAAATACTCTCCGGCGCGTCCGTAATGCCCATGATGACGCCGGTGTCCTGCACCGGAAAGAAGCCCTTGGGCACCGTGATGTACATCAAAATCGTGGCGACCAGCGTGCCGATGGTAACCATTAGCGTTATGGTTTGATGCTTCAGGACAAACTTTACGGTGCGCCCATAGAACGCGATGGTGTTGTTGAATGCCCGCTCCGACCATTCGTAGAAGCGTCCGTGCCTCGCCTGGTCCTTATGGCGCAGCAGCAGCGAGCACATCATCGGCGTCAGGGTCAGTGAAATGATTGCCGAGAAGAGAATGGTGACGCTCAGGGTCACGGCAAACTCGCGGAAGAGCCGGCCCACGATATCGCCCATGAAGAGCAGCGGAATGAGCACGGCGATCAGCGAGACGGTCAACGACACGATGGTGAAGCCGATCTGGGCCGAACCTTGCAGGGCCGCTTCCAGCGGAGTGTGGCCTTCTTCGATGTAGCGTTCGATGTTTTCGATCATCACGATGGCGTCGTCAACTACGAAGCCGGTGGAGATCGTGAGCGCCATCAACGAAAGGTTGTCGAGCGAATATCCCAGCAGGTACATCACGCCAAATGTCCCCACCAGAGAAAGTGGCAAGGCGATACTGGGGATGACCGTCGCCGCCAGAGTGCGCAGAAAGACGAAAATCACCAATACCACCAGCACGATAGTCAGCATCATTTCGTATTGAACGTCTTTGACGCTGGCGCGGATGGTGTTGGTGCGGTCGGTCAGGACGGTGACTTTCACCGAGGCCGGCAAGTTCGACTGCAGCTGTTTCAGCCGCAGCTTGATACTGTCGACGACTTTGATGATGTTCGCGCCCGGCTGCCGCTGAATGTTCAGGATGACCGCCGGCGTGTTGTTCATCCAGGCCGCCTGGTTGACGTTCTCCGGTCCGGTGATCACCGTTGCGACATCCGACAAGCGCACCGGGTTGCCGTTCTTGTAGGCGACGATAGTGTCAGCGTAACCCTGCGGGTTGAGCAACTGATCATTCGCGCCAATCGTGAAGGCCTGGCGGTTGTCCTGTAGCTGTCCTTTTGCCTGATCGACGTTGACTTGGCCGATCACCGTCCGCAGTTGCTCCAAGCTCATGCCATAGGAGGCAAGCGCTACAGGATTGGCCATGATGCGAACCGCCGGCTTTTGACCGCCGCTGATGCTAACCAGCCCAACGCCAGGCAACTGCGAAATCTTTTGCGCGAAGGTTGTGTCGGCAAGGTCTTCTACCTGCGGAAGCGGCATGCTGTCCGACGTCATTGCCAGCGTCAGGATGGGTGCATCGGCCGGATTCACTTTGCTGTAAATCGGCGGAGTGGGCAGGTCGGCGGGCAGGTACGTCTGCGCGGAGTTGATCGCCGCCTGCACTTCCTGCTCGGCAACATCGATGTTCTCTTCAAGCGTGAATTGCAACGTGATGACCGAGGAACCGAACGAACTGCTGGACGTCATCTGGCTAAGGCCGGGAAGCTCGCCAAACTGCCGCTCCAGCGGCGCCGTGATCGAAGAGGCGGTCACATCAGGACTGGCGCCGGGATAAAAGGTCACTACCTGAATGGTCGGATAGTCCACCTGCGGCAGAGCGGAAATCGGTAGTTGGCGGTAGGCGACGACGCCCACTAGCAATAGGCCCGTCATCAGCAACGACGTGGCGATGGGCCGAAGAATAAATGGCCGAGAAATACTCATGTCTGCGATCCGATGTTGCCGCTGCTCTGCTGATTTTGACGGGCCGGCGCCTGCGGAGCCACGCGGCTTCCCGCCTGCAACTTCTCCTGACCGTCGGTTACGACTCTCTCGCCGCCTTGCAGACCTGAAGCAACCACCACCGTGCTGCCCTGAGTGAGCGCGATCTTCACTGGCTGCATTTGCACAGTATTCTTGGCATCAACTACGTAGGCAAACGTCCCATCGGGACCGCGTTGCATGGCGCTGGCCGGCGCAGTTATGGCGTTCTTACGAGTCTCTAGCAAAAGGTGAACGTTAACGAACTGGTTCGGCCAAAGATTGTTGTCGGGATTGTCGAAGACTCCCTTCAACTTGACGGTGCCGGTCGTTGGGTCGATCTGGTTGTCGATCGTCAGTAGTTTACCGGTGGACAGCTTGGTTTGGTCATCGCGGCTATAGGCATCCACCTCTAAGGAGCCCTGGCGCATGTGGTCGCGAACTTGCTGCAACTGGTCTTCAGGAAGCGTAAATATCACCGCGATGGGATGAAGCTGGGTAATTACCAACATCGCGGTACCGCTGGCCGCGGTAACGTAATTCCCCGGATCGACCTGGCGCAGTCCCACACGGCCGTCAATCGGAGACTTGATGTAGCAGTAGGTCAGATTCAGCTCAGCATTCTTAATGGCGGCATTGTCGGAGGCGATGGTGCCTTCGTAGGTGCCGAACGACGCCTCCAGGGTGTCCAGGTCCTGCTTTGCGATCACACCTTCTTCGTAGAGAACTTTGTTGCGCTCGTATTGCGCTTTGGCGTTCGTCAACTGGGCTTCATCCTTCTGCAGGTTGGCCTTTGCTTGCGCCAAAGCCACCTCATAAGGACGCGGATCAATTACGATCAGCAGCTCTCCTTTCTTCACATCCTGGCCTTCGCGAAAATTCACCTGCACGATCTGCCCGTCAATTCGGGTCTTCAGCGAAACCGTGTAGAAGGCCTCCACCGAACCCAACCCAGTGAGATAGACGTTGAAATCGCCTTGCTTTACTGTAGCGACTCCAACTGGTACGGCTGGTGGCGGGCTGCTGGCTTTGGCGCTCTTCGCCTGCTGTGAACTGCAACCGGCGAGCGCTGCGCAAATGGCCAGCGTCAGTCCCAACCCCCGGAATGCCCCTGTCTTCACTAACTCCTCCTGGAATAACGCCGCACCCACTCCTACAGCGGTGGCACTACGCTCGCCCTTGCCGCACAAACGCAACTCGGCGCATAAGTTGCAGTACTATTAACTCATATTATTAGACCGGACGGGAGTAGCAGCAGCCGTTAAGAGAGGGTGAAGGAAAGTTAAGATTTGTGAAGGATACAAATACATCCCGAAACAATTCTTCACCGCAGGCGCGCGCGGGGAAAGGCAGAATGAATCCGGTGAATCGTCTGCTCATCATCGATGACGACCATGGCCTGGTAAATCTGCTGAAACGCTTCCTGGAAGGCGAAGGCTTTCACGTGGATGCGGCCTACGATCAGGCGTCGGGATTGGCCGCCGCCTTGTCCAACGACCACGAGTTGATCATCCTTGACGTAATGCTGCCGGGCGGTACGGGATTTGAGTTGCTTAAGACGCTGCGGCTGCAGTCGTCGGTCCCGGTGCTGCTGTTGACCGCGCGAGGAGAAGCCGTCGACCGAATCCTTGGCCTGGAAATCGGCGCCGACGACTATCTGGCAAAACCCTTCGATCCTCGCGAACTGGTGGCCCGCATCCGCGCCATATTTCGCAGGACGCGCGAAACACCGCCCGCCCATGCTGCTCGCACTGATCATGATGAAGATCCTCAGCGTCGGTGACATCAGCATGTCGCTTGGAACTCGTACGGTCACCTGTTCGAATACGCCGGTCGAGCTCACCTCGGTGGAATTCAATGTTTTGGAATTGCTTCTGCGCCATGCCGGCAGCGTCGTCACTCGAGAGCAAATCGCCGAAGTGGCATTGGGACGGCCTTTGAACATATTCGATCGCAGCGTCGACGTTCACGTCAGCCGACTGCGCAAGAAGCTGAGCACATGTCCTGGAACCGATGAGTTGATTCGGCCGATTCGCGGAACTGGATATTTTCTGGGGGCTAAAGCGCCGGAGAAGAGCCCGGATATGAACCGCCGTCTCTTCTGGAAAATTTTTCTTCCCTTCTGGCTTGCGCAGGCGCTGCTTCTGGGCGCGCTCTATCTCCGCATTCATTACCGCATTTCTTCGGAGCATCCATGGTGGATTCAGCCCGAACGCCGCGAGATGCCGGTGCTGGCGGACTATGCCGCGCAGGTATACGAAAAACAGGGGCAGGTGGGGTTATCACAATTACTCGATAACTTGTCGCTACAGAATCGCTCGAGGTACTGGTTGGTTGACAGCAGCGGCCACGAGCTTTCGGGACGCCCGATTCCAGAACGCGTTCTTCGCGACGCTTCCGCGGCCGAGAAGTCGGAAGGCCTTCACCGCTCCTTTGAAGCCAATGTCCTGGCGGCGGCAACGACGACTGGCAAGGAACGCTACGTCCTGATTTCCGAGCTTGTACCTCCAAAGCTGTCGGAGCGCGTTCCCGGCGATATCCTGTGGACCTTGAAATACGGCACCATCTTGTCGGCCTTCATTTGTTTCCTGATTGCACATTACTTGAGCAAGCCCATCGAACGCCTGCGCGATGCGACCCATCAACTCGCGCGCGGGAACCTCGACATCCGGGCGGGAGAGAACCTGGGCAACCGCCGCGACGAAATTGCCGACCTGGTGCGCGATTTCGACTCGATGGCAGGTGAGCTGCGAACCCTGATCCAGAGTGAACGAAACCTGCTGAGCGGTGTCTCGCACGAACTGCGATCACCCATTGCGCGCATTCGGCTGGCTTTGACGCTGGCGCGCGACGCCGACGACGACGAACGCACCGAGATGCTTGATCGTATCGAACAAGACACCATCCAACTGGATTCGATGCTGGAGCAGATTCTGACCGTGGCGCGTTTGGAAAGCGGACAGCATAAGCCTCGATTCGAACTGCTATCGCTGAACGATGTTGTCGACGACGTCTTGCATGATGCCAACTTCGAAGCTGCCGCGACCGGTGCGACCATAGCCTACCAGGGCGACGGTGACATCCAAATGAACGGCGATGCCGGGCTGTTGCGCAGCGCCATCGAGAATATCGTGCGCAATGCGATTTTTTACTCCGGCCAAGGCGGGAAGATCGAAGTTCGGCTTAATAGAGAAAACGGTACAGCGCTGATTTCCGTCCGCGACAATGGTCCGGGAGTTCCCGAAAACGCGCTCCCCTTGCTGTTCAAGGCCTTTTATCGGGTGGATGATTCGCGTGGTACTAGCACGGGCGGCATGGGGCTTGGGCTTGCAATCGTGCGCAACGCCATGCTTGCGCATGGAGGTAGTGTCTCCGCGAAAAACATAGCTCCTCACGGGCTTGAGGTGGAACTTCGCCTGCCGATCCCGCCAACCTCGTCCCAACCTGCTCGCGGTCCTGGCGGGCACCGCCTGGTGCAGACCACCAGCACGACAACATAGAGCCCCGTCTACGACACAGACAAGCACCCGCTCCCAGTGTTAGGTTTGTACCTTTCCGAAGGAGCGCCATGTTCACAACCGATCTTCTGAAGGGCAAACGTATTCTCATCACCGGCGGCGGCACGGGAATTGGCCGCGCCATGGCCGAGCGCTTTCTGCAGCTTGGCGCAACGGTTTACATTTGCGGCCGCCGCCGCGAAGTTGTAGAGAAGACGGCGGCGGAGCTGTCAGCCTCGACCGGAGGAGTCATTGAGGGTTTCGCCTGTGACGTGCGCTATCCGGACGATGTCGAGTCGCTCATAGAGCAGATATGGGCAAAGGGCGCGCTCGACGTGCTGGTGAACAATGCGGCCGGAAATTTCCTGGCTCGTACAGAAGAGCTGTCGCAGCACGCATTCGACGCCGTCATTGGCATTGTCCTTAAAGGAACCATCAATATGACGATGGCCTGCGGTCGGCGATGGCTGACGGCGAAGCACAAAGGAGTGGTGCTGGACATCGCCACTACTTATGCGGACACCGGCTCGGCTTACGTGGTTCCGAGCGCCGTAGCGAAGGCCGGGGTAGTCGCGTTGATGCGCAGCCTGGCAGTGGAGTGGGGTGGCCGCGGAATTCGATTCGTCGCCATCGCTCCAGGCGCGATTCGCACCGAAGGTGCGTTCTCGCGCTTGCTCCCCACGCCGCAACTGGAAAAGATGTTGTTAGATCACAATCCCCTGCACCGCCTCGGGACGCTGGAGGAGATTGCCAACCTGGGAGCGTTTCTGATCAGCGACCAAGCCGGCTACATCAACGGCGAGATGGTGTACATGGACGGTGGCGAAATGCTAGCAGGGGCAAGCACCTTCAGCCTGATGGGACGGCAGATGCCGGACGCGGCGTGGGAGATGATGAAGCCGAAGAAGAAGTGATTTTCACGACAGAGACACAGAGGTGAATCAAGACACGGTTAAGAGCCGACTTTTTTGTCCTTTAAGCAGCATGAGTTTTCAACTTCGGCGACGAAAGATATGGCCCCTTCTGGATAGCTGCACCCTGAGACAGCGGGCCCAGCGCGATCTCCGCCAGCTCCAAGTAACGTTTCTCCTCAGGAGTTAACTCTCGTCCTAGTTGCACGCAGAACTGATCTTCCGCGGTTATAGGCTCGGGAAATAGGGGCCGGTAATCTGTGAATAAAAATTTCAAGCAGAACTTCCAAGACAGGGGGGAACAGCGCCTGCTGTATTCGTTATGGTGCTCCAGCCGTCGGAGAGCATAACATCGACAAATGTGTCAGCCACCAGATACGAGCAGCTATGTGGACTACAAAACATCCGCGAAGTACAAGGCCAGATTTAATCGGACAACATCGGTCCGCCACCAGGCAATGACGGCAACCTTCCCCATCTGATTCTGATGCCGCGCGCTGTATCCCCGATGCTTTGGTTGCTTCCGGCGTTCCCGGAATAAGCTTCAGCGCCGGTGAATTTGGTCATGGGGGCGACTCCAATGATGGGCCAGCTACCATGGTAAATTTGCTCGATTCAAGCTTTTGAAAGCTGCAGGATTAGTGCTTTCCGACCATCTGTCGGCGCGCACTTCGTGTGGGTTCGGGGATTTCAATTCAAATACGCCACAGAGACACTTGCCGCACGGAGTCGTTTGGGTTGATGCCCTTTTCTCTAGCTGAGAATGCGCTCTTCGTGCCTCGGTGTCTCCGTGGCGAACTCAATCCCTCGACGTCGAAAGCGGCAGGTTTGCCGCAAATCGCTCAAGATCGCGCCCAGATCAGGGCGTTAGTTCAAGACATGGATGTTCTTCTTCTCGCACATCTCCTTTAATACTTTCGGCCAAACGGTCACGCTGACTTCGCCAAGGTGCGCCTTCCGCAGCAGCAGCATCAGAGTCCGTGACTGGCCGATGCCGCCACCTATGCTCAACGGAATCTCGTGATTCACGATTGCTTTGTGGTACGGAAAATTCAGGAAATCCAGCTGGTTAGTCAGCTCCAGTTGTTTCTTCAACGATTGCGCATTGACGCGAATGCCCATTGACGTCAGCTCATGGCGGCGGTGCGTCACCGGGTTCCACACCAGAATGTCGCCGTTCAACCCGTGCCGCACGTGGCCCTCATCCTTGGTTTCCGTGACCCAGTCGTCGTAATCGGCGGCCCGCATCTCATGCGGATAACCATCCTTCAGCGTCCAGCCAATGCCGATGATGAACACTGCCGGATACTTCTGCAGGATGGCGGTCTCGCGCTGCTTGCGTGGCAGGTCGGGATACATGTCGAGAATTTCTTCAGCATGCAGGAAGGTTAGGTTCTCCGGCAAACTCGGATATCTCGAATCCTTGAGCTGCGGGAACAGTTCCTGCGCATGATGCTCGGCGCCGACGATCACCTTCCAGATCTTGCTCACGACTCCCTTCAGGAAGCTCAGATTGCGCTGCTCAGGCGCGATTACGCGCTCCCAATCCCACTGATCGACATAGGCGCTGTGATCGTGGTCAAGGAAGTAGTCTTTGCGGACAGCCCGCATGTCGGTGCAGAGTCCTTCGCCCGGTTGCAGGTTGAATTGCTTCAGCGCCATCCGCTTCCACTTGGTCGCGGCCTGTACCACTTGAGCGTTAATGGGGTGCTTATCGCGATCGTTGGAGATGTGGAATTGGATCGGCGTGCGCGACCCATCCCGGTCAAGATAGTCGTTAACGCCCGATTCCTCGTCCACGATCAGAGGCACGGTGACCATCATCAGGTTCAATTCTTTGCAGAGGTTTTCTTCGATATAGTTTTTTACTTCGAAGATTGCCCTCTGGGTTTCTTTGGGTGACAGCAGCGAGCTGTAGTCCACCGGAAGGACTTTATCCAGTTCCGTATAATCGCCGATTCCGGGGCCAGCGAGATCTGCTTTTTTGTCCGCCATGCTGTTCTCCTCACTATGCGGTCGACGTGGCGGCAGCAAGCTGTCTGCCATGGTACGAATCTGATAGCGCACGTCGCCAAGCCAATGAAAGCACCCGGCGGGTAGGAAGGCAGTAACCGGCGTCACGTAGATGTGTGCGATGGGGAGGAGTCTGTATCGTCGAGTGGGATGCCAGCCGAAGGGGCGGTATTTGGGTTAGCCGTGGGGCTGAGCCCACAATTCGTCCCCGCATGACGATTGAGCCGCGGAGCCGGGGCACCGTGACGATCGTTATTCAGAGGAAATCGTAATTGTCGCCCATAACGAGGCTCTTCCTCTAAACTGGGTAAGCTCGTCGGCAAACATACGGCCCGAGATTTTGTGGTTTCGCATAACATGGCTCAGCGGAGCGCATCCAAGCCATAAGGAGAACGAGCGAATGGCACCTACGGCGTCCCAAGAGCACGCTTCCACGCTTCTGACCAGCTTTGACCTTCATCTTTTCAACGAAGGTAAACACAACCGGCTATTCGAGAAGTTTGGCGCGCACCTGACCGAACTCGACGGCAAGCAGGGCACGTACTTTGCGGTGTGGGCTCCCGATGCCGAACGCATCTCGGTGGTCGGCGACTTCAATGGCTGGAACCCAGATTCTCACCCCATGACGCCACGGGGAAACTCAGGAGTCTGGGAGGCGTTTTTGCCCGGACTGGGCAAGGGCACGGTGTACAAGTATCACATCCGCTCGCGTTATCACATGTATCAGGTAAATAAGGCTGACCCTTACGCCTTCTACAATGAGATGCCACCCCGCACTGCCTCAATCGTTTGGGACATCGACTACCAGTGGAACGATGACGAGTGGATGCGCACCCGCTACGATCACAACAAGTTTGACGCGCCCATCTCCATCTACGAAGTTCATCTTGGTTCCTGGATGCGGGTTCCGGAAGAGGGGAACCGCTCGCTGACCTACCGTGAACTTGCACCGAAGCTGGCGGATTACGTCAACGATATGGGTTTCACCCACGTCGAGTTCTTGCCGGTGATGGAGCACCCGTTCTTCGGTTCATGGGGATATCAGGTCACCGGCTATTACGCTCCCAGCGCGCGCTTCGGAACCCCTCAGGATTTCATGTACCTGATGGATTATCTGCACCAGCATGGTATCGGCGTGTACCTGGATTGGGTGCCATCGCACTTTCCCAACGACGAACACGGTCTGGCCTACTTCGATGGCACACACTTGTATGAGCACGCCGACCCGCGCAAGGGCTTTCATCCCGACTGGAAATCGGCGATCTTTAACTATGACCGCAACGAAGTACGGGCCTTTCTGCTTAGCAACGCAATCTTCTGGCTCGATCGCTATCATGCGGACGGCCTCCGGATGGATGCCATTGCCTCCATGCTCTATCTTGACTACTCGCGCAAAGCGGGCGAATGGATTCCCAATCAGTTTGGCGGCCGGGAAAATCTGGCGGCCGTGTCGTTGCTGAAAGCAGTGAACACCGACGCCTACAAGGCCTTTCCCGATATTCAAACCATCGCGGAGGAATCCACCGCGTGGCCCATGGTTTCGAAGCCGACCTACATCGGAGGGCTAGGCTTCGGCATGAAGTGGGACATGGGCTGGATGCACGACACCCTGCTCTACATGTCGAAGGATCCCATCCACCGCAAATATCACCATAGCAAGCTGACATTCCGCGGACTGTACACGTTCACAGAGAATTTCGTACTCCCGCTGTCACATGACGAGGTGGTGCACGGCAAGGGTTCGCTGTTCGGCAAAATGTCGGGAGACCACTGGCGGAAGTATGCCAATCTGCGCCTGCTGTTCGGGTACATGTTCACCCAGCCGGGTAAGAAGCTGCTATTCATGGGTGGCGAGATTGCCCAATGGAGCGAATGGAACCATGACGGCAGCGTTGACTGGCATGCGCTCGGGTACGCGCCCCACCAGGGAGTGCAACGCTGGGTGCGCGACCTGAATGCGTTTTACCGTGCCGAGCCGGCTCTCTACGAAACTGACTTCCTCCCCGAGGGTTGGCGCTGGATTGATGCCGACGACTCCGACGACAGTGTCCTGACCTTCATGCGGCTTCGCAAGGACGCCACCGGCCCGGTCGTCATCGCTTGTAACTTCACCCCAATACCGCGCCGGGGATACCGCGTCGGCGTCCCTCACGAAGGACACTGGCGAGAAGTGCTGAACAGCAACGCTGCCATTTATGGTGGCACCGACGAGGGCAACTTCGGAGGCCGATACACAGAGGCAATCCCTACTCACGGACATGACTATTCGTTGCTGCTCGATATCCCGCCGCTGGCGATGGTGGTATTCAAACAATAGCTGCGTCCCGGATTACGACACGCGCCCGCAATATTCTGTGCGATGCTGTTTGGGATGGCGACCCGTTCTCTTCTGACGATGCTCCTCGGCATACTGGCGCTCGGTCTCTGGGGCTCTGTTTGCCAGGCGCAAGACAACTACGAGATCCAGGTTTACGGGTCGGAGACGGAAGCTCCAAAGACCACGATGGTCGAGTTGCACAGCAACTACACCTTTCAGGGATCGAAGACAACCATGGAAGGTGTCCTCCCCACGGAACACGAACTGCACGAGACGGTCGAGATAACGCAAGGCATTACGCCCTGGTTTGAAACGGGCTTCTACATCTTCACCGCCGTGCCCAACAACCAAGGATGGCAGTGGGTCGGCGACCACATCCGGCCGCGAGTACGTGTGCCAGACAGTTGGCATTGGCCGGTTGGCGTTAGTTTATCGGCGGAATTCGGATACGCTCGCCCCATCTTCTCCACTTCGGTTTGGAGCCTGGAACTGCGACCCATCGTCGACAAACAGCAAGGGCGGCTGTATTGGTCGATCAACCCAGCGCTCGAAAAGGCCTACACCGGGCCAGAAGCCAGACGGGGATGGGAGTTCGCGCCAGACGCGAAGATCGCCTGGAGCTTCACCAAAGCCGTGGCCTTCGGTCTGGAATACTACAGCGGCTTGGGACCGGTCGGAGATTTCGATCCGTTCCCTCGTCAATCGCAGCAGTTTGTTCCGGCTTTCGACTTGGATGTCTCGCCGAAGTGGGAGATCAACTTTGGCGTGGGCGTGGGTGTAACCGCTGGGACGGACCACATGCTGGTGAAGGCGATCATTGGGCGAAGGTTCGACTGGAGCAAGCAGCCGTCGCCCGCTCCCCAAAAACCACAACCCTCGCAATAAGCACGCCAGGACCCGGGCGGTATGTACGAGACTCGGTAAGCGCTGTCCAGCTAGGGAGTCGGGATTATAGCCGACGCCTGATTGGAATAGCTACTTTCGATACTATTCCCATTTACTGCCGTAACTACGTAGTAGTAGGTAGCGCCTGCCACCACCAACGAATCGCTGTAAGTGGTCCCCGCTATTGGGGAAGGCGTGAGCCTTGCATACGGGCCGCCGGACTGCGCACTACGGTACACGTAATATCCCACAACATCGCCGGACATGCTGGCGTCCCAGCCAAGCGCGACCGAATGTGACGGCGGAGGTGGTGGTGGCGGCGGTACGTCGGCGCCGGTTCCACTTACTGTGATCGTGCTTGGAATATTCACTGCGTCGCTGACCAGGGATACGCTACCTGTGACGCTGCCCGCGACAGAGGGAGCAAACTCCACCGCGAAGTATGCCCACTCGCCAGCCTTCAACGTCATAGGTAGCGCTGGAGCAGTCACGCTGAAACCGTCTCCCACCACGTTCGCTTGCGAGATTGTCACGCTCCCTACAAAGGCCGTTACGGTAACCGTCTGCGAGCTGGTGTTGCCTACTGTCACTGTGCCAAAGGTCAGTGAAGTTCGGTGAACTGCCAATCCACCGGGCCGGGATCCCGTTGGCAATTGACTGTTGCCGGGTCCGACCGGCGAGCCGCAAGCAACACACAAGACAAGTTGTGTTAGCAGCGTTGCTCCGAGCAGGATTCTCACGCTGTCAGGGATGCCCCTGCATCGCTCTGTTAGTTTCATTTTTAGGCCGTGGTGGAGATTTTACTGCCTTCTGATATGTTCCTTCAAAACGCACTTGTCCATCACCACGAAGATGCCCGCCTGGCGCGCCTTTTCCGCGGCCCCTTCGTGCACCACGCCTTCTTGCATCCAGATTGCCGGAGCCTTAATCTGGATCGCCTGTTCGACAACTTCCGGTATGGCGTCAGGCCGCCGGAAGATATTCACGATATCAATCTTCTCGGGAACATCCAATAGCGACGGGTAAGTTTTTTCCCCCTCCCATTCGGTAATGTTGGGATTTACCGGAATAATTCGATAACCCTGCGACCGCATGTAATGCGAGACCCCATAACTCGGCCGGATGGGAGTGTCGGTAAGTCCGACGACAGCGATGGTCTTGGCGGATTTCAGCAGTTCTGTAATGCGCTCGTCTTCAGTGGGCACGTGCCGGTCCTGGGTCGAACATGCGATTGTAACGTGCTCGGCCTCCAGTCGCACTGACTAACGCTTGCTCTTGAGCTTGGTGGTCAGTTTGCGATGCGGACTGGGCGAAGCCGCCAGCAATCCTGACAGGTGCTCCACCTCGATCACGACACGATCGAGGTCGTCAAGCAGCGGCTTCAACAGGTGGGTAACGCCGCCAGCGCGAAATTCATTAACCAACGAGCGGTAATACCAAATAATTCTCGTCTTGGGAGCGGAGAAACGCGCGAACGCCGCATCGCCGTTGTACCGCAGATCGCGCAGTACGGCCCGCGCGTTGTATAGCTTGTCGGCGGCGGAGACGAATCGGGTCTTGGCATCCTCATGGCGTACGCGGCGCAGATAGCGAAATTTGCGGCGCTCCCAACTCTCCTTTTTCTTCGGATCCTCGGTGTAAGAATCTGTGCATCCGTCCACGATCCTGGCCACATGGCCTCCAAATACTTGCTCGATCATTTTCAGCATCGGACGTCCGCCCTGGTCTTCGACTGCGTCGTGCAGCAACGCTGCAATGGCCATCTCCTCGTCGCCGCCGTAGTCGAGCACGATGGAGGCCACGCCCAATAGATGCGAGATGTAAGGAATACCGCTCTTCTTGCGGTCTTGATCGCGATGGACTTGCGAGGCGAAAAGCAGCGCGTGATCGAACCGGGTGGAGAGCGGAACGAACTTGCGGTCGAAGGAGCGTGCCGGTTTGCGTCTCATAGCAATCGCAATTGCTGCTCGACCCAGAATAACGGAAAAGCGGAAGAGCAACTAGCCATTAGCCATTAGCAATTAGCAATTAGCACTTGGCGATTGGCAATTAGCACTTGGCGATTGGCAATTGGCGCCTGGTTTTCCCGTGAGCGATTGAGCGAACTGTAACGTGGGGACAGGACACTCAATTTAGTGTGCACAATCGTCGCAACTTTCGCCGCGCAATCCTTGCACACCTTCGCGCGCAATGATGGGTGTCATTATCAGAGCGGCGACTGGATCGGCCCACCACCAACCAAGCAGTGCACGTAGCAGCAAACCGGCCAGCAGAATGGCAGAAAGATAAGCGCAGAAGTCAGCCTGTCGCGAATCAGCATAAAGCGCGCGGCTGCCCATTTGCGCGGCCACGCGACGCTTGGCCCGGCCCAACAGCGGCATCACGACGATTGCGGCGATAGCGATCAGGATACCCGCGAGACTGCGCTCTGCCGTGGCTTTGGTCCAGAGCGAGCGGACAGATTCGATGGCAACATAGGTGGCCAGCAGCAAGAAGCAGACTCCGACCAGGCGGTGTGCTATCAGTTCGGTGCGCTCGCGGCGGAGCGGATCATCCTCGGCGTGCAGGCGCCACAGCAGGATCCCTCCGGATACCGTTTCAATGACCGAATCAAGACCGAAGCCCACTAGAGAGATGCTGCCGGCCAGCAGGCCGGAGATGAGAGCAACGACTGCTTCGAAGCCATTCCACGCAATCGTGAAATATTCCAGTCGCCGGCCGCGCCCGACAAGAGCGGTGCGGTCAAGAACGACGGGCCCGCTTTCGAGATGGGTGCCTACAGGCTTCACCACCGAGCAGTATAAGCGCGAGGTAATTCGGGTGTATCGGTGTTGGCAGGTTGAGGCGAGAAGCAGATCCTTCGGCGCCGGCGACGCAAAGCCAGCGTCGCCTCCGCTCACGATCACAATCTTAGAATTTCTGATGGTAGAGGATGTTTGCCTGGGTGTTGAGTGCTAGTCCCTTACCCTCTCCCCCTAGTCCAGCCTCACCAGAAATACACCGCCCTCTTTGACATGGGTCTTGCTGGCGACTTCTTGCGCCTTGCGTTTGTCGTCGCCGGGAGGGCGTAACCGCACCCACTCCCCGGTGGGGCCGGTGAACTGAATGACATCGGCGCCTTCATAATGGTCCTGCAGCTTTTCTTTCAGCTTGCGCGCTTCGTGCTCGCTCTGGAATGCGCCGATCTGCACGCACCAGCGGCCGCCTTCCGCAATCGGCGCCGGCGCGGAGAGCACCTCGACCTTCACCTCGGCAGTGCCCGGACGCCAAACATCGACCGCTTTGGCGGCTGCAAGGGACAGATCGATAATGCGGTCTTCGACGAACGGCCCCCGATCGGTAATGCGTACCACCACCGCATGACCGGTTGTTTGGTTGGTCACTCGTACAACCGAATTCATGGGCAGCGTTCGGTGCGCCGCCGTCAGGGCGTTCTGGTCGTAGATCTCGCCGTTGGCGCCGCGGTGGTGATGATACGGAGGTCCATACCAACTAGCCAATCCGGTTTCCACGTAAATAGGTTTCGCGGCGTGCGGAACCGGTGCTGACTTAACGTTGGCTCCGGGGCTCGCGGGCGGCGAAGCTTCAGACGGGCCGACGGTGGGCGGAGGCGGAACCGGATGAGCGCGAGCGGTCTTATGCCCGCCGCAAGCCGAGAGCAGCAGCAACGCCGTGCCCACGAAGATAAGAAGGGTGACTCGCGTAATCAGCCCTTTTTCTGCTTCTTGCCGGCTTCCATCATGTCGGCCGCCTGCTTCAGCTTTTCACTGGCGATGCGCAGCCCGTAGCTGGAGTGCTCGCGAATGGCGGGCACCAGCTCGTCGTTGATGTAGGCGATGAGGGTTTGCGTTTCTTCTTCGATGCGTTTTGAGGCATCGCCCAATACGTCGTCTAACCGTTCGCCAGCGGTCTGGAATGGACGGCCAGTTTTTGCACTTTTTTTCTGCACCATAGGGCACCCTGTGAGCGAGAGAATTCGTCAGGCACAAAGATTATGGGATGGTTGATGGCGGTGGTCAATTGGCAAGGACGGCACTGGGGAAGAGGAGGTCAGAGACCAGTGGCTAGGAATTAGGGATTACGACTACGGTTGTTTGGCGGCTTTCCGTGGTTGGCACTCAATACGGGTTTCGGCACAAAGTTGAATTTGTCATCCTCTGCCCTGCTTTGCGCTAGAGAGCTTTTCCCATGTAACTTTTGCTCAGCTAGCCAATCTGATTAGAGAGCGTGTTCGTATCCAGAGGTAAGGATGCCCGACGACATAAATGACGAGCAGAGGCCAGCTGGGGAAGAGCCTCAAGCTGCCGCTCCTGGCGAAGCGCCGACCGAGCCTGTACGAGACGCCGTGGAGTCGGAGGTCGTCGCTGCGCCCGCTGTGCTGCGCACCGTCGGTCCTGCGGGCGAAGAAGTGCGCCGCGTGACCGCTTCCGAACGCAAAAGCATGAATCGCCGGGAACTGCTGAAACTGGTTCCGGTGCTCGCGCTGGGGGCGTTTGCAATTCCCAAGCTTCGTGACCCTCTTTTAAACGACGGACTTCATCTGAGCGATTGGGCGTCTGAGAAACTCTTCGGTCGCCACCGTCTTGCGCAAACCTTTCCCGATAGCGATGTAGTTGCCTTCGATCTGTTCCCCTATAACTATTACGACGTCGCCGATCCCGGAGTGGATCTGGATAAGTGGACGCTGATGGTCGGAGGACTGGTGCAGCGTCCCGGCGAGTACAAGCTCGCCCAGATTCAGGCACTTCCCAAGCTCACACAGAATACCCGGCACGTCTGCGTGGAAGGTTGGGACGTGATTGGGAGTTTTGGCGGCGCGCGTGCGTCAGATTTTCTCCGCTTGATTGGCGCCGATACCAGCGCTCGCTTTGTTGAGGTTGACTGTGCGGACGAGTATTACGAATCGATCGACATGGCGACGATGCTCCACCCCCAGACGCTGTTCTGTTACGAAATGTACGGCAAGCCCCTTGACCGCGGACATGGCGCCCCGCTCCGGCTGCAGATGCCCACGAAGATCGGCTACAAGCAGGCGAAATATCTGGTCACTCTCCGCGTGACCAACGTGCTGAGAGACGGCCAGCGCGGCTATTGGGAGGATCAGGGTTATGACTGGTACGGCGGACTCTGAGGAAGTGCCGATGGCAACGACTGTGAACCTGGAAAAGCAAAACGTAGCCGAAATCTCCGCTCCGGTCACCATTGCTTACGAGCATCCCTGGGTAGTGCGCTTCGCTCACTGGGTGAACGCGGTGGCTGTGCTCGTTCTCATGGGTACGGGTCTGCAGATCTTCCGCGCCTTTCCCAGCTTCGGCCCCAAGATTCCGCAGAAGAATTTCATTGACGTTCCCAGGCTCATCACGCTCGGCGGATGGCTGGGTGGCGCCTTGCAATGGCACTTCACGTTTATGTGGATCTTCGTTGCCAGCGGGTTGACGTACGTGATCTACCAGATTGTCACCGGCCATTGGCGACAGGTTTTGTTTACCCCACGCGACATCAAAGGCGTTTGGCCGATGGTGCGCTATTATTTTTTCTTCGGGAAAAAGCCGGTGATTGACGCCGCCTACAATCCGCTGCAGAAGCTGGCTTATACCTCCACAGTTTTCTTCGGAATATTATCGACGCTGACCGGCATGGTGCTCTTCAAGCCGGCTCAGTTCTGGTGGCTGGCCTGGCTCATGGGTGGATTCCATTACGCGCGCATCTGGCATTTCGTCTCCATGTGCGGATTTCTGGCCTTTATCCCCGGCCACCTCATCATGGTCCTTCTGCATGGGTGGAATAACTTCTATTCCATGGTCACCGGATGGAAGCGCGATCCTGAATATCTGGGATAAAGGAAAGCGTCGCGCCTGTAATGTCTTGTTACCTCGGCGGCTGAAGCCGATTCAGTGTGAGTCCTAACCTGCACCGCTGAAAGCGGTGATCCACCCTATACACCAAAGGCGAAACTGCTTTAGTCGCTCAGGCGCGTTGTCTAACCACCGATTCGATCGTGGCCATCAGCTCCCTCGTTGTGGGAACGGCTATGCCGTAGCGTTCACCTCCGCGCACGATTGGACCGCCGATGGCATCCAGTTCGAGTTGCCGGCCCGCTTCGAGATCTTTCTGCATGGAGCTGCGCATCGCCGGCGGCAAACTGTCGAACGTCTCGCGCAGCTTCGAAACGTCAATCTCAGCCCCGTCCGCTTTCGCCACCGCAGATGCCTCGGCGACTGCTGAACCCAATTTTGCTTTCCAGGCCGGGTCCGCATAGATCTCGCCTTTGTTCTTTCCCGAGGCCGAAGTCACTAACGCAAACGGCGCCAGGAAGCACAGCTTGCCCCACAGTAGACTTTGTTCGTTCTGTATGAACTGGCAGGTGAAGCCGACGCCGGTCAAGCGGGTGACGATCGCCCCCAATAGTGGCTGGGCGCTGGCGGCCAGGTTTAGGCGAACGAATGGCGAGCGCTGGACGAAGCGGCCGGGCGCAAGCGTCTCGGCCTCCACCGCGATGGTTGCAGGAACCACGTGCTCTTGCTCGTAGCGGGAGCGCAGCATCGCAATGTGGTCCACGCCGTTCAGCAGAGGAACCACGCTGTTAGGCAGTCGATTCCACAGCTTCCAGCGCGGTTTGCAGTTGATAGGTCTTGGTCGCGATCCACAGCACGTCGACGGGCTGCGTCAGTTTGGATACCGCTTTCGCCGGAGCGGCCAGGGTCCCGGACGGCCGCTCCAGCGTCAACTCTGCGGGGTAGTCCGCCAGTTTTTCCGGCCGTACGATCAGCGTGACATCTTCACCCAGCGAGCCTAGTACTGTGGCCGTCAGCCCGCCGATCGCTCCAACCCCCAAAACTGCATGCTTCATCGCAGCACCTCCCGAAAGACTATACGACAGGAAGTCATGGGGCTGCCCTGGTCAGGGTTGGTAATGCGACGAAGCTGCCCCCACAATCGGTCCACCGTCCGCATCCTGTACCAGCACCGCGACTTTCAGATTAGCGGTGTTCCATCCCGAATGTGGCGCGACCTCGACGGTCTTTTCAAACGATCCGTTCTTCACGCTTCCCACGTCGCGCAACTGTCGCACCACGGCCGCATGTCGTAAAGTCCGGCCGTTGTTCTCCCCACCCGAGATTGCGGTGGTCAGTCCGTCCTCGGTTACAGCAAGCAACACGTGCAGGTGCGTTGGTCTCCGGAGCCTGGACCCCAATCTTCAGATGATTGCCTCCCTCCCACTGCAGTGACACCTGCGCGGCTTTCGCCTGCGCCGACTCCAACTGCAAGTCGTGGCTCAAAGCTGCGGCATCGTTCCCGACGAGCTGCAGATGGCCGTCGATTACCATCTGCGGGGTGTATGGTTCGGTGACGTGAAGAAGCTTCTCATAATCGATCTGCCGCTGGGTGAACTGCGCAGAGGAGAAGCGGTCGCTCCATCCGTCATGGTTCCAGTAATCGACGTGTTCACCCAACAGGATGAGATTCACCTCAGGTGAAGTCTTTTGGCTCAGTTGAACCAGCAGCGCGTCAGCCGGTGGGCAACTGGAGCAACCTTCCGAAGTGAATAGTTCAACGACAACCGGGTTCTGTGCCCGGGCGGCCGACAAGAAGCACAGTCCAAAAGCGAGGAACGCGATCAGTATCCGACAGGCTTTTCTCATAACATAGTGAAGGACGCATAACTTTAGAGTTTGTTTCAACAATTGAGGAGTGGCGTCTAAGTACAGGATATGGATAGAATTCCCTGTTTCGCGAGAGTACCTGGAGCCATGCGAACGCATTTCCAGCATCAGTGCGAGCAACACCAGGGAGAGCCTTAGCTTCGCCTCCGAGGTCTCGCAATCCGATGGCTCGGCCTGTGCGTACATTAAGTGTCAATTCCCGTTGGCCATTTGTAAGACGCGGCTCCCGATTGACTGGAACTTTCGCGGGGGATGCGACTCTAAGGTAATGGAATATCCTCGGGAACGAAGTCCGGGGGAGGAAGGTTATGTCGAAGTCTCGATTTACTGTGTTAGTTTCTGCGTTGGTGCTTTTAGTTGCGATGTATGCAAGAGCGGCCGAAGGAGCGGTGATTCTGCCCGACCCTGCCGCGAATGAGTCTCTCTCCGCCAAAAGCGGCCAGGAGACCGCCGTTTTTGCCGGGGGATGTTTCTGGGGTGTGCAGGCGGTTTTCCAGCATGTGAAGGGCGTGATCAGCGCGACTTCTGGATATTCGGGGGGCCCCTCTATTGCCGCGGAATATGAAGTTGTCAGTACCGGAACGACTGGGCATGCGGAGTCTGTCAAAGTCGTTTACGATCCGTCGAAGCTCACTTACGGCCAGTTGCTCAAGGTGTTTTTCTCCGTGGCGCACGATCCTACCGAGTTGAATCGCCAGGGGCCGGACACGGGGACGCAGTATCGCTCGGTCATCTTCTACAGCAGCGATCAGCAGAAAAACATCGCCCAAGCCTATATCGCGCAGTTGGACCAGGCTAAGATTTTTCCGCATAAGATTGTCACCCAGGTCGTGCCGTTGAAGGCGTTTTATCCGGCGGAAGGCTACCACCAGAACTACGCCACGCTTCATCCTGACAATCCCTATATCAAGTACAACGATTTGCCGAAGGTGGCAAACCTTCAACAGCAGTTTCCCAATCTGTACCGTCCCTCGATCACGGGAAACTGAGAAACTTCATACTGGCAGGTTCATCTAAATGAGCGACCGTCGAAACTTTCTGAAAACAGCTTTTCTAACACTGTCTGGAGTAGCGTTTATGAGCGTGTTGAACGATAGGGAAACAAACGCCGCGGCCACCGCCGATTACGTTGAGGTTGTCGAGTTCAAAGATTCAGGTGAAAAAATTGGCCCCGAGCGCGTCAAGAAAGTAGTCAAGACCGATGCCGAATGGCGCGCGCAATTGACGCCCGAGCAATATCGACGTGACCCGGCACGCGGGGACCGAGCGCGCCTTCACCGGCCAATACTGGGACCTGCACGCGAAGGGAATTTTCCGCTGCGTGTGCTGCAAGAATGCTCTGTTCAGTTCGACCACCAAATTCGACTCGGGCACGGGCTGGCCCAGTTTCTGGGCTCCTATCGCGAAGGAGAACGTCAAGACCGATAGCGACCGCAGTCTGGGCATGGAGCGCTCCGAGGTGCGGTGCGTCGAGTGCGATGCGCACCTGGGCCACGTCTTCGATGACGGACCGAAGCCGACAGGACTACGGTATTGCATGAACTCGGCGTCGCTTGCGTTCGTGAAGAGCTGAAGGTCAGTCGTTAGCACTTGGCATTTGGCGATTGGCGATTAGCGCGCATTGAAAACGGTGCCGTTTCTAAACGAGGCTGGGTGGTGGCTGGTGTCGCCGCTCCGCGGCTCGATGGTTTTTCTGCTTGGTCGCGGAGCTTACGCCCGCGGCTAAAATAAATGCCGCCACTCCGCGGCTGATCTGCCGCGGCCCGTCGTCTAGCCTTCTTCCGAAGGGTCGTCAGCCCAGCATCTTCCTTTCCTTTGTCAGCCTTCCCTAAAGATTTTTCTCTCCTGGCGCATTTCGGTATAGCATATTGCTCCGACCCTATTGCAGCCAAAGTGCGGAGGAAGCATGAGCCCTGTCCCGGTACGCGAGAAGGAAAAAGAGAAGCCAGTGCACAAGTCCAACGCGGTTGAAACCGCTGTCGTCGAAACGGCGGAAGCCAGCGGCGCGAGTGTGGAGAAGATCCGCGAGATCCTCTTCGGTTCGCAGATCAAGAATTACGAGGCGCGCTTTGCCCGTTTGGAAGAGGCGCTGGCGCGCGAGACCTCCGAAATCAAGGACACCATGCGGCGGCGCTTGGACTCGCTGGAAGCTTTCTTCAAGAGCGAAACCGAGTCCCTGGCCGCCCGCTTGAAATCGGAGCGTGATGAGCGCGAGGAAACGCTGAACACCATCGGCCGCGAGTTGAAGACAACTGCGGCGCAGCTGTCGAAGAAAATCCTCGACCTCGACAACAAAGCCGCACAGGACCGCAGCGCGGCGCGGCAGGAGCTGATGGCCGAGGCGCGCAAGTTGCTCGACGAAATCCGGCAACGCCATGAATCCCTGAGCGCCCTGCTGGAAAATCGGGTGCAGGAATTGCGTCATGCCAAGACCGACCGGTCTGCGCTGGCTGCTCTTTTTGTCGAGCTCGCGGTCCGCCTGAAGGATGAGGGCGACGACAACAAGGCACGGCCCAAGCCGATCCGCAGTGCCACTGAAGCATGAGGATCCTATGGGTTCGACCCCGGCTGACCTGAAGCGCGATCCTGACTTCGACCAGCGCCCCGATGAACTGGCCGAACTGCGGGCGTTGCTGCTCGGCCAGCAACTCGTTGAGTTGGAGGGGCTGCGCAAGCGACTCGACGACCCCGAACTGCGGGCCGAAGAGCTCAGCCAAATCCTCGGCCAGGCGGTCGCGCTTTCCATCAAGCGTGACGGCGGTCTGCAACGCTCGTTCTACCCCATCGTGGAGCGCGCGTTGAAGATCTCGATCACCAAGAATCCCGGCATCCTCGCCACCTCGCTGGCGCCCATCATTGGTGATGCCGTTCGTAAGGCCGTTGCCAACGCATTTCGCGGCATGACCGAATCCCTCAACTTCCTGATGGAGCGCAGCCTCTCCTGGGAAAGTCTGAAGTGGCGTCTGGAAGCGTTGCGCACCGGCAAGTCATTTGGCGAGATCGCTCTGCTGCGCAGCCTCCGCTATAAGGTGCAGCAGGTAGTCCTCATCCATCGCGAGACCGGATCGGTGTTGCAATACGTCAAGGCGCCGGGAGAGGGGATCAAAGAAGCTGAGCTGGTATCCAGCATGCTGACTGCACTGGGCGATTTCATCGCCGATTCTTTCAATACCAAACGGTCGCAAGAGTTCGAGGCGGTCGATATCGGCGACTTCAAACTTTGGGTCCATTACGGACCCCAGACATTGCTGGCGGCGACAATTCTGGGCACGCCGCCGCAGGAGCTGAAAAATGTTTTCGCGCGCGAAAACGAACTCATTCACCAGGAGTTCGCCGGCGCGCTCGCGTCCTTCAGCGGCGATGCCAGCATCTTTGACGGCGCCCGCCCTCACCTGCAGAATTGCCTGCTCGGCCAAACCGGACAACCGGAGAAGCGGTCCTGGCGGTGGCTGGTCGCGCTGGCGGCGGTGCTCACCTTTCTCGTCGCAATCGGATTCTGGGCAAATCGCCGGAACGTCCGCTGGAACCAATTTCTGGCTAAGCTTCAGACCCAACCCGGAATTGTGGTCACCGGTTCCCAGAAACGTTGGGGACACTACACTGTGACCGGTATGCGCGATCCGCTGGCGGCCGATCCGGCACAGGTAGCCGCTGAGTCTGGCATTGCACCTGGCAGCCTCGAGACCCGCTTCGAACCGTATCAATCGCTCGATCCGCGCTTCTCACGCCCGCGCGCGTTTGAGTCAGAGAAGCAGCAACTGGAGCAGCAGATGGTATTGTTTCCAGTGAACTCAAGTGCGCTGATGCCGGAGCAGGGAATGCGGCTTGATGCGATTGACGACCACATCAATCGCTTGCAGGAAATCGCTGCTGAATTGGGCCGGCGGATCCACGTCACCATCTACGGCCGGGCCGATCAGACCGGCGCTGAAACCAAGAATGCTGCGTTGAGTAAGGAACGTGCGCAGCGCGTTCTCGAAGCTCTGCTCGCACGCGGCATCGGCCCCGACATGGTCACGGCTGTCGGATTGGGCGACAGCAAGCCGATTCGCCACGGATCCCCGTCGTACCAGTTGGAAGTCAATCGCAGTGTTTCGCTCGAAGTCGAATCGCAGCACCAGGGAGACAAGCAATGATCCAGAAAAAGGTCTGCATGCTGGGTTCTTTTGGTGTAGGAAAGACGAGTCTGGTGGCACGTTTCGTCCAGGGAATTTTTTCGACCAAGTATCAGAGCACGGTCGGAGTGAAAATCGACAAGCGCGAAATGAAGATTGACGAGCAGGACGTGCTGCTCATGCTGTGGGACCTGGCTGGCGAGGACTCCCGCTCGCAAGTGCAGACTTCTTACCTGAAGGGTGCGGCTGGATACTTCCTGGTGGTCGACGGCACCTGGTCCGAATCGCTGGTGACCGCCAGGAGTATTCACAAACGAGCGCTGGAAGCAGTTGGCGAGCTTCCCTTCCGGCTCATCGTGAACAAGAAGGACCTTTGGGACAAGTGGCAGATCAGTGCTCCGGACCTGGAAAACCTGGCCTCCGAGGGATGGAAGATCAAGCTCACCAGCGCGAAGAGCGGAGACGGCGTGGAAGAAATGTTCGCCGATCTCACCCAGGAAATTTTGCGGCAGCAGCCCATGAGTGAGGCCGCCGGCGAATTCTGAGATTCACGTTCTCAGGTCGAGCGGCGCTCGGCTCAGTCCGTTGGCTGCCCGGTCATGTTGCGACTAGACCTGACCGACTTCAGGTAAGCCAGCACCGCCTCAGCGTCCGCGCGCGTCATATGAAATTCGGGCATAGGAAGGCGAAGCGGCTTGCCCGTGGTCCAGATTCCGGTAGTCAGCAATGTGATCATCTGGGCATCGCTTGCCGGTGGTAGGCCGCCAATGCGAGGGCACAGCAGCGGCCAATCCGGTTCCTGTCTGGCCGGCAAGTACGGCACCGGCCCACCCGCCAGCCAGCGGCTGTAATCAAGTGCGCCGTTCTGAGTGCGCGGCGTGTGACAGTTACCGCACTTCGCAACTTCCGTCACAATGTACTTACCTCTCGCCACCGCACCGGCATTGGCGCCAGCTTGGGCAGTCTCCTTCGCCTGCTTCGCTTCCTGCGCGATTACGGGACAAGGCCTACCCATGATGAGCAGCAGAAATGCGACAATCGATACTCCGGCCATCAAGTACCTGAGAATCCTAGCAACTCTCCATGCTTGAAACGACATAAGACCGCACCTTTCCTTTTCTATTTTGTCGCATTCATGTCACCTCGCCCGAACTCAATGCCGCAACAATTCGGCACGGTTGCGAAGGAAGCCCATCACACTGCCCCGCGAAAAAATCCCTTCCAGTTGACCATTGGAGACCACCGGCAATTGATTGATGTCCTGTCGGCTCATGGTTTCAAGCGCCTCGAGCGCGGAAGTGTCGGGAGTGACCGTCCTCAGCTGACTCAGTGGCCGCATCACGCTCTGCACGCTGGTTTGCGGCCAGCGGTCGCGCGGCACAGCGCTGACCTCGTTGCTGGTGATGAGTCCGGCCAACCTACCGTTTTGCACAACCACAAAGCACCGCCGTCCACTAGTCAACAGAAATTGGTGAACAAAGTCCTGCAGGCTCAACTGGGCTTCGACCGAGGAGAAATCGCGCTCCATGATGTCGGAAACCTTCCGGTCTCGAAGTCCCGCTGCAATCTCCACCTCAGCATAGCTACTGCGAGATGCATCCAGCAAGAACCAGCCAATGAACGCCATCCACAGGCCGCCGAAATTCTTTCCCACAAAGAACTGGTAGAGTCCCATAAAGATGAAGAGGAAGGCAACCGCTTGGCCGACTCTGGCCGCGATCTTGGTCGAACGGTCGATGCTGTGCGTGATCCACCAAATCAAGGCGCGCAGTACCCGGCCGCCATCCAATGGATAGCCCGGAATCATGTTGAAGGCGGCCAGCACAAGATTGATGTAGCCCAGCCAAACCAGGATTGCAGAAACCGGAGTGCGGGCTTCAGTGTTGGGCATCCATCCAGTGGACCGCGCCAATAGCAGACAAACCGCCCCAATTATGAGACTGGATAACGGGCCAACAATGGCGATCCAGAATTCAGACTTCGCGTCGGGAGCTTCCGACTCGATCTGCGATACCCCTCCCAAAGCGAAAAGGGTGATGGCCCGTACCCGCAACCCTCGGGACTTCGCCAACAATGAGTGTGCGAGTTCATGCAGCAGGAGAGTGATGAAGAAGAGTACTCCCGTAACGATCGCCACCGACCACAACGTGGTGCCGCTCCATTGCGGCATGACTGTGCGGAAGTGATCGATGAGTGACAGCGTGATCAGGAAGGCGATAATAAACCAGCTGTAGTGCAGCCCGATGGAGATGCCGGCGATTCGGCCAAGTCTTATTTGCGCGCGCATGTGTGATGAACGACCTCGAGATTTCGCCGCAAATCACCAGTTGCTTCGGCAGCGATCCCTCCACCAGTAAACAAGATGCGTTCTCCCAGCACAAGTAGGCCGGGGCTCAACCGTTTTGACAAAGGCTTTTGGGCGCAGCCTCACTTCGCCTGCAACAGCGTTTTGATTTCCTGCTCGAGAACCGACATGTTCACCTCGCCGGTATACTTCGCCTGGATTCGGCCATCGCGGCCAATCAGGAAGGCGATCGGTAATCCGAGAACGCCTCCGTACGCTTCTGCGACCTTCTCATTCCCCAAAGCAACTGGATAATTCATCTTGAACTGCTGGTAGAACTCGCGGACGGGCTTGGGCCCGTCGTCCATCGAAATGCCAACCACTTGAAGCCCTTGCTGATGATATTTGTCCTGAAGTTGCACGAAATGCGGAATCTCATCTCGGCAAGGTGCACACCACGTCGCCCAGAAATCGAGCACTACAATCTTGCCTCTGTAATCCGCGAGGTTCAGCGGCTGCCCATTCAAATCCTGCAGCGAGAAATCGGGCGCGACCGAATGGACGACGGCGGGCCGGCCCGGTTGGGAGGGTCCGGAGCCATGCCGGCTCACTTCGTAAATGGCCAACGCCACTATAAGCGCGACAATAATCAGGCCTGTTTTCTTCATCGACGCTATTGGCCTTTGATGGTGGGATAGCCCTTATCTACCCAGTCAGTCCCGAAGTTGTCGGCGATGTAGAGCACTTTGACGTTGGTAAAGCCCGCTTTGTGCAGTTCGTTGTACGCAGGATGTACGTTGGGACAGTGACTCCAGGGGCAGCATCCGCAGTAAAGAACGATGAACGTTTTGCGGGGCAGTGCCTTCACCCGCCTGCGCAGCGAATCGATTCCCTGCATATCCGAGCCCGCGCCAATATATTCGGAGCCAGGAATGTGCGCCTGCATGTACAGAAGATGCGGACCGACATTCAGGATCAGCGGTTTTTCGCCTTTAGGCGACTGAAGAATCTTAAGCAGATCTTCGGGGCTGATCACTTGCGCGCTGCCTGGCTCTAAGTCAGTTGAAGACTGGGCCTGCGTTTGCGGAGTCGAGGTCACGCTTGGGCCAGCCAAACCACTTGCGGCCGCGGAATGAGTGGGCAGGAGTAGTGAGCCTGAGATTACGAAGACAACAGTCAATAAACGATAACTGTTTAGATTTTTCACAAGGTGCCTTTCGGTAAAGCCCAACCGTAGCGGAAGTTCGTCGCAACACAGCAGCATAAACCATTGGCCAACATTTGCAGGCCGCGCAGCAGCCTTTCTACCTGGCCCTTCCGGCGTGACCCGACTCTCTCACGACCTGTCGAATCGCGGGGCCATTGCGATCACTTGGTGTTCCCTGCGTTTGTTCCACGCGACCAAATGCCGTGTTTAACATCTAATTAACAGAGGTTAAAGAAAGCAAAAAAGAGAGTATGAGGCTGTCCAGATTGAATTGGTTCGCAAGTTTCATTCTGGCAGCGATTCTGTCTGCGCCCGCTTGGGGCGCGACTCCAGCGCTACCAGGAACACTCAATTACGTTGAAGGGCAAGCCTCAGTCGGGACTGAGGCCCTGAATGCGAAATCCGTTGGATCGGTAAGTCTGCAGAGTGGCCAGACGCTTACGACCGAAACCGGCAAAGCCGAAATTCTGTTGACGCCAGGAGTATTTTTTCGCGTGGGAGACAACAGCTCTGCTACTCTCGTTTCGCCAAGCCTGACCAATACGGAAGTCTCGTTAACCAAAGGGCAGGCAATGGTCGAAGTCGCCGAGATCTACAAGGACAACCTGTTGCGCGTGCAGGAAGATGGCGCGACCACACAGTTGCTGAAAAACGGCTTATACGGGTTCGATGCCAACAGTGGTGACATTCGCGTCTTCAAGGGTGAGGCCCTGGTGCAAGACGGCGATCAGAACATCAAGGTCAAGGGCGGACGTGAACTTGATGTGAACAACACTACGGGCAAGCTGAAAGCCACCAAGTTCAACAAGTCACCTTACGAAGCAGAGTGAACTTGTATCGCTTCAGCAATTTGCGCTCGCAGTACCTGGCAGAGGCCAACGGCTGACGCGGCTGGCCGTTACCTCGGCGGTGGCCCGGGCTGGTACGGTGCAGGCTGGTACTGGGACCCGTGGTTCACGGCTTACACTTGGATTCCCGGCGACGGTATGTTCTACAGCCCCTTCGGCTGGGGTTTCTACTCGCCGTGGTTTGTGGGATACTCGCCATTTTTCTATGGAGGCTACGGTTATGGTTACGCGGGACACGCGCGACCGTACTACGGCGGCCATCCTTACTACGGCGGTCATGTCGGTCATCCCGGATTCTACGGCGCTCATGTCGGTCATCCCGGATTCGCCGCGCCTCGGATGGGCGGATCACGCTTTGGTGTGATGGGTGGGGGTTTCCATGGCGAAGGCGGCTTTCACGGCGGTGGTTTCCACGGCGGCGGAGGCTTCAGACGTTAGGCCTGTTCTCAACACGCTAAGGGCGGGGCAACAGGCCCCGCTCTTGCGCGCTTTACCGGTAATTCCTCTCTTGCGAACTTCCTAAAGCGTCTGGGCCGTATAGATCAGATATACCGCTAATATCGTTCCGAAGAGCGCGGCGATTAAGCCTAGGACGATAACGATCGCATTTGCCGGCTGAAACTCGTCTGCGTTTAGCCGATTCATGGTGGTCCGGTATCGGATCAACGACACCAGCGCCATAAATATGCCCATCACCATGAACCCAACCCCGATCGCCAATGACATCCCGCTCTCATGTTGAGCATTGCCTTGCATTCGCAAGAACTCGCGCAAGGTAATGCCAAACTTCGCTACGACAAACCCGAAAACGATAATGCTGATGCTGGTGCGAATCCATGCCAAAAAAGTGCGCTCGTTCGCGAGATGATCGCTGGCCTTGCCGTTCTTGGTGGGAGAAATTGAAGCTGCCATAAGAGTTGACCGCTTTCAGAATTGATGTAGCACGGTGAGTAGTGGCAGAAGGGCGCGTGGACGGCGGATTTGCCGCGTGCAGTGGTGTTGCTCCATTTCTGTCGTCGCTTCGCCCGCGCGACGCCTATACCAACGCCAATTCAATCTTCTTTGCCGCCGCATCCAACTTCGCAATCCGAAAACTGCGAATCTGGCCTGCGTGAATGGCTTCGGGCTTGGCCGCGCCGGCCTTAGCGCCTCCCTTCCATTGGGCCTTCAGCATGGAGCTCAGCGCTGACAAATCCGCCTTCGATGCGCCCCGCGTCTCTTCCTTTGCTGCGCTTTCGGCGGCGATGGCGCTCATGCCCTGGACGCCTTCGCCCAACTCCACACGCGCGCGTCCGTCCGCCACCTCGATGATGCGGCCCGTGACCACGTCACCTTCCTTGTGTTCGGCGATGTATTCATCCAGGCTGGTGGGAGCCAGTTGTTTCATGCTCAGTCGAAGCAGACGTCTTTCTTTATCGATGGCGACCACCTGCGCCTTCACCACCTGCCCAACCTTCAGCACTTCTTGTGGATGGTTGATACGCTTCTCAGCGCTAATTTCGCTGACGTGAATCATCCCTTCCAGGCCTTCGGTCAGCTGCACAAACGCACCGAAGTTGGTAATGCTGGTGACCGGCCCCTCGATTACCGACCCGACCCCAAACTTCTGCGTAACCTCGGCCCAAGGATCTCCCAGCGCCTGCTTCAGTCCCAGCGAGATGCGGCGATCGCTGGGGCTGACTGCCAGGACGACTGCCTCAACCGTCTCGCCCGGCTTCACTACGTCGCCGGCCTGCCTCACCTTCTTCTTGGCCCACGACATCTCCGAAAGGTGAATCAAGCCTTCCAGCCCGGGCTCCAGTTCCACAAACGCTCCGAAGTCGGTCACACGCGTCACCGCGCCGCGCACCCGCTCACCGGTTTTGTATTTGTCGGCGACCGAATGCCACGGATCAGGCTGCATCTGTTTCATGCCCAGCGAAATGCGCCGCTTCTCCGGATCGATCTTGAGAACCCTGGCCTCGATCTCCTGCCCCACCGACAACACATCAGCAGGATTCGAAACGCGGCTCCAGGCGATGTCGCTAACGTGCAGCAGGCCGTCGACTCCGCCAATGTCAACGAACGCGCCGTAATCGGTAAGACTGCGCACCGTGCCGTGCACAGTTTCGCCTTCCTTGACTTCGGAGTAGCGACGCTCCTTCCCGCTGCGCTCCTCCTCTTCGGTCACCACCCGGCGATCCACGACGACATCTTCGTCGGTCACGTCGAGCTTGATGATTCGGCAACGGATCTCCTGCCCCACCAACTTCTCCATCTCGGCGGCGTCGCGCGCTCCGCTACGCGAACCCGGCATGAACGCCCGCACTCCCACATCAACGCTGAGTCCGCCTTTGATCACGCCCGTCACCGTGCCCATGATCGTCGTTTTGTCGGTGAAGGCCTGCTCCAGCGATGACCAGTCCTTGGGCACCGCGGTCTTGAAGCGCGAAAGCTCGTAGTAGCCATCCGTGTCTCGGCCCTTTACCGACACGACGAGCTTGTCCCCGGGCTTAACCTCTTCGCCAGCGGATTGGAACGTCGCCAGCGGCAGGATGCCCTCGCTTTTGAATCCGATATCGAGGAAAACCGACTCGGCCGAGACGGTAATTACCGTGCCTTCGATTTGTCTACTGCCATCTGCGGCTTTGTGCGAATGGCTCTGCTCGAATTGTGTAAGAAGCTCGCCGAATGACTCGTCAGGTTCGGGGGTGGATTGAGAATCAGGAATGCTTGGGTTGGACATGAGATTACCGTTTCATTCTGTCACAGTCCGAACTAGACAGGCTGCGAAAAGTCAGTTTAAGGGAGGCTGTTGAAGGACCACACGAAGCCGCCGCAAAATCGCACGTCCAGACAAAAAAGAGCCGGTCAAGGCATATAGGCGGCGCCAGCCATGTAACATTCTCAGGAGCACACCTGACATTCACGAATAATCCATATCCGCGCCGGGACGCCTATTTATCTCGCTCGTCGTCGCTTCCTCCCGGAAACACAGTGTGACGAGGTGCGGGCATCGGAACCGCGCCCTTGGCCGCTCTCCACAAGATAGCATTCAGCACGCTTGTATCGGCGGCATCGGCAATTGAGAAGTTGAGCTTGGCTGACTGCTTGGCTCCGGGAGCACTCGCGGTATTCGCCTGATAGATCATTCCGTTGTCACGATTGCGATAGTCAGCCTTGAATGCCGGCTGCTCGCCCGCTCCGGTGAACAACGGCGCCATAACCGCGGCGTACGCATCGTTGTTATTCATAGGCGGAAGCCCAAGCAGAACTTCCATGGTATGGATCAGGTTGACCGTCGTGTAGAAGTGATGGTGCATCGAAGGCTGCTGCGGGTTTCCCGGTGAGTACTTGCTGATTACCAGCGCGATACTGCGGTGCGCATCCACATGATCAGCACCGTCTTGCGCATCATCCTCCAGAATGAAGATCGCCGTGTCGGCCCAATAGGGGCTGTTGGAAACCGCCTCAACCACGCGCCCGACTGCCAGGTCATTGTCAGCTACAGAAGCGTTCGGCGTAGGCGATCCGGGACGCGTGCCTGCCGTGTGATCGTCAGGTAACCGCATGAGCACGAAGTTCGGCAACTGCTGACCCTTCCCGGTTTCGCGAGCCTGCACGAACGCCCCGAACTCTCGCAGAAACTCGTCGGCGCGGAACTGGTCGGGATAATTAAGATTGAAGTCTGCAAAGTTAGGATCGAAGTGGCCGCGTAACTCCGGTTTGGTGGCTGCGTCATACGCGATCAGCGGAATCTTGTATTGGTATGGACTCTTCCCTCCTCCCAACTTCGCAGGCAGATCTTCGCCGGGCTCCACTGCCTTGCGCGCGCAATCAGGCGGGGGGTAGGATTCGGTCGCAGCCGGGCTATTCTGCTTAATGTTTTCGCACCACCAGGTATTCACATACTCGCCATAGTTCCGATGAGTGAGGTTATGCCGTGCCAGGTTGCCCCACAAGTAGCCGGTTTCTGGTTCATTGACATCAGGGATGCCGATGGTCATGGGGTTTGATTCGCCAACGTAACCCTCGTAGTCGTAATGCCGTTCTTTACCCCGATAGGTAATCTCCCATGTCTTCTCCGTGTAGTCACTGGTAATGGCCGCAGTGGACCACACGTGCCCATCACCGGAGACCTCGCCGCTATCGTAGAAGTTGTCGAGAATCCCGAACTGCCGCGCCAGTTGGTGTTGATTCGGGGTGATGTCTTCTCCGTACATGACCAGCGATGGATCGCCATTCGCTCCCCGGATGTCGCCAAAGACTTGATCGTAGGTGCGGTTTTCCTTAATCACGTAGATCACGTGATGGATCGGGTTTCCGCCGCGCTGAAATAGGATCTCGCCGGTACGGCCTTCGACCTGGTTGCTGTGAACAACTGCCTGGGTGAGTTTGTCGCGGTTGTTTTCCGCCTCAGCTAACGACACGTGCGCGATCGAGCCGCGGATGAGCGTCGCAATGTAGGGATGGCGTCGCTTTCCCGGACGTTCGGGATCGTCTTGCCAGCCTGCGTTCGGACCTGTTCCCTCGCCTTTGCCGCTTGCAATCAACAGCTCGCCACCGTGGACCGCTACAGCCGTCGGATACCACTCCGTCGGAATGAAATATTCGGGGCTCTGTTCGTTGCCGGAGTTGCCTTTCATGTCGAACACCGCTATTGCGTCGGTTGACGCATTGGCGACATACAACTTACCTCCGTCCTGTGACTGCGCCAGCGCATTCGGGTAGCTGCCACCATAAGTCTGCCCCGGCAACCTGGTGCTGAGATAACGCTCAACCCGGCCGTCTGCGGTTGACACGACTGCAACAGAATCGCGGTTGGAGAGGGTCACGTAGAGATGCTGCTGGTCGGGACTTAACAGAAGCGCGGTGACATGCGAAGAGGCATCGATATCGACGCTGCGGAGGCATCAGCGCGATCTGCCGCACGACCTTGCCAGAACGCAAATCCAATTCCGCCACCCGCGACGCGTTCCACAACGAGCACCATGCCCGGCTGGCGTCGGCATTCACCACAACACCGTACGGAAAGGCGGCAGGAACATACTTGCCACCGCTCAGACCGAAACGCTGCAACACCTTGCCGCTGTGCGCGTCCAGCAACACGACATCGTCCGCAAGGTTCTCTGCGATCAGCAGCAAATCGCGGCCTTCGCGCTTCACAACAGCCAGTCCGGCAGGATAGGGATTGGCAGTACCAGGCGCAACCCTCTTCGGTTCGTAAGTAAATCGTTTACCATGGCCGAGCGGCGCCAGGGGAAGTTTCAGAAAACGGTCCGCCCGCAGGGTTCCGTTCTGCAAGCGATACACGGCGACTCCATTTCCGGTATCTGCCCGGTTCTTCCCTTCGGGATCGGTCAGCGATCCCATCGAGGCATACAGATCGGCGCCATCGCTGCTCCAAGCCAACCCCAGGAAATACGATTGCTTGGCATGTAGCCCAAGACGCGGGTCGGGAAAGTCTCGCAGTTGATTGCTCGCCAGGTCCAGCAAGGCAATCGACTGTTGAAAGTTGGACTCCGCCGTCCCGTATCCATTGTTCAAAATCGCGAGGTACCTCCCATCCGGACTTAGCGCCACCGCAGTGGGGAAACTATTGGTGCGCTGCGGTCCTCCCGGCGCAGGCAACAGCAGTAACTTGCTGGAAGGCAGTTGGATTTCTTTTTCTTGCGGTGGCGATTGCGCGATTGCGGACAACCTGACAAGGCAGGTCAGCGCAAGAGTGATGCAGACGGTGTTGACCTTCATTCGTCCCTCATGACTGCGCACATGGCTAACGCCGCGCTTGACCCGCTGACTCGTGCGCTCTGGCGTTGGCAATTTGCCGCTCGTAATGCGCCAGCACGCGTGAGACGCTGTCGCCAATGGGCTCACTCCCGGAGACCAATACATCCGCATGAATGGCGCCGGGACGTATGTAGCGCTGGGCCATGGGAGCGACGGTCGCGGCGTATTGCTCTATTACCGACTCAGCAGTCCGGCCGCGTTCGCGTACGTCACGTTCCTGGCGACGCGCCAGGCAGACTTCGTCATTCATATCCACGAAAACCTTGGTGTCCAGCAATTCGCGCAAATTGGGCCAGTGCAATGTAAATAGTCCCTCGATAATAACCACGGCTGACGGGAGCAGAACCTCGGTGCGGCCGGTGCGCGTATGGGTCGCGAAGTTGTATACCGGCAGCTGCACAGTTTCGTTGTTTCGCAAGCGAGCAACTTGTTCGACCATGAGTTCGTGGTCGAGCGCCTCGGGCGCATCGAAATTCACCTGTGCTCGCTGCTCCAGAGATAAATGCGAAAGGTCCCGATAGTAGCGGTCAAGGGCTAGCACGGGGGCATGAAGTGTAGCGGCAAGATGTGTGGCCAGGTAGGTCTTTCCCGCGCCGGAAGGGCCGGTAATGCCGATGAGATAGATTTGCGCGGGCATGTGCCATGTAGTGTAGCGCAGAGGTTGGCTGGCTTGGTGAGGAGGGCGTTAAGGAAGCTCTTAATCGGTTTTCGGATAGCTCTCCAGATAGCCGTCAATCTTGGGTAACACCACCCGCAGCAGCGCAAGAAGCTTATTGGCCAACCGTTCGCCGGTTTCCACCACCTCCTCCGTGGTGATCCTTTCGCCAGTCATGCCTGCTGCCATGTTGGTCACCAGGGAGATTGCCAGGACTTCCATACCCATGTGCCGCGCTGCAATAACTTCTGGCACGGTTGACATCCCGACCAGGTCCGCGCCGATGGTGCGCAGAAAGCGGATCTCCGCCGGAGTTTCAAAGTTAGGTCCGGTTACCGCTGCATACACACCTTCGAAGATGCCTCCGCCCAAACGTTCTGACTCCTCGTGCACGAACCGTCGAAATCGTGCGTTGTAGGCGTCGGTCATGTCTGGATGGCGCAATCCAAGGCGTTCGTCGTTGGGGCCGATGAGCGGGTTCTCTCCCTGGAGGTTGATGTGGTCGCGCACGACCACCAGCGCGCCGCGACTGTAGGCGGGATTGATTCCGCCTGCGGCATTCGTCAGCACGACGGCCCGCACTCCCATGCGTCCTATGGCGCGCACGGGAAGGACAACTCGCTGGGCGAATAGCCTTCGTAGAGGTGCGCGCGACCTTGCAGCACGGCTCAAGGGAATGTTGTCGAGCATTCCGATGGCGAGTATGCCGGCGTGGCCCTCGGCCGTGCTCGTTGGAAAATGCGGAATCTCTTCGTAGGGGATGCCGACCGCGTCGCTTAGACCGTCGGCGACTGCACCGAGCCCCGACCCCAGCACCAGGCCGATGCGCGGCCGCAGGCTGGTGCGTTCGAGGATAAACTGCGCCGCCTCTTCAGCACGGGAGAACTCGTCGGAGGCGGAGGCTGCCATATATCTCGATGGTTTCCGTCGGGATAGAAATCGACCACAGAGGCACAGAGATCACAGAGAAAATCTAACAAACTCCGTGTCCTCCGTGTCTCCGTGGTAAATGGTCTTCGACGGAACGGCAAGTTAACTTTATTTCCCGATCTCTTCCAGATACTTCTCGGCTTCAAGAGCGGCCATGCATCCGGTCCCCGCAGCGGTGACCGCCTGCCGATAATGGCGGTCGGCCACGTCGCCGCTGATGAATACGCCTGGCGCTCGCGAACAGACATATCCATCGGGAATAAGATACCCATCGCCGTCGCGATCGAGCTGCTCACCGACGAACTGGGCGTTGGGCGTATGTCCAATGCCCAAGAACATCGCGCTGACGGGAAGGTCCCACTGTTCGCCCGACTTCACATTGCGCAGACGCAGTCCGGTAACTTCCTTTTTGTTTACATCGTAAACGTCGTCCACAACGGTGTCGGTAAGAAACTCAATCTGCTCATGCTTGCGTGCGCGGTCCAGCATGATCTTAGAGGCGCGAAACTCGCCGCGACGATGAATAAGCGTCACCTTGGTCGCGAAGCGGGTGAGGAACAGCGCCTCCTCCATGGCCGAGTCGCCGCCGCCGATTACGGCTATTTCCTTGCCTGAAAAGAAAAAGCCGTCGCAGGTAGCACAAGAGGAAACGCCATGACCGATGAGCGCCTGCTCGCTGGGCAAACCCAGCCACCGCGCCGAAGCGCCGCTGGCAATGATGAGGGTGCGGGTCAATAAGGTCTCGCGGCCTAAGTTAACCTCGATGGGCTTCTTGCCGCCACCAGGTCTCGTTTTGGCTGAGGTCAACGGCCACCACATGTCCGGCGAGAAAATCGGCACCAAACCGCGCGCCCTGCTTACGCATGTTCTCAATGAGTTCCGGCCCCTGGACACCGTCGGGAAATCCTGGAAAATTCTCCACCAGCGTGGTGATGGCAAGCTGGCCGCCGGGCTCATGGCCATCAATAACTAGCGGCTTAAGATTGGCGCGGGCAGCGTAGATCGCGGCAGTCAGCCCCGAGCATCCGGAACCGATGATGATGACGTTACGCACATTGTCTGGCATAGGACTGGACTTAGATTCCGCTCAGCGCCGGAAGATGCAACCGCGGCCGATCGTGAAGCGCACAAACGGAAATAATGGCTTGCTGCTCAAAAGCGTGCACGAACAGAATACTGGATTCTAACAAGTGCCTGCGGTTTGGGAAACGTTTAGAATCGTGGGATGGCAAAGTTGACTCTGGTGTATGGTCTGCGCCTTCTCCCGTCAGACGAAGTCGCCGAAGTGGGCGAGGGTGCGGTCAAGCTGAAAAACGGGCACGAGGCACACGTGACGCTGCATATCATTGAGGGTTCGAAAGACGAGATCGAGCGGCAGCTACGAACCAGCGTGGAGGCGTTTTTCGATCTCTATCCCGAGATCTGAGAGCAACGTCATGAGCGGCACGGCTTGATGAGCATTGAAATGTTTCCCGGCGCGCAACCGTACTCAACACTAGCGCCAGACGCCATCGCGCAGTAATAATTCCAAGACCTTATGGTGCTCAAGCTTCCAGAGTCCACAGAAATCAAGGCCCGGCTGCGAAGGGTCTTGCGCCCAAAAACAAAATTAGGGCGCACGACACTGTGGTTCGGTGCATTGGCGCTGATCCTCGAAGGGCTGCGCCTCATCTTCCGTGCGCCCAATGGGACAATGCTGAGCGGCTGGGCCACCTTCCTGATCTTTATCTTCGCCGTGTGCGCCGTCCTCATGTTGCTACGGTGGGTGCGTCAGCGACTCATGTGGCGCCTGCGGAACCGGCTAATCGTTACCTACGTCTTCATCGGCGTCATTCCGGTCATTTTGCTCGTGGCGATGGGACTTCTCGCCGGCTACCTATTTGCGGGACAGTTCGCTACTTACGTTGCCATGTCCGATCTTCAATCCGAACTGCACCATCTGGAGGCGACCAATAGATCGCTGGCAACGCAGTTTCTCGGTTTGGCCAAGGCCGGCAATTTGAAAGAGCAACTCGCGGCGGAGATCGCCAGCGCCTCCGACGAAAACTTCCGCCACCGCTCGGTGACAGTCTGGGATGGCGATAAGGGTTTTGTCCTCTCTGAAGCCAGGGCGAGGCGCCGTACGAACACCGATCAAGGCCTCAGCCGCCATTGAACGGAGATTTTGCCGGGTTCGTTCTCGACGAGAACCGCGTCCAACTTCGCGCGGTGAAGAAGGTGAATTACGGGACCCACCAGCTAACTGTGATTTCCAACTTGCCGGTCACCCCGGAACTTCTTCGCCCGGCTGCGTCCGAGTTGGGATCGGTGACTCTGTTCCCGCCTGACGAGGAGCCGAGTGCGGCAGGCGCTGCTTCGAGTTCCTCGGGCCAACAGCGCGCTCCCAACAAAGACCGCGTCACCACCAAGTTCGGTGGTTCGACGGTGACCGTCAGTACCGCCCGTGATGGCGCGAAGGGTCCGAAACGGGTTGAGGCAGGAACCGTGCCTCCGCCCTCCAACACGCTAGACGTGCACTTTCCCTTTGCCACGCGCTTCGACCTGATCGATTGGGAAACGGGGAAGCCGCTTGGCGGCCTGGTACTCGTCGACACCCGGGCCTCCCTGCTGTACGGCACCCTGTTCAGCAGCCTCGGAGAAAACGCCGGAATCTTCATTCAAGCGCTGCTCGGCATCGGCATCTTCTTCGGAGTCATCGAGCTGATTGCATTGTTCATTGGCGCACGTCTTACGCGCAGCGTGACCAGGTCTGTGGCCGAGTTATACGCCGCCACCCAGCACGTCAATCGCGGCGACCTGGCCCATCGCATCAAGATTCACAGCCACGATCAGATGGCTGCACTGGAGCAATCATTCAACTCCATGACGCAGTCGCTCGCGAATTTGATACGCGAGCAAAAGGAGAAGCAGCGGCTGGAGAGTGAACTGGCAATTGCACACGAGGTGCAAGACTTGCTCTTCCCGGCCGACTTGTCCGGCCTGGCCGCGCTGGAAGTACATGGCGTGTGCCGTCCCGCGAGGACCGTGAGCGGCGACTACTACGATTTCATTCCCTTGCGCGAAGACAGGCTGGTGCTGGCGGTAGGCGATATCAGCGGCAAAGGTATTTCGGCGGCGCTGCTGATGGCAACGGTGCACGCGTTCGTCCGCGCTTATTCGCTGGAGCCGGAGCGGACCCTGGCGTCGGTGGCATTGGATGGCGGGCCGCCTAAGGACCGCTCTCTCCCTATGTATTATCGCGGCGACGGCATTAGCGATTCCGAGCTCGCTCCGGGATTGTTGATGGCCACACTGAACTATCAGCTTTTTCGCAGCACCCCGCCAGAGAAGTACGCGACCATGTTCCTGGCCTGCTACGACGCCGTGTCGCGCTCGCTTACCTATTCCAACGCCGGCCACCTTCCGCCGCTCGTCATGGGCGGCACAGGGCAGATCAGGCGCCTGGAGACCTCGGGTACCGTGGTGGGTCTGTTCGACGGCATGAGCTATGACGAGAGTACGATCGGCATGGAACCAGGGGACATTTTCATTGCTTATAGCGACGGCGTCACGGAGCCTGAGAATGAGTTTGGCGAATTCGGCGAGGAGCGTCTGATTGAGTTGATCCGAGCGCATCGCGATCAGCCGCTGGCACGCATCAGCGAGCTGGTCACCGGTGCGGTCACCGATTGGATAGCTGGCGGAGAACAGCCGGACGATGTGACCCTGGTGCTCGCCCGGGCCAGGTAGAACCGTAGCTGTGGCTAGTGTATTGCGTGTCATCCTGAGCAGAGCCGCGCCGCAATTGCGCGGCGGAGTCGAAGGACCCCTATAGCGACAACGCCTTGCAGCTTTAAACAGACTGCTACAACCATGCGACAGTCCTGACCCGGCACTGTAAGATTACTGCTTATGCCCGCAGCCAGCGAGCGTCCGCTCGCCCATCCTGCATCGAAGCAATACTCCATGACGGCTCCGGAATTTTCCCGCCGGGACCGGGCGTTGCTCCTGACCTTTCTGACCCTCGCCGGGGCTGCCTTCCGTCTCTTTCACCTCGGCGCGAAGAGTATATGGCTGGACGAAGGCGCCACGGTGACACTGGCGCGAATGGCCTGGCCACACTTCGTGCATGTCTGGTGGTATGGCGAGGCCAGCTTTCAGGGCGCCTACTTCCTGTTGATGCGGGGCTGGCTGCATCTGGGCCAGAGTGAGGCCTGGGTCCGCCTTCCAGCCGCCTTATGCGGGATCGCTTCCATCCCGTTGATCTACTTCGTAGCGCGGAAACTCGTCGGCGTGGGTCCGGCGCTCGCGTCCGCCGCGATCCTGGCGTTCAGCCCTACGCACGTGTACTACTCGCAGGAAGCTCGCAGCTACACCATGACGGTTCTTCTGGTGCTGGTGTCGTCATGGTTCTTCGTGCGAGCAGTGGAGGAGAATCGGGAAAGAGACTGGCTCCTGTGGACTCTCTTCGGCGTCCTGGCTGTTTACAGTCACTATTTCGGGGCGCTGGTGCTGGTAGCGCAAGCTTGTTCTTTGTTCTTCCACAAGAAGCCGACGCCTTGGGTGCGAATGATCATCCACAGCCTGGCGATTCTGGCGATTGCAGCGCCAGGACTCACCTACGTGCTGCGCGTCCCCCCGCAGGCGATGACCTTTCCCTGGATGCCAAAACCGACTCCCAAGCAGTTGCTGCATCTCGCGCTGTTCTTTGGCGGGAGTGGCGAGAAATTTCTGGTGTCCGCGATCCTTTGGGTGGCAGCAGTGATTGCGATTCGCCGCGAGCGCCATGCCGAGTCTATGCCAGGAAGTTACTGGCGAGGAATGTTGGTCATTTCGTGGGCCGTGGTGCCAGTCGCACTCACGGCGCTAGCCTCGCTGCGCCATCCGGTTTTCGTCCAGAGATATATGATCTTCAGCCTGCCCGCAACCGTCATGCTGGCAGGGCGGGGAATGAGCGCGTTGCCAAAGAAGCATGTCGGCTTTTGGCTGGTGGTTTTATTGTGCGTGACTTCGATTCCAACACTCATCATGGGCTACCGGAAGCCACGCGAAGACTGGCGCAGCGCGACAAACGTAATTCTCAACTCAGCGCAGCCTGGGGACGCAGTAGTCATCTATCCGTTCTATGCCATCGTGGGCTTCGATTACTATCGCCAGCTCGACCCGCACGCGCCCGCTTTGCACGTGTTCACGCAACCGTATTACGAGGTTGGGGACAATGACAAAAGCCTGCTGGAAGCGCTTAGTTCCAGCTCACGTGAATTCCGTCACGTCTGGGTCATGATTCGGCGTGAAGGTCCAACCCGGGACGATCTGCAAGACGATTCTCCGGCGGTTGCAACCAAGTTGCAGTCGGTATTTGGAGCGCCCGCAGTATGGCAATTCAAGGACATCACCGTTCTGGAGTTCGGCCGGTAGGGTTGGAGGCTTGCGTCCAGGCGGGGAAAAAATCACGCGGGCGGTCTTAACACGGTGTTGCAAGGGGTATCGCCGCTCCGCGGCTCGCTCGTTTTTCCCACTTGACCGCGGGCTTACGCCCGCGGCTAAAACAAATGTCGCCGCAGCGCGGCTGAGTCGAGGTGAATTTCGAGCGGTCTCTCTCCGTCTTGCCTCGATTCGAGATGCCACACAGTCTCTGAAGGCCTCACTACCCAAGTTACAACCATCCTGGAATTGCTCTAATTGCAGCAAAACCGTGTCGATGCCTCTCTTACTGCACTTTCAACGGCACAATGAGGCTGCCGATGCGTCCGGTTTGGTTATCGCGGATGACAAAGTGAATAGTCAGGTCTCCCGCCGGGACCTCGATGGAGCGCTTCAGTTGGAAGCCCAGTTCTTTGATCTGCGCGACCGCTTCAGGTGGAAACTGGCCGCCAGCGCCTTCGTTCAGTTTGCCCACCGTCGCGCCTTTAGCATCTTTAGCCACCGCAACCACCACGAGATCGACGCTGCGGGTGGCTTCATTAAGAACCCCGGTATCGCCGGCGAGAGAAATGGTCATGTTGACCTTCTTCTTGCCCGACACATCTTCGTTGCCGGTGAACGCGACGCCAAACGTGATCCCTGTATAGGACAGCGGTGATTGCTCCGCCAGGCCAAGCTCTGCCGCGGTATGAGACTTCGGGGTGCCCTCTGCCGGAAAGTATCCATCAGGGGTACTGACCACACCTGGCTTGTTCAGCGCCACTTGCACGCGGTGGAATTCCGGAGGTGCGTTCGATTCTCCCGCGAACCCGAACACGTATCCGCCAACGTTGCCATTGCTGATCTGCAGGATCTCCGGAAACGGATCGTTGCCGCCGTAAAAAGCCTTGCCCCCGGTCAAGGATGCCAGCAGCTTCATCCTGCCCTGCGTAAGCGCGCTGCTGCCAGCCGTAAAGCTGTTTTGGGCTTCGACGGGATATACCGCGACGCCACCGTCGAACAGGGCGCGCATACTCTCACGCCACACCGGCACGATCTTCTTCACCTGTTCAGGGCTAAAAACATCTCTCGATCCGCCAGCCGCCACTCCGGCTTGTCCGGGGCTGTCTGCCGCTTCACGGGCGTTAAAGTTCAAGGCCGCGCCCCGATTGGTAGCTTTGGGGGAAATGAAATTAAACGTCTTGGGGTCGATGTCGAAAGGGACCGCATTGGTGACCCAGACCAAGGCTTTCCGTCCGGGCAGGCCATACGCCGCGTGGCCTACATCCTGAAACATCACCATCGGCATCTGCGGATTCGAGCGCAGCAATTGCTCCTGCGGCGTCGCATTGGATAGGTCTCCTTTGCTGAACGCCGTTAACCGTGCGGCCTCGGCTGTGACCAGCGCGTCGTCAACTCCCGCGGGAGGGGTCGAGCCCTTCATACCCCCCAATCCTGATTTGATCAGCGCGGCCAGCAGTACATCAGGCCCCGAACGGTAATCGTGATAAACAGTGAGACCCTTCTCGCTAAGGATGGCCAGCGTTACAGCATGTTTGGATTCCGCTGCCCGCCCCATGAACTTAAGGATCATTCCCCGCATATCGCGCTCGTCGAGGTAGCGGGTGTGGATGGTATCGAGCACTACGAAGATGGCACCCGACTTGGTCACGTCGGCTGCATTGGTGAACTGGCCCGGTCCCATTTGAGGCGGCGCGGCCGGCGTTTGTGCGGGGGAGACGAACGTCTCGATCGTCCGCGATTTTCCAGCGTCGGTTACCGTGAAATCCGTTTTGGCCAGATCGCGGGCCGGTACTCCGTCGGCGCTGCTGACGGCGACGGTCAGCCGCACGTTGTCCTGCGCGATTGCCGGAAATCCCGATAAGGCGCAAATGGTCAAGCAAAATAGAATTGCCCGAATTTTCATGAGCACAAATCCCCTGAATGCTCGCAGAGGAGCGGGATGTGTCATTCTAGAAAAGGAATGCCCGCAGAAGTACGAGCGATCTGCCGGTTGCAAGGCCGGTGTTAGTTGCGCGTGCAGTGTACGCCAGCGATGACGGCAGAACAATGGCAATGGTCACACGCGAAGGGTTACGTGGTAGCCTAAGCGGGAATCGGGCTGGCCGGAAGCGAAAATGGCCGCACTTCCATAGTCGCCTATGCGCCCACTGGCGTGGCCAGAAAACGGTAGCCCACTCCGCGTACCGTGAGCAGGTGTTGGGGATGCGATGGGTCCTTCTCGATGTACTTGCGCAACCGCACCACAAAGTTATCGATGGCCCGGGTGTCGGTATCTTCGTGTAATCCCCAAACCTCTTCGAGAATCGACTTGCGTGAGACGATCTTGCCACTGTTGCGAATCAGATGGCGCAACAATTCGGCCTCCATGAGGGTCAGACGAAATACTTTGCCATGGGCCCGCAACTCCAGGGTGCCAAAGTCCACCTGCTTACCCTCGAAGGTATAAACATCGAACTCACGCAAAGCGTCGGCATCTTCAGGTTCAGCCACTCGCACTTCTGCTGGCGGATCGGTGAGTAACGTGCGGCTCCAGTCGTGGCGGCGCAACAAGCTGCGAATCCGCGCCAGCAGAATAGCCAGATCAAATGGCTTGGGCAGATAGTCGTCGGCACCTGAGGCAAAGCCCTTCAGCACATCTTCCGGGCGACCGCGTGCGGTGAGCATCAGCAGCGGAATGTACTGGTTAGCTTTGCGCAGCTCCGTCGCAACCGCGAAACCGTCTTTGCCCGGAAGCATGACGTCGAGCACCAGCAGATCAAACTGGTTGTGGTTCTTCAACAGTAACTCCAGCGCGGTTTCGCCGTCGCCCACAACTTTGGTGGGATAGCCTTCGGCTTCCAGGTTGAACTTCAAACCTCGCGCCAGATGCTCTTCGTCTTCGACCAGCAGTATTTCGCTCACTGCGCGTTCCTCGGCAATTGGATGGTGACAGTTGTGCCGCGGCCTGCGCCTTCGCTTTCCGCAAAGGCTTTGCCGCCGTGGCGGCGCGCGATAGCGCGCACGATGAACAAACCCAGGCCACTCCCTTTTACCTGGGTCGTGACCGGGGTAAGCACTCGATAGAAGCGCTTGAAAACGCGCTTCAGCTCGCCTCGCGATATCCCTATTCCATTATCCTGCACTCGAATCTGCACATGCCGCAGATCGGGCGTAAGCACTTCGACCCGTATGCGCGCTTCCTTCCCTGAATATTTGACCGCATTGTCGAACACGTTGGACAGCGCAGTTGCCAGCTCTTCGCGATCTCCCATGACCGTCAGCCGCTCGGCAGGCCGCCCCTCCTTCGCCCAGTCCATGGCGTCGGGACACAAATGATGACGCGAGCGCGCCAGGTCCAGCATGTCTTGCACCAGCGGCCCAACTTCAACTTCGCTGCGCGAAAGCAAAGCGTTCTTCTGCACTACCCGGGCCGCGCGCAGCACCTGTTCCACTGTGCCCATCAGGCGCTGAGTGTCATCAAGCATGACCTGGTAAAACTCGCGGCGTTGTTCCTCCTCCACCTGGCGCTTCTGCAGGGTCTCTAAATATAGACGGATGGAGGTGATCGGCGTCTTCAACTCATGGGTTACCGCATTAAGAAAGCTGTCCTGTTGTTCATTACGACGGATCTCGCGGACCAGAAAGATGGTGTTGAGAATGACGCCGGCAATAATAAAGCCAAAGAAGATAACGCCCAGAATAAGAGGCACGATCTCGCCCCAGTTGAGTTTGATCCAACTGGTGCTGAGGACGGTCGCCGCCACCGCCAGACAAACGCCCAGGGTAATAAAGAACGCGATGGTTGTCTTGCGGCTGGTGATGCGCATGAGGCGACGAGTAGAGGATAGCACCGCCGAAACCCGGGAGGCGCTGGTTTGCGGCTGCCCCTGCATTGCTCTCGGAAGCGGGCGAATTCGGGAATAAGCTAACGCAACCAGTGGGCTGTGGTATGACAATAGAAACACTTGCGTTGACAAGAATCGTCCGAAAGGGCAAACTGCTCCATCTTGGAGATTCTGTTCTTTTGGGTCTTGGACGCGCAGTGAACAGGACGGAACGAGCCAGTTGATGACCGCGCCACAACGCGTTTCGCACAGGATGGAATCCACGCTGGAAAGCGTGAACAAGGCCGAAACGATGGCCGATCAGTTTTCAACGCAAGCTGGCTTCGATGAGGACACGCGCAGCGGAATCTCGATGGCGGTGCGCGAGGCGATGATCAATGCCGTGCTGCATGGCAATGCCTACGATCCGGCGAAGAGCGTAAACTTGACCTTCGAACAAAACGGGCCGGAGTTGATTATCACTATCACCGACCAGGGAAAGGGACTCGACCCCGAGAAGGTTCCTGACCCGCTGGCGCCGGAAAATCTTATGAAACAGTCCGGCCGTGGCATATTCTTAATGCGGGCTTTCATGGATGAAGTCCGCTTTCGTAAACTGAATCCCGGCACTGAAATTACTTTGATCAAGCGGCTCCAGAATGATGATCTGGACCGTCAGGAGGCTTCCACGTGAGCATGAAAGCAAGCACCCGGCAGGTAGACGGTGTCACCATTGTCGACTTGAGCGGGCGAATCACTCTAGGTGAAGGCAGTGTAGTGTTGCGCGATACCATCAAGGACCTGCTGGGCAAAGGGCAGAAGAAAATTCTGCTGAACCTTGGCGATGTCAGCTACATCGACAGCTCAGGTATCGGCGAACTGGTCAGCGCTTTCACCTCGGTCCGCAATCAAGGCGGCGAATTGAAACTGCTGCATCTAACCAAGAAGGTGCATGACCTGCTGCAGATCACCAAGCTCTACACTGTCTTCGACGTGAAAGACGACGAAGCCGGCGCCATCGCGGCTTTCGCCAAGTAGCCAGTTGCGGCTGTCTGCAGCGTCCCTCTGCATGACTGAAACGCCCTTTCGCGTGTCGCGGAAGGGCGCTTATTTAGCAATTAGCAATTGGCCATTAGCTACCCTCCAGCAACTCGCTGCAAGAGTGGTTCGCCATTTTCTGTGGGTACGTGCTGTGCATCAAATGGCAACTGCTCAGCTGCTAGCTGCTAGTTGCTAATTGCTGGTCGCCAGTTCCCCGCCGCCGATCTTCGGCGCAAACCTCATTCCGTAGAACAACACCGCCGCCGAAACCGCTACCGCCGCAATCATTGACATCAGTCCGATCTGGAGATTGCTCTTATCGGAGATGTAGCCGATCAGGGTGGGCGAAAACGCGTCGCCAAGCAGGTGAATAATGAATATGTTCACCGCCAGTGCCGTGGCACGAATGCGGGCGCTGACCGAGTTCACCAGGGCTGCATTGAGCGGAGCGGTGTTGAGCAGAAGGAAAAATTCGCCGAGAAAAATTGCCGGATACATCGCCGGCCCCGTCAAATAGATGGCCGCGACGATGGCCGGAATCGAAAGCGTCATCCCGATCGCTGAGACGAGCTGATAAGCGGCGGGCGTGCGCCGCAGCAGCCGATCTCCCAGCCACCCTCCGAACACCGTGGCCACCGTTCCCGCGATAACTGTCATGCCGCCGAAGGAGAGATTGGCGCGGTCAAGTGGTACATGCCGAATGCGTGTCAGGAACGTAGGCATCCACACCTGCAGGCCGCCGATGGCGAAGGTCATCATGGCAGTGCCGAGGCTGATGGTCCAAAAGGCCGGGTTGCGGAACAGTCCGCGCACCGAACCCCGCTCGAAGCTGTCTGCCAAGTGATCGCTGGCGCCGCGCACGGGTTCCCGTAGTGCCAGAACGCCCAATGCCAGCAGCAAACCGGGCAGCGCCGAAACCAGAAACGGCGCCCGCCAACCATAGCGGTTTCCGAGAAAACCGCCGATGAGATAGCCCAGCGCGCTTCCCACCGGCGTGGCCAGGTAGAAAATGCCCATCATCCGCCCGCGGACAGTCTCGGGAAAAAGATCTGAGAGGAACGCCGGCGAGATGGCGACGAAGGTCGCTTCTCCGATACCGACGATAACGTGACGCAGCAGTAGCTCGTCGTAATTGTGGGTGACTGCGCTAAGCAGCGTCGCCAGGCTCCAAATGAAAGCGCCGGCCGCCATGATGCGGCGACGTGGAAAGCGATCAGCCAGCGGCACGATCAGCGGCGCGGCAATCATGTAACAGACAAAAAAAGCCGAGGTCAGAAAGCCGACCTGCTCGTCGCTAAGGGCAAACTCTTTCTGGATCAAAGGCTGTACCGCGAACAGCACGTTGCGATCGATGTAGTTGAGAAAGTTCAGGGCCGTCAGAAGCAATAGCGCGGCCCAGGCATTGGTCTTCGCGGACATGGGTGGGCGGAGGATAACACGAGAGGCCGCCTTTCGCTCTTCGCCATTCGCTGTTCGCTATTTCGCTTTCACGATTCAGCTTGGATTAGCACCGGGTTCTCTGCGACGCTACGATGTCCTACGGCGCCGCAAAAACCCTTCCCATGCTGACGATCCCGAGATACTCTCTCGTGGAGAAGAATCGGCCAGTGAAAGTGCGCGGTGGGTCCTCGCCGCGCTGTCTCTCCCGCCTGCACAAGCCGGCGAGGCACGGCACTTGTCCACCCCTTCTCAGCCGTACCCAACTTATCGTCGTGGAGAGTGTATGAAACGCTTGCTGCTGCTCCTGGTTTGTCTCACGTTACCGCTCACCATGCTGGCGCAAGACTCGAAGCCGGCCACCGATGCGAATGCCGTGGCCGATTCCCAGCCCACTACCACCGCCAAACCAGCGGGTAATTCGGACCGCATGTTTTTTCCCAAGGACTGGTATTGGGGATGGGCGCAATTCGACATTACTCCACCGCACAATGAGACTGACCCCAACTTGTGCGCGGCCAACGCCGGGCAGTTCGGCGGCGTGCATTCACAGTGCAGCGCCTTTGGGCGCTACATGATCTCGGGGACGGTAGAGTTGCGTCCGTTTGGCCGCACCTTGTTGCGGCGGCTTAATTTTTTTTATGATCCCGTTTTTCTGTTCGGCAAAAATATTCCGCAAACGCTGTACACCTGGTCATGGAGCGGGATTGGCATGGAGTACGACTGGGGCGTGGGAATTGACCTTCCAAAGCGATTCGAGTTTCGCGTAACCGGTCATCCGCAGATCCAGCGCTTTGGAGCGCGCGATCAACCCCTGGGGCCGGCGTGGCTGGGTCCGAATGGCCCCTATGGCCGCTACAATGCGTTCGGAGTGCGTAAGTATTTTGGGACCCGGCGGGAGGGGACCTACTAATGCATCTTCAGTTTCGACGGTTTGCAACAGGTGAAGCATGCCTTCACAGACTATGGGAAAAGTCACTACGGGGGAAAAAACAGCAGATCCCCTCGCGGGCTAAGCCCGCTCGGGATGATAAAAAACAAACAACTTATCGGCACGACTGAAGTCGTGCCCTGATACAAACCGTGCGCTAATCGAGTTTTTCCGCTGCCTGTTCAGCCGCCACGTACTGAAATTGATACACCGATTTCACCGGGTGCTGACTAAGGCGGAAGAGCAGACACCTACCGACTATCTGAAGTCGGTTCGGGATGACAAAAAAGTAAAGGACTTGTAACGGCGCACCAAGTGCGCGTCTTCAATGCAGCCCATTTGGACTTTTTCCCGCACCCTGAAAGGCGTGCTGCACCCGCGTCAATGAGGCAAAGGTGAACCTGCGGCAAAACAATGGTGATGCTATTTAGATGGCCTCGGGTAACGCGCGATCACCACGGTGCCGATACCGCCGCGCGGGCGAAACTCGCCTTTAACTTCGGCCCATTTCGGCTTGCTGGCACGCACCACGTCCTCGAGAACGCGGTTCACGATATTTTCCTGGAAGATGCCAAGATTGCGGTAGCCGATCAGGTATTCCTTTAGCGACTTCAGCTCCAGGCAGGCCTTGTCTGGCATGTAGCGAATCCATAACGTACCAAAGTCAGGCAGGCCGGTTTTCGGACATACGGATGTGAACTCAGGTATGTCAATCAGAATCTCGTAGCCGGGAAATTGATTCGGCCAGGTTTCAATCTCCGGAAATTTAGCGGAGAGACCGGCCTCGGCGTGCTCTGGCGTATAACGCGGGCTCTTAGGCATGGACTTATTGTAGCGATACGCCCGGCGCTGTCGTGGCGACAAATCGCGAATCGAGCCCAGTGAGGCTATGCTGGTTGCGTCCTCAGGAACACTCGAACATCAGATAACAAGGCGAAACAGAAACCCCAAGACGACGCTGACGGGGGCGGATCGCCTGGAGATAGCGCCTCATCAGTAACGCCTCCCAAGCCGAAGTGGAAGTTATGTCCTACGTTATACTTATGGATTCGGACAAAAATGGCAGCTTTACCTGAGAACGGTTACGGTCATGCACACGTAGGGCGGACTTGGATCATCATGGTTGCCCTGATTCTGGCCGTGGTGGTGCTCGCCGCTTTTGTGTCGCTGCATCGTTCTCAAGTGCCCATTCGGGTTGGCCGTGTCGATCGCCAGACCATCACCGAAAGTATAGCTACCAACGGCAAGATCGAAGCTCTCGATAACTTTGAAGCTTACGCCCCCATGGCCACCACGGTGAAGAAGATCTACGTTCAGCAGGGTTCGTGGGTGAAGCCGGGGCAGATACTGCTGCAGCTCGAGGATGCAAACGCGCGCTCGCAAGCGGCGAGGGCCGAGGCGCAATTGAAGGGCGCAGAAGCGGAACTCAACACCGTCGAGAATGGCGGCACGAAGGACGAATTGCTGACTACGCGCAATTCCCTGGTGAAGGCCCAGGCCGATCGCGATGCGGCACAACGGAATCTGCATGCGATGCAGCATTTGTTGCAAACTGGAGCAGCATCGCAGGCCGAAGTCGATGCCGCGCAAAACAAGTTGCGCATTGACGAAGCCAACGTTGAGATGCTGCAGCAACAGCTGACCGGCCGCTACTCCACGCAGGACGTTGGCCACGTTGAGGCGCAGGAGGTGGAAGCTCGCGCCTCGCTTGCCGCGGCGCAGGAGCTGCTAAAAAATTCGAACGTCGTTGCGCCGCGTTCCGGGATGGTCTATTCCTTGCCAGTGCGGCAAGGCGGGTTTGTCAATTCTGGAGACTTGCTGGTGCAAGTGGCAGACCTGCACAAGGTGCGTGTCCGTGCCTTTGTGGACGAACCAGAGATTGGCAAACTGCGGAAGGGGCAATTGGTTGAGGTAACGTGGGATGCCATTCCCGGGCGGGTATGGCAAGGCACGGTCGACGCCTTACCGACAACCGTGGTGCAGCGGGGAACGCGAATGGTCGGCGAAGTGACCTGCGTGGTCGAGAATAACGACCTCAAGCTTCTGCCCAACACAAACATCAGCGTGGCCGTGGTCATTGCCCGGCAGCAGAACGCATTGACCGTGCCACGGGAAGCTGTACATCAGGACGCCCAGGGTCAATTCGTGTTCCAGGTGGTTAATGGAGAGTTGCAGCGACGCGATGTGAAAACCTCGGTCGCCAACCTTACGCGCATTCAAGTTACCAGTGGCCTTACCGACAACGCGGTGCTGGCGTTGGGAGCTATCAACATGCAGTCCCTTCGTGAGGGAATGCCGGTGAAAATCGCTAATCCATGAAGTTTTTTTATTCAAAGTTTCTTGCGGTCGTTCTGCTGCTTATGGTCCCGATCCTCGTCGTCGCGGATCCGGCACCCGTACAATTACTATCGCTCGGACGCATGAATGACGCCATCAGCGCATTGAGCAACCGGGGCGATGCGGAATCGTTCAACCTGCTTTCGCGCGCCTACTATGCCATGGAGTGCTGGGACGATGCGGTGAAATGGGGAGAACGTGCGGTGGCTGAGCGGCCCCAGGATGCCAGCTACCATCTATGGCTGGCACGTGCTTATGGCAGGAAAGCGGGAGATGCGAAGCCGCTGGCCGCCGCGGGACTGGCGCGCAAGGCGAAGAATGAGTTCGAGCGCGCCGTGCAACTGGCGCCGGCGAACGTAGAGGCCCGGAGCGATCTTTCCCAGTACTACACGCAAGCTCCCGCCATCATGGGTGGGGGGCTCAACAAGGCACGCGATCAGGCGGCACAAGTCGGCAAGTACGACACTGCCGAGGCGCATTCGATCCTGGCCCAAGTTGCTGCCAAGGAGAAACGTTACGATGAGGCCGAGGCGCAGTTCCACAGTGCCATTGAGGCAGCTCGCAATCCTGCCAACTACTGGTTACAATTGGCCGATTTTTACCGGCTCCGCGGGCGCTTCGACGATGTGCAGAAAAGCGTGCGGACGGCCATGGCCCAGCCAAGCCGGAGTACCAAGAACTATTTTGACGCTGCCAACGAGCTGTATCTTAGCGGCCGGGACTTTCCGGAAGCGGCGCAATATTTGCAGCAGTATCTCGACTCTGGCGGATTGGTAGAGGAGGCGCCGGCTTTCCGCGCCCACTATCTGCTGGGTCAGGTCTACGAGAAGATGGGCCGCGGTTCGGCCGCAAGCTCGGAATATGAGGCGTCCCTGGCTCTGGCCACAGGTTTCGACCGTGCCCGTAAAGCTCTTGGCCGTCCCCAGTAGCCGGATGTCTTCAAATCATTTTCGCCAGGTAGAGCTAGGATGCCTCCAAGGCCCCGCTGTTACGGAATGACTCGGCTTGGTTGTGCTGCGAGGGTGGCTGCTTTCACCGTCGCACTGCTCCTTGGTTGCGCTACCTGCTTGGCAGCCGATTCTCCCACTGCGGAACCGATTCCCTTCCGCAACGCGGTGGATTTGGCACTGCAGCACAGTGGTGTCATGGGAATCGCCACCGTCAATCAGTGGCGCGCGCACCAGGCCTACGAGGAAGTACGGGCCAACTATATTCCCCAGATCACCATTGGCTCCGGCCTCGGTTACTCATACGGATTTCCGCTCACCTTGGAAGGCTCGGCGCCGTCGGTGGTGAATTTCAACTCCGTGCAGTCGTTATTCAACCTCTCGCTAAAGCAGTTCCTCAAGGCGGCCAAGATCGACTGGCAGGCAACCTCCCTGGACATACAAGATAAGCGCGACGCCGTCATTCTGGACACAGCGCTGACCTACGAGCAACTCGACCAGCTCACCGGCAAGCTTAAAGCCTTAGGGGAAGCTCAAAAAGCGGCAGACAATGCGGAATTTGTGACCGAGCAGCGCTTGCAGCAGGGCGTGGACAGCAAGCTTGATCTCACCAAAAGCCAGTTGGTGGCCGCCCGTATTCGCCTGCGCATTGCGGACGCGCAGGGACAAGGCGACGTACTCCGCGAGCATCTGTCTAAACTGCTGGGATTGCCCGCCGAATCTATCGCGGTCGACCCTGACTCGATGCCCGAGTTGCCCCTCATTTCGCAGGATGACGATCTACCGGCGCGTGCGGTACAGAACAGTCTTGCAGTTAAGCAGGCGGAGCAAAAGGTAGCGGCCGCACAAGCAAGAGCAATTGGCGAGCATAAGGCGCTGAAATGGCCCACTATCGATTTGGCATCGCAATACGCTTACCTTGCAAAATATAACAACTACGACTTGTACTATCGTAACTACACCGCGAACAATTTCAGCGGTGGCCTGAATGTCAGGTTCCCCATCTTCAACTCGGTGCAGAAGGCCAAGGCCGAACAAGCGGATGCCAGCGCCCTGATAGCAACTAAGGAGGTCGATCTCACAAAGAACCAGGTCCGCGAAGATGCCTTGAAGCTTCAGCGCTCGTTGCGGCAGTTGGCAGCCGGCCGAGACGTAGCCAAGCTGGAATGGGAAGTTGCTCAGGGAGACCTGGAGGCGGTGGAGGCCCGGGTCGGGACTGGTAACGCCAATACTCGCGATCAACAAAATGCCCGTCTCGACGCTGAGGATAAGCATGCGGCCTATTTTGATGCCGAGCTCGAACTCAGCCGGGCCGAACTGCAGCTGCTTCGGCTTACCGGTGAACTGGAAAAGTGGGCCATTCCATCCCAGTAATCAACCGTTCACTGCACCTGACAAAACATGTATCCCGCCAGCGGTGAAATGTATCTAAGTGGAACATAGGTAAGAAGTTCCGCTGGCAAGCAACAGATGATACGATAGTAAAGCTTATGCCTTTGAAAACTTTATTTTTGAACCCCCCTTCGTTTGAGAACTACGACGGTGGCGCCAGTTCCCGGTGGCCTGCGACCCGCGAGATCGAGTCGTATTGGTACCCGGTCTGGCTGGCTTACCCGGCGGGCATGCTGGAAGGCTCCCGCTTGCTCGACGCCTCGCCCCACAAGGTGAACGCGCAGGAAACCATCGAAATTGGAAGGAATTACGAATTCCTGGTGCTGTTTACCAGCACCCCGGGTTTTCAGGGCGACATTAAGCTGGCGGCTGCCATGAAGGCGGCCAATCCCAACCTGAAGATCGCCTTCGTGGGACCCCACGTTAGCACCCTGCCGGAGGCGTCCCTGAAGGACGGCCAGGCAATCGATTTTGTTGTTCGCCGGGAGTTCGATTACGCCGTGGTCGAATACGCCAATGGTAAGCCGTTGAACGAGATTCTTGGTGTTTCGTACCGTGGCCCGAACGGCAAAATCCTCCACAACGCCGACCGACCAGCGATTGCCGATCTTGATGCTCTGCCTGACGTGGTGGACGTATACAAGCGTGATCTCGATCCCCGTCGTTACAACGTGCCGTTTCTGCTTTATCCATTCGTCTCTCTGTACACCACCCGCGGCTGCCCGGCGCAGTGTACGTTCTGCCTGTGGCCGCAGACGCTGAGTGGACACCCGTGGCGCAAACGCTCTGCAGATACAGTGGCCGCGGAGATGGCGAAGGCCAAGGAATACTGGCCTTGGGTCAAAGAGTTTTTCTTCGACGATGACACCTTTAACATTCAGAAGGCCCGGACCATCGAACTTTGCGCCAAGCTGAAGCCGTTGAACCTGACCTGGTCTTGCACCTCACGGGTCACCACCGATTACGAAACGTTGAAGGCGATGAAAGAGTCGGGTTGCCGGCTCCTGATCGTCGGTTATGAATCGGGCGATCAGCAAATCCTCAAGAACATCAAGAAGGGTGCCACCATTGAACGAGCGCGCGATTTCACCCGCGACTGCAAGAAGCTAGGCCTGGTAGTGCACGGCGACTTCATCCTCGGTTTACCTGGCGAGACCAAGGAAACCATCCGGCGTACCATCGATTTCGCAAAGGAACTCGATGTCGAAACCATTCAGGTATCGTTGGCGCATGCGTATCCGGGGACGGAGCTTTATGACTTCGCCAAGGCAAACGGCTTCCTGAAGGCAGAAGGCTCCCAGATGGTCGACTCCCTGGGCCACCAAGTCGCCATGATCGAGTATCCGGGGATTTCTCGTGACTACATCCTGGAAATGGTGCACCGTTTCTACGATGAATACTACTTCCGCCCCAAGGCGATTTTCCGTATCGTGAAGAGAGCGGCATTCAACTCTACTGACCGCAAACGCCTCTACAACGAAGCCAAGTCGTTCCTTAAGCTGCGCGCTGCACGTAATCGTTCCGTGAAGGAGTCGAGGATTCAATCCGATGCTATGGATTCGACCGCGCCTCCCGTGGGACCAGCGAGTGGCAGCCCTAAATCCGAAACGGTTGAGCCGGTCAACGCCTAGAGGTTGGCGTGACCTTTCGCAAGTACCTTATTCTCTTCCTGGTCGCGGTCTTCGCCGCTTGTGGTGACGTTTGCCTGGCGCGCGGGATGAAAGACTTTGGGGCGGTGAATGCAGCGAATTGGAGCCGCCTGATCGAGTCCCTTGGCAATCCCTGGGTGCTGACCGGCATCTGCTTGCTCATACTGTTTCTGTGCAGCTACCTGACCGCGCTCTCCTGGGCCGATTTGACATACGTCCTTCCGGCCACTGCCATCAGCTATGTGTTGATGGCGGTGCTTGGTAAGTTCTTCCTACATGAAAATGTGACCCCCTGGCGTTGGCTGGGAATTGCCCTGATAGCGGCTGGGGTTGGTTTCGTGGCAGGCGGCCCAGCACTAACTTCGACGGTGGCCAAAGGCGGTGATTCTCTCGGGAACGAACAGTCCGCACCGAGTCCATTGGCTGGCGCCAGGAGGGATGCATGACAAGCGTTGCCATGTGGGCCGGAATTGCCGCCATCGTACTCACCGCTACCACCGGCGACGTATTGCAATCTAGCGCGATGAAGGAGATTGGCGACTTGGGAGCGGTTCGACGATCGCAAGGCCTCCTCCAAGTCGTACGACGAGTCGTTGCCAGTCCAAAATTTATGTTAGGACTGTTGTTTATGGCATTGGCATTTGCCAGTTTGTTGGTTACTCTGTCGTGGGCCGATGTCAGCATCGTCGGTCCGGCGTCGGCCTCGCTTACCTTCATCGCGAATGCTCTGGCCGCAAGAGTGTTCCTGAAAGAACGCGTTGACCGTCGGCGCTGGCTCTCCGCCGCATTTGTGGCTGCGGGTGTCGCCCTGCTGGCACACTGACAGCAACTAGCAATTAGCAATTAGCAACTAGCGGGGCACAAAATGGCATCAGCTGTAGTTGCTGATTGATGATGCGTGATTGATGATGGCTGACGGCTAAGTGCTAATTGCTTTTTGCTAGCTGCTAGTTGCTAATTGCTATCCTAAGGACCTCATGAGAAAGATTGTCGTTCCCTTCGCGCTGCTATGCTTGCTGGCCGCCTGTTCGTCAGACAACAAACCTGGCAGCAGCAACGAATCGCACCCGCCCGTCAAACCCGCCGCAAAACAAGCCGAGTACGAAACCGGACGCAGCGCCTTCCAGAAATTGTACTTGTCCGCACGAGGATGGGCAGCCGACGCGAAACCGTTCCGTTTGCAGTCGCAGTTCACAGCCGATGCTCCCACCAACGAGGGTAAGAGTGGCTTGTGGCGCGCCTCATTTGCCTCTCCGGCTAAGCGCTCGATGAAGCTGTTTGTCTGGTCAGGATTGGTAGGCCCTGACGCTCCAGAAGCAGGCATCAGCTTTTCCGCCGAAGACAGTTGGAATCCGACCAACACCTCGACCCAGGTGTTCGATATGGGATTTCTCAAGGTGGACAGCGATACCGCTTACGCGGAGGCACAAAAGCACGGCGGCGAGAAGCTGGCGCAGAAGGACCCCAAGCAACCGGTCTTCTTCGTTCTCGACTGGGATGCCTCGCAGAGCCAACTGCTATGGCACGTTATTTACGGAACCAGCCAGGACGAGGCTAAGTTACGGATTGCTGTGGACGCCACAAGCGGTAAGTTTGTGCGCATTGAAAGATAGGCGACCCTTGATTCAGCCCAAGAACAAGCGAATGGGCGGAGGTCATGACCTTCCGCCCATTTTAGCGAGCACGATAAACGGGTGATTTCTTTGTCGGCGGTGCCGTCGATCGCCAAAAGAACCGCCAACGGAGGCGCGCTGCTGGCTACCGCGTACCGCCTATTGCCCTGCCACCTTCGCCGGTTTCCATCCCGCCCAAATGGGAATACCTTTATCATCCCGAAGCGTGGCCGTATTGTTCCCGTCGGTGATTTCGCGGGCCAGTATCTCTTCTTCCGGTGCATCCGGAGCTTTCGCGCCCACCACTACCACCTGGTCGCCTTTATTGAACGTAGTGTCAATTTCCTTCAGGAAATCGGCGGGGGCTACGAGTACTGATACCGTGTTAGTGTCGGTTTTCACGACAAGGAGGGTACCTTCAAATTGGCCCGGTACCTCACGAACTTCTACGATGACACCTTTTATCTTCACCTCATTGGCAGTGTCGTACTTGGGTCCCGTCGCCTTGGCGGGATGCTGCCCCCAGCCCACGGACGACACGCATGCCACGATGGCCGCAATAAGTAGCAATTTCGACCACAATCTGTAATTCATAGTATGTACCTCCCTCCGGTCAGCAAAACCTATAGCATTTCACGGAAGGTGCTCATCACGACACTGAATTTCTTCCTCGCGGTTCGCACCGCACATTGCCAAACGTAGAGCGTTCCTGCGACGCCCATATTGCTCCCAAAGCTCTTCGCTCTGCAACTCTAAAGTAGCCGCGGGCTTCACTTGAAGCAGTGAGCGGCGTCACAAGAAGGGGTGACCCGGTCACCATCGCCAAGCCAACCTCAGGCGCAGGAAGATGCCGGCTTTCCAAAAATGTTAATTTCCTGTCCCACAGCCGCGATAAATTTCTTTGGCGATTTGGCTCTTTAGTGGCATAATCGTGCGGCCCCTCCTTAGTCTCTTCCGAAGGATGTTGTTCTGCGTCCACTTCCACCCGCGCGTAGGTTTCTTTCTCGGTTACGGGGCTCCGGCCGCCAGTACGAAGACGGCCGTGTGGAACGTGTGCTGGCCTTTTCACGTTTGTTTCTAGCACTCACTTCGCTCATTGCATGGGAGATCCACCCGATTGCGACCGGCCCGTATTATCACTTCGGACGATTGCTCCTGTTGGGCTATATCGTCCAGAGTCTTGCGTTGCTAGTGCTGCTGCGGATACAACGGACGCCCACTCCGCGCTTCGTGCTTTGGTCCCAAGCGACCGACATCCTCTGGCCCTCGTTGCTATGCCTTTTCACCGACCCCCCGAACAGTATTTTCTTTGTGTTTTTTCTTTTCGCGATGTTGGCGGCCGCCTTCCGCTGGGGCTTCGCTGAGACCATGGCCACAGCCGTAATCAGTGCAGGGGTTCTACTGTTTCAGACGGCAGCAGTAAGGTACGGGCCACCATTTCTAAAACATGCGATGTTCACGCGACTGGACGCGCCTCGCGTCATTATGCGTTGTGGTTTTCTTTTGATAACCGGATTTCTGCTGGGTTTTCTCGCCGAAGCGGAGAAGGAACTGCGAGGCGAGATCGATTTGACTAATCGGCTTTTGTCACTGGCCCGAATTGGCGGCCGCTTCGCCATGGCTCTGCAAGACACCCTCATTGAATTTGGGCGCGTCTTTGGTACCAAGGAAGTTTACGAGGTAGTTTCACAGGGCAGCACCGGGCGCGCATTTAAATGGAGTACCTCGGTTTCTCCCGAGCGGCTCGCGGAAGTTCGGGAGATCGCTCCAGCACAACATGCGACCGAGCTGATGCGCGAGTATCCTCACACCTTCTACATGCGGAGCAGCACGGGTCGGAAACAGAGGTGCGCTATTGCGGCTCTGGACGACGAAGGGCGGCGGCTCGAATCTTCTCAACTCAAGCACCTGCCGATGCCGGTCCCGGGGGCCCATTCCGTTCTGGTGATCAGCCACGAGATGGGCCGGGATTGGACTGGCCGGTTCGTGGTGGTCAACGCGTACGTGGGCCGTCCCTGGGAACGCGAACTTCGTTTTGCACAGAACATTCTGCGCCAGGTCGGACCCGCGCTGTATTCCGTCTATCTTTTTCGCCGCTTTCGTTCGCGTGCCGGCGCGGTCGAACGGGCGCGCGTGGCGCGTGAGTTACACGACACCGTTATCCAGTCGCTGATTAGTATCGAAATGCAAATCGACGTGTTGCGGCGTCGCGATACCAACGATTCTCAGCTCTCCGCGGAGTTGCAGCGCATCCAGGATTTGCTGCGCCAGGAGGTCTTGAACCTCCGCGAACTGATGCAAACGATGCGGCCACCGGATATTGGACCTCATCAATTCCTTGACTTTATCGCCCAACTCGTAGAACGTTTTTCTAGAGATACCGGGGTTGTGACCCGTTTTGTCTCCGAATTGCAGGAGGTCGCCCTTCCAGCCGCCACCTGTCAGGAGCTGGCCAGGGTGGTGCAGGAAGCCCTGGTCAATATTCGGAAACATAGCGGCGCGCAATCGGCAGTGGTGCGCTTCGGCTCGCAAAACGGTTGGTGGAAGCTGGTAATTGACGATAACGGCAAAGGTTTTCCGTTTGCCGGCCGCTTTACGCTGACCCAGCTTGACGACTTCCACCGGGGACCGACCGTCATCAAGGAACGAGTCCGGGCGGTGGGCGGGGACATGGTGATCGAATCGAATCCCGGCCACGGATCCAAGTTGGAAATCACGATTCCACAGAAAGAGACAGAACCTTATGGATAAGAAAGACCCGTCTGTGCGTATTGTTATCGCGGATGACCACACGATCTTCCGCGATGGGTTGCGTCGGTTGCTGGAGGCCGAGCCGGAACTGGAAGTCGTAGGCGAGGCGCCCGACGGCGCAGATGCTGTTACTCAAACCCGTCAGCTGACTCCTGACATTCTTCTGCTGGACTTGGCGATGCCGCGGGTACCCGGGATGGATGTGTTGCGCGAGCTATCGACCACCGACGATGATGTCAGGACCAAGATCATCGTGCTCACGGCGGCAGTAGAGCGCATCCAGATCGTGCAGGCGCTACAGATGGGCGCGCGGGGCGTGGTCATGAAAGAAGCCGCCACCCAACTGCTGATGAAGGCCATCCGCACCGTAATGGCCGGCCAGTACTGGATCGGACGCGAAGCCGTGGGCGACATTGTCGACTTCATGCGCACCAATCCCTCGGGCGAGAAAGCGCCGCGAAACTTCGGCCTGACCAAGCGCGAAATGGACATCCTCACAACCATTGTGGCCGGACTCAGCAATAAGGAGATCGCGCGCCGCTTTGCGCTCAGCGAAGACACCGTGAAGCATCATCTCACCAACATCTTCGACAAGGTTGGCGTTGCCAGCCGCCTGGAGCTGGCGCTGTTTGCGATCAATAATCATCTAACTGAGCCACAGAATTAGGTGCACAGTTTGTGCGCCATCACGGCCACCCTGGGCCTGCGACATAGTCCGAAACGCAGCATCTAATTGTGGTGCGGCGAGGGCGACATACCTTGCCCGCAAAAGGGGAGATTAGAGGCCGTTTGACTAGGGGTGGCTCTTGCTGCTTGGTATCGAGGCGCGTCCTTGGCACCGAAGTTGATGTTTGCAGGGGGCCGATAGCGACAACTCCCGCGAAGTCGTGTTTATTCATGGAGAACAATCTTTAGGAGCCATGTCTTAATGACGAGGACGAAGCTATCCCTGTATGGGGTCTGGTTGCTGGCAGTGGGGCTCGTGGTTTTAGCCGGGTGTTCGCGGAAACCAGTACGCTCCGACGCTCAAGTCGCGGAAGATACACAAAACAAGATTTACAGCGATTCCTCGATCCAAAATCCGCAGATCGAGGTCCAGGCTGCTAATGGCGTGGTTACTCTTACCGGCGACGTCGGCAACGAAGCTGAACGTGCCCTTGCAGCCAGGGATGCGGCTACGGTTGAGGGGGTAAAAACCGTCGTCAACAACCTTCAGGTGCAGCAGGCCAAAGCAGCTCCGCCGGCGCGACCGCCGTCTCCGCCGCCTGCAAAGCGCAATAAACTGCACATGTCTCAATCCGGATCAAACGGCCAACGCCGTCACAATACCGCCGAAGACGAAGCGGCGACGTCTGCTGGGAGCGCGCTGCTTGCCGATAACAATACGCCTCCAGCACCTTCCAACCAGGAGGCGCCTCCGCCTCCTCCACAGGCGCCACCGCCTCCGAAGAAGGTCACCATACCAGCGGGAACGCAGCTTACCATCAGACTCGATAATCCGCTCGATTCCGAGCGAAACCAGGTCGGCGACACCTTCCATGGTTCGCTCAGCAACCCCATTGTGTTGGATGGAGAGACCGTGATTCCGTCCGGCGCTGACGTCGTAGGCCGAGTGGCGGATGTCAAAAGTGCTGGCCGTTTCGCCGGCAATTCCGTCCTGACCTTGGAATTGACCTCACTTTCGGTCAACGGCAAGACTTACAACATCCAGACGAACCAGTGGACCCGCGCCGGCAGTGGCGAGGGCAAGAACACCGCGACCAAGGTAGGCGTGGGTACTGCCGCGGGGGCAATCCTGGGCGGCATCTTCGGCGGCGGCAAAGGGGCCGCGATTGGCGCAGCCACAGGCGCAGGTGCGGGAACCGGAGTTGCCGCCGCGAAAAAGGGACAGCAGATCCAACTACCAGCCGAGGCGGTGCTGAATTTCCAGACCATCAACGCATTGACGGTTACGCAGCAAGACAGCGATCAGCGCAATTCAGGACGTACACCGCTCTCGTAAGCGATTGTTCGGGATGAAATCACAGGCGTAGTCACAACCGGCTACGCCTTTTTTGCGTCTACGTCTGTACGCAGTCTTCCGCGGCTGCGATATCCTCACTAGAGCTGGCCAATGCCTAAAATTACCGCCTTGCTGCATACCCACAACGATGCGCTTCGCCTGGGCCGCACTTTGGACTCGCTTCGTCCGTGCGACGAGGTGCTGCTAATTGACGACTCCTCGGAAGACGATACTTTAAAGGTCGCGTGGGAACATGGGGCGACGTTGAAGAGTGCCATTCCCGGAGTCACCTTTGGCGCATACGTCGCGGACGCGTCACACGATTGGATTCTCTGCCTTCATCCCAACGAAGCGCTCTCTGACGAGCTGGAAGCATCTCTATTCGACTGGAAGAACCAGGAGCCGAAGGAGGATGTGGCCGGCTACCAGGTGTCGATCCGAGAGCAGAATGGGACAGGGTGGCAAAGCTGTCCGCCCGAAACGCGGCTGATTAATCGCAAGATAGTGAATTGGATAGGTGAAATGCCGCCGGATGAGCCATCTGACGATAAACTGAGCGGCGATGTGCTGCGCTTTCATCAACCGTAGGAGAGGACTCCACAACAAGCTTTGGACCTAGCTTTCGAATGCGCGCTGTTTGTCGTCGGGCTGGCATTCGGCAGTTTCCTGAATGTCTGTATCAGCCGCATTCCACGCAATGAATCCGTCGCCAGCCCCGGATCTCACTGTCCTGGCTGCGGCGCCTTCCTGCGATGGCGCGACAATATCCCCTTGCTAAGCTGGCTGCTGCTTCGCCGCCGGTGCCGCGATTGCGGAGGCCGAATTTCATTGCGTTATCCCACGGTCGAATTTTTGACCGCCGCGCTCTTCACCGCTTGCTATGCGAAGTTCGGACCGTCGTTGATAGCGGCGAAATTCTGCGTACTTTGTTTCCTGCTCGTCGGCCTAATTTTTATGGATGCCGAAACCGGTCTGCTGCCGCGGGAATTCACCTATCCGGGAATCGCGCTAGGGTTGGCGCTCTCCTGGATCGCTCCGACCGACACTTCAGGAACACAGTTTTTTCTGCGCGCGTATGGATCACGGCTTTCGCCGCACGCACTCGCGCTACTTGATTCCGCCGCTGGTGCTGTTATTGGAGCCGGCTTCTTCTATCTGGCATGGGCGCTGTACTACCTGCTTCGCAAGCGTCACGGAATGGGATTCGGCGATATCGCGCTGATGGCCATGGCGGGAGCGTTCTTAGGACTCAAACTTACGCTGCTGGTGATTTTCGCCGCGCCGTTGGCCGGTAGCGGTTATGCGGTCCTGCTATTACTGCGGCGGCGTACCAGCACGGCGCCGCAGGTGGCCGAAACGTCTGATAGGCTGGGACCGTCCTCAGCGCGTAAGAATCTGCTCACACAAGAGCTGCCGTTCGGCGTATTTCTAGGCGCATGCTTCTCTGGCCGCAATCTTTTTTGGCGAGTTAATCTGGCGCTGGTATCTGGGCTTTTTCTAGAGCGACGTACTGGAACGAAAATTAACCACTGAGACCCGGAGATCACGAAAAAAACTCGAAACACTAAAACTCCGTGTACTCGGTGTCTCCGTGGTGAATGATTTTGGAGAGCCGCGATTGCGCAAGCCGCTTGCTACCCGCTGCTTTTGCGGATCAATCAGGCGCGACCGGAATTAATCTCGCCCATTCGTTTCGCGATTTCCTTAAGGTGGTGCCGGGCGTGGACGAGATGCACGCGACGCCAGTCCTTTTGCGTTCAGGGGGCCGAGGATCGGGTGGTCGAGTATCTTGGCCACGCTGCCGAATCGTTTCTCGGCATCCGTTAGCGTGGCATCCATAGCGACCAGCGCGTCATTGAAGTGACGCAACGATTGTATTCCGCCATTCTGGGGAACTGTGTGTTTCGGCGCCGCGCGACCTGAGGGTAATATTCCCAACCTGGCTACATAGAAGGTGGCGACTTTATCCCTCAATGTGGGACGACCGCCAAGAGGTTTCCCGCCCTCTAAGGCGATGAGCGTTCCCTTGGTGGTGGCCGTATAACTCAGCCGAAGGTGTTCCAGAATCTGAGCGCAACTCCACTTTCCCGGCGGAGCGTAGCGCCAGTGGTCCTGCGAGATTGTACCGGCAACGCGCTCTACCTCGCGGCGGATATGTTCCAGTTCCGGAGACACAACACCATCCCACAGAAACGAGAGGCAATCTGGGAGCCACTCTCGATGATGGCACTAGTATGAACCACAATTGCTGATTTTGCTCCAACCAGTTTTTGCCAGATTGCGATTTTGCGACAATCACCACCTAAGAGGTGTGAAACGCTCCCAGCACGATTTGGCGGGTAACACCTATTTCACTATGTCTGACACCAGACACAAGCGATTAGGAGGACTAGGAGGGCGATGGGCTGCGCGTTGGTTCCGTCTGAATCACAGAAGCCAGCATGGGCAATCGTGCCGCGCCATACAGGCCGGCATCGCTGCCCATTAGTGCACGTGTGACTATGGTGTGCTTCTTGCCTGGTATCGGACCGTCAGGAGCCGTGACCTGGTAGATGAAGGACCGGACTCTCAGCTCCTCGAACATCGTGGGAGCGAATGCGTCCCACGCACTGGCCACTCCGCCACCGATGACGTACATGGGCAGATTCAGCGCGTTGACCATGCCTCCGATACCAATACCCAACGCACGCCCGACGGTTTGATAGATGCGCTGTGCCGCGACATCGCCTTGAATGGCGAACTGGTAGATGACCCGCGAATTGAACTCGACATTGCCGCGTGAAGCCCGGGCCAGCTCGTCGGCTTGCCCGCTCGCGATCACCTCATGCGCCATGCGCACGATGGCCGTGGCCGAGGCGTACTGCTCAAGGCAGCCACGGCTGCCACAACCGCAACGCATGGCCTTCCGGTTCTACACAGAAATGCCCGAGTTCTCCTGCCATTCCATTCATGCCGTGCCACAGGCGCCCATTCAGCACCAATCCGCCTCCTACTCCCGTGCCGAGTGTGTACATGGCCATGTGGTCGGTGTCGCGGCCTGCACCCAGCCATTTTTCTCCCATGGCGGCGGAGTTGGCATCATTCTCCAGAATTACCGGCGTCCCTAATCTGCGTTGAATTTCATCTCGCACCGGAAAGTTCGCCCAGCCGGGAAGGTTGGGAGACTCCATAATGGTGCCGCTATCCATGTCGATAAATCCGGGAACGCCAATGCCAATTCCCGCCAGTTGTCCGGAGTCGCGAAACTTCACACTCACCGACTGGATGGCCTCGCACATTTCACCAATCACCGAATCGCGACCGCGACCAACCTCGGTTCCGGTGGTCAGCTTCTCCAGCAGTTTGCCTTCGGCATCGACCGCGGCGATGCGCAGGTTGGTACCGCCCAGATCAACTCCGATGGAATAAACGTCCATGCGTAGCCTTTCACGAGAACCTAGAGCTTTGAAAGGGCACGCCTTCAGGCGTGCCGTAAGTTGCCATCTTTATAATGGCTTTAGCCACCGAGGGACTTCGCTGTTTGCAAGGGCGGGTTCCCCCAGGGGCTAAATTCCAACTCTAACGAACGCTTGACGGCACGGCTGAAGAGGCCGCTGAAAAAGTCGAAAAAGCAGGTCTCTCGCGGGCTGAAGCCCGCTCGAGATGACAAGAGTAGAGAGCTTAACGGCACACCTAAAGGTGTGCCCTTTCAAATCGCCAGCTCAAACCGACTTTTTTCAGCAGCCTCTAAAGCCCTGCCCTTCAAAGCTTGCTTCTTCAGTTGAGCAAACAGACGAATACTATAGCTGAAGCGCCGTTTTATCCGTGTTCGTCGGGCCACGCCAACTCTTAAGCCGCTCTACTTCTGACAATGCGGACAATAATGACTGCTTCGCCCTGCAATGACAATCCGCTTGATGGGCGTGCCACATACCAGGCAGGGCTTGCCCTCTCGCCCATAGACGCGGTGGCGGAATTGAAAAAATCCTTCCCGGCCTTCGGCGTCAACGTAGTCGTTAACCGACGATCCACCCAGCTTGATAGCTTCGCGCAACACCGCTTGCAGCGCGACATGCAGTTTTCGCAATTCAGCATGCGTGAGCGACGCCGCTCGCCTGCGCGGCCGAATCCCGGCGCGAAATAGCGACTCGTCAGCATAAATGTTTCCCACTCCGCTTAACAGCTTCTGGTTCAGTAATGCACTCTTGATGGGAGTTTTGCGTCCGCGAAACAGGGCCATGAAAGGCCCAACCTTCAACCGCAGCGGCTCATCGCCGGGAGCGGCGAATCCATCGGCGTTCTTTGGTTCGATCCGCACCACGGCCAGGCGGCCGAATCGCCGGGGATCGACGAACCGCAGTTCCTTTCCCGAGACCAGCTTCAGCGCCGCGTGAGTGTGTTTGTCCATTGCGTATTTGCGGGGAAGCGATGAGCAGACGGCCGGTCATGCCGAGATGCACAATCCATTGCGCGTCGATGGCAGGCGCTTTTTTCGATGCCCTTCTTTCGGTGCTCCAGGTTCGCGTCTGTCCTTTGGACGCTAACCTGGGTCTGCTCTCCTGAGTTTCCAAATCGAAAACAATGTGCTTGCCTACGCGCCGCACTTGCACGATTCGCCTATGCTCCAGCACGGAAACAATCTCAGCCGCAGACGATTTCAGCGGCTCAGGCTTTTCTCCCAGCCACACCGAGTCGATGACGTCCCCAGCGACCCGCTGGTCGAGCCCACGGGCGACGGTTTCAACTTCCGGAAGTTCGGGCATAAACTGCTAGTGTACGGCGGTAGTCTCCCATGGAGTAAAAGGCTGCGAAGTTAAAGGTTTGTGCCAGATTCGGTTTCTTCTTCCCCACATTGCGCTACCCTTCGTTCGCCCTGTAAAATCTAGAGTACGCGGTTCGTCTCCTTAAATTTCCCCGATTTTTGATCTCGCTTTGCAATCCAGAGGCGAGTTGTGTGCGAATCTGCGCGGCCGTTCGCGCTCGAGGCCGGGCGTCCGCGAATGGAGTAGAAGTTGAGAACTGGTAAGACAGCTGTAATTGTCGGAGCGCAGTGGGGCGACGAAGGTAAAGGCAAGATCGTTGACGTTCTCTCCGAACGCTTCAACGTTGTGGCCCGCTATTCCGGCGGTCACAATGCCGGGCACACGGTAACCATCAAGGGTAAGAAGTTCATCCTGCAACTTATCCCGTGCGGAGTACTGCGAGAGGGCTGCCGCGGTGTAATCGGGAATGGAGTGGTGCTCGATCCCTTCGCTTTCATGAAGGAAGTGGATGCGCTGCGTGCGACGGGCGTACACGTTGACGGCAATCTGTTCGTCAGCAACCGCGCGCACGTGATTCTTCCATACCATCGCATGATCGAACTGGCATCGGAGAATGCTCCCGGCCGCGTGAAGATTGGCACCACTTCTCGGGGTATCGGACCGACCTACGAAGACAAAATGGCGCGCAGCGGACTACGCGTTCAGGACCTGCTCGACAAGACTCTGCTGCGGAAGCACATCGAAAATGCCTGCCGCGAGAAGAACACCATCGCGCACGCCCTGTTTAACAGCGAGCCACTTGATCCCGACAAGATGTTCGCCGACTACGCGGAAATCGCCGACCGCGTCGCTCCTTTCGTAACCGACACCGCGCTGCTGCTGAACCGGGCCATCGCCGAGGGCGAGTCGGTGATGTTCGAAGGGGCGCAAGGCACGATGCTCGACATCGACCACGGAACCTATCCGTTCGTCACCTCGTCGAGTGCGACATCCGGAGGAGCGGTGACCGGCACCGGCGTGCCTCCGACGGCAATCAACATGGTGGTCGGCGTAACCAAGGCGTACTGCACGCGCGTAGGAGAAGGCCCATTCCCGACGGAATCGCACGACGCGGTCGGCGAGGCGCTCCGCAAGAAAGGCAACGAGTTCGGGGCGGTGACCGGTCGTCCGCGACGGACCGGCTGGCTGGACCTGCCGCTGCTGCGCTATTCCAACATGATCAACGGCACCAGCTGGTTGGTGGTGACCAAGCTCGACGTACTGGACGATCAGCCCGAGATCCCAATTTGCGTCGGCTATAAGATCGACGGCAAGGAAACGCAAGAGATTCCCGCGCAGGCTTCGGGATACGAACAGATCGAGCCGATCTACGCCAAGCTGCCGGGATGGCAGTCGAGTACATTTGGCGTGGACAACTACGATCAGCTACCGGCGAAGGCGAAACGCTATCTGGAATTCGTCGAAAAGGAATCGGAGCGCCAAGGTCGGCATCGTTTCTACCGGCCCTGACCGCGAGCAAACCGCGTTCGTTCCAGAATTCACGACAACGCTAAACAGTATCAGTGCAGCCGGCAGGTAGAGGCACGCGGGTAATCTGGAGGAGACAATGGTCGTACTAGCGGTAACGTGGATAGCAAAGCCCGGACACGAGGACGAAGTTGCCAGGATATTCGGCAAACTGCAAGTCGCTTCACGGCAAGAACCCGGCTGCCTGATGTATATCGTCCATCGTCACCGGACGGACTCCACCCGCTTCTTCATCTACGAGCAGTATCGCGACGATGCCGCCTTGGAGACTCACCGCCAATCTCCACACTTTCAGGAATACGCAATCAGGGCGCTGAAAGACATTGGTGAGCGGAAAGAGGGAGAACTCTTTTCTCCGCTCTAGGGTTCGGGGACGCTCACTGCAGGCGATGTTTTCGCCTCGCTCATCTCCTTGCGCAGAATGTCGAAGACTGCGACCAGTACTGACGCCACGACCGGACCGAGAAACAATCCCAGGAACCCGAACGCTTCCACTCCGCCAAAGATAAAAAAGAGCAGGACCAGCGGATGCAATTCCACACGTCCACCCACCACCCACGGGCGGATGATGTTGTCGACGCTGCTGACGATTACGACGCAATAAATCAGAAAAAATAAGCCTTTGCCGACGGAGCCGGTTGCCAGCAGGTAAATCGTTACTGGCGCCCAAACCAGCGCTGAACCCACAACTGGAATGATGGAAGCGAAACCCGTAGCCAGCCCCAACAACAAAGCAGACTGCATGCCGATAATGCGCAAAGCAACTCCGACAAGCACACCCTGTGCCACACCAACGGTGAGGATGCCATAAACGTTGGCGATGATGGTGTCAGAGATATTCCGATAGAGCCGCGCAACCTGCTCGCGGGAGAGCGGAAGCATGGTCCCGGCGCGATACGCCCACTGCGCTCCGTCGCGAAACAGAAAGAACACGACGACGAACGTGATCAGCGAGTCGATGACAAAGCGCGCGATACCACTCAGGACATTTGCCCCGAAGCCGACCAGCCAGACGCTGACCTTCTGTGCATTGGCGCTGATTATGGCTTGCAGATCGTACTTTGAAATGTCAATCCAGCGGCTTATATAGCTGAGAGGGCCTTTGGCCAGGGTCATTACCAGCGATGGAAATCCGCCCTCTTCAACACTTCTGCGGCCCAGATAATGTGCCGCTGCTAATGCTTCATTGGCGGCCAGCACCGCAATGATGAGGCCTGGTACCGCAAACAACAGGATCAATAGCAGCGTCGACATTAGTGCTGAACTGCCCGGCCGCCCATGGTTTCCGCGCAAGATGCGCTCGTGCAGAGGATAAAAGACAACAGCCAGAATGATGGCAAATGCGATTGGTTTCAGGAAGGATCGCGTAATGACAAACGCAAGCACCAGCACAATCAGCAACAGCACAGAAAGAAATATGATGGTGGCGCGCTTGGTGTTCATAGGCGAGTCCGTCGAGGGCAGAAAATTGTGGATGCCCAGACAAGTTTCAGTTGTATCACGAGCCACTGCCAAAACGAGTCGCGCTGCACGATGTTGCGCGGTAGCGCGGCCCGTCCCCGCCAGCGTTCAGGGCATCATGAGGAAACGCTTCCGGCCGCAAAGCGACTCTCGTTAACTGCTTGCCGCTCCGCGAGCCTCTTTCCCGCGAAGTTGTTGCGTACGTGACAATGTTTTACGCTGTACAACATCGCCAAAATTTACGCTGGCGTAAACCACCCAGGAGAAGTTCTTCGATGGACCTGCGACCGCTCTCCCGTCTTGCTGCCTTGCTGCTGCTAATCACCGTTGCCCTGCTCGCCGTCGCTCAGCAGCAAGCGCTGCCGGTTCCGCTCGGCACCCGCCTCGACCTCACCCTCAACACGCCGCTGTCCTCGCAGTTCTCGCAGCCCGGGGACCAGTTCACCGCCGACGTGGCCGACGGCCCCTACAAGAGCGCGATTGTCCACGGCACCGTCCGCTCAGTGAGCCAGTCCGGTCACTTCAAGGGATCGGCCGAGATCCTGCTCAGCTTTGACCGCATCGTTCTGCGCGACGGCCGCCGCTCCAACCTTGGCGCCGAGGTCATACAGATTTACGTCCACGGCGACAAGGTCGGAAACGAAGGCGCCATCGAAAGCTCGGGACAGGGCAAATACACCTGGCTGCGCGCCGGATTAGGTTCGGCGGTGGGCGCCGGACTGGGAGGAATCTTTGGTGGTGGAGAAGGCGCCGCCATCGGTGCAGTAGCCGGCGGCGGCGCGGGAGCCGCATCCAAGGCCCTCAGCAAGAAGCAACAAGTCGAATTGCAAAGTGGAACTGAGTTCGAAGTGCAAGTGTTCAGGAACTAGCCCAAGTTACGCGAACTGCGTCGCTGTCATTCGACCTGCCATCAGGTTCACGTCGGCGCTGGCTCTGGCTCCCACCTGCGAAACCAGGCGGACTGCTGCATTTGTTGGGCGGCGGTTGCCCAATCCTGATTTCGCATAGCCTGAATGGCGTGAACGAATTGTGCAAACTTGGTCATTCCAAGGTTGAAAACCATATCGACAATCACGATCTGTTTATCGTCCGGTAGAGTGTCGAAGCTTGAGATGAGTTGCACCGCCCCCTGTATCGCTATGTTCACAGTTTGGTCAAGAAGAGCGTCAATCTGCTCGTCTGTCAATAGTTGCTGCCCAAAGCGAACCTGTTCGTAATCCAAGCCCAACGCCTCGATAGCGGCCTGCGCGCCACTGGCATCCAGGTTGAAGCCGACGCCGACCGTCGGATGGCCCAGGGGCACGCAGCCCGGCGTCATCGGCTTACCAGTTTTGTCGTCGTACGCCTGGTTGCGACGACCCTCCCAACGCTCGATCCATGCTTTGGTTGCGACTAGATCCATAAGTTCCTTCCTCGGTCCCAAACATAATTCGAAAAAAAATATTGGTTTGCAGTGATCGGGTAGAGCGGATTTTCAGGCCCGCGTTAAGCTCTTCTTTCGAACGCAAGCCCTATAGGGGCGCCACAGATACTACTAAACTATGGCTTAAATGGCCATTGGTGTTTCAACTCACGACAAAGTCAGCGTACAGGTGAAGCAGCTATTATCCTTCGCCTGTTGGAAGTCAGTACTCACCTCGCTCGGCGTCGTGCCAATACTGCACAAGTACAACAAAGCGCTGAGTGCCGGCTTTGACCAGTCGGGATCCACATCCGATTTCACCCACTTTTGCAGAGTGGCGATTAGTGATGTCCAATTTGCTGGTGTGCCGACCTGAGCGGTGGCTGTGGCTAGGGAATGCAAGTCGTCGCAAAGATTCATGAAACCAGTGCTGGCTAGCAGAAATGGCTGGTACGCCGGCCAGCGATCGCCAAAGATGGTCTGTCCCGCGGCCATGTAGGCTCCAACATTCTTGCGATCCGGCACGTGATTGTCATCTGGAACGTCACCGATTTGATAGTTGGAGTCGACGTTCCAAAGCATCCACTTATCATAGTCCAACTCAGCCACGGCTCCCGATAGGTCCTTCATCAGGCGCTTCACCGAAGTTTGGAAGCTCTCCCAGTTGTCCTCATCTTGTTCCTGAGGAAGGGCAGGTGGATGGGTCTTACCATTCTGATCCACCGTATATGCCGAACATGCGAGCTTCTGATAGGCGGATGGCTTAAAGATAGCTATCAGGCTCAGTTTCTTGCGACCATTGTTTGCCACAAATGTCGACATTTGCTGCTGCGCAGACTGAACTGCGGAGTTAGCGGCTATCGACCCGATCGCGTTGGCAATTCTATTAGCTTCCTGGGGCTTGTTAGTCTCGGATAGCTCAATGTGTAGATCGACCTCGGCCTTTTGGTAGTTGCCTCCCTTGGTATCTTCGGTCGCAGTAGCCACAAAGTGGATCATTGCAGTCTCGCTTGCTGATCGAGTCGAAAACTGTGACTCCTGCCCGAGGTCGACGAAGACCCGAATGCTGCCGTCCGGCGCGAGTTTAATAACTGAATTCTTGAAGAAGTCGCTGGTCTGCGTCAGCTGGAACAGATTAAAGAAATGCAACTGAATAGAAGAGGAGCGCTTCAGGCTCTCAGAGACGCCAGATCCGGGCTGGAGCGTAAAACCGCCAATTTGCATCGCCTGGCGAAGGTTGCCACTCATGAGTGACACCCAACTTTGTTGGGCGAGGGCCTGGGACGTCGCCGATGACAGATCTACCTTGAAGGTAAACAGCACGCAGCGACCGCTCTGCTGCGACAGGCTCAGCATTAAACCTGCATCGCCTTTGTGGCCTGTAAGCCAATCGTTCGCCTTATCCACTAGACTTGTTTGTAGATCTCCCGCCAGGGACGCAACATCGCTTGCCACCGTCGGCGATCCGCCTGCGGTTACTTGTTTAATCATGGCCGTGACTTGATTGGGGTCTACCGTGCACGACACGGACGTCGCCGATATGCCGACAGTTATACCCACCGATTGCCCCGTCTCGTCACTAGCTGACCGCACGAGGTACAACAGTGCGCTGTTGGCATCCACCTTCTGGACTATCACGCCGAAGTGGTCGCTGTGCTTATAGGTCAAGGAAGCTTTCGCCCCCGCATCGAAGTCCAACGAAGGCACAGTAAGCTTGTCCCAGGCGACCTTTACGCTGTCTTGAGCCGCTCCTAAAGTTTGTGCCGATAGTTTGTAGTTGCCGAGTCCGTAGGTGACATCCAGTTTGCTATCCAGCGTACCATCGAAGTTGACCTTGCCAATACTTCCCACGGGCATGTTCAAGGCGCAGTCCGGTTGAAAAGGAAAGCGCAGTCCATCGAATGCCGCTTTTATCGCCGCCACGGTTTCGAGTTCGTCACTGATCGGCTGGCAGTAGGACAGGGTTGTGGTCCTCGAGCCCGAGGCCTTCCCGGCAATGCCAATACCGCTCAAGCTTCCGCTACCTGACAGATCGCCCTTGATGTCGAAATCAAGGTCGATGTTGATGTACACCATTCCGGGCGTGGGTCCCGCAACAACATTCGTGGTGTTTTTCGAGTCAATGATCTCGGATACGCAAAAGGTCGTGCTGGTATCGCTGACCGCGATCGTGCAATTCGCGCTCGCACTCAGAGAGCAAACGATTCCAGACTTCATCTTCCACTTCGGCTCGCCTTGGACTGTTAGTTTCGCCGGAGTAGACCCGGCTGCCGAACGGATGGGCTGGCCGGCGTAGCGCGCCATCGCAGAACCAATGCTGAAGATGGCGGCCTGCTGGCCCGTGAAAAGGGCCTTCAGGTCGCTGGAATTCTTAAGGTCCTTGGTTACGTCAATCGTGATCACGTTGGGCGTGGATGGGGCAGCGGCCATGTTCTTCATCCTTGGGTAAGGTTATTTCCAACAGAAAGCAATTGAGATTGCAAATCACAATTGTTGGCGCAGTTGGAGGGCGTGCCCGATGTTAACACCAACATGGTCTCAAAGCCGAGATCAAAATGGCCGAGATCAAAATGCCCGATCCAGACAGCCTTTGAAGGTCTGCTCCGGCCATCCCGATGCATCCAAGGGTGAAGCCGCCCCAAAAGGAAATTCCGGTTAAAATGGCATGCAAATCGGATGTGGCGGTCGGTGATCCTATCGCCGCGCCTAGCGACATCCTGGAGGAATAAATGGCATTCGATAAATACGTCAAACTGCCGGGCAGTGAGCGCAAACCGATGCCCGGTGCTGCGAAGTCCGGCACTCTCGATCCCAACGAACCGATGCAGGTGACCGTCGTCCTGCGAGAACGGCCAACCCATGCAAACGAACCGTCGTTGGATGAGTTGGTGGCGAGTGGCAAGCGCGTCTCTCGTGACCAATATGCGGAACGTTATGGCGCCGACCCCAAGGACGTCAAGGAGGTGGAGAAGTTTGCCCATGCCCACGGATTGAAGGTGGGCCGGGTCGATCTTCCCGCGCGGACTGTGGCCTTGACGGGAAGTTGCAGCGCACTTACGAAAGCATTTCAGGTGGAGCTGGCGGCGTACCAGTACAAGGGCAAGACCTACCGTTTGCGCACCGGCGCGGTCAACATTCCCACCGAACTCAGCGGCATCGTGGTCGGCGTGCATGGACTCGACAACCGGCCTCAAGCCACGACCCACTTTCGCGTAGCGACGAACGCCAGCGCTGCCGCCGCGACTTCATACACGGCCTTGCAGGTCGCCAAGGCCTACAACTTTCCAACCAGCGTGAACGGAAAGGGGCAGACCATTGCCATCATCGAGCTGGGCGGAGGATACACGCAGTCCGATCTCAACACCTATTTCAGCTCGCTGGGGATTTCGCCCGCACCGTCGGTCTCGGCGGTTTCCGTCGATGGCGCGACCAACCAACCCACAGGTGACACCAACGGGCCCGATACCGAAGTCGGACTCGACATTGAAGTCGCAGGCGCGGTCGCTCCCGGCGCGAAGATCGTGGTTTACTTCGCCCCAAATACCGACGCAGGTTTCCTCGACGCGATCAACCAGGCGGCGATGGACAAGACCAACAAGCCTTCGGTCATCTCGATCAGTTGGGGCGGCCCGGAGAATAGTTGGACGGCACAATCGCTGCAGAACTACAACAGCGCGCTGCAGGCGGCTGCCGCAGTCGGCGTGACCGTGTGCGTGGCCTGTGGCGATAACGGCTCAACCGATGGCTCGTCCGATGGCTCGGACCAGGTGGACTTCCCGGCGTCGAGCCCGTACAGCCTGGCGTGTGGAGGCACGAGCCTCGACATCAGCGGCAGCACGATCGCGAGCGAAGTTGTATGGAACGATCTTCCCACCAACGGCGCGACCGGCGGCGGGGTAAGTGCGACCTTTCCGCTTCCGTCGTATCAGGCAAATGCCAATGTGCCGCCGTCGGCTAATACGGGAAACACGGGCCGTGGCGTGCCCGACGTTGCCGGCGACGCCGATCCTCAGACCGGTTATCAAGTGCAAGTGGACGGCTCGCAATTCGTGGTGGGTGGAACCAGTGCGGTCGCACCGCTGTGGGCTGGCTTGGTTGCACTGTTCAATCAAACCATCGGCACGCCGGTAGGCTACCTCAATCCGAATCTGTATCAGAGCGTTGCTTTAGCGACGGGAACCTTCAACGACATCACGTCGGGTAATAACGGCGACTACACAGGCTGGTCCCGGATGGGACGCCTGCAGCGGCTGGGGCAGCCCTAACGGGACGGGGATTTTGCAGGCGCTGTCGGCGGGCGGGACCACAGGGGCGTGATTGTCGCGATTGCCAACACGCCGGGGGCCTCGACGCTGTCATCCTGAGCAACGAGCAAAGGCGGATCCAGGGGAGCAGGTCAGAACGAGTTGCATGATGGATGCGACGGGGCCCGGCAAAATCCAGCGCGGCTGTTCTTAGCCATTGCACCACGTCGCAGGGCCGCAGAAACTAGCCCTAGTTTTGACTACAAAGACTAAAGTTCTTGCCTGGAACTGTCGATGTCGAATAGATTTCTATATCTGCTGAAAGACCTGTCTGACCAAAACCACTGAGAATGTACTTTCCTTGAATGGTAGTCCCCGCCTGTAACGGAAGTTCTGTGGGTGCGGGATGAGTACGGAAAAGATATGTGAACATAGATTGCGGGGGTCCGCCAGAGTTTTGTACTGTAATTGTCCAGGGATTCTGTTTCAGATTGCTATGCGTGTCGACTTGACTGAGCTGCAAGATCATGGGAGGGTCTCCCGGAAAGAATAGCCTCGTGGTAATGTTCAATCTCATCCAAGAATCATCGCCAAAAGAGAAAGAGAATGGATCGCAGTTATGCACGGTACCGCCGGGGTCCTCAGTATAGTTGTATTTGCCTACGCCATCGAAGTCGACACATGCGTTGCCGACACCACAAGATGCAGCATTCATGGTGCGGGTTAGATCATAGATCAGCTTGCTCTGCTCCGGCGGCTTTGGCGCACAGCCCAGTAACACCAACAGCAAAAGCGCTGCGCAGGCGGACAGTTTTATTTTGCAACGGTTGACCGTACGCTCAGTTCGGTAACACAAGAATATTCGCATTTGATTGACTATTGCCAGACGGAAATGGTCTGCGTATGGTGGTACTTGAAGTCGATACGTTGAAGCAATCGATATCGGCGTCAAATATGTTTGCTCCTGAATCTGTGATGGTTAGGTGCGGGCGCGCAGCCCCGTCGAACACAAATTCGCTGAACCCACCCGCCATAGCAACCTGACCTGCCAACTCACTCGGGAATTTCAACGTAAGCGAAAAATTACCCAATGCAGGATCGGGTTTGCTGTGTAGGATTTGGGCCTGTCCCTTCCAGAGGAAGCTGGCTCGGTACCGGTTTACCTTGTTACGTTCGAAGACTATGTTTTTGTCGCAGCAGTTAGTGTTAGGACTCTCGAGAAAAGAATTAAGACCTGTTAGGTCCCATAAAAAACTGAGTGGCAGCGAATATGTTGGATATGAAGACTGGTGAGTAGTAATCAACTGCTGAAGGGCCGGCTGCACGCTCTGGGTGTATTTGGGAGCCTTTACTTCATATCTAAATTCGTTGTTAATTATGATCTTACACTGGGGCCGGGGAGGTTCCGTGCATTCAGGATTATGCGGGTTATCGCAGCCTTGAATGTGAACCGAACGCGGCGACTGCGCTGCAGGTGACCCGGTTTGCGCAGTAATTATCCCTATTACTGTCAAAAAGCTAAGCACGACAAGAAGGTGGAGAGCCTTGGCCATGATTAACCACACTTTCAATGCGTCAAGAACCAGCGAGAATTTTACACGCGGCTCGCCTATTTGCAAACTCTAAATTTGATATCCAGCTTTATTTGCGGCCGCGTGCACCAGCCTTTCGCCCGGGTTTGGCAAAGGGTGGAACCAAGTTGGATAGAGAAACCCCTGTCGTCCCCTGGGGACTCGATTTCTTTCCGAGCCCCCCACCGTTGAAACGGCGGGCTATCATCTTTCGCACCCGAGGCGCTCGGGTTGCGCGGTCGTGTCCCAGCAGATCAAATCCCACAGTTGGAACAGCAGGTCCCTCCGCTTGGGCCGAAGCCCTCGGTCGGTATGACAGCAAAACAAAGGGAATTGCGAAGGCAACAAGCGAAGAGCGAAAAGCGGCCTGCCCTATTCCGACTCCAGCACCAGGTAGCTCAAGCTTCCCGAGCGCTCGATTTGCAGCACGATAGGTTCACCCCGTTTGATTTGGCGCAAATGCTGCTTCAATTGCGCCAAGTCTTGTACAGGAGTGCCATTGATTGCGTGGATGACGTCGCCAGGCTGCGGACCTTCTCCCAGCAAGGTGCTGGTAGGAGTTCTCGCGGCAACGAGTACTCCACTAGGAATGCGCAGGTCGGTGCCGAGGAGGTCGGCCACATCGCCGGTGACGTCGACGGCCACGATACCGAGCCGGTTAACCAGATTGTTAGGACCGCTGACCAGGTCGGCAAAGCGCGCGGGATCATCGGGCCGTTCAATCACCGACACCGAGAATGTAGTTTCCTTCGCATCGCGCAGCACGCCGATCTCAGCCTTCTGTCCAATCTTGTAGGCGTATAGGTCAAGCGCGAACTGGCGTATGTCATCTACCGGCTTGCCGCCAACGCTGAATGACGATGTCGCCGACTTTCAGACCGGCTTTGTCCGCGGGCGAACCGGGTGTCACATCTTGCAGCAGCACACCGCGGCGCACCGGAAGATGCAATCCTTCGACCAGGTCCGAACTAATGCTGCGAACCGACACGCCAATCTGGCCGCGATGCACGTGGCCTTCGGTGCGAATCTGGTCATAAATGTTGCGCACCACATCGCTGGGAATGGCGAAGCCGAGTCCTTCATTCCCGCCCGACTGCGTCAGAATGAAAGTATTGATGCCGACTACTTGACCATCCACATCGACCAGCGGCCCGCCGCTATTGCCTGGATTAATGGGAGCGTCGGTCTGAATGTAGATAGCCGGATTGTCCGGATCGATTTGCCGCGCGGTCGAGCTGACCACGCCCATGGTGACCGAGTTCTCCAGGCCCAGAGGGCTGCCGAAAGCGAAGACGACTTGTCCCTGTTTCAGGTCGTTGGAGTCGGCGAGCTGCAGCGCCGGCAAGCTTGTCATGTCAATTTTCAGCACTGCAAGATCGGTTTGGCGGTCCACTCCGACCAGCTTGGCATCAAGCGGGCTCAGCGGTGGTTCAGACGCCGCTGCGCGAGATTGCTTCTCCAAGCCCTGTAGGCGTACGCGAATTCTTCTGGCGCCTTGCACGACGTGCGCATTGGTCACGATGAAACCATCTGGCGACAGGATCACACCAGCGCCGATGTCGTGCTCAGGAGCGAAGTACGCGGTGTCTGTCTGTTGGTTCTCGTTGCTGAGCGCATAGCCGCTGGTCAGTACTTGCACCACGGACTTGGTTACGCTGGCCGACAGCGCCTGCACCGACTGGCTGAATACATGCAGCGGATCACTCTTCAGTGCCTTGGCCGCATCTGCCGAGCGAGTTGGTTCCTCGGTCTGTGCGCTGGCACGAATAGGAGCAATCGTCGTGGCAACAAGCAGGATCGCGAGAAACGGCGCGCGGACGGCCATGGGTATCATTCTACGGGAACCCTGCACAGCGCCGCAGTTTGCCGAGACCATAAAAAGACTTCGTGCCAGGCGAGGACTACAGTTCCCTTATTTCCTGCTCTGCCAGCGCACACCGATGCGTGCGAGAATCGGTTGGCCCAAGTTCACCGCCGGTGTGCGTGCAATCTCGTACTGATCGTTAGTCAGGTTCTCGCCCTGGAAGAATAGGTCGAAACCCTTCGGCAGCGGACGCGACACGGTTGCGCTCAGCACGAAGTAAGCGCCGAGCGGCAACAGGTTCTGGTCGTCATCGAATTCGTTGCTGGCAGTGCGGCCTTGTATGGCGACGAGGATCTTCTGCGGAGCGGCCCACGTTCCCTGAAAGACGAATTCGTTTTTCGGCACCAGCGGGACCTGGTTTCCAACCAGGGCCGGATTCGCAGAAAACGAAGAGACGGTGGAATTAATGAACTGGTAAGCGCAGCTAAACCAGATGCGGTTGCTGATGGTGTAGTTGATACCTGCCTGCAGTCCGGGCGCTTGAATGCGGCCCAGATTCTCGCGCATGCGCACGATGAGATTCGGGGTCGTGCTGAGGGTCACGTTGGAAACGGGATCGGTGACAAAGCCCCAAAAGCCGACGCCATAAATCGTCATCCGGTCTTGCAGGGTGGTGACGCGCACTCCGCCTTCGCCGCCGGTAAAGTGTTCGGCACGCAAGATAAGGGTTGGCGAGCGTCTGCACGTTGCCAACTCGAAAGCTGCGGTAGAGTTCGTTCAGCGTGGGAGCGCGAAAGGAGCGATAGGCCGATGCATAAAGCACCGTGTGTTCGCCGGCGTGATACGACGTGGTCAGCCGCGGGCTAAAGGCATTCTGGCCGCGATCAGGGTAAGCAATGATTGTCGGTTTGCCCTTGACCGGGATTCGCGACGAGCTGGCGTCGAAGTTGCTCCACAGGTCTTCGCGTCCGGAGAACGTCACCGACCACTTCGTGCGTGATCTGCACAATGCCTTCGGCGAATGCACCCAGCGATTGCTGCGTTCCGCCATTCGACAGCTTCGCTGTTGGCTTGCCGCTCGAAAAAGTAGTCTCGTTACTGAACCCTTGCACATACAAGCCGTCAAGTCCCGCCAGCAACGTCAAGCGGCTGGCGATCTGCTTCGACCATTGCGCCAGCAGTCCCATTTGCTGCGACGGAACGTACTGAATGTCAGTCAGGGATTCGCTATCGCGGTTGGCCGCGATCGAGGAGAACGTCTGATGGTAATTTTCCGTCCCGCCATAGAGGCGGAGCGTAAACAATCCGGCCGCGGAACTCTCGTAATCGGTGCCAAATGCCAGTTGCCGAATGGTTGTGTCGTTGATCTGCAGCGGCGTGCCGTTTTGCCGGTCCTCGCCGTAGAGCGAGCCGCTCAGGAAAATGCGTCCGCGATTGCCGAACATGCGCTCCAGACGCAACGTTCCGCTGCCGTACTGCGACGCGACTGGCGTGTCCACCGTGCCCCGTATATCTTTCGGTACGGCAATGTATCCGTCGGTGCGGAATCCTTCCCCGCTGGCCACCACCGCCCATTGACCGAAGCGCAACGCGCCCCAACCCGAGCCGAACGGCGAGTTCTCATTTCCGTACGACCCTTCGACGGCAGCATCCGTCTGCACCGCATGACGCGTCTCCAGATTGACCACTCCGCCCAGCGCGTCGTTTCCGTAAAGTGCCGAGACACCGCCCGGGACAATCTGTACCTCGTCCAACGAGGTTTGCGGAACGCGCGCCCAATAGATCCAGCCGCCAAAGGGATCGTTGAGCGGAATGCCATCCGCCAAGACCAACGCGCGGCTCGCGCCACTGGCGCCTAGTCCGCGCAACGACACACCTTGCGATGTGGGATTGGCGGTCTGGCTGCCCGACCGCCGCAACAGCGAGAAGCCGGCCACGTTGCGCAATTTATCGTCGGTAGCAAGCGCGCCCCATTGCTGCAGCTGCGATGAGCTGACATTCACGGCGTCGGGTTGCGCTTCGACGTCATCCACGCCGGTCGGCAGGATAGAGGTGCGAGTCGCGGTCACGTCGAGACTCTGTTGCACCGGCGCCGGATCTAGCGTGATGGAGAGCTGGTTCGCTCCCGCCTGCCACGCGGTTGTGCTGGTCGCGAAACCGGATGCGCTGACCTCGAGCGTCCCGGTGGTGGCAGTTATTCCGGTGAAGACGAAACTGCCATCGGCTTGCGTCATGCGGGTGATCTGTTGGCCGTCAGCACGCAGCAGGACCTGCGCCTTGGCAATCACCGCGCCGCTGCGGTCTTTCACCACGCCGCGCAAATCCTGCGGCGGTCCAGCCCATGCAACCGACTGAACCGAGACAAGCAGAATCGCGAAGATGAGCAGAATTCCGAAACTGGACCAGGCAAGGCACGCGCTATATCTTGCCATACGGCGGTCGAGCCGTCTTGGTAAGGGTGAGTGCGCACACGGCTACGTGACGGATTGCCGTGCCGGTTTTACGCAAGCTGACTATACTTGAGCCATCAAACTGTAAAGGAGTTGCCATGGCTACTGTTCTCGAGAAGCCCGTCATCATGGAAAACATTTCTATTCATCCCCCCAAGCGCCTGTTGTTTGGTCCAGGACCAAGTCAAGTCCATCCTCGCGTATACCAGGCGATGGCTCAACCGGTCGTCGGTCATCTCGATGCTTATTTCTTCGAGATCTCGACCAACATTCAACGGCTGCTTCGTACCGTCTTCGGAACCAAAAACGAGTTGACCTTCGTCATCTCCGCCACCGGCAGCGGCGGCATGGAAACTGCCATCTCCAATTTCGTTTTGCCGGGGATGAAAGTGGTGTCGTTCGCCAACGGCTTCTTCTGCGATCGCATGTCGGAAATGGCGCGCCGTCAGGGCGCCGAACTGGTGCGCTTCGAGAAGCCCTGGGGCGAAGTTTTCGGCGACAACGAAGCGGCTGACTTTATCCGCCTGGAGAAACCCAAAGTCGTGATGTACGTGCAAGCCGAAACTTCCGCCGGAGCTTTTCAACGTGGCGACGCCATCTGCAAGGCCGCGCATGAAGTGGGCGCGCTGGTGATCGCCGACTGCGTAACCTCGCTTGGCGCCATGCCCGTCGAGGTGGACAAGACCGGTATCGACATCGCTTACAGTTGCACCCAGAAGGGCTTGAGCTGTCCTCCGGGACTGTCGCCCATCACGGTTTCGCCGCGCGCGGCCGAGTGGTTGAAGGCGCGCGAAACTCCCAATCGGTCGTGGTATTTCGATCTGAAGCTGATTGCCGACTATTTGCAGATCTCGCATCGTTATCATCACACCGCATCGGCAACTATGTTCTATGCGCTGCATGAAGGCCTCACGCTCATCGAAGAAGAAGGCTTGCAGAATCGCTGGGACCGCCATCACCGGGCGCACCTGGAGTTTGTGAAGACGCTGGAGGCTATGGGACTGGAAATGCTGGTGGCGCCAGAGCATCGCATCTGGAATCTGAACACGCCGAAAGTCCCGCAAGGTGTGGACGAAGCCAAAGTGCGGGCGACGCTGCTCAAAGAGCACGGCATTGAAATCGCAGGAGGCTTCGGGCCGCTCGCTGGAAAGATCTTCCGCATCGGCTTGATGGGACCGCTGGCAACGACGGAACACGTCCACGATTTCGCGGATGCCTTTGCCGCAGCGTTGCGCGGGGCTGGCTACAAGCACTGAGGTAGACGCTTAACTATTAACTGCCCCGCCCTAGCCAGAAGAAGCTTAGAACGGGGCAGCCCAGGTTTATTCGGAGGTGCTAGGATGGGGCACCCAGCGAAAGCTGCGGCTGGATGTCAAAGAACTACATCTTCTCCGGCTAAGGGAGAAGTGTTTTCTCTTGACATCCCCTTTTATAGAACCCGGCGACGTACACGATTTTTCTCGCCCAGCCTCTTAGGGGTTAACACTGTGGGCAGCGCTCTTTCCCGATCGCAATCGATACGCTACCGATGTTTACCGAGGCAAGCACTTTAGGCTTGCTCGGTTGGCCATCAATGAGGGGGCCATGCAGAACAAACGTCAGGCTCAACGGAACTCCCTTCTGGGTGCCGAGCACTGCGCGGTTCATCACGAGGTTGAAGTTAACGAAGCCGCCATGTTCATCATGGACGCCAACGCCAAAAAGCATAACGCTCCCAACATAATATTCACTTTCCGGGTATGGCTCGACGCCTACCGGCAGACCGACATAGACTTCCCACGAGGCTCCCGGTTGACGCAGCGCTTGGACCTTGTTGAGCTGAAGAGTGAGGAAGTCATGGTTCTGGATCGCCTGCCAATATTGGTCGCTCAAAACACCCAGTGAGAGTACGAGCTGCCCCGAGCCAAGGTTAAACGGTGGGATGTCCACGGTGGAAATGCAGCAATAGCTAAGAATTGCACATCCGGGAGAGGAACCACAATAGTCGTTCACCTGCGGGCACTCATACTCGTAGGTGTAGTTTAGTTGCTGCGCGGCCCGCAGGATCTCGCAAGCGGTCATAGTGACTGGAGAGCAGTTCTCATCGAAAAATGTGAAACCGGTGATACCAGGTCCGGGACATTGGTTGATCCATGAAGAATCGCAAATTGGGTCGGCTCGTCCGCCTGCGCGAGCCACTCGTCCCACAAGCGGTCCATATTTGCGTGGTGCAGGTAAAAAATAAGGGTAATTATCCCTTGACAACAAGTAGAACATATGGCAAACTGTTATTACCATGAAACGCAAAGGCAGTTCGATCCGGGCAACCGAGATACATCGATTGCCGATCTCCGCTGTGAGTTTCCGCATGATGATGCCTGCCTTGGAATACATCAAAGAACAGCGCTGGCCCGATGGCCGCACTTACTGCGAGAAGTGCAAAGCGGAGCACAAGCACTATCGCGTCACTGGCCGCACTGCTTACGCTTGCGACCATTGCGGGAATCACATCTACCCGCTGGCCGGGACGATCTTCGAGAAGTCCACTACCACTTGACACTTGGTTCCACGCCATGTACCTGATGGCACAGACCCGCTGCGGCATCTCCGCCAAGCAGATTCAGCGCGAGACTGGCGTGACCTACAAAACCGCGTGGCGCATGTTCAAGCAAATTCGAACCCTGATGTCGGAGGACATCAGCTCTGGAGGGTTCGACAGTGAGATGGATGAGAGGTACATGGGTGGCAAGCGTAAGAACAAACACGTCAGCAAGACTCGCGGAATGCGCGGGCGCGCTGGAGCTCCCGACGAACAAACTCCGGTTTTCGGCATGGTGGAGCGCGGCGGTCGCGTCGCGGCGAAGTCACCCCCGACGTAAAGACTGCGACTATTTACCCGATTGTTCATGAGTACGTGATGCCGTCCAGCACCGTCTATACCGACGATTACTCGATCTATGACCGACTCGCCACCAAAGCAAATGGGTACGTCATCACCGCATCAAGCACGCTGAGCGCGTGTACGTGATGGGCGATGTTCATACCCAAACAATTGAGGGATTTTGGAGCCTACTAAAACGCGGCATCGGAGGGGTTTATCACTCCGTCAGCCGCAAATATCTGCAAACCTACTGAGACGAGTACAGCTTCCGCTACAACCGCCGCAACGCTACCGAACCGATGTTTGTTTCTTTACTGGAGCGGGTTGCTTTGAAGGCGGATTAGCTGCCTTATTCAAAAGTGCATGGAAGTGGACCGCGTGAAAGGCTCCGGCTTTTTTTCTTCTTTGGGTTCGTGTTTCATGCGCCTATGATACTCCACCACTGATCTCACACACAAACGCAGGCGCTTGATTGACCGCAAAAGTCAACGAAGAAAGAAGTCAACCGTGAAGAGGTTAAGCCGATATGCCCATTTTGCAGGGCCGAATTCGGCGGAATAGCGATGCGGTCTGATGCTGTTCCAGGGGCGGCCACTGCTGGCGTCACACTTTTTTGCGCTAAATGTGGGTGCATTTTGGGCATGTGCTGGATGCCGCGTGATATGGCTAATGAACTGTCGCTAGAGACGCCTAAGACGCAACAAAAATTACCTTACAGAATATGGGCCAAATCGTAATGAATGTCTTGACGTTTCCGAAAATGTCCCTCGCCTCGTCGAACGTGTAGGTCTGCTTTGGGTGCATGACTTCGTCGCGCCATGCGACCTTCACGTTGTATAGATGCGAGGCGGCCTGAGCATACGCTTTGGTCTTGCAATGTTTCGGAATCCATCTTGCGGACAGCAGAGTTAACTTATCGAGAATCACCTGCCAGTTTTGCTCAAGACGCCAACTTTACGCCTAATTCATCGCCGAACCGCTGAACCGCTAACTCCACTACCCGCATAAGATGAAAAACCGACGCCGTTGGGCGGTCGAGAGCAAGGCATTTTGCGGCCTCTGAGATGTCCTCAGTCATCCGAGGGAACGTCGTCATTACCCTAGCTCCAAATAAAGGCTCCGGCTGAAGATAGAGTTCGGCTTGTCCGATTGGAACATTTAGAAATAGGCGATCTTCCAGCTCGTCAACGATACGGGAAATTAGCTCGCTGAGATTACGCGCCAACCATTCCTCTTGTGATCTGTTCGTTGTCGAATGCCCATTTCATGCGACTGAAATGCTTTTGAGCGGAAGGTAGGTTTAGCTTTTCGATTTGCAACTGCATCTCGCCGAGAGTTGCTCCGAATGTGCCGTAGACCTCGCTCTTGATCGTCAGGCCAGCTATTGTAGCCTGTCCGCTTCCGGCAATCTGGAAGTGGCACAGCAACTGTCCAATCATCGCGGTCAGGCGACAGTAGGCGTCGGCCTCAAAACGCAGCAGTTCCATTAGGCTCACCAATCTGGTGGAATCGCAATATTTTGCAAAGGCCAATTATACTCCTTGTTCTGAGGGGATAATTACCATTGTTTTCAATATTTTGGGGGCGCGGAGGGGGGAGGGGTTGTCGTGGTTGAAGCCGAAGTGTCTCAGGGGCTGAAGCCCGGGTTGAACAGACACTTATCGGCACAGCTAAAGCTGTGCCCTGATACAAAGCAGGAGAAGAAATCATGCGTACGTGTGAACACATAAAATCGAATGGCGAGTTTTGCGGAATCACTGGCGCTACGCGGTCGCGCCTACTGTTACTTCCATCCGACCTGGCGGAAAGGCGTCTGCGGACGCAAAAGCAGGTCATGAATATGGAATGCCCTCCGCTGGAGCTGCCGGCGCTGGATAGATGCCAACTCCATCCAACTGGCACTGATGCAGGTGATGGACGCCCTGATCGATGGGCGGATCAGCACCAGAGGTTTCTGGACAGTCGCCGTACTGGGCTGCAGATTGCGAGTTCGAATCTGTGGCAAGGCTCGTTATTTTTGAGCAGGGCAAGAGCGCCACGGTGGCAGGAAGCTACGACAGCTTCGAGCAAGATTACGACCTAGCCGATACGGACTGCGAGTTGACGGTTGCAGAAGAGGACGAGGAAGAAGCAGTTGTCGAGAAGGACAGCGACCTGGCCAGGGCTGTCAGCGAATTGAAATTTGCGACGAGCGCGGCGGAGAAGAAATCGCAGGAAGGGGTGACAATGTTTCAGACCCAGGAAAAGAGGAAGGTGAAGAAAGTATCGCGTCCAGGACTTCGGAGGAAGGAGCCGACGATGATTTTCACTGCAATCCTATACGCCAGCTTTGCTGTCTGACAGAGTGGCTCGTTGTCTGGCCGCGGTGGAGAAGGCACGCCTGAGATCAAAGGCGCATTCGAAGAGATGCGGTCAGTCAGAGTATTTATGTTGCGCATGCAGCCGCAAAGTGTCGAGAAGGAATTTGCCGAGCAGGCCAGGGAGGTCGCGTGAGCAGAGGAGCGATAAAGACGGCGCGGTTTGGGGACCCCGGTAAGATCGTCCGTAGCAACCCTGAAGCAAGCGAGGTCGCGCGGCCATGGCAAACCCTGAACATCTCGAAATCCTCAAGCAAAGGGTCGAGCAATGGAGTATCGAGTGGAGGAAAGAAAATCCTGGGGTGCGCCGGGACCTCTACCAAGCGCGTTTCGGCGCGGCAAACTGCGCACATCACCCGCGCGGCCTGCGGGATTGGCCTTATGCCACTCCCAGGCTGATCGCACGATGCCTTCGATGTCCGAGTGCTGGGGATTCCAGCCCAGCACCTGGCGGATTTTCTCCGAGCTGGCGACCAGCACCGCAGGATCGCCCGCGCGTCGTGGCGATTCCACCGCCGCAATCTCGCGGCCGGTAATCTTCCGCGCCACTTCGATAATCTCCCGCACACTAAATCCACTACCGCTACCCAGATTGCAAATCAAGCACGAGTATCGTTCCAGTCCATCGAGCGCGAGCAAATGCGCGGTGGCCAGATCTTCGACATGAATGTAATCACGGATACAGGTTCCATCTTTGGTCGGATAGTCCGTCCCGTAGATCGCAATCGAGGGGCGCTGCCCGAGCGCAACTTGCAGGACCAGAGGGATGAGATGGGTCTCCGGGTTGTGCGCTTCTCCGCGCTCGGCCGTGGCTCCGGCGGCATTGAAATAACGCAGGCTGGCATAGCGCAATCCGTGGGCTTTGTGGAACCAGCTCAGCATGCGTTCCACCATCAGCTTCGATTCGCCGTAGGCGTTGGTAGGATCGAGCGGATCGTCTTCGGTGATCGGAATGCGCCGCGGCTCACCGTAAACCGCTGCGGTCGACGAAAACACAAAACGCGCTACTTGGTACTTCAGCACCATGCGCAGCAAGCTCAAAGTTTTGGCGGAATTGTTGTCGAAGTATTTCTCCGGCTGCTGCACCGACTCGCCGGCTTCAATGAAGGCGGCGAAATGTATCACCGCCTTGAAGCGTCCCGTCCGAAAAACGTGATCGACGCTCTCCTGGTCACCCGTATCGGCCTGAACAAATTCTGCTTTCGCGGGGACCGCCTGGCGCCGGCCCTTGCTGAGATTGTCCAGCACCGTTACGGCGTGTCCGACGCGCAGGAGACGGTCGGCAACTACGCTTCCGATGTAACCAGCACCGCCAGTAACCAGCACGCGCATCGCGAGCGCCTCCCAAAGGATAGATCGACAAATCCAGCGTCGATTTTACTGCCTGGCGTGGCGCCGTCTCGCAACGGCAGACAAGTACCTCGAGGGCGCACCTTCTGCTGTTGCATGGCGCCGCGGGAAGCTTGCCGGAATTGTCTATGAAAAAAGGCGGAGCCATTAGCTCCGCCCACTGGAGAACTAGCCTATGCTAGCGAGAGAAGCGACGACGAATAGCGCCTGCTGCAACCAAGACTCCGGTACCGAACATGACCATCGTTCCCGGCTCAGGAGTTGTAGCCGCCTGATTGTAGGTGAAGTCGTCCATCAGCCACCAACGCCCCGAGCAGCTACCGCAGTCGTTGGTGAACACTAACGACGTGACGTTATTGAAATCGGCAGTTACAAAGTTGAAGCTAGTCGAAGACAGATCCGCAACCACTGTCCCGACTAGAGTGGTGCCGTTATACCCCTGGATCTCAATCGTCGTCGAAGAGAAGGTCTGGAACTGATTATTCTCCGCCCAAGTGCTGAAGTCCGCTCCATTGAAGTTGAACGCCACAGAGCTGGTCAACGTGATTGGGGAATCGCCAAAGGCGTTATACGCGAAGGCGCCGGACGGGGCACCGTACGTGTTGGCGTAGCTCGAGTCATAGGGAATGTTGCCGTAAGCATAGAAGTTGCCACCCCAAACGAAGTTTGGGTTGCCGTAGCCGTCCGGAACCTGGACTCCCGCGCAGGTGTCGCCGCACAGGGAGGTTCCGCCGAAGGTTATAACAGATGCTTGTGTTGCGACTGGCAGCGCAATAACCACCAGGAGCGCCGCAAGCCAAAGTTTCCGCATGGTAGGTCTCCTCCGCAAGACAGACTGAAGTGAACGTCTTCTGTGTACTACGCACGTAGTATTCCACTCTTGCGTCGTTTATGCCTAATAATGCCAATAGTTTAGGCTAGCGTTTGCCGTTTCTTGCGCAAACTATTGCAACACCCGAGGAACGATTTTCCACTTTATTTGTGATTTGGTGTCGAAGTATGTGGATTTACGAAGAGGCCGGCTCTTGCGTACCAAATCCAGCTTTTGAACAGTGATCGTCCATTTGTTGGACGCACTAAACTCCATTATCGTCGTTTCTATTTATGGCAACTTATTGATAACACGGACCATTGCCAAACCAAGCTCTAGCCGAGATGCGTGGCGGTAGGATTGCTTAAGATTAGTTAGCACATAAGCGTCGCATCAGTGATCACTATAGTGGTGTTGCGACAGCAAAACCAAAAAATTGATACGGGGCAGAGCAACATCCCGTATCTTCACAGACCTACTCCCCTGTGGGACTGAAAATGGCGGAGCCGCGCATTTCCCCTTACAGGGTTAGAGAAACGAACGTAAACCCAATGGAAGACAGACGATGCTGGTTGGCCGCTTATACGCGTTCTCGGCATGAGAGCCATGTGGCCAGCCAGCTGTCGTGCAAGGGTGTCGAATCGCTGCTACCGACCTACGCAAAGCTGAGCCGCTGGTCCGATAGAATTCATCGCTCCCAGGCTCCGCTGTTCCCTGGCTACGTCTTCGTTCATGTCTCGGACGCCGAACGCCTTCCGGTGCTGCAGACCATGGGAGTGGTGAACCTTGTCTCCGTCGGTGGGAAAGCCGCTCGATTGGAGGACGAGGAAATCGCGAGACTGCAAACCTGCGTCGCACGTCCAGACGAAGTGGAGCCGCACCCGTATCTAAGAATTGGACACCGCGTGCGCGTCAAGTATGGCCCCTTTGCGGGATGGGAAGGCATTCTGGTGCAGAAGCAGAATGCCACCCGGCTAGTCATCACCGTGGAAGAGATCATGAAGTCGGTGGCTATCAACCTGAATGGAGCCGATGTCGAATCCGTCGGCTAGCAGAATTCAAACACTCATCGATTGAGTTTGTAGCAGGAATGCAAGGTTTCGAGCCCGCGTCTGAAGAGCAGGCACAAACTGCCTCAGCCGCAACCATCGACGATCTCCATGGCTGGAAGCTGCCAACCAGCCTTAGAGAGCTACTCTGGCAAGCTACCACCGCGCTCAAATTCCTTTGTTATCCCAACTGACGCAACTCTGCTTTCTGACCTAAATCCGTCGAGCAATAATATGATTCCTCTTGAAGGCTTCCCAGCCAATTCATCCTGGACAGCGGGTTTCTCTCCTCGGCCGGCTCAGGTCGCCGGAAGTGCAGACTTTACTGAGTCAAGTGTTCGACTCGAGCCTCTACTTAACGCCGCCGAAAGAGCACTCGACTTCTTGGCTGTCACGCTAGCCGTATATTCCGCTTATGCTCTGTACCGGGCATTGGGTGTCGGCCAGCAAGTGCAATACCCGGTGTCTGCAGTCCTGCTTGGCGCTGTTGCATTCGGTGTGCTGTTCGTGGTGCTGCTCGAGCGGCACGGCGGTTACCGCACCTGCCAGAGCCTGCTTGCGGTGCGTGAGACTGAACGTATTCTCCGGGTCACCCTGGAAAGCTTACTTCTCACGCTTTTGGTTGCACACTTTTCTGCGTTGCCCTTGTCCCGGCTGGTCATTGCCTATGTCGCCGTCGCAGTTCCTATCTTCGTTACGCTGGAGAAATGGGAAACCGGTCACGCGATGCGCGTCCTGCGCGGAAAAGGATATGGGGCAAGACGAGCGGTCATCCTAGGGGCTGGGACTTTGGGAAGACGGGTCTACTCGGCTCTCGTTCGCTCGCCTAAGTTTGGGCTCAATCCGGTGGCGATTGTCGATGACGATCCCCAAAAATATGGCCTGGAAATCTACGAATCGTCCTATCAGCACAAGCACCCCGTGAAAGTACTGGCCGGACCGGTTTGTGCAGAACTGCTGCATCAACTGAGCGCCTCAGTGTTGGTGATCGCGACGCCTGACGAGGACCGTGATTCGATGATCCCGATATTGGTGCAGCTTTCGGCGGCGGGGGTCAACACCTACTTTGTCCCCAAGATTTCTCCGAGCCAGGCTATTGGATCGATTATGCTGAACTCGACGGAGTCATGCTCGCCCATCTATCCAAAGCACGTACCGGATTCATTTACAACCCGGCCAAGCGGTTACTCGATGTTGTCACTGCCGTCATATCGCTGGCATTGCTTGCGCCGCTGCTGTGCGCCATTGCGGTACTGGTGAAATCGTCCTCGCCCGGGCCGGTTTTGTTTCGCCAGAATCGGATCGGTAAAGATGGCCGCCTGTTCTCCATGTATAAGTTCAGGACGATGTTCCGCGATGCGCCTCGCTACAACTATTCGCCGAAGAACAGCCATGACCCCCATATCACCCCCATTGGCCGCTTGCTTCGGAAAACCAGCCTCGACGAGCTGCCGCAGATCCTGAATGTGCTTCTCGGCGACATGTCGCTGGTGGGCCCGCGGCCAGAGATGCCCTTCATCGTCGAGCAGTACACCCCTTTGCAACGTCAACGCTTGTCGGTGAAGCCGGGAATTACCGGGTTGTGGCAACTGAGTGCGGACCGGGCTTTTCTGATCCACGAAAATATCGAGTACGACCTGTACTACGTTCGCAATCGCAGTTTGTTTATTGATATTGCCATTCTCCTGCACACTCTATTGTTCGCAGCGCGAGGCATCTGAATTCTTCTCAACTTGTTCTTTCTGCCAATCGCGCGTTCGGAGGTTGCGAAAATCGTGGTGGAAGCCCTGTTTCACCAGGGGAGATGGCTTAAGAACCTGTGCGACAACTCGTTTTGGCTCGGCTCGGTGGAACGAACTGCCAAGAAACCAGCCCCGCAGGGGCGAAAGAGCTTAGCCCAGGGCGGAAGCCCTGGGTAAAGTGGAAAAAATGATGAGTTCCTTCAGGGACGGCACAGTTCTCACACACCCTCTTCAGTCCAGCGGAAGAGCGCTCTATTCTACGATGGGATTTCAGCTCGGACGGTCATCGTCCAGCGCTAAAGCACAAGCTATACGTTCCGCTTTTCGGAGCGGCTGAAGCGCTCGTTCCCCCCGGATAAATGCGGGGGCTTATACCAAGAGTAAACTCCCGGGTTTCACACAAAACCTTCCTGAAGACATACACCATTCCTGGATACAACAGCCCCAGAACTGCTCTTGTCTCGAAAAATGAGTTTCTCAGATGCTCCCTCCCCCCACACCTAACCCGCAGCAGATTGCTCTGCCCGACCCTTCCGGCTATGCCACGTCGCATGGCGGACTAGCGGACGAACAGGTCGTCGCAGAGGTGTGGACTATGCTGCGCAGGCGCAAGTTGCTCATTCTGGGATGTTGCGCCTCGTGTTTGTTTCTGGCCTGTCTTTACATTCTAATAAAGACCCCTCGCTATGAAGCCACTGCACGGATTGAAGTCAGCCCTGCGGGAACGAATTCGCTAGGGCTCGATCAAATGGCTTCCAGGGTATTGAGTCCCTCAGATCCCACAATCCAATTACAGAGTGCCGTGGCGGTCCTGCAAAGCAAGACCATCGCACTCGCCGTTTTAGAGCAGTTAAAGATGGCGCAAAGAAGGGACTTCGCTGACCGATGGGTACAACCTGCGAGCGTACCATTTTCCGATATGCCCCTGGAGGCACGCGACGCTTTGCTGTTGCGCTTTGGCAAAAGCCTCAGTGTGGAGGTCGTCCCTAAGACGGACATCATCGCGGTGCAATTTCGGGCGAACGACCCCACGCTTGCCGCGGACGTAGTGAACTCGACGGTCGCACGTTATACCGAACGAAATTTTCGCAGCAGCTACGAGTCCGCCACGCTGGTGTCGAACTGGTTGTCAAAGCAGATGGACGACCTCAGAACCAAGGCCAGCGAATCGCAGGAGAAATTGGCCAGTCTTCAGAAGGAAAGAGGGCTCATTGGGGGCGACGAGGCTGACAACATCGTCACTGAAAAACTCAAGCAGGTGGACGAGCAGCTAACGGCGGCGGAATCGGACCGCATCGTCAAAGAAGCACGCTACCATATCGCCGCCTCTGGAAATCCCGAACTGATCGCTTCCACGGTCCCAGAGCCTACTCTCGAAGTTCTGCGCTCGCAGCAGGCGCAGCTCCGGGTTGACTACGCACGCTTAAGCACCAAGTTCGGCGAAGGCTATCCCAAACTGGCTGAACTGGGTAATGAAATCGCCCAGGTTGACAGCGCTATCAAGTCAGAACTGAACAATCTTTCCCAGCGCTACCAGAACGAATACCTCGCGGCGGCGAACACCGAGAGTTTATTGCACGCCAGCTTCGAAAAGCAGAAACAGAAAGCCTTCGACCTGAACGAAAGCGCCGCCCAGTACGCCATCCTGAAACATGAGGTCGAGGCCACCCAAGATCTGTATGAAACCTTGCAATTGAAGCTGAAACAAGCCGGTATCGTGGCTGGCTTGGCCTCCGCAAACATTGCGGTAGTTGAGGCTGGCCAGCTTCCGTCTCGACCCATTGATCCTCGACCGAGCCTTGACCTTACGCTGGGTCTCGGCGCGGGGCTTGCTTTGGGACTTGTCGCAGCAGTTGGTCTCGAAGCCTTAGACACCACGGTCAGAACCAGTGAAGAAGCTGAAAGTGTGGCGGCGCTCCCGTTGTTGGCCGTAATTCCCCAGATTCGCCAGACTGATATCGGGGCCGAGGTCAAGAAACTGCCCTCCGCCGAACGAGCCGGTCAGCTTCGCCTGATCGCCTTCACTAGTCCCCATTCGCAGGCGGCAGAAACATATCGCAGTTTGCGTACCTCCCTCTTGCTGCCCTTGTCGGGAAAATCTCCCCAAGTATTGGCCATCACCAGTTCGATGCCCTCGGAAGGCAAAACTCTGACCGCAATCAACTGTGCCACGGTGCTGGCCCAACAAGGTGCAAAAGTTCTGCTGGTGGATGCCGATCTTCGTCAACCTTGTCTGCATCAGGCCTTCAATATTCCGATGGGCCCGGGATTGAGCGCCATCTTGGACGGCACCTATCCGGAAGAGCAGGCCGTGGTTCGATTGGAAGAGATGCCCTATCTAACGGTTTTGCCCTCAGGGATTCCACCGACATATCCCGCGGAGACCCTTGCCTCGACGAATATGGCGGACCTGATTCGGCGCTGGCGCAGCCAGTACGACCATATCGTGCTGGACACGCCGCCAGTATCGATGTTCACCGATGCCGTGGTACTGGGATCCCGTGCTGACGCAGCCGTGTTGGTGGTTCGCTCTGGTGTGACCACAAGGTATGCGCTTCGTCATACTCGCGACTCGCTTCAGCGCGCGAACGTAAACATCGCAGGCATTGTGCTCAATGGAGTCGATCTGCGCTATGAAAACGGCTACTACCGGTCCTACGGTTCCAGGAACAACGGGGAAAAAGGCCCAATCCATTGACCGTTCCGCGCAATGAAAATCGGCATCCGTCCCTCGCGTCGGTCGCCTCCGCAATCCTGAGGGGGCTCGCATTACTTGCTATCTCATTCGGCGCTTCCACGGCTTTGCATGCTCAGAGTCGTCCAGAAACGACGGGCCTCCCCCAGCATCCTATCGCCGGAGCTCAGCAAGCGGTTCTTCCGCCTGGCGTTCCGGCTACGGAGCAGCCAAATTCGGAGCAAACCGCCGTCGCGGGAAGACCTCTGCTTCTGGGCGCGGGCGACTTGCTTGAGCTTCGCGTCTTCGACACACCCGAGCTGTCGGGCAAGTTCCGCGTGGACAACCTTGGCCAAATCATCCTGCCCGTTGGTGGAACCATTACGGTCTTGGGGCTTACCGCTGAACAGGTGCAGGTCGCCATCGAAGATCGATTCCGTCAGCGGGACATTTTGCACCATCCCCACGTCGAGGTATTCGTACTTGAATATGCCACCCAAGGCGTAACCGTCATGGGTGAAGTTAAACTTCCGGGCGTCTACCCCTTGTTGGGCAAGCACACGGTTCTCGACTTTGTATCGGTCGCCGGAGGCGTCACGCCGTCTGCTTCCAAAACCGCTATCCTGACGCACCAGCACTCCCCGGGACAGATGGTCAGCGTAAACCTAAGCGCTTCTGTGGAGTCTCTGGAGCAACAAGACTTCGAGGTCGAGCCCGGAGATCACATTGTGGTCACCCGCGCTGGCGTGGTCTACGTCATTGGCGATGTGGGCAGGCCGGGCGGATACCTGATCGAGAACAAGGACACGGTGACCGTCCTGCAAGCTCTGGCGCTGGCCCAGGGTTTGAACAAAACAGCCAAGCTGGACGCGCGTCTTATCCGCAATTCACCGGGTGGGCGCGTTGAAACCGACCTGCCGTTGAAGAAAATCCTGGCTAACCAGGCGACCGATCCCGGACTTCAGGATGGGGACATTCTGTTCGTTCCCATCAGCGGCACCAAGGAGTGGGCCGACAAGGGAGTGACTTCCATCCTCCAGATGGCGGTTGGCGTTGTGATCTACGGAAGGCTATGAAAGTGCATCGGCGCAGCTTTTCCCAAAATCAACCAGGCCTTTGGGTTGTGGTCTTCGGTCCCGACGGGGCTGGTAAATCCGCTGCCATACAATGGCTGACTCAAGAGCTCTCGCCTTATTTTAGCGGCGTTGAACGTTTCCACTTCCGTCCCATGTTCACGCGGCGATGGCAGGATTCGCCTCCGGTGGTTGACCCTCACGGGAAACCGCGGCGTGGCTTCCCTTTTTCCTCCCTGAAGCTTCTTTATTGGTTCGCGGACTACTGGTATGGGTATGTAGCAGTAGTCCGTCCAGCCTTGCTTAACTCCACTTTGGTCCTATTCGACCGTTACTACCATGATGTCTTGGTCGATCCAGAGCGCTATCGCTTGCCTGCCTCCACGCTCTGGTTCGCCAAGTTACTTGCACGGTTCATCCCGGCACCAGATCTTCACATTCTGCTCGATGTTCCTGCCGAGATCCTGCAACAGAGAAAGCCTGAAGTCACTTGTGAGGAGTCGCACCGACAAAGGATGGCTTACCGGGAAATGTTTCAATCGATGCCCAATGCCTTCATCATTGATGCCGCCCGTCCTCTCGACGAGGTCGCTGAGCAGATGAAGTCTGTGATCCTCGATGCACTGGCAAATCGCGCACATGATCGAACCGGGGTTTCGTTAATTGCTCGCGCCTGACTTCGCTCATCAGATATTCGCGCCGCTTATGTCTCCGCCGTCTGGCGCCGGGTCCCAGACTTTTTTCGTCTTATCCAGAAACGGCGAGCCTCGCTGGCTGCTTCCTGCAGGGCAGCGAAAAGTCGATTCCGTCTTGGCAGGTTGGTCGCCTTATCGCTTTGGTTCGCTGTTGAAGTGGCATGCGGTGCGGGCGGCTAATCGCTTCGGTTGCTTGTCTCTACTACCTGGCACCGCAACCTCGGCTGTAGTCGCGTTCGATCATATCGATTGGGCATCTGTCGGTTGGAATGGCGCCACCCCGCCAGTCCCGGCGGTCTATCTGGGAACGCCCGGTCCGGCGCGCAAAGCCGTGATCCACTTGCTTGACTCTTCTTCAGGCGCTTGCCATGTAGTCGTCAAGGTCCCAATCAACGAAGGCGCTCGCGCAGCAATCCTGCGGGAGGCCAATGTCCTGGTCAGCCTCGCCTCGGAGTGCCGCACGTTCCTTCCACGGCTGCTCTATCTCGATCGCGGTCGCGGTATTTCTACTCAAGCGTTTCTTCCCGGAAGATCCGGGTCTCGCGGGCTCCGTCCTGAATATTTGCTTTTGCTTCGCGCGCTCAGGTTACTCGGAGAGACAACGTCGATCGTCGAACACGCCGCAATGCTCCAGGAACAGCTGTTGTGGTCGGCTACGTCAGACCACGATCTTGCAACGATCTCCACAGCTCTCTCAATATTGTGCGATCCCGCTCAATTACCTGCCTTCTGGGTCCATGGCGACTTCGCTCCCTGGAACATCAAGCATCCGTCCGACGGGCTACCCTGTCTGCTGGATTGGGAGGACGCGCAATGCGGCGGGTTGCCGCTGCAAGATGCGTTCCACTTCCTGCATGTCCAGGATTATCTCTTTGGCCAGCCTCCAACTTCTCACGCTAAGCAACTACATCATTTCGCTGATGAACTCGGGCTTACCACCACGCAGTGCCACAAACTCGAGGTTGCCTATCTCGCTCACTCCTACATACAACGTCTAACCCAACAGCAACCACATCATTCCAATTTTCTGCTGGACGCTCTCAGAATCGTTCTACAAGGAGACCAACCTGCCGCGCCTAGCTTTAGCTTCGGTCGCAACCAACCGATACCGCCGCGCGAGTCACCTTCGTCTTCCACTGCATTGCATATACGGTCAGATCTGTTTTCCGCGGTGATCGACCAATTCAACCTGGCTCAATTGCCTTATTGTCTCCTCAGCGGCTACGAAGACTACCCCGGCCGAATTCCATCGGACGTTGATTTCATGGTGCTTCCAGCAGATATGCCTCGCGTGCCCACTCTGCTCGCCCAAGCTGCCAACAATTGCGGCGCCCAAGTGGTCCAGGCGATTCAGCACGAAGCCAGTGCCTGCTACTACGTGCTTGCCAAGGACGGAGGCCGTGAAGTCGGCTTCATTAACCCGGACTGCTGCAGCGATTACCGCAGGCGTGGACGGATGTGGTTGCGAGCCGATACGATCTTGACGGCGCGCAGGGCCTTCAAGAACTTCTGGGTGCCGTCAGTCCCACATGAATTTATCTACTACCTGATCAAGAAGGTCTTGAAGCAATCGATCGACGCTCGCCAAGTGCGACAGCTGCACGGTCTCTATCAGCGTGCCGAGCAAGACTGCGACACGTGGCTGCATAGGTTCTGGTCCACGCCGACGGCGAATGCTATCGAACGAGCACTCATCAAAGAAGATCTCTCCTGGTTTGCATCACATTACGGACTCCTGCTTTCAGAACTCGAGGCCTCGCCTCCCATGGAACCGCCTCTTGACCGTTTCGCTTCCACATTGGGTAGACTCGCCGTCTCGCTGAAGCGTGTCGCGCAACCAACCGGCATGTGCGTGATCGTGTCGGGCGGAGCTAAGGATCAGGTCAGGACCATTGCTACCGCACTACAGCAGTCCCTGACACCAGCCTTTCGCTGGACAAGCACCCTACCCGTGGCTTCTGCGCAACCTTGCGGCGACTCCGGAAACAAAGAGGATGGACTAGGTCCCATGCAATGTCCAGCCCTGAAATTGTGCCGGCACGCCATCAAAATCCGTATCGCGCGCGTCCGCTCAACTCTTGCGATATGTACCTTCGACCAGGACGACGTGTCCGCCCGAAGAGGTCCGCTCTCGTCAATGTTTACGCGTCTGCTATGGCGTCCCGACTTGGTTCTGGTTCTCAGCTCCTATAGTCATCCCGAGATTTCCAACGCGGCATCTGCTCAGCGACATTCCCTGCTGCCGCTAGGCCATTGTTCCGTTTCCTATCTCAACAAAGCTCGGTCCGTGGAGGAAACTGTTTACCAAGCAAGCAGGGTGGTTCTCCAATGGCTGTCCACTCGGCAGGAGCGGCGGCTGAACCCTGACAAGGGGCCTCTTACTCCTTTGGAGGCCCCATTTCCCGAGCGCAATTCCGATCTTCCCGATCCCTCGTGCCTGGAAGGCGACTAATTGGCGCGCATCCTGCTCTCTGCCTACGCTTGCGAACCCGGTCGAGGTTCAGAGCCTGCCTTGGGTTGGGGTTGGGCCACCGAATTGGCCCGATCCGGCCACCAGGTTTGGGTGCTGACTCGCGCCGAGAACCGATCTGCCATCGAAGGCGATGCGCTCGCGGCCCATCCCAACCTTAATTTCGTGTACTTTGACCTGGCGCCGTCCGCGCAGAGGTGGCGCAAAGGTATCGGCAAGGTCTTGTATTACGTGTTGTGGCAATGGTGTGCCGTTCGCCACATTCGCAAGGTGTTCCCGATTTTGCCTTTCGACGTGGTGCAGCATGTAACTTACGCCAGTGGGCGGTACCCCAGCTTTATGGGGTTGCTGGGCATTCCCTTTTATTTTGGCCCGATCTCGGGCGGCGAAGCGGTCCCCCGTCGCATACGCTCGAGCTTTTCCATCATCCAGCGTTGTCGTGAACGACTCAGGGATTGGTCGAACTTCGCCGTGCGCCGTGATCCGCTGATGCGCTGGGTTTTTCAGAGAGCTGACAAGCTCTTCGTCACGCGCGATACTCTCTGGCTGGTGCCGCCACGCTGGCGTCACAAATGTCGCACAGAGCTGGCCATCGGCCTCACCGCCGAATATCTGGAGCACGTGAATGCGCGAAACGCGACCGGCGGCAATTGTTCTCGCCTTCTCTATGTCGGTCGATTGCTGGAGTGGAAAGGCCTTGACCTTGCGCTTCACGCAGTCAGCCAGCTCACACAATCGCTCTCGGGGATTCGCTTCACCATCGTTGGTGATGGTCCAGCGAGAACACGATTGCAAGAATTAACGGGAGAGCTTGGACTCTCCGAAATTGTGCAGTGGGTCCACTGGGTCCCCCACAAGAACGTCCCAGACTACTATCGCAGCGCGGACGTGTTCTTGTTCCCTAGCTTGCGCGATTCCGGGGGCATGGCAGTCTTGGAAGCCATGGCACACGGGCTACCGGTTGTCTGCACCGACCTCGGCGGGCCGGGTGTCCTCGTCAATCAATACTGCGGACGAGTGGTGTCCACCGCAGGCAGAAGCCGGGAGCAAATCGTAGGCGGCCTAGTCGAAGCGCTGCGCGAGATTGCCACTGCTTCCGCGCTACGCGCTTCGCTGGCGGCTGGCGCAAGCGCCCGGGCACGCCAGTTCACATTTCAGAATCTCGTCGCTTCACTCCATCAACCCGTTATATTGCCTCACGTCACTTCAGTCACATGAGCGCAGCTTCTTATCCGGCATCTCCCTATCCGGGGAGCCCAGATCTCGCGACGATCCTGTCGTACGAGCCTCGACAGTGGGCCGTTAACTGCTGTCGCGGATTACTCTTCTGCTTATTGTTTTCCGTTATCCTGCTCCCTGAATTCAGTCGCGACGGAAATACCACCGCCGGATCATTTCTGTACACCAAGGCCATCGGCGGCTGGCGTTTCGTTGACCTCGGAATCATCGCCCTCGTCGTCAGTCATGTGGCCGTGCTGGCCTGCTCCCGCAGAAAGATAATCAACTTCCCGCGAGGCCTGGCGCTTTCGGGTCTTGCCTTCCTGGCCTGCATCATAAGCGGCATCTGGTACGGCAGCTTGCATGGTGGAAGCAACTTCTTCTTCGACTGGCGCGCACTCGCCCTAGGTCTTGGCCTGTACGTCGTATGGGCAGTTTGGATCCAAACCGTCTCCGATCTGACCAGCTCAATCCACATCTTTGCTATCTATATGGCGGCGCGCATTGTCATTTTGTACGCCTTGGACCTGGCGGGCTATCGAGAAACACTTGCCGGCGTGCCCATCCCCACGTTCGACGGACCAGCCGTCGCGACCATTGTCTTCACGGCCCTGCTTGCCTTGCGTTACGCAGCAATTTCTCGCAGACGACATCGGCGACTTCTCTGGATAGTCTTGGCCGGCGCCTCGAGTTTGGTCGTACTGCTTTGTTTCCGTCGCACCTACTGGGGAGAACTGGGCATCGGAACCTGTCTGCTGCTGCTCTTTCAACAGCGTCACCGAATGCGCAGCGCACTCGTGGTGTTTGCAATGGTCGGCCTTGCGGCGCTCATGTTAGGGCGGACTTTCTACGCTCGCTTGCAAAGCTTCGACTTCAACCGGATGGATTCGGAATTCAGCGCCGACAATGCCGACCATCTGGGCGATCTCCTGGATGGGTGGGACCAAGTCCGGCAATCTCCGATCATGGGCATTGGAGTCGGCACATCGTACCCGACCTGGCGGATCAGGAATTGGAAATCTGAGTCCGTAATGGTGCACAACGCCCCCATTCATGTGTGGTTGAAATATGGCCTCGCAGGCCTGATTTGCTACCTATGGTTTCACGTTCTGTTGTTTTTCTGGCTGTATATACAATCGACGCGGGCAGGACCGGCCTGTGCGGCCTTCGCGGCTGCTGCGTTTGCGTACCTGCTGGCGCAATTCGCGATGACGCTTGGCTTCGCCCCCTGGCCCTATTCAGAGCTCCAGATGACCACGTTGATCTCATTCATCTTGGCGGCAGCGTTTATGGGAGCGCAGGTAGGTCGACCAGCGTTGATCGTCCGCTGACAAGCGGCGGCGTTTGCGTAGTACAAGCCTCCGCGGTGGGATAGTACAGCCGTTCGGGTGGTGCGGGAGTTCAGGCCCGCGTTAAAGCTGCTCATTGTCGGCGGAGTCGGCTTCAAAGTTTGCTGAAAACTTTCAAAAGCAGTCCCCCGTTGACTAGCTCGGCTCGTGATGACAAAAAACTTCCAGCGGGCGCAGCTAAAGTTGCGCCCCTTCAAACCCCTCCGAAAACGACTTTTTCAGCAAGGTGTTCAGCCGACGACAGACTGGTTCTTCTTCGGACCTTAGCCACACAATGGAACTTCCAACTCTCTCCGTCATCACCCCGTCGTACAACAGCGCTGAATTCCTCGAAGACGCACTGCTGAGTGTCGCTCGCCAGCAATGGCCATGCGTGGAGCACCTCGTCATCGATTGTGCTTCAACCGATAACACCCTTGCGATTCTTAACCGCTTTCCGGAGGTGAAATGGATTTCCGAACCAGACAAAGGACAATCGGACGCCATCAACAAAGGCTTCGTTCGCGCCACTGGCGACTTGATGGGCTGGCTTAACGCCGACGATTACTATCTGCCCGAGGGTCTGGAGGCCATTGCGGTCGCGGCCGAAAAACACCCAGACGCCGATGTCATCTATGGCGACTGCGTATTTGTCGACAGCGCCGGAAAGATTGTCCGTTCGAAGGTCGAGCATGATTTCGATCCCGCCATCCTTAAGTATTTCGGATGCTACATTCCTTCGACCTCGACGTTCATTCGGCGACGCGTCATCGACTCAGGTCTGCTGCTCAGCTGTGATTACCGCGTTTGCATGGACTTTGAATACTTCGTCCGTCTTGCCCAGTCGGGATGCAAGTTTCACTATGTGCCCCGGTTCATCGCAGCCTTTCGCTGGCATGGATGCAATGTCAGCCTGAAGCAAGTGGATAGGCGGGCACAGGAACGACGCCAGGTTCAACACAGCTACGGCGGGCGCCAATGCTCCGCTTCCCTGTTGAACTTTCTTGCCGCTCTACATCGGGCCAAGCGCGTGATACGAAAGGCAGTCACCGGAAACCTCGTCCGTGAATTTCGAGTGCGCCAGATGTTGGGCCGCGACACGCGTTGGCAATGTGGGGCAGAAGGTTCCGAAACATGCGCAAGCTTAGCGTGCTTGTAATCCACAACCAGTACCAGCAACCGGGCGGGGAAGATGTCGTAGTGCGAGCCGAGGTGGACTTGTTGCGAGGGGCCGGACATCGTGTGGTTGAGTTCACGCAAAACAACGGTACCCTGGCAAACTGTACCCTCCGCGAGAAAGCTGCCCTCTTGGTTACGACGGCGTGGAACCGCGCGGCATACTCGAAAATCCGTAACCTGATCGACAAAGAACGTCCAGACATCGCTCACTGTCATAACCTTTTGCCGCAAATAAGTCCGGCGGCGTACTATGCATGCCAATCAGTGGGAATACCGGTCGTCCAGACCTTGCACAACTACCGATTGTTCTGCCCGGCGGGCACCTTCTTTCGCAATGGACAAACTTGCCAAGACTGCACGCGCAGTCTGGCTTATTCGATACAGCACGGCTGCTTTCGAAGCTCCCGGCTTCAAACTGCGACGGTCGCCATGATGCTCGCATTTCATCGCCATCGCGAAACCTGGACACGCACCGTCGCCGCTTACATCGCGCTAACTGAGTTCAGTCGTAGGTTCTTCGCCGCCCTCGGTCTGCCCGACAAAAAGCTCCACGTGAAACCCAACTTCCTGGCCCATGATCCCGGGCCGCGCTCTGCTCCCGGAAACTACGCTCTCTTCGTGGGTAGGTTGAGCCCGGAAAAGGGCGTCCTCGAAATGCTCCGGACATGGCTACACCTGCCGCATATTCCGCTGGTCGTGGTCGGCGACGGACCCCTCTACGACGACGCCTTGGGTGTGGTCCGCCGCTCCGGCAGCACGCACATCCGGCTGCTCGGGCGCATGAGCGCGAAAGACACGCAGGCGCAAATAAAGAGCGCGCGCTTTCTGCTTTTTCCCAGCCGTTGGTATGAGCCCTTTGGCATGGCCCTGATCGAGGCGGCGGGAGCTGGCGTGCCGGCGATCGCCGCCCGCATTGCTGGCATACCGGAGCTTGTGATCGACAGCAAAACGGGTTTGCTCTTCGATCTGCAGAATCCGAATGACTTGGCCGGCAAAGCCACTTGGGCCTGGACCCATCCCAAGGAGATGGAGGCCATGGGCTTTGCGGCGCGGCAACTGTATCAACAGAACTTCACTGCCGAAAAAAATTACGAATCGCTGATCAACATCTACGACTCGGTTGTGAGCCACTGATACCCGGAAAACAGCCTGATGACCTACTTTCGTTCGAACCAGGCGACCGTGCGATCCGTCACTTGGATTGTCCTCCCGCTGCTGATCGCGAGCTCGATGACTGAGTTTTCGGCAGCTCAGACCGCTTCGGCCGCCGCAAACCAGCGCCGGACACTGTTCACTCAGAAGCTCGCCCTGTCGCCTGCTAATTCACCTAATCCTTCGAGCCTGGGGGCAATATCCGCCTCGGTTGACGCAGCGGTCGATTGGCGGGTCAACGCCGACCGGGAAAACCAACTCACCGATCCGGGCCTGTCGCCTTTACGCATCACCGCTCCGAATGTAAACGGGGAGGACGAGCCATCCGCTCAACCACAACTTGAAACGCTAACCCCGCTCAGAGGCGGCGGTGCTAAATACTCCGGGTTCACCCCCACACCATTTTCCACTTCCACCTCGATCCCGGTACGCGTCCAAAACCCACCCGTGTTGAGCGGGCGACCGGTGGATTCTCTGAAGAAGCATCGTCCCTCAATTTACGGTTCCGACCGAATTGGCTCTACCGACACTACCTCGTCGGCACCAACACCAATTCCGGAGGTGAGGAAAGATCGGAGACGAACACGAGTTCACGGCAAACGACCTGACAAGCCTGAGCAAAGCACCTCCTGGACAATAATCCCATTAAGACAGAAAACTTCAGGCTGACAAGGCTTAACGTCGAAAAACCCGCGGTTGGGCCCTGATGTTCCACCCTTTCCAACGGCCTATTTTCGGTCCGCCCGCTGGTCTGATGCTCCTCCACCCTCAAGACCCAAACCAGGTTCAGCAGCAGCAACGGTTCAAGCGGCTTGCGGTAGCGTCCTTCGAACGTCGCCACGTTTTGTAATGCCAGAAACAATGTAAACAGAGTTACGCCAACTGGTACCAGCTCAAAGCGGCGACGCAGAAACTCTCGCGCATTGTTTACCAAGACGAAAATAATCAAAGGCGCCCACATCCATCTTGTGACGTAGGTCAACCATCCATCCCATTCAGGTACTACGGTTTCTGGCCACGAGGGTGCAAAGAAAAAGAGCACGATATTCTCCCCCCACTGGGCCAGCCACTCCCTCCAGCCGACGCGCAGGGAGTTGTAAGCATTTCTCCACTCCCGATCCCCGTAGGCAGAGTCGACCGTTATGGCAATCTTCGAATCCCCGGATGCTCTTCGTATTTGCCAGTGACTAAACGGCCACAATGGTTCTATGTAACAACTAGGAGAGGAGAACTGCATGTCGTGAACGTTGGCGCTTGACGGTATATGGAACAGCTCACTGGGATGTGGGTGGAAATGGACATAAATGGTCTTCGCCCCCGATCGGTGCTGGATCTCCGAGAGCCAGGGATTGCCGAACGGCGCGATGAAGCCCAAGGCGACCCGCGAGCGGATGGCCTGCGGGAGGATCAGAATTGCGGCCAGGACAGCTGCGATTGCAATATCCCGCAGCGAAGGAGACTTCTTCAACCAACTCCATACAAGACAGATTCCAGCCAGAGGAATAACCGTCGGCTTGGTAAGGCAGGCCAGCGTCCAAACGAAAACGGAGACCAGAAATGCCTGCGTTCCTCCCTTTCGCAGATATTGTGCTGTCATCCAGAGGGCAGCGCCGTCGATAGCCAGCAACAGAGTTTCCATCATGATGTAGTGATAGATCGTAAAGAGCGAAGGCGTCCATGCGATTAGTGCCCAGATCCATAGGGCCGCCACCTTCCGCATCCCAAAATCCCGCGCCGCGCGATAGTATGTCCAGGGCATCAACACGGAAAGAAGCGCTGATGCGAGACCTACCATGATCCTATTGCCAAGAGTGATCCTCAGCAGAGCAGCGATATACACCTGATACAGAATCGGGTCTGACGCGGCTGTGTATCCACCTATTGGAAAGCGCAATCCGTTCATCCAGTGACGCAAAGGGTCCGACCACAGATAATCCACGGGATTATGCTGGAAGCAGACGAACACCCGCAGGCACGATGCGCCGAAGATGAATGCGGTTAACGTGTACTGAATGTGCTTATCGGAAGATGCTTCCATCCTATCCTTCTCGTGAAACGAAACCGAATACGCCGCATGCTAGTCAACACATCCCGTCGGGCTAGTCCGCTAGGGAGTGGCACGCGACCGCTTACGCGTGCATAGTCGCCTGTATGTCGGCCAACTTCGCTTTAAAGCTGACCTCTTTTTTCAGAAAGACGGGCGCAATCGGATGCCTGGAGAAACTGGTCGAGGGGTCTTATTTCTCGCCCACAGCTTGGTGGGAGTGGGTGGGGAAGGCCGAGGGATCTTTCTCCCGAGACACCCATTAGAATTTCACGCCTGCGAGAATCGCTTGTCAGTGACCGGTGTGACACAGGCAGGTGATAAGAGCAGAAGCAGGCTGACCAGGAGTCATAACGGATGGACAAAACTTTAGGCGATGGAGAGTGACTTATCGATTGTCATTTATAACCTACTACGACAGGGATTAACGACAGCGTTGTTCTGAGTCTTGGGCCTCATGTCAGTGCAGGTAGATACACCAAAGCCGCCATCCCATTGGTTCACGACTATATCCGTCAATTCCCGCAAGATGCAATTCAACAAGTCGTCAATTCAGTCCTATCGAAAATCCTTCTCAGCCATTCATTGATTTTGCAACCGAACGATTCCTAATTCTTATCTTCACCATTCCTAAAAAAAGGGGCGCGTCACATGATATCAGCGACTCGCGTTTTGGTCTCCGGAGCGGGTGGCTTCATTGGTCATCTCATTTTGGTCAAGCGGCTCAAGGCGGACGGCTACTGGGTTCGCGGGGTCGACATCGAAAGAGCCGGAGATTCGAGCCCAGCGCCGCCGACGAGTTTGAACTGCTCGATCTCGCTTCTGGAACATCGCTCTCAAGGCCACTAGTCTCATGGACCAGTTCTATACTTCGCCGCCGACATCAGCAGCGTTCGCTACATCGCGGCAGCTAGCCGAAATCGCACACAACAACATTCTCATCAACGCGCCACACGTGGAGGCATCCCGCCTGAACGGCGTCAAACGCTTCCTCTTCTCCTCTTCAGCTTGCGTTTACGCTGGATTCAAGCAGAACGATGCCAACGTCACACCATTGAAGGAAGAAGATGCACACCCCGCCGATCCTGAGGAAGGCTACGGATGGGAGAAGCTCTTCGTACATCAGCCGCTTTCCTTCGGCGGCCGTGAATGCCAGCAACCGTGCGCTCGCCATCGTTCAGCTGGCGATTGTTCCACAGAAAATCGAACTGCCACAGATACCGATGCAGATATTCGCGGCTGACGTTGTGGTAGATGCCCACGATCCCGCGCTTCACAAGCGCATGGCTGCTCTCCGCTGTGTTCGTGTGAACGTCGCCGCGAGCATATTCTTTCGTTCCATGGGAAACACGTATCGTGACCGCAAATTCCGCGCCGATGCCGCTGTAGGCGATGTATTCGTCGGTCATGATGCGGGCTTGACTGATCCACTTCTTCCCGAATCGCGCCTTTCAGGGTCTCGCCCGTCACATCAGCAACGATGCGGCGGCGAATCTGGCCTTGACGCTCAACGGCGCACGAATACCGGAATCTTACTGGTGCCGCGTCCGCGCTTGCTGACTCCCTTGATACCGCGGCTTGCGCGCCCCGATGTAAATCTCATCACATTCAACCGTGCCCGTTCAATTTCGGGTCGTTAGCGTCGGGAGCCATCGCAAATCGAATGCGGTTCATCAGGAACAGCGCCGACTTGTAGCTGATCTGGCAATGGCGCTTGATCTCCAGAGCCGAAACGCCTTTCTTCGACGTGCAGGCACGCCAGAACGCATAGCACCAATGACGAAGCTCGATACGCGATTCCTCGTACACCGTGCCGATGCGAACCGTGTACTGCTCTTTGCAGCGAAACTATTCACCGAGAAACTTTGTCGATATTACTTGCACGATTTTGGGCTTGAGACGCGGGTCGTTCGCTTCCATAACGTCTACGGTCCATCAGGCACCTACGACGGTGGCAAAGAGAAGGCGCCGGCGGCCATTTCGCGCAAGGTGGCGCTCGCCGAAAACGATGGATACATCGACGTATGGGGTGATGGGCAACAGACTCGTTCCTTCATGTACATTTCAGACTGCGTCGAAGGATTGCTGCGTTTGATGGCCAGCGATCATCGCGAACCGCTGAATCTGGGTACGGAGGAGCTCGTCAGCGTAAATGAGTTGGTGGATCTGGTATGTGCAATCGCTGGCAAGCATCTGCACAAGCGCCACGATCTGAGCCAGCCCCAAGGCGTTCGCGGCCGCAACAGCGACAACTCCCGCCTTCGTAAGGTGCTCGGCTGGGAGCCCAAGACGCGACTCCTCGACGGCCTCGATGTTACGTATCACTGGATCGAGCAGGAGCTACAAAAAACCGGTCGCCTGCCTGAAGTGCTGGCCTATGCATCCGACTAATCACACTCATCCGCCGCGAGCCAATGTCCTCGGAGTCGGTGTCAGCGCCATCAATATGGCCGAGGCGCTACGTTTGTCGGAGCGCCTACTCCGGGATCACGCCAAGGGTTATGTCTGCCTCACCGGCGTTCATGGAATCATGGAGGCGCAGCGGGATGACTCTCTCCGGAGGATACTGAACCACTCATTCCTTTGCGCCCCCGACGGCATGCCGACGGTGTGGGTGGGGCGATTGCAAGGCTATCAAGACATGCGCCGAGTCTATGGTCCCGACTACATGCTGCAAATGTGCAGGATGTCGGCGAGAACCGGTTTTCGCCATTTCCTCTATGGAGGGAAAGCCGGGGTTGCTGCGGAACTTAAACGGCAACTTGAACTAGTGGTTCCCGCAATTGATATTGTGGGTGTTTACACGCCACCATTCGGGTCGCTTACGCCGTCTGAAGGAGACCACGTGGTTGCCACGATCAACCATGCACGACCCGACATCGTTTGGGTTGGCCTGAGCACTCCGAAGCAGGAACGCTTTATGGCTCAATATGCCGACCGCCTCGACGCGTCCTTGCTGGCCGGTGTCGGCGCAGCATTCGACATCCACGCAGGGCTACTTGCCGATGCCCCCGCCTGGGTAAAGAATTGCGGCTGGGAGATTAGCCTTCAGCTATGGACTAGACGATTTGATATAAGGAGTCACAGCGGAAACTCTGATTAAGCGGCGCTATCTAAGGGACAGCAACAATCCGAGATTCCTTTGGGAGCGATTAGCCTTCAGCCATCAGGACTGAGAAGATTTGAATCAACGATTGCTAGAGCAATTTCTGAGTTGCTGTAACCGCCTTGAAAGGGCGCGGCTTCAGCCGCGCCGATCCGCGCTATCAACAACCCGGCCTTTAGGCCCTGAGGGTGCGCCCTCTCAGCGGCTAAAAGCCGGTCACTTCCCGCTATCTTTGCGGCACGCCTGAAGGCGTGCCCTTTCAAAGCAAATATAGCCACTGTGGAATCGCTCTAACGAGCGCGGCAGTGTGCGTCAGCATTGTCAGAATTCCTCTTTGTTACCCCAGAGTGGTCGTGCGCGCCGATGGCGACCGCATACGGTGAAAATCGCCTCGGAGGGAGGATATCCCGAGAAAACTCGATCGAAACTTATCTTCGTGCCCTCTGCATCTGTTCGGCGAACGATTTTGGCCGACTTGAGGCCTCTTCCTACTTCTTGCCTGCCGGTTAGGCGGACCCCGAGATTAGTCCAATAACTAACTAACCGGATTCAGGGGACTGTACACGTAAAAGTACGATCTCCAGACTGCGTACTTCTAGCGGATCCCGCTACCAGGATCCGCTTTTTTTTGCGTACGACCCTTTGATGTGTGACCGTCGTCACTGCCAGAGACGTGGATTGCGCAGAGCATTGCAACTTGAAACGTTTGCAGTCCCGTTTGGCAGATCGATTTCGCCGGGAAAGCAATGGGACCGATATCGACGTGGTAGCCGTCTCACTCCCAACTGAGCATACGCAGAGCAATTTGTAACACGGACCCTCGAGCACCTATACATGTCAACGAGGCAGGTGAGTGCTTGAGCAGAAATAAGATTCTCGTCATCGACGTCGATCCCGTCATTCGATCAGGCATCTGCAACTTTCTCACGGCGCAAGGCCACATCGTGGCCGAAGCCGCCAATCGTCACGAAGCACAAGCACAGTTTGAGAAGTTTCGTCCTGACGCGGCCATCCTCGACTTCTCCTTTCCGAACGGTGATGCGCTCCATCTGTTACAGCAAATCAAGAGCGCGGACCGCAACATTCCCGTCATTGTTCTTACCGGCCAGAGTTCGCTGGAGTTGGCGGTGCGGGCCATTCAGGAAGGGGCCGAACAGTTTCTCATTAAGCCAGTTGACTTGTCGGCCCTGCAGGCCGTGTTGCTGCGGGCCCTGGCCAACCAGCGATATCGCCTACAATCTCCAGCCGCCATTTCCCGAACGAAACGTGAATATGTCGACCCATTCCTGGGCAACAGCCCGGCCATTCGCCGGCTGGAAGCCTATGCCAAGCGCATGCTGAACAGCGAGAGCCCCGTGTTGTTGCAAGGTGAAACCGGGTCAGGCAAAGGCGTGCTCGCCAATTGGATGCACCGCAATGGACCTCGGGCGAGCGAGGCTTTCCTCGACCTGAATTGCGCCGGACTCTCTCGTGAGCTGCTCGAATCGGAACTGTTTGGACACGTCAAAGGTGCCTTTACCAGCGCTGTCAACGCTAAGCCGGGCCTCCTCGAAGTCGCGGACCGCGGGACCGTGTTCCTCGACGAGATTGGAGACATCGACTTACAGGTCCAGCCCAAGCTGCTGAAGGTGCTGGAAGACCGCATATTTCGCCGGGTGGGAGATGTTCGTGATAAGGCCGTCGACATTCGCTTGATCTCCGCCACCCATCGTGAACTACTGGACCTGGTTCAGCAGCAGAGGTTTCGCGAGGACCTCTATTACCGCGTAAACACTGTTCCCCTCCGCGTCCCGCCGCTTCGTGAGCGCACGGAAGATATCCCGATGCTGGTGCGACATTTTCTCAACCGTCTGTCTCAGGACTGCGGCCGGGGTGACGTGGTGGCCGACAAGTCCGCCATGGACGCTTTGCAGCAGTACTCCTGGCCAGGCAACATTCGCGAACTCCGCAATGTGCTCGAGCGCGCGGTGCTGATCGCAGACCATGATCAGCTGACGGCGCGCCATCTTCAATTCCAGAACTCTGCTTACGCCCGCCGACTGCCAATTTGCAACTCTACAGGAACCCTGAAGCAGCTGGAATGTGCGTATATCAATTTGGTGTTGCAGGATGAGGGTGGTTGCATTGATCGCTCCGCGCGCCGTCTCGGAATACCACGGAGTTCGCTCTACAACAAGATGAAAAGATTCGACATACCTCCTGGAACAGGCCGCATGAACCCCGATTGAGAACGCCCGGCCGATCGCCAGCCAGGCCAACCCGCGCTCCCCTCCCGCCATCTTTTACGTTATAGTACGGGTTCGTATGTGGCCGCTAAACCGGTTTGAACAATTCGATAGAGCATACCGCACCCCTGACGTGACGTGGGACCCGGCGGATTCAGCCATCAGTTTGCGATTTCCCGAGGGCCTGCTGTTTGCGCTCCTGTTGGTCATTCCCTTCTGGATTCTGGTTGCATTCCTGCTTCATCTACTGATCGGCTAGCCCGGGCCAGTCTGGCATTTGAGGTCTGGAGCCGCTAACGGGCTGCCAGCCGCTTCGGCAGAACTCGACGAAGCTGAGCTGCAAGAAATGCGGCAGAGCACAAATGTGCTAGCCCTAGACGCTAAGCCTTAAATCGTGACATGCTTTCTTCGTCCTCGTCGCCCCTTGAGGCAACATGCGAGCATGTGAGTTCTCACATTACGCTCTACGCACCTGAGGTTATGCATGCGCGGCATCCTGTTCATACCCGTAAAAAGCCTCGCGACCGCCAAGCAGCGTCTTGCTGAGGCCCTGGATCAGGAGCGGCGGTCGCAGCTTGCGGAAGCGATGTTGCGCGACGTGATGACTGCGGCCGCTGGCGTCCTTGGCCGCATCGACGTAGCGCTGGTGACCGGCGACGCCCGGGCGCGAGCGCTGGCTTCCGAGTTCGGTTTCCAGGTGATTGAGGACCGGCGCAATGAAAGCGAAACGGCGGCCATCGAGATGGCGACCGCATGGTGCGAGCAGCGCGGGTACGACACGACCATCGTCGTCCCCGGTGACATCCCTCTCATCACCAGCGACGAACTGCGACGCGTCCTCGACGCCGCTCCCTCCAAGGGCGCAGTCTTCGTGCCCGCCTACGATCGTCGTGGCAGCAACTGCATTCTGCGACGGCCGGCATCGCTCATTCCGCTGCGCTTCGGCAACGACAGCTTTCTGCCGCATTGCGAAGCCATGCGAAAGACCGGCAACGAGCTGGTGATCCTTGAAATGTCCGGCATCGGCCTTGACATCGACAATCCTCACGAACTGGGTTTGCTATTGCAGCGCGACGGCGACACCAACGCGCAACAACTGCTGCGGTCGTGGGGCTTCGGCGCGGATGGCGAGGCGCGATGGGAAGCAGCCGTCTGATGCGAACCGGGGCCGCCGTCAACACCGAATTGCACGTGTTTCCCGTGCTCGGCATTCGCGATGTTTTTGCCGGCGATTCCGTGGCGAATCTGGTTGTCGACGCGCTGACTTTGGGCGGCCTGGCGATTTCACGAGGGCGACATCCTCGTGGTCAAGCACAAGATCGTGTCCAAGGCAGAAGGACGGATGGTCGTACTCGAATCAGTGAATCCATCGGCTGGGGCAAGAGTTTTTGCCCGCAACAATGGCGTCGATGCTCGCGTTGTGGAGTTGGCCCTTCGTGAAGCCAAGCGGGTGATTCGCAAGAAGCACATCCTCATCACCGAAACACATCACGGCCTGGTGTGCGCCAACAGCGGCGTGGACGTTTCCAACGTGGACGGCGGCAAGACTGCGGTGTTGCTGCCGGCAGATGCGGACCTGTCGGCGGCGCGAATTCACAGAGAATTAAAGAAGCGTACGGGACTGCATATTCCCGTGATCATCGCCGACAGCTTTGGGCGGCCGTGGCGCGAGGGTTTGTGCGAGGTCGCGATCGGAGTGGCGGGGATGAAGGTGTTGCACGACTACCGCGGCAAAAGCGATGCTTACGGGTACAAGATGCACGCCACCGAAGAAGCGGTGGCCGATGAGTTGGCGTCGGTCGCAGGGCTGGTGTGCGGGAAAAATTCGCGCATTCCGGCTTGTATAATCCGAGGTTATCCTTATCGCCGCGGGAACGGCACAGCGCGACAGATGGTGCGGACGGCGAAGAAGGATTTGTTCCGGTAATCTTGGGGAACTATGCACGACCTCAGTTGGGCCAATCAGCAAACTCTGCAACACGCGACGTGGGACGATGTGCAGTCGCTTGTCAGCTCTCAAGTGCGGGCGGCGCTCGACAAGGTACTGTCATCGCTGGACGGCAGCGTGCTCACGCGCAAGGAATGTCTCACGCTCGCCGATTGCAGCGGCGACGACCTATTTGGTTTGGTAGTTGCGGCCAACGAAATCCGACGGCGGCTGGTCGGAGACGTAGTCAGCTACGTAGTCACCCGCAACATCAATTTCACCAACGTTTGTTTCGTGGGCTGCAAGTTTTGCGCGTTCAGCGTAGGGCCGCGCGATGAGACTGCCTATTTTCTTTCCCTCGATGACATCGCCCGGAAGTCCCTCGAGGCGGAGCAGTGGGGAGCGACCGAGGTCTGCATTCAAGGTGGGCTTCCGCGCAACCTGCCTCCGTTTTATTACCGCGACATTCTGCGCGCGGTGAAGTCGGCCACTCCAAAAATGCACGCGCATGCGTTCTCACCCATGGAGATGGTCTATGGCGTCGAACTCACCCGCATGCCACTTCGCGAGTATCTCCTGATGCTGAAGGAGAATGGCCTCGACACTTTGCCGGGTACGGCGGCGGAAATCCTCGACGATAGCGTGCGCCACATACTTTCCGCCAATAAGTTAAGCACTGCGCGTTGGTGCGAGGTCATCGAAACGGCGCACCAATGCGGTGTCCGCAGTACCTCGACCATGATGTATGGCCACGCCGAGACGCATGAACACTGGGTCAACCAGCTAGTGCTGCTGCGCCAGATCCAGTCGCGCACCGGCGGTTTCACCGAGTTCGTGCCGCTGGGATTCATTCATGACAACACCTTGCTCTTTGCACAAGGTCTGGCCCGCGCGGGCGCGACGCTGCAAGAGCACCTGAAGGTGCATGCACTCGCTCGCTTTATGCTGGCGGGCTCCATCAACCACATTCAAGTTTCGTGGGTAAAGCTCGGCCGCGAAGTTTCGCAACTGTCGCTGCTGGCCGGTGCCGACGATTACGGCGGCACGCTCTTCGAAGAGAACATCTCGCGGCTGGCGGGAGCGACGGCGGGGCAGTACATCTCGACCGCAGAATTCCAGGAGAGGATTCTTGAACTCGGACGCATGCCCGCGCAGCGTAACACGCTTTACACCAAGTACAACTTTCCGGCCGTCATGGCCGCTGCAGAGCCGATATCCGTAGGCGGCAAGGCATGATCGCGATTGTTGGCGGCACGGGTCCCGAGGGTTCGGGGCTGGCGCTGCGCTGGGTGCGTGCCGGCGAATCGGTGATCATCGGCTCGCGCGATGCGGAACGCGCCAAGGCCATGGCAGCACAGATCGCCGAAAAGGTCGGCCCTCTGGGTAGCGTGGAAGGCGCGGATAACGCTACCGCCGTCAAGATGTGCGACATCGTCGTGCTCACGGTTCCCTTCGCTGGACAAGCGGAATTGCTCAAGCAGCTCAAGCCATCATTTCGCCCGGGCACGGTGCTGATTGATGCGACCGTTCCGTTAGCGGCTGCCGTTGGCGGGCGGCCCACACGCGTGCTGGGCGTTTGGCAAGGCTCGGCTGCCGAGCAGGCGGCCGAAATCGTTGGCAAGAACGTCGCCATTGCTGGAGCGTTTCACAGTCTGTCGTCAACCGTCTTGCGGGGCGATCAGCCGGTGGATTGTGACGTGATCGTGTGCAGCGACGATGAGCAGGCGCGCGAGGTAGCTTCAGATCTGGCGACCAAGATTCCTGGCGTGCGCGCCGTCGATGGTGGCAAGCTGGAAAACGCGCGGATCGTGGAAGCCATGACCGCACTTTTAATCACACTCAACATTCGGCACAAGGTGCACGGAGCGGGATGGAGGGTGACCGGGCTGGGAATCTGAAAACACTGGCTAGTGGATAGTTTCTAGTGGATAGTTTTCAAGTTTCGGGATTTCAGTTGGAAGCCCGCCAATAGTCGAACCTCCGGTTAGACGTGCTCGCCGCTTAACATCTCAAATTGAGTTATCGAATGCCCTCGATATCAAGCTAGCGTAGACAGCGATTGATGCCGCACAAATGTCCACGTCATAGCATACGAATCTGAGGGGTTGCTTTACTTCATCGGCGGCAAATACGGCAGATAGCGCGCAAACAGCCAGCACAAGAAAAACACAATCGGAATGTGCACGAGCATTTGCAGCACGCTGTATCCAACCAGATCGCGCGCCTTGAGCTTAAGAATACCCAGCAAAGGCAGCATCCAAAACGGATTGACGAGGTTGGGCAGAGCCTCGGCTGCATTGTAAATTTGCACCACCCAACCGAGGTGGACTTGGTGCAGGTTCGCCGCCTGCAGAATATAAGGCGCTTCGATCACCCACTTACTGCCGCCGGAAGGAACAAAGGTCCCGAGAATGGCTGAGTACAGCGCCACCAGCAGCGGATAGGTCGCCTGCGTAGTGATGCGCGCAAACAGACTGGCCAGCCATGTAGAGATGGCCGTGCCAACAATCATGCCAAAGATGACCGCGTAAAACGGAAACTGAATCAGAACACCTCCGGTCGCAGGAACTGAGTCGGCCACAGCGCGCACAAATCGTTTAGGCCTCCAATGCAGAAGCAGTCCGGCCGTAATAAACATCAGGTTGTAGGTGTTCAAATCCAGGGCGGCGAGCGCTCCTTGTGGCGAAGTGCGGAAGAAGTCGATCAGGTACCAAATGATCAGGGCTGCCACGAAGACGGTCAGCAAAGGACTGTACTCCAGCCATTCTCCCGGCTTTGTTCTTTTCTCAAGTGGACGATCGACCGACTCATACTCGATACCGAAATCGGCGGCGGTCTTCGCCCGCTCCGGAGACGGCGCCGAGAAGTAAGCGATCGCCACCGAAACCACGATCAGTACCACAGCCATGGCAATGCTCTGCCACAGAAAAAGTGATTGACGAAGGGGGATCAATCCGGAAATCGCGAACAGCGCTGGGGGGATGGATCCCTTGGTAGCCATCATCATGGCCGCTGAGGAAGACAGTCCGAGCGCCCACACTGCGCCGAGACCGAGGTACGCAGCAGCACCGGCGGCGCGATAATCCATGCCTTTCACATGTCGGGCCAGCTCGCGAGCAAGCAGCCCGCTAAAGATCAGGCTAAGTCCCCACGAGATCAATGAAGTCAGCATGGAAAACAGCGCGATCATCGCGATGGCGTTACGCCCGCTCTTCGGGATTCCCGCCAAGGCTCGAATCAGACGATTCACCATGGGCGTAGTGGCAACAACATATCCGCCTATGATGATCATCACCATCTGCATGGTGAAGGGCACCAGCGTCCAGAAATTCTTGGCGCCTTGAATCGCAAGCTTGCTGGCCGATTCGTGGAGACATAAGCCGAAGATGAAGACGATGACAATTCCCGCCAAAGCGAAGACAAGAGGATCGGGGAACCAACGCTCGCTCCAAGTGGCCAAGGCCAGCCCAAAATGCGCCAGACCACTGTCACTCCCCGACCGGGCCGAGTTCGTCTTACCTCTCGATGGCACTGACTGTGACGGCATGGATTCTCCTTTGTGGCTGCCCCCGGGGAGGCATGTCTTTCCCGAGGATGCCCCAGAGATTACCACCAACTTCACGAGCTGGCGAAAAAAGCGTTCCCCTTTATGGCCAATGTCCGTTTGTGCGCTTCCTGCTGTTCTTAAATCGTCTCGTCAAAACCTTTCTTTGTCGCGAGCGTCCAAATTGCAGGCCCGTCTGGACAGACAGCGGAAATTAGGGGCGCGAGGTGTAGTCTGAGGCTCTAAACCCTCGCATCATCTTCGAATCTGTGCGATGCTGTGGACATGGGAAACAAGAACGCACCAAAGCGCGAAGCCAAAAAGCCGCCTAAGAAGAAATCCAAAGCGACCCTCTAAGGACTTCAGCTAAGCCGCTGTGTTGGTGGCAGCGTTGAAATTGCCGAGTCCGGCGCCGGGCAGCGCGTCCTCGGGTGGCCGGCCGGCAGATCAGGGCGGCAGAGCACGTGTGAACCGACCATGGCGGCTGAGAAAGGTTGCCAATTATGCGTAAACGTAATCGAGACCGGGGATTCACCCTCATCGAACTGCTGATCGTTGTAACCATTATTCTGATCATCGCGGCCTTCACCATACCGAAGCTCACGAAGTCGACTATTCCGGCGCACGAGACTTCTGCAATCGCCAGCATCCGAGCGGTTAATGAAGCGGAAATGATCTATGCCAGCAGCCATCCCGACGTAGGCTTCACACCGGACTTAGCCATGCTGGGAGGTACGACGCAGTCCGGCGGCGAAGGGACCATCGACAACAACCTGGCAAGCGGGCGCAAGAGTGGCTACACGTTCACTTATACGCCGGGTGAGAAGGTAAACGGCGCCATCCGTTCGTACACGATCACGGGCGTCCCCGATCAGGTGGGCTCGACTGGGCAGCGCAGGTTCTACTCGGATGAGGCTGGCGAGATCCATTACAACTCTTCCGGCCCGGCTGATGCGACTAGCCCGGTGATTCAGTAGCAGCTAGCCAGCCCTGCGTCGGCCCGCATGGCCAGCCACGCGCTGTTGCTATACTTGTATAAGAACGAGGCCAAAATGCTTGCTATCCGTCTTCCCGAGGCGAGCGGCTGCTTGTGCTGGTACTTAAGATCGGCCGTCGCAGCGATGTCTACCGACCCTGAAGTTCTGCTGTGGCCCCAAAACCGTTACACTTTGCAGCCCATGTCTTACTTTTTGTCCCGCCTGACCCATCTGGCTATCTTCGCCTTTCTCCTCATCGGATCGCTTTCGCTCGTCGCGCAGACCGACGTGCACGTGCTGGCCGCTAAAGTAGATCAGCGCTACGATCACATGCGTACTCTGGAGGCCCGGTTTACGGAAACCTACAAGGGAGCCGGCATCAACCATACCGAAAGCGGTACTCTCCTGATGAAGAAGCCGGGCCGAATGAGGTGGGACTACGATCAGCCGCGTCCCAAGCTGTTCCTCACCGACGGCCACACGGCATGGCTTTACGTTCCTGGCGAAAAGCAGGTTCGCCGGACGCCGGTCAAACAACTCGACGATCTGCGGTCGCCGCTGCGGTACATGCTAGGCAAGACCAAGCTGGAGAAGGAGTTGGATGGTCTCTCGTTGGCGCCTGATCAAAAGCCGCTCGATTTGGAGGATGTGGTTCTGCGTGGTGTTCCCAAAGGAATGGGTGACCGCATTGAGCAGACTCTGCTGGAAGTCACGCCTGACGGGCTGATTTCGCGAATCTTAATCGAAGAACGTGACGGCTCAGTTACCGAATTCCGCTTTCTTCAGCAGAAGGAAAACGTCGAAATACCAGACAGACAATTTCGGTTCACTCCGCCGCCGGGAACCGAGGTCGTATCCGGGACGGAGTTAACGGAATAGCCGTCAGCTTTCGGCTATCAGCCATCGGCTAGGGTCTTAGGGCCTTAGAGCACGCAGAAAAAGGCGAAGAGCGAACGGTACAAAGCGAAGAGCGAAAAACGTGACTTGCGGAAGTATATATGTCACGCTGAGAGCTGATGGCTGATAGCTGATGGCCGACGGCACCGAATGCTAGACTACTAATAACCTCTCCCTAGGGAACTTCTCAACCATGGCCGAATACCTGATCAAAATGGCCGATGAGCGGGGCCACGTCCTCGAGCAAACCGAGAATGCGGGCTCGGAGGTCGAGGTCCGGGAGCGCTTCGCACAGCAGGGCTTTCTAGTCTATTCGGTCAAGACCAAGGGACTGTTTTCGACCGAAGTTGGTTTCCCGCGCCGGCGCAAGATCAGGCAAGACCAATTTGTCATCTTCAACCAGCAGTTTGTGACCCTGATTCACGCCGGCCTGCCGATTATCCAATCCCTGGAGTTGTTGATCAAACGGCAGCGCAACCCCTTCTTCCGTTCCGTCTTGCAGGATGTGCGTGAGCGGGTGCGCGGCGGCGAGTTACTTTCTGAAGCCTTTGAAGCGCAGAAGGTTTTCCCCAAGGTTTACACCACTACCCTGCTGGCGGGTGAGAAGAGCGGCAACCTGGAAGAAGTGATGGGCCGCTATATCTCTTTCCAGCGCCTGGCAGTGAGTTTTCGCAAGAAGCTGACGGCCTCGCTGGTATATCCCGCTTTGTTGGTGGCGATGCTCATCGTGATGATGACCTTCCTCATCACCTTTGTTGTACCGCAGTTTGCAAACCTGTATCAGCAATTGGGTTCACCGCTACCGGCAATGACCTCGGTTATGCTGGCGATCGGCGTCAATGCGAAGCACTATTTCTTGCCCTCGGTGGTGGTGCTGGTGGCCATCGGCTTTTTCCTGTGGCGCTGGATGAAAAGCGACAGCGGCTCTACCAAGGTGGACCGCCTGAAGTTGAACATTCCCCTGTTGGGGGACGTCTGGCTGAAGTACCAGGTCGCGATTTTCGCCCGTATGCTGTCGACCCTGCTGTCGGGCGGACTATCGCTGGTTCCGTCGCTGGAGACGGCGTGTGAGTCGATGCAGAGCCGCCTGATCTCACACGGCATCGAGAGGGCGACGCGTGGCGTGCGCGAGGGTCAGGGATTGGCGCATAGCCTGGAAGAGACCAAAGTCTTCCCCGAGATGTCGGTGGAGATGATTGAGGTTGGTGAATCGACAGGGGCGCTTCCCGCAATGCTGAACTCGGTGTCTGAGTTTTATGAGGAAGACGTGCAAAATGCGCTGGCCACGGCGATGGCGCTGATTGAGCCGGTTATCCTGATCGTGATGGGCGTGGTGGTGGCCTTTGTGCTGATTTCTCTATATTTGCCGATCTTCAGTTTGGGCTCGGAAGGGCTGCATTAGAAGGAGATAGTGGATAGTGAATAGTGAATGGTGCTTGCTTTACAGATGCGCATCGTACGCTTTTGCTAAATGCTAACTGCTAGTTGCTAATTGCTAAAGGGTGTTTATGGCAGACATTAAGAAACCCATATTCGTAGGCGGCGGTAACGGAAGTCCGATCGGCATCCAGGACGAAGTCGAGCACGGTAAAGAACTGGCAAGGCGCTATCGTTGCGAGTTCGTGGACCTGAAGAACTTTCACATCCAGCACGAACTGTTCCGCAAGATTCCGGTGGACCTGATGTTCCGCTATAACTTCGTGCCATTGGAAGACAAGCCCGACGGCCGGCTGGTGATTGCCATCGCCGATCCCAGCCAGTTGATGATGATTGACGAGATCGGCTTGTTGCTGGGCCGGCGCATCACCACCAAGGTCGCCAGCCTGTCGCAGATTAACGACATCCTGAAAAAGACAGAGCAGTCGCAGCGCGTACTGGAGGAAGCCAGCGAGGGCTTCGCGCTGGATGTAATTGTCGAAGACGAAAATTCCGACGAAACCATCTCCATCGAGAAGCTGACGGCCGAGGCCGACATCAGTCCCATCATCCGGCTGGTGGACACCACCATCTTTACCGCGTTGCAACGGCGCGCCAGCGATATTCACATCGAGACGCGCGACGACTCCGTGGTCATCAAGTACCGCATTGACGGGGTACTGCAGCAGGCCATGCAGCCCATTGCCAAGGAGCACCACTCCACCATCATCTCGCGTATCAAGGTCATGAGCGAATTGGACATCTCCGAGCGCCGCGTCCCGCAAGACGGACGTTTCCGCGTGCGCTATCTCGGCCGCTCCATTGACTTCCGCGTCTCCATCATGCCCTCGATTCACGGCGAAGACGCGGTGCTGCGCGTCCTCGATAAAGAGTCGATGAGCGAGAAGTTCCACAAACTAACCCTCGACGTGGTGGGATTCAGCGACGAAGACCTGCACAAGTTTCGTCGCTATATCAAAGAGCCGTACGGGATGGTGCTGGTCACCGGACCAACGGGCTCCGGTAAAACCACTACGCTCTACGCCGCACTGAATGAGATCAAGAGCGACGAAGACAAACTGATCACTATCGAAGACCCAGTCGAATACCAGATTCGCGGGATCACGCAGATTCCGGTAAACGAAAAGAAGGGATTGACCTTTGCCCGCGGCTTGCGCTCGATTCTGCGTCACGATCCCGACAAGATCATGGTCGGCGAAATCCGCGACACCGAGACGGCGCAGATTGCCATCAACTCGGCGCTTACTGGACACCTGGTGTTCACAACTGTGCACGCCAATAACGTGGTTGACGTGCTCGGCCGCTTCCTCAACATGGGCGTGGAAGCCTACAACTTTATTTCAGCTCTGAACTGCATCCTGGCGCAACGGCTGGTCCGATTGGTCTGCGAGTTTTGCAAAAAAGAGGTCCACTATTCCAACGAGGAATTGGAAGCCAGCGGTTTGAATCCGCAAGACTGGGCGAACATCCCGTTCTATGAAGGAGAGGGCTGCATCGAGTGCTCGGGCACCGGATTCCGCGGACGAACCGCGATCCACGAGTTGCTGGAGTTGACCGACAACGTGCGGGAGATGATTCTGGCCAAAAAGCCCAGCAGTGAGATTCGCCGCGCGGCTAAGGAGGAAGGAATGCATTTCCTTCGCGAGTCTGCAATTGATAGGGTAAAAAGAGGGTTGACTACGCTGAAGGAAATTAACAAGGTCACCTTCATCGAGACGACGCGGTAGGGAGCAGTTAGCAATTGGCAACTGGCCGCAGGCAACTGGCTACTGCATCTGTCATCCTGAGCGAGGAGCGCAGCGAGGAGTCGAAGGACCCCTATACTGGCCGAATCTGCGATGATTGCGAACGCTTGCTCAGGCAGGGTCCTTGCTTAGCGCAGGATTACAATCGAAAAGGGAAGTTGGCATGCGGTCGGCCAGCTCCAAACGCAAAACAGTAAATCTGCAACTTGAAAATTGAAACTCAAAATTGATGTCTTCCAACAACATTCCACGGCCCCGAGTCGCGTGCGAGATAAGCGCCGAGCGCGTCGTTGCAGCGCGTGCCGGCGAAGGGGCGCAGAGTCTCGAAGCAGCCTCCGCGCAGGCTCTTCCCGATGGGGCACTCTTGCCGGGGTTGCAACAGGCAAACGTTACCGCGCGTGAGGCATTGGTCTCGGCGCTGCGCGATGCTTTGTCCGCTGTTGCCGGGCGTTCACACGATATCTGTCTCGTGATTCCCGATGCTACAACGCGCATCATGCTGCTTGACTTCGATACCCTTCCGACCAAGCCGGAGGAAGCGGATGCGGTGGTGCGCTTCCGCTTGAAAAAATCGCTCCCCTTCGAAGTGGAGCAGTCAGCCGTGTCATTCGATCGGCAAGGAACCGCGGATCCAGTCAGGCTGGTGGCGGCGGTGACGCCGCGCGACATTCTGGGTGAGTACGAATCTCTGGTCCGCGACGCGGGCTACAATCCGGGCGCGGTATTGCCTTCGATGATTGCTGCCCTCGGCATGGTGGAGGGCTCTCGTCCGACCATGGTCATCAAGGTCGAACGCGGCACCACTACCTTTGCTATCGTGGACAACAATCAACTGTTGCTCCATCGCGCGCTGGAGAACGGTGGAGCGACGGTCAGCGGCGAGTCTCTGGTGGATGACGTAAACACTTCGCTGGTGTACTTCGAGGACCGTTACTCTGTGGGCGTGGATCGCGTCCTGGTCACGGGGGTCGATTCGGCGCAAGCCTTGCAGGAGGCATTGAGCGCGACTGCGAATATTCGGGTTGAAGAACTGGTATCCACTGCCAGTGCTGGTGCAGCGGCGGGCAATGTGCCTCGGTCTCAGCTAGCCGGGGTGGTGGGAGCGCTGGTTTCCTAATGCGTTTCAACATCAATCTTGCCAGCCAGCCCTACGAAGCGGCGCGCTTCTATCGCCGCCGAATGGGGACGCTCGTAGTCGCGCTCGCCGTCCTCACCGTGCTGCTCGTCGGCTACATCGTATATCAGCGAGCGCAATCTCGCGGTATCAACAGACAGATAGCCGAAGTGCAGAGCGAGATCAACGGCCTTAACTCGGAAGAGTCCCAGGCGCGAGCTCTCCTTAATAAGCCGGCTAATCGCGACATAGCTGACCAGTCTGAGTTTCTCAATGGATTGTTTGCCCGCAAAGCACTGTCGTGGACGCGCGTGTTCACCGAGATGGAAAAGATTGTGCCGCCCAATCTCCATGTCGTATCCATGAAGCCGGAGTACACCAAGACAAACGACTTGATGTTGCGCGTCGTCGTAGCGACGGATTCGCGCGATCGCGCTGTGGAACTGGTCCGCCGCATGGAGAATTCAAAGCACTTCCGTCAGTCGCAAGTAGTGGCCGAGAACGTCACTACCAACTCCGGCGACCAAAGTGCAGGACCGGGCAACATCCAGTTCGACATTGCCGCTATCTACGTACCCACTGCCGAAGATGACGACGCGGTCCAGGATAGTGGGAAAGAAAACAACCAGAAAGGGAACGGGGAGGAGCATCCGATGGCGCCTGCAAAGGCGGCTGCCGCGCCGAAAGCTAGTCAGCCCCCGGGCGCAACGCAGGCGCAGAATTCGCCGTCAAAATCCATGTCTATGAGGCAGCACTAATGGCCAGCATTCGCGAAATTCGTAAGACCTGGATGCCAGTCGTCATAACCTTGGTGGTGCTGGACTTGGCTTGCGTCGGATATCTTCTGTCACCTGCGGGACGCTCGCGTCAGGCGCGGCAGCGTGATTACTACGAGATGCGTGCCCGCCTGACGGCCAAGCGGGAAGAAGTGTTGCCCACTCGCGGTATGGACCACAAATTAGTTCAGGCGTCGGCGGACATCAACAAATTCTACGGTCAGCGGTTTCCGACCGAGTACTCAACCGTCGTGGAGGAGTTAGGCAAAGTGGCCGCTGACACTGGTGTCCACTTTGCGGGCGTGAAGTACGACGATAAGGACGCCCCGATCGAAGGTTTGCGCAAGATGAGTATTGAAATCTCCCTGTCTGGCGACTACCTGCAGGAAGTAAAGTTTATCAACCAATTGGAACGCGACAAAATGTTCTTCCTGATCGATGGAATCGCACTGGGCGAGCAGCAGGGCAATGTCCGTTTGCAACTCAAGTTGGAAACCTACTTGCGCGGAGCCGAAACTTCGTGAAGATCGGGACCGAGAATCGGACCAAGACCATCATTGCCGGGGCGTTGCTGCTGGCTGCGGTATTCTTCGTGGTACGTGCATTTCACGGCGGAGACGAGGAACCGTCGCCTACTCCGTCGCCGGCTGCCGCTGTACGTCCCGGTAGCGCGACTGGGCAACCGGCGCCAGGAACCACGAGAACCGCGCACAAGCCGCATCCGCTGCTGGCCCAGACGCTCGATCCCACGTTGCGCTTCGACCTGCTTAAGTCCAGCGAAGATGTGACCTACAAGGGAACGGGGCGCGATATTTTCCGCTCACAGGCGGAGGAACCTCCCATTCCCAAGCCCTTGCCTCCAGACAAACAGCCAACCGTCGTGCAGGCGCCGCCACCGCCGCCGCCGATTCCTTTTAAATTCTATGGCTTTGCCAGTCGCAGGGACGGCAACAAGCGGATCTTTCTCTCCAGGGGCGAGGACATCTTCGTCGCGAAAGAAGGCGACATTATTGATCGGCACTACAAGATCGTGCACATAGGACCAAACTCTGTCGAGGTGCAGGACGTTCTGACCAACTACCCGCCGCAGACGCTTCCTCTGTCGTTAGGATGAACCAGCGGGGCTGTTCTTCGCGCAAACTTGACACGAGTCTGTGCGTCTATAGCAATGCAGCCTGATTAGTACGAAATGCAGCGCGTTATTCCATCTCGAGCCATCGATGCCCGCCGGGGCCAGCGCGACGGTGGTTACCTGCTGCTGGCTATCCTGCTGATGATGGCACTGATGATCATCGCTGCCACGGTCGAGGCTCCCCGAATCGTGCAGCAGTTGAAGCGCGACCGCGAGGAGGAGATGATTCATCGCGGCACGGAGTACGCTCGTGCCATTAAGAAGTTCTACAAAAAGTTTGGCCGTTATCCGACCAGTCTCGAGCAACTTGACAATACCAACCAGATCCGTTTTCTCCGCCAGCGATACAAAGATCCCCTCGCCAAGGATGGCAAGTGGACGCTGTTGCACTATGGCGACATTCAGGCGCTGTCGAACCCCAACGCGCCCGGAACGCCTGCGGCTGCGCTGGGCTCACAGGGACAAAGCAGTACATCGGGCGCCGTTCCCGGTTCAACACCGGCTGTTGCCCCAGCGACGAATAGTCTCGGCTCGGACGGAAGCGCCAGCACTTCCGCGGCAAGTCCAGCACAAAGTGCGCAGACTGCTAACAGTCCAGGTTCGTACGGAAGCGCAGGAGGTTCGGCGGTAGGTGTGGCGGGTGGCGCTCAGCAGGGCAACAGCTTAGGAATCAGTCCCTTTGCCAACAGCACCAATGGACAGACCGGCGCGCCTGGTTCATCGAGCAGCAGTATTTTCGGACAAAACTCGGCAGGCGGCAACCAGACTTTTGGCGGTGGCGCGATCGTCGGCGTCGCAAGTGTCAGCAAAGATCCGACCATCCGTATTTACAACAAGAAGAAGAAATACAACGAGTGGCAGTTCATCTACGATCCAACGTCGGACCAGCTAAATGTCTTGTTGAAGGGTCCCTATCAGCCAGTTATTCTAGGGGGAGCTCAAGTGGGAACGCCAGCCGGGCAGATAAACGGCCAACAGCAGAGCCCCTTCGGGCAGCAGCAAAGCCCGTTCGGCCAGCAACCAAGTAACACGGCACAGCAGACCCCGGGACAAAACGGTCAGGGAACGCAGACACCCAATCAGAATCAGCCGCAACCGTAGCGCAATCAGCAAGTCCGTTCGCTCTTCGCCATTCGCCCTTAGTGCAACTAATCTGTGGTGCGCCGGTGACATCGGGTAGACCTGTTAATTGGCTCTATTTGCGCTGACAACTATTTGGCATCGGACGTTTGCTGGGTGAACTCCACCAGCAATTGCAGCCGCTGACGTGCATGGCCGCTGTCAATCGCGTAGGCTGCGAGTGGCACGGCGTCACTGATGCGATCAGCGTGTCCGGCTGCGACCAGCGCAGCCGCGGCGTTCAGCAAAACTACATCGCGCCGGCAAGAGCGCTCGCCATCGAGGATGGCGCGAATAATGGCGGCGTTTTGCTGCGCGTCGCCTCCTGCGATATTGTCGAGCGGCGCCCGTTGTAAGCCAAAGTCTTCCGGCGCGACCTCGTACACGTGGACCTGGCCGTTGCGTACCTCGGCAACCTTGCTGGGTCCGGTGATGGTAATCTCGTCCAGACCGTCGCGTCCGTGGACCACCAGCGCCCGCCGCACTCCGAGTTCGCTCAGCGCCTCAGCCAGCTTTTCAACCAGATCGGCGGAATAGACCCCAACCACCTGCGCGGAAGCGCGCGCCGGGTTGGTCAGCGGGCCGAGCAGGTTAAACACCGTGCGCAACCGTAATTCGCGTCGCGCCGGTTGCACATATTTCATCGCCGAATGCATCGCTGGGGCAAAGAGGAAAGCGATGCCAGTTTTGTTAAGGCACGCAGCGATTCGCGCGGGCGGCAGGTTAATGTTGACGCCCAGCGCTTCCATTACGTCAGCCGAGCCGCACTTCGAGCTGATACTGCGGTTGCCATGTTTCGCAACTCTCACGCCTGCGCCCGCGATAGCCAGCGCCGTCGCGGTCGAAATGTTAAATGTGCCGCTGGCGTCCCCGCCGGTGCCGCAGGTGTCCACTAGCGCATCGCGCTCGGTACCGCTCAGGTCGAGCGCTTCGCCGTCCTCGGTTTGTAACGGCGCGGCCTCGTCGCGAATAGCCTGCGCAAAGCCGACGATTTCCTCCACCGTCTCGCCTTTCATGTGTAGCGCTACCAAAAGCGCTGCGATCTGCGCGTCGGTGGCTTTGCCCTGCAGGATCTGCGACATGACCTCGCGCGCTTCCGTCCGCGTCAGGGAAGTGCGGTGGTTGGCGATTTTGTGCAGCGCGTCGAGGAGCATGGGGAAGAAGCAGCTAGCAATTAGCAGCTAGCAACTAGCAACTAGCAATTAGGTTAGCATTCAGCACTCAGTCCACAACATCATATCTTTGTACTCTCAAACTAATTGGAGCATTGGCAAACGCGCAGTCTATTCCTGCGTTGTCATCCTAAGCGCAGGCGACGCTTCGCCACCGTAGTCGAAAGATCTCTATTTGGAGTTGCCAGCCTAGGACGTGCGGACCCTGACGGCTTGCGTTATCCTTCGATGAAGTGTGTTTCGCGAAATGAAGCGTCGCGGATGGGGAATCTCTTGCCAGCAGGAACCAAAACATGGCCCGTCGCAGCGTATCGCGTGTCGAGCGAATTCCTGGCGGCTTATTTGCGCGAGGTGCGCGATGGGAGGGCGCTCGCTCCGGACATTGCCCGCCAGCTCTTGTACTGCGATGATGAACTTCTGCCTGAACTGCTTGCGAGTGCGCACGCTCTCAAGGAACAATATCGCCCCGGCGTCATCACCTATTCGCGCAAGGTGTTTATTCCGCTGACCAATCTGTGCCGGGACTATTGCGGATACTGCACCTATCGTCGCGATCCCGGCGAGCCCGGTGCGCACACCATGACACCGGATGAAGTTCTCTCGGTTGCGCAGCGAGGCGAGAAGCTGGGCTGCACAGAGGTGCTGTTTTCGCTGGGTGACAGGCCGGAGGCACTGTTTCCCGAGATGCGCGAGACCCTGCGTAAGCTCGGCTATCGCAGCACACTGCATTATCTGCAAGCCATGTGCGAACTGGTCTTGCGCGAAACGCGACTGCTGCCACACGCCAATCCCGGGCTGCTGAGCGCAAACTGGATTGAGCGATTGCGCGAGAGCAATCCCAGCCTCGGGCTGATGCTGGAGAGCACCAGCGTCAATCTTGTGGCCGCGCACCCGTTGGGGCGCACTCCGGACAAGGCTCCCGCACTGCGCCTGAAGACGATAGAGGACGCAGGTAGACTCGGCGTGCCATTTACCACCGGAATCCTGATCGGTATCGGCGAAACCATGGAGGACCGCGTCGAATCGCTATTAGCCATCAGGCGTCTGCATGAGCAGTACGGTCACGTTCAGGAAGTGATTATCCAGAATTTTCGCGTTAAGCCGCCGATTCCAATGGCGGCATGGCCTGAGCCGGATACGAGCGACATGCTGCGCACTCTCGCGGTAGCGCGCCTACTGCTGCGCGATATGAACATCCAGGCGCCGCCGAATCTCACCGAGAACGGTTACGATAAATTGCTGGACGGCGGAATCAACGATTGGGGAGGCGTGTCGCCGCTCACGCCCGACTACATCAATCCCGAAGCGCCGTGGCCGCACCTGCATGATTTGCTACGCCGCACTGAAGCGGCCGGACAGAAGCTGAAGCAGCGATTGCCGGTGTATCCCGAATTCGTCGCGAATGTTGTGGCCCGCGGCGGGATGCTGGGCGAACGGCTCCAGACTGCGGCCGACGATGATGGCTATGCGAGGATGGCATAGATGATCGTCGTCTTTACCGGGGGGACCGGCGGCACCAAGTTGGTGCAGGGTTTGCAGCAAGTGGTAGCGCCGGAAAACCTCACGGTGATCGTCAACACCGGCGACGACATAGAGTGGTGGGGACTGCACGTCTCCCCGGACATCGATTCCGTGCTCTACGGATTGTCGGACCTGCTCAGTAAGGATCGCGGTTGGGGTGTGGACAACGATAGCTTTCGTTGTCTTGAACGCATGAAGCAGCTAGCGCAGCCCGGCTGGTTCAGTCTGGGCGATCTTGATCTCGCAACACACCTCACACGCACTGTGATGCTCAAGGCAGGGAAGTCGCTAAGCCGCGCTACCTTCGAACTCGCCAGCAAAATGGGAATCCGTGCGCGTGTGCTGCCGATGTCGGACGATAAGGTCTCGACCATGCTCGACACCGCGAAGGGCACTCTGACCTTCCAGGAGTATTTCGTGCGAGAGCGATATCAAGTTGCCGTGCGGAGAGTGCGGTTCGAAGGCGCTCACCGCGCCCGCCCTGCGCCTGGAGTGATCGAGAGCATCACAGCGGCCGAGGCGGTCATTTTCGCACCGAGCAATCCGGTGACCAGCATCGGACCGATTCTTGCCGTGCCTGGAATCCGCGACACACTGCGACGGACCAAATCGACGATTGCGGCGGTGAGCCCCATTGTTGGCGGCGCGGCGATCAGCGGTCCCGCAAGTGCGCTGATGAGGATGATGGGCTGGGCCAGCGGGATTGCGGGAGTTGCGGGAGCCTACGACGATTTCTTGGACGTGTTGGTTGCCGACCGCGCCGACGAAGGCGAGGCAGCCTCGCTGCACAGTGAGAGTCTGCACGTTTTGTGCACCAACACCATCATGAATTCAACGGACGACAAGCGCAAACTGGCGCGATTCGTTGTGGAGGCATGCGCTAACGAACGGAGCGCCGGCGCCTGAGATGGCGCCGCGCAAAAGCTGCAACCCTCTAGCTGCTCCCGTTCTCCCGGCCCTTCTTCTTGATCTCAATATTCAGACGCTTGATCTTCTGGTTCAAAGTGGACAGCGGAATACGGAAGCGATCGGCGGCTTCGGTTTGATTCCAGCCGCATTTTTCCAGCATGTCGCCGATCACGCGGCGCTCGCAGCTCTCAATAATTTCGAACAGTGAGGCATCCGGGCGGTGGTCTATCACGGCGAACTTGCCGCTCCTGCCGACAACGGTGTCAGGCAACAGATCGATGGTGAGATTCGGCCCCGTCGCCAGTACCACTGCGCGCTCGATCACGTTTTCCAGCTCGCGCACATTGCCCGGCCAGTCATACTCCAACAGCGGCCGCATCGCTTCGGGACTTATGCGCAGCGGGAGCCGCTCATTCTCTCCAGCAAACTTGGCGATAAAGTATTCCACCAGGATCGGAATGTCGTTCTTGCGTTGGCGCAACGGAGGCAGGTCAATGGTGATTACGTTGAGACGGTAGAACAGGTCATCGCGAAACTTCCCTTCCCTCACCTGTTGCTGGAGATTGACATTGGTGGCGGCGATGATGCGCACGTCTACCTGTATCTCAGTAACACCGCCCAAGTGCATGAACTTGCGGTCTTGCAGCACCCGCAAGATCTTGGCCTGCGTCTCCAGGTTCATGGTGCCGATCTCGTCGAGGAAGAGCGTCCCGCGATCGGCCACCTCAAATAGACCCTTCTTGCTGGCAATAGCGCTGGTGAAAGCACCCTTGACGTGGCCGAAAAGGGTGGACTCCAGCAGATCGGCGGGCGTTGACCCAGTGTTCACCGGAACGAACGCACGGTCGCGGCGCGTCGAGTTCATGTGGATGGCTTTGGCGATCAGTTCCTTGCCGGTGCCGCTCTCCCCCTGCAGCAACACGGTGGAGCGGCTGGGCGCCACCTGCGCCACCAGGTCGAAGATGCGCAGCATGGGCTCGCTCTTGCCGATGATGTGCTCGAAGTTATAGCGCTGCTTGAGGGCGCGCTTAAGTTGGATCACTTCTTCTTCGGCACGGCGCCGGCCAACTGCGGTGCGCACGTCAGCCAACAATTTTTCGTTGTCCCACGGCTTCTGGATGAAGTTGGTGGCCCCGGCCTGCATGGCATTCACCGCGTTCTCCACCGTGCCGTAGGCCGTGATCATGATGACGGGCAGATCGGAATCGCGCTCGCGGATATCGTGCAGGATATCGACCCCATTACGCTCCGGCAGAGCAAAATCCAGCAGCACCAGGTCGAAGGGATGTTCTGCGATCCGGGTCAGGCCCTCGAGGCCGTCGTTGGCTACCTCCACGCTGTAGCCTTCATACTCCAGCAAGGTTTGCAATGACTCGCGGATGGCGGCTTCATCATCGACGATCAGCACGGAGCCGGCGGAAGCCGACTCGTCGCGTCCCGTTGCCGTGCGGCCGATTGCTACCTCAGGCATTGACCACCTTCCTCATCATGGGAAACTCCATGATGAATGTCGTGCCTTGACCGGGCGTGCTGGCGACACGAATTTTGCCGGCATGTTCCTGGATGATGCCGTAGGTGACCGACAATCCCAAGCCTGTGCCACCACTGTGCCCCGTTTTCGGTTTGTTCTTGGTGGTAAAGAACGGATCGTAGATACGGTGGATATGCTCCTGTGCGATTCCCGAGCCCGTGTCCGACACCTTCACTTGGACGTGATGTCCGTTAGAAGTGCTGATCTTCAGCGTGCCGCCCGCGGGCATCGCATCTTTCGCATTCAGGAAGAGGTTCAGAAAGACCTGCTGCAACTTTCCCGTATTCCCATAGATTGGCGGTAATTCCGGTTGCAGCTCGGGTTGCACCTTGATGCGCGCTGTCTTGAACTGATGATCCAGCAGAGTCAGGGTGTCCTGGATGACGCGATTCAAATCGACATTGCTGAACTCGGTGCTCGAAGTCCGCGAGAAGTTCAGCAAGCTATTAACGATTTCCGAAGCGCGGAAGGTCTGACGTGTGATCTTATCCAACAAACCCGACTGCTTCTCGTCACCGTGGACCTGCTTGGCCAGCATCTGCGCATAGGACGAGATAACCGCCAAAGGAGTGTTTACTTCGTGCGCGACTCCGGCCGCAAGCAGGCCGATGGACGAGAGCTTTTCCGCCTGCGAGAGTTGCGATTCCAGTTCGATCCGCTCGGTGATGTCGTCCACAATGATCAAGCGTCCGATGACGCTGAAGTCTTTGGTGACCAGCGGGGCGATAGCGATATTGGCGACCCGGGTATCGCCAGCCGTCGTACCCAGGCGAAACTTGTACAGGTTGTGGATGCCCGGAGTCTGGCGCACGCGGTAATACTCTTCCAGAAATGCGGGGGCCAGCACTTCGCTCAGAGGACGCCCCAGCGCTTGCAGACGTGGCAAAGCGTACATCACTTCCATCTGCGAATTCCATGACTCAATGCGATCTTGAAGATCGACCGCGAGCACGCCCACGCTGATGGATTCGACAATGTTTTCGTTGAACTCCTTCAGGCGCTCATACTGTCCAGCCTTTTCCTCGAGAGACTTATATAAGCGTGCGTTTTGCACCGCGATGCCGATATATCCGGCGAGAGTTTCCAGCAGCTGCACATCCTCACTGGAGAGGAAGTCGCCTTCCGACGTCTTGCCCAAGCCCAGCACCGCGATCATGCGATTCATCACCGTGCAGGGAATGTAGTAGTTCAGTTCCAGCCGGCGAATGGTGTCGCGCGCGCTGCGGGTTTCGCGCACCGCCTGGTTGGTGTTGTCGAAGAACAGATGACCCAACTGCCACTCTGGCCGTTCGACATGCAGGAAGTCGAAATCGAGGCCGCTGGTATTGGAAATACCGTACGACTTGGCCAGCGAGAACTGCTCTGGCTGCTCAGGATCGGAAAGGAAGACGGCCAGCCGATCCACCAGCAACGTACGCGACAACCGATCGACGATGGAGGTCAGCATTTTGTCGAGGTCGGTTTCTGAGTTGAGATCGCGACCGAAGTCGGTCAGTGTTTTCCGGTAATCGTAGCGTTTGCGGTAGAAGAACTTGTCAAGGTAATCCTGTACCCAGTTCTTGAACGGATCGAACAGCAGCGCGGTCACTGCGATGGCGGCTATTAGTCCGATCGGGCCGACGCTCGGAAAGCGCTGATGGAACAGCACCGAAGCAATGCCCACAGCCGCGAAATACGCCCCCGTAATTGCACCCGCAGCGATGGTGTAGGCCATGCCACGCTTGAAGATGAGGTCCACGTCCATCAAGCGGTAGCGGAAGATGGCATAGCCGAAGGTCAGCGGCAGAAAGACCAGCGACAACACCGAGACCTTCATCACCAGGTTCGGAGCGCTTCCCATCAGGTAGGGGATGGCATAGAACAAGGTAAAGGGGGCCACGGCGAGAATGGTTCCGCGGGTCACCCACTTCATCTGCTGCCGCAGAATCGCCGTCTCGGCGTGACGATATGTATGCCACAACACCGCCGCCGATAATATGAAATAAGCCGCAAGGTACGACATCTGCACGCGGTCGAGGTTCCACCGCAACACTTCACTCGGCTGCAGCAGTTCGAGAGCGCAGATATGCGCGGCCAGCAGAATCGCGCCCGGCACGTACACCGCCGGAATGAGCCACGGACGGCGGTTTACCAGGCCTTTGCGTTCCGGAAAAGTCAGCGAGAAGTGCAGGAACAGGGCTGGTTGTAGCAGCCATGCCACCACGTTTGACCAGTAAACGATCCAGTCGAAGTCGTTGAGTTTGCCGGTGTAGTGGAATGAGTAAAAAATAAACGAAACCAGGCAGAAGACGTAAAAGTGGGTGCTCTTGGGCGCTGTCCACCGCCGCAGCAGAACATAAATACCGATGCCGAGGTACACCAGTGCGATGAGCCGCAATCCACCGTACAGAGAGCGGTCAGCGGGGGCGAGAATCAGCGGCGCCTCCAGATTCACGCCCTGGCGAACTAGAGAGTAGTTAGCTTTGGACCAGGTTCCCGCGTGATAGAGCTGCCGCTCCAGGCTGCCGACGTTGGTCACACCGCGTCCGTCAACCGCCACCAGACGGTCGTCCAGCTTGATGCCGGCCTTCTGCCCAGGACCGTCGATGTCCACCCGAGCGGCGCGTAAGTGGCCACCGTCTTCCACCCACCAAACACCATCAGAGGGGGCGGAAAACTCATTCTCTTTTTGGAAATTGATCCATGCGAAGACGACCGCCGCCACGCTCACAAGCGCGAGGATGACGGCAAAAAAACGCGTTTGTAGATCTCGGGCCATCGGAGCGGGTGGCTGATTGATACGACGTACCAATGGGACCATGCCCACGGGTGCATCATTACTGTGCAACTTAGATGCCACGCTAGCGCCTACCGACTACAAGTTAACCCTAAGTTTCTTAACAGCTTCCCAGATTATAGATGAGAAGTCACGCGAGGCGTACTATTTTTGGAATATGCCTCCCAAATTCAGAATGATCAGCAAGTTACTAAAGGACATGTACCTTAAGGGCAGGTAACCTTCCTTCTCCCTCCGAGTTCTATTTTTGCGGAAAGGAACCCCCGGGGATATAGGCACGGCGGCAGACGGGGTCATTCGCGCTCTTAGAAATAGCCAAGGCAGGAATCGCTGCGGCGCTGTTTCACGCCGGCAAACCAGCGGCACCCGATGCCGCAGTGTAGTAAACCTAATCTTGGATGCTCAGCAGACAATGGAATCGCGGCTGATCTTCAATCCGTTGAGATTGCCCAACACGGTTACCGCGATCCGCTCCGGCTGGAACAATTCGTTCGCGGATTGCAACAAGTCTTCCACGGTCACCGCCTGAATGCGCTCAATGATTTCGTCCATGCTAAAGAAGCGGTCGTAATACATTTCCTGCCGCGCCAGGTTCGACATGCGAGCCGTGCTCGACTCCAGACTCAGCATCAGGCTTCCCTTCAACTGGTCTTTGGCGCGTTTGAGCTCCTCTGGCGAGATGGGTTCCAGTTTCAACTGGCGAAATTCGTTCACAATCGACTGCACCACATGCGGCGCCGACTGCCGCGACGTACCCGCATATACCGACAGCAATCCCGAATCGCGGAAGGGATTCAATTCGGAGAAGATCGAATATACCAGTCCTTGTTTCTCGCGAACGTTTTGGAAGAGCCGCGAACTCATCCCTCCGCCCAGCAGTGTGTTTAGGATGTACGACGCATAGCGCCGCTCATGGCTAATACAGTACGACGGAACGCCCACGCAAATCTGCACTTGCTCCAAAGATTTTTTGTTGCGCATGATAATGCGCGAGTGGACCTTGGGCGGACTATCGTGCCAGCCATTGGATCCCGCCGGCAACTGCCCGAAGCGTTGGCGCAGAAGTTCAACAAACTCCTCGTGATTGACGTTTCCTGCCGCCGAAATGATTAGGTTGCCTGGGGCGAACTTGGAGGGATAGAAGCCCTGAATGGCACTCTGATCGAAGCGCCGCACGGTTTCTTTGGTCCCCAGGATCGGCTTGCCCAGCGGGTGGTCTTTGAAGAAATTCTGGGTGAAGATCTCATGCACCAGGTAGTCGGGATTGTCCTCATCCATCTTGATCTCTTCCAGGATGACGCCACGCTCACGCGTGATCTCGTTGGCATCGAAGACCGGATGCAGGACCATGTCGCTCAAGATATCGACTGCCAGAGGCAGGTGCTCGTCCAGAACTTTAATATTGAAGCAGATCGTCTCTTTGCCGGTGAAGGCATCCATGTTGCCGCCAATGGAATCCACCTGACGCGCGATATCCTCGGCCGTCCGGGTGGTGGTCCCCTTGAACACCATGTGTTCGACAAAATGGGAAATGCCGTTGACCGCCGGGTCTTCGTGACGCGAGCCGGACTTCACCCAGATCCCCATCGATACCGAACGGATGTGGTTCATGTGTTCGGTCAGGATGGTAAGCCCGTTAGGCAACACCTCGCGCTGTATATTGCGTATTTCTTCAACCATTTACTTATTACCGCTCCTACTTATCACCGCTCTTGACGGTATCCAAGCTCACGCTCGAACCTTGGCAACCGTCGCATAGCTAAACACCGTACCTGTGCTCCTGTGGCTTCCAGGCCTGCATAAAAAAATGACTACCCTTTAGAATGAATCTACAATGACGAAATGCCCGCAGCGTCGTCGGGCGCACAGGAAACTAACTAAGCATATTGGATGCATGAGCAATCAACAAAATACCGAACTATTAGGCCTTACGATTCAGCAACTTACGGGGATTGCTGAGGGTTTAGGTCAACCTGGCTACCGCGCCCGCCAGCTTTTAGACGGTTTGTACCGGCAAAGGTGGTCGAGGTTGGAGCAGTTCAGCATGCTGCCACTTTCCTTTCGGCGGCAGCTGAGCGAGTCGCGTTACTCGATTGGCTTACCCAGAATCGAAAAGAAGTTCGTTTCCTCCGATGGCACCGTCCGTTACCTGCTGGCGTTTTCCGACGGCCAAAGTGTCGAAACAGTGTGGATGCCCGAAGGCGATGGAGGAGAGGCCGGCGATGGCTCGGAAGATGGAGATGCCGAACTGCAAGAACTCCAAATTTCAGACTTCCATCCTGAGCGGGCCAGACGCCACACAATCTTGATCGAAAACGTTTTCGCCGTGCCACCATCTGCGTCTCCAGCCAAGTGGGATGCGCAGTGGAGTGTGCCTTCTGCATGACGGCCCTGCTGGGATTGAAGCGCAACCTGAGCGCGGGAGAAATTGTGGGACAGATTCTCGCCGTCCTCAACGATCAGCAGGTCGAGATGGAGCGCGACCGCGTCAACCTTGTCTTCATGGGACAAGGTGAGCCCTTCCTGAACTACGACAACTTCATGCAGGCCGTGCGCCTGTTGGTGGAAGCCGTCGGCATTCCCGAATCGCGCATGACGGTTTCAACCTCGGGCATCGTCCCGCGTATCGCCGATTTCGGTGCCGAGCCTGTCCGCCCGAAGCTGGCGGTTTCGCTGAATGCTCCCAACGAAGCGCTGCGCACGCAAGTCATGCCGATCACCAAGAAGTGGACCATCGAGAAACTGATGGCAGCGCTACGCGAGTTTCCTCTGCGCAATCGCGAGCGCTTGACTTTCGAGTACGTTCTGCTCGGCGGGGTCAACGACGGCGTTCAGCACGCCCGTGAGGTAGTTGACCTGATTCGCGGACTGCGCGCCAAAGTAAACCTCATCGCGCTGAATTCCGGCCCGGAGATTCCCTTCTCAACTCCCTCCGACGCCCGTGTGCAGGCATTCCAAAGCGTCCTCACCCGCGCGGGAATTCCAGCATTCGTCCGCCGTCCCCGCGGACGAGATATTTACGCCGCCTGCGGTCAACTCAAACACACCACAGAGCTGGTGCAAGTAACGCCATAACGGCCCATCCGATTGGCTTCAGGAGGCAGACTGCTCAGGCGCGCCGAATCCGTAGATAGAACGCCAATTGAAAATCGGCTCGGGATTCAATTCCGAGCATCCATCGTCGTAATGAAGTTGCTCAGGGGCGATCTCCAGGCGATTGATGTTCACCTTCATGTTGTCGTAGTGGTAATTGGCGTCGCCGCGACGCAAACCCGCACGATCTCGCAGGATGCGAGCCAGCATTTGCTTCGTTGATCGCATCGGGTAATGACGAAGGTTGAAGCGGGCCGGCCATGCATCCCCCAGCGGCGGATTGTGGTTAAAGACCCGGATGTTGGTCGCGGAGGCGCGCCACGAACGAATTCGCGGAGCGCAATCCGGAAAGAGAGAATAATGGCGGATTCTCAGCGGCGGAGACGGGATCCCCAGATCGTCGGCGCTAGTCAACCAATAATTAAAGTTATTGAATTGTATCCAGCTATACTGCGATGCGTGCGCCTCCTCGATGCACTCCCGATAGGGCTTTGAGCGAGATGGCCCCTCCAGAAATTCGTCCTGATCCGGCCAGGAAATCCAGTCGTAGATCGGCACGAAGTTTTCAATCAGGTGCCTCGACATGGCTGCGTACAATTCGTAGAAATCGAACTCCCTGGGGATGTGGCGGCTTTCAAGCAATTCCTTTCGATACCTGTGGATAATTTCCGGAGTTTCGTCAGTGGACCCATGGTCCCACACAATTACGTGATGGCCTTGATCGAGCAGATAGCGCAGAGAGTCTTCGAGCAGATCACCGTCGTTGAAACAGAGCTGAACTCCAAGTAATCGGATGGTTGTCAATGCATAAACTCCGTGCGCAGTCTTACAGAGCGTGCTTCCCTTTGCCCAGCAAGGGTCTTAGGCCCAACGAGGTCGTTTCACGCTTCGAAACATGCGAAACGCGAGCACGGCGCCCGCAGCGGCGAGGCCAATTCCGATCGCTACCTTCTTTAAGCCCGGTAGAGGGCACTCCGGACGACGGCGCGCGCCGGCGATGTGCTCTGGACGGAAGCCGTTCCCTACCGCTCGTCCGAGCAAATCATGCACACCGGGAATGTTCGTCACGACCTTTAATTGCCACGGCGCTTTCGCCGGACCAGGATTCTGGAAAATTTTCGCCAGTCCTTTATGGGCCTGCACCTGTAGGAATTGGGTCGCGCGAGTGGGAAACTCGCGACGGCATTGAACCCGGGCCAGCATTGCTTCGGTCACTTGTCCGGAGAGTAGTCCGCGAGTCAGGAGATTCGCCGTCGCCACAGCGTCCTGGATCGCGAGGTTGATGCCGACGCCGCCCGCCGGAGACATGGCATGAGCGGCGTCTCCAATGCATAACAATCCAGGCCGATACCACTTCCGCAGACGGTTGATCTGCACGGTTAGTAGCTTGATCTGGTCCCAGCTTTTCAATTCCGCAACCCGGTCGCCGACATAAGGTGCAATTTGCGCGACGGAGGCGCGAAAGTCGTCGAGTCCCCTCTCCTTGATCGCTTCGAACGATCCTTTCGGGATGATGAGCGCGGCCTGGAAATAATCGCCTCGCGGAATCATCACCAGCGCTTTGCCGTAGTTGAAGTTTCCAAAGAGTTGCTCAGGATCGTTGGTGGTACGGGGAATGCGGAACCACAGCACGTCGATAGGAACTCCTGACTCAATCACCTCCAGCCCGGCAACCTGCCGGGTAATGGAGTGGCGTCCGTCGCATCCGATTACGAGGCCAGCATGAATGTCAACCGGACCCTGCGGGGTATTCGCTCGCACTCCGTTGATCTGACCGCTGTCGTCGATAAGGTCAACTGCTTCGTGCTCCATCTTGAGCGTGAACGAGGAAAATTTCTGCGCCTGGCTGGATAGGAAGTTCAAAAAGTCCCACTGCGGCATCAGCGCCACAAACTTGCAATGCGTGGGGACGTGCCGAAGGCTGGCTACCTGGAATGTGTAGTCTCCGAAGACGCCATTGACGGATCTCAATTCCTGGTGCGGCAGCTTCAAAAAGTCTTCCAGCAAACCCAGCTCATACATCACCTCAAGCGTGGAGGGATGAACGGTGTCGCCGCGGAAGTCGCGAAAGAAATCCTTGTGCTTCTCTAGCACGGTGACTTGCACACCTCCGCGGGCCAGAAGATAGCCCAGCATCACGCCTGCAGGCCCCCCGCCCACAACACAACATCCAGTTTCCATAGTTTCCGTCGTCATTCCGTTCTCCCTGGGTCTGCCGCTGTGTAGCGATCCCAGTCTCTCTAGATCCATTCATATCACCGAGAAACCCGTTTTGGACGCTTTCTTTTCTAGAAAATTCCCTGCAACGAGCATGGTCCGTCGCACATCTAAACCTTGACAGTAGTTCACTCAAGTTCTATAGTCGGTTTGTTATTAACATCGCGAGTCGCTGTCAACTGCAATTATTATCAATAACTTACGAGCTTATTAAGCCAGGAGGGTGGCTGCTATGGGAAAGATCATCGGAATTGACTTGGGAACCACCAACTCGGTGGTCGCCGTTATGGAAGGCTGGCGAGCCCAAAGTCATCCCTAACGAAGAAGGCGGTCGAACCACGCCGTCCGTCGTGGGATTCACCAAGAATGGGGAACGGCTGGTTGGCCAAGTCGCCAAGCGCCAGGCTATCACCAATCCCGAAAACACAATTTACTCCATCAAGCGCTTCATGGGCCGTCGTTTCGACGAAGTCAATGAAGAAATGAAGATGGTGCCTTACAAGGTCGTGCAGTCGGGCGATCATGTGGCGATCGTGGCGCAGGGAAAGGAATATACCCCACCGCAGATCTCGGCCATGATTCTGCAGAAGTTGAAGAAATCAGCGGAAGACTATCTCGGCCAGACGGTGACGGATGCTGTGATCACGGTTCCGGCGTACTTCAACGACGCGCAGCGCCAGGCGACCAAAGACGCGGGCAAGATTGCCGGCCTCGACGTGAAGCGCATCATCAACGAGCCGACGGCGGCCGCGCTGGCCTACGGGCTCGACAAGAAGAAGGACGAAACCATCGCCGTGTATGACTTCGGCGGCGGCACCTTCGACATTTCGATTCTCGAAGTCGGCGAAGGCGTGATCGAAGTAAAGTCCACCAACGGTGACACGCACCTGGGCGGCGACAACATCGATCAGCGCATTGTTGACTGGTTGATTGACGAGTTCAAGAAGGACGAAGGCCTCAACCTGCGCGACAAGGGCAACGAGATGGCGCTGCAGCGTCTACGTGATGCGGCCGAGCGTGCCAAGATCGAACTTTCGACCACCATGGAGACCGAAATCAATCTGCCCTTCATCACAGCGGATGCGAGCGGTCCCAAGCACCTGGTGAAGAAGCTAACTCGTTCCAAGCTGGAAGAGATGGTGAAGGACATCATCGATCGCTCCATCGGCCCATGTAAGGCCGCGCTGAAGGACGCGGGCGTTACGCCTGACAAGATCAACGAAGTAGTGCTGGTCGGTGGTCAGACTCGTATGCCGCGTATCCAGGCCCTGGTGAAGGAGATCTTCGGTAAGGAGCCGCACAAAGGCGTTAATCCGGACGAAGTGGTTGCGATTGGCGCGGCCATCCAGGGCGGAGTGCTCGGCGGCGAAGTGAAAGACCTGCTGCTGCTCGATGTGACTCCGCTGACGCTGTCGATCGAAACCATGGGTGGTGTGGCGACGAACATGATCCCGCGCAACACGACCATTCCGACGAAGAAGACGGAAACCTTCTCGACGGCGGCCGACAATCAGACGTCGGTCGAGGTGCACGTGCTGCAGGGCGAGCGTCCCATGGCGCGCGACAACCGCACTCTGGGCAAGTTCCACCTGACTGGACTGCCTCCGGCTCCGCGTGGTGTGCCGCAGATCGAGGTAACGTTCGACATCGATGCCAACGGCATCCTGAACGTCAACGCGAAAGACATGGCGACCGGGAAGGACCAGAAGATCACCATCACGTCGTCTTCCGGTCTAAGCAAGGACGAAGTCGATCGCATGGCCAAGGAAGCCGATGCGCACTCGGCGGAAGATAAAGCCAAGCGCGAGGAAGTGGAAGCCCGCAACCAGCTCGACGGCATGGTGTATAGCATCGAGAAGATGCTGCGCGAGCACGGAGACAAAATCTCCGGGCAGGAGCGCAGCGACGTGGAAAATGCGCTGGCCGATGCGAAGAAGGCGCTTGAGGGCACCGACGCGGCAGCGATGAACAAGGCGCGCGAGAACCTGACGTCCGCTTCGCACAAGCTGGCGGAAGCCATGTACAAGGCGACCTCGGCGCAAACGCCTCCAACGGGCGGTCCGGCTCCGGGTGGAGACGGCCAGGCCAGCGGTGGCGAGCAGAAGAAGAAAGACGAGGGCGTGATCGACGCTGAGTACGTAGACGTGGACGAGAAGAAATAAGCTCTTAGCTTTCTGCTGTCAGCTATCAGCTAATGCGGGGGCGTGACGAACGCCCCTTCATCTTAGCGAAGAGCGAATAGCGGAAAGCGATGACGAACATGAGCAGATTTGGCTGGCGACGGGGCAGACAGCCGACGGCTCGAAACCGAACTCCCCGGATCGAAGGCACAAATTGAGATTCGAAGTAAACGGTCAGTCTTACATGTTAAGTTTTAACAACGACGACGGACGCTGGTATCTAATAACCGCCGGTGTCGATGGCCGGATGAAAGCAATTCCGGTGATCAGCGACGAATTTGGCTTCGTCGCGCGCGCTGTCATCCCGATGGGCGACACGGGACAAGCGGGCGTGAACTGAGAAGCGAAACATCCCCATGAGTTGTCGTCCTGAGCGGAGGCGGCCCGAAATTGGCCGCCGCAGTCGAAAGATCTGCGGTGGTGCAGGAGCGTAGGACCGCAGATCCTTCGGCTGCGCTCGGCCGACGCTTCCCTCCGCTCAGGATGAACAATACGAAATGGGGTGTAGCAAAAAGCAAACCGCGAGGAGCGCACCGCGACTACGCGCAAGACTGCTAAGAGCTAGAGGCTAAAAGCTAAGAGCCAGAACCAACCATGCCCACCACCGCCAACAAAGACAAAGACTACTACGGCATCCTCGGGGTGAAGAAGACCGCCTCGGCGGACGAGATTCGCAAGGCGTTTCGCAAGTTGGCGCGCAAGTATCATCCCGATGTGAATCCCGGCGACAAGTCTGCCGAGGAGAAGTTCAAGACGCTCTCCGAAGCGAACGACGTCCTCAGCGATCCTAAGAAGCGCAAGATCTACGACCAGATCGGCTTCTACTCCGACAACATCGACCCGGCGACGGCAGAAGCCTACGCCCGTGGCGGAGGCTTTGGCGCGGGCGGCTTTGGTGGACCACCGCCAGGCGCGGGCGGCGGTGGGACGCGGACCTATACTCAGGAAGTTCCCATCGACTTCGGCGGGTTCGACTTCAACGACTTCGCAGAGGGCGCGGGTGCAGCCGGCCGCAAGAGCAGCGGCGGCGGAGGATTCCGCGATATCTTCTTCGGGCATCTTCGGCGGTGGCCGTGAGGAACAGGTGGCGCGTCCTGAACCGGGCGAGGACCTGGAATACCAGGTGAACGTCGGCTTCTGGCAAGCAATCAAGGGCACAGAGATGCAGCTCACGATTCCGCGCCGCGAAGTCTGTACCAACTGCCACGGCCAGGGCTTCCTTGAGAGCCCGGGCCAGTGTCCCGAATGCCACGGCAAAGGACAGATCACGCAAAAGAGCGGCAGCATGAAGTTCAACGTCGTGTGCCCGCGCTGCGGCGGCAGTGGAAAGAACCGTACCGTTTGCCCGGTGTGCCACGGCGAAGGACGCGTCGAGCGCAGTGAGGTGCTGAAGGTCCGCATCAAACCGGGAACGCGCAACGGACAGCGCATCCGGCTTCCGGGCCGCGGCAATGCCGGGACTATGGGCGCACCTGCAGGCGATCTTTACATCATCGTGCGCGTAGGTGACCATCCGGTGTTCAAGCGCGAGGGCGACGATATTTATCTCACCGTGCCGGCGACCGTCACGGAAGCGGCGCTGGGCGCCAAGATTGAGGTGCCGACCATCGACGGCCGGGCGCTGTTGAAGATTCCACAGGGAACGCAGTGCGGACAAAAGCTGCGTCTGCGCGAGAAGGGTGTTCCGTCAGCGGTGAAGGAGGGCACTCGAGGGGACGAGATTGTCGAGATCAAACTTGTGCCCCCCAAGGTCACTGATGAACGCTCGAAGGAAATTCTGCGCGAGTTGGCGAAGCTGAATCCGGAAGACCCGCGGGAGAGTTTATGGAAGGAAAGCAATTAGCAATTACCAATTGGCAATTGGCAAGCTTCGACCTTCGACGCAACAGAGTTCCGCAAGTAAAGGCGGAGTGGCGAACGTTAATTGCTAAGTGCTAAATGCTAAGTGCCAAATGCTAACGGCAGATTTCGTGCTCGAATCCGAACGCCTGGTGCTGCGCCGGTTGCGTCGCGACGATGTGGATGCGATTTTTGCAGTCATCGGCGACCCCGAAGCGATGAAGTACTTTGCACAGCCCTTGACCCGTGACGATGCTGAGCGCTGGGTCAACCGCAGCCTGGAACGTTACCGCACTGACGGTTACGGTTTATTTGCGGTTGTTCTGAAGTCAACCGGTGAAGTTATCGGCAATTGCGGAGTGGTGCGGCAGGAAGTTGAAGGCGAGTCCATGCTGGAGGTGGGATATCACTTTCGTCGTGACCACTGGGGCCACGGCTATGCGACCGAGGCGGCGCGAGCATGCATGGAATATGCCTTTCGCCAACTCGCAGCGGAAACAGTCGTCTCACTTATCCTGCCGGAAAATGTCCCGTCAAGGCGAGTTGCCGAACGCAATGGGATGAAGGCCGAACGCTCAGTCATGTTTCATGGGCTGCCGCACCTGATGTATGCAGCATGTAAGCCTTCGGCTTATCAGCCATCAGCTAAGAACAGCAAGATTTAGCTGAAAGCTGACGGCTGATAGCTGATAGCCAACGAGAGGACAATGGCCAAGCGTAAAAAACAAGGCGCGTACATGATCAGCGCAGTGGCGGAGATGTACGACATCCACCCGCAGACGTTGCGCCTGTATGAGCGTGAGGGCCTGCTAAAGCCGTCGCGTACCGAAGGCAACACCCGCCTTTATACCGACGAAGACATTGAGCGTCTGGAGCTGATCCTGTCACTGGCGCGGGACCTCGGTGTGAACATCTCGGGCATCGCGATTATTCTGCAAATGCGCGAGCGCATGGAGGAAATGCAGCGGCAGATGGCTGATTTCGTCAGCTATGTCCGCAATGAAGTGATGGCGCGCGCGCAACATGCCGATCCTAGCCGTGGAGCGCTAGTACCGGTGCGGCGTCCGCTGGTAGTAAAGTCTAAGAAAGAAAGTTGAAGCATTGAACTACGGTTTCGCAGGGGCGTTCGCCTTGCTCTGGCTCGACTTCTCTTTCAACTTTTCCAGCTCTTCCCTGGCCTTCTTGGCGTAAGGTCCGTTGGGCAGGATCTTCAAGTAGGCTTCGTAATTCTCCACGGCACCGGCAGTGTCCCCGCTCTTTTGCAAGACCTCTGCCAGCTTGAATGTGGCCTCGGCATCGTGGGGCTTGTACTCCAGGGCCTCGCGATAGCGGCTGATGGCGGCGGGATAATTCTCCTTGACCTTGAAATAGAAGTCGCCGACCTCCACGTCCTTCATCGCCTTCATGGGATTGTAAGGGGTGAATTCATCGACATCGCTGGCACCGTCGCCCAGTTCCGCCTCTGGATGCTTTTTAGCGTCGTCAGCGGGAGGGGAGATGTCGATCTCCGTCTGCTTGCTGGAGCTTTCTCCAGGCGGAACATTATCAGACCGCGGCGGGGCCTCGCGATTATCTTTGGGCGGCGGAGCCGACTTATCGGTGGGAACCTGTTCGACGGGCTGTTGGTCTTGCGCAACGGCAAGGCCGCTAAACCAGAAACAAAGCACAGCAAGAATCAGATAACGAAAACGCACTCCCATATTGTAGTTGAACCCGCAATTCCTGCAGAACACTCGCTATCTAATTCCAGAGTTCGCACTCGAATCGCACGGGTAGCGCGCGAACTTCACGCCCGCCCTACTGGCGCACTTTTTTCTTTGCCATGACGGTGAAGATGAAATATCCGCCCGCCGCTGCTCCGGCATACAAGAATGCGTTGGCGAAGACGATGGTACCGGTGACCAGCACGAGCGCCAGAGCGGAATCGGGAGCGGGACCGATCACCAGGGACAAGACATACGGAGGGCAAATGATTAGCGCGATCGCGGTCAGGAAGCTGTGCGCCTGAAGCGCCCCCATGTTCAGCCTCCACGCGAAATATACCCCCAAAGCCACGGCCATCCCCAAGAGAAAACTGAGGGACAGCACCATCGCCAGGTTGCCGTTGTCTGTTTTGCGCGACTGAATCAACGCACGCCGCCGAATCTCTTCATGGGATGTACTCGTTCATTGGCCACACTAAGCGGCGCACGGAAACCATCACGGGTCGTCAAAAGGCAGGGTTGAGAGCGAAGATCCTATGGTGAGCCCGGCAGGAATCGAACCTGCGACCCACGCATTAAAAGTGCGTTGCTCTACCAACTGAGCTACGGGCCCACACTGTTCAATCTATCACAGATAAAACGCCGCAAGAGTCCAGGTCGCGGTACGTGAAATTGCCGCCTATTCATGCTCTCCCGCATCTCAATACGTAGCCATGACTGGAAAATCACGTCCGCGCGTTGTCGTCGTGGGAGGCGGATTTGGTGGTCTGGAGGCCGCCAAGTCACTGGTGCATCTGCCGGTCGAGATCACGCTGGTCGATCGCAAGAACCACCACACCTTTCAACCTCTGCTCTACCAGGTGGCGACGGCCGGATTGTCTCCGGCGGAGATCGCGGCGCCGATTCGCGAGATTTTCGCCAAACGCGAGAATGTCGAAGTCTTGTTGGGAGACGTGCTCGGATTCGATCTCGAGCGCCACATCGTGAAGCTGCACGGATTCGAGCTTTCATACGACTACCTCGTCGTTGCCGCCGGCGCGACCCATGCTTACTTCGGACACGATCAATGGGAGCCGTTCGCGCCGGGATTGAAAACCGTCGAAGATGCGCTGGAGATGCGCCGCCGTATTCTGCTGGCGTACGAACTTGCGGAACGTGAGGCGGCAGTGACCGGCCATCACATGCCGCTAAGTTTTGTGGTAGTTGGCGCGGGTCCTACCGGGGTCGAGCTGGCGGGAACGCTGGCTGAGATTGCGCGCAAGTCTCTGTCGGAGAACTTTCGCCACATCGAACCGGCGAAGACCCGCATCCTGCTGGTTGAGGCGGGCCCCTCGGTGCTCAGCGCCTATCCCGACGACCTGCGCCAGAGCGCTGTGAAGCAATTGCAACGCCTCGGAGTCGAGGTGCGCACCAACTCCGCCGTGACCGATGTACGCCCAAGCGAAGTTCACATCGGCAAGGAGGTGGTGCCCGCCGCAGCCGTACTGTGGGCCGCCGGAGTATCGGCGTCACCTCTGGGCAATGCGCTGGGCGCGCCAGTTGACCGCGCCGGACGCGTGCTGGTTGAACCCGATCTCAGTGTTCCCGGCCATCGCGAGGTGTTCGTCATCGGCGACCTGGCCAGCATGAAAGACGCAGCCGGCAAGCTGCTACCCGGCGTCGCTCCCGTGGCTATGCAACAGGGGCGCTTCGTCGCACACCAAATTGCCGCCGACCTGGACGGCAAGCCGCGCGAAAACTTTCATTATGTTGACAAGGGATCGTTGGCGACGATTGGCCGGGCGGCCGCTATCGCAGAGTTCGGCAAGGTGCACCTTTCCGGATACCTGGCCTGGCTGTCGTGGCTATTCATCCACATCCTCTTCCTGATCGGATTCCGCAATCGTGTTCTCGTAATCTTTCAGTGGGCCTGGAGCTATCTCACATATCAGCGCTCCGCCCGTCTCATCACCGGTGAATCACGCGTGATCTCTGTTCCCTCGATGGAGTATGCGGAGCAGGCAGCCCGGCGTTTCAACAGCAGTGATCAGGTCACGTCAGCGGACACCCACATAGCCCCAGAAGAGTCAGCCCAAGGGCAAGCCAAGGTTCGTAACGCGAGCTAGAAAGCCGGCTAAGCTAAATTTCGAGTACATCACTTATCCATTGAGTCCGCCTCGAGGCCAATTGTTCTTGTGCCGATCCCACGAAAAGGCGTTTAACATTCGCTTTTTGCACTTGCATTCCTGTGCCCGACGGTATTAGTCTCGCTCGAACGGCGATGGTATCCTGCTCGCCACTGATTTGTGGCCAAGCAGAGGTAAAACAGGCTGTGTTTGCGCCGGTTTGGACTTGCCCGACCAGGCGGAACGCAGGAGGCATCACTTAACTCCGACAATTTTCGGCAGCGATAATTGGGAGCTATATGGCGCTTACCCAAGGCAGAACGATCCCAAGTGTCTCTATCGCTTTTCTTTTGGCCTGCTGCCTGAGTGCTGCAATATCGGCACAAGAACGCGCGAGTAAACCGGGGCCGCAAACATCCTCCGCGCTTCCCGGCTCAACAAGCGGCCCATACGCCGACACAGAAATTTGCAAGACGTGCCACCAGGAAGTGTGGGACAAGCATTTTGCGGGCACACCACATGCAGCGTTGCTCAAGGGCGACCAGCATGGATGCCAGGCTTGTCACGGACCCGGGCAGGCGCACGTTGACGGTGGTGGCGACCCTACCAAGATCATTCGCTTTGAGAAGCTGAGTCCAGCGGATACGGCGGCGATCTGCACGAAATGTCACCAGTCCAGTCTGGAAACGCAAAACTTTTCCAACTCCGAACACCTCGCCAGCGGCGTCACTTGCACCAACTGTCACAGTCCTCACGGCTCTAAGGATGTCAATTTCCTCCTCGTCAAACCGCAAACCGAGTTGTGTTACGGATGTCACGGTGCGCAAAGGGCTGAGTTCGCCCGGCCTTATCGCCATCGGGTCGATGTCGGGCTCATACAGTGCAGCGACTGTCATAATCCCCATGGGACCGAGGTGGGCGGCCAGGTGCGCGCCGCCGCCGGTCAGTTTGCAATCTGCACCAAGTGCCACACCGACACTATGGGCCCGTTCGTCTTTGAGCATGCTCCGGTAAAGACCGAAGAAAGCTGCCTGAACTGCCATGTGCCGCATGGCTCGACGAATCCGCGTTTGCTCCAGGTCAACAATGTCAACTTCCTGTGTCTCCGTTGCCATACGCCCAACATGAACGGGGCAGCGCTCTGGCATACCTTCGTTCCACAACCAGGCCACTAAGTATGAGGCGTGCACATTGTGCCACACGCAAATCCATGGTTCCAACTTTGATCCCTTGTTCTTCCGGTAGGCGCGGGGCATGAAATGGGTTGTCAAAGGAGTCTCGGCGCTTATTCTATTTGGGGTCAGCTTTGAGTCGTGGCTTGCCTGTTCTTGATGAGCAGCGCGTTCGCCCAGAGTCTCGCGGACGCAAACACCGCCTCGGCTTCGTCCGGCGCGCCGTCCGTCCTCCGGTGAGGGCAAGGAAATCGGCGGCTTTCAGGTAACTCAGTCGATTGAGATCGGCGGCCGCATTTCCGACGTCACCGGCAGCCAGCCCATGTACGACACACTGGTTAACTACCAGAGCGGGGCCCGCATCCTCGAGCAGTCGCTCACCATGCAGTCGCTCAGCCATCAGGACATCTTCGATACTTTGACCTTCAACAGCTTTGGATGGGGCGGCGACCCCGAACAAGCCGCGCGCATGCGTGTCGCGAAGTACCGCTGGTACACCTTCACTGGGAGTTATCAGCACATACAGAACTACTTTGATTACGACCTGTTTGCCAACCCGCTCAACCCGCCCACCGCGTCGCCTCCCGTTCCTATCCTGAACTCTCCGCACAGCTACTTCAACCGGCAGAACCTTTACAACTTCGGTATTGTGGTTTTGCCCATGCACACAGTGTCGTTTCGCTTCGATTACAACCGAAACCGCTTCATCGGGCCTTCCTACAGCAGTCTTCATGAGGGCACCGAGGCGCTGCTCAACCAGGACTACAACAACACGCTGAATGGATACCGCTTCGGCGCCGACGCCCGCTTGGCGAAGAAAACTACCCTCAGCTACACCCAGATGTTTCAGCAATATTCTGGCGACACCCTTTACGGCCTAAACCCATTCAACTCCCAGTCGCTGCCCAACGGGATGCCGGTGTCTTTTGGGCTTTCCTGGTTCAACGGAGGAAGTCCGTGCACCACACCGCTCATCAACGGGATTGCCAATCCCGCCTGTAATGGATTCCTCAACTACAGCCAGTACCAGCACGTGAGTACTTTCATTCCCACGGAACAGGTCAACCTAAAATCCTCGTCTTTGAAATGGCTGGATTTCAATGGCCAGTTCCAATACAGCCACGCGCGTTCCGACACTCCGCTGACGGCGATCTTCAGCGGTCTTACCACCCGCAGCAGTAATCTCGGCTACAACACCTCGGGCAGCAGTTCCAGTTCGCGATGGAATTCGTCCTCCGCGGATATCTCAGCGATCTTTCATATCACCAACAAGCTTCGCCTGGTGGAGACTTTCCGCTTTCACGATTTCAGTGTCTCGGGTAACTATCTGGACCTTGAGTCGAATTTGTTTACCGGGGCAAGCCAGGGTTCCGCCACTCTGCTCAGCCCGGTATTTATGTTCCCGCCCACGACTTTGCTTCATAGCTCAAGCTCTCCGGCCGACATCATCAACGAAAGCTACCTCAACCTGATCGGCCAAAACATGAAGCAGAACGACTTTCAGGTGCAATATGACCTTACGCGCTGGTTTGGAGTACGCGCCGGATTTGAGTGGAGCAATTACATCATTCAGCCGGGAAACTCCGATCAGATTGCCCTAGGAGATATTTATTACCCGAATCTGCCGAACCGCGGCAATTGTGCCGGGCTGCCGTTAAACCCCGATGGCAGCTGCACATTTAGCGGAGTCATCGCGCCCTTTGGCAACCCGACTACCGAGATCAACAATTACGCCGGCGTCGTGGGGGCTTGGTTTAGGAAGGGGAGCGCGCTGCATGCAAACTTCAACGCGAAATTTGGGGGCGCCGATAACTGGATCTATCGTATCGATCCACTGAGCTCCTTCAATATTTCCGGGAACGTGTCCTATGCACCTCGTCCCTGGCTAATGCTGGGAGCAAATCTTAATTTCCAGCAAGCCAAGAACAACACCAGCGACATCCAGTACAACCAGCACAACTACTCGACGGTGCTCAACGCCATGATCAATCCCAACAAGTACTGGGGACTGGATATGGCGTATAACTATGACGCTATTCAGCAGAACATGTTCCTCTGCTTTGCCGGAACGGTGACCCCAGTCGGACACCACAACCTGTGCCGAAGATCCCACACTGCTGCAGACGTACGGCTTTTATCAGACCCATACCCAGTTCGGTTATTTTGCCTTGACACTCACGCCCATCGAGCGCGTTACCATGCGCTTCGGTTACAACATCGTCGACAACCAGGGCAACACGACCTCGCTGAATACGCTGTTGCCGTTGGGCCCGCTCTCCTCGATTTATCAGTCCCCTCTTGCCGCAGTGGATGTCCTCGTCCACAAAGACGTCACCTTCAAAGCCGGCTGGAATTATTACCAGTATGGCGAAGGCTCATTCGTGGGACCCACGGCACCGCGCTACTTCCACGCCAACAACACAACCCTTGCGCTGCGATACGCCTTCTAGAAGGCACCCGGAGTTAGTCTATGCACCGCGCGGGTAGTGCGGCATTTCAGCCCGCCTATTAGTTATGAAGAAAGATTGTCTGGACACGCGGAATGCGATACGGATGAAAGGAACTCAACCGGCACCTACGGTTGCAACAGTCCGTACATGTCCACTTCACCCTTCGCCCCCACAAATACCAAACCATCGGCGATGATCGGAACCACGAACTTCACTGCTGGACCCGCGCCGTCACGCTGCGGACTTTCATTGGAATTGTAGAGTTCAGTCGCCAAATTATTGGCATCATAGGCGCGGAGAATGGCCGGGCCCCCGGAGGCAAAAGAGTCAGTTTCGATGATCCACGCAATCCCGTTATTCTGGCCATTCGAGGACACCGATGGGGTCGGTCCCGGAAAGAGGCAGTATTCAGGAGACTGAGAAACAGGTACAACCAATAGTTGCCCAGTGCTCGAGTCGAATTGGAACGCCTTCAAATAGTCGTTAAATCCGCCGAAGTAAATATTGTTGTTCCAGAACGCCGGGGCACCATACTCGCCGTACAAAGCGTGGGGAATGGTCTGCACGATCTGGCTGTCATCGTTCGCATGCCAGTGACCCATATTGTCGCGGTCCACGAGATCAATCGTGCCCTCTTTGCCTGCATTGACTAACAAGTGGGGATGAGTTGTTCCGGACTGATCGGGCAGAAGCATGACGCCACCAGAGCTAAGGTCGGTGTCGTGCTCCCACAGAGGTTGATAATCCCACGGTGTGAAGTAGTCCTCAACTGCGAACGAGTTGTTCGACCAGTTTAACCGTAGTATGGTGTCACCAAAGTCCTGCCCACCAACGTTGCCCGTAAAATCGCCGTTTCCCGTGGGAACATAGATCTTGCCGTTGGAGTCGGCTGCCGGAGCCGCTCCGCTTGCCCATATTCCGCCTTGATAACCATCGGGTGTCGTGACAAATGCGCCCGTCGGTTGAAGGTTGGTTTCGTCGAACGCGAGCACATAACCGTGGAAGAAACCTAAATCGCATTGCGATGCGAAGGTGGCAATGATCTGCCCGTTTACCAGCAGGAGACCCGGCCGCTGACTTTCTAATAGCGGATCGAATGTAAGGCTGCCTCCTTGCGAGCCGCCACCGGTACCGGGAACGCTGGCGGTTATCACCTGTGGAGTTATGCTGTCTGCGCCTGTTCCCAGGTCAAGGGCGTGCAGAGTCTCACTGAAGTGATGTGCTCCTGTCTGGGTGTCAACCATTTTGGTCCTGGCAACCACGTACAAGTTATTTCGATTCAGATCGATCACCGGTGTTCCTGTGATACCGATCTCGGGGGCGAGGTCACCGCAACCCACGTCGGCATCGCTGGAGACAGTGGAAACTATGTTGCTTCCGGAGCTGCTGAGAAAAGATGTCTGCCAGAGCATGACAAAGGAGTGCACGTCAAATGCAGTTACTGTGTCGTGCTCATCTGCAACATAAAGAACGTCGTGCTGCGCCCCTTGAACACTGACCCCAGGCACAAATAATGGCTGCGCATAAACGTACCCTAAGACTGGAAATACGTGTAATTTCCCAAATGACAGCACATTCACGTTAGCTGTAGTCAGGGTCACTTCCTGAGTGTTCGCACCACTGCGATCATTGTCATTGTGGTAGGTGGTGACTGCCGTCAGGGCTGGCGGAGCAGGCGGTGGTGGTGGCGGAACCGGGTCGCTCTTTGTGGAGGGAGCACTCGAGGCGCTTCCGCCACATCCGATCAGACAAAGCAACCCGAGCCAGTGTGAGCAGAAAGATGAGAAGAGAAGTCGCCAGACAACCAGAGACCAAAGTTCCAAGGAAAGAACTCTGTCTTCCAACTCGTCTCCTAGTCGCTTGGTCACGAATCGGCTTGTCGGGAGACGGAATTCCACGAAAAACCTTTTGCGGTTTTGAGAAAACCTGACTAGGCAATGCTCTAACCCGGGAGAGAGATTGAGTACTGCAAAGGCCAGAAGTTTACCCCAAGCAACTTGGCCCCGCAAAGAAGTTTTAGGTCTTTATAGGAATCTAGGCCCCGAGAATAGATATGGTCTAGCGGGTTGCACAGCTGAGTGGTGCCGGACGAATCGAGTTCCCGTGTATGAAGTGTTTACTCCACTCGCGCGCGTGAAGGGTCGGCCGAGTTCGCGGTGTCAACGTCAACGTGTACGCCAGAACTGGCCGGCATGTTCGGTGAATAGCAGTTGCCGTCCGGTGCGTAAGTTTGACGGCAGGCCGCGGTCATCTCCGGACGACGCGGGGATTGCGCATATTGCCATGCGTCGGCAAAAGTCACACCGCTGCTGGCGGGGGTTGGGGGCGGCTTCGGAAAGACGCAGCCCGGCGACGGGCCGCAGTGATCGTTGCTGATAAAGAAATGGATCTCGCGACCGCCGGCATGATCGCGAATATCGTTGGCTGTCACCACGGAAACTTTATCCGACTCGCGAAACGGAATACCTGAACAGTAAACGCCCGCACGATAGCCTGCGCGCACCACGCCATCCACCCAGGCATGAATATAGGCGCGCTGCTCTGGCAGCATGCGACCGCCTTGTTCCTGATCGAGGAAAAGTATCGCGCCCTTGGGAAAACCGTCACGAGTGGCCGCCTTCACAGCCACTGTGGCGTCACTGCTTCCGACGCGCGCCGCATCTCCCGAAGCTTTGAGTTGCTGATATTCCCGGCCGTTAAACAGCAGTAGAAATCCGTAGCCCATGGCCTGAATCGCATTGCGCTTACCTTGCCACGTATTGGTCGTTGCGCCGGGCGGGTTGTTCAGCCAATAGCCCGCGAACGCGAATGTCTTGCGCAACGCCGCCATGTTGGCGTCGCCAGGATAATCATTGCGGTCCATTCCGAGATAGGTTTTCCCTTGCTGGGCACGCATGGTGGGAAGACAAGTCGCGAAAATCAAAACGACGGTGACCGCTGCGAGACGAGTTGAAAGATCGGAACTCACCCATCGAATATCGCACATCTTCCGAGAGCCATGCCCAGCAAAAACATCATGCGTGACGCTACGACGTCCCGATCAGGATGCCGGTAGCAAATACCAGCGCGCCGCCGAACGCCACCTGGATTGCCGCCGACAGCGGCGGAGTATCCATGAAGCGATTGCGAACCCAGGTGATGGTCGCGAGTTCGAACAGCACAACGATGATCGCAATCGTTGTGGCGATTTTGAAATCGTGAATGAGATACGGCAACGTATGGCCGATGCCGCCAAGCGCCGTCATGGCGCCGCATACCAGTCCTCGCAACCACGGAGTGCCGCGGCCGGTGAGACTGCCGTCGTCAGAAAGCGCCTCGGCAAACCCCATGCTGATGCCGGCTCCCAGCGATGCAGCCAGTCCGACGGCGAAGGCGTCCCAGGTGTTCTTGGTCGCGAATGCGGCGGCGAAGACCGGAGCCAGGGTTGACACCGATCCGTCCATCAAGCCCGCAAGTCCCGGCTGCACGATTTGCAACACGAAAAGGCGACGCTGCGCTTTGGCTTCCTCTTCGCGTACCTCGGGCTTCAGCTCGGTCTTCTCCAACTGTTCCGCCCGTTCGACATGCGTGGCCTCTTCAAGCGCCAGATCATCAAGCAACTGGCGAATACTCGCATCGTCGGCGAGCGCGGCGGCACGCTCGTAGAATCGGCGCGTCTCAACTTCCATGGCACCCACCTGGCGGCGAATCTGTTCCAAACGCAGCGGCGTGTTCAGCCAGATCGGCTTTCGTTGCACGAAGCCGCGAATGTCCTGCCGGCGGATGAGCGGAATATGCTCGCCGAATTTGCTCTGATAAAGTTCGATCAGACGGCGCCGATGGCCAATCTCTTCCTGGCGCATCTCCTCAAACACTTGCGCCGTGCCCGGAAAATGCTCCCGCAGATTTTCGCCGAAGTCGGAATAGATTCGTTCGTCCTCTTCCTCCAGCGAAATGGCCAACGCCAGAATTTCCTTTTGCGACAAACTGTTGAAGTCTCGCACGGGAGGTACCTCCGCCCACGATAGTAAATGAGCCGTGCCTGGACAGACTGTCTAGTTGACGCTGGCGGCGCGTTCGGCGGGATGAAGAAATATCAGGTTCTCCTGCGTTGGACAGAGGCTGCGATACGAGCAAAAGCGGCAGTGGCGGGCAGGTTTGGGCTCAAAGTTTCCGGCAGCGATATTGGCGGCAGCATCGCTTACCCGAGCCGCTTCGCCGTCCAGCTGCTTTTCCGAGCGTCGCGACTCAACCGCGCTGCAATCGGCGAGATTTACGATCACCAGCGAGTCCGCGACGAAACCCATGCTCTTCGCCGCCAGCGCATAGATCGAAAGTTGCAGGCTTTCATCGGCATCACTCCTGGGTCTTGGGCTTTCCGGTCTTGTAGTCAACAATGCTTACCCTGTCGCCATCGATCCGTTCCAGCCGGTCCATTCTTCCCTTCACGATGGTCCCGCCAATGGCGGCACGGAAGAATCTCTCGTTGTTAAGAATCTCGCCAGTCGGCGTTGCCAGATCGGAGCGCAGAAACTGCCGCAATTGCTCGCAACCATCTCTCTCATAAAGATTGCGCTGCGCATTCTCTTCGATCTTCGCCTTGCCAAACTCGTCGCGAAAACATGCGATGACGGCCTCTTCATCTGGCGGACGCCCGGCCCGCACGCCATCGAAGTAGGCCTTAAGGGCCAAATGCATTGCCGAGCCAAACTGCATCATCGCCGCAGGTTCCTCGGGGATACACCAGTCGCGGCTAAGCTTGAAAGCCAGCGGACAGCGTTCGTACTGCTCGATGGCACTGGCGCTCAATTCGCCCAGGGGCGCATCGCAGCGCGCTGGGAGCTGCATCCACTGCGAGATCAGCGGCTGTGGCTCGGCAGAGGCATGCAACTTTGGAATAACGTCGGACGGTGGCAACACCCGACATTCAATTGCGCCCCTGAGCGTGGACTTTCCGGCCCTCACCAATTCCCGCAGGTACTTTGTAGGAGCAGGATCATTCTTTGCTTTACTGATCTTTCCGCAAAGGTAAAGCTCGTCCTTGGCACGGGTCATAGCGACATAAAACAGCCGGCGCTCTTCTTCCTCGTGAAGCACCTTAGGTGCATCCTCAGCAGTATCCTCGCGGCACAGCTGCTGCGGAAATTCAACCAGTGGTTCCTTATAGTTGTGTGGAAACGATGAGGTCGCCACCCGCAAAACGAAAATGCACGGAAACTCCAATCCTTTGGCGGCGTGCACCGTCATCAATTGCACCGCGTCTTCGACAGGCCGCCTGGTGAAGTCGGTAGGCGCCAGCGCCGCTATCGGATCGTCCTCTCCGCCATCCTCGGCCAGGCATCCACTGGCCTCACGAAACCACTCGACGTACTCGAGAAATTCGCGGAGAGTTCCCTGCCCCACCAGCGGCTTAGGTTTCTTGCTCCACTGCTCCGCCAGCTCCTGCAACCGCCGCAGCGGAAGCGAGTCGGCGAGTTGAAATACTTGTTGCGCAATCTTAATCGCCGCCGCCAGTTGATCGCTGGCGTTGGCGAGATCATGTCGCGCCTCGCGGACCGCTTCCATGACCGCAAAGCCGCCAGGAACCTTTTCCAGCAAGGACTCGGTCGAAGCCTTCTTGCCCGCGACGGCGAGTGCCGCACGAAACTCTTCGGGGTCCACACTAAACTGGGGAAACGCTGCAACTCGAACCAACGCAATGGGATCGGACGACTCCATGACCTGCAACGCCGCCATGGCGTCGCGGACCTCCGGGGTGTCAAAGAGATCGACGCCTTGAACGTGCACGGGAATGTCGCGTTGGCGAAGCTCGGCGAGCACTTTTTCCCGGTGGAAGTGAGTGCGGTACAGCACTGCAATGTCAGACAACTTCATCGAGGGCCTTCGTTGACGCATGGCCTCAATCGTATCGGCAACAAATACAGCTTCCCGCTCAAAACCGTTGTACACGACGGCCTGCACCGGCGAAGCATGCGCCAGCGTCGCATCGTCTTCAAGGCGCGCGCAGCCGAGCGGCTCGCGCGGCCAGCCGCCATCGCACAGTTCCAGGCTGGCAATTTGCGGATTGCAGGCAATCGCTTGATAAGCACAATGCAGAATGGCCGGCGTGGAGCGGCGATTCTTCGATAGCGCGGCGCCCTTTACGCGGCCACGGCCGAATGTTCTGAGAAACTGATCGAACGCACCGCTCGTGGCGCCACGAAAGCGATAAATCGCCTGGTCAGGATCGCCAACCGCAAATACGTTGGCGTCGTCGCCGCCAAGCAGTTTGGCAAGCTGAATCTGCGCTACGTTGGAGTCCTGGAACTCGTCGATCAGAATGAAGCGGGCATATTTCCGCGCGCGTTGCAATACCGACTGCCGACGACCGAGCAGGTCGACGGCGCGGGTGATGATATGGCCGAAGGTCCCCAGGCCTTCCTGCCTGAGCATGTCTTCGACAAAGCGAAAAACCCGCGCAATCTCGCGACAGCGGTCCAGCACCTCCTCGCGAGCCATGGTCTCGGCATCTCTCGACTTCCCTACTCGCGGCAGCGGAATCTCGCCGCGCTCCACGCGCATAAGGTAGGCGTCATAGTCATAAGGCGTGCGCAGCTCGTCGTGGCAGCTGCGGAAGAATTCCAGCAAGTCCTTAAGAAACTGTCCTGGGTCTGATGCCTTGATGAAGCGCTTGAGCGGCAGATCGGCAATGCGGCGCCGCAACAGGATTTGCAGATCATTCTCATCCAGAAGCGCGAATTGAATTTTGGCCTCGCGCAACAACCCGTAGCAATAGGAGTGAAAAGTGTGGGGCCTTAGCCCGCTCGACATCACCTTGCAGGCAGCGCCCGCCTGGTCGAGATGCGGATAGAGTATTTCCCCAACTTTAGTGATCAGCTGGGCGGCCGCATTACGCGTGTACGTGACGGCAAGAATTTCCTTCGGCCGGGCCGCTTCGCTCTCGATGAGATGGGCGATACGGCGCGCGAGGACAGTGGTTTTACCGGTGCCCGCGCCCGCCACCACCAGCATCGGACCGTACACATGCTCGATGGCCTGGCGTTGCTCATCGGTGGGCTCGAAATCGAATGGGAGATAGCTCTGCACCATGTTCGTGACAGCGCGAAGAAAAAGCGAACATGATATTATGCTTGTCCGGCGGACGGATGGCAAGGGAAAATTGGTGCTGATCTAATTCGTCTATACTTCTGCGTGGAGGTTTCTGACGTGCTTGCGATTCGGCTGCCCGAGAAAATTGAAGAGCGTCTGGAGCGTCTTGCCAAGCGTACGGGGCGTACCCCGGCTTACTTTGCCAAACAGGCAATCATCCAACACCTCGAAGATCTTGAAGATGTGGAGATTGCAGACAAACGACTCGATAACCTGCGAGCCGGAAAAACGCGAAGCGTACCATTGTCGCGGCTTCTGCGAAAATACAGCGTCAGCCACGGACAGTCGCCGGCGACGCCGAGCCGAAAACCGCGGAATGGCTCGGGAAAAAATTGACGCTGAGATGTTTGCAATGCCTAACTCATCCATGCCATGTGGAGTATTGACCTTCTGCCGGAAGCTGCTCGCGACCTCGATAAACTCGACCGCCAGCACGCCAACCTCATTCTCAAGTTCCTGCACGAACGAGTCTCCAAGTTAGACGATCCAAGGGCTATCGGAACGGCCCTTAAGGGATCGAAATTCGGCGAATACTGGAAATATCGGGTTGGCGATTACGGCATCATCAGCAAAATCGAGATGATCGGCTGCTGATTCTCGTAGTCCGGATAGGTCATCGGCGCGAGGTGTATCGCTGAAGCGGACTTCTCTCCCAGCGTATAATCGTGGTTTGCGCACTTCATTCCCGTCACGAC
>CAVYZB010000002.1:0-96183 GCA_963772895.1 uncultured Acidobacteriaceae bacterium
GAAAATTCCTCTCTCTCAGTTGCCCGACTCAAAAGTCAACATCCGGTCCGCCCTTAACCGTGCTACCCGCAAATTGCATCACGCGGTGGCGACGGCGGCCGATGAGGAGTTCCTGTACGTCTGGACTTCGTAGGTCGCAATGGCTTATGGCTTAATGCCGCCTCAGCTGGGCAGAGCGGGCCATACTGCGGCACAATCTCTGAAGGCCACCACGTCTCGAACATCACTTTTCTGCTGCCGCCCGAACCCGATCGGGGCAGCAGGGAACCCGAGATCAGTATGTAGTCCGGTAGCGGCCTAAAGTTTTAGGGAACGGCTGGTTGATCCCACCAAAGCGTCACACCCATAGTGATGTGCGTCACCGTGCGACAGAACTGCGCCGCTAGACAATACACGCAGAGTGACGCAATCCAAGAAATGCCCCGTCTGCGGCAACGACGAAATCGCCGAGCGTTCCGCACTGAACAACCTGGTACCTCAAGAGAACGCCCCAAGACGCAATAGCTACCGTTGCGCCAAAGGTCATATCTTCTTCATGGACGACGAGCGCCAACCAGACAAGAAAACCAACAGAGGAGTCCTTCCCTAGTTTTTCCAGTCAAGGCAAGTTTAGGACACTACCCCTAGTCCCCGTTTCGGCCAAGCTTGGGCCCTGGGGTGGATAGTGAATGGGGCTGAAGTCGGAACGAGAGAATACTATCTGCAAACGACGGGGTGTCAAGTGTTCTCTAAGACAATGCAAGCGTGGTAACGACGAAGTTCGGTTACTAAGGCCTAAAGGCCAACGCCGCACCAGTAGCGGTCTTTGAGACAGGACGACCTGTTCCGATCCCGGAGTGACGCGAGAAAAATGTAGTCTAAGGCAAGATGTAGGTTGCGGATTCCGGCTTCCAAGGCTTAGGATAGAGATGTTGGAGATGGCTCCCGTCCATCTTCTTCGATCAGCCAGACCCTTTAGTCCCACGTTCGCAAGTCAGCATTCCCTCGTAGATAGCGTATGAAGCTGTGTGCGAGCACTCCCAGGAGAGACTGAGATGGCGTGGTACGCGTACTGTATTACTGAGCAACAGGGCCTCCAAGGCAGTATTCGAGCCCGACGTCCAGTGGCGATTGAAAATCTCCGCGGCGTGAATGACGCTCCGGTGTTCGCCTGTCCCAGCGGAGAGTTCGCCGTCATTGTAAGCGAGCATTCCGCCTCCCAACCCCTCACCCAACAGGCCGTTCTGGATCACGCTCACGTGGTTAGTGAGTGCTTCCGTACTCTGACGGTCCTGCCATTTCGCTTCGGCACCATCTTCGATTCCGACGAAGCCTTGCGCCGGGCGGTAAGAGCGAACCGCAAGACTTTTCTGGAGTCAGTGGATCGTCTACGAGGAAAAGCTGAAATGCATTTCAAGCTTGTCCTCAAGGATGGGACGTTGCAGGAGGCGATTGCCGAGCTTCCCAATGGAGTAGGCGGCGAGTACCTTCGCCAATTGCGGGACCGGGCTTCACGCGACCGCGAGCGGCAGACTAAAGCGCGCGCACTTTCCATGCAGGTACATAAGCTATTTTCACCGCTGGAAGAAGACATCATCTGCAAACGCACAGACTCCGGCGGCATGCTGATTGACTTTGCCCACCTCATCGATTCCGCCTCTATCGCCAAATATCAGAACCGCTACAGCGCGGCGACCAGGCATTTCAAGGATTGCCATATCACGATTACAGGACCATGGCCGCCCTATCACTTCATGCCCGGAAAACTGCGGACGGTCAACGGCGGAAATTAGATCTAGAAAGTCATGGCAGTTGGCAACAGGGCGGCCCGCGGGCCGCCTTTGCCGTTGGATCTCGCTATCGCGTGATGGGCAGGGGCGCGTCATGCCCCGCCGAAACAAGAAAATATTCGTTCCCGGCTATCGCAACAGCCACTCCGGCGTTACAATCGGCTAAACCAATTCTAGGAAATTCAGCGGCAGTGCCTCTTCCGGGCCACCCGAGGGGGGCGCATTTCGCAAGCGCGACACTTAAGGTGCAACCCTGAAGTGGTATCGCGATTCTCATAGTGGTACGCCAGTTTCCCTGGGTGGGGCCGGGGGAACCTATTTTCTTTGTTGGAGCTCAATGATTCCGGACAAAAAGGTGCGGGCGCTGGTTGTTGACGACGACCCCAACATGGGGAGGTTCCTGACCTCCTACCTGGCGCGCCGGGGCCTTGACGTCGGCAACGCCACCACCGGCGAAGAAGCCATCCGGGTGCTGAGAGTTTACGACCCTCAGCTGGTCCTGCTCGATCTGTCGTCCCCCGGCATGGGTGCTCTGGACATACTGGAGAGGATCAAACAAATCAAGCCGGAAATTGGGGTTTTGGTGCTGTCGGCGCAACACGATCCTGAGTTGATCTTCAGGGCTTCCAAGCTGGGCGCCGACGACTATTTGAACAAACCATTCGAGCCCAAGGATCTCGGTCTCCGCATCAACAAGATTCTGGATAGGCAGCGACTGCCGACCGAGGTCCCGCAGCTTCGCGACCAGGTGCGGCGCAACAGCGACTTTATGGGCCTCTTCGGCACCAGCCCGAGGATGGAAGAGGTAAAGCACACTGTCGAGCAAGTGGCCGACACCACCGCCACGGTGCTCATTCGCGGCGAAAGCGGCACAGGCAAAGAAGTGGTGGCGCGCATGATCTATGCGCAATCGGGCCGGGTCGACAAACCCTTCGTAAAAGTTAATTGTGCGGCCATTCCTTACGAACTGCTGGAAAGCGAGCTGTTTGGCTACGAACAGGGCGCGTTTACCGGGGCCAATCGGCAGAAGCTGGGCAAGTTCGATTTGGCCAATGCCGGCACGATCTTTCTCGACGAAGTGAGCGAGATGCATCCGGCGCTGCAGGCCAAGCTGCTGCATGTGCTGCAAGGCGGAGAGTTCTCGCGGCTGGGCGGCAAGCGGGATATTTCGGTCGATGTCAGGGTCCTCGCCGCCACCAACAAACCTTTAGAGCGCGCCGTCGAGGAAGGACTCTTTCGCGAAGATCTCTTCTACCGACTGAACGTGATCACCGTCCACATCCCCCCGTTGCGCGAACGCCGGGAAGAGATTTTGGTGTTTCTGGAGTACTTCCTGCAGAAGTACAGCGAGTTCTACGGCAAGCAGCCAGCTCCTTTCGGAGACTATGCCCTTAACCGCATGCTGGAATATAGCTGGCCGGGAAACATCCGAGAGTTGGAGAACCTGGTCAAGCGCTATGTCATCGTTGGCAATGAAGCGCAGATCATTCGTGAGCTTTCGACACACAAGCCGATCATGAGCTCCATGTCCGGCAATAGCCCACTTTGGGGCCTGAGGAATAGCAAGTCCAATGGCGACCGGCCCGAAAGCGATGCGCCGGCATCGGCTGCGATCCCCATCAACGGGACCAAAGCGGACGGCGCGGACGCCGACGCGCCTTCCCTGTTGGAAATTGGCCGGCGTGCGGCCATGTCAGCTGAGCGCGAAGCCATCGAACGTGTGCTGACCCAAACCCGCTGGAACCGTCGCCAGGCCGCCAAGATCTTGAAAATCAGCTACAAGGCCTTACTGAATAAATTGAAGATCATTGAGGGCGAGAAGGAAGCGAATAATGAGAACCTCAGCGCCTAGGTTTGGCATAGGGGTGCTACTAATAACCCTCGGCCAGCACCGCAAAACCGGGCAGAATCGACCTGCGACTTAGAAAATTATCCCTCCTGTTATTAGATACTTTAACGGCATTTCCACAGCCACTGTAACCTCTAAAAGCCGCTCTGGCGTTAAAAGTGCTGCGATAAATGCAGCCAAAGAGGCTCAAGACATTGACTTCAACCCTCTTCCATCAATCCCGATATCTCTCTGCTTGTCTCCATGATAGAGACAGGTTCCCGCGGTTCCTTCCCTGAAGCTTCCTCCTTCGCCTCTTTTGAAAAGAGCGGCCCGCATTGGGCCGCTTTTTTACGTCGCGTGAAGCGAATCATCGCCGATTGGCATGCATCCAACCTCCGAATGCCGATTTCTATAGAGCAGTAAGGAGAGCTCCAGTTGACCATGGGTGCTGGCGACGCATATCATTCCGGTTTCGCGCACCCAATTTTTCGCCGGCGGACCTGAGTCCGCAACGGAGAGATCGGCAGGGATACGAACCTATGGAAAAGAAAAAGCTTGAAGTTTTCAGGAAACGATTGGAGGAACGTCAGCGCGAATTGCGCCAGACCATGACGCGGACCGCTCAGGATGGGCGCGAGGCCGATGTGGAGTCGGCACAGGACATCGCCGATCGGGCGGCAAATTCATACAACAAGGAATTCTTATTTCACCAGAGCAATAACGAACGGCAGCTCCTGCAAATGGTGGACGGCGCTCTCGATCGCATCCGCGAAGGCACCTTTGGCGAATGCATCTCGTGCGGCGCCGAGATCAATCCCAAGCGTCTGGAAGCTGTACCGTGGACGCGGCACTGCATCGAGTGCCAGGAGAAGCTGGAGAAGGGCATTCTGGAGCACAGCAGCACGTAGGGCTCACTGCCATGCCCTGCAAGAAGAAAGCCGTCCGCAGAGGACGGCTTTTTTAGTTAAGTAATGTCGCAGGTTACTTCTTCTTGCCGCCCATTAGCTGATTCAGCGCGTCGCCTAAAGGGTTGGCCTGTTTCTGTTGCTGCTTTGCCGGCTGGCCGGGTTTAGCCGGTTGCTGCTGGCCGCCCAGCAAGCCGCCCACCAGTCCGCCGAGATTGTTCCCACCACTGCCGTTCAGCAGTCCACCCGCGGTTGGCAACAGATTCTTCAACTTCATCTGCGCGATTTGTTGCACATCGGGAGCGACAATCGGGTGGTTCATGTTGCCGGTGATGATGACCGGCAGGACCAACTCGCCGTTCTTATTCGCCAGCGCGGTGTTGAGATAGCCTCCTACCCCGGTGCCGCCTACTGACTGGCTGAAGCCTTTGTTGAGGACGGCGGTGACGTGCATGTTGAGGCCCTGGTTGACCAGGTTCACCGTCCCGTTGGCCGCCATGGTACCCACATCCAGCGCGGCCTTCAGATCGTTGGTCTGGGCAACGCCACTGTGCACGGTGAACGTTCCACTCATCTGTGAGACTGCGGTATAGCCCTTGGCCGCGCCTCCTCCGAACTTGCCGATCTTCGACAGTTCGTTTACCAGGTCGAGCTTGGTGATCTTTCCGTTTGCCAGGTTCATGGCGATCACGCCGTTCAAAGTCTGAACCACATCACCCGATGGTGGAGTGGAGAAGGTGATGTTGGCATTTGACCCGAGCGTGCCGTATACCGTGTCCTTCACCGAAGAGATTGACGACAACAGCCGGTTGGCATCCACCCCAGTGAGCTTGGCATTCACCGCGAACGCCATGTTCGCCGGCCGGGTATCTACGGTGATGCTACCGTTCTCCTGTCCACCATCAATCTGCGCGGTCAGCGGGTTGAGCTGGATAACTCCGTGATTGAGGGTCACGTTGGAGTGCACGTTAGTCAGCTGGATTTGCTGATAGAGAATGGTGCCCACTGCGATGGTGCCCGTCCCAGTCGCGGTGGCAAGCAGACCGGGCTGCGCCGGTGCGGGCGCTGCATCAGCGCTGGGAACCAGACTCCAGGTGGCTTGGGCTTTTTTCTTGGCGGGAGCTGGCGCAGAACTACCCGTTATTTTCTGTAGTTCATCGACGTTTAATTTGTCGGCTGACAGTGCAAACGTCAGCCGCGGAGCCTGGAAGTTGGCCACACTGAGATTGCCGCTTGCATTCGTGGAACCTAGCGATGCCGCCAGATTGGTCAGGTTCACGGAATTCTGCGTGAACTGCATGTTCACGTTGCGAATATTCACGGGTTGGGTGAGCGATGGCATCTTCAGCGACGCATTCTGTAGTGCGCCGCTGCCGCTGAAGGTCATGGCATCGGTATTCTTGATGGGACCAACAGCATGAACATCGAGCGTGATGTTGCCCGTGCCGGTAAAGCCTTCGACGGCGGTAACGCCGTAGGCTTTGGCAATGCCCAGTAGCTCATTCACTTTGCCGTTGACGGTTTTGAGCGTTGCGTCAACATTCGGCGAATTGCCGGTATATTGCGATACCGTCATCTGCGCGGCCAGCGCGGTCGCGCCAGAAGTTGCCGTGAAGTTGTTGGACTGAATCTGCTGCGGGTTCATCGTCAGGTCGATCGAAGGTACGCGCACCGGTTGGGGGATGTCGCTGCCGGTGACTTCAAGGTTGCGTCCATTGACGTTGCCGTTGAGCGCCAAATGATCGGTTGGCCCCTGGGCATGAATGTTGAGCGTCAACTGTCCGGCAATTTTGGTGTTGGGACTGAAGGCCAGGCCGAACGCCGACGCCAGTTTTGCCGCCTCCTCGATGGAAGCGTTCGACGTGCTCACGTTTACGTCCACTACCGACGGATTGGGCCGCGTATTCAACGTTCCATTCAATGCGAACGGGGTCGAACCCAGCTTAAGCGATCCCTTCCTGATCTGGATCACGTCGTTGGTAAGATCGTCAGTCACATCGAAATCGGCTGCGATGGGATAGCCGGGCTTGACTCCATGAATGACAGCGTTCTCCAGCTTCAACGAGCCATCGGCGGTCATCTTTCCGTTGGAATTGGTGAGGTTGGTGGAACCGGAGATCACCGCGTCCGTGCCTTCCAGGGCGGCGGCGTTCAAGAACTTCTGCGCTCCCGAGAGCGAAACCTGATCCAACTTCAGGGTGCCTTTGAAAGGCGTACTGAGGAAGTCGGCATTATTGACGGGGCCACCGTCTCCAGTGAGGCGGAAGGTTTGCGAGCCGTTGCCCGGCAGGTGCGCCGTGGCGTCAATGGAGAACGGTTTGCCCGGAGCATAGTCCTTGAGGGTTATATCGATGTGGTCATAAACCGCACGCGACTGGTGCTTCTGATAGTCCGTGACCGCGATTTGGCCGTCGGTGATCTTTAATTCACCGAGGGTGAACTGCTGCTGGGCGGGGGCACTCGGGGCAGCCTGCTTCGCTGGCTGGGATGGCGGCGTTGTGGTGGCCGGAGGAGTTGCTGCCGGAGAATTCCCGACCGTCGAGAAGTTCCACACGCCTTGGGCGTTGCGGATCAACTCTATCTTCGCCTGCTTCAGATTCAGGCTGTTCACCTCGACATTGCCGCTCAGCAGCGGGAACAGGCTTACGCTGACGTCGAGTTCACCGACCTGAGCGAATGGCACATTGCTGTGGAAATTAGGATCGTCCCCGATGACGACATTATTCACATCCACCCTGATAGGGAAAACTCCCAGCGACATTTCTCCCAGTTGTACGGGACGGTTGAGCCGCTGTTGCAACTGGGCCTGAACCTGTCCGCGATATTTGTTGACGTCGATGAGGTGAGGCAACGCCAAAAGCAGGACAATTACGATAACGACGATGACTCCGATTACGATAACGAGCTTTCGCATGGGTCCTCCTCGGTTCGAAGTGGCGGGTTGGGTTAATTGTAGTGAAATTCCTCTACTGTAGATAGAAGGCGAGCCGCGAGGACCAGTTGCATCGTGTATAGAGTTAGCCTTACGCACCTGTCAAAGCAGTTCGGGGGGTAGCGCAGACCTTTCAGGCGGTGTGTGGCCTTGTCAGTACTTCGGCATCTTGGGATCGACGCGCTCGGCCCAGGCGTTGATGCCGCCGGTAAGGTTGTGCACCTTGGAGAACCCTGATTGGCGCAGGAAGTCTACGGCCTTGGCGCTGCGCCCACCTAGCTTGCAATGGACGACGATCTCGCGGCTGGGATCGAGCTCGCTGACGCGCTTAGGTAAATCGTTCAGCGGGATCAGGTGTCCGCCGAGGTTGCAGATCTGGTATTCGTGAGGCTCGCGCACATCGAGCACAAACAATTTCTCGCCGGCGTCGAGCCGCCGCTTCAGTTCTTCAGGTGTCATCTCTGGCATGGTAGTGGTCGCAGCTTTTTCCTCTCTGCCAATTCCGCAGAACTGATCATAGTCGATTAGTTTGGTAACCGTTGGGTGATCGCCGCAGACGGGGCAATCAGCGTTCTTACGCAGTTTGAGCTCGCGGAAGCGCATCGTCAGCGCGTCCACCAGCAGCAGGCGGCCGATCAGCGGCTCGCCAACTCCGAGGATGAGTTTGATCGTCTCGGTCGCCTGGATCATTCCCACCAGTCCCGGCAGAATACCGAGCACCCCGCCCTCCGCGCACGACGGAACCAATCCCGGCGGCGGCGGCTCGGGATAGAGGCAGCGGTAGCATGGGCCCTCCTTGCTGGCGAAGACGCTGGCCTGACCTTCGAAGCGGAAGATTGAGCCGTAAACATTCGGCTTCCCACTGAACACACAGGCATCGTTGACCAGGTAGCGGGTGGGAAAGTTGTCCGTACCATCAACCACAATATCGAAGTCGCGAAACAGCTCCATTGCGTTGGCGCTGGTCAGGCGGGTCTCGAACTTGCGAACCTCGATGTTGGGGTTGATCGCCGTGATGCGTTCGGCAGCCGAGTCGAGCTTCTTGCGACCGACATCGTCGCTGCCGTGCAGGATTTGCCGCTGCAGGTTAGTGACATCGACAGTATCGAAGTCGACGATACCCATTGTGCCTACACCGGCGGCGGACAAATAGAGAGCCACCGGCGAACCCAGACCTCCGGCTCCGATGCACAGCACACGGGCCCGCTTAAGCTTGAGCTGTCCCTCGACGCCGACTTCGGGCAGGATGAGATGGCGCGAGTAACGCAGCGTCTCATCGTTCGTAAGCGCGGTGGTCGGTGCGGCGGATTTTTCTGCTGTGGTCATGACCTTCATTCTCAGTGCTGAAGCCCGCTCATGATGACAAATATCCTAAAGACTTCCGACGGCGTACCCTTCGGCAAGCTCACTCAGGGCAGGCTCTGAAGGTTTGCCCCTCCAAATGCCGTCATGCCGCAGCATAGCAAGGATCGGCTTGCCTGGAGACACCTATATACACAATGGCAAATAGCGAGAGTACTAATGACTATTTTATAAGCGAGAAAACTGATACGATATTGAATAATTTCGGTGGTAACGCGTTAATCAGGTAGTACTGCCATCCTGCCGTAAGTTCCACCGCATCAACATCTTTGTTAGCCAAGGAGCCTAATGTCTCCGCTGCTGCCCATGAAAGAAACTTCGCGCGAGCTGGTGGTCGAGGTGACTCGTAGCTTGCAACCGTATTTTCCGGAGATTACTGCGGCATGGCGGCGGCAGATGTTCGCCGAATTCGATTGCGACGGACGGGCCATGGCGGCCTTGGAACGACTGACCATCGGCACCGGTTTCTCCATTTTTTCGCAAACAGATTTTGCCGCGTTTTACGACAGCTTGCAGCACTTCGGAAAACGTTTGGCCAAACTGAGAGTGAGTGCACGGACGGTATTGCGTTCGCTGCAGATTTATCAGGAGCTGATCGATCCTTACCTGGAAAAGATTTTCCACCCGCAACGATTGGGAGAAACGCTGGCCGCGATGGAGACCCTTTCGTGGGCCAGTTACGTCGCGACGTCGGCAGCCTACTTCGACGCCCAGCAAAATGAGTCGGAAGCGCTGTTGGCGGTCCTCGATGCTGAGCTTTCGGCACGCAACTTGAACGCCTTGCTGGATCGGGTGTTGGAAATCGCCTCTCACACCTTTAGCGCCACGGTGGGATTGATTTTGCTGAAAGAACCAGAGCAGCAAATTCTGCGAGTGCAAGCTCAGGTGGGCTTTGGCGACGATCTCGATGATCCCACGCTGGCCATTGCCGTCGGACAGGGGTTCTCCGGCAAGATTGCCGAAACCGGTGAGCCGGGAATTTTGCCTGACTTGACCGTATCGCACGGGACATTGCATCCCATACTGCAAGGCAGAGCCAGGGCGTTTTGGGGGGTGCCGCTGAAGTCCAGCGATGCTGTGATTGGGGTGCTTCTGATTGGATTTTCCGATCCCCATGATTGGCTGCCGACCGAACGCGAATTGCTGCGGGCAATTGCCGACCGCTCGGCGCTGGCAATTGATCGCGCCGGTATGACGGATGCCCTGCGCGAACGCGAGATGCGCATTGCTGAACTTTCCGGCCACCTGTTGCGCGTGCAGGAGGAAGAGCGCAAGCGCATCAGCCGTGAGTTGCACGACGAAACTGGACAGGCGCTGATGGTGATCCGGCTTTACCTCGGCATGCTCGAGGGTAGTGTGGGTACGCGCTCCGCGCGCGCGAAAATTCGCGAAACGCTGGACGTGGTGGATCGGACGATCGAAGGTATCCGCCGCATCATTGGCCGGCTGTCGCCCCTGGTGTTGCAAGAACTGGGACTGATCGCGGCGGTCCGCAAAGAAGCCAAAGATTTGGCCAAGAGCAGTGGGGTGAAAGCGCGAGTCACGGTTTCTCCGGAGTTCGGCCGGCTGTCTCCGATTGTGGAGACTGCGGTCTATCGCGTGGTGCAGGAGGCATTGCATAACGTCGCGCAACACGCCGCCGCCAACACGGTGAACATCGAGATGAGACGTGAGGGAGACTCGGTTCGCCTGGTGGTGGAGGACGATGGCGTGGGCATGATAATCAGGCCAAACCCCGGCCGGCAGACTTTTGGCCTTGCTGGAATGCGCGAGCGCATTGGAAATATCGGAGGAAAGGTGAAGGTGACCTCCGCGCGGGGGAAGGGTACGCGCATCGAAGTTAATACGCCCGTAACCGGCAGCGGATTTGGACAGGACCGGGGGCTAGCGATCAACGGCGAAACTGCCGGCGCCGTGGTAGCGCGAGGGGCCTGAGGAGCGAAAGCCGCAAGCGAGTGTGGTAACCGCAAGCAACTGCCTCAGAACGCGACTTTTGGAATAAAGGTTTGGCCGCAATCAGAGGACGGGCGGGCGCGGCCTGGGTGAAATTGAAGCATGCCGAAAATCAGATGTGTATTGGTGGATGATCATACGTTGTTCCGGCAAGGAGTTCGTCGCCTGCTGGAGAGCGAAAGCGATTTTGATGTGGTGGGTGAGTCGCCCGACGCAGGCGAAGCGGTGGAGAAGGCCTACGAACTGCGTCCGGATGTTGTGCTGATGGATATTGGAATGCCCGGGCTGTCGCCATTTGAGGCCGCGCGGCAGATCAAGAAGAATCGCCCTGAGACCAAGATCATATTCCTGACCATGTACGAGGACGAAGACTATCTGGTGCAATGCCTGGAAGTGGGGGCTGCGGGATACGTGTTGAAGGACACCCCGGCGCAACAGTTGGTGAGTGCTGTCCGCGATGTATACAAGGGCGGCAAGTATTTGAGCTCGCGCGTGCTGGGCAAGCTGGTGGAAGATTTCCGCGCCCGCGTCAAAGACGCCAGGATGCGCCCGCGGATGTCCACGCTTACTCCGCGCGAACGTGAAATCCTGAAGCTGCTGGCGGAAGGCAACTCGGTAAAAGAAATTGCCGTGCTGCTTGGGTTGAGCGTAAAGACGGTCGAGGCGCACAAGTTCAACCTGATGCGCAAGCTCGACATCCACAACAAGGCGCAACTCGTTACCTACGCGATCCAGAAGAAGATCATCAAGATTCCGATGGCGCAGTAGGTCACAGGCTTTGGAAATTCACCTGGACGGGCCCTTTGGTGCGGCAAGCGCCGACTCCGGAACCGTGGCGGGCGTTGGACTCGAATCGAGGGACCGCTTGCGTGGCTCGTCAGCGCCAACGACCACCCACGTTCCATCCTTAGTCCGGCCAGTGGTCGAGCGACCGAAGGCACACCAGGCTCGGAAGGCGTTAGAGAAGTAGGGAGCCGGCCAGTTAACACTGTAAAACTGTTCTGCCCAGACAGTGGGTTCAACCGACAACGGTCCAGCGGCGACCGCGGCCTCGTCAACCAGTGGATTGAACGGCGTCATCTTCGCGGGATCATAATCCGGCGGTCGATCCGCTCTCTTCACCATGCCCCGTCGCTCAATGTTTCTTTCACCCTCGATCACAATGTCGTCCGCCTGAAACTTGACGGTAGCCCGATACAGGACCTCACCGTTTAATTGGTCGGGCCGGAACCACAAGAAGGGCCCGTCTAATCGAGTCCAGTCGTGTTCGTACTTTCGGGCCACAAGGCTGGTGTCGTTGGCCTCATCTGAGGGTTCAATCCACGACGGGTCCCATTCCTTCCGGTCGGCCGTCAGATACACGGGAAACTGCTCCACCTGGAAGGTTGTTCCCCTCCGCTTCATGATGACGACATCGGCCCTTTCTTCGTTCTCTTCCTTGGCAAGAGGCTGGCCGAGGTCAGCCGGGAGATACAGAAAAAGGGCGGAGGTTTCGCCGTCTGCGATCTGTAGAGGCAATTGATGCTTAAGCCGATTGGTAAAGTCCACCATGTTCGGCGGCGGAGAATCCGCTTTGGTGGCCCACTTGGTTTCCGTTCGAATCAAGGCCAGCGTCATGGCGTAGAGTTGCAGTGCTTCCTTAAAGGACAAACGCGTCTTCGGTGTTCGATACTTCACACTCTTGATAGTGCTCGTGGTTTCCGTCAAAGCGGCGGTCGCCTTGCGTAGGTCGTCCAGCTTCCAGGTGGAATAGTCCTCGAGCCTCATGGCGGCCACCAATTCGTCGTGCAAATTCTTCAGCGGACCAGACAGCTGGGATTCAGGAAGCGACCAAATCAGGCAGAGCAACGGCATGGGACTAAGAGAGGGATCTTCGTTGGTATAGTTTCCAAAGAATCGCCGATCGGCGGCGTCGTCGGGATGAACCTTCTTTTCGGTTTCTACCGAACTAACGCCCAGGGTCGGGAAATATTTGTGGATCAGCTGCCAGCCAGTTTGATTCATTTTCAGAAGTGCTTCGGTCACTCTAGCGACCGGCTCGGCCTTGCTGTCGTATGCGTCAATGTCCTCGCGATGAAGGCCCAGCATGCTATAGGGAAGCTTTGGCCGGTCGGGGTCTTGTTTCTTCTGCGCGGGAAGTCCCCAGACCATGCCCGGCAACAAGACGAGGACGAGCGCTTCCACGACGTGAATTTTCGGCCAGCCAACCATCCGGTCGATCCCTCACTCGCTGGTCAGCGGATAACCCTTCTCTCGCCACTCGCGAATGCCGCCGTCCATGGAGGTGACATTCGTGTATCCCATTTTTTGCAAGGCGTCGGCCGCCAACGCAGATCGGAATCCCCCGCCGCAGTACAAAACCATGCGCGTGCTGGTGTCAGGTATGCGCTGCTCCACGTCGCGCTCCAGGATTCCCTTGCCAAGATGCACGGCTGCCGGCAGATGGTCTTTCGTCCACTCATTATCTTCGCGGACGTCGACGAGCACAAAATCTGACTTGCGGTCCAGCATTTGCTTGACGTCGTCCACAGTCACTTCGTGAACACGCTGCTTGGCGTTGTTAACGGCGTCGAGAAATCGGGGCGAGTGATGAGGTGCCATGCAGAACATCATAGCGCGAAAAATAAGCCAACAGCCTTTGGTTATCGCACGATGACTATGAAACGTTCCCGCCCTAGCCAAACCGGGCTAGAACGGGGCACCCGGCACCCCATGTCTCTCGGGGAAGCGGCTACAGGGGGCACTCGCCTGGGTGCCCCCAATCAAACTGCTCTTGGTTGAATGGGTGTTTTGAGCCTGACCCGATGACAAGTCTCCGGTGGTTGGACGCATAAGTCGGCTGGAAGGACAGTCCACTGTGCTCCAAGATCAAGCAGGCCCTCCATGAAGAATGCATATTAAATACACGGCTTTGGCCGCATTCGCCGCGGCCAAACGCGGTTTTTCTTCCGCTCGATCCCGACCTGCCCTCGGGTTAGTACTACGGTTGATCGTTTTCTCTATGGTATTTAAGCAGGGCCACTTAGGGGTTTGTCCGTATTGAGTGATCCCTTCCCAGAGGAGATAGTGCCAATAGCGTGGGGCAAACCGCAACGAGACGCAGTTGGCCCCGGCGACTCCCCTTAAGGAAGCAATGTGAAAACTTTTCTATTTGTTGTAATCGCACTTACCGTATCGACTTCATTTGCACAAGGAGCCTTTGGCAGCGATTTACCAACTCCGCCGCGAGGTGCAATCGTCTTTCACCAAATCAATCAGATGTCCGGGTGGGGTTCGTGTCACGATCCTGGCTGCTCCGGCGGCAGCGGCCACGGAACTTACTGGATGGCCCAGTTCCAGCGCCAGCCTTCCCTGTCAGGCGCCAGCGCCGAACTTTACAACTCCGGCGTTTGGGATAATGCTCTCTGGTACAAAAAGCTTGGCAGCCACGATGGCGTCAGCAATCTGCTGTGGGATTTCTACGTTCAGTTGAACTCGAGCGCCACCTCCGCGGCACAAGCCCTGGAATACGACTCCTTCCAGTTCGTCGGCGGATACAACTATATGATTGGCAGCCAGTGCAACGTCGCCGCAGGCGTATGGGACACCTGGGATGAATACAACGGCCATTGGAGGCACACCACTATTTCGTGCCATGGCTTCAGCCCTAACACTTGGCATCACATTCAGTGGTACGTGCAGACCAATCATAGCAATCACACCTACCACTACGTCACGCTGGTTGTGGACGGCGTGCCTCATAACGTCAATCAAACCTACTCTTCAAAAAATCTTCATTGGGGCGACAACATCGGGGTCCAGTACCAACTCGATGTGAACGCCAGTGGTCAGGGCTACCACGAATGGTTCGACAATTCCACGCTGACAATCTGGTAGGACGCAAATAGGCAGGTGAACCAAGGCCAGCATTCCGCGAGGAACGCTGGCCTTGTTGAGCTGGGGAATGCGAACAGCTTGCCGGACATTGAGGTGTAAATTTTCGCAACCTGCTCTAAGATCGACAACTGCTAACAACCACGCGGGCGTGGCGGAATGGCATACGCAGCGGACTTAAGGAAACTTGAGGACTCGCCGGGAAACCGGCGATGCAGAACTGCCCAAATTCGGGGAAACCTGCAAATGGCAATCCCGAGCCAGGCCTGGACAGAAATTCCGCCAGGAAGGTGTAGAGACTAGATCGGCAGCACCTGAGCCCCAGAGCGCTGGGAGAAGGTGAAGGGATAGTCCAGACCGCAAACCGGACCGAACGCGAGCACGCTTGTCCGGGCGGCGAAAGCCGTAGGCGGCACGAAAATCCGCAGGGCTTCACGGCACTGTGTGGGTTCAAGTCCCACCGCCCGCACCACGGCATCAGTTGCAGTCTGGCCGCCATGGCACTCGCTGGCGAGTCGCTTTCTCAAACCAAACATAAAGTCACGGTGTACACTGTTTGCCTCGAAACTGATTTCTTTGTTGCGAAAGCACCCGTCCAATCAGACTGGGCGTGGTATGCCGATTTCCTTGCCGACAAAGCGCCGAGGTTCGTGGTATAGGAGAATGGAAAGTGGTTCTTAGGAAAATCGTTCTGAAGCTCACATCCGCCTTGCTGGTCCTTTGCACTTTTTGGACCGGAGCAGCTTTCGCCGCCGACAATATTAGAGGCCAAGTGATGGGCGGAGGAGCCCCTATCGTTCAATCCACGGTTACACTTTGGGCTGCAACTTCTGACGTACCCAAGCAGCTCGCGCAAACCAAGACTGACAACGAAGGCCGATTTGAAGTAAGCTCCGCGGGAGCGCCGGACGATTCGAGCCTCTACCTCACGGCAGGCGGAGGCATTCCTGCCAGAAACAGAGCGGGTGGCGACAATCCGGCGATCGCGCTGCTGGCCGTGGTGGGCGGCAAGCCGCCGGCACGCGTGGTCATCAACGAGTTCACCACCATCGCATCGGTTGTCACCCACACACAGTTCATCGACGGCACCGCGATCAAGGGCGCACCACTCCAGCTGCGCATTGCGGCGGGCAATGTGCCCAATTTTGTGGATCTCGAAACAGGCGGCTATGGCGCGGCGATTCTGGATGCTCTTAATAGTGCCCAGACACCCACCATGGCGAATTTCGCCACTCTATCCAGCATTCTGGCAGCGTGCGTCACGCGGTTGAGGTCTGACGCGTGCAGCAGTCTCTTCTACGTGGCGACGTCTCCGACGGGCGCCTACCCAAAGGACACGCTGGCGGCCGCTGAGTCCATCGTCCGTTACCCCTCGCACCAGGCGGACAAAGTCTTCGAGCTGCTTAATTACTTTTATCCCCTCCCAAAGTTCGAACCCGGCAAGCTCCTGCGGCCTACGCCATTCCTGCCCTATTTGACCTTTGCACCCAGCGCCTGGATCTTTCCCCTCAAGTTCACGGGCGGTGGCTACAGCGGAGGCGGGAAACTCATGATCGATAGCGAAGGCAATGCCTGGGTTGCTGACAACTTCACGGTCGGAGCAGAAAACCAGGACGCCTCGTGGACAGGCGGCCTCACCAAGTTCGCGCCCAACGGTAGGCCACTTTCGCCCAGCCCTTTGGGCTTCAGGGGCGGAGGTATTGCAGGCCCCGGTTTCGGCTTGACCCTCGATGCACAAGACAACGCGTGGGCCACCAGCTTTACCGGCCAGAACATCACGAAGTTCGACAAGAGCGGCAAGCCACTGTCGCCCCCCGAGGGCTGGAACTTTAACCGCCAGATCAGCCAGATGCAGGGTATCATCGCCACGCCCGGCGGAGATATTTGGACGCTCGACCTGATCAAGGGCCAGGTCGTGAAGCTTCCCCAGGGTGACCCGTCCAAGGTCCAGTTCTTCTGTCAGAACAAGACCGGCGATCCGCTGAAAAACCCCTGCAAACTCATCGGGCCGTTCGCCCTCGCCATTGACCAGCAGGACCGCATCTGGATTACTAACGCCGTCACCGACCACGTTGTTCGTTTCCCCGCTTCTGATCCCGAAAAGTTTGAAACCTTCAAGGTGGGATACTCCGCCAGCGGTCTCGCCATAGACAGCCTGGGCAACGTATGGGTCACGAATAAATTGGGTAGTTCTCCCAAGGGGGGATTGAAGTTCGCGGAAGTCCTGGCCGCATTTAAATTCAACTTCGACAACGACCCCGACGCCGGAGCACGAGCGACCAAGGTCCTGATTCCTGCCATGACCGAGGAGAAATCGGGCTACGAAGGCGGCAGCATCACCGTGTTGCGTCCCGACGGGACGGAAGCATCGTTCTCGCCGGTATACGGTAAGGGCATCGTCGGCCCGTGGGCGGTTTCCGTGGATGGCAACGACAACATCTGGATCTCCAACTTCAGCACACCCTCGAACGGAATCGTGGAATTGTGCGGCTTCCGCACCGAGAATTGCCCGCCGGGCGTGAAGACGGGAGACGCCATTTCGCCTCCAGGTGGCTATGTCGGCGGGGGACTGCAGTTGATGGTTGACGTTGGCATCGGCCCCGCCGGAGATGTCTGGGCCACCAACAACTGGCAGGTGTATCAGGATGCCATGGGCAAGGTCGATGAAGCATTACAAACTCAAGGCGCCGGTCAAGGCGTGGTTGTCTTCTACGGCATGGCGAAGCCCGTCAAGACTCCGCTGATCGGACCGGCGAAGCCGTACTAGCACACACGCCGCATAGCCCGGCCAATATACCTGAGGTAAAACTGTCTTAGCCCTGACCTCTGGGCCCTGCCTACTGCCTGGGCGCGTAATATCCCTTCCGGGCGCGCACCTTGTACTTCTTGTTGTCGGCGAGAATATCGATCTTGCGGTACTTGCCGTCGGCCAGGAAATCCGCAGGCTTATACGAAACCGCGTATTGGCTACGTAGCTCGTCTTGAATCTGCGAAAAGGCGTCGGCTACGTCCTGGATCTTGAAAGGAAAAAACGCCTTGCCGCCGGTTTCTTCAGCGAAGTGTTCCAGGATTTTATCGCCGCGCAATTTCAATCCGCTGGTGTTCGTCGAAATGGTATAGATGACGACCTCGGCGCGCTGCGCCATTTCCACGGCTTCCTCGCGCGAGACCCGGCTCTGGTTGTCCTCGCCATCGCTCAGCAGGATGATGGCGCGCCGGGTTGCCGTCTGGCTTTTGTCTTCCTTCATCAGCTTATCGCGGCAGGCATAGTAAATGGCGTCGTACATCGCGGTGCCACCGCCCGGCCGCAACATGCGCACACCGTGTGACAGCGCCTCGGTATCGTCCGTGAAGTCCTGCGTCACTTCGGGCGTGGTGTCGAAGCCGATGACGAATGCCTCGTCATACTTAGTCCGGATGATCTGGTTCAGGAACTCGATGGCCGCTTCCTGCTCGAATTTGAAACGATCGCGCACCGAGTTGCTGGCATCGATGAGCAATCCGACGCGCAGTGGCAGATTCGTTTCTCTACCAAAGAATCGGATAGTCGCGGGCTTGTTGTCGTCAAGAACTTTGAAATCGTTCTGCGTAAGATCTTTTACGAAATGGCCACGCTTGTCGGTGACGGTAAAGACTACGTTGACCTCGTCCACGCGTTTCCGGATGACGGTAAGGTTCTCGTCCGGATTGTCACCTTCTCCGGCGGAACCGACGCCAGAGGCTGCGGGAGAATTACTGGACTTATCCGATCCAGCGGAAGTGACTGCGTGCGAAGAGTTGGCCGGCTGAACTGGAGGAGATTGCGCGGAAGGACTCGGGTTGGCATTGGCCGGCGCACTTTGGGCAGAAGCAGGCGCCACGGGAGACGGTGACTGAGCCGCAGTCCCGGATTGGCCAGCTCCGGAGGATTGCGGCGGGTCCGCTTGCGGCGGGGGAAACTTCGTCGCCGACGGCGCGTTAGGAAGCTGCTGCTGCGTGGAGTCTTGGGCGGCGAGCCCCCACGACAGTGCCGCCATCAAAACCAGGAGTAACCAAGTTTTCATTCGAAATTCCATTATAGCCGTTGGCGAGGATCGCCACTGCCACCCGTCTTCACCACGGAGAACACGGAGGGCACGGAGAAGAAGTAAATAGAAACCCCGTGATCTCGGTGTCCTCCGTGGTAAAAAAATCGTGGGTAGAGCCGGTCTTCAGGCCGGCAGCGAGAGCTCGCGCTCGAACTTCCTGCTCATCTTCGAAGCTGTTCCAGAAACTGCGCCAATTCCGGAGGCAGGGGAGCGCTAAACGAAAGCGGGTGGCCGCTTCGGGGATGCGTGAACTCGAGTGCGGCTGCGTGCAAGAAGTTGCGGCCGAGAGTGAGGACGCTGGGCGTCGGCGCGACCTCGGAGTGGCTTGCATCTCGGGGTGCAGTCTTACTTGACGCCTTTCGCAGCGCGGTCGGCCGGCGCAGTTCTTTGGGCGCCCGGTAGAGCGAGTCGCCCACTACCGGATGGCCAATCGACGACATGTGTACCCGGATCTGATGCGTGCGGCCGGTCTCAATACGGACATCCACCAGCGCGAACTTGCCGAATTGCGAGGCTATGCGCTCGCGAACTTCATAATGCGTGATCGCCGCGCGGCCTCCGCTGCCGCGGGTGGTCATGCGAATCCGCCGCACCACATCGCGGCCGATCTCAGCATTCACGGTACCACGGTCTTTCGTCGGCCAGCCATGTACCAGCGCCACGTAGCGCTTCTTCACCTGGCGCGCGGAGAATTGCTGGCCCAACTTGCGGTGCGCGAGGTCGTTCTTGGCTACGATGATCAGCCCGCTGGTTTCCTTGTCGAGCCGGTGCACAATTCCCGGGCGCAGCGCGCCGCCCACATCCGACAGCTTCCCAAAGCGATGCAGCAGTGCGTTGACGAGCGTTCCACGATTGCGTTCGTCATCGGTGGCGCCCGGCTCCGGCGTGTACCATCATTCCCGCTGGCTTGTTGATGACCGCGAGATCCTCATCTTCATAGACAATGTCGAGGGGGATGTCCTCTGCGATCGCGCGCAACGGCGGTGGCTCAGGGTCTCCAACGATGGTGATCTGTTCGCCGCCGCGCAGCCGAAGCGACGGCTTGGAAACGCTGCCGTTGACCAGGGCTTTCTGCTCTGCCAGCAACTGCTGCACACGCGCGCGGCTGATATCGGGGATGTGCGCGGTGAGAAATTGATCGAGCCGTTGGCCAGCCGCATCAGCGGGAACGGAGAATGGCGAGAGGAGAGGGCAACGGCGATCTCTTATACTCCGCGCGGATCATTCTTGCCGCGAGTGATTCCCGCGCCTGCATTCAGACTGGCTTCGCCAAGCGCCATGCCGCCGCAATCAAACAGATCGTGACCACAGCTGAAAAAACGACCGGCGCGATAAAAAAGTAGCTCCAACTCAACACGGTCACGGCGATAAAGCAAAGGGCGAGCGCCCACGCAATGCCGCGCATCGCCGCCAAAGACTGTGCCGGAAGTCCTCCCATCTGCCAGGCGAGAACCGCGGCAAACAAAAGAAATACCGTCACGAAAAGCCCGAAGCCGGTGTAAAAGTCCCAATAACTCCTGTTGAACCCTTGCGCGTCGAAGTGGATGCTGTGCATGGATGCGACAAGTGAATCCACCCCCCAATTTGGATCGATCTTACGAAAGCCGAGCGTGTGCCCAACGGCAAACAGCAGCAAAAGAATAGAAGCGATTCGGTAAAGCACAGACGCTTTCAAGTCCTCCCTCCGGAAATGCTGCGCGGCAGTGTACCACTCATGTTCACTTTACAGCAGCTAAATCTGAATATCAGACACCATTGCTTGCGGATAGGTTGGGAAATCTCAGGCGAGATGAGCTCAGGAGTGCGAAATGCTTTTCAGGATGGCAAGTTGAAGGTTGGAGATCCGGAACTCAAAACTGATTATCTTGTGGCTTTTATCGGCACTGGCGAAGCCAGCGTCGCCCGCCGCATCCACAGCAGGCCACCGAAGGCAACCAGGCAAATAGCAATGACCTGCGTCCCGCTCATAAATCCAAGGAAGTTGTTGCCGCGACCGGGATCGCCGCGGAAAAACTCGATGAAATAGCGAGCCACTCCGTAGATGATCATGTAGGTGCCAATGATCTCGCCTTCGAACCTCTTACGCCGGAGGAGCCACACCAGGAACAGGCAGTTGGCCAGCTCGACAACCATCTCGTAAAGCTGCGTGGGATGCAGGGGCACGTTGAGCGGGGTTCCAACGATCTCGTTGGCCAAAGGATTGTGGAAAGTGACGGCCCAAGGCACGTGGGTTTCGCGGCCCCAGCAACAACCAGCGGCGAAGCAACCGACACGGCCGAAGGCGTGTCCCAACGCCAGCCCTGGAGCAAACACGTCGCAAGTCCGCAGCACTGGCAGATTGTGGCGGCGCATGTACCAGATGCACATCGCGAGCGCCAGCACGAAGCCGCCGGACCACACCCCACCTGCCTGGAAGGTCGACAGGCTGAAAATCTCCGCTGGGTGCTCGCGATAGTAACCGAGATCGACCAGGATCATCAGGATCTTGGCGCCGGCAATACCAGAGAGGATAGCAATGATGCCCAGGTTCCAAAGCTTGTCGGGATCGAGACCCTGCTCGCGACCAAGCTTGACGATGAGCATGAGGCCAAAGATCAGGCCGAGAGCGGCCATCAACCCATAGGTTGGGAGGCCAAAGTTGCCAATCTGAAATAAACGGGGAAACACAGTTCTATTTTAGATGCAAAGTGGCGATTTACGCTTCAGGACAAGTTCGCTGTCAGCCGTCAGCCAAAAGAGCATTGGCTCTTAGCCGTTAGCTCGTAGCTTTTAGTAGGCAGAGCCCCGAGGATTCTTGACGTCTCCAACAAACATGCTGAATGCGATCGGTCTTCGCTTCCTAAGAGCTAGAGGCTAAGAGCTAGAGGCTGGAAGCTAGGAACCAGAGGCTGACGCTCAGGGCTGACGGCTGATAGCTGACAGCTAGTAAAAAGCCGACCCACGGGGCCGTGTTCAGTGGGCCGTCAATGAACCCGTCCTATACGGTGGGAACCCTCCGCAGCTCTTTAGGCATTTCCGCATGGCGGAACGTCGCACACCGAGCCGAATACGAGTAGAGTCCCCTGTTCATTGAGCATTGGTTCAAAAAACGGTTGCCACCAACACCAACTTTGCAGGCCGGCTTTCTGCTCAGATGCTATGGAAAAGTCGAAGGGATGACAAGAGCTACCGGCCAAATAGTTGGAAATTTACGTGCGGCAAGATTGTTGAATCAGGATAGGAAGCGGGAGCATCGAGTTTCGGCAGTTAAGCCACAGCGCACGACGGTATTTCGTGCGCGCCATGAAGTCGGAGGTAAGTTTCTACCCCACTCGTCGCGGTTCAGCGAGAACCTCATCCAGCGCGCCCGCCAGTTGTTCGGCCCGCTCGTTGTAGTCGGTCGCGATGGAGTCGTACTTCCGCTTCAGCATGTGGAACTCGTCGGCGATATTCAGACGCGGCCAACACAGCGACCCGCAGAGAATCAACCGTAGCGGCCTGCTTGGAGATCAGTCGCATCTTGGTGTCCACGTAGTCGGCCAGCTCGCCAATGTATTCCGGGTCGGAACCCCGCAGATGGTAGGTCTGGTCGTAAATCTCGACACGGACACTGCCCGCGCCATTTCCGTTGCCGTTACCGTTAGACTGACTCAAGCGCCGCCTCCTACTTCAGGGACTAGGGAATACGGATTAGGGGTCAGAAAAACTTGACCACTCAGCATTCTCGGCTACTAGCCCCTAATCCCTGCCTTCGATTATCCTGCCAATTCTTCCGTGTTCAAAGCTTCAATTTGGTCTAGCATCTTTTCTACTCGGGTACGTACCTCTTCACGCTCCCGGCGCAGGCTGACGAGTTCGTGGCGCATGTTGTCGACTTCCTCTTCACGCTCATTCAACTGTTCGCGCAGGCGAGCGGCATCGCGCTCAGCGGTGGCCTTGGCTTCACGGGCCGATTTCAACAGCTCGATAGTGCGCAGGATTTTTTCTTCCAGAGACTTGAAGTCGGCGTTAGACGGTGCGGCGGTTTCGACTGCATTCACGGACATATAAGTACTGGACCTCGAAAAAATTTGATCTCGCGAGCGCAGTATATCGCAGAAATTTGTGCGCGGGACTGTGCAAAGTACGATTCCACTGCGATTCGTCGTTGGCGAACCTGAATGTGCAACGTCGAAGGTGCAGATGGCCTAAGTTTGCTGATTCGAGGCTCGGCTGAGCGCCAACTCGGCCCGGTAAAGCAGCTAAACTGCTACATAGGGTTTGTTTTGCTGGAAGGCAAATTGATGCCACGTTGCTGGAAAACGTTCCTCCTATTCGGAATCGCGCTCTCCTTCTTGCTCTTGCTGCCGGTCGGACTTGCAGATGGCCAGGAGCAACCGACCTTCCGCACGCAGTCGAACGTGGTGTTGGTGCCGGCTCTGGTTCGCGACAAGAGCGGTGAGGTTATCTATGGATTACAGGCTAAGGACTTCATCATCGAGGATGACGGCGTCGCCCAGGCCGTTCGTCTGGACGAAGCGGCGGAGTCCGAACCGGTGTCCATGGTTGTCGCCATCCAGTGTGGGCGGCGGGCCGACTACGAGCTCCCGCGCATGCAGGGCCTGGGCTCAATGCTACAGCCTTTGATGGCACAACCGCAGACCAAGGTCGCAATCGTCGCATTCGACAGCCAAGTGCATGCGTTGGAGAACTTCACCGGTGACCAGAATGCAATCGAGCGGGACCTGCGAAGCCTGCAGCCCGGGGATGATGGCGCTGCGATTCTGGATGCGGTGAGTTATTCGGTACGGTTGCTTGACTCAGCGCCCAAGGACCGCAAGCGAGTGCTGTTGTTGATCAGCGAAACTCGCGATCACGGCAGCCACTCGGCCAGCATCGATGACGTTATCAAAGCGATTGGCAACAGCAACGTGGTGGTTTACACGCTCGCTTTTTCCCCGTCAAAGTCGAACATCCTGGATACCTTGCGAGGCAATAACAATCCCGACTTGCATCCCGAACAGACGGAGGTCCATGAGGGCCCAGACTTGTTAGCGCCTTTTCTGCTGGCGGCGCAAGCCATGCGCAAGAACACCGCCAAAACGATTGCTTCCCTCAGTGGAGGCGAGTACGCAATGTTCGATTCGGGCAAAGGCTTCGACGCGCGTATGACGAACTTCGCCAACCACCTGCACAGCCGGTATCTGCTAAGCTTTCAGCCGGCGCAACCTCATCCCGGACTACATCGGCTAAGTGTGCGTCTCAAAGAGCCTGGTGATGCGACCGTGCTGGCTCGCAGCAGCTATTGGGCGCAGTCGCAACAGTGAACTTTTGCCTGGGCGGTATGGTTCATTCCGGTTTGCGAGCAAGAATGTAGGCGCGCCGGCTTTGATACTCGAAGTCGTACGGCTCGCGATCGATACTTTCTTCCACCACAAAGCCGGCGCTCTGCAGGGAGCACTCCAATTCTTCGATACCGAAGAATGTGGCATGAAACGAAACCGCGTGGCCGTGAAACTCCTCGCGGTGAACTTCGCCCTCGCCGGCGTGAAAAGCGGCAAGCAGCCGGCCGCCCTTCGTCAGCACGCGGAACAGTTCGCCTAACGCCTGGGGCACTCGTGGACGATCGATGTGGATCAGGGAATAGAAAGCGGCAATGCCGGCGAAGCTTTCGTCAGCAAATTGCAGACAAAGCATATCTCCTTGCTCGAATTGCAGATTAGGGTTTAGCTTGCGCGCCACCGCCACCATCGACTGCGAGATATCCACGCCCAGCGGATTGAGTCCGAGGCCGGCAAGATAGCGCGCGACGTGGCCCGGACCGCAGCCCATGTCGCATACTCTGCCTCCCGGCGGGATCAGTTCTACGAATTTGGCCAGCAACTCGCGGTCGAACGGCTTGCGGGCCAGCTCATCAAAGTAGTCGGCGGCATACTGTTCGGCAACGGTGTCATAGGTGGTGACAATATCGCCGTACCAGTCAGGCCGGCGATCGTCTTGCGGCATAGGCTCTCCTACTGCGCGCGCAGCACGCCACCCAGCGCTTGCAGCTTCGCGATGATCTTCTCCGACCATTGCGCCACTTCATCGTCGCGCAACGTGCGCTCCTTCGATTGGAACTCTGCGTGGAGGAGCACGGAGTACTTGCCCGCACCAACCTTCTTGCCGCGAAAGATTTCTGCAGGGACGAATGCCTGTAGCTCGCTCAACTGCAGGTCATCGATGGCGGACCGGATGCGCTCGAAGCTGACCTCTTCATCGAAGATGAACGAGAAATCGCGCCCGACTGCCGGGAACTTCGAGATGGGTTGATAACGCGGCTCGCGTAATGGATGACGATACAGCCGGTCGAGCATCACTTCGGCAACGTAAACCTCCTGGCGTAACTTGCGCGCAGCCGCCACGTCAGGGTGCAGTTGCCCGAAGTACGCGACGGTCTCACCGTCGATCAGCGCGCGCGCCGAACGGCCGGGATGAAAGTATGACGGCGTCTGATCGTCGAAGTGCAGCTTCTGATGTTCGAAGGCCGCAAGGAGCTCTTCGATGTCGCCCTTCACGTGAAAGAACGTGTAAGGCTGCGCCGGTGAATGGACGCTCTTCGCGATGGCATCGCCAGTTGCGACGAAGCCCAGGTGGCGGCGCTCGTCGTGGCGGTCGCCCAGCTTCTCGAACACCTCGCCCGCCTCAAAGAGCCGCACGTTCGAGGTGCCTCGATTCAGGTTGTATCCCACCATGTTCAGCAGCCCGGGAATAAGCGACGTGCGGAGGTATCCTGCCTCTTCGCTGAGCGGATTGGCGATGGCAAGTGGCTCGGCTGGTCCCAGGTTAGCGTCCAAAGGAGGGACGCGAACCTGGGGCACCTCGGCGGGTTCCCCACTCAATCTGATATTGCTTGAGTGGGAGGCTGCAAAGGTTTTCGCTTCCTGCCCGGAGATGAAGGTGATCGAGATGCTCTCGTTGTATCCGAGCGCGAGCATGGTCTCGCGGACCTTGGCATTCTTCGTCTCATCCGGCAGCGTGACAACTGCCCCGACAAACGCGGGCAGCGTGTTGGGAAACTTGTTGTATCCGTAGATGCGCGCCAGCTCTTCCAGCAGGTCGATTTCGCGCTCCACATCGAGGCGCCACGTCGGAACCTGCACACTGAAGTCACCTGCTGAGTTGCCGGTGACACCGAAGCCGAGCCGCTTTAGAATGCACTCGATCTCATCGGTTGCGATATCAATACCCAAATTGCGCCTGACTTCCGATCGACGCAGAGTAAGAGGCGGGCGCTCCAGCTTGCGGGCGACAGCATCGATCTGTGCGCCGTACAGCTCGCCGCCGGCGCTCGCGAGAATCAGCTCGGCCACGCGATCGCAAGCAAGCGGGGTGATGCCATAATCGGCGCCGCGCTCGAAGCGATGCGATGCGTCGGTATGCATGCCGTGGCGCTTGGCCATGCTGCGAACCGTCGCCGGTTCGAACCAAGCCGATTCGATGAGCACATTCTTTGTCTGCTCGGTGATCATGGTGTCAAAGCCACCCATGACACCAGCCAGCGCGACTGGCTTCTTCCCGTCCGCAATGACAAGGTCGTCGGGCGCGAGCTTGCGGTCGACGCCGTCGAGGGTCTTCAGCATCTCGCCTTCATGGGCACGGCGGATGATGATTGTTCCACCTTCCAGAAGGTCGAGATCGAAGGCATGCGTGGGATGGCCAAGCTCGTTTAGCACATAGTTGGTTGCGTCGGCGGCATTGTTGATGGAGCGCGAGCCGAGCAGTTCCAGTCGATCGACGACTTGCTGGGGAGATGGCCCGATCTTCGCATTGCGAATGATGCGCGCGGTGTAACGAGCGCAACCTTGGGCATCGTCGATCACTATGGGAAAGTTGGCGTCACCGGCTGATTTCGGGAGTTGGGGCGCGACCTTCTTCAGCTCAACGTTGTAGATCGCCGACGCCTCGCGCGCCACGCCATAGTGGTTCATCGCGTCCACGCGGTTCGTGGTCAGGTCCATCTCGTAGATGGTCGCGCCGTTCTCTTCCTGGACAGACTCCACCGCGATACCGGCCGAGGTCAGGTCTTCGGCGAGTTGGCGGTCGTCGGCCGCAACGTTAACGAACTCACGCAGCCATGTGGGAAGGATTCTCACGCGAACTGCTCCAGGAAGCGCACATCGCCCTCATAGAACAACTGAATTTCCTCCACTTCGTACTTCAGGATGGCGATGCGCTCCACGCCCATGCCGAAGGCGAAGCCCGAGATCTTCGACGAGTCGTAGCCGTTTTGCTTCACGAAATCGAAGACGTTGGGATCGACCATGCCGCAGCCCAGCAGTTCGATCCAGCCGCTGAACTTGCACTTGCGGCAGCCCTTGCCGCCGCAGAAGATGCAGCTTACCTGCATATCGGCGCTGGGCTCGGTGAAGGGGAAGAACGATGGATAGAAGCGCGTCTTCACCGACGAGCCGAACAGCGCTTTCATGGCGTGGTCGAGCGTACCCTTCAGATCGCAGAAGGTGATGTTGGTGTCGACCGCCAGCCCCTCGACCTGGTGGAAGACCGGCGAGTGCGTGGCGTCGAGCGGATCGTTGCGATGCACCTTGCCGGGGATGACGATGCGCACCGGCGGCGGCTGCTGCTCCATGGTGCGAATCTGCACCGGCGAGGTGTGCGTGCGCAGCAGCAGGCGATCGCGCGCGGGCTTGCTCTCCTGGCCGGCGATGAACAGTGTGTCCTGGGTGTCGCGCGCGGGATGGTTCGGCGGAAAGTTGAGCGACTCGAAGTTGTAGTAATCGGTCTCGACCTCGGGACCTTCGCCGACGGAGTAGCCCATCGCCTTGAATACGGCGACGATTTCGTCCATCACCCGCAGCACCGGATGCTTAACGCCGATGGGGCGCTGGATGCCGGGAAGCGAGATATCGAGGCGGTCTGAGGCGAGTTTGACGTCGATGGAAGAAGCGTAAATTTTGGTTTGCGCGTCTTCGATCGCAGCTTCGGCGCGGGCCTTGAGTTCATTGACGCGGCGGCCAACCTCGCGTTTTGCTGGACCTGGCGCCGCTTTCAGCCAAGTGTCGTTGACCTGTGTCAGGAGGCCGTTCTTACGAGCGAGCCAGCGGTCGCGGAAAGTCTTCCAGTCGGATTCGCTGTGGAGATCGCGGCTCTCGGCGTCGAGCGCGGCCAACAGGTCTGCCACGGCGTGGTCGAGTGCGGCGGGCGAGTAATCCTCGAGTTTGGAGACGGAGTACATGTGGATCACCGCACGTTTTGAAAGGGCACGGCTTCAGCCGTGCCATCACGATGCCCTAATTTTTGTGGCTTTAGCCACTGAGGGACTTCGTCTTTTGTACTGCCTGGAAAGGCCGAGCAGTAGGGATATTCGACTGCACTATCCAATAACTTTCGCCCGACGGGGTTTCGGTAGAATATAACCAACATGAACATCAAAGTCCTGCAAGTCGCGAATCCGATGATCGGAAAAGCCGTGCTGCCAGATTTCCATCGCGCTATGGAGTTCTTTCTTCGCGCGGAACGAGAACCCTCCCTTGATGAACTGGACGGCACGCTCGAGAGTGACCACGGGAGTAATCAGAATGTGAAAGTGCTCGGGCATGAGTACGTATTCATGCAGCAGATAGCCCCGGCCACGGTAGGAGTGAAGCGTCTCCAGGAACAAGTCAGCCCATTGTGCGTTGTTGAAGAGCATTCGCCTTTGCCACGCCGTCGCGGTGACAAAGTAGGTCTGCTGATTATTGGTCGCATGCTCGCGTAGGGGTTTCAAAACTAGCTCCCTCAGGGGCTAAAGCCCGAGTTCTTCAAGACCGAATACGGCACGGCTGAAGCCGTGCCCTTTCAAAGCTTTACGACGTGGCTAACAACTGTGGTCGTTCAAAGCCGATACGAGGTGGCTAACAGCCGCGCTCGTTCAAAGCCCATACGAAGTGGCTAACAGCCGTGCCCTTTCAAAGCCTATACGAGATGGCTAACAGCCGCGCTCGTTCAAAGCCTATACGAGGTGGCTAACGGCCGCGCTCGTTAAGAGCCCTTTCAAAGCTCAAAACATAAATCCGGAAAATTGCAGTTCTCTGTGCCCTCCGTGCCTCTGTCGTGAAAATCCGCCAGTTAATCGCAAGCACAACGGGCGGCCAGGCGGCCGCCCATCGGAAGTCACTGCAATGTTTCTGGGATGGGCGGACTATGCGGTGGCAGCTTGCGCCTGTTTGCACAGCGCCGCAAATCCGGCGGCATCGTTGACCGCCAGGTCGGCAAGGATCTTGCGATCCAACTCGATGCCAGCTTTCTTCAGGCCGTTGATGAACTGGCTGTAGCTGGTGCCGTTCAACTTGGCAGCGGCGCCGATACGCACGATCCAGATGGAGCGGTACTGGCGCTTCTTCTGCTTGCGTCCGCTGTAGGCGAACTTCAGGCCGCGTTCGACCGACTCTTTCGCCGAACGGAACAGTTTAGATTTTGTTAAGTAATAACCACTGGCGCGCTCAAGAATCTTTTTGCGGCGCGCACGGCGCTTGGTTCCACGTTTAACGCGAGGCATGTTGCTCCTTTTTAAGTTGCTAGAAACCAATCGCGCAAAAGCCTGAAAAGTTTCGAACCGAGTTACCTCAGGGGCTAAAGCCCGGTATTGAGGTAGCTCTTTCCGGCACGGCTGAAGCCGTGCCCTTTCAAGGCGGTTTCACGAAATAGCTTCTAAGCGGCTGGAGGCAAGGACTTCGACCACGCTCGCCTAATCGGCCGAGGGGCCAAGGATAGCCTCTTCACACGCTGTTGCCCGTCAACTCCCACCCTGGCTTCGCCAGGATCGGACACCCATTGGGTGATGTGCCGGGTGCCGCACCATGCGGCTGGTTGGGGATCAGGCGTAGGGAATCATGCGCGCAATGCGCTTCTGGTCCGCCTTATCCACCATGGTATCGGTATCGAGCTGGCGCTTGCGCTTGGTCGCTTTGGAAGTCAGGATGTGGCGCTTCATCGAATGGCCACGCTTGATCTTGCCCGTTCCTGTCTTCTTGAAGCGCTTCGCCGCTCCACTATGGGTCTTCATCTTTGGCATAACGTCTTTCTATTACAACATACAATGCGCTCATTCGGCCAGTGTTCGGGCGCTCCCGGCTTGTTTACCAGCCCCTAGCCGTAATCCGTGGAGCAACCAAATCGGCTTTCCTCGAATTACACTGCGTGCGTCCCGATGGATGCTGTTAACCACTCCAGGCGGCGAGGCTGAAATCCCAATTCACGTTTCGCCTTTGCGTTCGATGCCCCGCGTAACTGGGTCCCGTAGTAAATCGAGTCCTCATCTCCTGCTTGTTGAGCGGAGATGTGCGGCGGCGACGGAGCACCCAACCAGTGCGCAAATGCCGGCAGCCACACGCGCACCTGGCGACGGATCGTCGTCGACAATGTTGTACGCGCCGGCGCTTCCTCGATCCAGAGCGAGCACGGCGGCTGCAGCCGCATCCTCGACATGTACCCATGACCACACCCCTCGCCCATCTCCAACGACTGGGCTTCGTTGCTGGCGGACCTGCTCAGCCGCGTCGCCTTCGCGCGCATACCAGGTACCCGGACCGTACAAAAAACCGTAACGCAGGAACATGACTTCGGGCCCCCGCACTGCCTTGGCAGACTGTTCCAGATCGCGGTAGAAGCGGCTGCCCGTAGCGATGTACGGGGAAGCATCGACTGCGAAACCTGAGCTTTCGCCGGCCAAGCCGGTGCCGGCCTCGTACCAGAAGGCCGAAGATTGCAGAACATAGCGTTTCGTTCCTGCCGCCGCTGCTGCCGTCAGCAGGTTCGCGCCGCCTTCCTGGCGCAGCCGATGGTCCACCGCAGTCGCGGCCTGCATGGTTTCCGGGGTATAGCGCTGGGGAAGAGCCGTGAGTTGGTTGATCACCACTTCCGGAGCGCTGCGGGTGACTGCGTCGTGTACCGCCGGTGCGTCCAATGCGTCCGCAACTTCTGCCGTCGCGTTCTGCTCACGCAGCTGCCTCGCAGATTTCTCGTCACGGGCCAGGCCGGTCACAACATGCCCCGCCTGGATCAACTGCGCAACCAGCGGCCTACCAATGGCACCGGTCGCGCCGGCAATAAGAACTCTCATCGTGGTGCCTCCGCCGGGCGGCCAGAGAAGTTATGCCCCGGTCCTCGATGGCCCGGCAGGTTTGCTGTTACTGCGGCTGCTGTTGTTGCGGCGGTGGCGCTGCATGCGGAGCCGCAGCCTTGTCTGGCTTGGGCGCGTGTGGCTTGGCTTCCGCCTTGGGCGGTTTCGCGGGCGTTTGCGCCTTCGGCGGGGCCAGAATCAGATGCAGCGTGTTGCCTTCCTGCCGCGGACGAAACTCCACGATCGCCTTGTCGCCCAGGTCCTGGATCAAGCGATCAAGAATTCCGCGTCCCAAACTCTGGCGCGTCATCTCGCGTCCGCGGAAGAAGATGGTGGCCTTCACCTTGTCGCCCTCGGCGAGAAAGCGCAGCACATGGTTCTTCTTGGTGTCGTAGTCGTGATCGTCCACATTGATGCGGAACTTCACTTCCTTGACTACGATCTGGTGCTGATGTTTCTTGGCTTCGCGCTCGCGCTTTTCCTGCTGGTACAGGTATTTCCCGTAATCCATGATGCGGCAAACAGGAGGTTGGGCGGTGGGCGAGACTTCTACCAGGTCCAGGGTTTTCTCGCGGGCAATCTTGAGCGCGTCGAAGGGGGTCATGATGCCTAACTGATTGCCTTCGTCGTCGATCACGCGAACTTCACGGACACGAATGCGTTCATTCGTGCGGATAAAACGTTTATCGATACAGTCCTCCGCGGTAACTGTTGTTCTTCAAAAGTATAGCATGGGAGCTAGACGGTGACACGCGGTCAAGCCAACGCTTGGGATTGCCAAGCGAGCCTACCAGCGCATCAGAATGCTGCCGCTTTCGATTCTGCTTCGCACGCCACTGATTCGCCTGATGCTCACCGCGCAACGCGCAGCTTCAGGTAGTTGTCGGTGAGCGCTTCGGTGAACTCGCCGTCGTAATGCGTGAGTGTGATCGCGTCCAACTCGCGGCCAACGAACGACTGCATGAACTCGCGCTTCTTCTTCGCGGCTAACTCGCGCAGAATGCGATTGCGTTCGCGCGCGACCTGCACCGGAACCTGCTCCGGCATTTCGGCGGACGGAGTTCCCGGACGCGACGAATAGGTGAAGACGTGCAGATAGGTGAACGGCAGGCGCTCGATGAGCGCGCGCGTCTGCTCGAAGTCGTCGTCGGTTTCGCCGGGGAAGCCGACCATCACGTCGGCGCCAATGGCGGCATCGGGCATGGCCCGTCGTATGCGCTCGATGCGATCGGCGTAATGCCAGGGACGATACTTGCGGTGCATCTTGCGCAGAATGCGATCGCTGCCCGACTGCAGCGGCACGTGCGCGTGCTTGCAGATGCGCGGCGACGACGCGACCAGTTCGATCAGTTCATTGGTCCAGTCCATCGGCTCGACCGAGCTGATGCGAATCTTCTCGACTGCCGTGTGCCCGAGAATCGCGCGCAACATAGCGGCGAAATTCATTCGCGGCGTGAGTTCGCGTCCCCAGCGGCCCAGATTGATGCCCGACAGCACAATCTCGCGATAGCCATTGGCGACCAGCCCATCGACTTCGCGAAGCACCTCGTCCAATTTCAGCGACCGGCTGCGGCCGCGCACCGACGGGATGATGCAGAACGAGCAGCGATTATTGCAGCCATCCTGAACTTTGAGATTGGGACGAGTCTTGTCAAAGCAGCCAGCTTCGAAGACGGGGGCGGCCAGCAGTTCGGTGTGGGCGAAGATGTCGCCCACGATGACGTTCGCGTCGACGTGCACGCCAATATCAGCCAGTGGCACGAAATCTTTCGCCCACTCATCCGAAAACCGCGGATGAGTGGGGCACCCAGCCAATGGCACGAAATTCGAATCGCCGTTAAGTGGCCGAACGTAGCTGGCCAGTTCGTGCTTGTGCGAGTTTCCAACGACCAAGCTGACGCCGGGCAGCGCCGATATTTCTTCAGGCGCGCGCTGGGCGTAGCATCCGGTGACCAGAATTCGCGCATCGGGGTTTTCCCGATGGATGCGGCGGATGGCGGCACGCGCGTCCTGATCGGCGGCCGCAGTGACGGTGCAGGTATTCAGGACGACGACTTCGGCTTCCACGGCGGCAGACGCGCGCTGCATCCCGCGGCCGAGCAACTGGCGCTCGATGGCGGCGCCATCGGCCTGGGTCGCGCGGCACCCAAAGTTCTCGACATGATAAGTCGCCACGAACGTATTATACTGGGCTAGCTTCTTAAGGCTGGCAGTGCGGATTCGCGCCAGGAATGGACCGCGCAACGGAATGCGATTACGGTCCTCAGCAACTGAGCGGCAGGAATCTGCATCACACCAGCCGCACGTCGAGACGAGGCTTTCCCCTGGAGTTCAAGATGAAACGTCGCATCCTGTTAGTCGATGACGAACTTGCAATTCTGCTCACCCTGCGCGCAATCCTGGAAATGAACGACTTCGAAGTCGAAACCGCCTCCTCCGCTAAGGAAGCTGCGCACAAACTGAAGAACGGCGTCTTCGAGATGGTGATTACCGACATGCGCATGGAAACGGAAACCGCGGGTTACGACGTGATTCGAGCGGCGCGTCAACTGCCTTACAACCCCGCTACCGCGATTCTGACCGCGTACCCGTCGCTGGGCAACGAGTGGCGCAACCATGGAGCGCAATCATTGCTGGTGAAGCCGGTGAACACGGCGGAGCTGTTGCGCCAGATTGAAGCGCTTTTGGTCAGTCATCAGGACCATAAGATGAAGGCCGGGAATGCGAATGCATTGAAAGTTCCCAGCCCTGGCGGTCCAACCAAAGAGCGCCCAGCCGCGGCAGGCGAAAAGGTGCTGTAGTGTTTCCGTGAAGTTTGGCGGGCGGTAGTGTGAACTTCCGACAGCGCACTCGAAGGTGCACCCCCAAAGCATCGCGTCACATTTTTTCCGTAGTGCCCCGTGAAGACGCGAACCTCCCTAATCGTCCAGAGCACGCCGTGGCTGGCGCTATCGATGGCTGAGATCTAACAGGTCAGGCAGTGGCAGCGGTGGTGCGCCTTTGCTGGAAGCACTCCCGACAGAAGACTGGCCGTCCTTGCGTGGGCTTGAATGGAACCGTGGTTTCTTTGCCACAGCCCGAACAATTGGTCCGCGTTTCCACCCTGGGATAATTGCCCGCGGGCGCGGCGGTCCCCACTGAGGACGCCCGCTTGGCCTTGCAGGCTTTGCAACGTTTGGGTTCGTTCTTGAATTGTTTGTCGTGGAAGAACAGCTGTTCTCCAGCTGTGAACACGAAGTCGGCGCCGCAGTCAATGCACTTGAGAACCTTGTCCTGGAATTCCATGGAGAGTTGCTCCCTTCAGTCCGCGATCCGGAGCCATGGACAAGGGTCAAGTTGCAATCGGCGAGAGAACCGGACTGTGCATTCTCGTAGCCGGTGGCAAATTTCCAAAGCTCGGGCACATCCCCCGGGGTTCGGCCCACCATGCAACGCATGGTTTACAACTAGTAAGACTGCGGTTCCTGTGAACTAAGAATTCCTAACCAGGATAGGAAAAAGTAAGGGCCGCCATCGAAACGGCGGCCCTACGTTGAATTAGTCCTGCTCTTTGCGAGCCTTCTTGCGGCTACGCTTGCGCGCCAACGCTTCTTTCACGCGCTTTTTTTCGCCCGGCTTGAGGTAAAAGGAGTGACGCTTCACTTCCTTGATGATGTCCTCTTGCTGGACCTTGCGTTTAAACCGCCGCAGAGCGTTCTCTAATGATTCGCCCTCTTGAATGCGAACTTCCGCCAAACAGGAAACACCCCCAAACTCGTCCAGAGGGACAGTAGTAGTTATGTCAATGTTTGTAGGGGAAGTCAAGGAAAGACTCGCGACAAGGCCTTCCGCTGAAGTGAGGGGTCTCCGTTACCACCAACGTGGCTATGCCTCCATGTTATTCAAAAAATTAGCCTTAGGGCGAGCTGGATCTGCCGCGGGGCGTAAGAATTGGTAGGCTCCAGAAAGGTCTCGTTGAGCTGATATTGACCGGGATAGTATTTTCCGTTCGCCTGGACTGGCTTGGTGGAATAGGCGACGAATTGGCCGGCGGAATTGAAGAAGCCATCGTCGCTGATTTGCACGCGTTTGTTGGTGCGATTGGTTACATTGAACGACTCGACGAGAAGGTCGAGCTTCACTCGTCCGCTAAGTTTCAAGTTGCGCGTCACGCGAAGATCAGTGCTGAAGAAATCGGTGCCTGTGAATGCATTCCTGCTATTGGTTGGCAGGCGGTCGTTGTAGGTGTTGCCGTCGCCATTAGGGTCGCCGGCGATGGTGGCGTTGAGCCGGCGCCCCGATCCGAACGTGAGGATGCTCGACGCCTTCCAGTGATTGACCAGCGCACTCAGCCACGGTTGGCTCAATTCGAACTTTCTGGGCTCTGCCACCCATGCGGCCACGAAGCGGTGTCGCTGGTCGTCGGCGCTAAAACCGCGTTCCGCGCTGGCATCGTAGGAATTTTGCACATTTCCGGGACGGCCGACCACGAGCGCGTCCGGGCCATCGTCCAGGGCCTTCGATAATGTGTAGCCCACCCGGAAATACATGCCATGGCCGATTTGCCTCTTCAGCGAAACGGTCATGCCGTTATAGACGCTGCCGGATGCGCTTTCGAAAGAGTTAATGGTGCCTAGTTGCGGAATCGGCCTTACGACAGGATTAATGCAGGGTGGATAAGGACAGCTGACCGAACGCGTAGTCTGCCAAGTCGCAAAGGATGCGACATCATAATACGTACCCAGAAAGACGGAGCCACCGTCGTTGTAAACCGGATATTCGGTGATGGTTGGCGACGGAAGATTGGCGTCGAGCGAACGCAGCAGATGCACGCCGTGAACGTAGAGATAGCTGACGGAGCCGACCACCTTGGAGCCAAATTCTCGCTCCAGGCTTAGGTTTGCTTGCTCAGTATAGGGTGTCTGGAAATTCGGCGCGAAAGCCGAAATCTGCGTGGTCACGAAACTCGCGATCGATGCCGGCGGCGTGCAAACCATCGCGACCGAAGCGCAATTCACCAGCGGAGTCGGGTATTTGGGGAAAACCGCCGCCTGCGCCGGAATCGTGTTGTCGAGGAAGACTTGGCCGCCGGAAACTCCGTTGTCGGTCGCCACCTGTGACGCGTACATGGACGGAATCTGCATATAAAAGACTCCGAAGCCTCCGTGAACCACCAGCGACCGATGCTCCCCGGCGGCGTACGCGAAACCGATCCTGGGCGAGACGTTGTTGCTGACGGTTGGAATCTTCCCCGAAGGTAGATACAGCGGATTCGTTATCAGGTTACCGACCTCAAACGTCTGTAAGTCGTAGCGAACCCCGATGTCCAGCGTCAGCCGTGCGGTAACACGAATAGCATCTTGCATGAACGCAGCGTAAGAACGGGAATTGGGATGAGACACGGGGTTGCCGAAGTCCTGCATGTAATAACGGGGCACGTCGTGGGCAAAGGCGCGCAACGGCGTCAGCGGCTCACCGTGCGTCATTGGTGCATACGTCCAAGGATTAACCTTAAGATCGTCGAAGTAATATTCTCCGCCGAACATGGAAGGAAAATCGTTGTAAATCCAGGCTTGGATAAAATCGCCACCGAACTTCCAATGGATCCGCCGGGTATCGTAGCTCAAGGTATCGGCGATGTGCAGTTTGTGCTCGTTAGTGTCGCGCGGCAGTATGCTGGAGCGCCCGAAGCCGGCAATCACGTTGTAAATTTTGGTCAAGGGTTCGTCGGTGTTCGAGTACGACTGCTGTACGTCGCGCGAGAATTGGACCCGCAGGGTGGTAGCCAGATTGTTGGTCCATGTGCTGGTGAGCGACGCGGCAAGGCTTTCGGTCTTGACGTCTTCGCTTCCGTTGGCGCTTTCCGCATAGGTGGTGATGGGACTGGAGGGATCGAAGAATACGTTGTTGGTGCCGCTGTAGCGCGAGGTGCTGAGGCGCAGGAACGCCAATTGCTTCGGAGAGATGGTGAAATCTAACTTGGCGAATCCCGCATTGCCCTGCATCGTGGTGGGATAAGCGCCACCCATCGCGTTCAGTTTCTGTGCCGCGGCGGTAACGAGTTGTTGGTCGGTGTAATCGTAGTCGGCGGGCGTCGCAACCACGGAGCTGGCGCCATTAGCAAACTGCATCACCGAAGGCATGGTGAGCAAATGCTGGTCGAATCCCGCATAAAAGAACACGTGGTCTTTGCGAATCGGCCCGCCAATGGTGCCGCCAAATTGCTGCTGGCGATCGTCAGGCTCGCTGGTGACGTAAGCCTGGCTGGCGTCGAATATGCGATCGCGCAGATAGTAGAAGCCGCTGCCGTGCCAGTCGTTGGTGCCTGATTTGGTGACCACGTTGAAGACCGCGCCACCGGCCTTCCCAAGTTCCGCACTATAGGCGTTGGAGGATACGCGGAATTCTTTGACGACCTCATTGCTGAATTGATAGGGCGCGCGATAGCGGCCGCGGGCCTGGGCAAAGAATGAATTGTTGTTGTCTGTGCCATCGACCAGAAAGCTGTTTTGAAATCCCCGCGTTCCGCCAAACGACAGATCGCCGTTCGAGTCGGAGGTAAGCCCACGCGGGTCCTGGGTCACTCCGGGAGTGAGCAGCGCCAGATCGGTAAAGCGTCGTCCGTTCAATGGTAAGCTCTGAATAGCTTGCTGGGTGATGACCTGCGAGACATCGCCGACCTGCGACTCCACCGCCTCGGGTTGTTCGCGCACCGTGACCGTCTCCGTGACTCCGGCGAGTGGCAGCCGCACCTGCACCACCGACACTCCCCCCACGTAAAGCTCCACGCCGTGGGTCGTCTTGGTGATCATCCCGGGCGCCGAAGCGCTCACGTCGTAGCGGCCTGGCGACAGCATGCCAAAGTTGAATTGGCCTTGTGCGTCAGTGACGCTTTCCAGCCGAAAGCCTTTCGCGGGATCGACGATGGTGATTACGGCGGCGGCAATGCGCGCGCCGCTGATGTCTTCGACAACGCCTTGCAGCGAGGTGGATCCGTCCTGAGCGAGTACGGGGTGCTGCAGCATCAGCGCCAGCAGAGCCAAGAGCACTGCCCAGAGGTGCAGGAGGCGGGAGGAGAAGAGCGGCGGGCGGGGTCCCGGATCGGGCGAGATTCCCATAGCAGTACGACTCAGCTACAGGTATAGCGGCGTGGGAAGGAGGAGTCTGTGATTTGGGACTCACGAAAGGCCAAAACCAAATCGGGAAGGGATTGTACTTTCGTTTTCGAAAGAAAATTTTCAGGATGGAAAAACCTGGCTGGTGGGTCGGCAGCCAGCGAGCTCAATGTGGGGCGCAGAGTGGGAATCTTGGCAGGCGAAAAAATCCGGTCGTGCATCGTAAGAAGGACCGTGTTACGTTAGTGACACCCCATAAAGTGTGAGAAATCATGACCAACGTCTCGGAGGGCGGTTCGGCTAATTGTGATCCAACCTTGGAAGATACCTACCTAGACTCGGCGCGTGGACTATTCAGGGCAGTCGAGTGCTTCTGCGAAGTAGGCGTCGTACAGCGCAGCAGCACATAGAGGAGAAGAATTTTGAAACGAAGCAGCTTAGCAATTGCATTCGCCTTAACAGTATCTCTGACAGCACTTCTGCTTTGCAGCGCCGCCGCCGCTCAGTCGGCCAAAGCCCAGGGACTGATTACCGGACGCAGCGGGGACACCATGACGATACAGACTCCGGATTCGTCGAAGGTGGTAGTTGTGCTTACCGACACGACCAAAGTGGCCCAGATCCAGGGAGTGTTCAAAGCGCGGCACAAGCAAATGTCGATGGCTGCGCTGGTGCCGGGTCTGCAGGTTCAAGTCGAGGGCAGTTACAACGCGCAGAACCAACTGGTAGCGACCTCGATCAAGTTCAAGGGTAACGACCTGGAGGACGCGCAAGCTATCCAAGCCGGTCTGCAACCGACGAAGGAACAGATGGAGCAGAGCCAGCAGGAGTTGGAGGCGCAGAAAGCGGCCCTGGCGCGACAGCAGCAAGAAATGCAGGAGCAACAACAGAAAATGGCGGAGGCGCAGGCCAAGATTGATGCCAACAAAGCCGCCATCGAGGAAGCGAACAAGCGCTTCGGGCAATTGGACGATTACAACATACTCGACGAGGTGACGGTGTACTTTGCCAATGGCAAGGTGACCATCGATCCGAAATACAAGCCGCAGCTGTTGCAATTGGCGGAGAAGGCCAAGACGATCACGGCTTACACGATCCAGGTGAAAGGCTATGCCTCAGCGGTGGGCAATGCGGCGTTGAATCAGAAGCTGAGCGAAGACCGGGCCAACAAAGTGACTCAGTTTCTACAGCAGCAGGGTCATATTCCGCTGACGAACATGCTGGCCCCCGGCGCGATGGGCGAAAGCCGGCAGGTAGAAAGCAATAAGACGGCCGAAGGCCAGGCCCAAAACCGGCGCGTGGTGGTCAGGGTGCTGCAGAATAAAGGCATCGCGGGCACGTAGCAGCAACATCAGGGCACGGCGAATTGCAATCTGTAGTGCTATCTTGGTGATTCGGTGATCAGGCCGGGTTCGATTTGCGTAGGAGATGCGGTAGAAGTTATCTGATGAGTTTGGTAGGGCCAGGTCCTACCTTCCGAACAGCAATCGCTCCAGTACCGGACCGAGCGCCAAAGCAGGAAGATAACTGAGGGCCACGATCACGACGAGGCAGGTGGTAAGAAGCACCCCAAATGAAAAGGAATGAGTTGGAAGAGTTCCCGAGGAAGCAGGAGTGCTTCTCTGGCGGCCAAACAGAGCGGCCAACGCCAATGCCGGGATCGCCAGGCAAAATCTGCCGACCATCAGCGCAGACGCTGTAGTGATGTTGTAGAACGGCGTGTTCACGCTCAGACCGGCGAAGTTTTGGCCGTTGTTGGCGAGGCAGGAAGTGTAGGCAAATAGAATCTCCGTGAAGCCGTGTGGGCCGCCGTTGGTTGTTAGCCCGGACAATCCTACCCGGGTGCTCACGGCAATCGCCGTGAGCGGAAGTACGAACAACGGCGCGGCTAGGGCGTACAACAGGATCATCTTATTCTCCGCGGCCCCGATCTTTTTCCCCAGGTATTCAGGGGTGCGTCCAACCATAAGTCCCGCCAGGAACACCGCGATCGCAGCCGCCATAACCATGCCGTAAAGACCGGTCCCCAGACCTCCGAACACAACCTCTCCGAGTAGCATGTTGACCAGCAGAATCATGCCACCAAGCGAAGTGTAGCTGTCGTCCATCGAGTTGTAGGATCCCGTGGCGGTGTTGGAGGTAACGACGGCCGCCAGCGTGGAACCGCTGATGCCGAAACGCACCTCTTTGCCTTCCATGTTTCCGCCCGATTGCAGGCGACTGTGCTGGAAATTCACACCTGCGAGTTGGCGATCTCCGCGTTGTTCAAAGTGATGTACGAAAACCAGTCCGCAGCCGAACAGCAGCATCATCACGCAGTAGAACAGCCATCCCTGTCGAGGCTGGCCGACCATCCTGCCGAAGGTGTTCGTCAGTGCGGCGGGCAGTAGCACGATTGCCAGCATCTCGATGAAGTTTGTCAGCGGCGTGGGGTTCTCATAAGGATGGGCACCATTGGCGTTGAAGAAGCCGCCGCCGTTGGTGCCGAGATTCTTGATGATCTCCAGCGCGGCGACCGGACCCTGCGGTATGACCTGTTGGGCATGCTCGACGGTGGTGGCGACCGCATAGGGGTGGAAGTTCATGGGAACGCCTTGGCTGACCAGTAGCAACGCGCCCAGCAATGCTCCGGGCAACAGAATCCAGAGCAGAGCGCGCGTCAGGTCAACCCAGAAATTTCCGAGCGTGTCAGAGAGTTGACGGGCAAGGCCGCGGATAAAAGCAATCCCCACCGCCAACCCCGCCGCGCCGCCCAGAAAGTTTTGCGTGCAAAGGCCCACCATTTGGCTGAAATAGCTCATCGTGTTTTCGCCGGCGTAAGCCTGCCATGTGGTCGTCGTGGAGAAGCTGATCGCGGTATTCGCGGCCAGGTCTGGCGACAACGGCGTCGTTTGATAACGGGGAAAATACCAGGGAAGAAACCGCTGCATTCGGAGAATGGCGTACAGCAACAGCGTGCCGGCCAGGCTGAACAACACGAAGCACGTCGCGTACTGCTTGAAGGTCATCTCCACATCAGGATTAACCGTGGTCAGGCGATAGATAAGCCGCTCAACGGGAAGACATACGCGATCAAGGAAGGTCCGTTTCCTGGAGAAGACGCGCTCCATGTACGCGCCTAAGGGCTTCACCAGGATGGTGACGATGGCCGCAAACAACACGTATTGCAATACGCTGTAGAGATCCACCAGCCCTACTCATATGCTCGCACTGGAGGGGAAGTCAAGCGGGGGGCGCTTCGCGACATCAATTGAGTCTTGTTCGCACGTCGAGCAGGCGCCGCGGCCAGAGCATGAGGCCCGCGAGGTTGAAAGCGTGATGAACTCCAACTGCCGGCAAGATCGTGCCTCGCGCGCGGCTTTACCCGCGTTGACCGCCCAAATCGCGCATGTTACCGTACTTAGTTACACCAACCTCATTTGCGCGATCTGTGCGCCAAAGGATTCCCGCTTGTCCTCTGAGACCGTGGCGGCCACGCCCATCCGCAAGACTGCCTTGAATGCTGTCCATCGCCAGATGGGCGCGAAGATGGTCGATTTCAATGGCTGGGACATGCCGGTGGAATACCCTCCGGTGGGCGGCCTGATGAAGGAGCACCTGGCGGTCCGCAACGGCGTGGGAGTGTTCGATGTCAGCCACATGGGCGACATCAGGATCTCGGGGCCGCAGTCGCTGGCCGCCGTGCAGCACATCACCATGAACGACGCTGCGGGGATGGGCATCGGCCAGTGCCGGTATTCGGCCATGCTTTATCCGCAGGGGACGTTCGTCGACGACGTGATTGTGCATCGTCTCGGCGAAGACGATTACATGCTGGTGATCAACGCCGGCACGCGCGAGAAGGACGTCAACTGGGTGACCGACAACACCCGCCAGTTCGACGTCAAGGTCGAGAACCTGAGCGACAACTACACCCAGATCGCGATTCAGGGGCCGAAGGGCGTGGACACGCTGCAGAAGCTGACCGACGCCGACCTGTCGAAGGTGAAGTTCTACTGGTTCACCCACGGGACGGTTTGCGGGCTGCCGAACATCTTGATTGCGCGCACGGGTTACACGGCCGAAGACGGCTTCGAGATTTACGTTCCCACCGACGAGGCGACCAGCGCCCGCGTGTGGAACGCGGTGCTGGAGGCGGGCAAGGAATTCGGCATCGTGCCCTGCGGGCTGGGCGCGCGCAATACGCTTCGCCTGGAAGGCAGGCTGCCGCTCTATGGGCATGAGATTTCCGACGAGATTAATGTGTGGGAGGCGGGCCTGGAGCGCTTCCTCAAGATGGAGAAGGGCGACTTCACCGGCCGCACGGCGCTGGAGCGCGCCAAGGCTGACGGCATCAAACGTACATTGGTTGGGCTGGAGTCGGTGGACCGCGGCATACCGCGCGATGGTTACAAGGTGCTCGATCTGAGTGGCAAGGAGATCGGGTACGTTACCAGCGGTTCGTATGCGCCGTTCCTGAAGAAGAACATCGCGCTGGCCTACGTGCCCCTGGAGCACTCCGCGATCGGCAGCGAAGTGGCCGTGGAAATCCGCAACCAGCCAGTGAAGTGCAAGGTAGTTCCGACGCCGTTTTACAAGCGTCCAAAGAAACAGTCGTGATACAAGGTGACACATGGCTATCAACGAACTTTTGTTGGTCGAATTCGATGAAGAGATGAAGAAGACGCGCGCCGCGTTGGAACGCGTTCCAGCAGACAAGCCGGAATTTGCGCCGCATCCCAGGTCTATGCCGCTGGGACGACTCGCGCCTCTGGTGGCGCAGCTCCCCAGCTTCGGCCTGAGCGTGTTGACGACTCCGGAGTTCGACTTCGCGCAGGGCACCTACAAGCCGGTGACGATGGAATCGGCGGCACAGCTAATCAGCGTTCTCGATGAAGGCGCAGCGAAGACACGCAGCGCGCTTGATCGCCTTGCCGGAAGACGAATGGAACGATAACTGGAAACTTTCGACGCAGGGTAAGAGCCTTGTTCGCAGGCTCCCGTTTCCTGGCGTACCGCGCAGATGTTCCTGAATCACCTGGTGCATCATCGCGCGCAACTTGGCGTTTATCTGCGCATGAACGAGGAAAAAGTTCCGGCGGTTTACGGACCTTCGGCGGACGACACTGGTGGTTTCTAGGTTGACTATTTAATTTTCGCCGAGGCATACGCTCGGTGCTGAGGAGGCAGTCATATGGCTTATCCCGCGAGACTACAAGTACACCAAGGAACACGAGTGGTTGAAGGTGGAAGGCAACACCGGCACCATCGGCATCACCGATCACGCGCAGGAATCGCTGGGAGACATTGTGTTCGTCGAGTTGCCGAAGGTAGGAAGCGAGCTCACGGCCGGCAAGACTTTCGGCACGGTTGAATCGGTGAAGGCGGTGTCGGACTTGTTCGCGCCGGTTTCCGGAACCGTGACCGCAGTGAACGAAGCTCTCAATGCCTCGCCTGAGCAGGTGAACAAAGATGCCCACAAGGCTTGGATGGTGAAGGTCACGCTCAAAGATCCGAACGAGGCGAGCCATTTGTTGTCGGCTGGCGATTACGAGAAGTTTGTCGCCGAAGAGGGCGGGCACTGAAGCGGAGACAACTATGGAGTTCGCTAACTTCGAAGAGTTCTGGAAGGCACTGGGACGGCTGTACGACGATACCTTACGGATCAACGAAGCCATCGACAAACTCAGAGAGGAACAGCGAGAGTCGGCGAAAGAGTTTCGCGAGGCCGACAGGGAGCTGCGTGAGTCCGTCAAAGACCTCCGTGACGCTACTGGACACCTGCTTAGTGTGGTCGAAAAGCACCAGGTGGTTATTGAGTCACACGAACGCCGGCTTGACCGGACCGAGATCACCGTGGAAGCGGTTTTAGAAGATCTGCGAGCGGCACCGCGAAGGGCGCTCCTCCGCAGTGAATTTCATGCGTCGATTAGCGACGGGAATTTGGACATACAACTGAATTCTGTTTTAGCCTCACCACCCGCTGTCGGTGATTTCCTTCATACATGTCGCCCAGAGAACATACAGGTACCCATGCGCTATCTTCCTAAGTCTGAATCCGACCGCGAAGTCATGTTGCGCGAGATCGGCGCCAAGTCCATCGACGATCTGTTCGCCGCCATTCCTCCCGAGTATCGCCTTAAGGGCGATCTAAACATTCCGCGCGCCTATGCGGAAAGCGAAATCGTGGAGTTCTTTCGCGATTGCGCCACCGGCAGCGCGCAAGGTTACGCGACGTTCCTCGGCGCGGGCGCGTATTCGCACTACCGTCCGGTCGTCATCGACTCGCTGGTGTCGCGCGGCGAGTTTTTCACCGCTTACACGCCCTACCAGCCGGAGATTGCGCAAGGCACGCTGCAATCCATCTTTGAATTTCAGACGATGATCTGCGAGCTGACCGGCATGGACGTGGCCAACGCCTCCATGTACGACGGTTCGACCGGCGCCGCCGAAGCGCTGATGATGGCGGCCCGCCTGACCGGCCGGCACAAGTCGGTGATCGCCACCAGCGTGCATCCGGAGTATCGCGAGGTCATCGCCACCTACGCGCGCTATCAGGGCATGCCGATTTCGACCGTCGGCTATCAGGAGAACGGCCGCGTTGATCTGCGAGCCCTGGATCAGGCGATCGACAACGAAACCGCCGGGGTGCTGATCCAGTCGCCGAACTTCTTCGGCACCATCGAAGACATTGCGGCGATCGCGGACATCGTCCACAAGAAGGGCGCGCTGCTGATTGTCTCCATCGCGGAAGCGGTTTCGCTGGGCATCGTGAAGCCGCCCGTCGAGGCCGATATCGTCAGCATGGAGGCGCAGTCGTTCGGCGTGCCTCTCGGATTCGGCGGGCCCTACTGCGGCGTGATGGCCACGCGCGAGAAGTTCGTGCGCCAGATTCCCGGCCGGCTAGTCGGCCAGACCTAACGACCGCAACGGCAAGCGCGGATTCGTGCTGACGCTCTCCACGCGCGAGCAGCACATCCGCCGCGAGAAGGCGACGTCGAACATCTGCACCAACCAGGCACTGGTCGCGCTGATGTGTCGGCATCTTCATGGCGGTGTACGGCAAGCGAAGGATTGAAGGATTTGGCGAAGTACAACCTGGCGAAGGCGCATTATGCGGCCGGCGCAGTTCAAGAAAGCCGGCGCGAAGCTTGTTGTTCGAAGGCGCGCCGCGATTCAACGAGTTCGTCATCCAGACGAAAACCGATCCCGTACGCCATCAACGACAAGCTGCTGGGGCAGCGAATTATCGGAGGCTTCCCGCTGAAGAAATTTTATCGCGACCTCGGCAACGCGTCGCTGTGGTGTTGCACGGAGACCACAGCCAAGGCGTCGATCGACGCGGCGGCGAAGGGGGTGGCGCTGTGAACTTGAACGCGAAGATCCGCAGAGCCACTACCCATATCAGCCAGAACGAAGGGCTCATCTTCGAGAAGTCGTCGCCGGGCAAGAAGGCCTACAAGCTGCCGCCGCTCGACGTGCCCGAAGTCGATGCCGCGAAGTTGCTGGGCGAACAGGCGCGCGAAGACCTGGGCCAAATGCCCGAGGTGAGCGAGATCGAAATCATCCGCCACTACACGCGCCTTTCCACCTGGAACTATGCGGTGGACCACGGCATGTATCCGCTGGGATCATGCACCATGAAGTACAACGCGCGCGTGAACGAGGCGGTGGCGCGGCTGACCGGGTTGGCGGAGGCGCATCCTTATCAGCCGGAGCGCATTTCGCAGGGCGCGCTGCGCATCCTGAAGATGCTGAGCGAGCAGCTCATCGAAATCACCGGCATGGATGCGATTACCTTGCAGCCTGCGGCCGGCGCGCATGGCGAGCTGACCGGAATCCTGCTGGTGCGCGCTTATCTGGAGTCGCAGGGCAATCCGCGCAAGAAGGTGCTTATTCCGGATTCGGCGCACGGCACCAATCCGGCGACGGCAGCGATGGCCGGCTACGCGGTCGAGAACTTGAAGTCGAATGCCGCCGGCATGGTGGACATCGCATCGCTGGAGGCGCAGGTCAACGAAGACGTGGCCGCGCTGATGCTGACCAACCCCAACACGCTGGGCGTGTTCGAGCAGGAGATCCACAAGATTGCCGATGTGCTGCACGCCAAGGGCGCGCTGCTTTACATGGACGGCGCCAACATGAACGCGCTGGTCGGCAAGGTGCGTCCCAGGCGATTTCGGCGTCGACGTGATGCACCTGAACCTGCACAAAACTTTCTCGACGCCGCACGGCGGAGGCGGACCGGGTTCAGGGCCGGTGGCGTGCAAGAGGATTCTCGAACCGTTCCTGCCGGCTCCGGTGGTGGTCACCAAGCCGGATGGCACTGCTGGGCTTCGACTACAACCGGCCGCAGTCGATCGGCCGGGTGCGCATGTTCTACGGCAATTTCGGAATGCATGTGCGTGCGCTGGCGTACATCATGGCCAACGGCCCCGACGGCTTGCGCCAGACCACCGAAGACGCCGTGCTGAACGCGAACTACATCCGCAAGGGGCTGGAAGACGCTTACGATCTGCCGTACAAGACACCGACCATGCACGAGGTGGTGTTCAGCGACCGCTTGCAGACGCCAAAGGGCATCAAGACCGGCGACATCGCCAAGCGGCTGATCGATTACGGCTTCCATCCCTACACGGTGAGCTTCCCGCTGGTGGTTGCGGGCGCGCTGATGATCGAGCCGACGGAGAGCGAGTCGAAGGAATCGCTGCGACATGTTCATTGAGGCGATGAAGGACATCGCCGAGGAAGTCGAGGAGCATCCGGAGATCGTGCTGGAAGCGCCGCACAACACGCGCATCTCGCGCCTGGATGAGACCATGGCGGCGCGCAAGCCGATCCTGCGCTGGAAGCCGCAGAGCGAGGCGGTGGGGAAGTAGCTCTTCACCACAGAGAACTTTTTCACCACGGAGACACGGAGGGCACGGAGGGCACGGAGAGTTCCTCGTTCAAAAACTCCGTGCGCTCCGTGTTCTCCGTGGTGAAAACAAGAATCTCCACCAAACTAAGAGACGGGGTTGGCCCGCTGTCCGAAACGGTATAATCCTGACAAGACAGCCATGCCAGTCACCATTCCAGACGAAGTACTAAAGGCGGCCCACATCACCGAGCCCGAACTAAGGCAGGAGCTTGCGTTGACTCTGTTTCAACAGGAGCGCCTGACACTTGCGCAGGCAAGTCGTCTAGCCGAGATGGGTCAACTCGCTTTTCAAGCGCTGTTGGCGGAGCGTCAAATCCCAATCCACTACGGAATCGAAGAGTTTCACGATGACCTTCGCACTCTCCGTCAGATGGGCAGGCTTTGATCGTTGTCTCGGATACGTCGCCCATCCTGAATCTGGCGCGGGTAGGGCGCTTGGAGCTACTGGCCTCGCTCTACAGGCAAGTACTCATTCCACCGGCCGTGCTAAGAGAACTGGCTGTTTCTAGAGATGCTGCTCTACCAGCAATTAACGTCGCGGCGTTCTCGTGGATAATCCTCGAAACTCCGAGAGATCAAAATCGTGTGCGCGAACTTTGCCACCACCTTGACGCTGGAGAGGCTGAGGCAATCGTCCTGGCAATGGAACGTCAAGCAGATCTGTTACTTGTCGACGAAAGACGCGGGCGACGCATAGCGGAAGCACTGGGACTGCGGATCACTGGTTTGCTCGGCGTGCTGGCCGACGCAAAGCGAGCCGGACTGATTGAATCGATTAAGCCGGTGCTAGACGAACTAATCCAGAATGCGAGATTTTGGATAGGCCCAGAACTCTATAGGGAGGTTCTCGCAGAATTGGGCGAGGGCTAAAATCAGGCAGGAATTTCCAAACAACAAAGGCGGGCTCATGGCCCGCCTCTAAACGTCGCTGCAAATAGACTACTTCGCTGCGCCCACGGCCTTCACCCGCTTACTCAGGCGGGACTTGTAGCGGCTGGCGGTGTTCTTGTGCAGGATGCCCTTCTGGACGCCCTTGTCCACGACGGAAACCGTCTCGCGATAGGCGTTCTGGGCGGCTTCCTTCTCGCCCTTGGCAATGGCCTCGCGCAACGAACGTAACGCGCTGCGTAGACGCGACTTATTGGCGCGATTGCGCGTAGTTTTGGTCTCGGTTTGACGCGCACGCTTGAGCGCCGAAAAATGGTCTGCCATAACTTTGCTGTAATCCTTGTAGGAAATCTCGACGTGAGCCGGATAGATGATTCTACCGGAAGCGGCCCCATCGAGCAAACCTTTGAAGATAAACTAACGAATGCCGAAGAAAGGTGAACCGCCAATGTGGATGGTCAAACGCTCATGGAGTAGTTTGAGTTTGTGCCTTGCAATTTTGTTGACGTGCGGTTGGAGCGCTGGCGATGCGAACGGTCAAGCCATGACTAATAGCCATTCAACTCAACCTCCGCAAGCGGTTTCCATTGGAGGCGAGCCCGTGGTGGTACTGCAGCGGCCAAGTTCCGGCAACAAGACCGAGCCGCAATTTCTGGAAGCCACGATACTGCCCGGCCGTGGAATGGCAGTGTTGCAGATCAAGGCGTACCTGCCGGGCAAGGGAGAGATCAACCTGCTGAACTCGCCGCCACTACCGGAATCGGAACAATTGCTGGACAAGAGCGATGACGCGTTTGGCAATCAGGTATTCAAGATGGGCGGGGCCATCCTGTTGCCGTTTGCGAATCGCATTCGCGGCAACGTTTCGCCGGATGGCAAAACGATTACGGCAGATGTAGCCGGGAAAACTGTTACACTGCCGGCGAACTGGAGCGGTAACAATCCCGGCGCCGAAAAGCATGCGATTCACGGACTAATGCGACGCTCGAAGTTCGAAGATGTTACCCAGAAGAATGGAGCCACCGATTCAAGCGTTGCCGCCGTGCTGCACGCGGGCAACTTCGATGGGCATTGGCTCTCCGACACGGACGTGCGCGTTGAGACCATGCTAAAGAACAACGCCTTCGAAATGACGGTGACCGCTAAGAATGTCGGGCATGAGCCGCTGCCTATGGGGATTGGCTGGCATCCCTATTTCGTGCTTCCCAGCGGCGACCGGCAACAGGTCAGGCTGCATCTGCCCAGCGAAACTCGCGCTGTTATGAACAACTACGACGATTCGTTCACCACCGGCCAGAGGGTTCCGGTCAAAGGGACGCCATATGACTTCAGCGCGCCCGGCGGACGTCCGCTGGGCTCGCAATACCTTGATGATAATTTCTCCGAACTGAACTATCGCCCCAACGGGAGCACGGTTTCCGAGATCATCGACCCTGCGGCCAAGTACGGTTTGCGGTTGATTACGCTTTCGCCCCAGATCAAGTCAATCCAGGTGTACGCGCCACTGCAGAAGAACTTTGTCGCTATCGAACCGCAGTTCAATCTGCCTGACCCCTACAACAAAAATTGGGGAGGCGCCGATACCGGCATGGTGCTGCTGCAACCTGGGCAATCTGTGTCGTGGCGCGTGCGATTAGAATTGTTCACGCCTGGTCAGTAGGTGAGTCATGCATCGGCTTGTGGTCAAAACTCACAAGAAGCGCGAGATCGTCGATATCACCAAGCACCTGGAATCGCTGGTGTGGAAGCAGTATGGCGACAAGACCGGCATGTGCCAATTGAGCGTGCTTCACACCACGGCCGCATTGGCCACAGCCGATCTCGATCCCGGGACCGATCTCGACATGCTCGACGCCTTCGAGCACCTCATTCCCAAGCTTCCATATCGCCATCCTCACAATCCGGAGCACACGCCCGACCACATCCTCTCCACGCTGATCGGAACTTCGCTGGCGCTGATGGTCGATCGCGGTTTGCTGTTGTTAGGCACCTGGCAGCGGGTCATTCTGGTCGAACTGGATGGACCACGCGAGCGGGAGCTGGTAATGGCGTTCGTGGAGACAAGGTAATTGCTGGCTGTCAGCTATCAGCCGTCGGCCGTCAGCGGTTGGGAAAGGATGAATAAACTTTGGCGAAGTTTTGGGCGGGTTGGTAGGGCTGAATCCGCAGGTTTTGATCCTTACAGATTGCCAAGCGAGTTGTCCTCATTACGAATGCGGTCTAGCTCGGCGATGGCGTGATTCGAGAATTCGATTACCGCATCCGTCCTTTCTGATCCGATGATCTCCCCTAATGCGCCACGTAGCAGGTAAAAGGTGTTTGTCTGTTGTTGCCGGATTTTGGTTAGGTGTTCTTCGATCTTGTCCAAACGGATTGTCACATACTTGGCGGCAACGCCTCGCGAAAGAAGAACTGAATTCCACACCAGCAAGCCGATAACGACCGCGATCTCAACGTGAATCATGGTGAGGGGAGTGTACACCCAACGAAAGGCTTGACAGCTCTGTCTGTGTCGAGCGATGCGCCAATTCAGTCAAAGCGTCGCACCAAGCACTTTGAAATTGGCACTTCATGGTGAGACAATTCGAGCATGGATGAACCGCTAGAACCACACCTCCCAGTAAGCAAGCCCAAGAAAGGCCGCCCGAAGCCGCAAACGGGCAAGGCAGGCCCTCGGGGATGGAACCGCACTCCGAGACTCAAAGGTACACGCAGGGGCAGGGGAGCGCGAAGGAAGTAAGCGTTAAAGAATACTCACAACGCTTGCTAGATGCTACTTTCTGATCGCTGACGGCTGACGCTTCTCACAACATCTGCGTGCCCCACAGATCATGCAGGTGCAGCACGCCCAGCAGGTGGCCGGCTGTGTCCACCACGGGAAGGGAAGTGATCTTCTTCTGCTCCATAATGTCGAGGGCGGCGATGGCGAACACGTCCGGGCCGACGGTGCGCGGCGAGCGCGTCATGCATTCTGCCGCTGAGAGGTCGAAGACTTTCTTGCCGTGCTGTTGCAGCAGGCGGCGCAGGTCGCCATCGCTGATCAGTCCCACAAGTTTTTCGCCTTCGACCACGGTTGTCATTCCCAAGCCCTTGCGCGACATCTCGTAGATGACTTCAGTCATATGAGTCGAGGGGCTCACGCTGGGAACGGCATCCCCGGTGTGCATAAGCGAGCAGACCCGCGCGAATCGCTTGCCCAGTTTGCCTCCGGGATGCAGGCTGGCGAAGTCCTCTTCCTTGAATCCACGACGTTGCGAGAGAGCCACCGCCAGCGCATCTCCCAGGGCGAGCATGGTGGTGGTCGAGGCGGTGGGCGCAAGTCCAAGGGAACAGGCTTCGTGTGCGACCGAGCAGTCGAGCGCGATGTCGGCCGCTTGCACCAGCGTTGACATGTTCTGCGGCTCTTCTGAGGGAGAATGCAGATCATCGCAGGTCATGGTGATGAGCGGAACGCCGAGCCGCTTCACGGTGGCCAACAGTTGCAGGATTTCGTCGGTCTCTCCGCTGGCCGAGAGGGCGAGGACCACATCGCCGCGAACCACCATTCCGAGGTCGCCGTGCAGGGCTTCGGCAGGATGAAGAAACAATGCCGGACTTCCGGTCGAGGTAAACGTGGCCGCGATCTTGCGCGCGATCAGTCCGCTTTTGCCCATGCCCGTAACCACGACCCGGCCCGCGCAACAGTAAAGCAATTCCACTGCCCGTTCAAAGTCCGGCAACATCGGCCCCGCCAGGCGGTCGGCGAGTGCGCGCAGGGCCTCGGCTTCGATACGTACAACGTTTTCACCAATGTGCTTTGTGGTGGTGGCCTTCGATGAGGGTGGGATATCGGGCCGCCTCATTCGGGCGCCGCGCTCGACAGCAGGCCATGCGAATTGAAGACAAGCACGCGCTCGTCGTTTGCGCCTCCGGTCACCGGAATGTTCTTGCCGTTAAACGAGACTTCCACGGCGCCGGCATTGCCGGTGAAAAAGACTACCTCGTTGGTGGCGCGAATCGTTTTGACATCCGGTGGCTTGATGATGCCACGAACCACAAACTGACCGTCGGACTTGATGGAAACCCAGGCGCGATCCTTGGGGCGGATGGTGAGTTCGAACGGAGCACCCGATTCAGAATTGGCCGTGCTCTTCGAAGCCGTCGTTCCCGCTACATTCTCGTGAGCGGCCCGCTGCTGCGGAACATTGACGTTCTCGCCGGAAGTAGTGTGCGGAGCAGAAGCAGTGGCCGGAGTGCTGGGGTTTGGCGCAATGGCGCTGGAAGTCCGCGCCGCGGCAGCGGGCGCGCTCTCGGTTTGCAATTGCCGATCCAGCCGTCGCTCGCGGTAAATGCGCCAGCCGCCTATGGCACCCGCGATAAGTGCGAGAAGTATAAGTACCGGAACAAAGGGAAATGTGGGTCCCTGAAGATCGCTGGGTTGCTCGCCTGCAATCCTGTCGAATCGGCTGGAGCTGTTGTGTTCGGCATTCCCATGCACGTCGGGCGGGGCTTCCTGCACAGCTTGCAAATAGTCGGCGACCGCCTGCTCCTCGTCGATGCCGACGAACTTCGCGTAAGCTCGAACATATCCCTTATTGAAGATGCCGCCAGGAAGTTGATCGAATTGTTCGTCTTCCAATGCGCGCAGCAGCCGAGTGCCAACCTTGGTGGTAGCAGCGATCTCGTCGAGCGAGATGTTCCTCATCTCCCGTTCGCGACGCAACCGTTCGCCGAAAGTGCTCATCTCAGTCTCGGCCTTTTCCAATGAGTGTCGCAATTGAATTTACCGAGCGTCCCTGCCGATCATAGAAAGTGGTGCAGACAGTGTCAAACTGCCCCGCCGACAGGTGGCCCCGCCCGCTGGAGATTGGTGGGGATAGGAAGCATATGTGCTTTCCGGTAAAATATCGGCCAGGCGTTTGTGAATTTTGAGCCTGAACATTTTGGGGTCAGTGACCGCCGGCCGAGGGTCGCTTTCCCGAAGCCGGGGACGAGTCTGCGCCAGGTTCTTGCATGTCGCATCCAACTGCGGACGATCGGCAGTTTTACGAGCTGAAAATCTTTCACGACGTCGCCAAAGCCCTGACGTCGTCGCTTGATCTCGACACCATTCTGCAAACCATCATGGAGAAAATGGCCGCCTATTTTGAGCCCGCGACCTGGTCGCTGCTCATGCGGGATGACGCCACGGACGAACTTTATTATGCCGCCGCGGTGGGTAAAGGTTGCGAGAATCTCAATGGCCTGGAAATGGCGTCGGGTGAAAGCCTTCCTCGATGGGTGATCAACCATGGCGCGCCGTTGGTTTTCCCTGACGTGATGACGGACCCACGCGTCCGCCAGACTAAGGAGAACGATTTCTTCGTGCCAGGATGTTCGGCGGTCTGTATACCAGTGCGGACGGGAGGCAAAGTCCTGGGCATCATCGAGATGGTAAATATCGACATGGGGGTTTACACCCGCAACGAGCTGCTGTTGCGGACCTTGGCCGATTACGCCGCCATCGCCATCGAGAATGCGCGCGCCGTTCACCGCATCCAGGAACTCAGTATCACCGATGACTGTACTGGCTTGTACAACGCACGGCATTTATTCAGCATGCTCTCCGAAGAGGTGCACCGCTCGCGACGTTTTGGGTACGAGTTCAGCCTGCTGTTTCTTGACCTCGACCACTTCAAGCGAGTGAACGATGAGCATGGACACCTGGTTGGCAGCAAGCTTCTGGCACAGGTCGGCCAGGCCTTGCGCGAGAACCTTCGCCTGGTGGATGCGGCCTTTCGCTATGGCGGCGACGAGTTCGCCATTCTACTGCCCCAGACTTCAAAGGACGCGGCCCTTCTGGTGGCGCAGCGATTGATGACCGTCTTTCATTCGCGGCAATGGCTCACTGGGGAGGGCGTGTCGCTGTCGCTTCGGGCCAGCATCGGGATTGCGAGTTTTCCAGACGACGCCACCTCTCCCCAGGCCATTGTGCAACGCGCGGACGAAATGATGTATCAGGTGAAGCAGTCGGGACGTGACAACGTAGCCTTGGCCGGCATTGGGATCGTCGGACCCCATGAGGAACCACCCCAGTCTTAGCTCGCGACAGGGTCCCCTATTTCGGTTGCGCTTCCGGATTAGTTTTGTCAGCTTGCACTGTACTCGGATTTGCCGGTGCGCTGGGATTGACTCCGAAGTCCCACACGTAAAGGTTCATCTCCTGCGGGCCGAGCATCTCTACGATTGCATATTCACCTGGGGCCAGGTCCTGTGCCGGAGTCACTTTCACCCATTCTCCCGTACCCAGCTTTTCAACACTTGCGGGAACTGAGTTGTTTTGCTCGCTCACCTTTCCGGTAAAGCTGACTTTCAAGCTGGCGACGACGCGTTTGTCTTTCTTGATCTCGGTGCGAACCAGCCGGAAGCGGTCGGCGATGGCGGGGGCGCCGGTCTGTTGCCCTTCGTCGATGTCAACGTAGATGGTAGGACGCGGCACGTGTGACTGAATCTTCGCGTGTTCGCCCTTTAGCTCAAATGGCTGTTTGGAGCTGGCTATGGGATTGATGGTGGCGCGCAACACGCTCTTGCCGGTGTTCTTGTTCAGCTCACTGCCGTTTTGTACGATCTCCGCCAGTTCCGGTTTCCCCTGGTACTGGTCCAACAGGAACACCCCACCGGTTCCGGGCAGATGCAGACTTGGTGCGACCTGGGGCGAGTTGGCTTCCTCTTTCTCGCGCTCCTCTTTTTCCTCGGGAGTCTCTTCGTGTACGTTGTGGAGCTTGCCGCTGCTGAGGGCAGCTTCGTACTTTTTGGTTGCGTCCCAGTCGATGAGCGATACCGGAATGTCTTCCCACTCGTACCGTTCCGCACTGAGATAGTGCACCCTGTCACCCTGGATCTCATATTTCACGACGGACTGGTAGGAGCCATCTTTCAGGATGAGGCGCAAGGTCCGCTGCTGTGCTTGCACGCTGACCGGGTGTTGCATAAGCAGCAGCGCCGCTCCTGCCAGCAAGCATAGGGAGATGACCGTATTCGCAAAAAAACGAGGCATTGCCATTAGTTTAGCGCCAGATGGTTCACTGCGTTTTGTGACCTCAATCACCGCGCGTTGTACCCTCGGCTGCGGGATAATAGCTAGTACGTTGTTCCCACCGCTGTAGCACGCGGCACAACGCCGCGCCATCTCCGGGAGCGGCGTCTTCCTACCGAGGGTCCATGCATGGATAGCGCAATCTTAATTCACCGCCTGCATTTCGCTTTTACGGTTACCTATCACTACCTGTTTCCACAGCTGACGATGGGATTGGCGCTCTTAATCGTGATCTTGAAAACCCTGGCGCTCAAGACCAAGAACGAAAGTTACGACCGGGCCGCCCGCTTCTGGGCCAAGATTTTCGGCATCAATTTCGTGATCGGCGTAGTGACCGGAATTCCCATGGAATTTCAGTTCGGCACCAACTGGTCACATTTTTCACGTTACGCCGGCGGCATCATCGGACAAACCCTGGCCATGGAGGGCCTGTTCTCCTTTTTCCTGGAGTCCACATTCCTGGGTCTATTTCTGTATGGCGAAAAGCGGCTGACCAGGATCCAGCATTGGTTCACCGCGCTCATGGTCTTTGTTGGTTCATGGCTATCGGGATACTTCATTATTGCGACGGATGCCTGGATGCAGCACCCGGTGGGCTATCAGCGAGCGGCTGACGGTTCCCTGCAACTGAGCAGCTTCTGGCAGCTGGTGCTGAATCCCTGGGCCTGGTGGCAGTATGCACACAACATGAGCGGCGCGGTCATCACTGGGGCGTTCGTGATGTCGGCGGTCGGCGCCTTCTACTTGCTCAGCCGGAAACATGTGCAGCAGGGGCGCATCTTCGTCCGCGTCGGCGTGATTGTGGCATTAATCGCCAGCGTTGTGCAGCTCTTCCCGACGGGCGACGCCCAAGGCCGCATGGTGGCCTTCCACCAGCCGGTGACCCTGGCCGCAATGGAGGCCTTGTGGGAGACCCAACCCGGAGCGCCGCTGGTGATTCTGGGACAGCCCGATGTCCAGGCGCAAAAGATCGACAACCCGATCATCATTCCCAAGATGCTGAGCTTTCTAACCTGGCGCCGACTGGAATGCCGAGGTTAAAGGCCTCAACGAGGTGCCGAAGCAAGACTGGCCCGACAGCATTCCTCTGTTGTATTACGCGTACCACGTCATGGTTGGGCTGGGGACAATCTTCATCGCGGTCTCCGTAATCGCAGCCTTTCTGCTGTGGCGGCGCCAGTTGTACGACGCTCGCTGGATGCTGTGGATTTTGCTGTTGCTGTTCCCCTTGCCTTACATCGCGAACACCGCCGGCTGGATGACAGCCGAGCTCGGCCGGCAACCTTGGCTGGTCTATGGTTTGATGCGTACCGTGGACGGCTATTCCAAGATGGTGTCCGCCGGTAACGCCTGGTTCAGCTTCCTCGGGTTTCTGGGAATGTACACCGTGCTTTCGATATTGTTCCTCTTCCTGGTGTACCGCGAAATCGAACATGGGCCTGATCCCGATCCTGAGCCAGTAGTGGGGAAACCGAGCGTAACTGCGGTACATCCCGTGGAGGTGCGATAGCCATGTCAACCTTATGGTTCATGATCGTTGCGGTAATGGTGGCCGCGTATGTGCTGCTGGATGGATTCGACATCGGAGCGGGCGCGGTCCACCTCTTCATCGCGAAAAATGACGCGGAGCGCCGCACCGTGCTGCGCGCTATCGGACCGGTGTGGGACGGCAACGAAGTTTGGCTGCTGGCTGCCGGCGGAACTCTCTACTTCGCCTTTCCTCTGTTGTACGCGTCCAGCTTCAGCGGATTTTACCTGCCGCTGATGATGGTGCTGTGGCTGCTGATGCTGCGCGGCATCGGCATTGAGTTTCGCACCCATATTGCGGAGCCGGTGTGGAAGAGCTTCTTCGACGTCATCTTTGGAATTTCGAGCATCCTGTTGGCCATCTTCTTGGGCGCCGCCCTGGGCAATGTGGTGCGCGGCGTCCCGCTGCAGGCGGATGGCTATTTCTTCGAGCCGCTGTGGACGAATTGGCGCGTGGGCGCGCAGAACGGCATCCTCGACTGGTACACCGTTATCTGCGGCGTGGTCGCGCTGGTCACACTGGTTGTTCACGGATCACTTTATCTTGCGATCAAAACTGAAGGCGAACTGAACGCGCGGGCCCGCAAGGTTGCAAGCTTTTTCTGGCCGGTGCAGGTGCTGATCACGGTGGCCAGCCTGATCGCCACCGTGTTTGTTGTGCCGCACGTGCTGGACAATTACAGCAAGTGGCCCATTGGATACCTGGTTCCAGCGCTGGTGATCGGCAGCTTGATCTATCTGTACTTTGCGCATTCGAAGGGAAACGAGAAAGGCGCGTTTCTGGCGTCGTGTGTCTACATTGTGGCCATGCTGGTGGGAGCAGCCTTCGCGCTCTATCCCAATGTGCTGCCCGCGAGCACCGGTACCAACCTGAGCCTCACGATCTTCAATACTGCCGCAGGTGCGCACGGGTTGGGGGTCGGCTTGGTGTGGTGGACGATCGGCATGATTCTCGCGCTCGGATACTTCATCTTTGTGTATCGCATGTTCCGGGGCAAGGTGGACCTGGGCGACGGTAGCGGACACGGATACTGATAGGACGGAAGTTTGAAACTCACATGGGTGGCCGATGGTGCGACGACACATCGGCTCCTATCTTTTGTCTATTTGAGCCCGATCGTCGATCACACTTCCGACGACGGTTGCGATGGCTAATCGGCAATTTGGCCTCCTGCCACGCATCGAAGCCGCCGATCACGTTGACGACGTTGTAGCCCGCCTTTTGCAGCAGACTGCACGCGATCATGCTGCGATAGCCGCTCTTGCAGTGGACCGCGATGGGCGCATTCCGTTGCAGTTGCGGCAGCGCGGCTTTGAAGCGGTCCAGCGGATACCAGTCCACGCCGTCGATGTGCCCAGCTTGCCATTCCCCTTCCCTACGAACGTCCAACACTTGCAACCCACCGCTTTGCAGCCGTGTGCTGAGTTCCTGCACCGTAATCTGCTTCAACTGCGCGACGGGGAATCCCGCTCGCTTCCAACTTCTACGCCGCCGTCGAGATAACCCGGCAGCATCTTCTATCCCAACCCGCGCCAGACGCATGCGTGCCTCACCGATCTGCTCCGGTGTTTCGCCGATGAGTACCGGGTGCGCCCTGGTACCGAGAACAGCTCCTGCCCAGGAAGCAAATTGGCCCGAGAGCGCAATGTTGATGGAGCCGGGCACATGCGCCGCGGCGAACTGCTCGGCGGGCCGTACGTCGAGCGCGATCGCGCCGCGCTCCAGCATGTTCTTCAGTTCGGTCGCGGAGATCGGAGCGAGTTCCGGTAGGTCCGTGAGCGACGCGGCTCCAGCGCGGTTGATGGCAGCGTCTTCCAGAAAATAATCCGGACGAGCGGGCAAGTTGGTCGTCAGTTGCCGAATGAACTCGTCGCGACTCTTGATCTGCAAGCGCGTAATTGGTCAGCCGTTCGGTGCCGATGGTGGACGAGCGCTCGGCCCGCATGTTGCGTCCGCACAGCGAGCCCGCGCCATGCGCGGGATACACCTGCACCTCATCCGGCAAGGCGAGAAGCTTGGTGTGCAGAGAATCGTAGAGCAAGCCTGCGAGTTGCTGCGGCGTATGCGTAGGCGAAAGGTCCGGCCTTCCCACGTCGCCGATGAACAGCGTGTCTCCGGTGAGCACAGCGTATGGTGTCGGTGACTTCTCTTCGTCGGTGACCACCAGGCAGATGCTTTCCGGCGTGTGGCCTGGCGTCGAGAGAACCTCGATGCGCAGTTTGCCGACGCGCAATTCGAAGCCATCGCCAACAGCGACATGGGGAAAAGTCGCGCCTGCCGCTCTCGCCGATGTAGATCGTCGCGCCCGTTCGTGCGGCCAGCTCTTTGTGTCCCGGAGACGAAGTCAGCGTGCAGATGGGTCTCAAAGATGTGGCGAATCTGAAGCTGTTGTTTTGCGCCGCCTCCAGGTAGATTTCAATATCGCGCTGCGGATCGACGACGACGGCTTCGCCTTCCGATCCGAAAAGATACGATGCATGCGCCAGACAACCCAGGTAGAACTGTTCGAAGTACATGTGTATCCACTCCGCGGAGGACATGATACAGGGCAGACCGCGAATCAGCTAGAAAGACTTTGGGACTACCTGTACCGGCGGGTGGAACGGCTTAGCGGCTCGGACCGGGTGCAGGCAGAATACGAAAACGCCGTCGCCCATTGACACGGTAGGTTTGGAAGTCGGAAGCATCGACAGTGAGAATCGTGGTCAGCGACTCACGCCCTGCAAGGTGGACCAGAGTCGCATCGGCGAAGTCCATCGGCCGGTCACGATACTGATACATCAGTTGTGAAAGTGCCGGGAGATCTGCATCCGTGATTGTGCCCAACGTGAGGGCGCCGGAGCGGACAAATTTCCAGGCAACTTCCACCAGATGAAACCGTCCTCCCATGAAATGGAAAAGTTCCGTCAGCACCGCCTCCGAAGTCAGCAGAGGAAAGCGCACACGGGCGAACGCTTCTACACAAGCGGCATGCCACCGATCGTTCTTGTCCAAAAACGCGAGGACCGCGCCCGTGTCCACTAGCGCGCTAATGCGCATTTCTTTCTTTCACACGCTTGCGCACAACCTCCCTGACTTTTTCGGAAGCGAACGGGTCACTACCCGAGATGGCACCCATATATTTTGCGGCGGCGGCATGCAGGCGTGCCTGCTCGGCGTCATCATCGCCATTTTGCCGCTTTCGCCTCTCCAGCCATTGCCTGGCCATGCGGTCCAACATCTCGGCCAGCGACTTTCCCTCGGAGCGCGCCTCCGATTCCAGAGCCATCTTGATCGCGGGGTCAAGGCGCCAACTATAGACTTCGGTCTTGAGCATGCACTACATTGTAGTGCATGCCTGCCTGAAGCTCAATAGCTGGACACTTTTCAAAAACAGACAGTAGGCAGCCCCTCCATTCAACCGGTCTAGACTGCTGTTGAACATGTAAGTTCGCATGTTCGTTGGGTTGCGCGCGACCGCGAAGCATTCGCCTCGGTATAGTTTTGGTAGATGCGAGAAAGTTACCGCCGCTGGATGCACGACTGGGAAGCGCGAATGACGTCGCGCGATAACAATCGCGTGGTGCGTCCATTCGAATGGGGATCGGAGTGGGCGGGCAGCTGGCCTACCCTGGAGAACTTCCGTCCGCCGCAGGAGCAGAGCGATAAAGCCGCGATGCTGGCCTACTGGACGGCAGCCAACGACCACATCGTCGCCAACAGCGACCAGTTCTACGCCTACAAGGTCCCATCGGATTTCCGGCTGGAGAAGCGTAAGGTCGAACTCTTCCACACCGGCAGCGACGCTCCCAAGAAGCAGCCGAAGGACGAGCTGGGCACGTTCCTGCGCTTCACCTCGCCGGTGGAGTCGCCGTATCCCGAAAACAATTGCATGAATGCGCGCTGGTTTCCGGCACGTGGGCGGCGCGCGGTAATCGTGATTCCGCAGTGGAACGCCGATGGCGTAAGCCAGAACGCGCTGTGCCGCATTTTCAATTTGCTGGGCATCTCGGCGCTGCGCATGAGCATGCCATACCACGACATTCGCCGGCCGGCAGGAATCACCCGCGCCGACTACGCGGTTTCCGCCAACATCGGGCGTACGATTGACGCGACGCGGCAAGGCATCATCGACATCCGTTGCTGCCTCGACTGGCTGCAGCAGCGCGGCTACTCGCGGCTCGGTTTGGTGGGAACCAGCCTCGGCTCCTGCTACGCATTTATCGCGGCGGCCCACGACCCGCGCATCAGCGTCAATGTCTTCAACCATGCTTCGACGTCGTTCGGCGATGTCACCTGGACGGGACAATCGACCCGCCACATCCGGCAAGGAATCGAGAGCGTGCTTGACGCAGGACGAACTGCGCCAGGTCTGGCTGTCGATCAGCCCGATCGTGTACTTCGACAAGTTTGAGCGCTGGCCGAAAAAGTCGCTCATGATCTATGGCCGCTACGACCTGACGTTTCTGCCGGAATTTTCGGCGCAGGCGGCAGGCGAATTTCTGCGGCGCGGCCTCGATACCACGATCAAGGCGCTGCCGTGCGGACACTACTCCCTCGGCGAGACCCCTTACAAATACATGGACGCATGGCACATCTCGCGCTTCCTGGCCAAGGCGTTTGGCGGGTAGGGGCTCTTTTTCACCACGGAGCACACGGAGCAGACTAAGATTTTCTCTTACTGCCTTTCATTCTCTGTGCCTCTGTGGTTGAGTCCGACCCTGTCCTTCATTCCTGTCTCGCTTTCCCGTGCGCTCCGTGTTCTCCGTGGTAAGCAAGCCTCTCACGTGTTTGGGTGACCGCCTGCGCGCTACAATGATTGCGACGAAGATGTACCTCTTCAAGACCGGATTTATAAGATTCTTTATAGAGAGAAGGACGCAATCATGAAAATAAATCCAATGGAACGGCCGCTGGCGGAAGTTGATCCGGAGATCGCGCAGGCCATCGAGAATGAAGAACGCCGTCAGCACGAAGGCCTGGAGCTGATCGCCTCGGAGAATTTTGTGAGCGAAGCCGTGCTGGAAGCGGCTGGCTCGGTCTTCACCAACAAGTACGCCGAAGGCTATCCCGGCAAGCGCTATTACGGCGGATGCGAATTCACCGACGTGGTGGAGAACCTGGCGCGCGACCGCGCCAAGCAGCTCTTCGGCGCCGAGCACGCCAACGTGCAGCCCCACTCGGGATCGACCGCCAACATGGCCGCTTATGCCGCGGTCATTAAGCCGGGCGACACCATTCTCGGATTGAATCTCGCGCATGGCGGGCACCTCACGCACGGCCATCCACTGAACTTTTCCGGCAAAACCTACAAGATCGTTCCCTACGGCGTGACCAAGGAAACCGAGACCATCGATTACGACGATCTGGAGAAGATCGCCGAGCGCGAGCAGCCGAAGTTGATCATCGGCGGGGGCAGCGCCTATCCGCGGTTCATCGATTTCGCGCGCATGCGCCAGATCGCCGACAAAGTTGGCGCGCTCTACCTGGTTGACATGGCGCACTTCGCCGGACTGGTTGCCGGAGGCGCGCATCCATCGCCCGTGCCGCACGCGCAAATCGTCACCAGCACCACCCACAAGACGCTGCGCGGTCCGCGCGCGGGATTGATTCTGTCAAAGGCCGAATATGCCGCGCCGATCGATAAGGTTGTCTTCCCCGGAGTGCAAGGTGGCCCGCTGGTGCACATCATTGCCGCCAAAGCAGTCTGCTTTCGCGAGGCGCTGCAGCCCAGCTTCAAAGACTACGCACGCCAGGTTGTGGCCAACGCCAAGGTCCTGGCGCAAACGCTGGCCGACGAGGGCTTCCACATTATTTCCGGCGGCACCGATACTCACCTCATGCTGGTGGACGTCTTCGCCAAAGGCATGCTCGGCAGCGAGGCCGAGAACGCGCTACACGAGGCCGGCATCACCGTGAACAAGAATGCCATCCCGTTCGACACCAATCCTCCGATGAAGCCGAGCGGCATCCGCATCGGGAGCCCGGCGCTCACCACGCGCGGTATGAAGGAACCCGAGATGCGGCAGGTAGGCAAGTGGATCTCCGAGGCGCTGCACAATCGCACCGACAAGAATGTGCTGACGCGGATTCGCCGCGAAGTGCTGGGGTTGGCGGAGGCATTTCCGCTCTATGCCTCGCGCCGGGCGAAGCATGCGGAGGCAGTGAAGGCGTAGGAAGCGAAACAACGTCCTCATGAATCTTCTACCAGAGGCGGTGCTCTCGGAAGACCCAGTGCCTTACCCATTGGAATTTGTGCGCGATGTTGCATCGCTTTACCACCGCAATGCTTGGCTGTTCCTAAAGCTATTGTTGCCCGCAGCATTGTTCGGCTATCTAGCCGTCTTCCTCAGTACACAAAAAGCCGATGATATTCTCCGGTACATCCCGCGCGGAGCCATCCTGAACCATATGAGCGAAGTGTTAGAGTCCGATGCTTTTCGGATTGGCGGACTCTTGCTGAATTGGCTTCTGTATTGCTTTGCGTTCTCCGGAATCGCAGTGGCGGTTCTCAAGCTAGTGGACGGGGAGCGGGCTGTTGCAGAGGAGTGTTTTGGTCCAGTACGAGAGGAACTCGGCGCTTTCTTTCGGTTGTCCTTGATTTTGGCGCTGCTGTTAGCAATCGCGTTCATGGCAGCGGGAATCGTCGGGGTCTTCCTGTATGTGAAGTTCATGGCCCATACGAAAGCCGTTTCCATCCTCTTAGGGTGGACTATCGTTTTCCTTTCTTGTCTCGCAGTCACGCGCTTCGGGTTGGCATTGCCGGCGCTGGTTCGCGAGCATTGCGGCGTGAGTAGATCGCTTGCTCGCAGTGTTGAACTCACCAAGGGCTGCTGGACGATTCTCGCACTCCTCTTATTGGAGTCAGTCGGAGGCTCATACCTGATTTACCAATTGGTCATCAAATTCGTAAATACGCCACTCGTGCACAGATTCGCACCTGAGGAACTGCGCTGGGCGGCGGTGGTTCTGAGCCTATTGCTGGGAGTATTGCTCCAGCCACATATCCTGATAGGTTTTTGCGCTCCTCTATATGCGCCGGTTTCGCCGCTCACGCGACGTGCCATTTGCAATCTCCGCTACGAAAGGAAACGCGCTCTGGCTCGTATGAGGTGTGTATCAGGGCATGACTTTAGTCATGCCAAACGAAACGCGGCAAAGATCAGAGCTTTAGCCCCCTGCTAAAAAATTCCTCAGGGCTGAAGCCTCAGGCATTGTCGTGCCTCTGCGGCACGGCTGAAGCCGTGCCCTGATACACGGATGTGTGCTGTGCCTCCGAACACACACCATGGAACTGAAAACATCATGCGGTCCGTCTGTCTGTAACGAATTCTTGGGCCTGTCTCTTCCCAAGCGTAAGACGGCCTAGGAAGAGGGGAGCTCGGTTCACGAGATGTTTCTGCCTTTTCTCCCCCCGGTTTACACTACTCTGTGCGAATCGCCATCGACATCCGGCGCATCAACGAGTTCGGCGTGGGCACTTACACCCGCAATGCCATTCGCACGCTTGCCCGTCTGGACCACGAGAACGAATATTTCCTCATCGGCATTCCGGGAAAGCTGCCCGGCACCGACGGATTGCCGGCGAACTTTAAGACACTGCCGGCCCAGCCGAACGAATTCTCGGTCTCCAGCTACTTTGAACTACATCGGCTACTGAAGCGTTTCCGCTGCAACCTGTTGCATGTGCCGCATCTTTTCTGGAAGCCGCAGGGAATACCGTGTCCCTACGTGGTCACGGTGCACGATCTGTTCGATCACCTTTACCGGGTGAATAGCCATTCCACGGTAAAACGGAGCCTGCATTTTGAGTTCACCCGGCGGGTGCTGCGTCATGCGGCGCGCATCTTCGCCGTCTCCAATTTTTCCAAGAAAGATACCGAGCGCCTGTTTCAAATTCCAGCGCAGAAAATAGAGGTTATCTACAACGCCATCGACGAACGTTTTCGCCTGGGACATGCCAGTGTGGCCGAGCGCGAGTTCATCGCCGAGCGTTACCAGGTGAACTATCCTTTCCTGCTTTATGCCGGCCGCATCAGCCCGCACAAGAACGTGGTGCGCATCATCGAGGCGTTTTCCGCGCTCAAGACCGAGTTGGCCAAAGAGAACCTATTCGAGGACCTGAAGCTGATCATCATTGGGGATGAAGTCTCCAAGCATCCCGACCTGCGGCGCGCCGTGGTGAAGGGGCGGGTACAGAATGATGTGCGCTTTCTCGGCTTCGTGCCTATCGAAGTATTGCGCATCTTTTACGATCAGGCGAAGATCTTCGTGTTTCCGTCGCTGTATGAAGGATTTGGCCTGCCGCCTCTGGAAGCGATGGCGCACGGCACTCCCGTGGTCACCAGCAACACCTCCTCTATTCCCGAAGTTGTGGGCAACGCCGCGGTCATGGTGAACCCGGAGAACGTATTCGAGATCATGAAGGCGCTGCATCGCGTACTACTTGACCAGAGCGTGCGCGAAAAGCTAAAGGCGCGCGGACTGCAGCAGTGCGAAAAGTTTTCCTGGGAAGAAAGCGTGCGCCGTATGCTCGAGGTTTACAGCGAAGTGGCACGGCCGGCGTAGTTGCTGCCGCGTGTAATCTCGGAATTGCGAACGACCTCCCGGTCGACACGGTTGTTCACCTGACTTCCGTGGTTCGAGAGCGTGCTTGAAGGGTACGGCTTCACAGGCTGCGGAAAAACTCTGGTGAACGCTCTGGGTGTCAAGGGCGTACGAACGCGCCGACGCCCACAGTTTTAAAGTAGCGCCCTTTCGCCTGGATGGAAAAAACTCGACATGGGACCAAGGCTCGCGCTCTTGCTGAATCACGGCTGGCAGCCTTCGCTCCACCAAAACTGCCTGCGAAATAAATTGCACGAATCGAGACACACTCTCTTGCCGGCCGCCCAATAATCCGCTGAGTGACTCCCGTCACATTTGCAAGTGATAGCAATCACGGCTTGCGGGGCTCTCGAAAGGCGACACTTACATGTAAGAGTGAGGGGCCGGAGCCGAAAATGTCGCACCCTGCCTTATGTGACCCGCGGCCCGGGTGAGAGAGGTCTGCCATGTTGCTTGCATACCGTCTAGTTAAGCTGATCGAGAGCCATTCCGATGGGCTGGCCCGCAGCCTGCACAACCGTTATCGCCAATGCGAAAAGTGCTCGGCATACGTTAACGTGCCTGACAGTGAGCTCACGGAAAAAGTGTATGAGGTGTATCGCCATCTCGGCGAATGGCTGCTGGGCAAGACCGAGGCCGATATTGAACGCCGTTACCTGGAAGTCGGCGCGCAGCGCGCGGCGCAAGGTGTGCCCGCCAGCCAGGTGGTGTGGATGATTTGCCTGGTCCGCGAGAATCTTTGGGACTACATGCAAAAACACGCTGAACTGGAGCATCCCGCTGAGATCTTCGGCGAAATGGAACTGCTGGAGATGCTGGACAAGTTTTTTAACCTCGCCATTTACTACGCTGCGCTGGGGCACGAGCGTGTCACCGCCGGCTACACCGTGAAGTCTGAAACCGTACCTGCTTAGACGAGGAAGCCTGTCTATGTCCTGGATAGATCAATACCGCAGCAAACTCGTGAGTGCGCGCGAGGCGGTAGCTTGCGTGGAGTCGGGAATGCGGGTGTATATCCATCCCGGTTGTGCCGAGCCGGAAGCGTTGGTCGAGGCACTGATGGGGCGCGCGCGCTTTGTCAAGGATGTCGAGGTTATGCACCTGCTTACCATGGGTGCGTCGCCATACTGCGCGCCCGAAATGGCAGAGCACTTTCGCCACAACGCCCTGTTCGTTGGCGGCAACGTGCGTGAGGCGGTGAATGATGGCCGCGCCGACTACACTCCTGTCTTCTTAAGCGAAGTAGAGGCACTGTTTGAAAGCGGAGAGATGCCGATTGATGTTGCCTTCATCCAGGTGTCGCCCCCTGATTCCCACGGCTATTGCAGCTTTGGTGTTGGCGTAGAGTGCACGCTGACCGCCGCCAAATGCGCTCACTATGTCGTTGCCCAGGTAAATGCCGACATGCCTCGCACCTACGGCGACAGCTTCATCCATGTCAGCGAAATTGATGCCATCGTAGAACTCTCGCGCCCATTATGCGAACTGAAGAAGCAACCAGGCTCGGAGTTGTTCCGGGCAATCGGGACGCGGGTGGCATCGTTGATCGAAGACGGTGCAGTCCTACAATGTGGGATAGGCGGTATTCCCGACGCGGTTCTGCCAAACCTGATGGACCGCAAGGACCTTGGCATCCATACTGAGCTGCTCTCCGACAACATAATCCCGCTGATCGAGGCGGGTGTGGTCAACGGTCAACGCAAGAACTGGAAGCCGCGCAAGGTCATTCTTAGCTTCGTGCTGGGCACAAAGAAGCTGTTCGAGTTTCTCGACGAGAATCCTATCTTCGAGTTTCATCCCTCGGCCTACACCAACGATCCCTTCCGTATTGCGCAAAACGACCGGATGGTGGCTATCAACTCGGCCATCGAGGTGGACCTGACGGGGCAGGTATGCGCCGAGTCGATCGGGTCGCAATTCTACAGCGGCTTCGGTGGGCAGCTTGATTTCATTCGCGGGGCGGCACGCTCGAAATACGGTAAACCGATCATCGCGCTACCCTCGACGGCTAAGAACGACACGATATCGCGAATTGTGCCGCGGCTGACCAACGGGGCGGGCGTTCTCACAACCCGGGCCGACGTGCACTACGTGGTCACGGAATACGGCATCGCCTATTTGCACGGGCGGACCATCCGTCAGCGGGCTGAGTCGCTAATCCAGATTGCACATCCCAAGTTTCGCGACGAGCTGTACGACTATTGCGAGCGTCAACGCTGGTTTCAGCGCAACGCTTGCGCAGCAGAAGTGAGAGGGTAAGGAGCGCAACAATGTCATCGCAACCGCGCGGCAATGTGATCATCGATCCGGAAGAATGTAAAGGATGTGGCTTGTGCGTGGAGTCGTGTCCGCCCGAGTGTCTTGAACTGGCGCCCGAGCTTAGCAAGTACGGGGTGCATCCGGCGCAATATACCGGCGAGGACTGCACCGGCTGCGGGGCCTGTTTCTACTGCTGCCCTGAGCCGGGAGCCATCACGGTGGAGCGACTGATTCCAGCGAAAGCGGCAGCCGCCGCCGTCCCAAAAAATCAGGAGGTGACCCGTGAGGCAACTCTGTAAGGGAAACGTCGCCATCGTCAAAGGCGCGGTGCTGGCGGGCTGCCGGTCTTTTTATGGATATCCCATCACCCCTGCCAGCGAAATCGCAGAATACGCCGCCCTCCTGATACCGGAAGTGGGCGGCACTTTTTTGCAGGCGGAGAGCGAAGTCTCGGCGATCAACATGGTATACGGCGCGTCGTCCGCGGGCATGCGGGTGATGACAGCTTCTTCCGGGCCCGGGCTGAGCCTGATGCAGGAAGGCATCTCGTATATCGCGGGCGCCGAATTACCGGCGGTGATTGTTGATGTGGTACGCGGAGGACCTGGGCTGGGCAACATCGCGCCCGAGCAGAGCGACTACTTCGCGATGGTGAAGGGCGGTGGCCACGGTTGCTATCGCAACATTGTGCTTGCGCCGTCCTCGGTGCAGGAGATGTTCGACCTTACCGTGTTGGCGTTCGACCTTGCCGACCGCTATCGCAATCCAGTCGTCATCATGACCGATGGCTACGTCGGCCAGATGATGGAACCGCTGGACATCAAGTTGCGCGAGATTGAGCAGCCGGAAAAAGATTGGGCAGTCAAGGGAACCGCCGAGAGCAAAAAGAACCTGATCACCTCTATCCAGCTCGAGCCCGATGCGCTGGAAGCGCTGGTGCGCAAGCTCGAAGCCAAGTACACGCTGGCACAGGAACTGGAAACTCGCTGCGAGAATTACCTCACCGAAGACGCCGACGTGCTGCTGGTCGGGCATGGCATCGTCTCCCGGATTTTGCGCTCGACCGTAGACCAACTGCGCGCGCAGGGATTGAAGGCCGGCCTCTTCCGTCCGATCACGTTGTGGCCGTTCCCAGCGCGCGAGTTATGCGAGACGGCGAAGCAGGTGAAGTCGGTAATGGTGGTGGAGTTGAGTACCGGCATGATGGTCGAAGACGTGAAGCTAACGCTCAACGGCTCGCTGCCGGTCGAGTTCTATGGACGTGCGGGCGGCAATGTTCCCTCTGCGGAAGAAATTACCGCGCAGGTTTTTGCGCGCATGTCGGCCTTAGTTTAGGACGGTGACACCATCCTTTCGCCGTGATTGCGAAGGAGTGGGTACCAGGAGGAATTGTGAACGGCTACGAAGTTATCCATGAAAAATCGCCGGCGTTCTACGATAAGTACGAGCGCAAGTCGGAGCTTCAACAGCAGACACATTACTGTCCCGGCTGCGGACACGGCATCGTACACAAGCTGATCGCCGAAGCGCTCACCGATCTTGGTCTTCAGGACCGCACCATCCTGGTCAGTCCCGTGGGCTGTTCGGTCTTCGCTTACTACTATTTCGACGTAGGCAACGTGCAGGTCGCCCACGGACGCGCGCCCGCGGCGGCCACCGCGCTGAAGCGTTCGCATCCCGAGTCGATCGTGATGGCCTACCAGGGCGACGGCGACCTGGCGGCTATTGGCACCGCGGAAATCGTCCATGCGGCCAATCGCGGCGAGAACATCTCCGTATTCTTCATCAACAATTCGGTCTACGGCATGACCGGCGGGCAGATGGCACCGACATCGCTGATGGGCGAGGTGACCACGACTTCTCCCTTCGGCCGCCGCGCCAGCAATGAAGGTCTACCGCTGCATGTTTGCGAGCTGCTGGCCGCATTGGAGACACCGACTTACATCGAACGCGTCGCGCTGAACGACATGAAGAACATCATGAAGGCGAAGCGGGCCGTGAAGAAGGCGCTGGAGATCCAGAAGAACGGCGGTGGCTTCTCGCTGGTGGAGATCCTCTCGCCATGCCCGACCATCATGAAAATGGATCCGGTCGTCGCGCGACATTGGGTTGGCGACACGCTGGTGAAGGCTTTTCCGCTGGGCGTATTCCGCGACCGCAAACCAGAGTTGCCCGCTGGTCCGAAAATCCCGGTGAAGACGGTCGCTGAAGTGCTTGGTGCCGAGAACGGAGAAGCTAAAGAGCCGACCAATGGACGTCATCGTCATACTCGTGAGCTGACCGTGAAGATAGCCGGCTTCGGCGGTCAGGGTATTCTGCTGATGGGACAGTTGCTGGCTGAAATGGGCCTGCGCGAACACATGGAAGTGAGTTGGTTGCCGTCGTATGGTCCGGAGATGCGCAGCGGCAGCGCACATTGTCACGTATCGCTATCACACCAGCGCATCGGCTCACCGCTCATCTCGCAACCGGAAGTACTGATTGCGATGAACGAACTCTCCCTGCATAAGTTTGGGTCCAGCGTGGTTTCCGGCGGATTGATCCTTTACAACCAGACAAAACTGCCGGCAGGTTTTGAGGCGCCTCAGGCGCGGGTAGTATGCGTGCCGGCGTCGGAGATCGCCGACCGATTGGGTTCGGCAAAAGTGGCCAATGTGGTCATGCTGGCGGCGCTGCTGGAGGAGACCGAATGCTTGCCCGCCGAGTCAGCTCTTGCCGTGCTGGAGGCGACGGTGAAGAATCCCAAACTGCTCGAACTCGACCGCCAAGCCATGAAAGCAGGACGCGATTACGTGGACAACGAAGTTGAAGTAGGCGCCGTATCGCAGCCCGATGGGTATTCGTACTGAAAGCCGGGAGCAGTTTCAAAGGTTGCCCTGGGAACGGGTGGAGCACGCCTTTTCAGGCGTGCAAACCTCCGACAGTTCGAGATTGCGCTTTAGCACCTGAGATAATGTCTCATTACCTCAGCGGCTGAAGCTGATTTTCAAACCGGATCCTTACATGCACCTCTGAAAGCGGTGCTCCACCACTCGCTGGTCAAACTCAACGACTCAACGTAGAAGCCCTATCAAGAAAACAGCAAGCAAGGATCAGCACCAGGACGACGCGCCAGCGCCTCCCTTCAGGCAAGGAATGCCCCCCGGAAACACGAGGTGGGACCCAAAACAGGGCCACAGCCGCCATGATCAGAGCTGGTACGAACAGAAAAGCCAGCAACGCGTATTGTGGGCCGCCTTGCGCAAATAATCTGCCTTGACGCAAAGGCGACGCCAGAGTACTTCCCAGAAACCAACACAATACCGCGCTGCCCAATCCTGCGACCGCGCCAAGTATGCGCAAAATTGGAGGCGTCATCGTGGTTGCTAGCAGTTTACCAGTTCGAGTGCGCAGGCTGAATTCAGAACACGCCACGTCGCGACTGTGTTTGGAACCCTGACACGGGGAAGGTCGCGACGCTGGCTGATTTCGGCTGTCGCGAGTAACGGGCGTCTCTAATGCGCTGCCGGCGCGCTGGATGCAGCAATCCTGGTCAGCTTCCACGGCAGTAGCTTGGGCATCCCCGGAGGCATGGACATGGCGCTCATTTTGAGTTCGGCCGCGGTTTCGCTCATCAGCCGCATGGTGAACTGATCGGTCTGGTTCGTCTCCGGATTCTTCGCCTTCAACAACAGGCCATCGCCATTGAGGGTCGCGTCTTCTATGACCTCCGTGACCTGAGTGTCGCCGACACTCTTGAGTTCGCCCGCATCGTTGAACTTGAGATCGTGCGCTCGACTCAACGAACCGGAAAGTTGTTCGCCGTGTAGGGTCATTTGCACTGTGAGCCACGGGCGCTGCTCAAGCGTGCCCACCCAGGTGCCGGCATAACCGGCCAAGGGCGACTTCTTGACCGGCTGGTTTGGCGCCGGTTGCCTCGAGGAGGTCTGCGACCAGCCGGCACTCCCGAAAGCAAGTACTGATATCAGGACTATCGCAAAACGCCTCATCAATATTCTCTCCAGGTCCGCTTCGGATTGTACTCTCAACTCACAGCGCGCGAAGCCGTGAAAAGCCATCCGGAACTGATGTTATCGGAATGCTGGTTTATGTGGTCGATGAGCGATTAGCGATGGTGGTAGCGGAAAAGTGGGGATAAAAAAACAAAAAGGGGAACGGGAGCACGTTCCCCTGCAGACGAGTGGCGCTGCGGCGTTAAGCTACAGCGCCGCCTACCACAACTAAATCTCAAGTCATCACTCCCCGGCGGCGGAGGCCAGGCGGTGACGATCGCCCTTGAAAGTGCGCGCGGGAGTGGCTTGCCGGGCGCGTTCTTCCTGATGGCAGTTCCAGCAGAGAGGGCGCATGTGTTGCAGCGTCACTTGCAGCTCATCGAGATGCATGTGACGCAACTCGAAGAGTTTGTGTTGCTCATTGAGAAGTGCCAGACGGCTCCGTCTCCAATCCGATGGAGAAAGACTGCGCTCGCAAATTGCGCAGGTCCTGCCTTCGTACCACTTCGTGAGAAGGCGGTCCACATTCTCCGGAGAAGGATCGACCTGGGCCAGGCATTCCTGGCCGCAATCACCTTTTTCCGGCCAACTCGAACACGACTTCAGGCGCGAATGCTCCTGGCCGCGCAGAGCGGTCCAGAATGCGTATTCGTTGTCGACCTCGATATCGACCGGCTGTCCGGAGTCCGGACAAATCGCCGATTGCCGGCCGCGGTTCTGGTAGTAACTCTGAAGACTCAGCATCACCGGTAGTCCGGTAACAAGAACTGCGCCAAGGAAGAACAGGACGATGGGAAATAAGGCAAAAGTCAACATAACTCACCTGCGCCCCGGAACGGGTTCGACAAGATAGTTGTAAGCCGCCTTATCACCGGGATTCAGTGACGCGGCGCACACGCGGGTGTGACGCGCCGGGAATGGAGGACACCGAGGTCTGCCGAAAGCCTCGATGGTTTTCGCCATTCTGCGATTCTTTTCCGCGACCGGTGGCCTCGGTTCGCGTAACGTTGGCTGCCGAGCAACTTCCGACGTACTCGCGGGTTCATAAGCATTCCGTCAAGCTGGTTTTCATCGCAATTCCTGGAAGCGAGTTACCTTGCCGACTCAGTCGCGCGCGAATACGCCAAGACGCTGGATTTTATTGGCGATGCTGACGTGTCTCTTGGCGCCCCATCGGCTACTCCGGGGCCAGGAGACACCGACGTTTTCTTCCGACGTTAAAGTGGTCAACGTGCTGGCGACCGTGCGGGACAAACACGGCCAAATCGTAAACAACCTGACCAAAGACGACTTCAAGCTGGAGGAAGACGGCCGTCCGCAGACCATTCGTTATTTTGCCAAAGATACCGACCTGCCACTCACGCTGGGCTTGCTGGTGGATACCAGCATGAGCCAGCGGCGTGTTCTGGAGCAGGAACGGGTCGCCAGCTACGCCTTCCTGGAACACCTCATGCGCGAAGATAAGGACAAAGCATTCGTCATTCATTTCGACTGGGAGATTGAACTGCTGCAGGACCTGACTTCCTCGCGACAGAAGCTGAACGTCGCATTGGAGAAGCTGGACAATCCGGAATTCGAGCAGAGCGGTGGAGGCGGGTCAGGCGGCGGCCATCACCGGGGCGGAGGTACCACACTGTATGACGCCGTATTCCTTGCCTCCGACGAGTTGATGCAGAAGCAGCAGGGCCGCAAGGCGCTTATCATCCTGTCCGATGGTGTGGATACGGGTAGCAAGGTGACCCTGACGCGAGCCATCGAATCGGCCCAGCGCGCGAACACGCTGGTTTATTCCATTCTGTTCTCCGACAAGGATGCGTATGGCGGCGGCTACGGCGGGCACATGGGTGGAATGGGCGGAGGAATGGGTCGCCACGGCGGCATGGGGCGCGGTGGTCCGCAGGGGTATCCTCAGCAATCCCATCCCGACGGCAAGAAAGTTCTGGAGCAGATTTCACGGGAGACCGGCGGGCGCTTCTTTGAAGTCTCCAAGAAGCAGTCGATCGATCAAATCTACGCCAGCATTGAAGAAGAGCTGCGCAACCAGTACAGCCTGGGCTACACGCCCGACAAGGCCGACGCGGCGCCGGGCTATCATAAGATCCACCTGACCACTACGCAGAAAGACCTCGTGGTGCAGACCAGAGACGGATACTACAGCGCCGGCACTGCGGCTCAGCCTTAGCGTTATGCCGCGGGGCTGACACCGCGCTAGGTTCGAGCACCGGACCTCGCCAGCGCGATTCCGGTTACTTGTGAAATGGCAGTTATCGCCAACACATCTTAGAACATTCAGCCTAGTGCTTTCCTTTCATCTCGTTAAGCAGAAATCGTACTTTGTTGGCCTTTCGCCAGACTCGGAGAACAGTCGTCGGAGCAATCAGGCCATAGGCGGTCGACATTGTAGCGTCTCCGAAGTGATGATCGCTCAGGTGGGCTCGAAAACCGCGAGAACTCGGGCGCCCCGGCAAAGTTAGGCCAAAAGAAGGCTCAAACCTGGGCGCGGGGATCGTTCAGGGTTCCGTCGTCACGCAGTGAACGCAGGAAGGTGGCGTCAACTCGTAGGCCACGCCTGAGTAGTAAGCACCCCCTAACCCCGTCACGCCATAAAGGTCTCCGGAGCGGTCCATGATCAGCCCGCTCGTAGGATCAGCTCCGCAACATATTTGATCGAAACTGTACAGCACGGTCTCTGTCCAGCCATCATGCCTCGGCGATATTTCGAAGACGGTTCCAGCATTTTCACTCCCTCCCTGAGACGTCGTGCCGTAGAGGTTTCCGGCAGAGTCGAGAATCAGGGGGGCGTCAGGACCGGCTCCGTCGGGCTGGCCTTGGAAGTTGTACAAGGTCGTCTCCGTCCACCCGCCGCCTCCGCTGGGCGACAGCTCAAATACTGTTCCGCAACCAAAGGGTGCGCAGTAAGGACCGCCTTGGATCGTCGTACCATACAGGTGCCCGGCAGCGTCCATGACCAGGCCCGCCCTGGGTTGATTCCCGTCGCCGCCGTTAAAACTGTGCAACACGGTTTCCGTCCAGCCGCCCACGATGGGCGACAACTCGAACACTGTTCCGCAGCCATGGTTCCCACAAATAACCCCCCTGCCGCCCTGGCCGCCCTCCATCGTTGTGCCATAGAGATTACCGGCGGCATCCATAATTAAAGTACCATCGGGGAAGGCTGCGTCGGTGCCGTGGCCAAAGTTGTACAGCACCGTTTCCTCCCAGCTTCCGCCCTGGCCGGGCGACAGCTCGAAGACGGTACCTTCGGCATAAGTACCGCCGGACCCCGTCATGCCGTAAAGGTTTCCGGCAGCGTCCATGATGAGGCCACCATTGGGAGCGCCTCCGTCATTGACGCCGCCGCTGCCAAAGCTGTACAGCAGCGTTTCCTCCCAGCCTCCGCCTTGGCTGGGCGACAACTTGAAGACCGTTCCGCGGTTATCAACCCCGCCCAAGTTCGTCGTGCCATAGAGATTACCGGCGGCGTCCATGATTAAGCTGCCATTAGGGTACACTCCGTCGTTGCCGTTGCCGAAGTTGTACAACACCGTTTCCGTCCACCCGCCGGCTTCCGTGCGCGTCAATTCGAACACGGTCCCGCAGCCCACGGGACAGTAAATGCCGCCCTGGAGGGTCGCGCCATAGAGATTACCGGCAGCGTCCATGATTAGGCTGCCATCGGGACCGGAGCCGTCAGGAAAGTTGCCGAAGGTGTGCAACACGGTTTGGTGGTCGGCGGCCCAGGCGCTGGTCAGGAAAAGGACAGCAGCAAGAACGAGGGAGACAGCACGTAACCGGATAAAAACACTCTCGACCTGCATAAGATTCTCCCGGTCACTAAAGATTGCGACAGAGCCGATGGCGGGGTGCAATTCTAACCCAACTTCAGGCTGGGTGGACCGACTTTTATAGCGATTCTCTAAGCGCCGAGTTGAGCTACCGGTCTGGCCGATCGCCTAGTTGGCGTAACACCGCCATATCACTGACAATTCCAGCACCCCCATTGGCCACGGGCGAGCGGTCCGCACCACCAGAACGTTGCAGGGAAATTTGGAGGTGCGGGCTGGAATCGAACCCACGCATAAAGGTTTATGCAGACCTCTCCCTTACCAGTTGGCAACGGCGGCGTACGGATACTCCAGCGTAAAGTCGTCGTCGCCTGAAATCCCCATGTGATCGCCGCTGCTCGACGAAGGCTGCCCTGCATTTACAATCCATACACTCTCCCGTGGTCAAGGGATTCGAAAGCTGCCGTCACAAGTCTTACACAAGTGCATGAACATTCTTGAATTCAGCATGCTGATCGGGTTCGGTTCGTTGCTCGCCGGATTTCTGGGAGCGCTGACCGGCTTGGGCGGCGGAGTGGTGGTGGTGCCTATGCTGGCGCTGCTATTCCACGTGGACATCCGCTACGCGATCGGCGCCTCGCTGGTTTCCGTGATCGCGACTTCTTCGGGCGCGGCGGCGGCCTATGTGCGCGAAGGCTACTCCAACATTCGCATCGGGATGTTTCTGGAAACCGCAACCACGGCGGGCGCGATCGCCGGAGCCGCTCTCGTTCTGTACGTTTCCACCAACGCAATCGCGATTGTGTTTGGGGTCGTGCTCCTGTTCTCCGCGTATCTGTCGAGCCGCCACTGGGTTGAATATAGCGCTCATCCCTCCTCGAAGCTGGCCGAGCGCTTGCGCCTGAACGGCTCCTATCCCGGACCAAATGGGAAGCTGTCCTACAACGTCACAGGGGTTCCTGCTGGATACGGACTGATGTTCGTGGCAGGGGTACTCTCGGGATTGCTGGGCATTGGCTCGGGCGCGGTCAAAGTGCTGGCCATGGACCAGGCGATGAAGATTCCGTTCAAAGTTTCGACCACCACCAGCAACTTCATGATCGGCGTGACTGCAGCCGCGAGTGCAGGACTCTATCTTCACCGCGGATACATTGCCCCGGGATTAGCGATGCCGGTAATGCTGGGCGTACTGACGGGTTCGCTCATTGGAGCGCGTGTGCTGGTAAAAGCCCGAGTCAAGGTATTGCGATACTTGTTCGCCGCGGCGATCGTGGCGCTGGGATTCGAAATGATCTACAACGGAATAAAAGGGCGAGTATGAGCGTGCAAGGCTGGAACGATCAACGCATTGAAGTCATCATCGGCGGGTTGCTGCGGACGGGAGTGATTCTTGCTGCTGCGGTCGTTCTATTCGGCGCAGTCGTATTCCTGGCGCGCCACGGAAGCGAAGTGCCGAACTATGCGTTGTTCCGCGGCGAGCCTGCAAGTCTGAAAAGCATGAGCGACATTGTTCGCGGGGCGCTAGGCATGAGCGGCCGGGCGATTATTCAGCTCGGATTGCTGCTGCTGATTGCTACTCCGGTCACGCGAGTTCTGTTTTCAGCGATAGCCTTCGCCATTGAGCGCGACTACATGTACGTCGTCATTACGTTGGTCGTCCTGGCGATTCTGTTGTACAGCCTCTTCGGATGGAGCGGGTAAACTTCGGCGGCGGTACACTTGCCAAAGACGCTGTGACCCGTTATCGTCGAAGGCCTCTATCTTTGCGGTATATCACTCATAACACATTGTGGAGGAAAAATGGCGGGAGTAAACCTTGCAGATGCGCGTCGCGTGATTACGGCTGCCGAAAAGAAGGCGCAGGAAATCGGTCAACCCATGAACATCGCAGTGGCTGACGAGGGCGGTAACATCGTGGCGCACGTGCGCATGGATGGCGCGTGGATCGGCAGCATCGATATTTCCATGAAGAAGGCCTATACCGCGCGCGCCTTCGATATCACCACCAAGGACCTGGCGACGCATTCCCAATCGGGCGGCCAGTTCTTTGGCATTCATGTCTCCAACGATTGCAAGATCATGATCTTTGCCGGAGGTATTCCGCTGAAACGCGACGGAAAAGTGGTGGGCGCGATCGGCGTGAGCGGTGGTTCGGGCGAGCAGGACCACGCCGTAGCCGAAGCGGGCGCCGCCGCGTTCTAAGTAGGAGGTCAAGATGGATGACATATTCGCCGCGATTACCGCCAATAACAAGGAACGCGTTGCCCAGTTGATTGCGGCAGATCCTGCGGTTGCGCATGCTCGTAACTCCGCCGGCATTTCGGCGCTGATGCAGGCGCGTTACGAAAACCGGCTCGATATCGTTGAGCTGCTGCGGCCGGCAGCGGGCGAACTCGATATCTTCGAGTCGGCTGCCTTAGGCGATGTGGCGCAGCTAAACAAGCTGCTGGCAAATGATGCCGAAATGGTCAAAGCTCGCGGAGCGGATGGCTTCACGCCGTTGCATCTGGCATGCTTTTTCGGACAGTTCGAAGCGGCAGAAATCCTCGTCCGCCACGGCGCCGATACTAATGCGGTCTCCCCCAGCCGTATTGCGGTGATCCACAGTGCGGCTGCGTCGCGAAATGTAGACCTGCTGAAGCTGGTGTTAGACGCCGGAGCAAATCCCGACAGCCAGCAGCAGCGCGGCTACACTGCGTTGCATGAGGCGGCTATGCACAACAGTGTAGAGAGGGCGCAGGCACTGTTGGGGACGGGTGCTGACCCAGCTATCAAGAGCGATGAAGGGCAGACTGCGGCCGACATGGCAGCACAGAACGGCAACCATGAAGTGCTGGAGATCTTGCAGTCATTTGCCAGAAGCGCCGCCAGCCGATAGCTATTGCGCTTCGGCTTTGTCTGTCACAGGAACCGCGGAGTGCCCGCGCAGGATGGCGGTGCCGATCAGGACGGCGCCGGCCAGGAAAACTACGCGCAGAACGTTGGCATGTAACACCGGATCGCCAAGCAGGATGCGCGCCAGCCCAAAGGCGGCACTGGCGGCGCAAAGCGCGAAGTAGAGCTTTTCCTTGGCGCAATGGGAGAAGCGCAATAGCACCAGAAGCACTGTCGTCACGATCACATAAATGGTCAGCAGAACAACGCTGCCGGCGATCTTCTCCCGGTGAATCGAAAATGCCTCGGCGTGGGAAATCGCCAGTTGCATTCCGGCCACAATCAGAAAAAAGACGGAATGCACCAGCGCGATGATGGCGCGCTTGCGATTGGTGATAATGGCGAATCGATCCATAAACACCTTATAAGTGTGCCGCCTCACCAAACATCTGGCTGTGATTCAGATCACAGAAGGGCTGGTTTTTGTGTGGAAAGCACGACGCCTCGCTGTCTCCAACGGCGTGCTGCAAGCTGGGCCGATACGCCCACTGCCGACGGCTACTCGACCATTGCGAGGCGTCGGCGAGCAGCCGTTTTTTCAACAATCACAGTCCTGGCTTTGGATACGACCAGCTTGCTGCTGCGAAGTTTGGATTCGCTGGCGATATTCCAGAGATACATGGCTGCGTAGGCCCGCCAGGGCCGCCAAGCCTCGGCGCGGCGCTCAAGTTCGCGAGAATTGTCTAGCTCAAGGGCGCGCAGAAGTCCGAGGTCACTGGACGGGAACGCGTCCGGCTCGCCAAGCGCTCGCATGGCGACGTATTGCGCTGTCCACTGTCCAATGCCCGGAATTTCAGAGAGCCGAGCGAGCAATTCGTCCGATTCCGCGATCCCCTCGAAGTTGATCCGCCCATCACATGTCGCGCGGGCAAGAGCCCGAATCGTCTCGGCGCGGGCGCCCGTGAGTCCTACTCGGGTGAGCTTGGCCTCGGCGAGGACCGCCGGGGAGGGGAAGAGATGAGTCAGACCGCCTGGCGCGGAGAAAGGCCGTCCGAACGCAGTTACGATCCGGCCCGCGAGGACGCTCGCACCTTTCACGGTTATCTGCTGGCCAAGAATCGCTCGCGTAGCCAATTCGAAGCCATTCCAGCAGCCCGGCACCCGCAGGCCCGGCACAGCCTCAATCCGTCCCGCGAGTTCCGGGTCGGTCCTTAGCCTGGCGGCTATCGTTTGCCAATCCGCACTCAGATCAAACATCCTTCGTATGCGCTCGATAATCAGGAAAAGTGCCCGCGAATCCTCAAACTGAATATGCACGGAAAGCGACTCGTGTTTTGCGTCGAGTGAGACCTCAAAATAACCATCGCTGCCGTTCAAAGAAATGGACCGGCGGTAACGGCCCATCTCGACCGCCTCAACACCGGGAGTGGCGCGAGCGGCCAGGAATGCCAACATGCTCTCCCATTGGTAGGGCGGGCGATAGCGAAGCCGGAACAAGTATTGATTCTCCGGCAATGTGTTCTTCTGGTGCGCGAGCCGGCGAATCTGGGTTGGCGTTCGATGGTAAGTGTTGCTGATGGCAGCGTTGAACCGACGTACGCATCCGAATCCCGAAGCCGTGGCCACGTGACTCATCGGCAAGCTGGTTTCGTCGATCAACTTCTTCGCAAAGTGAAGGCGCCGAGTGTGAGCTACAGCGCTGGGAGTTGCCCCCAGGTGCTGCAGGAACAGGCGGCGAAGATGGCGGGAGCCCACTCCAAGGCGTTCCGCTAGAACCTCCACTCCCCCGTCCTCCAAACCGCTTTCACCAATCAGACGCAAAGCCCGCGAGACGGTGTTTGAGGTTCCCAGCCAGGCCGGAGTTCCCGGTGAACATTCCGGCCGGCAACGAAGACAGGGGCGAAAACCAGCCTCTGCTGCCGCGGCCGCGCTAGGGAAGTAACGACAGTTTTTTTCTTTGGCGGTAGGTGCGGGGCAAATGGGACGGCAGTAGACTCTGCTGCCCAGCACACCAATGAAGAACTTGCCGTCGAACCGCGCATCGCGAGACAGTCGCGCCCGCGAACATACCTGCCAATCCAGATTCATGTCCTTCACGACCCTAGGTTAATCGATCTCGCGCTGCGACGTGGACGTTTTCGGACTTTGCTCTGGACGCGACGAATTCTAACCACGGAGCCACGGAGATCACGGAGAAAGATAGAGGAAGCTAAACTCCGTGCGCTCCGTGTCTCCGTGAGGAATGAGTTTTCGAGGAAGCGCCCGCTATGAAATTTCCGACCTGTTGCTCTTTGCCGTGCCGGCAGCAACGTCCGGAAACGTCCACTCTCACGGAGAGCAACGTCCGTAAGTGTCCAATCTGGTTCTGTCACTCGACCTATCTTGATTGCAATGGGGCGCAACAACACGGGGCGAGCGAGCGCGGACGGCAATCGATCCCGCGCTTAATAGACAAATCAAAAGGGAGACAACATGAAATCCAGGACATCGACATGCATGAGTGCGATCGCTTTATTTGTTGCGCTGACGGTTCCGCTTCGACTTGCCGCGCAAGACCAGCCCGAACACCGCGGACAGAGCCATTACCGCGTCGTGAGTCTGGGCGTGCCGCTCGGCGGACCAGCAAGCGGAGCCGCTGCCATCAACAATCTCGGCTGGGTCGCCGGCGATTCCACACTCACGGGCAACACCACCGAACACGCCGAACTCTGGGTGTACGGACACCCGATAGATCTGGGTACGCTCGGAGGTCCCAACAGCGCCGTGCTTTGGCCAGGCCTAAACATTTGGGGCGAAGCTGCGGGCATATCCGACACTTCCGATACTGATCCCCTGAATGAAGGTTGGAGTTGCGGAGCGTTTTTTCCGGCCTCCCACGCCGGCCATATTTGTCTCGGATTCATGTGGCAATGGGGTGGGGGAATGACGAAGCTCCCTACACTCGGCGGCAATAATGGCTTCGCCACCAGCGTTAATGACTTTGGCCAGGTGGTCGGCTGGGCCGAGAATTCGGTTCACGATCCTACTTGTGTCTATCCTCAGATTCTTCAGTTCGAGGCGGTGGTGTGGGGGCCAAATCCCAGTCAGATTAAACAGCTGCCCAATTATCGCGGTGACCTGGATGGCGCCGCGACGGGAATTAATGACAAGGGCCAGGTCATTGGTATCTCGGGCATTTGTCAGAATGCCGTAGGGAACCAGAGCGCCATACATGCGCTGCTCTGGCAAAACGGCACAGCGACCAATCTTGGCAATCTCGGAGGCTTCGCTTGGAACACTCCCATGGCTCTCAATAACCACGGTCAGGTTGTTGGCTTTTCCGACCGCGTCGGCGACGACAATGGGGCCAACCCGAACTTCCACGCTTTTCTATGGACGTCACCGGGTCCGATGGAAGACCTTCAGACTCTTCCCGGAGACGCCATCAGCGAAGCCTTGGGCATTAACAATGGAGGCCAGATTGTCGGCACGTCGATCGATGCAGACGGCAATCAGCACGCCTTCATCTGGCAAAATGGGCAACTCACAAACCTGAACAGCTTGGTGCAGGGTGACTCGCCGCTTTACCTGCAGGCAGCCCAAGAGATCAATGATTCCGGCGTTATTGTCGGTCAGGGATGCGTTCCGGGGAACTGTACGCCAGCTAGTCCCAGTATTGCCTTCATGGCGATTCCGACCGATGACGGAGCTAGCAGTCCGCCTGCTTCAGCGACCACGGATACTGGAAGCAATACACCGCAGGCTAAACTCACGGACGCCGCACGCCAGCAACTTTTGCAACGAATGGTTATGGGCCGGATTGCTGCGAGTCGATAACATCGCAATGACCAGCTGAACCCAATCGCTGGTGTTGTATAGACTCGACGAGTCGGATGGCACGAGCCGCGAATCGGCGAGGGTAGGGCAAATCCTTACCCTCGTCTCTTAAGCCACAACAAAGCCGAAGGCTTGCCGCCAAAGAGTCACCATAATGAGTTCAATTGCTCAACGGCTGAAGGTCGGCGTTGTTTGCGTTGTTGCGTTCCTCTTCGTGACGATTGAAGGTCAAGGTGCTGGCCTCGCAGCTTCAGAAGCGGTCCCCAAACCCGCACCCTGCACCGCTCCCGAATACCACCAATTTGACTTCTGGATTGGCGATTGGGACGCATTCGATGTCGATAACCCCACGACCAGGGTCGCGCGCACCAAAGTTGATCGCATCCTCGATGGCTGCGTCTTGCGCGAAGACTATGAGGGTGCGGATGGACATGAAGGTCAGAGTTTCAGCATCTACGATGCCTCCAGAAAAGTTTGGCACCAGAGTTGGGTGACCAATCGAGGCGAGCTACTCGTCATCGAGGGCACATTCCAGAACGGTGAAATGGTTCTTAGCGGCGTCGATCATACGAAGCATGCTCTGGTTCGTGGCATCTGGAAGCCCGTTGATGGCGCCGTCCGCGAGACCGCGGTGACTTCGACGGATGGCGGCAAGACATGGAAGCCGTGGTTCGATCTTGTATTCCGCCCGCACAAGCCGTGATCTGCGAAAGGAATGGTGCGGGGTTTTCTCATCTGGTACTCTGCAAGATTGAAAAGCTTCATCTTCGACTGGAGTATTTCGCTCGATGCCATATCGATACCCGCGTGTTTTCCTCCTCCTCTCCATTAGTTTGACTCTCAGCCTTCCCTCCGCCGCTGCCGACAAATCCAAATCCGCCGCCGCGAACGCGAACCAGCCATCCTATGAGCTGCCTCAACCGCAACGTGAGACCCTTGATTACGGCATGTATCAGCGGATTCGGGACGAAGGCCTAGCCCATTCGCATGTGATGGAGTATGCCTCTGCGCTGGACGACGACATCGGACCGCGCCTGACCGGCTCGGCCAACCTGAAACACGCCAATGAGTGGACGCGCGATCAGTTCACCGCCATGGGGTGCAGCAACGCGCACTTGGAGGACTGGGGCGAGTTCGGCATGGGATGGCAGCAACTCAACACCTGGGTGCGTATGACTGCGCCTGACACCGCGGTGTTCATCGCTCAGGCAGCCCCGTGGTCTCCGGCGACGAACGGCGCAATCAATGCGCCGGCAATCTGGATCGATGTAAAAGACGCGAAGGACCTCGACCAGTACAAGGGGAAACTGGCCGGAAAGATTGTGTTGTTTGGCGCGATGCGAGATGTGCCTCCTGTCGATAAGCCCCTCTTCGTGCGACTGGACGACGCCGAGCTGAAAAAGCTTACCGAGTATCCGCTCAAGCCGCGCGATCGGGAAAAGTTCCTCCAGGAGTACATGAAGCGTTTGGAGTTGCGGCAGAAGGTGGGACAGTTTCTAGCGGACGAGCACGCGCTGGCGGTTATTACGCCGAGCCGCGACGGCCGTGACGGTGGAGGCTCGGGTGGCACCATCTTCGACGACAGCGGCGCCGGCTTTGGTTGGGAGGCGTACAAACGCGAGCACGCAAATCCATTGCCGGTCGTGGTAATGGCCATCGAGAATTATGGACGCGTGTATCGCCTGCTGAAGGCGCATGTCCCGGTCACGATGGAGATGAACGTCGATACCAAATTTACCGGCGACCACGAACACGGGTATGACACGATTGCTGAAATTCCCGGCACCGATCCGAAATTGAAGGACGAAGTTGTGATGGTCGGCGGACATCTGGATTCGTGGGCTTCTGCTACCGGCGCGACCGACAATGGAGCAGGCACCGTCGTTGCCATGGAAGTAATGCGCATCCTCAACACTCTGCAGGTGAAGCCGCGTCGCACGATCCGCGTTGCGCTGTGGACGGGAGAAGAAGAAGGCGAGTTTGGTTCCTACGGCTACGTCAAGCAGCATTTCGGGTACGTGCCGCTCTCCACTGCGCCCGATCAACTCAAGCTGCCGGAGTGGGTACGCAAACCTGGCGGGCCGGTGCAGCTAAAACCCGATCAGCAGAAGATTTCCGCGCTACTTCAACGTGGACAACGGCAGCGGAAAGATACGTGGCGTTTATCTGCAGGAGAATGCAGCTATCGCGCCGATCTTTGCCCAGTGGATTGAGCCTCTCAAAGACCTCGGTGTCACGACGCTAACCATGCGCAACACGGGCGGCACCGATCACGAAGCATTCGACGCGGTCGGCATTCCGGGATTCCAGTTCATTCAGGATCCACTGGATTATGGTTCACGCACGCACCACTCGAACATGGACACCTACGAGCGCCTGCAACCGGGAGACCTGGCACAGGCTGCGACCGTGGAAGCCATCTTTGTGTACAACGCTGCCATGCGCGACCAGATGCTGCCGCGCAAGCCATTGCCGCATCCTGAACTGGAAGAGCAGCGCAAGGCGCCACTGAAAAACATCATGCCGGGAGCCGAAGCAGCAGAGAAGGACGCAAAAGAAAAGGCAGACCAAACGCCGCCCGAAGAGTAGGAATTGTAGGGCAAATCAGCGTTTCCATTGACCGGTAAGAACATCCCCTGAAACCACGACAAGCATTAAGATGTTAACCGAAATCAACAATCCAGGATTCAAACCGTTGTTGCGGAGATCTCCGTAAGTAATCCGAGATTGGTTCATGCTTGCATAAAAGAAAAAGAGAGTTCCGAGCACCAACAGTACTGTCGGCCCTATTGACCACCAGATCGCAAAAATGACGAGAAATACGGCAACGGCGAACACACCGAACGCCAAGTCACGAAGGCTTTTAGGGCCGATGAACAAAAAAACAAACCCGGGCATAAACAACAAGTAAGCAGAGATCAGCAGGGCTGGCGCAAACAGGAGTGGCCTGATTTCCTTCCACTTTTCTGCCTTGTTGGCGGTCACATGCAGCCTCTATTTGTTTCCTCGGCTATTTGCCTGCTGGTTGGAATATTCATAAACCCCGCGCCCCGCCTTGCGGCCGAGGCGTCCGGCCTTGACGTACTGCACCAGCAGCGGCGCGGGACGAAACTTTTCGCCTAGGGTTTTGTGCAGGTATTCCAGGATGTGCAGGCGAGTGTCGAGTCCAACCAGATCGACCATCTCGAATGGACCCATGGGATGATTCAAACCGAGCTTGAGCGCCTTGTCGATGTCCTGGGCGGAAGCAACGCCCTCCTGCAACATGTAAAACGCTTCGTTGCCGATCATGGCGTTGATGCGGCTGGTGATGAAGCCCGGCGATTCCTTGATCACCACCACCTCTTTTCCCATGCGCTCGCCCACATCGACGGCCGCGGCCAGAGTGTCATCATCAGTTTCCAGTGCGCGCACTACCTCAAGCAGCTTCATCTTGTGGACCGGGTTGAAGAAGTGCATGCCAACACACTTCGGGGCGCGATAAGTTACCGAAGCGATCTCTGTCACGCTGAGCGACGACGTGTTGGAGGCCAGAATGGTGCCCGGGCGGCTGACTTTGTCGAGGAGAGTGAAGATCTCGATCTTCGATTCCATTTCCTCCGGCACAGCTTCAATCACCAGGTCAGCTTCACGTGCGGCCTGCTCCACCGACGAGCCATATTCCAGGCGCTCAAACGCTTCGTCCGCGGCATCTTTGGTCACCTTCCCGATTTCAACGGCCTTGTCGAGATTAGCGCGAATCTCCGTTTCGGCCTTGCGCAAGGCGGTAGGGAGAATATCTTCCAGGATGGTGCGATAGCCGCCCAGCGCCGCGGCATGAGCGATACCGCGGCCCATAATGCCGGCGCCAATTACGGCGATGGTGCGGACCTCAGCCATCGGGCTAGTCCCCCTTCTCCAGTGTCTCGATGACGTTTACAAAGTTGGGATCAGCCTTGCGCATATATTCCGCAAGGCGCTTCTTCTCTTCACCGTTGAGCAGATAAAAGCTGCTGTTGATGCGACGCAGGGTTGCCGCGATATCGTCCACGAAATTCATCATGCGAATCAGTTCACCAGTGGCGGCCATACCAATCCTTTCAAGAGCAGGCAGTAAAATAGGACAGTATTGCGTTTTGGATTCCGGTCAGCGATGTTCACTAACCTGGCCGGCACGGAACTCAACCTAAAGACGGGCAAGCTCTTATTCTCGCCGCCAGTTGCGATTAAGTAAAGGAGGCGGGATACAGCCCGAGCGTGACTCGCGCTGCTTGCATCTAAGTTTCAGGCATCTTCGCCGGGCACAGGATTTGTGTGTCCCACCGAGCAATATGGCATGAGTGCAAGTTTGCCAGTCCTGATCGAGCCGGTATCCGAACTCGCGGAGTGCTTCGGACGCTTGAGCGCCGAGAAGCGCGATCTCAGTCCACTGTCGACTTACCGCCTGCAATTCAACCGCAACTTCCGCTTCGAGGACGCACGCAAACTGGTGCCGTATCTCTATCGCCTGGGGGTGAGCCACTGTTATGCGTCACCGCTGTTGATGGCGCGTCCAGGCAGTGAACATGGCTACGACATCGTCGACCACAATCAGCTCAACCCCGAGATCGGCAGCGAGGAGGAGTTCCGAAACCTTGTGTCCGAGTTGAGGGCACGAGGTATGGGCTTGATCCTCGATATCGTGCCGAATCACATGGGAGTCGGCTACGGCACGAATCCGTGGTGGCAAGACGTGCTTCAAAATGGTCGCACTTCAGCCTACGCTGATTTTTTCGACATCGACTGGGAGCCGTTGAAAGCTGAACTGCGTAACAAAGTCCTTATTCCGATCCTGGGAAAACCCTACGGTGAAGATCTCGAGCAAGGCAACATACAATTAGCGTTCGAAGATGGCCGCTTCACGGTGAAATATGCCGACAGGGTGCTGCCTGTCGATCCGCAGACCATTCCCTTGATCTTCGGAGCAGGAGAAGGTCTCCACAGCACAGCGTCGATGGGGACGGAGGCGAGCTGCTCTCTCTTCTGGAAGCATTTCAGCAGCTTCCTGCAAATCATGTAACCGATTCCGAGCGGGTTGCACGCCGCCAGGGCCAGATTCCACCACTGCTGGAGCGATTGCAGAAACTGGCTCAGAATTCCAGCGTGGTTCGGGGCGAGATTGCGGAAGCCGTGCGCATGCTGAATGGGACGCCGGGTGACAGCCAAAGCTTCGACGCTCTTCATGAACTGCTCGAGGCGCAGGTGTACCGGTTGGCATTCTGGCGGGTATCGGGCGAGGAAATCAACTATCGGCGCTTCTTCGATATCAATGACCTGGTCGGCCTGCGTATGGAAAATCCGCGGGTCTTCGCCGAAACCCACAAGCTGATTCGCAAGTTGCTCAGCGAAGGCCTCATCTCGGGACTGCGCATCGACCATCCTGACGGACTGCTGAATCCTTGCCAGTACTTCGCCCGCTTGCAGATGCTCTATGCCGCCAGCCAGTGCGAGGGCGGCGACTCGAGATCGCCATTCGCTGAGGACGGTATCGAGGAAGAAATTCACGCTGCCTTCGAACAGCCCGGCCAGATGAACGACCAGCCCTTTCTTTACGTGCTGGTCGAGAAGATTCTAGAGCCCGGCGAAAACTTGCCGGGCGACTGGCCGGTGGATGGAACGGTGGGCTATGACTTTGCCAACTTGGTGAACGGAGTGCTGATTGACCCTCGGAATGAGCGCCAATTCACCAGCCTGTACCATCGCATAATCGAGGGCAACGTTCTTGCCGAACAGCTGATCTACGAGAGCAAGAAGCTCATCATGCGCCGGGCCCTGGCAAGTGAAGTCCATGTGCTCACGGACATGCTCAGCGAGATTTCTGGTCAGGATCGCCGCGCGCGCGACTTTACCTACAGCGTGTTGCGCGATGCCATCCGTGAAACTATCGCCAGCTTTCCGGTATACCGCACCTACGTTGACGAGCGCGGAAACGTCAACGAGCGCGACCGGCGCTACATTCAACAGGCGATCGCTCGCGCCAAACGGCGCAACGAGATGATGGCCTCCGCAGTCTTCGACTTCCTGCAGAGCATTTTGTTGCTGAAGGGGAATGACACAGGCGCGACGATCTACGGCTACAGCAAGCAACTGTACTTCACGCTTAAGTTTCAGCAGCTCACCGGGCCGGTAATGGCGAAGGGGTTGGAAGATACCGCCTGCTATGTTTATACGCGCTTCGTTTCCGTGAATGAGGTGGGCGGTTCACCTGGCAAGTTCGGAATCCCCGTGGCGGAATTTCATCACGCCAACCAGTTGCGCGCCGAGTACTGGAGCAACTCCATGCTGGGCACATCGACCCACGATAGCAAGCGTAGTGAAGACGTGCGAGCGCGTCTCGACGTGCTCTCTGAGATGCCGCGCAATTGGGCTGCGCAGGTGATGAAGTGGCGGCGCATCAACCGCAGTCGCAAGGCCGACATACCCGATGAACGAAGGGTGCCTGACAACAATGAAGAGTATTTGCTGTACCAGACGCTAGTTGGTGCCTGGCCGCTGCGCATGGAGAGCGAGGAGGAGCGTCTCGATTTCGTACGGCGGATAGGGCAGTACATGGAAAAGGCCGTTCACGAAGCCAAAGTCAATGTGAGTTGGCTGAGTCCCAATCCTGAGTACGTCGCCGGTCTCCACACGTTTGTCGAGGCCGTCTTGTCGCCCACCTACCGGGGAAAGACGAACTTGTTCTGGGAATCGATACAGAAGTTTCTGCCGGCCGTGCAATACTTCGGCGCCATTAATTCATTGACGCAGGTTTTGCTAAAGCTAACCTCTCCGGGCGTTCCCGACATTTATCAGGGTCAGGAACTTTGGGATTTTAGCCTGGTCGATCCCGACAACCGGCGGCCGGTCAATTTCGATTTGCGTGAGCGCGCTCTTGAACAGCTGACTGGAAGCTGGCAATCAGGCGATTTCGTGGAGCTTTGCCAGCAACTTTTGCGTAACTATCAAGATGGACGGATCAAGCTTTGGGTCACTCTGCAAGGCTTGAACTTGCGGCGAGAACATCCCGACCTGTTCCGGGCCGGCAAATATATCCCGCTACAGGCGAACCGCGGCAAAGAGGACTTCGTGGTAGCGTTCGCGCGGGCACGCTTGGGAGAAGCCGTCATAGTAGCGGCCCCGCGACTGAGCTACACGCTGATGAAGGGTAATGCGGAACCACCATTGGGCGCGGCTTGGAACGATTCGGAGTTGGTATTGCCGCCGGAGCTGAAGCATACTCGGTGGCGTAACGTCTTTACTGGCGAAGAATTAACGGTGGCAGAGCGAGCCCCGTTATGCCGCGAAATCTTCGCTCACTTTCCCGTCGCTCTTTTCACCTTGGGCTGACGGCTGCTTGGCGCACTCGTCGCGGTCGGTGACTTCCACCAGGGCCGCCAGCTTTTCCGCCAGTGGAGCGGTCAGCGCGCCGCGTCGCAATCGCCACGACCAGTTGCCAACCGTCTTGCTGGGAACATTCATGCGCGCATCGCTGCCGAGTCCCAGCACGTCTTGAACGGGTATTACGCTAAAGTTCGCCACGGAAGTCAACGCTGCTCGAATGAATGCCCAGTGCACTCCGTCTTGGCCAATTCCCATGTAGGCAGAAGCCGCTGCTTTCTCCTCTTCGGTCGCACCCGAATTCCACCAGCCCACGGTGGTGTCGTTGTCATGCGTGCCGGTATACACGACGGCATCGGGCTCGAGCTGATGAGGCAAATACATGTGCGCGCCGCGATCTCCAAACCCGAATTGCAGGACCTTCATCCCCGGCATCTCCAGGCTCTTGCGCAAATCATCGACTTCCTGCGTGATATGGCCGAGATCTTCGGCAATGAACGGCAGCTTGCCGAGCGCGCTTTTGAGGGCGGTGAACAGGCTGGCGTTCGGCCCCGGCACCCAACGGCCGTGGATTGCAGTTGGTTCGTCGGCGGGAATTTCCCAACATGCCTCAAAGCCGCGGAAGTGATCGAGACGGACAATATCGCAAGTCTCAATCGCCCAGCGCATCCGTTGGACCCACCAGTTGTAGCCGCCCGCCCGCAGCGCATCCCAGTCGTACAGCGGATTTCCCCAGCGCTGCCCAGTTTCGCTGAAAGCATCAGGGGGAACGCCGGCCACTACCTCGGGCGATAGGTCTTCCTTGAGGCGAAAAATTTCGGGATGAGTCCACACGTCGGCGCTGTCGTAGCTGACGAAAATTGCGACATCGCCGATGATCCGAATGCCGCGCTCGCGGCAATAGGACCGCAAAGCCGCCCACTGCTCGAAGAACGCGAACTGCAGAAATCGCTCCAGGTCGAGTTGCTCGCGCAATTCAGTGTGCAGTTTCGCCATCGCATCCGGTTGCCGGCGAACGATTTCATCGGGCCAGCTATTCCAGGGCTGCTCGCCATAACGTTCACGCAAGCTGCTGAAAAGCACGTAATCTTCCAGCCACCACTGGTTGTCGCGACAGAAGCGGTCGTAGCGCTCATGCGAAGCACTTGGCGCTGCCTGCAAGAAGGTTCTCGCCGCCTCCCGCAACAGGGGAAGCTTGTGCTGGCGGACGCCGTCAAAATCAACCGGAGAATCTCCGTCGGGCACGGCGCGGACTCGCTCACGATCGATAAAACCCCGATCGGCAAGCCGTTCCAGGCTAATCAGCAGGACATTCGCCGCAAATGCCGAAGTGCAGGAATAAGGGGAGTTGCCAGATCCCACCGGACCTAGCGGAAGAATTTGCCACAGGGTCTGCTTGGCGGCGGCAAGCCAGTCTACAAACTCATACGCAGCCGGGCCGAGGTCACCGATACCACCGCGCGAGGGGAGCGAGGTGGGATGTAAAAGGACCCCGGATGAGCGTTGTGAAAGCATGAGCAAGACTTAAGCGAACGAAGGTAAACAGTAGTGGCCAACATTGGCATTTCTTCCGGTTGCGGATGATCAAGGAAAAGCAGGCCAGCAGACTTTCTCCGCCGGCCCAAAACTCGGAACCACTTGGCGGCGTTACGTCCCCTCGGAAAGGCTGGAAAGACGTTCCATCTCCGCTTTATTGATCTTGATCTTGCCCTCTTTTTCCAGTCGATCGCGCAGGCTTTGTACGTAGAGCGCCTCAAACGCAGTGCGCTTCTGTTGCAATAGCGTTTCCTTGGCACGGTCCCAGTTCTGCTTTACTTCTTCCGGAGAAGGTTGCTGGATCTCCAGCACGCTCAGCACGACTCCGTTGGGGCCGCCCTGCAGAGGGCCACTGATCTCACCCTGCTTCATGCTGAAAGCGACAGATGCGGCGCCGCTCATAGGCCCGATTTCGGGGACCTGCGCGTTGGCGTCCACCAAATCGCTGGTCTTGAGCGTGGCGCCCAGATCTTTGGCCGCCTTCGTTAGATCGTGGTCCGCATGCGCACGATCGGATAGCTCCTGGGTCTTTTGCGCCAGCAAAGCCTGCGCTCGTTGGTCCTTAAACTGCTGCTCCACTTGCGCCTTGATCTGTTCGAATGTAGGCGTCTGTGGCGGCTGAATGTCGGTTACCTGGTAGATCGCATATCCCTGCGGACGTCGGCGCCATGCCCGGAGGATCGTTCTTCTTGGCGGCGAACAGCGCACCGTCCAAATCCTTTGCGTTGCCGACGCCGGGAAGCGGATCCGTTTGCGAAATGAAATCCGTGCTGATAACGGGCAGCCCCTTTTCGCTGGCGGCCTTGTCTAAACCAACCGTACGGGCTAGTGTCTGCACCGTATTGGCCAAGTTTTGTGCCTCGTTAGAGGCTTGCTGCTGCTTAATCAGCGGTTCAATCTGCGACTTCACTTCGTCCAGCGGCTTCAACCGCGCCTGCTGTTTCGCTTCGACATGGATAATGTGAAAGCCGTAGCTGGTGCGGATGACGCCGGTGGTCTGGCCGACCGGCGTGTTGAAGGCCGCCTGCTCGAACTCCGGAACCGTGCGGCCCCGCGTGATCGGAGGCAGCAATCCGCCATTCTGCGCGCTACCCGGGTCTTCGGAGTACTTCTTGGCCAGATCGGCGAAGTTAGCTCCGCCTTTCAATTGCTTCTCAATGTCCTCCGCCTTAGTACGCGCTGCGTCCACGCCTTTCTGGTCGACCTTGCCGTCAGCGTCGGGTGTCGGTGTCTTGATCAGGATGTGACGGACCGTCACCGTCTCCGGAATGCGGTACTCGTCCTGATGCTGGTTGTAGTACTGCTGCAACTGGGCCTGGCTGACGGTAATCTTGTCGGCCAATTTGCCGGTGTCGATCAGGATGTAGCGCGCCTTCCGCTTCTCGGGAATGGAATTAACGTACTGCTGCTTGTTCTGCTCGTAGAACGCTTTCAGTTCGGCATCGGTCGGCTTGATCTGCTTCTTGACGTCGTCCAGCGTGAGCACGGCGTATTCGAATTTAACTTTTACACCCTGCTTCTCAACTTGCTCGGCAATGTCCTTGTCGCTCACAGATACGGCGCCATTGATAAGGGCCAGCAGTTTCTGTTGCGCAATCTCCGACTTCACTTCTTGCTCGAACTGCTGCACACCCATGCTGAACTGGTTCTGAACGAAATCTTCATAGGCCTGTTGACCGATGAACGTACCGCCGGGAAATAACATCTGTCCCATCTGCCCCTGGTGCAGGTAAGTACGGAGTTCCTCATCGCTGACGCCCAGACCCATGCGGCCGGCCTCATACACCAGGGCCTTCTGTGTGATCATCCCTTGCGCAGCACGCTGCATCAGATAAGGCATGATGGCGGGAGGAATGTTGCCCTTGAATTGCTGACGGCCGATCAGGCGGGCCTGCTGCGATACCTCCTGCAGGCTGACGTCCTGGCTGCCAACTCTTGCCAAGACTCCGCTTTGAGTGACGCCGCCGCCGAACATGTCGTTCAGAAAGCCGCCGCCGGGAATGAGGGTGATCACCATCATCACGCAGATGACGAGAAGGATGCCGCCCAGCACAATTTTCTTGATGGGGCCAGGCGTTTGCAGAAATCGAATCATGCTTTAGGAACTCCAGAAGGGATAGCTGAATCCTTGATTATAAACCAGGAGGGACGCGGAGCGCAGTGTTCCCGACATGCACCTGCAGCCAGCCATCTAGTCAACCGCCCGGCTGCCATCCCGCCCCACTCGCTGGCTGAAAGTCGCCGAACAAGTGCAACCGCTTCCCAAGGACCGTATCGAATATGTTGTAATAGAGAGAGTCTAGTATGCCGAAATCGTCATTAGGGGTGCGGCGGCGCGTACTTGCCTATAAGCGCCTGCTTCGCGAATGGAAGATGATCGCCAAGGGAGTGGCCTCAACCGACCACCCGGTGCTGGCGCATATCATCCCGATTCGGCGCTGCAATCTCGCCTGTACTTACTGCAACGAGTTCGACGACTTTTCCAAACCGGTCTCCACGGAAACCATGAAGAGCCGCGTCGACGAATTGGCGCGTCTTGGCACGTCGATCATTACCTTCAGTGGCGGCGAGCCGCTGTTGCATCCCGAACTCGATGACATCATCGCCCATGTTCGCACCCACCCTATCATTGCGGGATTGATCACTAATGGTTACTTGCTGACGGCAGATCGTATTAAGCGTCTGAACCGCGCCGGCCTTGACCATCTGCAGATCAGCATCGATAACGTGATGCCCGATGATGTCTCGAAAAAATCACTGAAGGTACTGGACAAGAAGCTGCAACTGCTCGCCGAACATGCCGAGTTTCACGTCAATATCAATTCAGTCGTGGGCGGTGGTATCCACAACCCGCATGACGCTCTGGTGGTGGGCAGGCGCGCCGTGCAACTCGGCTTCACTTCCACCATCGGCATCATCCACGACGGCGAAGGACAGCTCCAGCCGCTGAACGACGACGAGCGCGAAGTGTTCTTGAAGATGCAAGGACTGGAGAGGCACCACTACGCCCGCTTCAACTGGTTCCAGAACAACATCGCCAATGGCAAGCCAAACCAATGGCGGTGCCGCGCCGGTGCGCGCTATCTCTACATCTGCGAGGACGGCTTGGTGCACTACTGTTCGCAGCAGCGCGGCTATCCCGGCATCCCGCTGGAGCAATACACCGTTGCTGATATTCGGCGTGAGTTTCTGACGGAAAAGAGTTGCGCCCCACACTGCACGGTCTCGTGCGTGCATCACGTTTCGTATATGGATTTCTGGCGAGCCCCACAAACTATTCAGACTCCGCCGTCGTCGGTAGATGCCGGTCAGCTAGTGCAAATCGAATAGTCGTTGGTAGATGCCGGTCAGTTAGTGCAGATCGAATAAATGTGGCGCTAAACGAGTGTTATAATTCCGCTTGCCCTTCTGCAGTGTTTCCTCACAAGCGGGCGCGTAGCTCAACTGGCAGAGCAACTGACTCTTAATCAGTAGGTTGAAGGTTCGATTCCTTCCGCGCTCACCATCTTTTCAATCACTTACCGAGGTTCACAAAAGGGGCTGTGCCGTAAAGTTTCTCGGCTAACCCCGCTCAGTTGCGTTTGCCGATCCCGACCTGTTCAGCGCTGTCCGTACCAAGTCCAGTTCGGGATGCTGATACTGCATCGCCGTTTTCACATCCTTGTGCCCCATCGTCTTCATGACCGCTGCGAGATTCCCGGTGTGCTTGAGAACCCGCGTACCGAAGTCGTGACGTCCGCAGTACAACACCAGGGTCTGCGGCAGTCTGGCCTCCTTGCGTGCCTCGCGGAAACGTCGTGCAATCGTCGTGAGATGACCAGCGCGCGAGCGCTTTGAAGGAAACACCCAGCCCTCGGTGTGAGAGCCGCAGCGCGGCATTAACAGAGCGATTGCTCGTTCACTCATCGGTACCAAGCGCCGGCCGTCCGGCGTCTTGCTATCGGGCACAAAGATGACCTTGTCGTTCCAGTTGATGTTTTCGATCCGCATGCGGTAGAGCTCGCGCTCATTTCTCATTCCCGTATCGCGGACCAGCATGATGATGTCCCTGAAAAGCAGCCGCACTTCGGGTGTCCAGTCGCCTTTCTCGACCAGTTCGTCCGCCGCTGCCAAGAGCCTCTCTTCTGCTTCCTCGTCCAGGCGCAGCGCCCGGCCGTATTCCTTGAGCAACTTGACTTTCGCCGGCTGTCGCACCAGTTTCCATCCCTCGGCCTTGTGCAGCATGCGGCGCAAGGTGCGCAGGGCACAGTTGGTGTTTGCGGGAACACCGGCAAAGGTGAGCTTGTCGATGTCCTCCGCAGCGATCTTGTCCAATCGCATGCCCACCAGGGCGGTGAGAGATAGCATCCGCCACCCTTCGCGATAGTAGGCTTTGCTTTTAGGTTCCAACTTCGCCCCTTTCACCCACTCCAGGAAACGCGTCGACAACTCCAGTAATGTTGGCGCTTTTCGCGGCAGCGGGTCCTGCCCTTCCGTGGCTTTGGCCAGTTTAATGGCGGCGATCGAAGCCGCCCGCTTAGCGTTGCTCTCTTTGGTTGACCCGCGGTAGCGTCGGCCAGCCACCGTGAAGTCGTACCAGTAAAACTTCGATCCTTTCTTCCTAAGCAATTCCACGCGCGTCCTCCAGCATTGCCCGCACGGAAGGCGTTCGTGTGTTCTTCCTGATGAAATCGAGAAGAACGGCCACATCATAGCTTACGCGGCCCTCCATTTCTATCCAACTGGGGCCGACTCCCTCGCATCGCCATCGCTTTAGAGTGGCTGGTGAACGGCCGAGAATCTCGGCCGCCTTGCGGGTGTCAACGAGTTCGGGCATGGGGAATTGTTTTACAGCACTGCTGACTGTTTTCGACATGTGGAACCTCCTGGCGCCGTGACCGACAAATGCGAGCATGCGGGTGCATACAGGCGAGGAACAGCGCGATTCGTGATGCTGATTTACTTGCCTAATGCGAGACTGTCAAACGACCGTGTTGACTAGCCTCAGCACTTGGGAAGGTGTTCATGGAGCGTATTGGCATTTTTTGGAAAATACAGAAATGATCGGCAATCGAGGGCGGGCGGCTTTTGCGGGAATTCAGGGTATCTCGCGATAACAACTGGGTAAACGATTGAAGAATTGAATGAGCGAATCGCGCGCGTTAATTCAGAGACACGTCGACGAGCTGTGAGGATAACTATGAAGGCAACGCGTCTTCTTCGCTGCTGCCGGTCAGCAAAGTCGCACCTATCAGGGTTGCGTGCCTCATCACGTCTTCGGGCAGCACCATTCCAAGTGGACGTGCCGCACGGATCTCGTCCGCCGTGGGTACGCCGAACTCATCCTCTAAATATGCATCGAAAAGATATTCATCCGAGCGGACCAGTTCCATAAAACCCGCCTTGTGCTCGGGCGACAGAAAGGAAAACAGAAGTTCGTACGCCTGCGCATCTGGATCGCCGAGAAGCGCCAGCATTCGAGTGTCTGTCAATTGCGAGTAGCCGAACAGATATCCAATCGCCTGCGCGCCGATTGCGCGGCTCTCATCATCGTCATTGGGCAGGAATTCGATTAGGCAGAGCCAGTCAGGTTCATCAATCCAGTATGGCTCAATGTCTCTCGACGCCGACTGCATAAAACCTCGTGGAAAATCCTTCTTATTTAGTAGCTCAATCGGGCCCTGCGGTGAAAGAATCATCGATTCACCCGTGAAGGATTGCGGAATTCGATGATTGACCATCCGGCTGTTAACCAGAGGGTTGTAGGTTCGAGTCCTACCTGAGGAGCCATTCTTTTCTTAGACTTCC
>CAVYZB010000003.1:0-332361 GCA_963772895.1 uncultured Acidobacteriaceae bacterium
GATTCTCAATCTTCAAACCCGGGTTCGATTCCCGGTAGCGCTACCATTACTGCTGCAATCACTTACGCCGTTTCTGAACACAACCTCATACCGTCACTGTGGCCAATTTTATGGCCACCCTATTGCACCGTCTCGGACAACTGTTGATTCCTGCGCTCGATTGCTTGCCTAATCAGCGTCACATTCGAGTGGTTGTAGATGCGCGTGGTATTGACTGATTGATGCCCCCTCGCATCCATGACCGCCATTACGTTCCCAGTGCCCTCCATCGCGTCGGTTGAAAAACGATGGCGAGCACAGTACAGGACGACCGCTTCGGGAATACCTGCCAACCGTTTGGCTTCCAGCCACTGCTTGGAAACCTCGCGATCGGTGGTATGACCGGATTGAGCCTTCTTTGACGCAAACCGGACATTTCACTTGCTACAAAAAGCGGACATTTTCACTTGCTACGAACAGTGCGATGAGCAGCGATGGCCAAGGTCTTGCACCGAGCCCTGAACAAAGGATCGCGCGACTTGTCGGGGTACAAGAAAAGCGTGGAAGGGCCGTTGTTTCCGACGCTGCTGATGAGATGATTTTGCCACGCGGGGTTACTGGGTGCAGCTCGGACTTACCATTTTCAACTGCGCTACTCGTAGATCCGAGTACTTGTTTCCGCCGGATTCCGACTTCTCGGTCTGCTCGGTTTTCGCTTCATCCGCTTTCGACCGCGGCATTTCGCGACCCGCAACACTGACCGTGTGATTGACATGCTCGGAAAGGTTTACGCTCTTGCTGCTAAGCTCCCACATGTTGCCGTTTTGGTCGGTGATGTAGTATCCGCCGTCCTCGCTGCCCTTTTTCAGGCATCCCGTGATGTTCACCATATGGTGGTTGCTCGGGGCATTCTGACTCATCCCTGATTGGTTGTTCTGCATAGTGTTGTCTTGCCCGTATAGCAGAAACGGACCAAGGCACAGGAGCGCAACGGTTAGCCAGGAAGAGAATTTTGCAAAGAGTGACATAGGGTGGTGCTCCTTTCAACCCGCATAGATGCGAAAGGCAGGCGTTCGGTGTACTTGACGCCCTTTTCGGTTTCACGCTGATTTCACTGTATGATGGCGCCGACACTGGGACCAAGTTTATGATGCCCTCGCAACCCGGATCACGATGAAAGCTCTGATTATCGCCGCTGTTCTGATTTTGGTCTGCGCGCTGCTGTTTTTTCAGCCGGGCGGCTACCTGGTTGTTAACGACCCGGAGAAGTCGGACGCGATCGTAATGCTGGGAGGTAGCCAGGTTGACGGCCGGTATTGGCGCGCCATGGAACTGCTTCGCGGCGGCTACGGGCAGCATCTACTGGTCGATGTAGACACGGGACAGATCTACGGGCAATCCTATGCGGACCTGGCAGCGAAATTCATAGCCCAGACGGCGGAAGCGAATGCTTCGCAAGTCAGCCTTTGCATGATCGAAGGCGATTCCACCAAGGAAGAGGCTGCTCAGGTAGCGGGATGCCTGGCGCGTTTGCAGCTAACCACGCGTTCTGCCGTCTTAGTAACCGACGACTACCATACCAGGCGCGCCCTCTCAATCTTTCGTCACTGTCTACCACAAATTCACTGGACGGCAGCGGCGACCAGCAACGACTTCCTATTTGGGCTGCCCTGGTGGAAACATCGCGAATGGGCAAAAACTTATCTTACCGAATGGGAGAAGCTGCTCTGGTGGGAGTTGTGCGATCGATGGAAGTCCTGAGAGCCATGCGTCCGATTTTTAGGAAGCTGTGGCGCAAGCAAAAGGCCGAAGCATGGCTGCTCCGGCCAAGGTTAGATTAGAACTTGATTATGCCTGGCGTCTGCGATGGGCCCAAAATCCAATCAGGCCAGTTCCTAGCAGCAGTAGCGTGCCGGGTTCCGGTGTGGCATACAGGAATTCCTGACCGTAGTCGCCGGTCGGGGTGACAATCCAGACGCCGGAGAAGTTAAGCTTGGAGAGGTCAACCGTTTCCGCTTTATTCAGCCAGTAGTCCACGCCGGCCTGGTTGTCGGCGCCCGGGTCGGCGGTAGGATCGAAGATGTCCCAGACCGCCCAATTGATGTTGCCCCACTGCGATGGGTCGGCAACCTTGGTTTGCAGTAGCAGATAGGCCGCCTCCTCGTACTTGGTCAGATCTCCGAAGCGCGTCAGGCTCATGTCGCCGCTGCTTAGCTGAGTGATGTTTGCCTGCCAGCTGTCGCCAACGTTGATGCGATCGAAGAAATCGTCGCACATCATCGGCGTCCATGGGCCATTGTCGATGGTGAGGTAATACGGGTAAGTGTAAACGCCGTTCTGGCTTGCTCCGCCGAGCCCGACGAAATTGACATCGACCGTGGAAGCTGAGGCGGGTGCGATGGCGAGCAGCAATCCAACGATCAGAACGAAACTGAAAGCGATAGTTTTGTGTTGCCGCATTGTATGTCTTCCCTTCTGGTTTTATTCCCGAAACGCACCGGGGAGGATTTCGGGCATTCGCCTTCCGTAAGGGCACGAGCGCTGCCAATGCAAAGTTTTCGTTATGATGAACGATCGTTGGCACTTACAGTGCAAGACCGTGAAAAGCAGTTTGGTCAACTGCAAAAATTTGCAGCATGATGGCGATCGGTTCTAGAACGAGCGAACAGGTTTCCCGATTCAGAAACTGTGCAACTGCTTTTCCCGAATTGCAGGCCTACGCGGAACTAACGTCGAGTAAGGGAATTCGTGCACTAATAGTGCTTCAGTCGTGATCCGCTCGAACTTGATAAGCATCCCGAAATTGAACACGCAAAAAACTTTGGCAGCCATTTTCGATCCGGCCATCGTGCGCCTTCGGGTGACGCGCTGGGTATCTGTAATCGACGGCGGAAAGATCATCAACGCTAAGACCGGACACAGCCAGATTTTGGGCGGGGTTGTTATGGGCATTGGTATGGGACTGTTTGAAGAGACAATCTACGACACCCGCAATGCCCATCCCGTGAACAATAACTTTGCCGACTACATCGTGCCGACCAACAAAGATGTGCCGGAGATCGATTGCATCCTGCTCGATTTTCCTGACCCGATTATCAATGTGTACGGCGCCCGCGGAATCGGGGAGATTGGTCTCACCGGAGTCGCTTCCGCGCTGGCTTCCGCGGTCTATCACGCGACAGGGATTCGGGTCCGCAACTTGCCGATCAGAATGGAGGGTCTGCTGCCTTCTGCGGTTGTAGCCTAGAAGTGAGTGGGAACTCGCGACAGATTCGGGCCAACTCGGGCCACGGACTCGGATTCCTGGCCTCAGGGGCGCTGAAACGACCAAGCGCTTGCCTCTGGCGCATTGCGGCGGACTGACCGCTATAATGTAACCTTCATGCTCGGCCTCGTATACGCTGCGGTTGCATACGTGCGCAGCCCAGTGGGGATCTTCGTAGAAGAACTACGCCGCGAGTTGCATTCAGCGCACACTCATGCCGATGCCCACCTTACCGTGCTGCCGCCGCGGCCTCTCCGGGGCACCGAACAGCAAGCCTTAGGCGTGATGCGAGAGGTGTGCCAGACCGTCCCAGGCTTCGACGTCACGATGGGCGATGTGGAAAACTTTGTCCCCGTCACTCCCACGGTCTTTCTCCGCGTGGCGCGAGGCGCTTATCGGATGCGCGAGTTGCACGATCTACTCAATCGAGACGCGCTGCAATATGAAGAGCCTTGGCCCTACATGCCGCATCTGACCATCGTGAAAGGTGATACGGCGGAAGAGGCTCAGAAGGTAGAAGAGATTGCTCGTCAGCGTTGGAGCGCCTACACGGGCCCGCGCACGGTCCGAATCGGTTCGCTAACTTTCGTGAAGGGCAATGGCGAACGCTGGGTTGATTTGGCGACAGTGCCGCTGAGCGGCGGCGTGCCGGTCCCTTAATTCCGAGGTGAAGCGAAGCGGATTCTTGGGGTGGGTGGAGGGATTCGAACCCTCGACAGCCGGAGCCACAGTCCGGAGTTCTACCACTGAACTACACCCACCGTGTCTGAAAATTATAACATTCAGCAGCCGCACGGTTGTTGAGGGGTTAGGCGGCCTTGCGCTGTTTTCGCAGCGTTGCGACAGGTCGAAAGCTTGCTTCAGTTCTCTGAGCAGCCGCCCATCATGCAGCAGTTCGACTGTCCACAACCCGCCGACGCCGCTGGCGCGTTGCTCTTCGTACTGACGGAAAACGTTGAGAGCTGGGGCTCGAGTTTGTGGGTGTGGCAACTGGGGCACTCGGCTTTCTGTTCACCGAAGAGGATGGCCTCGAACCTGTTTCCACACTGTTCACAGCGGTATTCGAAAATCGGCATCGCGACTCCAATCAATTTCAGGGAGACGTCAGTCACGCAATCGTAAACTCCGCCACCCGAATAGCCAAGGATGATAAAACCATTATAGATGCCGGAACCTAATCCCACCGCGCAGGAAGTAAGACCACGGCAGCAGTCGTGTGCCAGCGATGCGGCCTTGCGTCCATTCGCGCCAGCCGGTGAGGCGGAAGTTTTCGGAGAGCCCTTCCGCCCTCGGCGCGCATTTCGTTGGGGCCACGCTCAGACCATCGCAGGCAATTTCCTTCCACGTCGCAACCAACTGCCTGCGCCCGAAGAGCGATTGTTCCACGTCGAACCTGAGGTGCAAGTGCTTTGTCTCTGCCACTGGCAGGCAAACCGCAGCAGCGCCATGACGCTGGTCATCGTGCACGGACTCGAAGGCTCCAGCGAATCGGGCTACGTGATTGGCACTGGCAGCAAGGCTTGGTGCGCGGGCATGAATGTGGTTCGTATGAACATGCGCAACTGCGGCAACACCGAGTCGCTGGGACCGACGCTGTACAACTCCAGCATGTCTGACGATGTGGGAGCAGTGGCGAAGGTGCTCATTACGCAGGAGGGTCTGCAGAAACTGGCCTTGGCGGGTTTCTCGATGGGTGGAAACCTGGTGCTGAAGCTGCTCGGTGAGTGGGGCGAGAATGCGCCGCCAGAAGTGGTGGCGGGGATTGGCGTCTCGCCATCAATGGACCTGGCGCCTTCGGCGGATGCGCTGCATGATCGCGCGAATCGGATCTATGAAATGAAATTTCTCCGGGGCTTACGTCGCCGAATACAACGCAAGGCGGCGTTGTATCCCGGAGTTTACGATCTGCGCTATTTGCGCGGGCTGCGCAGCTTGCGTGATTTCGACGACCAGATCACGGCGCGCTATTGCGGCTTTCTCGACGCTCAGGACTACTACACGCGCGCGTCGGCTTCCAAGGTGGTTGACCGCATAGCGGTTCCAACCTTCATTGTGCATGCCGAGGACGATCCATTCATACGCATCGTGCCTGCAACCCGCGAGAAGCTGCTGCGCAATCCGCATATTACCTATGTCGAGACCGAGCACGGCGGGCACTGCGCCTTCCTCGCGGAAGCCAACGGCTACGATGGCCGCTGGGCCGAGCGCCAGGCTATCGCCTTTCTCCAGCGCGTCCAGCGCGGAGAGCCGGTTTTGCCTGCCCAATCCGCTCCCTGATTTGCGATAATGAGTTGGCGAGTCGCCGCGCGTAGCCCAACAACGCGCCTGCCTGTGGGCCCGTAGCTCAATCGGATAGAGCATCAGCCTTCTAAGCTGAGGGTTGCTGGTTCGATTCCAGCCGGGCCTACCAACTCTTTTCTATCAGTTAGCGCGAGAGGCGAGCGACTTAGGGTCCGATACCGGGGACCCCGAGTCAATTTGCGCCCCCGGAGATACTTTCAACCGCGAAGCGCAGTTCTTCAATTCCGAAGTGTCCGTAGGGGCGGCCATCTTCGCCAGCGTGACGTTTGCCCCCATAATCTTTGCAATGATTGGCAGAGGGATGCGGGTCGCGATCATCCGGCTCACTGCGGTGTGCCTAAGATCGTGGAACCGAACGGAGCACCGGCCACCCAAGACAACTAATAGCCCCGGCGCCGGATAGGGTTGAAGTATCCCCTATATCATGTTGCAGCTCATCGGGCACTATCGGAGAATTCACAGAACTTCTATCGATGAGGTGGCGGCAAGCTGCCTCGTTTTTCTGACGTGATCTTTGGACTCCAACTTCGCCTGAACCTGCACTAACACGACATGTCCGGGGATTCCGCCGCCACCTTCGTCGTCGCGGGCAACGACATGTCCCGAATTCTTGGCCTCCTTTACAGTGATAACAGCAACTCGCTTTCCGGGGAATCTTTCTCGCAAGGACGCCCGTGCTTCAGGTGAGTCGAGATAACAGGAAACCTCGTGGGTCAGGCCGTCCAAGAAGACGAAAGAGGCCACCGCTTCATGGCCTCCCTTGTTAACAATCCAGTTGTCCTGCACCAGCACTCTAATCAGACGAGCATCTTCGGCAAGAGTTTCGTCGTGTTCACGGTCTGGCATTTTGGATCAAGAGCTTTTTCATAACCTGCCCAGCGCCCACAGCAATGCATCCTGGACACGGTTCGTATCCTTCGGGGATAACTCATCATCACTTGCCACATTGCCTCGCTCTAGCAAGTTCAGGATGATTGTGCCCGAGGGAAAGATCGTGAACTCAGCGTCCCTTTCTCCAGCGCCGAAATTCATTACCACCGCCCCACCGGAGACACTCGCAAAAGAGGGTTGCGGTAGCAAGGGCAAGCTGATGTGCGACAGCAGTATGCGAACCGCAGCACCGGTTTCTGGAGCAATCGTGAGATCGCCAACGCCTGGGTAATTCTGACCGCGTTTTTCCAGTTCGTGAATTTGTGATAGGGCATCGTTTAACCAAGGGGCAGATTCGAAAAGCGATGCTGACGCAAATAAGCTAGTCGAACCGCTTTGTACATGGCACGGTTGGGCCTTTTCAAGCATCGGTCCTGTTGAAACAGCGGCAATCATTTTCTCCCCCACATTTTGTGCGCCTCGTCCGAGGTCACTTCAACAAAAGTACCCACCACGGCTGCGTGTCCAGAATCCAGCCAAGCCATAACGTCGTTAGTCGAATTTGACCGTGGCTTACCGGCCGCGGTTATCGTAAGCTGCAAGATTTCCTTCCCATCCACTGGACGGATTGCGGGTTGGGCAGTCACCTCCAAACGCCCGGAGCCATCCTTCAATTCGTAAACCTCATGGAAAGAAAGTAGCTTGAGATTCGAAATGATCTCACTGCGATGAAACGGCGCCAACCCAGTCAGTATTCTTCGAAAATCGTCGTATGACTCCCACTCAAAGCCGCGAACAAACTGGTTAATGTAGCTGACGTGGCCTTCGAACAGCTCGGGCGACCCGACTCGTTCGTCGCCCAAGAAATTTAGGAACTCTGTCCAATCTCTTTCAAAGGACGGGCGCATAACATCGTAATGAATGTACCCCGGTACACCTGGGACTTTTCTCCAATTTCGCAAGAACGCGTTACTTTGCAGTTGTACCAGTTGAGCATTCGAACCATCAATTAGCAGTGATCTTGGCGGAGACGCCTGCAGGCCCTGGGGTCCGAGCCGCACTTCAACTTCTCCGATAGCAGGCATAAGTTCATAGCGGGGATAGCGGCTTCTGACGCGCTCCCAAAAGATGCCTTGATGAAGCGGCCCGTATCCACTCAGCGGAGCAAAAAAAACTCCAAGCACGGTTTCGACAACTGGAGGATTCTCAAAGTCCGCAATGCGGTGTGAGCTTTCCATGCTCTGTGCACGTTCCTTCAACATAGAGCTCCAAGTTCGGCCCGCATGGTTGTCAACGGTGTCTACGCCTTTGTACCGTACTTCCACCAACATCGGCAACAGGCATCTGGCCGTGAGCGAAATGGTGCCAAGCTAGGCACCCCCGACACAATACCCAAATCATCTGCCTGCGTGGAGCCGAAGGCCCCCGAGATGACAGTCACCATCTACTGATTAGGAGAATCAGATTCAAAGGTGCACCCGCGTGACAAAAGGGCCGCAAGGTCAGTATACCCCGCCCTCCTCTAGGTCCGCCTATGACGGTAATCACTGAATCGTGTGGCTCGCATCTCGCTAAAGGCTCCTGTGGCCGCAGAACAAGCGAGTCCCCACCGCGGACAACGTGGCAGCCGGCGAAAAGTCAAAGAATCAGGTCGTTGCCGGAAGAACGCTGGAAGTTTCAGGGAACCCCGAATGGGTTTTACGGTCGGCGATCCGCGCGAGCTGTTCCTCCAGTTCTGGAGGGCCGTCCGCGTGTACCTGGGGAAATACCGGGGACCCTCAGCAGAAAATCGCAGGAATCAGGAGTAATCGCACGCGTTCTGAAGCCCGCACAAACCTCGCGTTTCGATGTAGATATACAATCGCAGTAGTCGGGATATGGCTGCTATCAGCCTTCTAAGCTGAGGGTTGCTGGTTCGATTCCAGCCGGGCCTACCAACTCCTCCCCGCTACGGTGTTGGCTGGATCGTGACTTGCGGCGCGCGGCAATCGCGCAGGCCGGAGCTGCATTGGCGATACTGCAAGTCTTTCGTCATGCAGGCTTCGATGGCCACGAATTCGGTTCCACTACACGAGACGCGAAAGTCGCCGGTTGGCACGTGATTGGCGGCGGCGAACTTTTGCTCGATCTCAGAAGGACTTACCTGAAAGGCTTGCGCTGGCGCGCGATACTCGGGCGGAATTTGCACCTCTCGAAACGCCTTCTCGATGTCGGCAAAATAATCTTGCGCCGCCAGCCCGCTGCAGGTCCCGTGCGTGGCCCATTCATGCTGAATGAGTCCGCGAGCGGGCATGATCGCCAACATGTGCTGGACCGTCGCTTGCGCTACCGGTTGCGCTGGAGCGCAATCCTGTGGGTACGATCCGTTGTCGTTCTCCGGCCACAAACCATGCACGACGAGACCAAAATGGCGATTGGGGTCACATTCGCTCGACGACGCATTGCTGGCGTGCGTGGCGCAGAACTCCGGCGCCCACGACAGAGTGAGGAGATAGTAGTCGAAGTTGCCCGGCGTGTTGTCGGCGGAACTTGCGGACCCGTGGCGGTGCTTGGCGCATGCAGTGGAGTTAAGCAGGCAGCCCACCAGCAGAAGTGAGATGACGAATGTTGGCGTGCGAAACATAGTGCTGGACATGGTAACGCAGTAGGCTTGCTTTCGTGCCGCATTGCGTGTTTGGCTCATGAGTCAGCAAAAGCCGATCCCTTGCGGGCTGAAGAGGCTTGGGTCACAACCTCTGCCGTCCCTACGGGACTCGGATTTCGTTGTCCTTGTTCCATCGCGGAGAAGGCGAGCTCTGTTTCGTAACAGCCTCTAAAGCGCCGGGCTAAGCTCTTTTGCCCCAATTCGGGGCTGGGTTCGTCGTTCCATGACGGCAAATCAACAGCAGGTTGCGACACAGTCTCTGACGAGGCCGCGCGAAAACTCTAGGCCTACTCTTTCACTTATGTTTGTGATGCGGATGGGCGGCAGGCGCAAGCCCCTGCTTCTTACGCTGCGCATAGTAAGCAGCTAACGCGGCTTCATGTTTGGCCTTCTCCGCAGCTTCTTCTTCCGGGGTGAGGACTCGATGCACGATCGGGCCATTCAATTTGTAGGTGACGTCGACCATCTGCCCGTCGTCATTTTTCTCGCGAATGGTGAAGGTCGGCAGGTCTCCTTCTTTGCCGAAATCCTGATGGCCGGTTTTCACCGGGAAGTAGCCCTCAAGCTTGCGCTCGCGGTAAGCGGTTTCATAGCGATGCTTCGCGCGGTTCCGGGTAAAGATTCGAATCTGATTAAAGTCCCACGGCAGTCCGTCCTTAGGCTCGTTCAGCAGCACCAGGTACTGCGGCACCTGTTTGACTTCTTTGGTGTCTTTGTCTTCCTCCGGCACCGTGTTGAGCACGAAGTAGCCCATGATGCGCTGGCCCTCGGCGTATTGCGCAACGTCCAAGGGGATATCGAGGTCAATCATGCGCAGTAGCACCCAGCCGACATGTCCGGCGGAGGTGCGCACCAGGTACCAATCTTCCATCACCGGCTTTGGAGGCTCAGGGGCTTTGCTTGCAGTGCCGAGGGGCGATTGCTTCGAGGGAACGGCGGTTGACGTAGCTGTGACGGGCGGAGCTGGCGGCTCTTCGGTTGAGTCGTGGCGGACGGCTTTGGAGTTTGTGTAGTAGTCGTAGCCGCGGACTTTGGGGGATTCTTCTCCGCCGTCGCGCGCTTCAGGATGTCAACTTTCTCTCCGTCCTTGAGTTGATACAGGTGCTCCGCTTCGCGCGACGGAGTTACATGGATATTAAGTTCGGAGCGGGCCGTTCCGTGGGCTTGCACTGGCTGGCTGGCATTGTCGCTGGCCAGCTTCTGGAAGGCATCGTAAATATCCTGAGGAACCAGGCTGCGTTCCTCGATCCAGCCTTCCTGGCCGCTGTCGGTACGCACGCGAAGGAAACGCCGCTGCTTCTCCAAGACTTCCACGCGATCGCCGCTATGCACTGTGCCGATCTTGTTGTACATGGTGGCCACCCGGTCACGCAGGCTGGTTTCTTGTGCCGAGACGTACATGTATTCGTGCTTGGCGAGTGCTCCGCGCCTGCAGGCACAGCCCAAGGCAACCAAAACCAGCGCAAGAGAGAACAGCGAAATGCGAGTGTAATGAGAAGGGAGAGATTTCACCGGCAGCACAGAACACTATAAACCAGTGGCTAGGCGCGAGTGGTTAATGGCTAGTTGCAAGGCTGATGCGCCGAGATTCTTCACCACGGAGGACACGGAGCGCACGGAATAGTAATTGTTCGTTTGCGCGCTCCGCTTCCTCAGGGCTGCAATCTGGGACAGTCGCTCCTACCACACCCGGCAAGCTGGCTTGCGGATCATTGGGGCGTCGGGCTTGCAGCTATATGCCCTTTGGAACTCGGGCATGTTCCCGACCACGCCGTTGACCCGGAATTTCCCTGGTGAGTGCTCGTTGACTCCCGCCATCATGCGGGCATATTCAGGACGATCATTCTCGCACCAGATCTGGCCCCAGCCGACGAACAGGCGTTGTTCCGGGGTGAAGCCGTCGATGGACTTTTGCGGAGTATTACCCAGTTCCTCCAACAAAGCCATATCGGCAATGCGCAGCCCGCCGTTGTCGGCGGTATTTTCGCCCAGCGTCAGCTGTCCGCGCACGTGAACGTCATCCACCGCAACAAAGCTGTCATACTCGTTGACGAAGCAGGCTTCCAACTTATCGAATTGCTCGCGGTCCTTGGGAGTCCACCAGTTGCGCAGGTTTCCCTGGGCATCGAACTGGCTGCCCGAATCGTCAAATCCGTGCGTGAGTTCGTGGCCGATGACCGCGCCGATAGCGCCGAAGTTCACCGCGTCGTCAACCTTCGGATCGTAGAACGGTGGCTGCAGAATGCCGGCAGGAAAGTTAATGTTGTTCTCCTGCGGATTGTAATAAGCGTTGACCGTGGGCGGCGTCATGCCCCATTCGCTGCGATCTACCGGCTTGCCGATCTTATTTAGTTGTCGTTTGAACTCGAATTGATTGGCACGCAGCCCATTGCCCAAAGCGTCGCCGCGCACGATGGTCAGCGTACTATAATCGCGCCATTTGTCGGGATAGCCGATTTTGTTCGCAATGTGCGCCAGCTTATCAAGCGCCTGCTTCTTGGTGTCGTCGGTCATCCACGACACTTCGGTGATATCGGTTTTGAGAGCGGCTTCCAATTCCTGCACCATCTTCAGAGTGGCGGCCTTGCTCTCAGGAGGAAATACTTCAGCGACATAAGCCTTGCCCAACGCCTCCCCCAAATCCGAGTTGGTGTATTGCACGCAACGTTTCCAGCGGGGACGAATTTCTTTCGCTCCGGTAAGGATTTTTCCATAGAAGGCGAAGTTTTCGTTCACAAACGCCGTTGGAAGCAGCTGGCGCGGCATGATGCGCTGTCTGCCAGCGAAGGTAAGTCTTGATGTCCTCGAGATTGCTGGTCGCGACCAGTTGATTCATGCCCTTCACGAAATCGGGCACGGAAACATCGAGGCTATCGAAAGTGGGGGCCGCGATGGTGACGAAATACTCCTTCCAGGTGAAGGCAGGACTCAGTTGCTGAAGCTGAGCGGTGGTCATCTTGTGATAGACCTTGTTGGGATCGCGCCGCTCCACTCGATCCATCGAGGCTGTTGCGAGCTGGGTTTCGATGTTAAGGACGGTCTTGGCATCGGCGGCAGCCTTCTCCGGCGGCTCGCCCAGCAACTGGAACATGTTGGTCACGTGCTGGACATACTGGTTGCGCAATTCGATCGATTTCGCGTCCGTCTTCAGGTAGTAGTCGCGGTCGGGAAGGCCCAGTCCACCCTGGTCGGTGCCCGCGATTTCCATCATGGAGTCTTTCGCGTCAGGCTCGGAACCAAAATCGAATAGCACACGAACGCCATTGTTGTGTAGTTCCCCGATGAGCGCTGGCAGCTGCGACTTGTCCTGCAGCGCGGCAATGCGATCCATCATCGGTTTCAGCGGAGCCGTACCCTTGGCGTCGATGCCGGCCTCGTCCATGCAGGAGTAATAGTAGTCGCCGATCTTCTGGTCATTGGACGAACGGCCGGGGTTGTCAGCCGAGGTTTTCTCCAGGATGTTGCGCAAGATCATTTGATTGCGTTCGTGGAGCTCGTTGAAGCGGCCCCATTCGGGCTGATCGGCGGGAATAGGGTTGTTCTTGATCCAATTGCCGCAGGCGTATTGATAGAAATCGACGCAGGGGTCGACGGACTTGTCCATCGCGTTCAGATCGAAGCTGGGAACGTTCTTAATTTGCTCAGCAGACGAAGAAGGCTTTTGTGCCTGTGCCATGATTCCGGCAAGAAGCAGGACGCAAGCCAACAGAGAGAGATGTCGCATGTATGACCTCGTTTTGAAGATAGGTACCCAAATTTGTACGCCAACCATGGCGTAGCGCGAACACGCCCGGTGTCAAGTGCAGGAGGCCGCCCCGGGGTTCATGGCTTATCAACGACCACCCAAGCGCTGTGATCTTCTATAATCCGCGTATGACGCACTTGACCTTGCCAGTGGTGATCGAGGCCGACCCAGACGGATACTTTATTTCCTGCCCAACACTGCAGGGCTGCTACAGCCAGGGTGAAACCTACGAACAAGCAGTGGAGAATATCAAGGATGCTATCCATCTCCATATTCAGGATCGCCTCGCCGCCGGCGAAGGGATTCCGGAGCCGGTCTCTGTAAGTCTCTCGACGGTTGAAGTAGCAGTCTAATGCCGAAGCTTCCCCGCCTCAACGCCCGCCAAACCGCGCTACCAAACCCGGCAGGCTTTCTCGCTTACCATGGGCTGGCCAGCCTTGCAACCGAATGCCTCCTGGAAGGCAGCCGAGTTTTGCACTGCTCCATTCACCCGCCAGCGTCCCGGAGAGTGCGGATCAGTGATGGCCAGCACCCGCGCCTGCTGGTCGGTCACGTTCTGGCACCAGATCTGCCCGTATGACAGGAAGAAGCGCTGCTGGGGCGTGTAACCGTCGATGGGCTTCACCGGCGTGTTGCCGATGATATTCGTGAGTGCCATGTATGCCAGCTTCAGGCCACCGTTATCGGCGGTGTTCTCGCCAAGCGTGAGTTTGCCGTTAAGATGCACCTCGCCTTTGTCGTCCTTCACGGCGACGAAGCTGGAATATTCATCGGCCGTACAGCTCGCGCGTTCTTCAAATGCTTTAGCGTCCTCGGGAGTCCACCAGTCCTTCAGATTTCCCTGAGCATCGTACTTGCGGCCCTGATCGTCGAAGCCATGGGTCAGCTCGTGGCCGATCACGACTCCAATGCCTCCAAAGTTCACTGCGTCATCCATGTCGATGCTGTAGAAGGGCGGTTGCAAAATGCCGGCGGGGAAGTTGATGTCGTTCATCGGCGGGCGGTAATAGGCGTTCACCGTCGGCGGAGTCATGCTCCAGTCTTTGCGGTCGGTCGGCTTCTCCATCTTGTTGTACTGGCGATGGGTCTCGAAGGCGGCGGCGCGCGTCGCATTGCCGGCGTAATCGTCGCGCTTGACGATTACCGTGCTGTAATCACGCCAGGTGTCGGGATACCCAATGTTATTGACGATGGCGGCCAGCTTTAGGTACGCCTGCTGCTTGGTCGGTTCGGACATCCAGGGCAACTGCCCGATGTCGGTATGCATGGCCTGCTCAATGGACTGCACCATCTTGAGGGTGCGCGCCTTATTGTCGGGCCCGAATACTTTGTCCACATAGAGCTGGCCCAAGGCCATGCCGAGCTCGTGGTCGGTGGAGCGGACGCAGCGCTTCCAACGCGGCTCAATTTCCTTCTGCCCGGCCATATATTTCCGGTTGAACTGGAAGTCTTCGTCCACGAACGCCTCCGTCAGCAGCGGAGCGTAGGTGTCCAAGGCCCGCCAGCGGAGATAGGTCTTCCAATCGTCCAGAGACATGGTATTGAGCTGCTCGTTCACCGCCTTGAAGAAATCGGGATTGCCGACGTTGAGGCTGGTGAACTTGGGCGAGCCGTTATCGGCGAAATACCGAGTAAGTTCGAAGTTCGGGGCCAGCGCAACCACTTCCGTGGTCTGCATCATGTGATCGCGCTTCTTCGGGTCGCGACGCTCCGTGCGGTCCATAGCGGCCTTCGCCAGTCCGGTCTCGACTGCGAGCACCGTCTTGGCTTCGGCGGCGGCTGCCTCCGGTTTGTCGCCCGCCAGCTCGAACATCTTCTGCACGTGCTCCTCGTACCTTTGCCGTGTCTCCACCGACTTGGCGTCATCCTTGAGGTAGTAATCGCGGTCGGGCAGGGTGATTCCCCCCTGGTCGAGGTTCGGGATAGTCAAACTGGAATCGTGCATATCGGGCATGGGATAGAAGCTGAACAGCGCGGTGACGCCATTGCTATGCATATAGGCGACCTGCGGAATGATCTCTTGCTTGGACTTGATGGCAGCGATGCGGCTCATCTCCTGCTCAAGCGGCGCCGTACCTTTCTTCTCGATGGCGCTTTCGTCCATGCACGCCGCGTAGTAGTCGCCTACTTTCTGCTGGATGGCGCTGTGCGTTCCGGGCGCCTGTGCCTGATCGAGGATGTCGCGAAGGATGTAGAGATTGTGCTCGCCCAGTTCATTGAAGCGACCCCACCTTGTCTTGTCTGCCGGAATGGGATTGTTCTTCATCCAGTTCCCACAGGAATACTGGTAGAAATCCACGCAAGGATCGGCCGTCTTGTCGATGGCTGTCAGATCGAAGTTGGGAATTTGTTTGGGAAACTCGGGGGAGGAGGACGTCGAAGGTGCTGTCTGGGCCACGGCAAGTACCGTGGCAAGCAACACCGGGAAAATTACAAGAGAGCGAATCCGCATATGTACCTCGTGAATGAATTGTCACACCGCCGCACGCTGATCAGCATCGGCGAGGCGCAGTAATGAAAAGGTAGAACCAGGTGCGCCCTGTTGAGACGAAGGAGCGCTCCACAGGAAACACTACTACAACGACTATTGGAGTGGGAAATTAGTGTAGGCAGAACGGGAATAACGTGGCTGTCGGCGTCAGAAGATTTTGAGATGAATGGTCAGGTACTTCTTGGGATCCTGGCGGACGGCTTTAATGAGGTTCCGCGTCTCCACCAGCAAGTCGTTGGCGTTGTCGTATAGGGCAGGATCCTTCAGGAACTTACCGGCCGTGCCCTCGCCCTTGTCGAGCCGGTCGGCGATGCTATTCAGGCGGGTGATGGTGTTGTCGATCTTGTTCGCCAGCGCTTCATCTTTCGCGAGCCTGCCGAGGGTGCCTTTCCGGCGTTGATACCACCGATCAGCTCGTTGGTTTGGGCGACTGCTTTGTTGGCATTGTTATAAAGAGTGGGGTCTTTGAGGAACTTACCGATTGTTCCCTGGCCGCTATTGACCTCATCGATGATCTTATTGACGTTGTCGACGGCGGCATTGGCCTTGTTGTAGAGTTCGTCGCTGTTGATGAGCTTGCCAATTGTTCCGTTTGGCGAGTTAACCTGCCTGACCACTGACTGCAACTGGGTCAGCATGTCGTTAGCTCGATTGAACAGCGAGGGATCGTAGATGACCTTGCCGATGGAGCCTTGTCCGCTCTGGATATAGGAAAGAATACTGTCAAGCCGTTTCACCAGCGTATCGACATTTTGCAGCGTTCCCTGGCTGGCGCGCACTACGTCCTGCAGTTGCGGAACATCTTTCGTGGGCAGCTCAGCACCGGTTTGGATAGGCCTGCCCTTGGCCTCGCGGCAATCGAGGTCCACAAAGACCTCACCCAAAACCCCGGCGGTGGTTAGCTGAACCTCGCAGCCGGTGTTCATGGTGTCTTTGTACTTGGTGGTGACCTTCATCGTGATTTCCACCGGGGCCAGAACGCGTTTGGGATCGGAGACTACGCGGACCCCGGTGACGTTGCCAATGTCAACGCCTTCCAGCCGCACGGGCGCGCCAACCCGCAAGCCGGCGGCGTTGTCCACGTAGGCACGAATCAGGATCTTCTTGGTGAAGAGGCCGGTGGTGCCGGTCATCACGAAGATAAGAATGGCAAGAGTTACGAGCGCAACAAGTACCGTCAGTCCAACCCGAAGCTGCGACCACTTTACCTGTTTTTCGCTTGGCACGTTCTACCGATCGCCCCTTAGACAGGCCTGCCGCCAACCACCCGCAAACGCAAAACCGGCGCTCGTCGGGGACCCGGTCATCGCGGCAACCGCAGCCGATTGCACTCCTGCAAGCTCCCGATCATAACATGGCGACCGCGAAAGCCATGATACACGCGGCGCACGATATATTGCTCCTGCCTTTGCGAAGTCTGCAGGGGAGACCCCTGCCACTCATGGCACGCGCGACGTAGCTTTTACAGTGCCAGCTCCGCCCGGATCATGTTGTCTTCCAAACTCGAGAACATCTTGAAACCATGCTTGACGCAGAGCGCCCGCATTTCGCGGTTCTCGGGGAGCATGTTGGAGACGACCAGCTTCAGCTTCTCGTCACGGGCAAATTCGATGAGCCGGCTATAAAGCTCCGTTCCCAGACCTTTGTGCTGAGCGGTATCGGTTGCTACTGCGGCCAGTTCGGCTTCATCGCGGCCATGCAACTTGCTGAGCCGTCCGACCGCCAGAATCTCGGGTTCACCAGCTTCGTTCTGGCTCTCCGCAACCAGTGCCATCTCGCGGTTGTAGTCGATAAAGCAAGCCCGGGTCAAGCGCTCATGCGCGGTCCGCTGCGTCAGTTTCAACGGCTGGAAGTACCGCAGATAGACACTCCTTTCCGAGAGCTTCTTATGGAATTCAATCATCATAGGCTCGTCTTCCGGACGGATAGGCCTGATAACTACTTCCTTGCCGTCCTTCATCTTCCATGGCCGGACCAAGTGAATCGGATAGGGACGGATGGCTGTCGTCGGCAGCTTGTCTTCGGTCATATCCAGACCATGCACCACAACCCTCGCGTCCAGCGCGACGATACGTTCCGGGGACGCGAGCAGCGGGTTGATGTCAATTTCCTTGATCCAGGGCTGCTCGACGACGAGTTGGCTGAAGCGGACCAGGAGATCTTCCAGCGCCGCCAGATCAACCGGCTTGCGTCCGCGAACTCCTTTCAGGGCTTTAAGGATGTTGGTCTGTTCCATCATGCGGAGGGCGAGCGTGGAATTCAGAGGTGGCAAGGCTAGAGCGCGGTCCTTGAAGACCTCTACCAGCTGGCCGCCGGTTCCAAACAATATGACAGGGCCAAACTGGGCATCGAGACTGCTGCCGACGATCAACTCGTAGCCGTCGAGCTTGATCATGGGCTGGACGGTCACGCCCTGGAAGTGCTCGGCGCCAGCCTTTTCAGTGACCGATTGCTTTATGGCTTGGAATGCGCTTTTCACGGCGGCCGCATCACGCAGGTTTAACTGCACGCCGCCAACATCTGTCTTGTGCGTGATGGTGAGCGAGTACAGCTTCAACACGATGGGATAGCCAATCTCCTCGGCAGCCTCCAGCGCTTCCTGTTCGTTGATCGCTATCCGAGTGTCAACCGTTGGAATGTCGTAGGCCTCAAGCAATTGCTTGGATTCATACTCAGTCAGGATGGTACGGCCCGACTGACGGGCCTGCTGGATGATGTGCTCGGCCTTTCCGCGCTGAACTGCGGCGTCGGCGTGTTGCGGCAAGGCTGGAGTTTCGTATAAACCCTTCAGGTTGTAGGAATAGCGCCACATGTAGTTGAAGGCGCGCACCGCACTATCGGGAAACTGGAAGGTCGGAATACCCGCCTGGTTCAGGATTTGCTCCCCCGCCATGACTTCGGCGCCACCCATCCAGCTCGCCAATACAGGCTTGCCAAGTCCTTTGGCGTACGGTTTGAGCTTCTCGGCAATCTGCGTCGGATTGGTCATGTCCTGCGGAGTCAGTACCACCAGCATGCCGTCAATGCTGGGATCTTTGGCGGCGATTTCCAGCGATTTCGCATAGCGCTCAGGTTCGGCGTCGCCGAGAATATCGACCGGGTTGTTGTGGCTCCACTGAGGAGGAAGAATTTCGTCGAATGCCTTTAGCGTCTCGGGCGACAGTTCAGCCAACTCGCCTCCACCGGCAACCAACGCGTCAGTGGCCAGCACGCCCGGCCCGCCTGCATTCGTCAGGATGCACAGCCGCTTGCCCCGGGGGCGTGGCTGTTTGGCCAATACTTCGGACATGAAGAAAATGTCGGCGATGCTGTTGACTCGCAGAACGCCGCTGCGCCGGAACGCGGCCTCCAGCACCTCATCGCTGCCGGTGAGCGATCCGGTATGGGAAGCCGCCGCTTTGGCCGCAGCAGCCGTGCGTCCGGCCTTAATCACTATGACGGGCTTAGTCAGCGAGACCTCGCGTGCGGCCGAGAGGAACGACCGTGCGTCGCCAATGGATTCCATGTAGATGACGATGCTGTGCGTCCGCGGATCATTGCCAAAGTAGTCGACCAGGTCGCCCCAATTCACGTCGAGCATGGAGCCGACAGACACGAAGGCACTGAATCCGACATTCTCGCGCAGACTCCAGTCCAGCACGGCCGTGCATAGCGCCCCGCTCTGGCTGATGAAAGCCACATTTCCCGGCCGGGCAACCGTGTGGGCAAAGGTCGCATTAAACCCGCGAACCGGATTCATCACCCCGAGGCAATTGGGGCCAATCAGGCGCATCTTGCCGCGAATAATTTCTGAGATCTGGCGCTCCAGATCCTTGCCGTGTTCGCCGTGCTCCTTGAAGCCGGCGGAGATCACGATGGCGGCGGAAATACCTAGCTCCACCGATTCGGCGATGAGGTCGGGAACGGTGTCGGCCGGGGTGGTGAGGACTACCAGGTCCACTTTGTCGGGAAGGTCACGGACACTGGGATAGGCCTTGATTCCCAGCACATTGGAACGCTTGGCATTTACCGGGAATACGGTACCGCCAAACGGGCTGCTCAACAGGTTCCAGAGCACGGAGCGGCCCACGCTGCCCGCCCGTTCGGACGCGCCGATTACCGCGACGCTATGGGGCAGAAACAACGCGTCCAGAGGATGTGTTTCCGAGCGGTACACGTCGGACGAAGGATCTGCTTTGATGGTGCTTGCACTTACGGGTTTAGCGGCAGAAGTCGTAGCCATGTTACCTCACTGGGGTGAAACTCCAGTCTAAACTTCAGCCGGATGGCGCGGAAGCAAATCGTCACAGAACGTAGTGATGCGAGTCACAAAGTAATCCGTTCCGGTATCCATCTAAAGCAACGGACCTCGAGTGCCGCGCTCGGCGGAGAAGATTGCGCGCGTTCTGCATCCTTGTCTTTCGGTGGGCCATGTCGTAACTCCTTTCCCTCCTCCGTCTAGTGTGGTGAAAACACTCGTCACTGCTCAGCGAAAACGAGGAATGATACAATGCCTCTTCCCGCGTAAAAATCTGCGGCGACGCGTCCTCGGAACTGGATCCCGACTCTTGGCACAACAAACGGCAGAAACCCGCACCATCACCTACGCCGACGCTGGCGTGGACATCGAGCGCGCCAATCGCACCAAGCAGCGCATTAAGTATCTCGCCCATAAGACCTTCAATCGCGGAGTGTTGAGCGAGCTCGGCGGCTTCGGCGGGCTCTTCGCCATCGACAAGAAGAAGTATCTGGACCCCGTTCTGGTCTCCAGCGTGGACGGTGTTGGCACCAAGCTGAAAATCGCCTTCGAGATGAACCTGCACCACACGGTCGGCGCTGACCTGGTGAACCACTGCGTGAACGACATCGCCGTGCAGGGCGCCGCGCCCATGTTCTTCATGGACTACTTTGCCACCGGCAAACTGCAGGCGGAGATCGCCGAGAAGGTGGTGGCGGGTATCGCCGACGCCTGCAAGCAGAACGGCTGCGCCTTGATTGGCGGCGAAACCGCCGAAATGCCCGGCTTCTACGCCAACGGCGAGTACGATTTGGCCGGGTTTATCGTCGGCGTCGCGGACCGCAGCAAGCTGATCACCGGTAAAGCGGTGGAAGCCGGGGACGTACTCATCGGTCTGCCGTCTACCGGACTTCACACCAACGGTTATGCGCTGGCCCGGAAGCTTTTCTTCACCGTCGCGCATTACACGCCCGATTCGTATGTCAACGAGATCAAAGGCAAGGTCGGCACCGAGCTGATGAAGACGCACAAGAGCTATTGGCCCATCCTGCGGCGCATGATCGAAGGTGATGCGGTTTCGGCCATGGCACACATCACCGGCGGTGGCATCACGGAAAACCTGCCCCGCGCCTTGCCTAAGGGCGTCGGCGCGATTGTCGAGATCAACTCCTGGCCAGTTCCGCCCATCTTCGAACACCTGCAAAAGATCGGCAACGTTCCGCAAGACGAAATGCTGCGCACCTTCAACATGGGGATCGGCATGATCCTGATCGTGCCGGCAAAGAAGTTCAAGAAGGTGCAGACCATCCTGGAGCGCTGCGGCGAGAAGGGCTACACCATTGGCCGCATCGTGAAGGGCGAAAAGCGGGTCACCTACCAGTAGGGAAGAGTCAGCCGTCGGCCAAGTCTTGCTAGCCACCAACCGTATCCAGTTCCGCATTGCGGGACGAAACAGCTTAGCCCAGGACCACTAGAGAAAACACCCGAGTCTTCTTCTCGTCCGCTGTTATTGCCGACAGGGTGGGAGCCTTACGTTTTCATCAAACTGCAACAATGCGAGCCGTTACGGGCTTGCTGCCAGCAAGCACGACCTCTAGAATCGCTGTTTGCATCGAACCAGAAACTGGAGGAAGAATGGCAAACCTGAACGTTGGCGATGAAGTCCCGGATTTTGAGCTCCCGGCGGTCGTAGGAAGTATCAAGCAGCAATTCAAGCTGAGCGATTACCGCGGAAAGAAGAACGTGGTCCTGGCTTTCTATCCAGCCGACTGGACGCCGGTTTGCGCCTCTCAATTGCCTGCCTTGAGTTCTGAAAGCGAGAAGCTCGCAGGCTACGATGCCCAAGTCGTGGCCATCAGCGCGGACTCAATTCCCAGCCACACTGCCTGGCAGAAGAAAGAAATCGGCACGATGAGCTTTCCACTCGCCAGCGATTTTTATCCGCATGGAGCAGTGGCCAAGCTTTTCGGCATTCAGCGCGAGGGAGATCCGCTCCCCGGAGTCAATGAGCGCGCCGTATTTATCGTGGACAAGAAGGGCAAGCTGGCGTTCGCGAAGATTTACCCTCTGGGACAGGTACCCAGCAATGACGACATATTTGAGGTATTGCGGAAGCTGTAGTTGCCACGGCAGGAAGTTTGACCGGTCAGTGGTATCGGCCGGGCGAATTCGTCGGCTACTGATTAACCGCTTTCAACGACTCGCTCCGGTCCTCGCGAAAGGCGGGAACCATTACTTCGAGAACCTTTCTGACATCGTCAAAATTGTAGTTGGCGGGAAAGCCAGAGCGTTTCGCCATCACCTGATCGCGCAGCAGGCCTTCCGTCATCCCGATGTATGCGGCGCGCACCGCGTGAAGGTTCACATCGGAGCGTATTTGCCTGCGGTCCCGCATCTCCGACAGAATCCCGTCCACGACATCGGCAAATCGGAGAAATCCCTGGCTCAGCAGCACGTCACGGTTGTCTTTACGCACACGCCAAGACTCAAGCAGCATGATTTCTTTCAGATCGTTATCTTTGTCCAATTCGATAACAATAGCCTCCAGCAATCCAAGAAGCCTGTCGGTGAGCGAGGCACTCTTCTGCGTCATTTGCACACGTTCGCCGATGGCCATCCAACCGCGGTCAAAAATGGCAATGAGCAGACCCTGCTTGCTGCCGAAATGTTTCATCATCTGCGACTCGCTAGTACCGGCTTCGCGAGAAATGGTCACCGTACTGGTATTTTCGTAGCCGTTGAGCGCGAACAAGTGCTTGCCCGCCATCAGGATGCGATCGTGAGACGAGAGAGGCGGCATGGGCTGTATGGAAAGATTGTCGGCCATAGTTCGATCATAGCAACCCGACGGAGCATTGAAAGTTTCGTCGAGCGGACGGAACGGCCGGAGATTTGCGATCCCCGATGGAAAAAGCTCGCCGGTGATGGCGAGCTTGCTGGCAACGCGGCCTTTTTTATTGGGCGTGCGCCGGTTTATGGGCGGTGGCCGTCTTGCTTCCCGAACTGCTGCCGGCCTCCTTCATCACCTGGTCAATCAATTGGTAGAGTTTGGAGCGATCGACGACCTCGACGAAGGGCTGCCCACGCACGGTATCGCTGACGATGTAAATGGTGGGAGTGTGATCAAGAGGAATGCGCTGTCCAAGTTGAAAGTCCGCTTTGACCTTAGCGGCGAGATCTCCATTCGGATCGACCACAAACGGCAGCGCGACTTTATGCTCGTCGGCAAAGCGCTCCGTCATGCCACGCAGATTCTGCTTGGTAATCTCTGGCTGGTTCTGAAAGATGTAGAGGCGATACTCGTCACCCAACTTCGGCGACTTGGTGTCGAAGAAGCGCGCGTTCACCGCCGCCTCAAACGACCAGGGGTGCATGGGCAGAGGAAAATCATGCTGCACCAGCGGAATGTTGTATTGCTTGGCCGCCTCATGCAGCAGCGGCGCCGCACGGGCGCAGTCGGGACATTCGAGATCTTCAAATACGATAATGGCGACCTTCGATCCTTTAGGGGGACGCAGCATGGAGGTATCGGCGCCCCAGGCTGCCATGCTGCCGAGCAGCACCGTCGCAGCAAGGGCGACCTGCCGAATTAAAGTAAGTTTCATTCCAGGTTTTTCCTTATCTAGCGCCGAACTAGCGGCGAACTTTAGACGATTCACTCTCGATATAGTAACGGATGCCGACTCCCGAGTCTTGCCAGAGCTACCGCGCGACCGGCTTCCATTTGTTCAGGAACTGCAACACATCTTCCGGCCCCAAGGCGCGCGCTTTTTCGAACTCGCCGCCCTTCTGGCTGTAAAGCAGTTTCCCGTTGCTGTCGAGGACCGCGATCGCCGGAATTCCCCGCTTCATCGGTACCTCATACTCCTGCATGAGGTCCTGGTTCTTGTCGCCTTCGCCTACGTCTACGTGCACCACTTCAAAGTTGTGTTGCAGCACGCCGGCGATATCAGGACGTTGAAAAGCCAGGTCGAGCACATGGCAGTCGTAACACCAGTTCGCGCCGAAGACAACCAGCACCCGCTTGTGGCCCTTGGCGGCGAGTTGCAGAGCTTGCTTGATCTCGGCGTGAGCATCCACACCGGGAGCGTAGATGACCTTGCTGGTCGAGAGCGGCTGTTGCAGTTTGGAAGCATCGGAGCGTTTCGTGCCCATGATGCGCCATTGCTCACCTTGCTTCTGCCATACCTGCCCCTCGGTTACATAAAGCGTTTGGCCTCCTGGACCCGAACTGGTATGGACCTCCGCCTGAAAGACCACGTGCTGCACGCCCACCTGCGGCGCTTGCGACTCAATGACATTCAGCTTCATGCGACGGGCTTTAAGACCCGTCCAGAAGGCGACCTCCGAGGTAATCGTAGATCCTCCCGTGGCCGTGGCGACCTGAGCCGGAGGATTGCTGCTGTAAAGTCCCTCTAGGGTCGCGACGTTACCGCTCGTCACGGCCGTCTTCCATTGCTCCAGCGGCGGGAACGCGGCGGGCGATTTCGCTGATGGATGGGAAAGCGCCTGGCCCGCACAGTACGACGAGAAGATGGCAATCGCAAATATTAGCAACCAGCGGGCGACACCCCGCCGCTGAAATCTCATGTCACTCCTTCTAATGTCCCCCATGATAGGGATGACCCTTCAGGATGGTGAATCCCCGATAGAGCTGCTCCAGCAGCACGACGCGCGCGAGTTCATGAGGAAGCGTCACCTTCCCGAAGGACAGGATATTAGACGCGATGGCGCGCGTGGCGTCACTCCAGCCATCAGCAGGGCCGACCGCGAACAGTAACTCCTGGGTGTCGTGCCCCTGGTGATATTCCAGAAAGTTGGCTATCTCTTCCGAGGTCAGCTGCTGTCCGCGGGCGTCAAGCAGCACCAGAACCGGCGGCTTACGGCTTGTGCTTTTATCCACTAGTTTGAGCAGAGCGGCTTCAGAGGTCAACTCTTGGGCATCGCAGGCGGCGTAGCGAGAGAGCCGTTTCAGATATTCCGCGGTCAGCGATTGAATGGGAGAGCTGCGCGTCCTACCAATCCATACGATGCGAAGCTTCACGGGCTAGGAACTCTTACGCGAGCGAGCGGTCGAGCCGCGCTTGCGAGCAGCACTCTTCGCTGCCGACCTCGTTGAAGATTTTGCCGCCTTGGCGCGCTTGGCACCGGCAAGCATCTTCTTGGCCGCGGGTTTGCGGGCAGCCTTCTCTAGATCAGCCAGTTGCAACCGCGTAGCAGTCTTCCACAGCCGCTCCAAGTCATAGAACTTGCGCGCGCTCTCAGAGAAGATGTGCACCACGAAGTCGACGTAGTCCAGCAACACCCAGTCGGCATGGTTGTAGCCTTCTCGATGCGAGGGCTCGACGCCGGTGGCGCTCAGTTTCTCGTCCACCTCGTCGGCGATGGCTTGTACCTGCCGTGGGTTGGCGCCGGAACAAACCACGAAATAATCGGTGAACCCGCTGGCCTGCTCGTCGAGCCGTAGGATGCTAATGTCCGCCGCCTTCTTTTCCTGACAAGCGCGCACGGCAATGGCGACTTGCGCTCGCGACTCAGTTTTTCTTCATGTTTCTGTCCCGGTTTGTCTCGAGTTACTTTCTATTCTTCCTTGCTGGGTTTCGATATAAATGCTCCTTCTGGATGTAGTCTGCTACCGCGTCGGGGACAAGCCGCTTCAGTGCGCCGCCACGTTCCACCGACGCGCGGATCTGGGTGGCCGAAACATTCTCGTGGGTCTCTGGCAGCATGTGCAGAGTAACGCCCGGCAACACCAGTGGCCCTTCCATCTTCTGCTTGCGGAACAACTTTGTCACGGGCGCCGCCGGCCGCAGCTTCTCCGGCAACGACGAAGCCACGTCGGCCAGCGAGTACCCAGGGCGTGCGGCGACGATGAAATCGCATTCCCGCAGCAAGGCCTCGGCTTCGTGCCACTTGGCGATGTCTTTGAAAGCGTCCATGCCTATCAGGAAGTACAGGTGGTCGCTCTTGCCCAACGTCGCTTTTACGCGGCGGACGGTATCAATCGAATAGCTTGGCTTGCGGCGGCTGCCGTCAGTCGCGGGATCGGGAGCTTCCAGCAATGAGGGCACGAAGGTCTTTTCTCCGGTGAGCGCGAGCGCAACCATAGCATAACGATGATAGAACGAAAGGATCGGCGTTTTCTGCTTATGCGGTGGTATATCGGCGGGGATAAACCACACTTGTTTCAATTCGAACTTAGCGGCGGCAGCGCGCGCCACGATCACGTGTCCGCGATGGATGGGATCGAAGGTTCCGCCAAACAGTGCAATATTCATTCGATAGCAATCAGACCTAGTTAGCCGGCCGCGGGAGAGCGGGGGAGATAATTTTACTTCGGCGGCTGTTTGGAATTGTCCATGTGCTGCATGTTCTGCGGATTCTGCTGTTGCGAGCCGTCCTTCATCTGGTTGGAATTCTTAATGAAGAGTACGGTCTTCCAGATGTCGTCATCCGACAGTACGCCATCCCAGCCCGGCATAGCGGTGTAGCGAACCCCATACTTGATGACATAAAAAAGATTGCCATCCGGATCGTCTGGGGTGTTGCTCATGAGTTGCGGCACGGACGGGTAAAATTTCGTCCGCATCGGCGAAGTGGGCTCTTTCAGGCTGCCGTGGCATAACGCGCAATTCTTGTCGTAGGTCATCGAGCCATCCATGACGTTGTCAATGGTCGGCTTGAAGGGATTGGCCTGCTTGGGAGCGTGACTATCCACCCACTCGTCCAGCGACTTCATCGCCGTCCGCTGCTCGAAGGTGCTGGGCGAATTGCCGACAGCTCGGGTATCGAAGTGTCCCGTGGTCATGTAGAAATAGCCGCCGACAAATAAAACCAGCAGCGTGACGATGACTCCCAAGATGAATCCGCGCATGCGTCTCCTCTAAGTTTGCTGTACCGGCCCCGCCGGAGGATTCAATATCGTACTATGAGCCCCGGCGATTGCCTCGGCACCGACGAAACATCACAGAAATGTCATCCGAGCCATGCCCAATTGTCGGATGCTAAAAGTCCCGTTCTAATTCCTGCTCAGTACCTTTGCAAGCGCCGGGCTTCACGCACTACATCTTCCACTTTGGGGAGGAAGGCTTCTTCCAGTGGCGGCGAGAACGGTACGGGACTGTCGTCGGAGGCGATGCGCACGATAGGCGCATCGAGCGAATCAAAGCACTCTTCATTGATGATGGCCGCCACCTCTCCGGCAATGCCGCCGGTTTTGGTGTCTTCGTGCAGCACGATTACGCGATTGGTCTTTTCTACCGTCTGACGGATGGCATCGCGATCCAGTGGAAGCACCGTCCGCAAATCCACCACTTCCAAATCGATGCCTTCTTTCGCCAGGATTTCCGCGGCTTCCAGCGCGACATACACCATGGCCGCATAGGTGATCACGCTGACATCGCGGCCCTCGCGCGCGACCCGCGCTTTCCCAATCGGAACGGTGTAATCGCCGGCAGGCAGTTCTTCCTTGATACGACGGTAAAGAAATTTGTGTTCGAAGAACAGCACTGGGTTGTTGTCGCGAATCGCCGATTTGATAAGCCCCTTGGCGTCGTAGGCGCTAGCCGGGCAGATGACTTTCAGCCCCGGCGTGTGCGCGAAATACGTCTCGGGATTCTGCGAGTGAAACGGCCCTCCGTGGACGCCCCCACCCGAAGGACCGCGCAACACTACCGGAACCGGCGCGCCCCAGCGAAAATGCGCCTTGGCCAGCATGTTGGTGATTTGGTTGAAGGCGCAGCTGATGAAATCCATGAACTGGAACTCAGCCACCGGCCGCATCCCGGTGAGCGCTGCGCCAAAGCTGGCGTTGACGATGGCCATCTCCGAGATCGGCGTGTCCACCACTCGTTCGGGGCCAAAGCGGTCGATTAGTCCTTCGGTAACTTTGAACGCGCCGCCGTAAATGCCAATGTCTTCGCCGATGCAGAAGACCGCAGGATCGCGCTCCATCTCTTCCCAAATTCCCTGGCGAATCGCTTCCAGATAGGTGACGGCTGGCATAGGAGGGAATTCTAAATCAATCGCGGGTTAGATCCGGAATTTCACCACAGAGACACAGAGGCAAAGAGAATAAAAGAGTTCTCTTTCACGACAGAGGTCACGGAGAACACGGAGGGTTTTTCTTTGTTGTTTTTCCGTTTTTGTCTTCTTCTCTCTCTTCGTTGTTTCAGTGTGCTCCGTGTTCTCTGTGGTAACAAAAGCTTTCTCTGTGCTCTCTGTGCCTCTGTGGTGAACCTAAGTGGTTGCCGTCGCCGCCACCGGCTTGCCGCAGTAGGGACAGACTATGTAGTCGCCGCTAATGGAGCGGCCGCAGTGACCGCAGGTTGGGGTCAAAGCATGGCCGCACTTCGGGCAATAGCGAAAGTCCGATCCGACCGGGGTGCCGCATTGGGGGCACGGTATCAGCAGAGGCTTACGCAGCAGAAAGTACGCGAGAAAGCCGAGCGCCTTGGGAATGAAAATCACCAAGAGCGTCCACAACAGCGAATTCATGCCGCGACGCTTGGAGTCGGCGTTCACGTAGCCAATCATCAGGATGATGATGGCCAGGAAGATGCCGCCGCCCAGGCTGATCAGCGCCAAAAACGGCATCGGGGGTATCTCTGAAGGGCTCACATAGCGAGGCACGAGCACCAGCAGGCAGATCTGCATAATGGCGAACGCCAAGACAGCAATTACCCATGCCACCCGCGGGATAATGGCGAGTTCGCTACGAAAGTGAGACTTTGGTTGGTTCATCGCTTTTCTCCTTCATGCTCCCTCGCCAACCCCAGCATGAGTGAGCCTTCGAATACGGGATGAGGAAACGCCAGCATCAACCCGGCGATTACGACTGCCGGCAGCAGCAGAAACAGCAGAATTCCCGGTTCGACAATCGCCGATGAGAGCCCTACATGTTCCGCCACCCAGCTGCCGAATCGCCACCACAGCCATGCTGAAACCGCCGAAGACATAGCTCCGATACAGAATGAAATCGCGATCAGGACCATGCGGGAGTGCTGCTCTTGCAGATACGTCGCGCGAGCATGCACCCGTGCCTGCGTCTTCATCACCAGCGCCGGACTGGCGGTGACCGCAACCGACCGCAGCAGCCGGCCAGTGCTCTGCGCCAATGCAGCATATTCGGAACAGTCCGCACACGACGCCAGGTGCGCCTCCAGCCATGAAGCATCTGCAGCGGCGATATCTTCCACGCCACGACAGGTGATGAGGTCAATAGCGCGCTCATGGTTTCGGTTGGTCATTGGGCGCCTCCTTTCAGCGCGGGGCGCAATGCCATCACGCCGCGATAGATTCTGGTCTTTACGGTGGCAAGGGGAATGTGAATCAACTGTGCGATCTCCTCAAGCTTCATCTGTTCCTGGAAGCGAAGTACCAAGACCTCGCGGAAAATTGCCGGCACCTGCCCCAAGGCGGCGTCGAACATTTCATGCTGCTGCTGCGCCAAAGCCAGGTCGAACGGCGACGGACCGGTCGCTGGAGGTTCAAAGGGTGCGCCGTCTTCCGGATCCTTGAGTTCATCCAGGCTGCTGGGACTCTTCTTGCGCAGGTAGTCGATCGCGACGTTGTGTCCGATGGACATCAGCCAAGTCACGAAGCGGTTGCGGCCGTCGTACTGATGACCTTTTTCCAGCACACGCAGCCAGGTTTCCTGGAACAGGTCCTCGGCGACGGCGCGATTGCCAGTCAAGTGCAGCAGGTAGCGCAGCAGCCGGTGCTGATACTGCTCGATCAAGGCGTCGAGCAGGTCAGGATCGCGACGCCGAAGCCCATGTGCGATTTGCGACTCTTCGGTTTCCATCGGAACCAGCGAACTGAAAGCGGTGGCGACCATACTAACGGGATATACGAGGCAGGGGGAGAAAAAGACTCAAGGACGGTTTAGCCGGGAAGCAGCCTCATAACACGGTTTGTGTCAGGGCATGGCTTCAGCCGTGCCGCAATGGATCAGCAATGACTTGGGCTTCAGCCCCTGAGGAACTGTGTTCGCAGGGGCTAAAGAGACTGTGTCGCAACCTCTGCCGTCCCTACGGGACTCGGCCGTATTTCCGACTCTACCCAGCGCTGAAGCGCTGGGCTAAGATCTTTCGCCCCTGCGAGGCTGGTTTTTGCGTGCTTCATTCCACTGTGCCAAATCGATATGAGTCGCGACACAGTCTCTAAAACCCTAATCTTTCTCGCGCTTATTCGGCACGACTGAAGTCGTGCCCTGACACAACCCGCTAGCCAAGCCTCACCCCCTGCTTCTTCCCATGCTTTACAATCATCTATTCGCCTGTCGCCATTATTCCGACATGCCGGCTACATCCGGCTCTTGTAACCCTTCTAGAACGGAGCACAAACTTGCCAGAGACAATTTATGACGTCGCCATCATCGGCAGCGGGCCTGCGGGGTACACTGCGGCCATTCGCGCCGGGCAGCTTGGACTGAAGGCTGCCCTCATCGAGAAAGATCCCTACCTGGGCGGGACCTGCCTGCATGTCGGCTGCATTCCCGACCAAGGCGCTGCTATTCAATGCCGAAGTCTTCGACCACGTGAAGGAAGGCATGGAACTCGGACTGGAGAACACGGCTGGCGTCTCGGTGAACTGGGGGGCGATCCAGAAGCGTAAACAGGGCATCGTGGATAAACACGCCAAGGGCCTGCAATTTCTGATGAAGAAGAACAAGGTGGATGTGGTCCGCGGATGGGGCAAGCTGACCGGCCCGGCTAAGGACGGCATCCACACGGTCGCGCTGGAAGGCGGCGAACTGAAGTCGATTAAGGCCAAGAACGTCATACTCTCCACCGGTTCGTCGGCCCGCATGTTGCCCGGCCTGCAACCCGACATGCAGGTCCTCACCAATATCGAAGTGCTGAGCCTGGGCCAGATTCCCAAGTCGCTGATCGTGATTGGCTCGGGCGCCGTGGGCGTGGAGTTTGCCAGCATCTACAAATCCTTCGGAGCGGACGTGACCATCCTCGAGATGCTGCCGCGTTACGTCCCGATCGAAGACGAAGAGGTTTCAAAGGAACTGATGCGCGTCTATCGCAAGCGTGGCATCAATGGCTTTGTGAATGCCAAGGTTGAGAAAGTGGAGAAGACCAAGACGCGGCGTCGCGGTTACCTTTACCGTCGATGGCAAGCAGCAGAAGCTGGAAGCCGAGAAAGTGCTGGTCGCGGTGGGTCGCGCCCCGGTTACCGAGAACGTCGGGCTCGAAAAGACCAAGATCGAATCTGAGCGCGGTTTTGTGAAGGTTGACGAATACATGCGTACCGCTGAGCCGGGCGTTTACGCGATTGGAGATATTGCGTTTGGCTACCCGTTGCTGGCGCATGCGGGCGCCATGGAAGGTATCGTCGCGGTGACGCATATTGCGGGCAAGCCGACCAAGCCCATCAATCTGCTGCGCGTTCCCAATGCGACCTACTGTCATCCCGAGATTGGAAGCGTGGGTCTCACCGAAGCCAAGGCGAAGGAACAGGGGTACACAGTGAAGGTGGGCAAGTTTCCCTTCACCGCAAACTCGCGCGCCAGCATCGTGGGGCAGCACGAAGGCTTCGTCAAGATCGTTACCGACGCCAAGTACGGCGAGATCCTGGGCGTGCACATCATCGGGCCAAATGCCACCGAACTGATCGCTGAATCCGTTCTGGCGCTGGAGATGGAATGCACCGCGGAAGATCTGGCGAACATTATCCACGCGCATCCCACATTGTCAGAGGCGATGTTGGACGCGTCGAATGCGGTGTTTGGTATGGCGATCAATGCGTAGGGAGCTATCAGCCATCAGCTATCAGCTGTCAGCCAAAGCCGCTTCTACTCCAGGCGCGATGAGGCGCGCTTGTACAATTCTTAGGTTTTAGTGTAGGTGCTCAATTAAGGAACGTTTGACCGCTGACGGCCGACAGCTGATGGCCGATAGCTCAGAAGGCAATCATGACTCTCCTAAAATGGTGTGACGAAGGCCCGGCGACGGTGTCCCTGCAGGCGACGGTGGAGGATGCGGTGCACACGATGTTGCAAAAACAAGTGGGGGCCGTGGCCGTCATTGACGAGCATGGAGTGGTGGCGGGCATGTTCACGGAACGCGACGTGCTGGCGAAGTTCGTCCTGAGCGGGCGCGATCCCAAGCGCACCCCGGTGCACGAGCTCATGAGCCCCATGGTCGAGATGGCCACCGAAGAGACCACTCCCAGTGAGGCGCTTCAGGTCATGCTGGAACGGCACTACCGCCATATGCCGATTGTGGATGATCAGGGAAAAGTCCTGGGCATTTGCTCCATCCGCAACATCCTCGAGGCGCGGGTAGACGATCTGCTGGCAAAACTGGACAGCAACAGTCAGAAAACCGGAGCGTGATTCCTTCGTTCCTCGCGCAATCAACGTTCCGCAATGGCGTGCAAAACCGCGAGGTCCTGATCGCGAAGATCTAGATGCCTTTTCATCGACCTATCATCTGGCGTCCAACATCTCCTTTCGCGCTGCCGCTTCCGATTAGTTGATTCATCTACAGCCAACCACTCAGTACTTATCTCAGCGTAAATACGTAGTTATTCCTGGTCCTTATAGGTGATTCGGCCAGTTCGCGCCGAAGGCATGTTGCCGGATAGTGGAAAGACAGGCTTTTGCAGTCCCCGCCTGACTTCGCAACACCAATTTCTATGCCGCTGGAGAGAGGATGAAGAGTTTTCTACTCGGAGTGGTTGTTCTGTTTATCTTGACTTGCCTGGGTTGTGGAGGAAGCAGCAGCAGCGCAGCGAAGCTGTCGTCTCCGCCTGCGCCTCCGTTGTCTCCGGCTCCGCCTCCGTCGTCTCGCTCCTCAGTCAAGGTAACCATTACGTCTCCGCAGTCCTCTTCGCCAGTTCCATCGACATTTTCAGTCACTGCCACAGCCAGCAGCACAAATGCGATAGCCGGATGGCAGGTCTCTCTCGACGGTGCCAACGTGTACGCAGGACCGGCGGCCCAGACCATCAACACGAACCTGACCGCCGCACCCGGAAATCATCAACTGGTGGTTCAAGCCTGGGATACTACCGGCGTTTACGGCAGTCAGTCACTCCCAATTGTCATAGATACACCGACGACCATGGGCGGAAGCAACGGCCTGCCCTCCCCTCCCTCGAATGCACAGACCTTCACCAACATTGAGCAACTGAGCAGCGGGTGGGGTTCATGCAACTCAGCGTCCTGCGCCGGCGGTAGCGGCAACGGGACTTACTGGATGGCGCAAAACCAGGCTTCACCCGCGCGTGACGGCTCCAGTACGGAATTCTTCAACTCCGGTGTATGGGAGAACGCCTTGTTTTTCCAGAAGCTGGGCGCCAATAACAGCGTGCACAATTTTCTGTGGGATTTCTATTTCTACGTGGACAGCAACTCCCAAACCGCCACGCAGGCTCTGGAGTTCGATGCCTTCCAGTTTGTCAACGGTTATAACTACATGATCGGGAGCCAGTGCAATTATGGTGCGGGAGTCTGGGATACTTGGGAGGAAACCACTGGACACTGGATCCACACCTCGATTTCTTGCCCGAAGTTCAGCCCCAACACCTGGCATCACATTCAATGGTACGAGACCACCGACACCACAAATCACCAGTACAGTTACGTCACGCTGGTGGTGGACGGCAATAGCAATCCGGTCAATGTCACAGGTCACGCCACGAATCTAAGTTGGTCGGACAATATGGGCGTGCAATGGCAGCTCGACGACAACGCCGGCGGCGAAGGATACCACGAGTGGGTTGACTCCGTGACCCTCACCGTGTGGTGATTCGTCAACGCGGGAATATGCAAATGCGCTTAACGTTGACGAGCTTGCTGGGTCATCTCTACTAGAACTTCTCTGGTTTCCGCCGGATTGCTCACTTCTCGCAAGAATGCAATTCGGGTTCCCCGTATGCCATCCTGGGTATTCAAGCGCACATGAAAGCCGAGACGATCCACGGAAGTCATCACTGCCTCCTGCGACTCAATGCCCGCAAACACGCGAGTAAGCAGAATGAGCGCATCCTTGTGGTCGGCATTCATGTGCTGCAGAATATCGCCTGCAGTATCAGCCAGCGGGTCAGGTTGCGCCTGGTCAAACTGCGAAGCCGAAACCCAGCCCATGACTCCGAAGCCGCCCACGTAATAAACGTCTACGACCTCCATGCGATAAAAGGAAAAATCTTCGAAGTCCACCCAGTACTTGCTGTTGGCGTAACGCTGCAAATAGACACCACGCGCCTGCCCGACTTCCGGCTGCGGGATTGTCTGGGCGTTTCCCATGACCGTTACCCGCGATGCGCCTAAGGGATCGCCGCTCGCGTCAGGCTGGGTCACCAGCAGGCTGGCACGCGAATCCGCTCGCAAGTTTTGCGTATGCATGGCCATGGTGCTGATAAGAAAGATCGGACGCCCGCGCTCGTCCAACCCGTAGGGCATCACCGATCCGAAGGGAAAGCCCGGTTGCTTGCGCGAAATAGTCGAAAGGCTACCGACGCGGCCCAGGTACATCAAAGTACGAGCTCGCTCCGCAAACGACGGCTCGGGGATCGCGGGCTGGTCACTGGCTGCGCCAGTGCCCGCGTGTTTTCCGATGGGCGAGGAAGACATTATTGTTCTCTTCTTCCAGTCTAACCTGCCATTGGTATTCGCCAGAAATCGTCCGCCGCCTGCCCGTTGTTCGAATCGAAGATCCAGATTGAAGAGCCTTGGGCCAACTCAGATGCTCTTGTTGAGGAAAGTCGCGGTGAGATTTTCGAGGTCTTCAGCGTTTTTCGGCCAGTCCTCCCGCAAGAGTCGCGAAAGGCTGCGATCGGCAAGCAGCTTGCCGCTGGTCTGGCAGTTAGGACAGTAGTTGGTCTCGTTCGCTGCATAACGAATGCGCTGTATCTTCCCGCCGCACCGACGACACGGCTGCTTGTAGCGGCCATGAACTGCCATCTCGGGACGAAAGGCCGTAACTCTTTCCGGAAACTTATCGCTCGCTTCGACGCGCAACTGTTCCGTCCATTTAACTAGCTGGTCGCGGATCGCGGTGAATAAACGTTGGATTTCGCTTGTGGTCAATTTTTTCGTCAGCGCGGTTGGAGACAACTGGGCCGCGAAGAATATTTCGTCGGAATAAGCATTCCCGATGCCACTAAATAATCGCGGGTCGGTGAGAGCACGCTTCAGCGTGTGATTCTCCGATTGTAGAACCGTGGTAAAGGATTCAAGGTCCGCCTGCAGCACCTCAATGCCGCCCGGATCGAGCGCCCTAAGGGCTTCTTTTCCTTGAACCAGATGAAGTGATGCGCGCTTTCGTGATCCAGCTTCCGTTAAAGAAACGGTACCGTTGCTAAAGACAAGATTGGCCAGCGTGCGCGACTTGACAGCTTTCGACCTACCCTCCTGCCAATGAAGCCGGCCGCTGATCATGAGATGGAGGACAAGCCAGAGATCGCCTTCCAAACCAATAGCAATGCGTTTGCCAATGCGACCAAACTGAAGCACCTTCTTACCCTCTACGCTGGTGATGGGCGGCTGGGCTGTTCGCAAAAGCGAGGGCCCGCTAATCTGCACGCGAACGAGGGTTTGCCCCTGAATCCTCTTCTCGAGCGCCTCGATATAGAGGGTGATGTCGGGCAGTTCAGGCATAGTCTAGATCGTTCTAACGACGACCGATGTTTGATGATCTTGCCGGCCAATGGGATCAAGCAAGATTTCGCAGAACAGAACGAACCCGCCCTTGAACAGCACTAAGTTTGACCTTTCAGCGGACGGCGACAGAACCCGCTTCGGAGTCTCTTCCCACAAAGGCTAGTCTGCGACCTCAGGAATGAGGTGCTCAACCTCGAACGTGAGCGGAGGCGCTGTCACCTCGCGCTTATCCGCTTGCCCGACGCCAACCGCCAAGATCATTCGATCCAGGGAGGGCATCGCACCGCAAGGCGTTCGAAATCAGTTGGTTACCCAGATCATCGATAAATCACCGTTAGATCACCCCCAAATCACCGCTGGTGCATTGATGCAGCGAGCAAACCGGCGCATTGTGCGTTCACGAGGGCGGGAAATTAAGCAAACGCTTACCCCGGTCCTAACGGAAACGGTCTCAGGAGGCGGGACAACCCTCCCGCCTCCCAGAGGCGAGCAGGATCCCAAATCACAACCCGGCGCGTTCGACTTCGACCGTCGCCCCAACCAATGACCTCAAGGAGGTCGATATGAAAAGCCAAATTGCAACCACCGAAACGATCACCCACACCGCCACCCTCTTGTGGGGAGGCAGCCCGGAAATGCTGGAGAAAGTAGTAAGCGAGAAGCTGGCGGAAGCGTTTGACCGCGCCGATGCCGCATTATTCAACCTTCACCAAGAACTTCAGAGCTTGGGCACCGAATGGTGGAGTCACGTTTATGGAATGCGCGTCCAGTGCGGCCACTTACGGGACAACCGCGACATCATAGCCCGCTCGAACAAGAAAAAGGGCTGAGGAGATGACGATGACACAGGAGAAGCATGCAATTCTGGACTCGGCAACACCGAGACCGAGCGCATGGGTAGAATGTTCACTCGGTCCTTCGGAAGCGCGTCCGGTAGCGGTTGTGGATCGCGGACGGTATTCAGTCGCCGTTCAATCTGGCAGCTGTGCGCCAGAACCTCCAATTCAGGATCGCGCAATGCCTCCCACGGCCAGGACAGCACCTGCGGATCGTCGCTGGAAATCTGGAGGCGCAAGCCAGAGTAACCGTCTGCGGTTGGAGCATCGAACATACGCCCGGTGCCACGGTCGCCAAACAAGCGCTGGAATGCCTGCTCTCCCCAGTCGCGAAGCGCCTTCTGCACCCGTTCCGCATGGTCCGTTTCCGGCGGGAAGGGATAGTCAAGGAATTTCTCAAGATACCACTGCATTTTACGCATCAGTCAGTGTTCGGCCTGGCTTCCAGGGGAAACTCAAAAGGGGATGGCAACAATGCGGGCTGCGAGGCTTTGCCGGCGCGCAGCCGCTCCACTTGGAACGATGCGGAGTGCTGCCGGGTTGATGACGGACGACGAGAGTTATTTCCTCTACTGGCGCTTCCTATGCATAGGATCTTCGATTCGCGGAACAAAGCGCCGGGAGCGTAGCGCTGTTTCTCTGGAGGGTAGTGAATTTAACACTTCTCCTCGTAGCGAGAAGGTGGTGCTCACAAAACATAAACGGGACATCAGCTGCTTGCAACGGCGCACAGCCAGACGCGATTCAATAGGCTGGCAAACGATTGGAATTGCACGATTCACATGGCGGAGGGAGAGGGATTCGAACCCCCGGTACCCTTTCGAGTACAGCGGTTTTCAAGACCGCCTGTTTCAACCGCTCACACATCCCTCCGCGATTGTAAACACTATGGTTTCATCATTGTACGACAGCCTCACTCGATCGACCGAGGGCAACCAGGCCATTCCCGAATTGAACCGAGCCAGACATTTTGTATCACTAAGGGATCAGAAAGCTTTTTCCGGTGCTTACGTGGTGCTATCGTTTAAGGTAACGCTCGAAGGTAGGTCGAGCCGATTACTCACCTGTAAACTCCGCCGGCTTTTCTCCCAAGCCATTGACGCCGTGTCAATGCTGGCCGCAAGCACACGAAATCAAGAAAAGACCCGTGAAAGAAAGCGTGTGGCTAATGGCACCCCCTGCTCTGTTATTGCTTGTTACCTACAGCGTCTTATTGATAGCTTGGCCATGCTCTTCACAGACTCTCCTTGGCACCATCACTGTCGGTTCACAACCGGAAGCACTAGCGATTAACACCCATACCAGCAAGGTGTACGTCGCTAACCAATCCAGCAATAGCGTAACCGTGATCGATGAAGCCGCCGGATCCACCGTCACACTACAGGTAGGGTCGTATCCCACCGCCATAGCGGTCAATGCTACAACCAATAAGATTTACGTGGCCAACCAAAACAGCAACAGCGTAACCGTAATAGATGGCGCATCAAATTCGACTGCACCGGTAGCGGCGGGAAGCTGGCCGCGAGCCCTCGATATTAACCCTGTCACTAATAAGATTTACGTGACCAATTACGGCGGCAACAGTGTCACCGTCATCAACGGCGCAAACAATACGACCTCTACCATTGCAGTTGGAAATAACCCTATCGCCGTCGCTGTCAACTCGGTGACCAATAAGGTCTACGTCGCTAACCTGGGCAGCAACTCGGTGACGGTGATCGACGGAGCGACTGGCGCCACAAGCACGGTCCCGGTCGGAAGCTATCCCAGGGCTGTGGCTGTCAACCCCTTCACCAACAAAATCTATGTCGCCAACGTCACCAACGGCACCACCGGAACGGTGACCGTGATCGACGGTTTCAACAATTTCACCACCACAGTACCTGCCGGAGTGTCTCCCAACGCTGTGGCAGTTAACCTGGTGACCAATCAAATCTACGTCGCCAACGAGGGCGACGGAACGGTGACCGTCATTAATGGCACCAGCCATTCCACAACGACGATAGCTGTCGGCAGTTCTCCCGGCTGGGTGTCGGTGGATCCGGTTAGCAATAAAGCTTATATCAGCAATTATCTTTGGAACGGCAGCGTAACCATGATCGACGGCGCGTCAGGTTCCACGAAGACTGTCTGCAGTGGGGCGGGATCCCTATGTCTTGGCTGTTGACTCCACGATGGACAGAATTTATGTCGCCAATGCGTATAGCAACACGGTCTCGGTAATTGGCGGCGCTGGCTCCTCGCTGCGTTGCAATTCGTTGCCGCCACTCCATGCCGCCTGATGTGACACGCGGCGCAGTATGGCGGCAGCGGGCCATTCGGGGGGCCGTCGCTGAGTACCTGTAACTCTGCGCCATTTTGTAATTCCCGACAAGCGAGATCTGACCGGTATCCCTGCGACCGCCGCCGCCTATTCGCTGAACGTCACTGTGTTCCCACGGAGTCCACTGGGCTATCTCATCATGTGGCCGACCGGCGAAGACCAGCCCACATTTCCACCTTGAACTCACTGGATGGCAGGATCAAAGCGAACGCCGCAATTGTGCCGGCGGGAGCCAGCGGAGCCGTCAGCGTGTTCGCCAGCAACACGACCGATGTCATGCTGGACATCGATGGCTACTTTCTCGGCGCGCCAGTATCGCTTCCGCGCTTAGCGTTCTTTCCTTGCCGCCCTGCCGCGTGGCGGACACCCGCACCAGCCAGGGTCCGCTTGGTGGGACGCCCTACTTACCGGCGGCCAGTCCACGCGATTTCCCTGTGCTGGAAGCGACCCTTGTCACATCCCCACCCGGCGCGTGGCATACTCGCTTAATTTCACGGCCGTGCCATACCCAACATTCGGGAACGGCTTGGTTATCCTGACATGTGGCCCACGGAGGAAAGCCGAGCCCGTCTCACGACCCTGAATACGCTGACCGGTACGGTCGCCGCCAATGCGGCCATTGTGCCCGCGGGCAAAATGGAGAGATCAGCGCCCTCCCTGCCAGGACACCGACCTGGTGCTCGACATCGACGGCTATTTCGCGCCGGCGGGAGCAGGAGGGCTGTCGCTATATTCGTGGCGCCGTGCCGCGTACTCGACACCCGCAAGGTCGGCAGCGGTCAGCCCTTCAGCGAAACCTGAGCCTCCGGTGAACGTGGTGGAGAGCCTGCGGCGCCGCCGGCGACGGCGCAGGCGTATGTCTTGAACGCCACGGTGGTGCCGCAAGGCGGGCTGGGGTATCTGACATTTGGCCGGACGGACAGCTCACGGCCGCAAATGGTCTCGACGCTGAACGCATCGATGGTGCCATCGCCTCCAACATGGCGATCGTGCCCACGAATAACGGCAAGATCGATGCTTATGCGTCCGGGACTCGACCCAGCTGATCCTGGACATCTCCAGTTACTTCGCACCGTAAGCTGGCAGACTGAGGCGCAAGACGTAATCGACGAGTCGATCCTTAGACGAATTATTCGTAACGCAGGCTTTCCACCGGATCCAAATTGGCGGCGCGGGCGGCGGGCGCGGTGCCGAATATCACCCCTACCAGGCTTGAAACCACCACCGCGATGATGACCGACCAACCAGAGATCGGCACCCGGTAATTGGTGATGAATCGTATCGAGAAGGGCAGAGCCAGGCCGATAAAAGTTCCGATGAATCCGCCGGCCAACGATATGAGTACGGCTTCAGTCAGGAATTGCGCGCGAATTTCTGAGTTGGTGGCGCCCACGGCTTTGCGCACGCCAATTTCGCGAATGCGAGAATTCACTGTGGCCAGCATGATATTCATAATGCCTACACCGCTGACCAGCAGGGTAAATACGGAAATGAGCAGCAGCACGGTGGTCAAGGTGTTCGCGGTCTTGGCGGCGACGGAGAGCAGTTGGGTAAGGTTGTAAACCTTGTAGACCGATTCGGGGCGATGCCGCGACTGCAGCACATCATGAATCTCTTCCGTCGCCCGCGGGACCTCGGCCGAGTCCGACACGGAAAAGAACAATTGTTTCACCTTGTCGTTGGCGGTAAAAAATTGCGCCACCGTGTAGGGAATCAGGATCGTATTATCCGAAATTTCCGATTCGCCGAAGGTGTCAACCCGCTCCCGGAAGGTCCCAATCACAGTGAAGGGTAAGCCGCTGAGCTTGATCTGTTGTCCGATCGCCGCCTCATCGGAGCCATACAGCGTGTTGGCCAAGGTCTGGGTGATGACCCCGACTTTATTGCGGTCCCGGGTGTCGCCATCGTCAAAGAAACGCCCGGCCAGGACGTTAAGGTTCCGTACATATCGGTATTGCCACGACACCCCCAGTACCAGAATGTCGCGTTCCGCCCCACCGGGGACTGGAACCGTGTCGTGAAACTCGATCATCGGCGAGGACGCGCTAATGCCCGGTACCCGGACACGCACCGCGTCCCAGTCGCTCAGCGTCAGCAAATCACTCGTGCTCTGGCTGCCGTACTTGTCGCCCCCTTCGTACTCCGCCGCCATCATGTTCGAGCCGATATTCTGGATCTGCTGAATTATGTATTGCTTGCCCGTAAGCCCAACGGTGACCACCAGGATGAGTGAGGCGGTTCCGATAACCATACCGAGCGCGGTCAGAATGAATCTAAGCTTGTTGGTGCGGAAGGTTTGAATTGCTACGCTGAGGGTTTCTCCGAGAACAAGTTTCGGATACGGACGCCCGTTATTGCGGCCGGTTGCCATGCGGATGCTTTAAGGGTAACCGTTCGCTGCCCAGCCTTCAAACCCTAGCCTTCAAACCAAAGGAACGCCTGAGCAGCGGTCATTTCAGGAAGGGTGCTTGTCCCCGATTGTTGATCGTCCGTCAAGGTGCTATCGTCAGTACTACCCCATTTTTCGGCACTCTGTAACTCATGCAGTCGTCTCTCCATCGCTTTCTCCTGCCGCCTGTGCTTGTCCTAGGGATGTGCTGCGAAATTGAGGCGCAGCAAACCCTCGGCGAACTGTACGCTACCGACGCGAGGGTGAAAGGAGCGGTCATCCTCGCTGGCTCCGGCACCAGCGTTCTAAGTGGCTCCTCGATTGCCGCCGGAGCGCAAACTGCGACCCTGAAGCTCGAACGCGGCGGAAGTTTGTCAGTTTGTTCGGGGACAAATCTTTCAGTCAATGCGTCGCAGAATGGACGCGAGCTGCTGTTCAGTTTGAACAGCGGCAATCTTGAAATGAATTATCCGCTGGGAGCCGAGGCGGATACGCTCCTGACTCCCGATTTGCGGCTGTTGCTGCCGGGTCCAGGCACAGTGCACATTGCCGTGAGGATAACCCCGCAAGGCGACACCTGCGTTCAATCGTTGCCGTGGAACGTAGCCTCGATCGTGGTTTCCGAGACCATGGGCGATGCCACCTACCAGGTGAAACCCGATGAAGCCGTGATCTTCAAGGGCGGACACCTCAGCCAAGCCGCGAGCACAAAGGAAAATTGCGGATGCCCGATATCTAAGCCGATTCCGCCGACGCAGGTAGCGAAAGCGGCACCGCCGCCCTCCCCGCCCGCGGAATCCAAGCCCATCCAGCCCGCTCCCAAACTGGCTGCGGCTGATCAGAACATGCACCTTGCGGTCAGCGCACCGCTGATCTTCCGTGCCGACGATTCCGCGCCCGACCTCAGCGAGATGGTGGCGACCCTGAAGCTGGAGCACAACCAGGTTCTGGAGCCTGACCCAGTGGTGCTGCCTCCTCCGGGCGCCAAGAAACCGCAGACCGAGCGACCGGCGCCAGTGGTCGCCCAGAAGGAACCAAGGCACGGATTCTTCAGTAAGGTGGGCGCATTCTTCGCAACACTGTTCCACTAACGAAGCGATAAAATGAATCTTCATCTGGGGGATTGATGTCGGCCATCATTCTTGACGGCACGCAGATTGCGGCGCAGATCAAAAGGGAAGTCGGCGAAGAAGTGAAAGAGCTGGCTGCGGCCGGACTTCGTCCCGGGTTGGCGGTCGTGCTTGCGGGACACAATCCGGCATCGGAAATTTACGTTCGCAACAAGGTGAAGAGCTGTGAGCAGCTTGGCATCTATAGCGAGAAGCACACGCCGCCCGAGAATGTCACCACCGAGGAGTTGTTAGCACTGGTCGAAGACCTGAATCGCCGCGACGAGATTGACGGCATTCTGGTGCAACTGCCGCTCCCTACGCAGGTTGACGCCAAGAAGGTGCTGCTCGCAGTGTCGCCGGAGAAGGACGTGGACGGGTTTCATCCCATGAACGTCGGCTACCTCTCGACGCAGCGTCCGGGATTGGTGCCGTGTACGCCGGCTGGCATCATCGAAATTCTGAAACGCAGCGGGATTACCATCGCCGGGGCTGACGCCGTTGTAGTAGGACGCAGCGACATCGTTGGCAAACCCATCGCAATGCTGCTGCTCAACGGCAATGCCACGGTAACGGTCTGCCATTCCAAGACGCGCGACCTGCCAGCGGTTTGCCGCCGCGCCGACATTCTGGTCGCAGCCATCGGCAAGGCCGGGATGATCACGCCTGACTTCGTGAAACCGGGTACGACGGTGATCGATGTCGGAATGAACACCATTACCGATCCCGCCGAGTTCAAGCAGTTCTTCGCCGGAAACGAAAAGCGTGAAAGGGACTTCGCGGCGAAAGGTTCAACTCTAATAGGCGATGTTCATCCCAAAGTTGCAGAGGTTGCGGGAGCGATCACTCCTGTACCCGGAGGCGTGGGCCCACTCACGATTGCCATGCTGATGAGTAACACGGTGAAAGCAGCCAAGCTGCGGCGCGGGCACGCGGTGGGCGTGCTGGCTTCTCGATGACGTGCACATACCCATGCTGCGCGTAGGACTTACTGGCGGCATCGCCTGCGGCAAATCGTCCATTGCAGCTATGCTGGTAAAACGTGGTGCGCATTTTCTTCAGGCGGACGCGCTAGCCCATCAGGTCTACGAGCCGGGAACAATCACCTACGGCGAGGTGGTTCGCACCTTCGGCCGCGGAATCCTCAACGAAGATGGCACCATCAACCGCAGCAAGCTGGCGAACCTGGCGTTCTCCGGCCGCATTCGCCAGCTGAACGCCATCGTACATCCCGAGGTCGTGAGGCGCCAGAACCGCTGGATGTCGGAGGTCGAGCAGAACGATCCCCATGGCATCGCGGTGGTCGAGGCGGCGCTGCTTATCGAGGCCGGAGCGGACAAGGACTTCGACAAAGTCATCGTCGTAACCTGCAACTTCGAACAGAAAGTCGAACGCTTTGCCCGACGAACGAATCTTCCTCTCCCGGTTGCGCGCGCCGAAGTCGAGCGCCGCAGTGCCGCGCAGTTCTCCGACGAAGAGAAGGCGCGGCTCGCCGATTATGTCGTAGACAACTCCGGTTCGGCCGAGGACGCTGAGCGACAGGTCGAGCAGATCTGGCACGAATTACGACAGTGCGAAAAAGAGGAGTAGTCCTTCCCGTGGCCTGGGTTGAAATCTCCGGGGAAGAGTTTTCGGTGGGAACCGTCCTCCAACCCAAAGACTGCGAGTGACAGCGGCGCTCATTCAAAATCCCTAAGCCAGAACTCCAGTGGACCCCGTTGTTCGTCCTTCACGCGTTGGGCCTCCATCTTACGCAATTGGGCCCTGCGGATCTTTCCCGAGATTGTCTTGGGCAGGTCATGGAATTCGAGCTTCCGCACCCGCTCATACCCAGCCAACTTCTCTTTCGCGAAGAGCAAGATCTCGCGGGCAATCTCTTCGGAGGGACGCGCGTCAGCCACGATCGCAATGAAGGCCTTTGGGACGTTGGTACGCAGGGGATCTGGACTGGGAACAATGGCCACTTCAGCGACCAGGGGATGTTCCATTAGAACGCTCTCCAACTGAAACGGACTGATGCGATAGTCGGAGCTCTTGAACACGTCGTCCGCCCGGCCCACGAAGAAAAAGTAGCCGTCCTCGTCGAGCGCGGCCTGATCGCCCGTGTGGTACAGAGCGTTTTGCATCGCGGCCCGCGTGAGGTCGGGATCGTCCATATAGCCGGTCATCAGGCCGGTAGGCCGAGGATCAAGCTTCACCGCAACCTCTCCTTCGGGACATTCCTGGTCCTGCATATCGACCAAGCTGATCTGAAACCCGGGAAGCGGGCGGCCCATGCTGCCCAGTTTCACCTGCTGTCCCGGCGAGTTGCCGATTAGTGCTGATGTCTCCGTCTGGCCATAGCCATCGCGGACGACCAGTCCCCAAGCCTTCTCGACGTGCTCGATCACTTCGGGATTCAGCGGCTCACCCGCGCTCGCCAACTCGCGCAGTGCGCGCGGTTTCGGTCCCAGGTTCTCGAGAATGATCATTCGCCATACCGTTGGGGGAGCGCATAGTGTCGTAACCCCAACTTCTTCCAGCGTGCGCAGTGTATTGGCGGCACGAAATCGAGGAGCGTCGTAAACGAAATTCGTCGCGCCGGCATTCCAGGGAGCGAAGAAGGAACTCCAGGCATGCTTGGCCCATCCGGGCGAGCTGATGTTCTGGTGAATGTCGCTTTCCTGAATGCCGATCCAGTACATGGTCGAAAGGTGACCTACCGGATAACTCTGGTGCGTGTGGAGCACGAGTTTAGCTTTGGCCGTGGTTCCCGATGTGAAATACAAAAGAAATGGATCGTCGGCTTGAGTGGGAATTATCCGGTAATCTCGAGTTTCTTCCAGAGCGGCGTTGTAAGGCATGCAACCAGCGGTCTCGCCGCCAACGAAAATCCGCTTGACCTCGGCATCGGAGGGAATGCGATCGATTGCGCCTTCGTCCGTCACCACAATGCGTGCGCCACTGCGCGCGAGCCGGTCGCGAATCTCACTTTCAGTAGCCAGGGTCGTGGTCGGGACTACGACCGCCCCGATCTTGATGGCCGCCAGCATCAGGTCCCAAATCGCGGCGACGTTCGGGAGACATAAGACGACACGGTCGCCAGGCTCGACCCCTTGGCGTTGCAGAAAGCGCGCTACGCGATCGGAGCGCTCGGCTAACTCCTGATAGCTGAACTGGACTTCGTCCTTGCCCTCACGCTTAAGCCACAAGGCGGTCTTGGTATTGCCCTGCGCATAGACGTCGAACCAGTCGCGCGCCCAATTGAAGTTGGAGAGATCGGGCCAGCGGAACTCCCTGTGGGCCTTTTCATAGTCGGTTCTGTGGTCGAGCAAAAACTGGCGAGCAGCAACGAATTTCTCGGTGGCTGACATCTGTTTGTTAAGCGGGAAACACAAGACCTCTCGCCGAAATTTCCGCTTTATCTCCCGATAGCCCCGAACTATATACCCGGGAAGGAGTCGAGCTCACTATTTTTATGTGGCTGGGTCGAGGTCGGGACGGGAATGTCAATCCCCGGGTCGCGAGACCAGTTTCGTAACCCTACCTCGTCGGCATGGTGTAGTAGCCGGTCCGGTGGCGTACCTGCAATTCGGCGGGGTCGGGATAATCCTTGGTTGCGGGATCGATCTTGATATCGATGCGGCGAAAGTCCGAGTCAGAAAGTCGCGTGCTGGGATAGTAGGCGATTAGATATTGCGTGCGCAGTTCGTCGCTAATCTGCTGAAAGGCCGCGTCCAACTGCGCCAACCCGCTGGCGTAAAAATACTTCCCGCCGGTGTCGCGCGAAAGCTGAATCAGCGCGTGTTCCCCTCCGATGTCACGTCCGGCGTTGCTTTCGATTGGCACAATAATGATGCTATAGAGAATCACCTCAGCCTCTTGGGCCGCGCGAACTGCCTGCTGGTAATTGATCTGGCTGACAGTATCGCCACCGTCGGTGATCACCACCATGACCTTGCGGCCGCGGCGTTGCTGCAATGCCTGCGACCCCAGATAAAGAGTGTCGTAGAGGGCCGTCGCGGCACCAGGCCGGATATGATTAATGGCACGATCAATCACCCGGACATCGGCGGTGAAGGGCGTCATTTGGTCAACGACCTCGCTGAACTGAAACAGGGACAGGCCGTCGATCGGACGCAATATGGCGTGGGCGAAACGGCGGGCGGACTCCAGTTCGAGCTTTTGATCGCCGCGAGTGCTAAGGCTCGTGTCCACGGCCACAACGATGGAAAGCGGCAACTCCGACTCCCGATGAAACACCGCGATCTTCTGCAGCTTGCCGTCCTCAAAGACCTGGAAATCTTCTTCCTTCAACGATGAGACTGGCGCTCCTCCGCTGTTGGTGACGGTGGTGAACACGTTGACCAGCTTCACATTCACTTTGAAGGTAGTGTTGGGTTGGTCGTCGCTGTCGGTCGCCGGATATTTCGGGCTGTCGGGAGGATGCGGAACACTCTGCGCCTGCTGTTTCTGCGAGTCGGGTGGATGAGGGACACTGTTCTGCGCAGCCGCCTCTTGACCAATGCAGAGGACACCCAGGCAGGCGCAGCTCAATGCAGAAACCACCAGCAGCTCGCGCACCCCGGCGGCTGCCCGAGCGGAAATCCAACAGGTAAAGGACATTCGGTAGCTTAAACCCCAATTCAACTACTTTGACGCGCCAGCGCTGGCAAGCGGAACATCTGGTGGAAAGGGTTCACCATCGGCCCAAACAGCGCCATCCTCAAAGTACTCTTTCTTCCAGATGGGCACTGTCTTTTTTAGCGTATCGATCAGCCAGCGGCACGCGTCGAAGGCAGCGGCGCGATGGGCGGACGCAACCACAATATAGACGCTGCTTTCGCCAATTTGTAACCGTCCCAGGCGATGCACGATCCGCACATCACGCACCGCGTAGCTGGCGAGGGCTTGCTGGGCCAACTGCTCCATCTGCCGCAACGCCATGGGCTCATAAGCAGTGTAGTCGAGATAGAGGGTGCGGCGTCCGCGCGAATTATTGCGAACAATCCCGTCGAAGACAGTAACGGCGCCATCGTCGGGACGCTTGATCGCGGCGAGGATGGCAGCCGTTTTGATCTGCTCACCGACAAGTCTGCAGTGTTCGGAGATCAGCGGCAGAGGAGTCTCGGCCGTAGAATCTTCCTCGACCTTGCCTCCGCTTACCGGCGGAATCAATGCCACCTCATCGTTGTCCTGCAAGGTCGTCGTTCCGTCAGCATACTCGTAATTGATGGAGAGGGCGATGGCGTTATGAAAATCCTGCAGCTTGGGCACGCGCTGCTGAAGTTGGTCATAGAGATCGGACAAGCGCGCCCCATCGGAGACCTGCACTACCTCGCGCTCACGTCCAGCGAGGTCTTTCAGCATTCCCAGATAAAGCACGCGCACCTGCATGGATAAAGCATAACCCAGGCGGGTATCACTTCTCCTGGAGCACGGACAAGATATTCCCCGCAGGGTCTTTGAACCATGCGATCAAGGGTCCCTGGCCGCGAAAAATCCCCTTCTCATCGGTCTTGATGTCGCCTTCGTAGTGCTCAAAGCGCAAGCCGCGCTGGCTTAGCCAGGCCACTGCATCTTCGATATTGGCCACAGGGAAATTTAAAATAGTGAAGGTTGCCGGCTCATGATTCGGTTTGGGGTAGATGACCGCCGTAGTGCCACCGGCAAGGTACAGCTTCAATATGCCATGAGCTTCAGAAACCTCCAGCCCAAGTGTTTCGCCATAGAACTTTTTCGCCTTCTGGATATCGTCCACCGAAAAGCCGCTAAAAGCTTTGCTGCTTCTTAGCATCAATGTGCTCCTTAACTGTTTGACTATGCTCAACCATGATTACGTCGACAGCGCCGAAATTTTGTCCTGCAGCTTTGATGACTGGCGTCGAGCGGTTGATGCCAGTGATCGCTTGCTTTGAGGTTCAAAACTGATCGCTGAATCGTCATCGAGGTCGACGGAAGGCGCCTACCCAGCCGTGCTCACGAACAGACTCCTCGTCCAGTTGCCGCAGCCGTGCGCCCATAATCTCGGTACGGCCTAGATATCCGACAATCTGTGCCGGGTCTTCACGTTTGACAACCGGCATGCGGCTAACATTGGCGCGGAGCATCCTTGCCGTGGCGTCATACAAGACTTCATCGGGAAAGGCTACGACGACTGGGTGGGTCCCGGCCTCGAACACAGTCATCGGTGTTGACCGCGCCTGCTCCAGTGAGCGCATCAGGTCGCCACGGGTTACGATGCCCACCAGTGCACCATTCTGATCAATAATGAACACTGCCTGGTGCTTCGTCACTGACGGGTCGTGCTTTCCAACCCTTTCCACCAAGTCGGTCACCAGCATGGTCGCAGGAACTGTGTCGTACTGCTGCGACATGGTGTCGCGCACCAGCACCTGTTGCAGCACGTCGGGCGCGTAGTCCTGATGAATTCTTAGCCCGCGGCGCGCCAGCTTTTCAGTCATGATCGAATTTTTCGCGTAGCGCACTGCAATCGCGTCCGCAATCACGGTTACCAGCATCAGAGGCAGCACCGAGTTGTAATCGCGCGTGATTTCGAAAGCGAAGATGATAAAGGTGAAGGCCGCGCGCGATGCCGCACCAAACACCGCACCCATGGCGACCAGCGCGAAAGCTCCCGGAGACAACCCCGCACCCGGCCAGAGCTTGTCGATGATCATCGCGTAAGCCGAGCCCATAGCGGCGCTAGCCATGAACATAGGCGCCAACAAACCACCTGAGGTTCCCGAACCGAGAGAAATCACCAAGGCTGCCGACTTGAAGACCATCACGGCCAGAAGTGCGCCCAGCACCATCTTCGTGTTCAGAATGTCTGAGATGGTGTCGTATCCCACGCCCAGGACACGCGGTACGAAATAACCGATGATGCCCAGCCCGAGAGCGCCGATCGCCGGCCACCACATTTGATGGATGGGCAGCTTCTCGAACTGGTCCTCGACCCAATAGAGCGCATTACTGAAGCCCAAGGCTGCTGCGCCGCAGAGAACTCCCAACAGCAGATAGAACGGCAGCGCGCGTGGAACGCCGAAGTCTACCGCTCCCGCGCTGAACATCGGACCGCGACCCAGCAACTGAAAGTGCACCGCCGTAGCTAACGTACTTGCGATGACCAGAGGAATGAAGGAGCGCGACTTGAACTCGAACAGCAGGAGCTCGATGGCAAGAATGACGCCCGCGATGGGAGTGTTAAAGGTCGCTGCCATTCCGGCAGCGGCTCCGCAGGCCAGCAAAACTTTGCGCTCGGCGGCGGTGGTGTGCATCAACTGGCCAACCAGCGATCCTACAGCGCCGCCAGTCTGAATGATCGGCCCTTCCGCGCCAAAAGGTCCGCCGGTCCCGATGGCAATAGCGGCCGAGAGCGGCTTCAATATCGCGACTTTAGGTTCAATGCGGCTGCGGTTGACCAGCACAGCTTCCATGGCTTCGGGGATACCATGTCCCCGAATTTTGTCGGAGCCATAGCGAGCCATGATGCCCACGATTATGCCGCCGATCACCGGCGTGACGATGACCAGCAAGCCAAGATGGTTGTTGCGCGCGCTGCTGAAGGCAAACGACCAGCGGTGGAAAAAGAAAATGTTCGTGACCAGCCCAATGAGGCGGTAAAGCAAGAATGCAATGACCCCTGCCGTCAGCCCAATGAAGGCGCCCAGCAATGAGACTAACCCAACGCGGAACTTCGCGTCCTGCGTCGGCGTACTCGCGGCGTCATCGACTGGATGGCGGGGGTTTACACCGTCGGTGCCAAGTGTGTTATCGAGTTGCTGCACAACGTAGCTCTTCCTTGATCGCCCCGCAGGTACGATGTGCACCAGACGTGGCTCGTTGTCGGTCTGCGCGCCGTCAGTGCGCGCGTCGGCTTTTCTCAAAAGTATATCGTAATACGACATATATGGACAAGTATTTCATTTGGGGCTGGACGCGCAATCTTCGGACTGGAATGCAAACAAATAAGCCGGACTGAAGCGTCCGGCTTGTAGGTTGATTTGGTTAGGTTAAGGGTTGTAGGGAGCGCAATTCACAGGTGGGGGACTGTGAATCAATAAAGAATCCCGAGGACTGTGCCGGCGATCCTTCGCGACCAGTGACTTGCATTAAGTTCCTGCTGGACTGTGCGACTGGTACGAGCGTACACAGGGCGTGTTCAGCGTGAATTTGGGCTCGCCACCAACCGGAATAACCGCTCAACGCCTCGGGATTCCGTCTTGCCCTTGACTCGGTTTCGCGTCTTCCTCAACCGGCTTGCCACCTGCCGTTGTGGTTCTTCTGCGTCTGCACCCGAAGATGCAGACGCGGTGAACTCGCTTCAGCCCGTAGTCTCTGCCGACTTGGAACGACCGCGAAACCTGTCAAAGAACGAGTGTGTTTTTACTCCTGCCACGGCAGAAGTCAACATTTTTCTCGCAACTTTATCTCGCCTGTTTTCAATCGAGTGCAGCCCGTCCACAGAGGCATGCCGAATTCTTGTGCAACTGTGAAAAGCAAAGTTGCGGTGTTCTCTATTGGGTGGCTAATTTCGCGCATCTTACGCAGCCCAAAGTTCAACTAAGCGCCGTGGCGGCCCCTCGCAGCATTGTGAAAATCTGGCAAGAACCGCTTCCCACGTGGGATTCAGGCAATTTGGATTTTCGCCCCAAAACAAGAATCATTCACCACAGAGACACGGACTGCGACGCGAGTTTTGGTGCTCCGCACTCCCACCGGATACTCATGGCGACAACGTTGATCCGCCGCCCATTCTCCTTCAGGGAACCACCATTTGTTACCATCGCCAGCATGCCCTTGCTGGAAGCCCGTCATCTGACCAAGACGTTCAGCTCCGGTCAAAGCATGTTTGGAGGCGGGACCTCCGGTCAGGTGCGCGCGGTGAGGGATGTCTCACTGTCGATCGAAGCCGGAGAAACCCTCGGCCTGGTCGGCGAGTCCGGTTCCGGTAAAAGCACGTTGGGACGCATGATGCTGCGGCTCATTGAAGCGGATTCCGGTGAGGTGTTCTTCGATGGCCACGACGTGCTGCGCGCCGGCGGAGCTCAATTGCGCCGCTTGCGTCGCGACATGCAGATCATCTTTCAGGACCCATTCGGCTCCCTCGATCCCCGCATGACGGTTGAACAGATCGTCTGTGAACCCATGGCGATCCATGGAACCGACAGCCGTGCGGAACGTCGGCAACGCGCCGCCGAGGTAATGCATGCGGTCGGAATGGACGACTCAGCCCTCGAGCGCTACCCGCATGAATTCAGCGGGGGCCAGCGCCAGCGCGTTGGGATCGCGCGGGCCCTGGTCTTGCGGCCGCGATTCATCGTTGCCGACGAGCCAGTGTCAGCATTGGATGTGAGTGTCGGTTCGCAGATCGTAAACCTGCTGCAGCAACTGCAGCGCGATTTCTCGCTGACCTACCTATTTATCTCGCACTCGATGCCCATCGTGCGTTATCTGGCGAACCGCATCGCGGTCATGCAGCATGGGGAGTTGGTCGAGGTGGGCGCCACCGAGCAGATCACAACTGCGCCTCGGCATCCCTACACGCGCACTCTGCTGGCAGCAACTCCAGAAATTGAATTCAGCTCGCGCTAAATGCGAGCTGCTTGGTCTCGTCGGAGGATTCGACGCGCTCACGAAACGCCGCGCCTTCCAGCCGCAACAGGAATGCTTTCACAGGAAGTCCGCCTCCATAGCCGCCGAGGTAGCAACCGGCGGCCAGCACGCGATGACACGGCACAATGATCGCTACAGGATTGTGGTGGTTTGCTTGTCCGACGGCGCGAAAGCTTTTTGGACTGCCCACCGCCCGCGCGATGTCGGCGTAGGAGCAGGTTTCGCCATACGGAATTTGCAGCAGTTGCTGCCAGCAGCGCTGGTAGAATTCCGTGCCTCGCAGATCAAGTGCCAGGTCGAAGTTGCGGCGTTTGCCAGAAAAGTACTCTTGCAGTTGCTGACGAACCGGGCGGGTGCGAGCTTCAGATTCTTCCCACTGCACCGGCAGACCGCCAATCTTTTGCGGCAGTCCACGATCGAATTCCAACGCCACCAGAGCCTTCTCCGAGACCCCGATCAGCAGCGGCCCTACGGGCGATTGCAGGCGCGAGTAGTAGAGCGTTTCCATGGCTTATCTCCGTTTAAAGAAACTGGAAATGACGCCGACCGAGCCGCGCTCTGGGGGCGCGCGTGAGCAACCGGCGCGCCACCCTCCTTAGAGATCGCGTTTACGTGTTCGGGTGATCGCTCTTGGGCGTTTTCGGCGTCAATTTGCGAAACAAAAATTCCTGCAGGATGTTCACTCCCGCCCCGGTCCCAATCCCGATGAGCGTATTGTTCACCGTCGTACTGAAGCCGTGGCGGCTGCTTTCGGGGTAGTACAGATTGGAAATGCCGGCGGCCGCCAGGCTGCCCAATATCCCCGAGTAGTCCGGCTGCCAGTGGCCGTTATCGCCCTTAGCCATCACTGACCTTGAGATAGCATAGAGAATGCGCGACTTGGTCGTACCCTTACCTTTGTAAAAATAACGTGGGTCCTGTTTCAGAATCGATGGCAAGATGGCGTTGCTAATGTACGTGCCGATAAAAAAGTCGCCGTATGCCGCCCCGAAGCGCCGCCCATAACCTGCCGCGCCCTGTCCGTAGCCGGGGAACGAGTTGTTCGCCTGCTCCCCTCCCGCAATCATCCCTGCGATCACGAACGACGACGGATCGATCGCCAGCTTCCACGCCAACTTGAACTTCTGCTTCGGGTTCATCGGCGCGGCGTCAGCCACGTAGCTCGTGTAAAAGTTGGGAATCACCGCCAGCAGGCGTTGCTGCTCCTGCACCTTGATCTGTTCTTCTGCAATCTCCTCGGTCGTCGGCCGCACGCTCACGTCGGTGACCAGCGGAGCCAACTCAAGCGTGATCGCCGATGCCAGGTAGCCCTGTTTGGCAGGCAGGTTCCCGGACACCGTCTTTGTCTTGAAGCCCGCAAGCGCAATACTCAGCTCGAAGGGGCCCGGCGCAACATTGGTAAAGCAAAAACGGCCGTCGGTTTCGGTGAGAGTTTCTGCAGCCGGCGTAGTTGCCTCGCGAGAGAGCCTGACCTGGGCCTTGGAGACTGGTGCGCCGGTCGCATCCTGCACCGTTCCGCTGATACTTCCAATCGCCAGGAAATCCTGCGGCTGCGCGCTCGTAGTCGTGATTGCATCGGTAGAGCGTCCCTGCGGCGCACGGGCCGCCGCGGCAGAGGTTGCCCTGTCCGCCTGCGCTAACAGGGGAGAGGAACCCAGCAAAAGAATGCAAATCATCCCAGCGACGACCAAGCTGATTCCAAGGAAAGGGCTAAGGTTCTTCTGCCACATACTCGGGCCCACTTGTACGTTTTTCTCCCCGCGAAAGCAACACTTGCAAGGAACCGGGCTGTTCCGGAAAAGTGTCGCGTTGCTCGCAAGACTAGCACAAAGACGGCTGGTGGCCTACATTTACCGTGACCCAGCTTCGTGCCGCGATCTTGATAGGCGAACCTGCCAGGTACGCTGCACCACAATGAAAGAGCCGCTGAATGCCCACTTTGAAGATCAGAACCGCTGTGGTGTGAGCCACTGCGGGATTCTTGCTAATCTCCTTGGCTGATGAGGCCTTGCCGGATCCAAAACCCCCCGCTTTCGCGAGGGGTTTTGCGACGGCTCGATCCAGCTACTGCTGCGACTGCGGAGGCTTGGTGCTGGCCGGAGCTGAATTCGTGTTGTTCGATTGCGAATGGGTTGGAGTGGATTGGTAATTTGACGGTGCCGAATAGCTGTTGTTCGGCCCGTTACCGTTCGGACCCATCTCGCCGTTAGGCTGCTGGTTCGACGCAAGCTGGTCAACGCTATTCTTCAGCAGGCTGATTTCCACGCGATTGCCGTGCGCGGGTTTGGCGCTGCTGTCGTCCGCCGAGGCGACGCGCGCATTTCCCATCCCCATGACGAAGACGCGATACACCGGAACCTCATTCTTTTCCACCAGGTAACGCACCACGGAATTGGCCAGCGCCTGCGAGCTCTGGATGCCGGCTTGTCCGTGGCTTGCGGAGAAACCCTGCACCTCGATGATGTAGCCCTTCTGATCCTTCAAGTTCGTGGTCATGCCATCGAGAGCCTCTTTCGCCCTCGGGCTCAACGCTGTTTGCCCAGATTTGAAGCGGATCTCGGTTTGAGTCGACACCTGATACTGGTCAATGTTGCCGACCACCTGCTCCACGGTATTCAAGCGATTGCTGGCTTGCAGTGCGGTTTGATTGGCCTGCTGAGCGCGGTTACCAGCATCGGTGGCGTGCTGGTCAGCTTCATTCGCTTTGGCGGAAGCCTGACGAATGCCTTCCTGCGCGCGGGCATCAACGTCTTTAATCTCCTTGGCATTGGCGGCGGTGAGATCGTCGAGCTCGTTCACCCGGTTGCGAATCGGACTGAGCTGACGCTGCACGTACTTCTTTCGGGCAAAGGGATTGAGCTTGCCCCAAAATCCCTGTCGCACGTCAGGCTCGAGTGGTTGCCGCGCACTCATGTTCTGATCTGAGTTCTGATCAGGGCTGACACTCTGGCTCGAAGACGTTGAAGATGACGAAGGTTGCGAGCTGCTCTGCGACGTGGCTGCGGGCTGATTGTCAGCCGGCGCCTGCTGCGCCATCGCCGGCACCATCAGGCTGGCCGCCAACGGCAAAGTAAACAGAATACGGGACTTCATTAGAGAGTTCCTCCAGAATCTTTTGGCACAAGGTGCCAGACATGCTGGCTGCGCTGTTCCTGCAACTTCTGCACTCAAGGGGCGGTTACACTCACCCTATAGCTGTATGCGCCAACGATAATTGTGTTACAAGTTGGCTGCCAAACTCATGCGCTCAACGCCACGCGGTAAGCCTTTTATTTTCATCGCTCGGACGTGCGGAGCTATTTACTGTTTCAACAATAGGTCGCGTAGGAAGGGGGGGCGCTAGGTAATTGTTACAGCAATCGGAACTAGGAGCAGCGCGACCCTGCGCAATTCAACGCTGTGTCGAGCGATCGTTTGTCACGATGTGTAATCCCTCCATTGAGATCCACTCCCGCGACCACGCGACGGCATTCGCCTTACTCGATTGCACATTTGCATTCCGAAAGACCTTAGAAACCCCTTGATAAGACAACACCGGCTCTTGAGGTTGCGCTCTAACTGAATGAACGATTAAACCGAAAAGAATCCCGAGGTAGGTTCCATGCAAGTGGATCCCAAAATACTTGGTCTCATCGTGGTGGCCATTGTGGTGATCATAGTATTGATTGCTGTGGCCATAGCGCAACGGAGAAAAGCCGCTCTCCGCCAGCGCTTCGGAGGGGAGTACGAACGAGCGGTGCAGGAGCGTGGATCCGAGCGGGAAGCCCAAGCTGTGCTTCACGAGCGCGAGAAACGCGTAGAGAAGTTTCACATTCGTGACCTCGATGACGCCGAACGGCAGCGGTACGCTAATCGCTGGCGGGTGGTGCAGTCGCGTTTTGTGGATGATCCCAGACTCGCGGTGATCGATGCGGATGACACCGTCGCCTCGCTGATGGGAGTTCGCGGATATCCCATGGCAGATTTCGAGCAGCGCGCAGCCGATCTTTCGGTGGACCATGCTCACGTTGTCGACAACTACCGCGCGGCCCATGAAATCGCAGTGCGGCATCGCCAGGGTCAAGCCACCACGGAAGACCTGCGGCAGGCAATGATCTATTACCGGTCGCTTTTCGAGGACCTTTTAGACGGGCGTAGGCCCGACGCAATTAGAGAGGTTGCATAATGGCGGAACTTAAGAGAAAAGACGAAGAACTAACTACGGCCGATCTCGCCGGACGGAGTGAGAAGAGGAGCGAAACCGAAGACCGGCCACAATTGGTGCGGAACCCAATGCGCGAGCAAGCGGAATATTCTCCGGATTCCTCAACACCCAGAAAGAATGAAGCGACGGCGCCGCGTTTTGCAAACACGAGATCTACAATGGCCGACGAAGCGGTCACCCCTGCTGCCTCCGCATACCCTGCACAACACCAACCCACAGCAGGTGCGGATCATCAGCCCACGCCTCTTTTTTCCGAGTCGGAGGTTGGAGACTTTCGTTTCCGCTGGGGCAATATTCAGACAGCATTTGTAGACGAGCCTCGCCGCGCCGTGGAAGACGCGGACAACCTGGTTGCTTCGCTCATGAAGAAGTTGGCCGAAGGTTTCGCCAATGAGCGTTCGCGTCTCGAAAAACAGTGGGACCGCGGGGACAACGTCTCCACGGAGGACTTGCGCCTCGCCCTCCAGCGCTACCGCTCCTTCTTTGACCGGCTATTGAAGGTGTAGTGCGACTTCGGGATTGATGCGGTTCGCGTGCGGGCCCACGAGTGGCCCGCTTTTTACTGTTACTTACGAAACAGTCTCTACATTCGCCGGGATCTGACTCTGTTCCGTGGCTAGAACACGACCCACCGCGTTTTCTACCTCGCGCTTTGCCTCACACAGCGGCAGAGGCGGGATGATCGTCATGCATCCCAGAATCTCGGCCAGCCGAAAATAAGCTTGCCGACATTCGTGCAGGAAGTCGATTGGATATTCGGGTTTGCGGGCGCGAGCAACGTCCGGATCGGCGTCCAGCAGGTATGCCACATCGGGCTTCGGGACGAATGTCGCCACGAGGCGAAGAAAAATTCTGCTGGCGAAATTCGTGAGAGGCAGGTTGGCCAGCTCATCGTAGATGTAGCGATCCAGAATGACGACATCGGCTCCCCCAGAGCGTGTCCGGCGAACCACAATCACCAGATGCACAGCATCGAGGAAGTACAGTCCGTAACGAATGACGCTCAAGTACCATTTGCGCACATTCTTGTCGCGGCGGTTGACGGGGCGATCCGGTACGCCGATGCCTTTCTCGCTTCCATATACGCGATGCACAAATCCTTCGCGATAGCGGCTAAGAACAACGACATCGTCCCAGAATGCCAGCAACTTTGTCGTTAGCCCGCGGTCATGCAATACTTCCCGCAAATTCTCGATCTGTGTGCTCTTGCCGGAACCGTCAAGTCCCGAGAATGAGACCAGCAGCGACTTGCCAGGACGAGTTGACGAAACGTTCTGAAGCATTCGAATTTCCGGCGCAAGGATCTGCTGCGTTCTAGCCCACAAGGCGCCACCCCGGCAGCGGCAATTATGGACGGCTCGGAGTACCCTTTGTGAGGGCATAGACCGTGCCCACAGCAATTCCCGCAGCGGCGATCAGCCCCACCTTTATGAGTAGCGACCGGCGCTGATTCTGCTTTGCTGGCGCAATGGCTTCTCCGGCTGGACGCGAAGCTCCGCCACCGACAGTCGGCACGCCTTCCGCCGTGGCCGCTCCCAGAGGCTGCTGCATCTGCTGCTCAGGCTTCGCTTGTGGTGCCGGCGTAGCCGGAACCGGTTCCGGAGCTATTCCGGTGTCCTGATTCGGATTCACATTCGGCTGATTCTGGCTGGGAACCGGCTGTAGCGGACCTTGTGACGGATCGACAGTGACGCCGTTCGAGGGTTGCTGTTGACCGTTCTGTTGAGGCGCGGCGCTATCATCCTGCAATGCCTGCGCGCATTCCGGTACTCCGCACAACGTTAGTCCCACAACCAGCGTCATGAACTTGATCAGTAATGGACGATGAGCTTTCACCTGCGAGCTCCTTCCCGACAAAAATTTGATCCTTGGCCCCAATTGCTCATTTCGACCCTGTCAGGGTTTTCTCTGCGACAACCGGTGTCAATGCGGGCTGTGCTGAAGACCCTGGCAAGGCTGCCGAATCCAGCAGGCGCTCGACGTCGGCATCGCGGTCGTAAAACAAATTTCGCGCGCGGTTGCGGCCATAGCGCCACAGATTCTGAACGTTCGTCTGATACCAGCAACATTCCGGCATGCGCGTCGAGAAGCCGCAGAACACGCGGAAGCGCTTCTGTAAGACCTCCGGTGATGCCAGCAACGCCGCAGTCAGCCGGTGATTGCCTTCCAACACTGTCACCGGCTGCTTATCGTCGATTCCAATCAGAAGCACGGCACTATCGTCCGCCGTAGTCCGCAACCGGTAGCTGAAGGCTTGCACCTTGGCGATAAAGTCGCGCGTCCTTCCGCGAAACGGCGTGCTCTTGATCTGCCTGACGATGTCGCGCAGCAGAAAACTCCCGTTGGCCACCTTGCGCCACTGGGCCCGCGGAAACACCCGGATCCGCTCCAAGTCTTCTGGTTCAATTTGCACTTCCCACCATGTGGTGTCGCGGCGGCAGCTCTCTCCACAAATGTCCCCGGCGACGGAACAGAAGCGCCCGGCGCAATGTATTGGCCGCTTCATCCGTGAGGTCAGCCCCCAAGACCAGTTGTTCGAACTGTTCACGGTCACGGTGGAATTCCTCCTGATAGAACTCGTTCTTCAGGAACTCCGCGATAACTTCCGCTTCAGTAACGTGCCGTAGCCGCTTCATGCAGCCTCCTGCCAGCCGTTGCCCACGTCTTGACGAAGGGATAGGAAACCGCGAGCAACAGTAAGAGCCTAAGTACCTGCTGGACGACAATGACCTCCAGTAAGGTTGAGTGAAACCATGAAATTCCAACCGCGACCAAGCCGCTGACTACCAGTTGCAGCCAGGCGGTGTTCGCAATTCGCCGCGACATCTCGTAGGTGATCAGCACGACCGCGATGGCGTAGGTGCCGGTTGCGGCTGCATTCAGACTCAGCAGCAAGTTCAGCCCACCCACTGCCGTCGGAAAATGTGTGCCGAACAACGATCGGAAAACAACTTCGGGAAATGCCGCGAGCAGTAGGACGAAAATCACGGACATCGCCGTAACCATCAGCAATGGCAGCGCCAGCAAGGGCTGTCCTGTGCCGTCCTCTTTTTTCTCGGCCGACACCGGGAACATGGCGCTCACGATGGACCATGCGCCAAAGTACAACAGTCGTCCGACCAGCGCGATGGCGGCATAAAGCCCGGCCACGTCGGGTCGGAAGAAGTGCTTCACCATCAGAATGTCGATGTTGCTGATGACGACCTGTCCCACAAAGAAGACGATGGCCTGCATGGCCTCGCCAATGGCCGCTGGTCTGCCAGGTATAGCAGTGCCTCGAAGCTCCTTGGCGCCATCCGGCAGACAGTAGGCGAGGGCCACCGAAGCCGAAATTGCAGCGACCGCGCCCAAAACCCCGAAGCCTAGCTCGATGAGGACCATCGCCCCCACAAACTTGCTAACGGCCTCGGCCACCATGTTCCAGCTAAGTCCCTTAAAGCGGCAGGTCCCTTGCAACCCGCCTCGCTTCACTCCCAGCGGCACGTAAATCGTTAGGCCAATGGCGAGCAGGATAATGATCCATGGACTCGATAACCGTAGATAGCTGGTCAGCACCGAGCTCGCCAACAGCATGAACATGCCCAGCCCGACGCCAATGGTCCAAGCCCGCTTCCGCAGCCGCTGGTAAACCGCAGCCTTGCCCTCCACCGTTTCTTCCTTGGCCACAAGCTTGGTGCACACCAGTTGGAAGGCAAGGGTGATGGCGGAAATTAACATCAGAATCGTCACCGCCGCGGCGGCGTGACTAAAATCCGCAGCCCCCAGCATGCGGGCTACGCCGATGTTGTAGCCGAAGTTCGCCAGGCTTACGAAAACAGAGCCGATCAGCAGGACAATGCTTCCGCCCAGGAACTTTGCGTGCGAGGCGTGCCATGCCTGCAACCAGGCCGGGCCCCGACGCAAAGTTTCTGGCGGTTCGCAAACCTCCACCGTATCTGGGTTCATGGTCATGCGGCCAGATCGGCTCTGTCTCGATCATCTCCGTGGCCGACGAATGTTTCGGGCGGAATCACAGAGGTGACCCCGTGAGCAGGATGGGGATAGAAGTGTTTAAGTGCGTTGGGAAGGAAGCCGCTAAAGCTCTTCACCGCCTCGCCGGAGGTGTCGTAGATTTCGAACAGTCGTCCGGTACGGGTCAACTCCAGCACCACCGCAGCCTGCGGAGATAGCGCGGCTAGTTTCACATCGCCGTCGCGCCGGGCAGCATCACGCATGCACTTCAGCAGGACATCAACCCCGGCGGCATCGATGTGCCGAATCTGGGACATGTCGAATACGACCTGGGGCCGGTCTGAATTCAAAAAGGGAGCCACCTCCTTAAAAAAACTGCGGGCCTGTTTGAGGTTCATTCGTTCCGGCATTCTTTTGACAACTACGGGCCTGTTACTGCTCTCCATATCTCCTCGCGACAGCTAAAGTTGAGGGGAACTCCGAAGCCTCCGGGCCGGACCCTTGGGCTTCTGTAGCCGGAATATTCAGGGCAGCTGCCTGCTGCTCGGAACACTCCGGAACGGCCGCGGCGCTTCCACGATGAGAAGGCGAAAAAAAACCGCGGTAAATCTCTTTAGGTAAGAAGGCAAAAAGGCCAGCGGTGCTGCCTGCCAAACGAGAAAGAACGCCTAGCGCCGGCATGCTTACCAACTTACGATCGCTGATTTCGACTTCGACTTTGCGAATCAGATGCGAAAGCCGGTGCAAGCCCACCACGGAATGCATAACGTCGAGTCCCGCTCCAACGTAGGTGTAAGGCAGCACAGTGGAGTTTTCCACCACCGTGCCACAATCCACCTCGGAGTGATGCTCAACTACTGTGCCCCGCGTGATCAGTGCGGCTGCGCGGATTTTGCTATAGATGCCGATGAATGCGGGAGCCACAATCCGCGCCTTCGGGTGTATGCGCGCCGATTTCGCGACCCACACGCCCGGCTTTATTTCAGTTCCTTCGGGAGAAATGGAATTCTTGTGCAGCAGTCCGTCGAGGGCCAGGCAACGCAAGTCGGCCGCGGTGTTCAGCCGGTTACTGTAGCTGGAGACGCGAAAGCTCTTGCAATCGGTGCGCAGTTTTTGCAGTTCACTCCGAAACAGCGACGCTGCATCGTTTCGCCGCGAAGCGTTCACCAAAAAGATATCGAGCGAAGCGCCGTCGCCATCGACGGCCATGGTTACCGGACAATGATGGTGGAGATGATGCTGCATCATCTCCTCGTAATCCAGTTCGACATAGGGGCCGACCCGGACCACAATCACCACTTCGGCCCCACCCTCCACATATTCGCTAAACGTGTTCTCCGTCGTTTGCCAGAACTGACCTTCCGGCGCCTCCTGCCACCTCAAACCCTGGTGCAGGCGCGCACGCCGCGCGAAGGGCTCGGCCTCGCCGAGCGGCTCGCTGACCAGCGTGGCTCCAGAGATACCGAAGCGCTCTAAACGCTGTAACACCCTTTCGACGACCGATGCGCCGAGTACGTCAAGGTAGGCGATCGGAATGCCGCCAATATTTTCCTGGCCGGACTTGCTTTTCCCGACCATAAGAATGGCTTTTATGTCCATGGTTGCCACCTCGGGGCAGCGGCGCGAAAAATCGCCGAGCGGGAAGGAACCCAGGCAGGAATCCTGCGAAAGCGCGATATAGGCTCCAAGGCTCGGGCGCGCTGGTGAAGATCGAACGAGCGCAAATATTGGCGAATAATCTGTGGCATGGTCATGCGCAATGCGGCCGAGAAATTCTGCTCCGACATCGCCCGCAGGCGCTCGGTGTCGTCGAGAAGAAGGTTCAATTGTTGCGCGAGGCTTTCTGCGTTGCCGGTTTCATAGAAGTCGATGGCAATGCCTTCGTCGCGCGCCATATCACGGAAGTCATCGATGCCCGACGATAAGATCGGTACACCGAATTGGCAGGCCAGGTGGGCTACGCCACTGGCTCCGGTCGCAGAGGTGTACGGCAGCACCAACACGGTCGCTTTGCGGAATAATTCCGCAATGTCATCCTCCGCTACATATCCGGTGAATTCGATGATGGGATTGCCTTTCATGCTTCCTGCTACGGATTCGATGTATCCGGGAGCCACCGGGTGGTTTGCTCCTGCCACAACCAGCCGAACATCTTGTCTTTTGCTGGCCACGCGCTGAAATGCCTCGATCAACAACTCCAGGCGTTTATAGGTGCCCCACTTACCGAAGGCGAGAATGCGGTGCTCGGGATTGGCGCGTTGGCTGAAGTCAGGCGGTTCCGGTCGCCCTCCCAAAATTCCGTGCGCGCGAAAATGCACGTTCTCGCCACGGTACTTGTCGATGAGAGTGCGGCGATATGCCGGCAATAACACCGAGATGGAATTTGCCATCAGCAACAGCCGCGTGGCCGCCGACCCTCCCACGCGATAAAGCCGGGGAAAGCGGACACCGGAGTCGACCAGGCTAATGTTGTCCATCAGGTGATGCAGGGTGACATGGGTATAGCGGCCACTCAGGCGCGACAAAACTGGCTGCATCAGTCCCGCGAAAGCCGCGATCGGATTGTTGCCGAAGCTGGAAAACAGCAAGTTGAACCAAACCACGTCCGGCTTGATGTCGTAGATGGCTTGCAACAATCGCGGGGGGTTGGTGATGGAATCGAAACGCCAGCAGCGCACGACGTCATAGTCGGACAACTCTTCGACCGGTTCGTCCAGTTCGTCCGCCAGGATAGTAAGGCTCAACAGAGGATCGCGCTGCAGTTCACGCGCGATATGGAATCCGTATTCGTTAAGCCCTCGCCGGCTGGGCGGGAACGCGCTTACGAGGCAAATCTTCATGAACCCCCTTCGTTAAAAAATCGTCAGACGAAATACTGGGCGAATTAATGTTCCGCTTTGGGCAATTCCTGTGAACGAGGGAAATTGCTCCGCCTGAACGCCGACAGAGAACCGCAGCGGGTACTCCACTGGGAATGCTCCAGCGGCATCGTTTACGGTCCGGTGCAGTGGCTTCACATAAGTGATGAAGAAACTGCCGTACACGTTGTCATAGTCCTGGAAAGTCTGCCCATGTTCATAGGCGAATTGACCATCCACCCTCCAGGATGGGTTCACGTTATATTGGATGGTCCCGACCGGACGCCAGATATGAGCGGTTGCCCACAACGTGTCCTGCACTCGGAACGCGCGGATGTACTCGGCCAAAAGACTGGCCGTCAGTTTTTGCTCGAAGAACTTGCGCTGAAGGCCGCCGTAGGAAGAAGTGGTAAAGTACTGCCGCACCAACGGACTGTACGTGAGATCGCGGCGGGTGTAGCCGGTAATGAGCGCGGTCTTGCCCCACGGCCGCCCCACTGTGAACTGCAACGTGCTGCCTACATCGTTGGAGTCCAGCTTGTAACCTGTCGCGGTAAAAGGGCCGGCCTCGTGATACAGGCTGGCATTGAACGACAGCCAATTGCCGAACGAACTGCTGTTGGCGTACAAGAACTGGCGAAATAGGTTTTGGTTCTCATATTGCGGCGCCGAGCTGTCTCGGCGCAGAGTAAATTGCAGACCGGTGTTGAACGCGATCCAGGCATCGCCCAGATGCAGCACCGGATTCAAGGCGCTATTGAAGTTGTAATCGAAGGTGTTGCGATTGATGATCAACGCTTCCTGGGGCAGCGACTCCTCGCCGGTCGCATTGCGGATCTGGAAGAAGCCGCTCAGCATGGGAAAGTTATTGTCGAAGTGATAGCGGTACGCCGTTGTCCACAGCGACTCTTGCTCCGACCGCGGCGGCGGCAGATTGGGGCTCTTGCTGGTTAACCCGAAGATTTGCTGGTCGAGTACGTAGACCGTCCAATCGTCGTAGAGGCCGCCAGTGGTGAAGTCGGTCAGCAAGCTGAGATGGTCGGTCACTCGCAAACCTTCTTCGCTGGCTACTTGCATACCCTCCAACTGGGCAATCTCACTGCCACCCAGTTGATCCGCCTGCGCGAGCGTCATCATCGCGTTCCAGGTCTGATGACGTTGCCGGTACACCTCGCTTTGTGCCAACAGGTAGTCATAGTTCTGGTTGGCTCCGGGATCGGCGCCAAGCACAGCCAGCGACTCATCGGCCTGCTTGGTCTTACCTTGCGCCAAGTAGGTGTTCGCCAGACCGATCGCCACTATTTGATCTGCGGCTCCGGCTTGCTGCGCCCTCTGAAAATAATCTGTAGCAAGATCGAAATCGTGCATCGCCAGCAACAAGTTCGCTGCCTCGATCAGGTTTTCCGGGGTCACCGGAGGAGCTTCCCCAATCCGGCTCTCAGCAAAAGCCAGACTGATTTGCTGTTTGGCATCGTCGTCGTGCCCGTAGCGGACCATCAAACGCGCGATGGCGAGACGGGCGTCAACTCGATTCGCATCCGGGGCGTCGAGTGCACGGCTAAAGCGGTCCATGGCGGCCTTCTCATCGCCCAGCGTCAACAAAGCATCGCCGGTGTCAAGCAATATTGCGGATTGATCGCCGCCCTGCCGCTCTGCCGCCTCAACGTATCGCAAGGTCTGGTCACGCTGATGTAACTCGGCGTAGGCGTGCGCCATTCGCGCATAAATCAGCGGATCGTCAGGCGAGAGGCCCAGGGCCTGGTTCAGAGCGTCGATCGACTGCTGGTAGCGCCGCATGTCGTACAGCGTGTCGGCGAGCGCCAGTTGCAGCTGCAAATCGTGGGGCGCGTACTTGAGAGCGGCGCGGTATTCCGTCTCTGCGCTGCCCAGCAGGCGCTGCTGCCGATAGGCGGTGGCGCGCACCAGGTGCATTGCGCCTGATTCGCCCATGAACTTCTGCGCGTCATCCACCTGCTCGAGAGCTTGTTTGGGCTGGCGTAGTTGCAGATCGCTGAACGCGAGGCCAAGATGTGCGACGCCATTGTTCGGACTCAGCTTCAGCGCGGTCTCAAAGTCCTTAGAAGCCTGCTCGGCGTTCTGCATATCATTCAGCACGTAGCCTCGGTTCACGTACGCTTCCACCATCTTGGGATCGCGGGCGATTGCTTGCGTGTAATCGTCAACCGCCTCGCTGAGTAATTGCGAGCGTTTGTGTACGTGTCCGGCGAGTAAGGGAAAGTTTGGCTCCTTCGGTAACTGCGCTCCATATTGGTTGGCGACGACCAGCGCGTCGTCGTAGCGCCCGAGGTTGTAGAGGTCGTAGTCCAGATACACGGAAGCGTTGCGGTCATTGGGCAACTGCTGCAGTACCTTGTAACCCAGCTTCGCCGATTCCGCATACTTGCCTTCGTGGAACAGATAGCGCTCGCGCTCGCGCATGACCCGCGGATCGTCATTCATCTTGCCCGTGGCGCGGTCCACCCATTCTCCGGCGAGCTTGATCTGCCGCGCTTCAATCGCGGCATTGGCCGCGTTGGCGATAATCAACGCATTCTGCGGAGCTCGCTTGTAAGCTTCCTGGTAGTTCGAATCGGCGCGCTCGAACTCCCCGGTTTGCGTGTACATGTCACCTAGCGCGAGATAGGGAACGTAATCGTCCGGGTAGGCCTTGGCCAAGCGGTTGAAATACTCCTCGGCCATCTTGGTGTTGCCGTCCTCGCGATAGAGATAGCCCATCGCTTCCAGCGCGTAGTGGTTGTCGGGGTCCTTGCCGAGCACGTCACCATAGATCTGACGCGACTCGTCTTTGCGGTCCTCCTTCCACAGCAAATTCGCGTATTGCAGCTTGATGTTGACGTTCTCAGGATCGAGTTTGCGGGCCTCGACGAGGTCGGTCTCTGCTCCCTTCAAATCGTTATCCGAAAGCTTCAGCGATGCCCGAACCCGCAGGAACTCAGCTTTAGCCGTTCCCTGCACATCAAGCTTGTTAATCTCCTCTTCCGCAATGGTGACCTGCTGGTGCGCTGCCTGGTCCTGTCCATCAGCGCGATAGAGCTCCGCAAGGTTCAGCCGCAATTGGATCGGATAGAGCTGCCCTTCAGGAACGCCTCCCCCCGGCATCGCCTTGAGCGCCGCGTTGTACTCGGCAATGGCTACGTTCGGCCGGTTCTCTTCTTTGGCCAATGCCGCGCGAATGGCATGCAGACGATAATATCCAGGGTCAATGGCGGCAGCCCGATTCAGGTAGGTGCGCGTTTCCTCCAGATTGCCGAGCCGCAGCTGCGCTTGCGCCGCGCTTAACTGGTATCCAATTTCCTTCGGCTTTGCATTCGCGGCGCGCGTGTATGCGTCGGCTGCTTTCTGCTTCTCGCCATCCAGTTCGTACGTGTAACCAAGGTCGGCCAGCACTGGCGGAGTCATTCGCGGCGCGCTCTTTAAGGTTGCAATCGCGGACTTGTAATCGTGTTCTTCGCGGTAATAGGTCGCCGCCGCCTGGAAGATCTCAACATTGCCCGGCGCGTGCTTCTTCGCCAGGTCAAGCATCTGCTTGGCGCGGCCGGGCTCTTTCAACTTCAGGTACGCTACCGCCAGCATCAGCTCGGCGTGCGGGTTGGGCTGCTTCGATTCGGCACGCTGCAGCAGATTGATTCCCTCCTGCGTGTCGCCAGTACGCAGTAGCATCTCGCCCGCGATTAACATGTCGTTGGTGCGGTTGGGATTGGCGCGAATCACCTGCAACAGCAGGCGCTTGGCATCGTCGGTGCGACCCATCCTGGCGTACGTCTGGGCCAGTCCACTTAGACCGTCGGCATTGCCCGGAGCACTCTGCAAACCGTGTTGGTAGGCCTCAACCGAGGTTTGATACCGGCCGGCAAGGCGCGAAGTATAGCCCAGCAAGAACCACAACTTGTTGTCCTGCGGAGCGGCTTTCACCGCCCGCTCAGCATAGTCCGCCGCGGCGCCAGGATTGCCGCGTCGTAGTGCATCTTCGGCGGCACGCGCCAGTCGTCCGACTTCAATGCTGCTGCCCCAACCTATGCTGTTTTCGCCGGAGGCGTTCGCCGGGGATTGGTTCTTCTTCGGTTGTTTGGCGTTGGTCGACGGTTGCGCCGGGGGCGATTGCTGCCCATTGATTTCAAACGTCTGCGCTCTCATGGGCGCAATCGACAACAACAGGGAACAAGCTATCAGGAGAACTGTTTTCATTTTCACTTTGAACAAACTCTCTGGGAACTTGGGAGCCTGAACCGGAACCCTGCTGGCGAGCTGAATTCCATCCTTCTCGGATGCGAATATTTCCCTTATGGCTGTGTTGGTACTGAACTACCCACATGGATGGGTACTGCGATGCCCAATTGTGGGATGTCGGGTATATATCCCGGCGGGTGGATATGCCAGTGCTTATTCTTGGCTTCGAGATACCGCAGAAAACCAACCTGCAGTTCTGGGAATCCAAACCACTTCGGACGCACCTTTCGGAGGCACTCCCTTGATATCGAAGTCGCCCACATTCCCTTCAAGAGCGATTCCGCTGTCCGCCATATTGCTGCTTACCCTGGCGGTACACGGGCCTCTGCTACTGATGCAGTTGCCGGCCGGCTCGTATGATGCGAACACGCACATCTTCTTCGCCGCGCACTACGCGCATCACTGGTTCAATCCTTGGAATGTGAAATGGTTTGGCGGATTTTCGCAAACCACGTATCCACCCTTGACGCACCAGTGGATCGCGTTGTTCTCGCACATCATGGGGCTGCAGATGGCTTATATGTTTGTGCAGTTTCTTGCCATTCTGCTGCTGCCCATCGGCATGTACCGCTATGCGCGTTTGTGGGTGGATGAAGTGTCGGCGAGTTATGCGGCCTTAGGTTCGGTGTTCCTGGGTTCGCTGGCGATGCTGGTCTATCAGTCAGGGCAGTTACCCACCACCGCGGCGGCTGCGCTCACTTTGAACGCGCTGCCGTTCCTTTATGTATGGTTGCGCACGGCACGATTCACGGCTCTCCTGAAAGGAGTGGCCATTGCCTGGGCGGCTGCCGCAGTGCACCACGTCACTTTGTTATTCGGCGCAATCCTGTTTGCCATTCCAGTGCTGGTGCTCGCCATCATGGATCGCAACGGGGCTGACGAAAGCGACGAAGAACGCGCCTCGGTGGGAGGAGTCCTCGGCCGCGCAGCGATATTCGCGGTGATCGCCGTCGCCGGAGTGGTCATCGTGTTGTGGCCTTATTGGGTGGCGCTGTTCAAGAATCCGATCAACCAGATGCCGATCCCCCACGGCTCGCGCGACAACTACATTTTGAAACCGCTCAGCGGAATAAATTTCTGGATTATCCCCATGGGCGCGATGATCCTGGCGATCCCGTACATCATCATGCGCGGCTCGGCGGTGTCGCCGGCTTCGCCCGTTGCTGCTCGGCTGGTACGTGACCGCGCTTCTCGGCTTAGGCGGAACAACTCCGGCGGGGAGGATTTTGCTCGGCCGCGCCTACGAGGTTCTCACCTACGAACGATTCACATTCTGGGCCACCCTGATGGCGATGCCGTTTGTCGGCATGCTGGCGGTCGAACTTATCCAGCGCTTCCGCTTGAAAGCGGTGGTTGGTCTCTCCATTGCCGCAGTTGCAACCATGGCAATGGCAGTGGCATGGATCACCATCCATCCCATCAACAGCTCGCCCTTCAACGTCGATCAGGTCATCAGCTTCCTGAATCGTGACGATCATTCGCACTTCCGCTACATCACGCTGGGTTTCGGCAGCAATTTTGCGAAGGTCTCGACCTATGCCAACGCCAGCAGCGTGGACGGCGATTACAACTCCGCCCGTCTGCTGCCGGAGATGACGGCGTATGGCGCCGGCCAGCTTTATAACGCGAAGTACTACGGCACCTCGGGAATGGAATCGCTGCGCGCCGTCCTGAAGCATGCCAATCAATATGGGCTGAAGTACATCTTTGTGCGCGACCGTTTCTACGAGCCGCTGCTCGCCTTCGCAGGATGGCGTCAGGCCGAGAGCTACGACAACGGCAACGTCACCCTATGGACCAAAGAAGATGTGCCGCCGGCCAAGAGGCTTGAGTTTGTCGGCTTCATGCCTACTGAAACGGAAGGCATCATGTGGGGAATTCTGCCCGTCGCCAGCAGTTTGTTTGCTCTCTTTCTGGTGTTGCTGCTTCCAGAGCGGCGCCGGGTGCGAGAGACCATCGAATTCCCCGCACGTGCAGCCGATGAGCCGATGGTTCTGCGGGAGGCCAAATAATGAAACGTGTGCTGCCCATCGTAATTGTTATTGTGACCGTGGTGCTGGTAGCTATGGGAACCGTCCGGACCAATGAATTGTCGCCGGCGAAATCGCCGGAAGGGGCTGTGCAATCGTTGTTCGCGCATGTCAAGGCGCATGACTACCAGGGCGCCTATGCCTATGTTGCGAACGCCAGCAACAGCGACGAGCCGGCATTCGCGCGCGATCTTTCCGGGCGCGACGGCAGTTTGCGCACCTACTCATCGTTACAGCAGGCGGATACCAAGGTCCTCCACCAGAACGACAACGGAGCCCTGGTGCGCGCGACCCTGGAATACGCCACGGCGGTGGGCGCTTTCTATGACACGCGCGATCTGAAGGTGGTGAAAGAAGGCGATAGTTGGAAAGTAGAGTGGCCATTGGAGAAAGAGGCCAACGTCCCACCTCAAGTCATTCAGGAAAATTACTTGCGCTGGGATGTGATCACACGCGGTTCCAGCGATGACTGGGGCGCTCAAAACGTGGAAGCTCCCCGAGTTCGTATTGTCTCCATGAATGCCATCCCGCAAGGCAACAACACCATCATCGTGGGCGAGATCGAGAATGAAGACACGGTGCCGGGCTTCGTCTCGGTGAATGCCACCCTGACCGGTAAAGACGGAAATACGCTGGGCGAGGAGAGCAGCTTCGATAAGATCTCACACACCCTGCTGCCCAAAGAGATTTCGCCTTTCCGCATTGACTTCCCCAAGGTGCCGCTCTCGAAAGTAAAGAGCGTCCACATGCAACCGAATTCCATGCTGGTGCCGGCTTCAGCCGACCCGGTGATTGGCGTCATGCATCAGCGAGTCGAGACCGACGCGCGCGGCCGTCATGTGTTGAAAGGTGAGCTGGTAAACCAGAGCGGGGAAATCGTGAACATTCCACATGTTTTGGCTACCTATTACGACAATGCCGGCAAAGTGATTTGGGTTTCCGATGGCTATGTGGACCAGGCACTGTTGCCGCAGACTCCGGTGCCCTTTGCGGTGGACCTGCGCGACGACCTCGCGTCGAACGTGCACAACTATCGCGTAACCGTTAACCAGTACATGCTGGACCGGCAACCATGATGACGACGAAGAGTCTGCGTTTCGCAATCTTTCTGATGCTGGCATGCGCGATTCCTTATGGCGCGCGGGCCGCTAACCTCAAGGTGCCGGCAACTGTCACTGCGGGAAACGGATTGACAATTCCGACCTCCGGCAGCGGTGAGGCCACACTCTACGTCGTAGGTCCGGGGACGGCGATTAAAAAGAAGGTACAGCTTGGTCAGGAGTTCCAACTTACAGCGGACGACCTAAAGAATGCCGGCCGGTACATGATCTTCATCGATGGCGAAGATGGCGCGACCTTCTTCGTGACCGCAGGCCCAGTCAGTTCGATAGCCTTTCTGGCGCGGCCTTCGCGGGTTCCGGCGGCAACGCCAAACGTAATCGCCGGCACCGCGTTCATTTTCGATAAATATCAGAACCTAGTCATGCAGCCTGAGCCAGTCAAGTTTGAACTCACTGCTAACGGTTTGAATGTGAGCCGCACCGAGACGACGCGCGACGGCATCGCCTATACCAAGTTGGATTCTTCCCGCAAGGAAGGCGCAGTGCAGTTCATCGCCTCGAGCGGTCAAGCTTCGGTTCGTCGCGTGGTGCAGGAGGTGGCGGCCGACCCCTGCAACATCCGTATGCATGCGGAGCGTGACAAGAATGGCATCCTGGTCCAGACCGATCCCATCAGCGACTGCGCCGGCAATCCGGTTCCGGATGGCACCATCGTTACCTTCACGTCGGTAGATGCGAATGGCAAGAGTACGGTGGATGCCCGCATCAAGCGAGGTATCGCGCAGGCGCAACTACCGGCTTCCAACAACGCCACTATTTCGGTGGCAGCGGGCGTGGTGGTCGGCAATGAAATCAAGTGGGGAGGCGGAGAATGAAGCCGTTCCTCCGGTTTGCGATAGTTGTCGCGGGCGTGGCCGGCATGATGTTGATGCTGCCTCGGCAAAATAGCGATCGCGTGCTGGCCGCCGGACGTCCGGACGTGACGCTGAACATCCAGAACGCCGCTCCGCGCCAGGTCGAGGACACCACCCAGAAAGCGATCGCGCGCGATTACGCCGCCGCATGGCAGGCGCTGACGGACGCGCTCGAGCAGAACCGGGCGGATCTTCTCGCCGCCAATTTCGTGGGAACCGCGTACGAAAAGCTGGACCAAACGATCAGCCAACAACGCAAAGCCGGACTCCGTCAACGCTACATCGATAAGGGTCACCACGTGAACGCCGTCTTCTACTCTCCCGAAGGCTCGGCCATGGAGTTGCAGGACACCGCCGCATTAGAAATTCAGGTGCTGGATGGCGACAAAGTGGTGCATTCCGAAGATGTCACCGTCCACTATGTCGCCTTGTTGACAGCAGCCGAGAATTCGTGGAAGGTGCGAGTCCTGGAGGCGGTTCCCGCGTTCTGATCTTTCAGTTCCGCGAAATGGCTATGCAGCCAGGTCGGAAATTACCCCACATCTTCCACTGCCAGCGTCACCACGGGTTTCTTCACTCGCGTCGTGGTGATGACCACCACGCTGATCAGAACAAATAGGGTTCCCAAAATCGTTCGCAGCCCAAGCGTCTCGCCGCCCAGGAAATATCCCAGCAGCACGGCCACAACCGGATTCACGTACGCGTAGGTCCCGACCTTGGTTGGCGATTCATGATGAATCAGCCACACGTAGGCGGTAAACGCGATAATGGAGCCCGCGACAATCAGGTAGAGCAACGCGAACCACGCTCCGCGCGAGACGGTCCACGGATGAAAATCACGAAATTCTCCCAGCGCGGCCGCCGTGATCGCCAGCAACACTCCGCCGGCGAGCATCTGCGCCCCCGAGCTCATCACTTTGGACGACGGAAGCGGCAGCTTGCGCGTTAGCGCCGACGCTACCGACCAACTCATCGCCGCAATGATCAGCGCCACCGCGCCCGCCCTGTCGATCGGCGCGCCGCCGAGGTTCAACGAGCGGCTCATCAGCACAGCCACTCCGCCAAGGCCGATCAAGAGCGCCAATGCCAGGCGAATGGTGAGCCTCTGCGTGCGCAACAAAATGATTTCCGACAACGCCATGAACACCGGAATGGTGGCCATCATGACCGCGGCAATGCCCGAAGGCACACGCTGCTCGGCCCAGAACAGCAGTCCGTAGTCGAGGACGAAGATCAGGACAGCCAGCAAGAATGCTGACATCCATTGGCGCGCGCTCGGTGAGCGTTCGCCCCGCGCGATCATCCAGCCATAAAGAACGAGTCCCGCAATCAAGAAGCGCATCGCCGCTAGAAGGAACGGCGGAACTTCGCGGACGCCAACGCGAATGGCGAGAAATGTGGACCCCCACACAAAATAGATAATCGCGAAAGCCAACAGAGTCTTCCACGTCGGGCGATAGGTTTTGGCTTCCATGAGCAGATTTCTACCAGCACTCTACCAGTGGTCTCGCATGATTGCCCATCCCGTCCGAGCTACAATTCAACGACAAGGTTCTTTGTGGCTGGTGAAACATGCAAAGAATTAGGCGACTCAACCCGATTCGTTGGCTCGGGGTCGTGATAGCACTGGCGCTTGGCACAAGCATTGCTTGTGTTGCGCAGGAGGTCGGCTTCATTGACTTCACGCAGATTGTGGCACGCACCGAGCTTCAACACCCCGCCCCTCGAAATGACGAGGTAAGCCAGCGTCGGGGAGGAACCGCGGCGATCCACGAGTGCGGCCCGCGCGCTACCGAAGCGGGCGCCTTACGCACTACGTTGATTTGGCTGGATCGCAGTGAGTATGCAGTTGGCGATCACGAAGAATTCGAGGTACGAATTCAGAACGTTGGTTCAGTGCCAGATCAATTTCCGTTTTCGCCGCATCTGGCGGATCTCCAACCCGCAGATGCGAGCCAGAAATTCGGATATTCCTCAGCGAACGTGGAATTGTGGATCGGCGGTACGAACTGGGGCGCAAATACCGGGGGTACGGTCACTCTGTATGGAGCTGACCAGCATCCGGGTACGATACTGACGATGCGTCCGGGCGAATGGATACGCATCATCGGCAAGGGAACGATCACCCTGCCGGGAGAGGTCATGGCCTTTATTCGCAACGGGGATGTGGTGAGCCATGCGAATGCACAAGTTTCGATCTATAAGGCTGAAACACTGATGACGGCTACCGCATTGGCGACGGTTTCGCGTGGTGTGTGCCCGAACCAAAGTCAGGGGCCGAATGTGGCCATGAAGATTGATGAGCCGAGGTAGGTGAATTTTAGTGATTCCTGCATAAGAAATGTCCGCGAGCCAGTGGAAGGGCACGGCTTCAGAGGCTGCTGAAAAAGACGAAAAAGTCGCTTAGCGCACGGCTTGTATCAGGGCACGACTTCAGTCATGCCGATAAGTTGTTTGTTTTGTCAGCCCGCGAGGGATCTGGCGGCAGGTTGAACATGTTGCAGAAATGAGAAACCCTGCGAACAACTTGCGGGTGTCGAGTTCTCTGACCCGCCTGCGCGAATACCTGTCTATCTACGCGCTCATCTTTACCTTCCTGTTCGTCACCCATGCGCCTTTACTGCGGCTGCCGTATTTCTGGGATGAAGCCGGCTACTTCATCCCGGCGGCGCGCGATCTCCTGCTCACCGGTTCGCTGATTCCGCACACCACGCTGTCCAATGCGCATCCGCCACTGGTGATGCTGTGGCTGGCGTTCTGGTGGAAGTTCAGTGGCTTCACCCCGGCGGTGACGCGCACTGCCATGTTGTTGGTTTCCGCGTTTGCACTGCTTGGTTTGTGGCGGCTGGCGCGTGATGTGGCCAACGAGCAGGTCGCCGCCGCAGCCGTCTTATGCACCGCGTTCTATTCCGTGTTCTTCGCGCAGAGTTCACTGGCCGACCTCGACATGATGGTTTGCGCCCTGACGCTTTGGGGGCTGGCAATGTACGTGGAGCGAAAACCGGTGGCCACCATCGTGTTCTGGGCGCTGGCTCCTCTTGCCAAAGAGACTGCCATCGTCACTCCCTTAGCCCTGTTGGCCTGGGAGCTGCTTTGTCCTGTGCTGCAAGACAAGCTGCAAGGAGTCGAAACCCCCTGCCTGTACGAGCGACCACCGCTCGCATCATGTTCGTTTCTGCTGTGCCTGGTTCCACTGTCGGCTTGGTTTCTTTTTCATCATCACCGAACCGGCTTCTACTTCGGCAATCCCGAGTACCTGCGCTACAACCTGCAAGCGACGCTCAGCCCACTTCGCATTTTTCTGGCGATCCTGATGCGGCTCTGGCACATCCTTGGATACCTGAACCTGTTCGTGCTGACCCTGGCCGCAGCTTACGCTATGAGCCTCGCCCCACTTACAGGAGTCCGATGGCACGCTTCGGCCGCGCATTCCCATCAGCGTGCAGCTTGTGTTTGCGGTAGTGATTCTGGCGCACGTCGTGGCGCTGTCCGCGCTGGGAGGCGCTGTGCTGGCTCGCTACATGCTTCCCGTTGTACCGTTGGTAATCCTGCTTTGTGTTTCCACGCTGTGGCGTCGCGCCGTGCATTGGCCCTGGTGGATTGCGCTGGTGTGTGCAGCTTTTGTGTTCGCGCTGCTCATTCCTCCGCCGTATCGGATCGCTCCTGAAGACACGCTGCTCTACCGCGATTACGTCATCCTCCACAAACAGGCGGCCGATGAATTGTCGGCGCGCTTCCCGCACGCGCGCGTGCTCACCGCATGGCCCGCTACCGATGAATTCACGCGCCCCTTCCTGGGATACGTGAGACAGCCCCTGACGGTGGTGCCCATCGAGAACTTCTCGGCGTTCGAGATTGAACGGGCCGCGCAAGCGACCGATCAGTTCGACGTGGCGCTGCTCTTTCCCACGAAGTGGCAGCCTGCGCATCCTCTGTTCCGCAGTTTGCCCTTCGGAGAAGCGCTTCAGGAACGCTTCTTCGACTATCACGAAGAGCTGCCCCCGCAGCAAATAGCGAATATTCTTGGCGGGCGGACGGTGCGCTATCTGAATCGCAACAACGAATGGATAGCGATCGTCGTGATCGAGAAAGTAGAAAACGCGGCGGCCCGGGATTCGGAATCGCATAGCGCACCATGATGTTATGTTCCCGCGGTCACAACGTGGCCCTTCAGCAATACGCGGCTTTCGGCTCGCTGCGCTCGCTCAGGGTGACAGAAGAAGTCCTTCCTTCGACCAGTTAAACTGTGAGCAGATGGCACGCACCACCATCCTGCAATACCTCGATAACTTCCGCCGCCACGCTCGGGAGGTCGCCTACGTTCATCATCGCGGCTATCGCATGCAGCGATGGACCTATGGCGATGTGCTGAGCAACGCCTATCGCTTTGCGCGCGAACTGGAATTACGCGGTATTGGCAAGGGCGACAAGGTCATCATCTGGGGTGAGAACTGCGCCGAGTGGGTAGTTGCGTTCTTCGGATGCCTGTTGCGCGGCGCTATCGTGGTTCCCATCGACAAGATTGCGGTTCCGGATTTTGCGCACCGCGTAGCGCAACAGGTGGATGCCAGGCTCTGCGTTGGCTCCATGCAGAACCACATCACCGGCGTCGCAGAGATGAACCTGGAAACGCTGCGCGAGCAGATCGCGGCGCACTCCGATCAGCCCGTCCCGCTGCCGCCACTCACGCGCGACGACATCGTGGAGATCGTCTTCACCTCGGGCACAACCGCCGAGCCGCGCGGGGTGGTGATTTCGCATGGCAACATCCTGGCCAACCTCGAGCCGCTGGAACGCGAGATTGGCGAAATATCTTCGCTACGAGCGCATCTTTCATCCTCTGCGCTTCTTGAATCTGCTGCCCCTAAGCCACGTCTTTGGACAGTTCCTTGGCATCTTCCTGCCGCAGCTGCTGGCAGCCACTGTGATCTTCCAGGACACGCTGAACCCGACGGACGTAATACATGTCATCAAGCGAGAACGCGTTTCGGTAGTGGTCGCAGTCCCACGGCTGATGGAATCGCTGAAGGACAAACTGCTGCGCGATTTCGAAGCTGCGGACCGGCGGGAGTGGTTCCAACGCCAGTTCGAGGCCGCCAAAAATCAGCACTTCGTGAGACGCTGGTGGCGTTTCCGCAAAATTCACAACCAATTCGGATGGAAGTTCTGGGCCTTCATCTCGGGGGGCGCAGCACTCGACGCCGAGACCGAAGAATTCTGGCGGCGCCTGAGCTTCGTCGTCATCCAGGGCTATGGCCTGACCGAGACGACATCGCTGATTTCCTTGAACCATCCGTTCCGCACCGGCGAGCGCTCGATCGGCAAAGTACTCGAAGGCCGCGAGATCAAGCTCGACGAGAACGGCGAAATCCTTGTGCGCGGCGCTAACGTCGCCGCCGGTTATTGGCAGGGCAAAGAATTGAAACCAGTGTCGAGCGAGGGAGGTTGGTTTCGCACCGGCGATCTGGGCGAACTCGATGCCGACGGCAATCTCTATTTCAAGGGCCGAAAAAAGAATGTTATCGTTACGCGCGAAGGGATGAACGTTTATCCTGAGGACTTGGAAGCGGCGCTGCGCCAGCAGCCCGGCATACGTGACTGCGTGGTTGTCGGCTTGGAGCAGGGCGGCAATGCCGAGCCTTGTGCCGTGCTCATCCTGCGCGACTCTGTCGATCCGGAGTCGGTGGTCAGGCGTGCCAATCAGCAACTCGCGGAGTATCAGCAGATGCGCCGCTGGTTTGTATGGCCCGAGCAGGATTTCCCGCGCACTCCCACGCAGAAGCCGAAAACTGCCGCGATCCAGCAGGCGGTGCAGCAACACTTCACTACAGGTGGCGACGGAAGCGGTGTGGCGCAGGGCGCTCTGGCTGACCTGATCGCGCGCGTCACCGGACGCAGCACTGGCCCACTCACTCCCGACGCCAAACTCGACGGAGACCTGAACCTGAGCTCCATGGACCGCGTCGAACTGATGAGCGCCCTGGAGGACCGCTACCAAGTCGATCTCAACGAGGCGAACTTCACCAGTGTAAACACAGTTGGCGATCTCGAACGTTTGCTGCGTGAGCCGCAGAAGTCGGTGCAGAGCGGATACAAATATCCGCGATGGGCGCAGCGCTGGCCCGTCACCTGGATTCGCACCTTCATCTACTACTTGCTCACCTGGCCGGCGACGATGATTATGGCGCACCCTAAAATCATTGGCCGAGAGCATTTGCGCGGTATTGACGGGCCGTTTCTCGTCAGCTGCAATCACGTCACCTACATCGATGTTGGCTTCGCTCTGATCGCGCTTCCGCCCCACCTTCGATACAAGCTCGCGGTGGGTATGTGGGGAGAGATGCTGTGGGAGATGTGGCGGCCGCCCTCGACCTGGAATCCTTTTAAGCGCTGCGCCTATCGCGCTGGTTACTACCTGGTGGTCGCCCTGTTCAATGTCTTTCCGCTGCCGCAGCAGTCGGGCGTACGTGAGAGCTTCGCCTACGCTGGCGAATCGGTGGACCGCGGCTACAGTGTGCTGGTTTATCCAGAAGGCGTACGCACGCCGGATGGCAAGCCGTGCCAGTTCCGCTTGGGAGTCGGCATGCTTGCGGCGCGCCTGAACATTCCGGTTGTCCCCATGCGTATCGATGGCTTGTATCCGATGAAGATAGCGGAGCGCAAGATTGCGCGCGTCGGAGAACTAACTGTCGTGATCGGCAAGCCAATGCGCTTCCCGCCCGAAACGCCTGCCGAAGAAATCACCAATCAGATTGAGCATGTCACGTGGACTATGGGATAACGAACGGTTGCGGTCCACAGGTTTGCGAGACAATAGCGTTCAGTAGGGCGAAAAGCCCAAGGTTTTGTCGTCCTTCTGCACCCAGATGTGCGCCTTGTCACTAATACGCTCGTTGACAGTGACTACTACAACCACTCCACTCGCGGTAGCAAACGGCGTCCCGCTGTAGCCTTTCGGCACTGCAGCGCCATCGATGTGATGGCTCTTGATGATTCCCCATTCGCCGCTCGGCCCCCAATCCTTGAGAAAGTCGTCGTAGGGATACCGCGAATACTTGTTGGGATGCTGTTTCCATTCGGGGTCGTGCATCCAGATGCTGTAAGCTTTCTCGTAGTTCTGCTGTTGCAGCGCGTCGAAAAACAGGTCCACCACATGCTCCTCGGGCCAGAAGCGGAACATCCACCAGAGGATCCCGATCACAATGACGGCGCCGACGATGGCGAAGATCAACTGACGTTTCTTGCGCGCGGGCGCAGGGTCATAAGGTCGGGCTTCGAACAAGGTCATGGCAACCACAGTTTACGCGCCATCACAGGGGCCTGCGCAAGGGCAGAAAGCTTACTCAGCAGATAAAGGCTTGGGTTCCCTGTCTTTTGAAATCCAACAAGATTCGGTGTGTAATCGAAATGCAGCCTGCAAGCAATGCCGCAAGCAAAACAATCAAATTATGATGAGAATCTGAACGTCGTCCGCTTGTCCTTCTATTCATTGCGGCGGTAGTCTTATTTGCCGCAAGCGCCCAGGCGCAGGAACCGACCGCACGATCCTCCGGTCCACTCCCTCCGGCCCCGGGACGACTGGTTACCCTGACGCCTGCGGCAGGCTTCCATAATGAGCCCTCCATCGCGGTAGATCCCAATAATGCTTCGCAGATCATAGCCGCTTACCAGGTCCCGGCAACGGTGGCCTTCTCGCGCGATGGTGGTAGCTCTTGGAAGGTCGCGACGGGCACTGCGCCCACTGACTATCGTGTGTCGGGCGACGTCTCCGTCACCTATGACAAGCAGGGCGCAGCAATCCTCTGCTACATTGCGTTCGACAAACTCGGCACCGAGAACTACTGGGCGCGCGGCGCGACCCGCAACGGCATCTTCGTGCGACGCTCGGCGGATGGCGGCGCTACCTGGGACGCGCAAGCTCACACCATCATCGCGCAGCCCACAAAGCCAGGCATTCCCTTCGAGGACAAACCTTATGTCGTCGCTGACAATACCAACAGCAAGTACGCGGGCAATCTTTATGTAGGTTGGACCGAGTTCCGCATCGACGAGTCCGTAATTCTTTTTTCGCGCTCACGAGATGGCGGGCTGACGTGGTCGGCGCCGATTGAGATCAGCACTCATCATGGGCTGCCGCGTGACGACAATGGTGCGGTCGAAGGCTTCACTGGAGCGGTGGCCGCTGACGGGACTCTCCACGTGGTTTGGGCAGATGGCGATTCCATCATGCTCGCATCCTCGCATGACGGTGGCAAAACGTTCTCCAAAAGTCGCGCCATTCTGCACACAGCTCCCCTTTACTTCGCGGTCGCGGGACTCGACCGAGCGAACGGTTTTCCGGAGATCGCCTTCGATCCACGTCACGGCCGCAAAGGGCTACTCTATGTCACCTGGAGCGATTATCGCGACGGCGATATCGGGGTGTTCTGCGCCATCTCGGACAATGGAGGCAAGTCCTGGAGCAAACCCGTGCGGGTGAACTCAAACGCCGCCCATGACGGTACTGATCAGTTCTTCCAATGGCTGGCTGTTGATCCCGCGACTGGCGCGGCAAATATCATCTTCTATGACCGGCGGCTCGATCCGGACAATCGGAAAACCACCGTTACCCTGGGGCGCTCGATTGATGGCGGTCATACATTCACGAATTATGCGTGGACTCAGGACGCATTCGTGACGCGCAGGGAGGAATTTCTCGGAGACTACATCGGAATTGCGGCCCAAAATAATAAGGTGTACGGGGTGTGGGCGGAGATTGCGCCGCCCAATGCCCTAAAGGACAAGAGCGAGCCCCCGTCAACATCGTTCCGACCTCACACCGTCGTTCGGGTAGGCGTGGCTGACTTTGGCAATGCGCCCCACTGAGCGCGCATTTAGGTTCTTGTTTTTGCGCGGCTGTGTTTGGCTGGTGGCTTTGCCACCGGTGCCGCGGGAACTTTACCGACGCGGATGGCCCGGGTGAACTCGTCATAGTCCTTTGTGCTCTGGTCGGCGTAGGCGACGCCAAATTCAACCATGGCCTTATCGAACTTATCGCTGTTGCCGAGATATCCAGAGATTGCGCAGGAGTCGCCCGAGCGCGCGTGTCCCTTGGAAAGCAGTTCGCCGCAAACCCGCCCGTACTGCACCAGTCCATTGCCTTCGAGATCTTCGTTCTCGATGCCGGCCTTGTGATCGCGCAATTGACGAACCAGGTAATCACGGCCGGCGATCGACGTCCATCCGAGAAAAATGTCTGATTGCACTTGCATGGCACGCTGTCCCAACGCCGTGCGCTGCCCCTGGTTCATCAGAACGCGGGTCTCAGGGCAGTAAGGTGAGTACGCAGAAGCGTCTTCTTCCTTGATCTGAATGAACAGCGGATCGTTCGTCGTCCGACCGAACAGCAGAACAATGTAGTCGCGTACACCGACGCTGCCGGTTCCGACTACTCGAAAAGCCACGTCCTCGACATGGTACTCCGCAAACCAGTGTTGTCTTTCAGGCGAGAGGGTCTCAACATAGTTCTGCAATCCTGTGATGACCTCAGCGGCAGTGCGGCGCGGCAGATGAAATTGCAAGGGCTTCTGCTCGTGGAAGCGATACTTGCCGGCCTGTCGCACGGTCAACTGATCCAAATTGTGCTTGGGCGTTGCGCGCTCGGCTTTGCGCAGCACCGCCAGCACAGGCGAGATATTCAAGTGGCGGAAAACCTGGTAGCGAGCCAGTTCCAGCACCGTCATCTCGCAGAATTGGCGCATGGCCTCGCGATAGCTGCGCGCGAACGCCAGCACCGCCTCCTTGCACTCCCTTTCCGTATTGCTGGCTTCACGACCGGCCAGCATCAGGCTTGCAGCCATGCGTTTTACATCCCACTCCCATGGTCCGCGGATGGTTTCGTCGAAGTCGTTGATATCGAAAATAAGCCGTCCATCCAGGCCGGCAAAAGCTCCCAAATTGCGCACGTGTGCGTCCCCACAGATTTGCGACTGAATGCCCGTATACGGGAGCTTGGATAAATCCGCCGCCATCACCGGAACGGACCCGCGAAAGAAACCGAAGGGCGAAGCCGCCATGCGGGCAAACTTGATCGGCAAGAGCTTGGGAATACGACCGCGCTGCGCTCTGCGAAGAAGATCGACAACGCTAAAGTCGCGGTGCTGGGGATTCCAGTCGCACTGGCTGACGCGGCTGACTACGTCGCGCCGAGTCTGGCCGAACTTCCGCTGTTCCTCGTGAGTGGATGATGATGGTTTCTTCTTCGGGGACATGCAATTGATGCATCATACCCGAATCGCGGCCTGACCTGTCGCGAATCTCACTCTGCTAGGATTAGACCGCGCCAAAGAACTAGAGATGCGAGAGGTTGGACGCCCGCTGGATCGTATGTACTAAGCACTGCCACGTTACTCTTGTTGGGCAAGAACTTTGATTTCAACGAAACTATGCGCCTCGGGTTCCACAAACCAGTAAGACCAAGCGTGAATCAGCACCGGCTCTGTCATCTCCCAAGGGCAGAGGGTTGAACTTGTAATTCATGGGAACACTGAAGCAAGATTTCCGTTACGGACTACGCATGCTGGCCAAGAACCGCGGTTTCACCGCCGCCGCGGCAATCATGTTGGCCCTGGCGATTGGCGCCAATACGGCAATCTTTTCGGTACTGTATCCGGCGCTCCTGCGACCTTTGCCCTACAAACAACCCGACAGATTAGTGACGCTGGGCGAGAATCGTCCGCAGTTGCCCTGCTGTAGCTACGCTTCTTCGTATCCCGATTACCAGGACTGGAAACGCGCCGCGAAAAGCTTTGAATCGCTCGCGGGGTTTTTCGACGACAGTTTTATCCTGACGGGAAACGGAGACCCCAAGACCATTTTTAGCGTCATGGTGACGCCCGACTTCTTTTCGACCCTGGGGGTAAGACCTCTACTGGGCCGCGATTTTGTCGCCGGAGAAGACCTGCCTGAAGGCTCTGGTCCGACCGTGGCCATCATCAGTTACGGTTTCTGGCGAAGTGAGTTTTCTGCCGATCCACACGTAATCGGTCGCACCATTCGTCTGGACAATAAGCCGGTCACGGTGGTCGGAGTATTGCCGCGAGACTTCGAATTTGCGCCCGAGGGATCGGCGCTGCTTTGGGTTCCGTTGCACCTCAACGCATACACGGCCACCGCTCGAAACGCGCGTTGGCTGAACGTGATCGCGCGGCTTGCGCCGGGCATTAGCCTGGAACAGGCGCGCGCGGAGATGGAAGGCATTACAGCGCAACTTGCGCGGGAATATTCCCGGCAAAAGGCTTCGGTCATCGTCGACGTGGGAAGCTTGCGGGACGAGATTGTCGGCAACATTCGGCCCTTGCTCTTGATCTTGTTTGGCGCGGTGAGCTTTGTTCTGTTGATCGCGTGCGCCAATGTTGCCAACCTGTTGATGACTCGCGCCATTGATCGGCGGAGAGAATTTGCGGTGCGCACGGCGCTGGGCGCAAACCGCTTTCACTTACTAGCCCAACTGCTCACCGAAAGCCTAATGCTTTCCACTGTGGGCGCGATCCTCGGCGTGCTGGGCGCCATTGCAGGCGTGCGCCTGCTGGTTGGCGCAATTCCTGAGTCACAGCTTCAATCGATGCCGTTCCTGGCTGACGCTGGGATTAATCTTCCCGTGTTGGGGTTCGTTGGTGGCATCACAATTCTTACGGCGATTCTGTTCGGAGTGGGCCCGGGCATGACGGTTCCACAGACCCCTCTGAGCGAAGTGTTAAAGGACGAATCGCGAGGCGGCACGAGTGGCGCTCACGCGCGGCTTCGCAACGCCGTGGTGATCGGCGAGATCGCGATTTCCATGGTGCTGCTGGTGGGCGGCGGCTTGATGTTGCAGAGTCTGCGCAAACTACTAAAGCAAGACCCCGGATTCGATCCGCAACATCTATTGACGTTCAGCGTCAATCTTCCTGGTGTGTCTTACCCGACGGCGAAGATATGGCCATTCGCCAATCCCAACGGTCTCCGTTTTGAGCATGAGTTTGTCGAGCGGCTGCGCAACTTGCCTGCAGTACAAGGAGCATCGGCGGTCAGCGGGCTTCCGGTCACTGAAAACCGAAGCAGGAACCGCTTCGTGGTGGAAGGCCAGAGCGCCACGGAGGGTCGAGAAGAGGCTTGCATAAGCCGACGGACGGGAACGGAATATTTCGCGGCGATGAAGATACCGTTGATCGCTGGCCGGCCGTTCACAGCATCGGACGGCGCAGACGCGCCACCGGTCGCTATCGTCAATCAGGCTTGGGTGAAACGTTATGCAGGCGGACAAGATCCCATCGGGCAGCGCGTCCGACTGACGTTCTCGCCCAATGAGCAATCCCGCCAGATAGTCGGCGTGGTTGGTGATGTGGCTGAAGATAGTCTTGCTTCTCCGCCCCCGCCCGTCATGTACTTTCCGGTGGATCAGAATTCCGGGTACACAGTTTTTCTGGCATACGTGATCCGCAGTGCACAGGACCCGGCAGGATTGGTTGGCGCAGTTCGCGCAACACTGCGCGAATTGGACCCGCAATTGGCCATCGTGCAACCGCAGTCGATGGAGCAACTCGTCAATCAGTCACCAGCCGTGTTTTTAAGACGCTATCCGTTTTATCTGATCGGTACCTTCGCTAGCCTGGCCTTGGTTCTCGCAATGATCGGTTTGTACGGGCTGATTTCGTATTCAGTCCTGCGACGCACACGCGAAATCGGTATTCGCCTGGCACTGGGCGCACAGCGCGAAGACATTCTGCGGCTCATTGTTCGTCAGGGTGTGATAGCTACGATGGTTGGAGTTGGCATTGGCCTGGTCGCGGGACTGGCGTTGGTGCGAGTAATGGCCAGCCTGCTCTATGGCATAAACGCGGGTGACTGGATCATCTTCGCCAGTGTCGCTATCCTATTGGCCGCAATCGCCATCATCGCGTCCTATGTGCCCGCGAGACGGGCAACGCAAGTGGATCCGATGGTGGCCCTGCGCAACGAGTAGCTGGGTGGCTGCATCCCTTGAAGGGGCGCGCCTTCAGCCTTTCCCCGGTTCCTTCATCATGGTCGCTCACCGGCGTTCCGGCGGCAGCGCGCTCGCAATGGTCTGAGCGACGGCCTTCATCAGCGAGTCCCGATCAGCATAGCTGCGCGGATCAATTGGCCTGTGAAATACCACAGTTACCGTTCCCGGCCGCAAGGCGAAGCGGATCTTCGGCCACAGCTCATAGGTTCCCAGCATAGTAACCGGAACAATGAAGACGCCCGCATCGATCGCCAGATGAAAGGGCCCCTTCTTGAAGGGCAGCAGTTTGCCATCCCTGGAACGCGTGCCTTCCGGGAAGATCAGTAGATGCAGTCCCTGGCGCAAGACTGCAATGGCCGCATTCACGCTCTCGATTGCGGCCTCGCGATCGCTCCGGTCCACCGGCACGAGTGCCGCCATTTTCATCCCAGTGCCGAGGATGGGGATGCGGAAGAGCTCTTTCTTCACCAATACCGAACATCGCCCCGGAATCGTGGGGAGCAGGACTGGAGGATCCAGATTCGAACTGTGGTTCGCCATGAAAATGTAGTTGTGTGCCGCTTCCAACTTCTCCATTCCGCGAACTTCCACCTTCACCCCAACCAGGCGAACACCAAATATCGCAAGTCTGTTCGATATGTTGTACAGCGGGTTTATGTCGCCACTGATGAGCGCATACAACAATAGCGCCGGGCCGACGATGAGAATGGACACGCCCCAGAAAGCCAGGAGGACAAAGGCGCGAATCAAGGAGTCCCTCTGCTCTCATCGTCGCCATGGATCCACGCCGTCCGATGAGCACGCTGCTCCGGGCTGACCGACGGCAAATCCTGAAGCTTATAGATCTGCTGCTCGCGCTGACCCAGTTGAACTTTCACCTCGCGTTGGCCCTTTCGATTCTCAACGCGAAGCTGCACGGTCCTGCCTGGTAGCATCTGTGAGAGTTCGTCGTCGAGAGCGGCATCGGTAGGCTGCCCATCGATGGCGATGATCCGGTCTCCCGTAGCGATTCCAACACGATGGGCATCGCTGTTGGGATCAACCTGAACCACTTCTGGTTGTCCTCCGAGATTTGCCGTGGTAGTAAAACCTGGCCATGCAACCCGTACTGTCTCATTGACGGCATGCAAGCCCACCAGGCGGAAAAAGTCGTCGTATGGAATCTCCTGTACTCCCGATACATATTCACGGAAAAACTCCGCAAAGCTCCTGCCCGTAATTGCCTCTGCCGCCTCCTTGACGCCTTGCGAATCGGGAAAGTAGCGATGCTGCTTAGCATAGTGTTCATTCATCCACTGCAGCAGATCGCGTAGCGATTTTTCCCCGTGCGTTGTTTGTCGAATCTCCAGATCCAACAAGTCCCCCAGGATTTCTCCTTTGTTGTAATAACTGATGCTCCGCTCCGGCGAGCGATAGTACGGATAGCCCTCAAACCAGGCGTCAAGGCTTGAATCTTCGGCCGATTGCCAACGGTGCGAGGGTCGTCGTTGCAACTCGGTGATTTCATCCGATAGAGACTGCAAATATGCTTTCTCATCGATCAGACCCGCGCGTACCAGCAACATGCTCCCCACTGTGCTGGTGACACCTTCACTGAACCAGAGAGCGCAGGTATCGTTCTCGCGCTGATAGTCGATTGGTTCCAGCGACTGCGGTCGAATTCTCTTCACGTTCCACAAGTGGAAGAACTCGTGCGCGCTTATGCCTGCCAAAGGCAGAAGCGATTCCCGTACCCGTTTCGCACGCACTTCAATGGCAGTGCCGTAAGCGTGCTCCATCCCTCCACCGCCTGGTCCTTGCGGCAGGTGATAAAGAAATGTGTATTCGTCGTAAGGACGGTCCTGCATCCAGTCCACGGCCGCGTGGGTGATCCGGCCCAACACTTGGTCGAGCTTACCCATGTCGTAGTCAGCCGGATTGCCATCTACCACAACGTGGTATGTCGCTCCGTCCTCCTTGAATTCAGACTGCCGGAAAACGCCGACCTCAGCCGGGCTGTCTACAAGCTCGTCATAATTGCGGGCGACTCCGACCAACTGTTCGACCTTGCCCGGTTCCGCGGCTCCTAACACATGAAGATCGCGCAAACTCCACGTGGTGGGAACGTCCAGCAGTCGAAGGCTTACAGGTTCTGAGCGCAACGAAGGATCGTACATCAGCACCATCGCCCAATTGAAGAAAGCTCGGTCTGCACTCAGCGAGCTACCGAAGGGGCCGGGCACCTCAAGATAAATATCGTAGCTGACGACAACGCAACCTGGAGGGCCGGTGATTTTCCACTGGCTGGGGGTGGTATTGCGGACCACCGCCGCGGCGCCGCGACTATCCTGAGCCCGAACATCTTCCACGTTCGCGGCAAAGTTGCGGACCTGGTATAACGCATTCCAGACCGGCATTGCGAGCGTGCGCACTTCGTCACCGTTTCGGAGTCTGATGCTCACGTGCGCCAGGTGTTCTGCGGGATCGGCCAGGGAGACGAAATACTCGATGGGTTCAGCTTGAGCGCTGGCAGGCGAAGTGCAGCTCACCGGCGTGATTGCCCACAGGCGCGCGCTACCTGGAAATAGAAATCCGCAACACAGCCAAGCCGCGGTGAGCAATGCACAACGCAGTCGGATCACGCTGGTGTCGAGACCTCATGGAGAGACCTGAGTTTCGCAGGCAACTTCTCGTAGATTCCAGCGAAGCCCCCGTTCGACATAATGGCGACCACATCTCCCATCCGCAGCTCAGGCCCGATGGTTTCGACAATCGCGTCGGCAGTATCGAGCAGACAGGCCGGCGTACCCGAAGCTTGCAATCTTGCGATGACTGCGGCAGCATCCAGCCGCTCATGTTGAGGAATGGCCTCTGACTTGAAAATGGCTGCCATCGTCACTTTATCGGCCATAGCGAGACTTTGCGCCAACTCGTCCTGGAAGACCTTGCGCCGGAGCGTGTTGGAACGGGGCTCGAGAATCGCCCACAAACGTCGGCCCGGATAACGAGTGCGCAACGCCTTCAGCGTTTCCGCAATGGCAGTGGGATGGTGAGCGAAGTCGTCGATGATCGTGATCCCATGCACTTCCGCTTTCACTTCGAGCCGCCGCTTCACGCTGCGGAAACTGCGTAGTCCTTCGGCAATGGAGTCCTTCGTAATTCCATACTTCACCGCCAGGGCAGCCGCCGCGGTGGCGTTCAACACGTTGTATTCTCCCGCCAAGGCAAAGGCAAATTCGCCCCACGGCTCACCGTCGCGCAACACGCGCCAACTCGTCATATCGGGCGCATATTCGACATCGGCAACTCGCCACTTCGAATGCTCGCCGAACCCGTAGCGTTCGACCCGGCAAAATGCGCGGCTCGCACATTCGTCAACATTGGAATGTCCGTCCCACGCGACCAGGAGTCCGCGACGTGGAATCAGGTTCACCAGGCGTGCGAATGCTATCTTCACTTCATCAACATTCTTGTAAATGTCGGCGTGGTCGAATTCCACCGAGGTAAGGATGACAGCGTCGGGAAAGTAGTGCAGAAACTTGGGTCCCTTATCGAAGAATGCGGTGTCGTATTCGTCGCCTTCCAGGATGAATTCGCTTCCTGAGTCCAGGCTAAACGAACTGCCAAAATTCTCCGGCATCCCTCCAATCAAGAAACCAGGCGCACGTCCGGCGTGGTGAAACAGCCATGCCAGCAGCGAAGAGGTCGTGGTCTTGCCGTGCGTACCAGCCACTACCAGCCTCTCCCGCCCCATCAAGAATTCGTCATGCAGCACCTGCGACATGGACTCGAATGGAATCCGCTGATCGAGGACATACTCCAATTCCGGGTTGCCGCGAGATATGGCGTTGCCCACCACCACCAGGTCAGGCTGCGGTTGCAAGTTGCGTTCGCTAAATGGCTGCGCAATGGGAATATTCAGGGATAGCAGAAAGTCCGACATCGGCGGATAGGCAGCATGGTCGGAACCGGTGACCTGAAAGCCGCGCTGCTTCAGCATCCCCGCGAGCGATGCCATCGCCGTGCCACAAATTCCAATCAGGTGGGTATGTTTCTGCTTCATGAGTGTGACACCCGAACGGATGCGGGCTCAAGCTGCACGGCGGCGTCGAAATTTAGTACAACCTTGTTGCCGACTCTGAGGGCAGCGCCGATGCCGATGGGTAGTGTAAAACTGTGGCTGGAAACGTGGCCCGACTTGAGCCCGAATGCGATCGGAATTCGAAGGTCCCCGAGAATGCGGACGATAACATCGCGAAGTGTCCGGTCATCAGGATCCTTTTGACCACAATCGAGCATCTCGCCAAAAATAATCCCCGCGACTCCCTGGAACTTGCCGGCCAGCTTCAACTGCATCAGCATGCGATCAATCTGGTACGGTTTTTCTCCGCGGTCCTCGAGAAAAAGGATCGACCCCTGAGTTTGGATCTCGTAGGAAGTGCCAAGCGAGGCGCAGAGCAAAGATAGGCAACCGCCGTACAGGACGCCTGCGGCGGTGCCTTCCACCAGCGGCCGGACTTGATCCGGGCTAAACATCCGCTGGTAGGCTTTTCCGGAGGAGAGCGCCGCAGTCCAGGCATCCACGTCGATGCCGTCGAGCCGGGAAAAATCTCCCGCGACCATGGGGGCGTGAAACGTGACCAATCCAGCGCGGTCGCACAAGTAGGTAAGCAAGGTCGTCACATCGCTGCAGCCCGCAAAGATCTTCGGATTTGCGCGAATGAGTTCCAGGTCGAGGTGCGGCAGCAGATAGTTGCTGCCGTAACCGCCTCGAGCGCACAGGATGGCCCGCACTTCCGGTCGGCTGAACATTTCGTGCAATTCGTTGACCCGCCGCTCCACGGGGCCGGCGAAATAAAGGTCTCGTTCAAAGATCGAGGGTAAATAGTAGGGTTGATATCCCAACTGCCGCAAGCGATCGCAGCCAGCTTCGAAATCTTCTCGCCGAAACCCACTGGCTGGAGCAACAATGCCGACAGTGTCTCCCGGCTGTAAGGCGGGAGGACGTCGGCGTTCAGGCTGTTCGCGGGTGATCATCCGGATGGCTTATCTTAAATGAAAAACTCACCCCGGCAGAGTAGGGTGGCCGGACCGTTAAGAAACACTTCGCTGTCCCATTCGACCGTCTGCAGCCCGCCAGGAGCGTGCACGCGCACCGGCGACTTCACTTTGCCGGTGTGGATGGAAGCGACGGCGGCGGCGCAGGATCCGGTACCGGAAGACATGGTCTCGCCCACGCCGCGCTCGCAGAAACGAACCTCTATTTCACTCTCGTTCAGGATTTTTACCAACTCAACGTTCATACCGTGCTTGAAGTCGTGATGGGTTGAGATTTGTTCCGCTACCGCCTGCCAGCCCAGTTCGAACTCGGGCACATAAACCACGAAATGGGGATTACCCATGGAGACCGGGATGCCGGAAAATTCTCCATAGGTGAACTTGATGGAGAACTCATCGCCTACCTCTGGCTCGCCCATGGAGCTGCGAAACTCGAAGGTGTTTCCCTCGCGCGCGCTCAGGGTACAAGTCTTCAGGCCGGCGCCGGTACGAATAACCACTGACTCGCGGTTGTTGCCGGCGCAATACCATGCCGCAACGCAGCGCGTGCCATTGCCCGAAATCTCGGCCTCGGAACCATCGGCGTTCAACAGCCGCACCCGCAGATCGGCATCGGTAGCTGGCAGCACCCACTCCACACCGTCGGCGCCGATGCCATTATGGCGATCGCAGATGCGCCGGCTGAAAGAATAGATATCGCTGGGCGCGTGGGCAAAATCGATGATCAGAAAATCGTTGCCACAAGCGCTGGCCTTAACGAAAGGAATTCCCGACATTTCAGTCGCGCTCGGCAATCGTGCTTTTGGCGATGGTCGTCATCATGGAACAATGCGCGGATTGTAACAAACCATAAGGTGTTGGGCTGTTAACTGCAAGTGTGCGGGTGTGAGTTCGCCAGGCAGAGGCATTCGTTCCAAGTTCAAACGCACCGGTCGTTGCGGACGCCTGCGTGGTAGACTGTCAGCAAAGTGAGAGCAGTTGTGAAGCTCGAAGAATACAAGAGGTCCTATATCGTCAACCTGATGGCGCATGGGTAGCCGAAATTCCCGCAATCCCGGGGTGTTACGCGCTAATGCCGACGCGCGAAGAAGCGTTGAGCGAGCTGGCCTGCGTTTTTCAGATGATCGCCGAAGAGTACTTGAAAAAGGGCATTCCCTTGCCGGCCGACACCACCGAAATCGTACATGCCTAGCGGCACGTTCCGCGACTTCCAGAACGCAGCGCGTAAGTTGGGCTCCTCCCGTACGAGACAGACCGGCAGTCACGAGCGTTGGAACCATCCTGGCGGATGTGCTGTAACCATCCCCATCCGTAGCGGTCAGGAGATCGTCCTCCCTTGTTAAGATTCTCCGACAGCTTGGCATCACGCAGGAAGAATTCCAAAACTTGCGATAAAGGCCGGCGTTGCTTAGATTCGCCCGCGCTTGTAGATGGTGCAGCGCGACTTGGCCCGGAACGCTGATGGACAACAGTTCTGTCAATTCCGCACGCTGAGCTGGTACCGCCGCCCACACCGGATCACCCTGGCAGGCAACGATGTAGTCGGCGCGCCGTGCCGGATCGAGAAGCGCCCAATCCCAGTCAGGATGCTCGCCCTCGGAGATGACGCGGTGCCACGGGATCCCAGCCCGCTGCAGCGCTCCGGGATACTCGGCTCCGTACATGAGCAGCGTGGCCGAGCGCGGCAATCCCTCCAGAGAGTTGGCCAGCGCTCGCTCCATAACGGTACGGCCGCGGGAATTTACTTGTGCCTCCCTCAGGGTGATCGGAGTCTCGCGATACACCGCTCCGTAGCTGGTAGCGACGAGCGCGATCAGGGCCGCCCACAGTGCGGTCTGCGTGGCCTTGTGGTTCATGCGTTCCGAAGCGAAGCCGGTCAATATCGCAGGAAACACCGCGAACACGGGCAGCAGTTCGAGTCCGTAGCGCACGTTGTAATAGGAAAACGGGTACCAGACCGGCAGGTATATAGGCACGCTGCCATAGGCAATGGAAAGCGCATAGAAAGGTAAAGGAAGCCATAACAGAAGGAAAACTCCGTACCTGCGGAATTTCCAGACTGCCGCAACCGTGCCGGCAAAAGCTAGCGCAAAAAGCGCCTGTCCCCACACGCCAGATCCCATGTTCAGCTTGGCCGATTTCAGAAAGTAGAGTGCGGCCGTGAACAGATCATGCTGCCCGGGATAGGGCTGGACGCCACGCGCTGTCGTACGTAAGGCAATCGCTTTGGCCGAGTAAGGTCCATTCAGAAAATCAAGTCCGTAGCCTGAGACACAGTAGGTATAGACCAACCAGTAGACGGGAACCAGTGCATTCAGGACTAAAACTTCGGTCAACGACTTCGCCAATGAACGTCGCCGTGCCTTGTTCTCCACTCGTCGCCACCAGCGTGCGAAGATATACAGAATTGCGACGATCACGATGAGCGCGACGAACCATCCGTCATATCGCGTATAGGCCCCGCCGGCCAAAGTCATTCCAGAAGCTTCCAGCGCGCGCTGTGGCTTTAGTTGCGCTGGCTGCACGTGCAAACCAACCGAAGGCGGCGAACTGGCACGCAGGAACTCGTCGAGATAAACCACCGTCCAGACAAAGAACGCCAGGAAGATGGGCTCGTTCATGGCCGTGGTCTGGAGGTAAAGCAGGTTGGGATTGAGTGCGTAGATGGCGGCCGCGAAGTAGGCCACGAGCTTGGGCGCACGAGCGCTCACTAGGCGGAAAATTCCCAGGGTGCCCACAACGTAGGCCACCATGCTGGGAATGGATCCAGCAATACCGCTGCGCCAGAGCGCGTCGATCCACACGAAAGGCAGCATGGCAACGTGTTGCAGAGGCAGCCAGACGGTCCCCAGTTGCCCATACGACTCCAGCGGATGCCGATTGTCCACGACACGGCGCGCAATGTTGATGTGCGCCACCGCATCGCCGTAAAGCAGTAGTTGTTGGCGCGAGTAGTAGAAGAACAGCGCCGCTATCGAGAGCGCTCCGATCAGCAGTGTGAAGCGCGCGTCATGGCGCTGTTGCTGCCACGGGTCGCCAGTGGGGCGGCTCTTGGAGGGCGAGGCTGAAGAAGTCCTGCTCAAAACCTAGGACGTCCCTGGACTCCCCGACTTCGGCCCCGCTTCGTAATCAACAAAGATCGCGACGTGTAAATAATTGATTCCCGCCGCAGCATACGGTTAGTCCAAGTGGGTCAACTCGCGGAAGACCTGAAACCGCTCGTCGATCTCTTCGCGGGTGAGCGATTGCAGACGTTCCGTGCCAAACTTCTCCACCGAGAAGGACCCCATGACGCTTCCATAAAACATGGCATGTTTCAGCACCTGGCGGCTCACCTCGCCCTGCGAGGCGATGTATCCCATGAAGCCGCCGGCGAAACTGTCGCCCGCACCGGTGGGATCGCGGACCTCATCCAGTGGCAACGCAGGAGCACGAAATGGATGATGGCCGCCGGCGAATTCCCCATCGCGAAAGAAAATGGTCGCGCCATACTCGCCATGCTTGATGACTACCGCGCGCGGGCCCAGTTCCAGCACCTTTCGCGCCGCTCGCGGCAAGCTACTGTCGCCTGCCAGCATCTTGGCTTCGGTGTCGTTAATCAGCAGTACGTCCACTCGCTTCAACATCTCGCCCAGCTTCTCTCGATGTCCGCTGATCCAGAAGTTCATGGTGTCGCCGCCCACCAGCTTTACGTTCGGTATGGCGTCACGCACCCGCGTCTGCAGTACGGGATCGATATTCGCTAGAAACAAGAAGTCCGAATCGTTGTACTGAGTTGGAATCTGTGGCTCAAATTTTTCGAAGACGTTTAATTCTGTGTTCAATGTCTTCGCTTCGTTGACGTTCTCCCCATATTCGCCAGACCAGTGAAATGTCTTCCCCTTTGCATGCTGAATTCCGCGCGTATCGACGCCGCGGCCGGTCATCACGGCTTCGTTTTCGGGGGTAAAATCTTCTCCCACCACCGCAATCACTCGCACATCGGTAAAGTAGCTGGCCGAGAGGGAAAAGTAGGTCGCTGCGCCGCCCAGAATCTTCTGGCGCTCGCCGTAAGGAGTTTTCAGGGTATCGAATGCAACTGAACCGACGACAAGAATTGACAAATCCTATGTTCCCGCTTTCTCTTCAGAGTTGAAATATTTGCCGACGAGCAGTTTCAATCGCTCCAGCGTAGCGGCAGGCACAACATCCTTCTGCGTGATGATGGCATGTTTCAAAGCCGAACCGCACTTACAACCGCGCGTCTTCGGCATCGCCGTCACCGCTTCTCGCACTACGTTGCACGCGTGCTCGGCGTTCTTCAACAACACGCCGACAATCTGGTCCACGGACACGTGATCGTGCTCCTCGTGCCAGCAATCGTAATCGGTGACCATGGCGACGGTGACATAGCACAGTTCAGCTTCACGAGCCAGCCGGGCCTCCGTGAGGTTAGTCATGCCAATCACGTCCATACCCCAACTGCGGTACAAATTGGATTCAGCTTTCGTCGAAAACTGCGGCCCCTCCATGTTCAGATACGTCCCGCGCTGCTTCACATTGACGCCGGCACGACGGCACGCCTCAGCAAGCACGCCGGCCTCTTCCTCGCAAATCGGATGCCCAAGTCCAACATGGACGACAAGCCCGTCACCAAAGAACGTATCGATGCGGTGGCGCGTGCGATCAACAAACTGATCGGGGATGACGAAATCCAGCGGACGATGCTCTTCCTTCAGGGAGCCAACGGCAGACAGCGAAATGATCCGTTCGACACCGAGCTGCTTCAGTCCGTGAATGTTGGCCCGGTAATTCAGCTCGGTGGGCATGAAGCGGTGTCCCCGCCCATGACGCGCCAGAAAGGCAACGCTTCGACCCGCCAGCGTGCCCATGACGTAGGCATCGGAAGGCGTTCCAAAAGGCGTCTCCAGCGATACCTCTCGCACTTCACCCAACCCTGGCATGGAGTACAAGCCACTCCCGCCGATGACGCCAATCTCCGCTTGCGGCAACAGATTCTCCTCAAGGATGGTGCGCAAACCAACGATTATACAAAAACGTGGCACGACGCCCAGCGCGAGATCAGTCCCGATCACCCGGCTCGAAGCGATATCCTACCCACGGTTCGGTGAGAATGTACTTCGGCGAGCTGACGTCGGGCTCCAGCTTCTTTCTCAACTGACCGACAAAAACGCGAAGGTACTCGTTTTGCTCGACGCTATTGCTTCCCCATACCGCATTAAGGATGGAGCGGTGAGTTAGCACTTTTCGCGGATGCTGCGCCATATAAACCAGCACATCGAACTCCTTGGGCGTGAGCCGTACCTCCCTGCCGGCGACCGCGATGGAATGTGCGTCGAGATCAATGTGGAAGTCACCTAGATCAATCTTGGTTTGTTGCTCACCGGTGCTCGGCGGCGAACGCCGGAGAGCCGCGCGGATTCTCGCCAGCAGCTCGCCCGTGCTGAACGGTTTCGTCACGTAGTCGTCGGCGCCCGAATCAAGCGCTTCAATCTTGCTGCGCTCCTCGCCGCGCACCGAAAGTATCAAGATGGGGACTTGCGAGATTTTGCGTAACCGGCGGCAGAGCTCGATGCCATTCATGTTGGGCATCGCCAGGTCGGTGATCACCAGGTCGGGAGCGAAGTCCTTCACAATCTCCAGCGCGGTCTCGCCGTCGTTGGCCACGCGGATCTCGTAGCCTTGGGCGTTGAGGCTGGTACGCAGCACCCGCGTAATTTGCGGCTCGTCGTCCACTACCAGGATGTGCGGGCGGGTGTGCAAAGCAGTTGTCAGTGGTCAGTTACCAGTTTCAAATTCACGATCTCAGCAGCGTCGCTTGAATATTAAGGCATATCTGTACGTCCGGTTAAGATCTTTTAGGAAGGCTAGTCTTCTCTCGCGCCCTGGCACAGCCGAATGGGTGGGCATGTCAACTGACAACTGGCCACTGGCAACTGCTTCAATTCGGCTGCTGTTTCACGATGTGAACGTCCACCGCCGGAGCGTCGCGCAGGAAGCGATGCACGGCCGACATGAACATGTACTTCCGCCAGCCACTGGTTGCGGAGTGTCCGAAAATCATCTGCGTGATGTGCTTTTCGCGGACGAACTCCGCCATGGCTTTGGCGACGTCCTTACCCTTGAGCCGTATAATTTTTGCCCCGAGATTTTCTGCGAATTGAAGGTTCGCCTGTAGCGACCGCTGCCTCTCCGGATCGTCGCCATCCACCCCCGTATCGACATACAAAACGTATAACTCGCCGTTGATGGCCTGCGCCATGCGGGAAGCCCTTGCTACCAGGTACTGCGCGGCGGGATTAGAACTGACACCCACGCCAATACGCTCTGCTACATTCAAGTCGCGGCCCGGTGAGGCTTCCGTCTCGAGGTACGGCTCCAGGCTGTGATCCACCACTTGGGCCACGTGGCGTAGGGCGACTTCGCGCAAGGCAATCAGATTGCTGGAACGAAAAAAATTGCCCAGCGCGCGATCCACCCGCTCCATGGGATAGATATCGCCACGGCGCATGCGAGTTTGCAGTGCCTCGGGCGTGACGTCCGACATCACAATTTCGTCGACCCGCTTCAAGACCCAATCGGGCACCGTCTCGCGCACCAGGACGCCCGTGATTTTGTGGACCATGGGTGTGACACTCTCCAGGTGCTGCACGTTCATAGTCGAGACCACATCGATCTTATTGTCGAGCAACTCAAAAACATCTTCGTAGCGCTTGTGGTGCTTGCTGCCTTCGATGTTGGTGTGCGCCAACTCGTCCACAAGTACGACCTGCGGATGCCGCGCCAGGATGGCATCCACATCCATCTCTTCAAAAAGCGTGCCCTTGTAATCGATTTTCTTGCGCGGCACGGTTTCCAGGCGCGAGGCGATTTCCTGCGTCGCCTTGCGTCCGTGCGTCTCGACCACTCCAATCACCACATCTTCGCCGCGACTTTGACGCCGGATGGCTTCGCTCAGCATCGCATAGGTCTTGCCAACGCCCGGCGCATACCCCAGGAACAGCTTGAACACGCCGCCCTTCTTCTTCGCGGGCGCGGTTTCCTCCAACCATTGGTCTGGGGTTTTTGTCATTGCGCCACTATTCTGCGGCAGGAGGCCAGAAAAGTCGATTCGATACAATCATGGCGTGAATTCGCAACAAACTGAACGACGGGCCGCCGGGGCGGCATGCCTTTGCCGTCTCTCCCCAGCGCCTGAAAGCTGCGCTCTACCATTATGCGGTGGCGATGGCAACGGTCGCCATTGTGGTGATCGCATATCGGCGTTTGCCCGAGGTGAATCCCACTACCGTCGCGCTTACGTTCTTGCTATTGGTGCTCTTGTTGGCCAGCCGCTGGGGGCTGACCATCGCAATCACTACGGCGGTAGTGGCTACCCTGGCGTTCAATTACTACTTCCTTCCGCCCCTCCATACCTTCACCATCGCCGAGCCACAGAATTGGATTGCGTTGCTTGCTTTTCTGACCAGCGCGATCGTGGCCAGCCGGCTCTCGGAGAGGGCTCGGCGCGAGACGCTGAATGCAACCCGTCGCCGCAAGGAAGTGGAGCGGCTTTACTCCCTGAGCCAGCAATTACTCGCCACCGATAATGTGATGGAGCTGCTGAATTCCATCCCACAGTACGTGCGTGAGGCTTTTGCACTAAAGGCAGCGGCAATGTTTTTGCCCAAACGCAAAGAGGTTTACCGGACCGGAGTGGACCACCCCGAACTCAGCCAGGAGCAACTCGAGGCCGTAAGTGGACGGGGTGAATTGGTCATCGATGTGGAACATCAGTTGTGTTTCGTGCCCTTGCGCATCGGAGTTAAGCCGGTAGGTAGCCTGGGACTGGAAGGCGCCGTCCTGTCCCGTGAAACCCTGGAAGCCGTCGGCAGCCTTATCGCAATTTCGATCGAGCGCGCCGGGGCCGTTGAAACCCTGACGCGCGCGGAGGCAGCTCGCGAAAGTGAAAAACTGCGCTCCGCATTGCTGGATAGTGTTACGCATGAATTTCGCACGCCGCTTACTTCCATAAAAGCGTCGGTGACCGCGCTACTCTCCCCTGCCCAGATCAGCCCGGACGGTCAGAGGGAGTTGCTCACCGTAATTGATGAAGAAACCGACCGGCTCAACCGCCTCGTAGGCGAAGCGGCGGAGATGGCTCAACTCGACGCTCAGCAAGTGGAATTGCGACGTGAGACTTATACCGTGCGGCAAGTCGTCGAAGCTGCGCTGGAGAGGTCAAGACAGGTGCTCGTCGGGCGCGAAATAAAGCTGCACCTTCCTGAGTCGTTGCCTTCTGTCCGGGTTGACCTTGAGCGTATCGCCGAAGTGCTGGTGCAGTTGCTGGAAAACGCCGCCAAGTACTCGCCTGCTGGAACCCCGATCACGATCAGCGCTGAACCGGCCGGAAAAATGGTGGCTATCAGTGTGGCCGACCGTGGTCCCGGCATTGACGATATGGAACTGTCGCTAATCTTCGAGAAGTTCTATCGCGGACGCGACCAGCGTTATCGCGTGCAAGGCACGGGCATGGGCTTGGCGATCGCCAAGGCCATCGTGGAAGCTCACGGCGGGACCATTGGCGTCACCTCACAAGTCGGCAGTGGCTCGGTGTTTCACTTCACCTTACCGGCTGGGTGAGAGTCAGTGCTCGAGGTCGGAACTGATACCCTTTGTGAGGTTGCACTGAGGTAGCGCTTGTGGAATACCTTGATTAAGTTATAGTGTGGGCTGTTAAGAGCTACAGCGAAAATTTCCGGATAAGCCTCCGCGCTATATGAGCGTGCAAACCATCGACGATGTAGTCGCCGCCCTGGACGCAATTGTTCAGCAGTCCTACGACCAGGCCAGCCGTCTTGGCTATTTCGCGGCGCTGTACCGGCGGGTGACCTGCGCAGTGCGCAACGGCATTGCGACCGGCAGCTTTCAGAATGGTCCTCTGATGGAGCAGCTCGACGTGGTTTTCGCGTCGCGATATCTTGATGCCCTCGCCACTTTTCAGGCAGGCGGGATTGCGACTCGAAGCTGGATGCTGGCTTTCCAAGGCTGCGCCGATGCGAACCTACTCATCCTACAACAACTGATGTCGGGCATGAACGCACACATCAATCTTGATCTGGGCATTGCCGCTGCGCAGGTCAGTCCCGGGGAACTGCTGCCCCAACTTAAGCCCGACTTTGATGAGATAAACGCCGTGCTGGCGAGTCTGGTGGGCACATTGGAATCAGAGATTGCAGCCGTTTCTCCGTTGATTGACGATCTGGAAAAAGTCGGCTTGCGTACCGAAACATCCGTGGTCAATTTCGACATGACTGCGGCGCGCGACGCCGCCTGGTTCACCGCTGAGCGCTTAGCTAGCGAGCCTGCCCTTCTGCACGATTCCACGATTGACGGGCTCGACCTCGCCGTGTCGATTGAGGGCCGCGCGATTCTATATCCGCCTGTTGGAGGTGAGGGTCTGCAGCTTATTCAGCAGGCTGAAAGTAAAGATGTTCGCCTGGTGATTGAGACATTGGCGCAGAGCGACTCGGCCACTTCCGCTCAAGCGGTGGCTGCAACTTAACCCGGATGAGATAACATCCGTTTTGCGCGACGCCCATCGGGGTAGACAAATGAAGCAGGCGCAATCATCAAGATGTATAACCCCGCAGACCGTCGCCTTCCTGGGCGACAGCACGGCAGTCCGTAATTCAAGCGATCCCGTCAATCTATTAATTAGAAGCCACCCGGCGAAGCGCGGATTCGTCACAGCCTCCCGGCTGCATCAGTGACGCAGTCGCGGAGCACAGACCCACTCGTCACCAGCGCGGAGAAATGGCCAGCCGGAATCCAGCGCAGCGCTACTACCACACCAATGCTCATGTAGGCGCTTGGTCTCGCTGCTGGGCACATACCCATCGCGCGTGCATCCGGCAATGACGGCCGCGTCCACCCTGATCGGCGGAGGATAGCGGGTGATGTCGGCGACATTGAAAAGTTGCTGAAGCCGCTCGCGTGCGGCCGCGCGCATGTTTGCTCCACCGCCTAAGGAATCCAGATCGACACTCCATGACAAGAGGCCGCGCGTATAGATGCTACCCGCAGAGGCGCCGGTGGCCAGTGCTGCACATGCGACGGGGAATGGACAGACCGCCGCGGTGATCGCGGCCATGTGACCGCCCATGCTGTAGCCGGCCACTACCAGTTTGGGATAGCGTTCGTTCAGATTTTCCAGCAGCGCTCGCGCCTCAAGCACCATGCCCAGCGCCATCAATCCGTGATCGCTGACGGTGATGAGCGAGGGCCCGCCCGGCACTCGCCGGCGACCATAGAACGGGCTTACAAGAAAGTAAAGGTCGAGCCCTTGGGCAATGAGTGGACCGAAGACGTGCTCGCGGGGCTGATAGCCTTCGTCGCGCGAAGCCGCTAGAATGACGCAGACGGCGCGATTACCTTCACGCAACCAAGCGCGCACATGCACGGTGCGTGTTGCTGCGGGAAGCAATTCCAGTGGCGAGACAAACGTGCCGTCGCGGCGCGCGATACGGCCGCGCTGGCGCAGCGTGCGCCATTCGACGGAAATCGGAGAGGGCGGATCGCTGTAGCCGACGCGTGTCGATAGCTCCGCCAGCAGCGCCTCCTCTCCCCATCCCCGCGAAAACAGCTTCGACCCGCGCGACATCCCGGCTATCAGCAAGTCGAGTGGGTGTGCTCCGGTGACGGGAACATCTCTCACAAATCCGCGCAGCAGGCGATTGGCTATATCTTTGTGCACTTGAGGAAGCGATCAACAGGCTCTATTTCAACAACGTTGGCAGAAGATATTAATCGAATTCGGGCACGAGGGGTAGAGCTTTGTTGTTATCGGAGTATTAATTCTCGCAAAGCAACCGTTGTCGCGAACGGGGAGCGGGCTCCGTTTTTCGTTGCGGATTTACCAGGCTCGTACAACTCCAGCGTTCCGCTATAGTATGAAATCCAGGACCATGACTGGCGAAGTCACGCGCGCTCAAGTTGCACCTGCCGGACCGGGCGCCACGCTGCTATATGACGACTGGTATCCTGCGCTGCGATCCTCGAAGATATCGGGCAAGCGCATGGCGACGGCCATGCTGTTGGGCATTCCATTGGTCTTAGGACGCACCGCCGCAGGCCGTTACTTCGCCATACGCGATACCTGTCCGCACCGCGGCATTCCGCTCTCGTATGGATGGTTCGATGGCCAGCAGGTCACCTGTAAATATCATGGTTGGTCCTTCGAGGCCGTATCTGGCCAGTGCCGCGAGATTCCTTCCCTAACTACCCGTGACTCCCTCGACTATTCACGCATTTACGCTGCTGCGTTTCCTTGTGAGGAGCGCGATGGCCACGTGTGGGTGTACGTTCCCCAGCCCGGCAGAGGCAAGTTGCGGATGGATGATCCCCTAAAACTTCCACCGGTTCCCGCGGTTCCCAAGTTCAGTGATCGTTATCGCAGCGCACATCTTTGGGCTGACCTGCCCTGTAACGTGGACCACGGCATCATCGGGCTAATGGATCCGGCGCACGGTCCCTTCGTTCATCAAGCCTGGTGGTGGCGTTCGAAGCAGAGTATCCACGAGAAGGAGAAGCAGTTCGAGCCCATCGACGACGGTTTTCGCATGACCGCCCATCAGCCGTCGGCCAACAGCGCACCCTACAAGCTGCTGGGAGTGTATGGTCAGCCGATCACCACCACCATCGACTTCGTCCTGCCGAACCGGCGTTACGAAGTCATCCGCTGCGGCGCGAAATGGTTCGCCAGCCTCACCACGGTTACGCCGACAACTGAGAATCATTGCCGCATCGACGTCTGCGCGGCGTGGAATATCTTTCTCCACGTGCCGTTTCTTACTCCGATCGCCAAGTTCTTCGGCAACCGTTTCGTTCGCCAGGACCAGCTGACCATGGTCCAGCAGGCGGAGGGACTGAAACACAATCCTAGCCTCATGCTGATTGACGATGCGGACCGGCCGGCCAAATGGTATTTCGAGCTGAAGCAGGCGCGGTTGGAATCGCAGGCTACGGGCGCTCCCATGCGGCATCCCATGAGCGGGCCGGTAACGCTACGATGGAGAAGCTGAGCGGTGAGAACGACTCCGGTGCATCTTTCCTGGCGAGTGAAGTCTCAACTGCGGACGCTGATTATCTTCGCCATCATCGGTGTAGCGGCGGGGATTTTCATCCTATATCCCACCAATGAGTTCGTATATTTTTACGAGCACCGGCCTGGCGAATTTACGCCTGCGGCTTTCGCCGTGTCGCAGTTACGGCAGTCTTTGGGCGGTGGAACTCCGAAGAAAACTGCTTTCTATGGCGTTGTCGGTCTGATTTTGAGTATGTCGGCGGCAGGCTTGTATTCCACTCTCCATCGCCGCTCGGAACGGATTGAGCAACTGAGTGCGGCTCTCGCGGGAGGCTTACGCGCTCTGATCGCTCGCGGCGAAAGCGCCAATCTGGAATTCAAGTCCTCGTTTCGCTGGGACCTGCGGGAGAACAAGCTCAACCGGTCGCTGGAGGGTGTGGTCTTGAAAACGCTGGCGGGATATATGAATGGCAACGGCGGGACCCTGCTCATCGGAGTCGCCGACGACGGTTCGATTGTTGGATTGGACCGCGATTACGCGACTTTAAAGAAGCCGGACCGCGACGGATTCGAGCAGGCCCTGATGACCGCGATTGCTGCCAAACTGGGTGCCGATGCCTGCCGGACGGTGCAGATTGTCTTTCATTCGCTGGAGAATAAGGATGTTTGCCGCGTTATGGTCGCGGCTGCGCACCGTCCGGTTTATGTGAAGGATGGCGACAACCCCAGGCTGTATGTGCGCACCGGCGTTAGCACTCGCGAACTCAATGTCCAGGAAGCGATCAACTACACGACCGCACGCTGGCCAAAGTAAATCTGGATCCAAGTGCAGTTTAGGTAGTGTGGGGCTTAACTATCAGTGAACCTGCGGCGTGTCATCCCTCTATAACAACGTCGGGCTTGTTAATAGACAGAATGACACCTCAACGTTTCGTGAATAATCCAACTGGCAGACCTCCACCTTATAGACAATGTGAAACTGCTCTAACTCCGCGTAGTGCACAGCAGTTCACAGATCCACAAAGTTGCGAACGATTCGCCGGCCATGCTCGGTAAGTACGCTCTCGGGATGAAACTGCACGCCTTCGACCGGGAACTTGCGGTGACGCAGTCCCATGATCACGCGTTGACCGTCGCGATCCACACAGGTGGCCGAAATTTCCAGTTCACCGGGCAGGCCTTCTTCCTGAACGATCAGCGAGTGATAGCGAGTGGCTGTCATCGGCGAAGGGATACCCCGGAAAATTGACTTTCCATCATGTTCGACCGAACTGCTCTTGCCGTGCATAAGGTTGGCGGCACGAACCACCTCGCCGCCAAACGCTGCGCCAATGGCTTGATGTCCCAGGCACACACCCAGCAGAGGCACGCGTCCGGCGAAATGGCGGATGAGTTCGATACTAATGCCGGCGTCCTGAGGAGTGCATGGGCCGGGAGAGACGACGATGCGATCGGGACGAAGCTCTTCTATGCCGCTAATCGTGATCTGGTCATTCCGACGCACAGTTACTTCCAATCCTAATTCCCCGATATATTGAACGAGGTTATAGGTGAAAGAATCGTAATTATCTAAGACGAAGACCATAAGTTCAATTTCTGCTGACACGCTCACAGGCACGTAGCAACGCACTCGCCTTGTTCATGCACTCCTGATATTCGCTTTCAGGATCGGAGTCGGCGACAATGCCCGCGCCCGCCTGAAGGTAGGCGCGATTGCGGTGCAGAACCATAGTGCGAATGGCGATGCAGGAATCCAGATTGCCCGCGTAATCGGCGTAGAGAACGGAGCCTCCATAGACGCCGCGGCGCACCGGCTCCAACTCCTCGATGATCTCCATGGCGCGGACTTTGGGAGCGCCACTCAGCGTGCCTGCGGGGAAACAGGCTGCCAATGCGTCCAGCGCGTCGAGATCGCCGCGCAACTCTCCCTCCAGCGCCGAAACCAGGTGCATGACGTGCGAGTACTTCTCCACATACATCAGGTCGCGCACCTTCACGCTGCCGTATTCACTCACTCGGCCTAAGTCGTTGCGCCCCAGGTCAACCAGCATCACATGCTCGGCGCGTTCTTTTTCATCGCTGCGTAATTTCGCGATCAGTTGTTCGTCTTCGGCGGGGGTTGCTCCTCGCTTGTGGGTGCCGGCGATCGGACGATACTCCAGCTTTCGTCCCGACACTCGCACTAGCATCTCGGGGGACGCGCCTACCACCTGCATATCGTCCAGCTGCAGGTAGAACATGTACGGCGACGGATTCACCGTCCGCAAGGCGCGATAGATCTGGAACGGCTCGGCGGGCGGTTTGAAGTCGAGGCGCTGCGAAAGCACGACCTGAAAAACATCCCCGGCGGCAATGTACTCCTTGGCGCGGCGAACGCTGGCGACGAACTTGTCATGCGAGGTGGAGTTGTGGACCTTGATCGTTTTCTTCCGGTCGTTGCTTGACCAGTCGAAATTGTGGGCGCGTACTCCGCGGGCCAGTTTGGCTTCGATGGCTGCAATGTCGGCAATGGCACGATCGTAGGCTTTTCGCGGTGATTCCGAGCGTACGTCGGCGGCGGCGATGATGTGCAATTGGTGCCGCAGGTGATCGAACGCCAGCAGCCGGTCATAAAACGTGAACACACAATCCGGCAATCCAACATCGTCTTTGGCATGTTCGGGCAATCGTTCAAACTGCCTCACCATGTCGTAGGCAAAGTATCCAACGCAGCCGGACGTGAATGGCGGCAGGTCCGGCAACGTCGCGGGACGATATGGCCGCAGGCAGGTGCGTAACAATTCGATTATCTTGCCCTGGCGGCGCTCCACCGAGGAGCCGCGCCGAATCTGCAGAGAACTACCGTGCGCAGTAACGACCATCCGAGGCTGCGCGCCCAGAAAAGTGTAGCGGCCAATCTTCTCTCCTCCTTCAACCGACTCCAGCAGGAAGGCGTACTTCTGCTTCGCCGCCAGGCTCAAGAAAGCCCCGACCGGCGTCAGTAAATCAGCGCTCAATGTTTTCGCTACCGGGATGAGCGAGGCGTCACGGCTGAGCTGCAAGAAGCTTTTGTAGTCGGGAAACACCATAGGCGCACGAGTCGCTTAATTTATTGGGATTATACGGGAGCCCCTCCGATCGTCCGCTGAGCCAAGATTTGCAGCCGCAGGGTAGGACCATGATCTGGGGCGGAGCCTCCAGTATCGGAATTCATGGAACACGATTGAACCGGCCCACTACCTAACAGGCGGACGATGACACGTCGCAAACGATCCTCACCGCGTCTAAATAGAAAAGCCCCGACGTGAATCGGAGCTCGTCGTACTCTTGAGAGCTTCGGGCTATGTCCATCCGCGGTTAGCAACCTTTTGCAAATGCGGCTGGTTAGTTTGCTAGTTGCTAATTGCCAGTTACTAACTCACCCTTTGTTTCCGGCAGCTCCGTGCATCTTGGCGCGGTCAATCAACATCTGCACCTGGTCCTTCTGCGGATAGTCAGGGTTAGTCTGCAAGAGTTTTTCCCAGGCTACAATTGCGGCCTTGGGATCTTTCTTCCCTTGCCACTCGACGATCCCGAGGTTAAACAGCGTAGCCGCATGATTGGGCCGGATGGTGAGGGCTTTGTCGAAGCTTGCGATGGCCTTGTCGGCGTTACCGGTATACCAGTATGCGGTGCCCAGGTCAGTGCGCACATCGGCGTTGTCAGGTTGAATGCCAATAGCCTTTTCGTAGTACTCGATCGCTTGCGGGTAAGCCTGGCTGTCGTAATACAGATTGCCCAGCTTCACTACCGTGTCAAAGTCGTTTGGGTTGGTCTTCAGTTGAGCCAGTAGCGGCTCGGCTGCCTTGGCCACCATTTCAGGCGGTGGAGCCTGCTGTTGCTGCGTGCTTCCAATCCCCGGCAGCTTTGCCGAGCCCATTGGAGCCTCGCCCATTCCGGTGGGAGCGGAAGCCGCTTGCGCGCTTTCGCCGGCAGTTGAAACTGGCGCTGATCCGCGCGCAAAGTAGCCTACCGCGATTCCGATGGCCAGCGTGATCACCGCCAGCGTGTAAGCTTGCACGTTGCTGAAGGCCAGGTTGGACTTGCCGTTGTTGTTTTGTACAGCTTGGGACATGTGTCGTGTACTCCTTGGCGGTTAGCATTTAGCTTTAGCTCTTAGCAATCAGCGCTTAGGGCGGTCGTAATTTCTTGCTAACAGCCAAGTGCTAGCAGCTAACCGCTACCTGCTAGTTCTTGGTGCCGGCGGCAACCTGGGAGGGTCGTTCAAGGTGAAACAGGCGGCCCACCGCTGCGGTCAGCACGTCCTGTTCATTCCTCTCTGGAAGTTCCTTCAATTCACGGGCCAGGGAACTGGCAATTCGTTGCGTGATATGAATTGTAAGCGTTGTGAGTGCCTGGTCCTGGTCTTCCGTGAAGGGTCCATATTCCTGGCGAAGGGTCTCCAATTCCTGCCGGCAAAGTTCATCGAGGCGTTGACGCAGGGCAACGATGGTCGGTACCACTCGTTCCGCCATCAGTTTGCGACGAAAGCCCTGCACTTCCGCCTGCACAATTTTTTCCGCGGCTTCAGCGGCGGCTTGTCGTCCCACTGCGTTGCGTTTCACCACGTGCTCAAGATCATCCATATCGAAAAGATGAATACCCTCGACTTGGCGCACAGCGGGATCGATATCACGGGGAACTGCGATGTCAATCATCACCATCGGGGCGCGGTGGCGTTGCCGGGCAATTTTCTCTGCTTCCTGGCAGCTGAGGATGAAGTGCGGGCAGGCGGTCGAGCTGACAACAATGTCCGCTGTCTTCAAATGTGCCAGGCGATCGTCGAATGAAACCGGTATGGCGCCCATTTTCTGCGCTAACTCCTCGGCGTGAGCGAAAGTGCGGTTCATCACCTTCACCTGGCTGGCGCCCGCTTTCATCAGATAGTGTGCCGCGAGTTCGCTCATCTTACCCGCGCCGATAAGCAATACTTCACGCCCTGTAAGTTCTCCCAGTATGCTTCTTGAAAGTTCCACGGTGGCGTAGGGTATCGAAACTGCCGATGAGCTGATCGCAGTTTCCGTCCTGGCCCGCTTGGAGACGGTCAACGCCTTCTGCATGACCGCATCGAGGAACCGTCCGGTGGTTCCCGCCTCCTGCGCTAGCGCCCAGGCTTGTTTTACCTGACCGGTGATTTCCGGTTCGCCCAGCACCATGGAATCCAGACTCGACGCCACACGGAAGATATGCGTGAGCGCCACATCATCCATGAGGCGATAAAAGTGCGACCACTCACACAACTTGATCTGGTATTCCTGGGTCAGGAAGCGTAGCACGGAATTGGCTGCGGTCGGAACGTCGCTGGCCCACAGAATGAACTCGGTGCGATTGCAGGTGGTTACGACGATCACCTCTTCGACCCCTTCGGAGCGGACCAATTGCAGAAGAGCGTCGTGGCGGCGCGCTTCGCTGATCCAGAAACGCTCGCGAACCGCGACCGGTGAGGTTCGGTAGTTCAGGCCAATCACTGCCAGCGTCGGTTCCACGGATGACCTCTTTCGAAAGCGGATTACCTTTGGTAAAGGCACAATGGATGCCAAACCAATCGACCCTGTTAATGGCGATTAAGCCCCTTAAAATACAGTGCGTTAGAGCCAAAGTAATGATCTCAGTGAGGGCTTGCCCGGCTGGTTTTGCGGCATATCACCCTCTCAGAGCGTTTTTTCCCTCCCTGCTACTGAAGGGGTATAGCGAAATCCGTCTTGCCGGAGTACAGTACTTTCGCCGTCATTTATCGGCGTTTTTTGCGTTCTAACGATCCCCTCGCGGGGTGGTTTGTCGAAGGAGACGAAGACCTAAGATGAAGAAGATGAGACTCTCGCAACTTGTCGCTCTGTTCGCCCTGCTAACCGCCCTGGCTCTGCCTTCCCTAGCCTCGGCCCAGGGGAAGGGCCAGGATACTTTCAAAGCCAAGTGCGCCATGTGTCACGGCGCCGACGGCAGCGGCGCTACACCCATGGGAAAGTCGATGGGATTAAAAGACTTGGGTAGCCCTGCTATCCAGGGCATGTCCGACGCCGATCTAACCGCCACTATCACCAACGGCAAAGGCAAGATGCCAGCTTACAAGGGCAAGTTGACCGATGCCCAGATTAGCGATCTGGTTTCGTACATCCGCACTCTCAAGAAGTAATTCCAGGCTTTCTAATAACCCGCTGGTCGGCGGCTCCCTCGGGAGTCGCCGATTTTTTGTTTGAGGGTTAGCTTTAGCTGCCCCGTGGCCACCGCAGTCATCACACTCCGACTTCAGGGGTTGCGGAAGAAACCGGAAATCTGCTCGGGTAGAGCGGGCCTTTTCGACTAGCTCACCACCCCCCGAAGTATCTGCTGTCTCCTAGAAAGACATCCACCTCTGCATCATCGTCTATCCCGGAGTTATACTCGCAAACTGTGAGCGAACTAACCTGCTCAGCATCGTGACAACGCGCTGGAGGCTTGATGAAAGACGATCCTACACATAAGCGCGAAAATACCTTGGGTGTTTCGCGTCGCGATTTCATGAAGATTTCGGGCGTCGGCGTGGCCCTTCCCTTGGTGCTCGGCCCGAAGATGGTCGAAGCTGCCGGTACGGAAGTTGCTGTCTACGGTCCAGGCAAGGTCCCGATCGCGCTAACAGTCAACGGCAAGAAGCTGAGCGCGCAACTGGAGCCGCGGGTCACCCTGCTGGATGCGCTGCGCGACAACTTCGATTTGACCGGTGCGAAGCGCGTCTGCGACCGCGGCGTCTGCGGAGCTTGCACAGTGTTGATGGACGGCAAGACCGTGTACGCGTGTTCCGTGCTGGCGATCGATGCGCAAGGCAAAAACATCACCACCATCGAAGGTCTGGCGGAAGGTGACGCGCTGACCCCGCTGATGCAGGCCTTCGTGGCGCACGATGCCCAGCAGTGCGGCTTCTGTACCCCGGGATTCATTGTCGCCACAACGCACTTCCTCGAGCAACACCCCAATCCCAACCGGGAAGACATCCGCCGCGGCCTGAGCGGCAATTACTGCCGCTGTGGTACCTATGACGGAATTCGCGCCGTCGCTTTGGCCAAGCCGGAAGGGAGAGCGTCATGAGCCAGTACACATGGCCCGATCCCGCAACGCGTCCGCTGCTGGGTAAGCGCATTTCGCGCGTCGATGGCCCGGTGAAAGCTTCCGGCCGCGCGAAATACACTTATGACTACAATCCCAGTGGTCTGCTGGCCGGCAAGATTCTTCGCTGCCCGTACGCGCACGCGCGCATCACCAGCATTGACAGCAGCGCCGCCGAGAAGATGGCTGGCGTAGAGGCAGTCAAAGTTTTGCAACAGCCGGGGACGGAAATTTTCTGGGCAGGCGATGAAGTGGTCGCGGTCGCGGCAGTGGACGAGTCAACCGCCGAGGATGCAATCCGCGCCATCAAGGTGCAGTATGAGGTGCTGCCGCACTTTGTCTCCGACGCAGAGCCGCCGAAGAACATTGCCGTCAACAACGGACCGATTAGCCGCGACGACTTTGAAGACATGGAGGACAACCAGGTCCCTGACGATCAAGTGATCGCGGCGATCAAACAGAATGGCATCAGCTTCAAACCCGACGACAAGTATCTGAAAGACGCGCAGGCGGCTGGTGTAGATGCCAAGGTTGTCGAGGCGTTGCGCACCGCCAAGTACGCGGAATCAAAGGCCGCGCGCTCAGCCTACAAGAAAACTGCGGTGCAGAAGCAAGGCGATCCCGACAAGGCCTTCGCTTCTGCGGCGGCCGTTTCCGAAGGTCTCTACGGAGCCTCGTGCATCACGCACTGCTGCCTTGAAACTCATGGCATGGCATCGGAATGGCCTACCGACAAGGACCTTCTGGTGCACGTTTCCACGCAAAACCTTTCCGGCATTGCCCCGCAAGTTTCAGAACCGCTCGGCATACCTGCGGGGAGCATTCAAGTGCTGCAGCAGTACATCGGCGGCGGATTCGGCAGCAAGTTTAGCCCCGATCGCTGGGGCATCGCCTCGGCGCAACTGTCGAAGGCCGCGGGCGGCAAGCCGGTGAAGATCATGCTGGAGCGCGACTCAGAGCAAGAGGTCGCAGGCATGCGTCCGTCCGGCTTCGGGCGCGTAAAGATTGCTGCCGACAAAGACGGCAAACTGGTGGCATGGGAATCACGCTCGTGGGGAACAGGCGGAGTAGGTGGAGGCGGCTCGCCTCCACTGCCGTACATCTTCGAAATTCCCAACCAGCGCAAGCAGCACATTGCCATTTCCACCAATCAGGGAAGCGCCCGTGCGTGGCGAGCGCCGAACCATCCGCAGGCTGCGGTCATCACCATGACAGCGATCGAAGACCTCGCAGCCAAAATGAACATGGATCCCGTGGACTTCATTACTCGCAATCTGCAGCTAACGGGACCACGTGAAAAAATTTATCGCGACGAGCTTCCCATCGCAGTGGAGCTGATGGAATGGAAGAAGAACTGGCATCCGCGTGGCGATAAGTCAAGCGGGGCGATCAAGCGCGGGCTGGGACTGTCGATGCATACCTGGGGTGGACGCGGGCACGACAGTAACTGCGATTTGACGATCCATCCTGATGGCGCGGTCGAGATCAAGATGGCCACCCAGGATCTCGGCACCGGATGCCGCACCATCATCATGATCGTCGCGGCTGACACGCTGGGCATTCCACTCGACAACGTCAAGCTGCTGATCGGCGATAGCCGTTATCCCGTGTCGGGCGCCAGTGGTGGCAGCACAACTTCGGGTGGCGTTACGTCGTCGACGCGACGCGCTGCCGTGGATGCTCGCGATCAACTCTTTGCCAAAGTGGCTCCCGCGTTGAAGGCGCAGCCGGAAGAATTGGAAGCGGTAAACGCGACCGTGCGGGTGAAGAGCGATCCCAGCCGCAGCCTGGGGTGGAAGGAAGCGTGCGCAAAAATCGGCGCCATGCCGATGACGATTCGCGGCAAGAACCCCGACAAATCCAAACCGCCAGACCTGACCAACAGCGGCGTTGGTGGCGTGCAAATGGCCAACGTTTCCGTGGACACCGAGACCGGCATCGTGCGCGTGAACAAGATGGTCGCGGTGCAGGATTGCGGGCTGGTGGTGGACGTGAAGACCGCCGAGAGCCAGGTACTGGGCGCGCTCATCATGGGCATCAGCTATGCGCTTTACGAGGAGAAGATTCTCGATCCCGTGACCGGGCGCATGCTGAACCCGAACATGGAATTCTATCGGCTCGCCGGCATCTCCGATGTGGGCGAGTTGAAGGTCCACATGATGACCGGCAAAGGCTATGACGAGCGTGGCGTTATCGGATTGGCGGAGCCGCCCGTGGTCTCTCCCGGTGCGGCCATCTCGAATGCAGTTGCGAATGCGATTGGCGTGCGTGTGCCGTTCCTGCCGCTCACTCCGGACCGCGTGCTGCAAGCGCTGGAGAATGGAGGCGCTAATGCGAGCATTTGAATATGTCAGCCCGACGAACAAGGAGCAGGTCGCCACGCTGCTCGGCGAGCACGGGTCAATCCTCGCCGGCGGCACCGACCTGCTGGGGCTGATGAAAGACGACGTGGTCGCACCGCAGCGCCTGGTGAACATCAAGCAGATCGACCAACTGCGCGGCGTCACCTATCAATCGGGCAACGGCCTGCGCATCGGCGCGCTCACTACCATCGCCGAATTTGCTGACGACGCAAACGTTCAGCGTTACTATCCGGTCCTTGCCGATGCCGCCAACGAGGCCGCCAGCCCGCAGATTCGCAACCTCGCAACCATCGGCGGCAACATGTGTCAGCGCCCCCGCTGCTGGTATTTTCGCAATGGCATGGGACTGATGGCGAAAACACCGGACGGCAAATCCATGGTGGTCGCAGGCGACAATCGCTACGCCGCGATTCTCGGCAACAATGGCCCGGCCTACTTTGTCAGCCCATCAACGCTCGCTCCGGTGCTTATCGCTTTGGGCGCGAAGATCCGTCTGTACTCTGCCAAGGCCTCCGGCAGTGGCGTACGCGAGTTGCCGCTGGAAAGGTTCTTCGTCATTCCGAAGTCGGAGAACGAGCTGGAACATGATCTCAAGCCCGGCGAGATGGTGATCGAAATCCTGGTGCCTCCACCACCGCAAAACTTAAAGGCTGCCAGCTATGAGGTACGGCAGCGGGCGGCATTCGATTGGCCGCTGGCGCAGGCGAGCGTTGCACTCGAGATGGACGGCGGCAGTGTGAAGCGCGCGCGCGTCGTCCTCGGACACGTTGCGCCCATCCCATGGATCTCTCCGGAAGCAGCGCAGGCCCTGGTAGGGAAGAGTATCTCTCCCGACACCGCGATGGCTGCGGCGAACGCCGCGGTCGCGCAAGCTAAGCCGCTCAGCCACAACAAATACAAAGTCACGCTGGCGAAGGTGGCCGTCAAGCGCGCCATCCTAAGTGCCGCGGGCCAAAGCTCTGGAGGTGCCGCATGACGCTTAACCTCGACGCCGATCGCTTCGATACGAACCGCGAAGACCTCTGCCCGGCGCTGCGCTGGAAGGGACAATTCATCGAAGCAGAGCACGACCCCACCGTGCCGCCGACGAACGATGGCCTGTTCTGGTGCATGCACACGCAGACCTGCATCGGGCCCGATGGCGAATTGGCCGAGCCTGGAAACTGTTCGTCAAGGGTTCGCACATGCCATGGGACCGGGAAGTGCGAGAAGACTTAGCCGCGGACTGCGCGAATTGATTGCTCAAGAATGATCCGGCTCCGTTGAGAGCGACTTGCGGTTCCGATCCGTTAGATCACACCAGAGGAAATCACAATGAAATTCCGTACTGCTGCGTTGCTCCTGACCATCCTCGCAATCGTATGCCTGTCGTGGGCGTTGGACACCAAGTCCGAGCAGGTTTCCATCAACGGCTGGGTGCTGGATTCGGCGTGTGCCATCACCAAGGGGCTGGAGAAGCCAATCAGCCGCGATTGCGCGCTTAAGTGCGCCAAGGCCGGATCGCCGCTGGTCATCCTGGCTGACGACGGAAATATCTACTGGCCGATCTCTGACAAAACTCCATCGTCAGGACAAAATGATCGCCTGCTGAAATTTGCGGGTGAACGCGTTACCGCTACAGGCAAGGCCTACGTTCGCGGCGGATCGCACGCCATCGTCGTGGAAACAATCCAAGTTGCGAAATGATGGCGAGGAGAAGCCTGGTGTCAATCCGCAGTCGTCTTAGCGCGTGTATTGACGAATCAATTCGGCCGCGCCGGGATACTGCGCAATCAATTCATCGCGGTTGGCATTCTCATAATCGGCATAATCGAAGCCCGGAGACATCGTTGTTCCCATCAGAGCGAACTTGCCGCCGGGTGCCAGCTTGCATCCCTGCCAGATCCCGCCCCGAACTACCACTTGCGGCTGCTGTCCGCCGGCCAGATCGTTACCCAGTGTTATCGTCTGCGAACTTCCGTCGGGCAGCAACTGTAGCATGATCGCCGGATCGCCAAGATAGAAGTGAAACACCTCCGAGCCTGGCAGCCGATGCAAGGCCGAGAACGTTTCCGGCGTGATCATGTAGTAGATCGCCGTACCGATGGAGCGAGAGCCATGAACGCCCTCCGGCAAATATTCCGCCGAGACATTCCAGCGCGAGCGATAGGTTTCACGAAAGAAGCCGCCTTCAATTGCCAGCGGCTGTAGTTGCAGCAGTTGTTTGACTTCATCCGCAGTCATGGCGCAAACAGCGTATCACTTCACGACGGCGGGGTGCTCCGCGCCGGGTATGGGGTCAGGTATTTTGCGCCACATCGGAGCTTCGACGCGGTGCAACTTCACAATTCTCCACAAGAAGAAGAGCGCCGCGACCAGGCAGACCAGGACGGCGATCATCGAGGCTTCCGGCCCGAACGCGCCGCCGGTCAGAGCCTCTGGCCCGCTGAGCGATCCACGCAGCAGCCCCACTCCCATAGTGTTGCCCGAAAGCGTCATGCCGAACAGCGAGCCTTCGGTAAAGTTCCAGCCGGCGTGCAACCCGATGGGCAGCCACAGTCGCTGGGTCGCGGCATAGGCAGCGCCCAGCAAGACGCCAGCCTCCAGGGCAATCGCCACCGAACTGCGCATGGAGGCCCCCCGATTGGCCAGATGTGCGAGGCCGAAGAGGGCCGCCGTAAAGATCAACGCGCCCCACGTGCCCACAATTTTCGAACTCAAGCGAAAGAGCAATCCGCGAAATAAGATTTCTTCTGTAATGCCCGCTAATACGGCAAAGAAGAGTCCGTTGGCCAACCCGCTGGTCGTACCCCAGCCCGCAGGGTGATAGATGCCCATCGCGAGCAGGATCATCATTACGGTTGCGAACAGCACAAAGCCGAGAGCCATTCCCGTACCGCACTCCGGCAAAGCGCGGTTGGCGGCAAACTCCGTCGGGATGCGCCGCTCGATCAGCCGTGAAGCCAGGATGTAAGTGGCGAGGACGAGGACCGCCATGACGCCCGCTCCCGCCGAGAACATGTGCTTCCGCACCACCGGCTGGAGCAGTACCAAAACCAGAACGACGGCCACCAGGTTCAGCAGGCCGAGGCCGACTTCTTTCCATTTTTTGCGCAGGATGTCCTCCGGAGCCCACTAGTTGGTACGCGGCCGGCGGGTTGAAGTTCCGGAATTGTGCAGAATCGTGGCCGTGCCGTGGCCTAAAACGTGGGCCGCCGACTTAGAGCATTTTTCAGCGCCGGGGTCCCCAGCGCACGCCGCTTTTGCGCAAGCGGCGGTGGAAGCGGTGCAATTGAGACTCGGAAGAGAAACGGCTTTAGAGCTGTATGAGAACTCATTTCAAGTTAGCTCGGTGGAATGAATTACTCACGAACGAGCCCGCAGGGGCGGAAGAGTCTAGCCCAGCATGGAGCACGTAGGCGGAATGCTGGGTAAAGTGGGAAATTAATCCGGGTCCTGTCGGGACGACCGATGTTCTCACACAGACTTTTCAGCCGATCAGGTGCCGGAAAACATTAACTCCGGCGCTAAAGCACAATCCAACAACTCACCGCAATTGTGTACGCCTGAAGGCGTACTCCACCCGTAACTTATACGCCCAATACGAAACTGCTTTAGGCTTTACCCGGCCGCTGACCCCGACCACTAACCCTTAAGTCCCTCGCCCCTTCCGCAGTTTCTCCACCTGCTCGGCCATTGCCCATTTTAGGTCATCAATTCCAGCGCCGGTCACCGCCGAGATGGGAAGCAGTTCCAGCTTCTTGCGCTTGCAGTAGCGCTTCAGTTTTGCCAGCTTGTCTTTGTTGGCCACATCCATTTTCGAAGCGATAACGATCGTTGATTTCGAGTCCAGCCCCGCACCGAAGGTGGCCAGCTCGCGAGTGATCACTTCGTAATCCTGCACCGGATCCGGACGGCCGCTGGCATCAGAGACATCCACCAGGTGCGCGAGCAGTCGGGTGCGCTCGATGTGCCGCAGGAATTGCGTTCCCAGCCCTGCGCCTTGGCTAGCGCCTTCAATTAGGCCAGGAATATCAGCGACCACAAAGCTGATCTCTTCCGGCGCCTCTCCGGCAACCACCACGCCGAGGTTCGGCTGCAACGTGGTGAAGGGATAGTCGGCGATCTTCGGCCGCGCCGCCGAGATGCGCGAGATCAGCGTGCTCTTGCCGGCGTTGGGATAGCCGACCAGTCCGACGTCAGCGAGCAGCTTCAGTTCGAGTCGTAGCTCGCGCTCTTCTCCGGGTTTGCCTTCTTCATGCTCGCGCGGCGCTTGATGAGTTGACGTCGCGAAGCGGGCATTGCCGCGACCACCGCGACCGCCGCGCGCCACCACGACACGCTCGTCGGGATGCGAGAAGTCATGCACCACTTCGCCGGTCATCTCGTCATAAACGATGGTGCCGACGGGCACCTTCAGCACAATGCTTTCGCCCTCGCGGCCGGTTTTGTTGGAGCCTTCGCCGTGGCGTCCGCGCTCGGCCTTGTATTCGGGATTGAAGCGGAAGTGCACGAGCGTGTTGTGACGCTCGCTCGATTCCATCACCACGTCGCCTCCATGACCGCCGTCGCCACCCGACGGACCTCCGCGCGGTACGAACTTCTCGCGGCGGAAGGCCATGCATCCATTGCCGCCGTCGCCAGCTTTCACTCGAATTCTTGCTTCGTCAACGAACATGGGAAAACAGGGGTTAGTGGATAGTGGTTAGGGGCTAGTGAAACCGCCGTCAGCTTTCAGCCCTCGGCTTTCGGCTTCGAGTTCACGCCGTCGGTCGGGAAGTCCTACTTGATCGCCACGCCGGGAAACCTAAGATCGCTCGGGTTAGCTGAGGGCTGATAGCTGACGGCTGACAGCTCCTCCAACGAAAAAGGCCTCGCCGCGACGAGGCCTGTCCTCATAACTAATTGCCAGTTGCTAATTGCTAGTTGCCGTTTCCTGCGGCGTGACTGACACGAATTTGCCCATCTGGCCGCGGTCCTTGAACTCCACCACGCCTGTCACCTTGGCGAACAGCGTATCGTCTTTGCCTCGGCCAACGTTGGTGCCCGGCTTGATGCGGGTGCCGCGTTGCCGCACGATGATGGAGCCACCCGAAACCAGCTGGCCTCCGAACGACTTCACGCCCAGCCGCTGCGCGTTCGAGTCACGGCCATTCCGCGAACTACCTAAACCTTTTTTATGTGCCATTGCAATGTCCTCAAAAACCCTTGTGAAGAACTTTCCGCCAGGACTTTCGGGTAGAGCTGGCCTTCAGGCCAGCGTTCCAAGCGGTCAAATTATCAGGGGCTTTTAGCCCCGGAAAAACAGAATGCTGACTCTCGCCTAAGTTTCCTGCAAATCGGAGCCGCCGATCCGCGGCGCGCGAGACCAGCCGCCGGATTCGAACGGGCAAGCCGCATGCAATACCGAATCCAAGCGCTTGGCCAGTGTGACGACGAGCCGGAATCAATTGATGTAGCAGCATCAGCCGTTAAGCCTTCAGTTCCTGGCCGTCCACGCTGATGCCGGTGATCTTCACGGCGGTGTACGGCTGGCGATGTCCGTTCAGCTTCTTGTATTGCTTCTTGCGCTTGAAGTGGAAGACCAGGATCTTATCGGCGCGACCTTGCTCCACCACCTGGCCGCTGACGAAGGCCTTCGCCGGCTTGCCGAGTTCGCCCTCCGAGCCGCTGACGGCCAGCACTTCGGCGAACTGAATGTTTTCGCCGCTGGTATGCGGCAGCTTCTCGACCTTGATTACGTCTCCGGGTGCGACGCGATACTGCTTTCCCCCGGCGCGGATCACCGCGTACATGGCAATGCCTCCAATGAACTTTTCCGAGTTACGAGCGCTTGGCTGCTGCGCTCTCACCTCAGGCGGCTCGCAATGCAGCGAGTGTCCTCGGCTTCGCCCGCCGCGCGCAGCTCATGGCGCCGACGGCGTTAACCTCTTTGTGCGCTTGCACTTCCCCGAGCCAGGAAGGAAACCTTCACGGAAAGGCGGGGGTGTCCCAGACGGGAACCTGCTAGTACAGGCAAACCATAAAAGTGTAGCGTGTTTGGGCTGGGCAGGTCAAACAGTACTCGTCCGAGCACCCCTAAAACCTGCACGTACGTTTAGCGGCGCTTCTTGTTCAGGATGCCCAGAATCTCCTGCAGGCCCTGCCGAACTTTCTTGAGGCTATCGCCGGAACGCGGCTTGGGGAAGGGTAAGCCATCCTGACGATGCGAGGGTTTGAGTTCGGCCTTGAGATGCTGGCGGGCTCCGGCGATGGTGAAGCCCTCATCGTAGAGCAGCTTCTTGATGCGCAAGACATTTTCCACGTCACGTTGGCGGTACATCCGCTGCCCGGTGCTGCTCTTGACTGGTTTGAGCTGAGGGAACTCGGTCTCCCAGAAGCGCAACACGTAGGCCGGCAGACGGCAGAGGCTGGCAACTTCACCGATGCGGAAATAAAGCTTGTCCGGAATAATCGGATCGGCGCTGCCGCGCTTTTTCTTCTCCGCCGCCATCGAAATGTCGCTAAGCCGCCCTGTGACTTGGGTTCAATTCTAGCTGGTGCCGCCGAACGTGTGGCTGCCTTTTGTGCGCAACGCGATGAGGCGTATGACCCCAGTCAACACCCATCCCACCACGGGCGATAGTGCTTAGTAATGTACACCACCACGTGGGCCGCGCTCTCGGTTGTTCTTGTGATCTTTCTCACAACCGTCTCTGCGCTCCCCCTGATAAACTCGTTTGTTTTACGATGCAATCCGGAAGGCGAAGAGCGAAAGGCGAATAGCGAACCATGGCCCGCACTCTCAATACGTCCCGCGCCTTGCAAACTCGCGCCGAGCAACTCATTCCCGGCGGGGTCGATTCGCCGGTCCGCGCCTTCCGTTCGGTAGGCGGCACACCGCCGTTTCTGGTCCGCGGGCTTGGGCGCGTACGTGTGGGACGCCGACGGCAACCGCTACATCGACTACGTGGGCTCGTGGGGACCGTTGATTCTCGGCCACTCCGATCCCGAGGTCCTCGAGGCCATCATTCAGGCCGCGCGCAACGGCACCAGCTTCGGCGCTTCCACTCCCACCGAAGCTGACCTGGCCGCGCTGGTGGTCGAGGCCTTTCCCGCCATCGAGAAGGTGCGCTTCGTCAGTTCAGGAACGGAAGCGACCATGTCGGCGATCCGCCTGGCCCGCGCGTATACCCAACGCAAGTTCATCGTGAAGTTCGAAGGCTGCTACCACGGACACAGCGACGCGCTGCTTGTAAAGGCCGGCTCTGGCGTGGCCACGCTCGGCATTCCCGGCTCGGCGGGCGTGCCGCCGGAGTTTGTCGAGTTCACCCTGGCACTGCCCTACAACGATCGCAATGCGGTGGAAGCGGCATTCGCCAAATTCAAGGGCCAGATCGCCTGCGTGATCGTCGAGCCTGTCGTCGGCAATATGGGATGCGTTCCACCTCAGCCGGGCTACCTGGAAGCTCTGCGCGAGATTACCGCGGGTGAAGGCGCGCTGCTCATTTTCGATGAGGTGATGACTGGATTTCGCGTGGCCTTCGGCGGCGCCTCGGAGCTGTACAACATCAAGCCTGACCTCACGACGCTGGGCAAGATCATCGGCGGCGGCCTGCCAGTGGGCGCTTACGGCGGACCAGCGAAGATTATGGACCTGGTCGCTCCTCTAGGTCCCGTGTATCAGGCGGGAACGCTGAGCGGCAATCCGCTGGCGATGGCGGCCGGCATCGCGACGCTCTGTCAGCTAAAGACCAACCGGCAGCAGTTCTACAAGCAGCTCGACGACATGGCGGGCAAGCTGGTGGCGGGCATCATGGCAGCGGCAAAGGATGCGGGCGTCCCGATGACCGCCAACCGCGTCGGGTCGATGTTTACGTTCTTCTTCACCGAGAAGCAGGTCACCGATTGGTCGAGTGCGGCTACTTGCGACACGGCTAAGTTTGGCCGCTTCCACGGCGCCCTGCTTGACGCGGGGGTCTGGCTGCCGCCGTCGCAGTTCGAAGCCGCATTCCTCAGCATCGCGCACACCCAAGGCGATATCGACGACACCATCGCGGCGGCAAGAGAAGCGCTGGCGCTACTGTGATTTGCCTTTGCTAATTGCTAGTTGCTAACTGCTAATTGCCAGTTGCTGCCTCTCCATCATCTCTGGAATCGTCACAAACTCGAACCCCTCGCCCAGATAGCGGCTGAGAATGCGATCGCTGGCTTCGACGCTGCGGCTGCGGTCCACGCCCATCCGCACATGCGAGCCGTCATGCAGCAGAATGACGTCACCACCGCGAATCTGGCGCTCAGCGTGAGCGACGATCTCATCGGCCGACTTCGCTTTCCAGTCGTAACAGGTGACGTTCCACATTACGGTCTGCTCACCGAAGGCCCGCACGGTGCGCAGCGTCGCCGGACGACGCCCCCCGAACGGGGGACGGAAGATTTTCGTCTCGACGCCGGTGGCATCGAGGATAGCTTGCCGCGTCTGCACGAGCTGACGGCGCAACTCGGTGACTTGCTGAAAGATAAGGTTGGGATGACTCCAGGTATGGCTGCCGATGGCGTGACCGGCGGCCACCACGGCGCGCGCGATCTCCGGCTTCTGCTGAACGTATTGTCCGATGAGGAAAAACGTCGCCTTCACCTGATGGCGCTCCAGGACTTCGAGCATTCGCCAGGTATAAGGGTCGTTGGGCCCGTCATCATACGTAAGCGCCAGCTGGCGAGATTCCGGCCCTAGGCCGATAAAGGTCCGCCCATAAAGCTGCGAGGTGGGCGACATGGTGTGATAGCCCGCCCAACAGGCCAGTCCGGCAATTCCTACGCAGCCAATGAGTCCAGTAATCATAGAATTGGCTTGATTGTAACTGCGGTGGCGGTGATCGGTGGAAAACTAGGACCAACATTTACCATCACGACAATTGCGCGCGGACGGCGAGCAAGATATTCTGCGATGCGTAACGTTTTACTCTCATGGCGAACCTTTTCGAACCACCCCGCTACATTGCAGTCGAAGGTCCGATCCGAGTCGGCAAGAGCACTCTCTGCCAGGTCATCGCGGAAACCCTGCACGCACAACGCATTACCGAGCCCGAGCAAAATCCGTTTCTGCGATCGTTTTACGAGGGCGAGCACGGGGCCGCCTTCCAGGCGCAGTTCGCTTTCCTGATCGCGCGTTACGAGCAACTGGGCAGTCTCGACGTTAAACACAATCCCAACAAGACTTATGTTGCCGATTACATTTTCGAGAAGGACAAGCTGTTTGCCTGCCTCAATCTGGGCGATGCCGAGCTCGACGTTTACAACCGTTACTACGACCTGTTCCGGCACAACGTGCCCACGCCTGATCTCGTTATCTACCTTCAGGCCACGCCCGAAGTCCTGAAGAAGCGGCTGAAGAAAAAGAACGCCCCTGCAGAAAAGGCCATCAGCGATGACTACCTGGAAGAAGTGATCAAGGCGTACGAACATTTTTTCTTTCACTACACTTCGTCGGACCTGCTGATCGTGAACACCTCGGAGATCGACTTCGTGGAGCGCAGCGAAGATCTACAGGCGCTGCTGCGGCGGGTTAGCGAGCCGATCCGTGGAACGCAATATTTCTTGCCGCTAGGGCCGGACGAACAATCGGTCCGGGTGTAAGATCATGCTCCCTTAATGTCTCACAAACTGAATTACTGGCCCCCACCATTGCTCATTCGGCGTTTTGTAAGCCGCATTATGGCGGAGGCCATGTACAACCATGAGCTGTTTAGGAGCCGGGGCAGCCTCGAAGATCCGGCGTCCCATCCACAACGGATTGACTTGGTCAGCATCACTATGCAGCACGAGTAAGGAAGAACGGACTTGAGAAACATTGTGAACGTTGTCCCAAGGATCGGGAACCATTTTCATGAAGAGCCGGGGAACCTTCCAATGGTATTTCGCCGAATCGCGCCCAGAAGAGAAAGCGCTCGCGACCACGATGCAGGAAGGCGCGGGACGAAACTTGCCGACGGAATCGAGCATCGGCGCATTTCCCATCGAAAAGCCCAGAATACAGAGCCGCTCCCGGCTGCCGAATCGCGCCGCAAAGAATTCGTACGCGGCTGGCGCGTCCTGGTTGAGGTTCTCGACCGATCCGCGTCCCGTGCTGTCTCCATCGCCCGAGTAATCGAAGATCAAAGAAGAGATGCAGTGATCATAGAGCAGGCGCTGGACTCCGACCCACTGTGAGATTGTTTCTCCAACCCCATGAAAGATCAGCAGTGCCGCGCGAGGGTGGCAATCTTCGGCTGCCCACACCAGGTAAGTATCCAACAAGCGCCCGCCACTAGAGATCTTCAAGTGCTCGTAGGGAAGCCCGACGGTCGCGGGCGTACCTGGACCGTTTGGCCCAGTGGCTATCATTTTTTCTCCCGCCCACTTGAGCAGAAGAGGACCAATCAGGAAGAAGCCAAGAAGCACCCCAGACGTCGCGATGACCAGCTTTTTGCACCATGACTTCATTTCAAATCTGTCACAGACTCGTCTTCTAAGAACATCTCACAAACCCCTATCAATCTGTCACTAACTTTTCATCCCTGAATCACTGCTCGGCGTCCCACTTTGCGCTATCCTGCTTTCATCTGCAAAAAAGGAGCTCGCCATGGGAGTCTTATTTCAGGCTTTCTATTGGAACTGTCCCTCGGCAGAAAATCAGGACGGCACCTGGTGGAACTTCCTTGCCGGCAAACTTCCGGAGTTGCAGCAGGCTGGCTTCACCGCGCTATGGCTGCCGCCTGCCTGCAAAGCAGCAAATATCGGTGGCCCGTCCATGGGCTACGATCCGTACGACTACTTCGACTTAGGCGATTTTAACCAGAAGAGCCGGACCAAGACGTGGTTTGGCAATCAAGCGGAATTGGTCTCCCTGATCAACGCGGCGCACACCGCGAACATGCAGGTCTATGCCGACCTGGTGCTAGACCACAACAATGGCGGCGACGCGCAAGAGGTCAACCCGATCGACGGGCAGACCCGCTGGACCAAGTTCAATCCCGCCAGTGGCAAGTTTCCGCGTGACTGGACATGTTTTCATCCGTCGCCCTTTGAGATCTTCGACGAGATGACCTTCGGCGACATGCCTGACCTCTGCCACCGCAATCCCCTGGTTTACCAGGAGCTGATCGAGCTAGCGCAGTGGATGGTAGAAACCATTGGCTTCGATGGCTTCCGTTTCGATTTCGTCAAAGGCTATGCGCCCTGGATGGTGCAGTCAATCGCTGAGCTGCGCTATCTGAAAAAATCGGTGGATAACTTTTATACCTTCTGCGTGGGGGAGTGCTGGGACAACGAACGGACCGTCGACGACTGGCTCGGCGAGGTTAACAGTTACACCGACAATCCCGTCTCGGCGTTCGATTTCCCTCTGCATTATCGGTTGAAGGACCTCTGCGATACCTACGGCTTCAGCCTGAGTACGCTCGCCACTCCCGGCACCGTAGTTCAGGACACGCCGTCGCAGGTGGTCACCTTCGTCGACAACCACGACACCATTCGTGATCCGGCCAACGCCATCAACAACGACAAGCTTATGGCGTACAGCTTCATTCTGACCCACGAAGGCTATCCCAGCGTCTTCTGGATGGACTGGTATAACTTCGGCCTGGCGAAAACGGGTACGCCGAACGGAATCGCCGCTCTTGTGGCCGCCCACGAGCAACACGCAGGTGGAACGACGCAAGTGTTATATACCAATGACAACCTTTACGTGATGCAGCGCACTGGCGCGAGCGGCGCGCCGGGATTGGTTTATGTGCTCAACAATCTGGGCGATGCCTGGAATGGAGCGATCGTGCAAACCCAGTGGCAGGGCATGCGATTCGATCCAGTAGCTTATGGAGGATATGACAACAGCCGTCCTGATTCGAAGATGACCTCGGCGGACGGTCACGCTGATTTTTGGGCCGGCCCGCGAGGATGGGCAGTCTACGCGCCGCAGGTGTGAGAAGTTGTCAGTAGCCAGTTGTCGGTTGTCAGTTCTTGAAGCCGCGGCCCTAACAAACAGCTACTGACAACTGATCACTGACAACTGACTACTGCTTCGGCGGCACGTACTCCTTGGGCTTCTCTGCGCCTTCGCCAAAGAAATAGGCATCCATCTGCTGCACGATGAATTCCTGGTGTTCCTTCTTCCAGGGTTGCAGGCGATATTCGTTAAGCAACATCTTCATGTGCTCCTGCCACTGCTCCCACGCCAGCTTGGAAACATTGTCATAGATCTTCTGCCCGAGTTCGCCATCGAAGGGCGGTTCGTCCAGGCCCTCCATTTCGCGGCCCATCTTTACGCACTTCACCATGTGTGCCATCCAGAACTCTCCTTGTCCGCCAACGGGCGGCATGAATGCCAACGTTCGATTCTAACGGTGGCGGCCGCAGAACCCAAGTGGCATAACACCAGCAAAGACTTGGGCGCTCCTGACAGCGTGTTTCCCCACCGAGCCCTTGCAAAGTCGACGCGACCTATCGCACTATAATTTACATTTTGCAACGGATATCACTCAGTGATCTGCAGATCTAAGGGAGAGGCGGCATAATTTTTCCCTACGGCGCGTCGATCTTTGGCTGGTCTAATCGTCAATACAATGGCAGCACCCGCGTTGCGGGTAGGAAGGATTGAGGATGAGCAGAGTGAGAGTTCTGGTTGGCACGCGCAAGGGCGCATTCGTTCTGGAGTCGGATGGCAAGCGCGAACGGTGGGACGTCAGCGGTCCCCATTTTGCGGGATGGGAGATGTACCACCTCAAAGGATCGCCAGTCGATCCGAATCGCATTTATGCGTCGCAGACCAGCGGATGGTTTGGCCAGATCATTCAGCGCTCCAATGACGGCGGCAAAACCTGGGAGACGCCCGGCGGCGAAAAAATGCCCGAGCCTGGCGGGATGCCGCCGCCCCCAAGCAATAAATTCGTTTACGACGGTACTCCGGAAACCGGCAAACCCCTCACCACACATCAATGGTATGACGGCACGCAGCATCCGTGGGAGTTCAAGCGCGTATGGCATCTCGAACCATCACTCACCGATGCAGACACCGTCTACGCCGGAGTTGAAGACGCCGCCCTGTTCCGCTCGAGCGACGGAGGCAAGAGCTGGCATGAACTTCCGGGGTTGCGCGGCCACGGCACCGGGCCCAAGTGGCAGCCAGGCGCAGGCGGGATGTGCCTGCACACCATCATTCTCGACCCCAGCGATCCCGGCCGGATTTACATCGCGATTTCGGCCGCGGGCGCCTTCCGAACCGACAATGGCGGCAAAACCTGGAAGCCGATCAACCAGGGACTGCGTTCGCAATACATCCCTGATCCGACAGCCGAGATCGGCCACTGCGTTCACCACGTCGCGATGCATCCGTCGCGTCCGCGCGTGCTGTTCATGCAGAAGCACTGGGACGTGATGCGCAGCGACGACGCCGGCGACTCGTGGCACGAGGTCAGCGGAAACTTGCCCACCGACTTTGGCTTCGTGATCGACGTGCACGCGCACGAGCCAGAGACCATCTATGTTGTCCCCATCAAGAGCGACAGCGAACACTTTCCGCTGGAGGGAAAGCTGCGTGTGTACCGCAGCCGTACCGGTGGAAACGAGTGGGAGGCGCTCACCAAGGGCCTGCCACAAAGTAACTGTTACGTGAACGTGTTGCGCGACGCCATGGCCGTGGATTCGCTCGATTCCTGCGGCGTGTATTTCGGCACCACCGGTGGACAGGTGTACGCGTCGGCAGACGCCGGAGACAGCTGGGCCCCCATTGTCCGCGATTTACCGGCCGTCCTTTCGGTCGAGGTGCAGACGCTGCCATGATCCGCGTCGTGTTGCCGGCACATTTGCGGACACTGGCGCGCGTTGGCAGCGAGGTGGAACTTGAGGTCGAGGGTCGAGCCACGCAGCGCTCGGTCCTCGACGCGCTCGAAGCGCGCTACCCGATGCTGCGCGGCACCATCCGTGACCATGTCACCCAACAGCGGCGGCCGTTCCTGAGATTCTTTGCCTGCCAGGAAGACTTGTCCCACGAATCACCCGACGCACCTTTGCCCGACGTGGTCGTGTCAGGGGCCGAGCCCTTTCTCATCATAGGCGCCATTGCGGGCGGCTAAGGGCAGTTTCAAATTTGGTGCACGCGGTGGAGCACCGCATTTAACGGTTGCCATTAGCAGTGTCGCGCTAACGCTGCGCCTTAGGGCCGGATAAAACTCCGAACGCTACCCAACTCGCCATACCTCTAGAATCAACACATGGATGTGGAGCCCAACGCGAGCAAGGCGCCTTATCGCGGACGGTTAGCGCCCTCGCCCACTGGCCTGCTGCACGTCGGGCATGCCTGCACATTCTGGACTGCCTACCGGCGTGCCGTTGAACACGACGGGACGCTGGTCTTCCGCAACGAAGATCTCGACCCGCAACGCTCCAAGCCAGAGTTTACCCAAGCGATGGTAGAGGACCTAAAGTGGCTGGGCATTTGCTGGCAGGAGGGCCCCGACATCGGCGGGCCGTTCACACCCTACGAGCAGAGCCGGCGGCGCGAGTTCTATTTGGCCGCGTGGCGCAGGTTGCGCGATGGCGGATTCATCTATCCCTGCGATTGCTCGCGCAAAGATCTGGCCCTCTCGGCGGCGGCGCCGGATGACAGCGATGACGAGCCGCTCTATCCCGGACGCTGCCGCGACAAGATCGTCGAGGCCAGCGAGTACGCAACGCCCGTAGGCGTCAACTGGCGATTTCGGGTACACGACGGCGAGATGCTGGCCTTCGACGATTTGCACCAGGGACCGCAGCGTTTCCTGGCGGGCAAAAATTTCGGCGACTTCGTGGTTTGGCGGCGCGACGACGTACCAGCTTATCAACTGGCGGTCGTGGCCGACGATGCTGCCATGGCGATTACCGAAGTTGTACGCGGCGCAGACCTGTTGAAATCCACAGCACGGCAATTGCTCCTGCTGCGCGCCCTCGGGCTGCAGGGTCCCGCCTACTACCATTGCGATTTGGTGCGCGATGAAGCGGGAGTTCGACTGGCCAAACGGCACGACTCGCTCAGCCTGCGCACCTTGCGCGAGCAAGGCTACCTGCCGCGGCAGGTATTGGAAAGGTGCATAGGGCAGTAACCGCGATACTCCAGTTGCGTCAAACCTTAGAACAGGATATTGTCTCCGCGCACCCTCAGGAGGACGAAACGATGCGATTGAATTTGGGCGCCATCCTATTGGCGGGCGTTGCGGACTGGATATTGGGCGCTGTGTGGTTCACGGCGTTCAAAGCGCCCTGGCAGGCGGGCACGCGCATACCGCCAGAGGAGTTGAAGGTCTACATGGCCCATCCAAATTTCTGGCCCTACATCGTCTCCCTGGTTTGCAGCATCGCGATCGCCTATGTCATCGCCCGCGCATTAAGTAGCTGGGCATTCACATTAATACACGGCATCGGAATCGGCATTCTGATTGGATTGGCAGCCGCGCTCGCGATGCTTACGGAAATGGTATTTGAACTGCGAGCGCCTTCGTTCATCATGATCTCCGCCGCCTACCCGCTGCTGGGCTGCATTCTGATGGGAGCGATCGTCGGCGCGTGGAAACCAAAGCAAGCCTGAGTTGAGTTCGACTATGAAAATCGAAGGAAAAATCGTTCCGGGTTATCTGAAGGCGTTAAGCGGCTTGGACCAACTTCCCGGTCCTAACGGTGAGCGCTCCGTGGAATTGTTTCGGCACGGGACGCTCACGGTAAAGTTGTACGCGCCGCGTGGCGCCGATAAACAGCATCCCCACACCCGCGACGAGATTTACGTGATCGCTTCGGGCTCTGGACGCTTTCAGCGCGAGGCGGAGGAGGTTTCGTTCGGACCTGGTGACGTGTTGTTTGTGGCCGCCGGCGAGCAGCATCGCTTCGTGGAGTTCACCGATGATTTTGCGGCGTGGGTATTCTTCTACGGACCCGAGGGTGGCGAAGCGGCCCGCGAGAAAAGCTGACCGCGGATTTACGCAGATGGATATCTTGTGATCGTGTTCGCAGTTGCGCAGGCGGGATGTTCTAGGTTCGTTGTTCGTGGGGGGCGGCTCGTTCTTCCAACCGTTTAACTCGCTTCTTCCAAATGTAGAGCTACAAGTAAAGCCGTGTGCCGGCGTTCAGCCCTGCCATCGACATCGGTGATCGTCTGCTTTACGTCGGCGAGTCGGCGCTCAGCCCGGGTGTCCACTTCTGTGATCGTCTGCTTCACATCGGCGAATCCCGAATCGACTCTTTTCTCTAGCGCTTCGACGCGTGCGATCAGGGCCTTCAATTCGGGCGTCACCAGATCCTGCAGCAGCTTGCGGGTATCATCAATCACTCCCATAGTGCCTTATTATATTCGCCGAAAAACCTGAGTCGCAACGTGTAAGATTCCACTATTTCCCCGTGTAAGTAACTCGCCAGATCGAATTCGACCCGTCATCCGTTACCAGCAACGATCCATCTGGGGCCACCGTAACGCCTACCGGACGTCCCCAAACCTGTCCATTGGGAAGCACGAAGCCAGTGAGGAAGTCCTCGTATTCGCCGCTCGCTTTTCCGGTCTGATGCAGCGGAACGCGGATCACTTCGTAGCCCACGCGCACGCTCTTGTTCCACGAGCCATGCTGCGCAGGCAAAGATGTCACCCTCGTACTCCGCCGGAAATTGCTTGCCTTCGTAGAACGTCATCTCCAGCGACGCATTGTGAGGCTGCAGCAACACGTCGGGGACAATCACCTTGTCTTTCAGTTCGGGATGCTTGCCCTGCAACCGTGGGTCCTGATTGCCCCCAATGTAGTAATACGGCCAACCATAGAAGCCGCCAGCCTGCACGTGGGTAATATAGTCGGGCACCAGATTGTCGCCCAGGCCGTCGCGCTCGTTCACCGAACACCACAGCTCGCCGGTTCTTGGGTCGATGGCCAATCCACCGCCGGCATTGCGTATCCCGTAGGCGTAAACGCGCAGATTGGAACCATCAGGATTCATGACCAGAATATCCCCGCGGTTTTTCTCGTCCGGGTGTGTGTCAGGGTCATCGAGGTTAGAGGCAGAGCCAACGCCAACAAACAACTGCTTGCCGTCTGGCGAAAAAACAATATCGCGAGTCCAGTGACCACCGCCGCTGGGCAGGTTGGCGATGTGCTCCGATTTTCCCGTCGGCTTCAAATCGCCGCTATGATAAGGGAAGCGCAGCACAGCGCCAGTTTCGCCAACGTAGACATATTCCGGGTTCGGCCCTGGGGGATAAAAGGCAATGCCGTACGGGCGATCGAGCCCAGTCGCGAACGTGTTCGTCTGTTCCGGCTTTCCATCAGCGGTGATGCCGCGAAAAATCTTGATTTCACCACTGTGGCTTTCCGCGAGAAAGATATCGCCGTTAGGCGCGGTGATGATCTTGCGCGGTTCATCGAGGCCGGCGGCAAACAGTTCGACTTTGAATCCCGCCGGCGCCTGCGGCCAGGCATTCTTGGGGCGATCGACGACTTTGGCCCAGTTCGACGCCGATTTGGTAGCGTAGGGCGCGGGCAGGTCCTTGGCAGTGATTTTGTGGATCGTGCCAGGCTTTTCGTAACGATAATCGGTGAACGGCGCCTGCGGCGAAGCGGCTGATTGCGCATTCTTGCCGCTCTGGGCGCATGCAGGGAAAGTCAAGAATAGAAGGGCGAACAAAACGGGAGTTGACGAGTAACGAGCTATCTTCATGATGGATTCTTACATCGCTCCTGGATTATCAGCTTTGATCTGGCGCGCTAAAAGCGGTCAACCAGGTGGGCCGCGCACTTGTTCAAATTAGATGAATCAGGGAGAGGCTAGTATATGAGAAAACGAGCCCGCTTTCTCGATACAAGCGATAAGCCCGATGTTCGGGCCGGGCTGTTGCAGAACTTCGTCAATAGGTCTAGCCTGTTGGGCAAGCAGTGGGTGATTTCGTGTTCAGCCTCAGTTTTATCCTCATTGTCGCAGGCCTCGCCTTCGGCGGCGCCACGACACTCATCGGATTCGGCGGCTTGCTGGGAGCCTCCTTTCATCGCGCCTTGGGAACTCCCTTGCCTCTTCCGACAATTCACAACGCTTTCGAGCGACGGCTGTACATCTGGGTCGGAATCGGGGGATTCTTGTTGTGGGTTAGCGCCTTTCTGTATAGCCTGAAGGTCGCGCCGTAGTTCTTCAATCTTCGAAGAGTCCCGTCTGCGAGCTCGCGCCAGCCAATTCAGCCATCTGTTGGACGTACTGCTCCGCATCAAATTTCTTGGCGGCGGCATTTCCCGACATGTAGCGAATGGTCCCGAATATCGGGCGCTCGAACCATGGACGATCGAACTTGCCGGCGATAGACCATGCGATGCCCGCGTATCCATTGGGATCACGACCGTCGAGAAAGTACTTATCGTTGAGATACACCGCCGTCTGGTAGGCCGCCCCAGGAGACGGACTCCACTCCAGAATTTTCTTCGCCCAGTACATGCGCATGTAGTTGTGCATCCAGCCGGCATGGAGCATTTGACGCTGCGCGGCATTCCACAGCTCGTCGTGGGTCTGGGCGGACTCAAGTTGCGTGCGCGAGTAGGTCACCGGCCGCCGGTCATGCGCATGCTTGCCGAGAGTGCGGTGCGCCCAATCCGGTGCGCTTTCAATCGAGTCATACAGCGGATTGAAATGTACGAAGTTGATGGAAAGCTCACGCCAGGTGATGAGCTGATCGAGGAAGTCGTCCTTCGCGGAGCGCGGCGCTTGTGATTTTTCAACGGCCAGCGCAACCGTATGCGGACCGATGTGTCCGAAGTGCAGATACGGTGACAGCCGGCTGGTACCGTCCAATTCCGGTTTGCCGTGGCGCTCAGGATAATGGACCAGTTTATGGATTACGAAATCGTGCAACAGGCTGAGTGCCTCGTCGGTCCCACTGCGAAAAGAATTCACGGGCGCAACCGTGCGGTCGAGGCCTTTCCAGCCTTCAGTGATGTCGAATGAGCCGTCATCAGGCAACGCGCGCAACCCGCGCGGCTTCTGCCATTCGACCTTCGCTTTCGGATTGGCTGGCGCGGTGAGGAACTGTTTCAGTCTGAGCTTCAGCCGAGCCCGTATGGTGCGCGCAGCGTACTGCTCTTTCTCCAGCAGCTTCGAAGGGATCAGCACATCGGCATCCACCGTCCACAGCGGCACGTTCAGCTTCTTGGCTGCGAGTTCGCGCCAATGATTGGGCTCGCGCATCGGGTTCTCGTCGCCAATAACAAGCGATGCCTTCACCTCATCGCAGAACCTAGGCAGCGAATGGTCGGGATAGCGCCGCAGCACGTATCCGATGCCACGCCTGCGCGCGCGTTCAGCAGTATCGGAAATGCCTTGCGCGAGAAACGTGTAATGCCGCAGGTTGGCGTGCGGGTAAAACGGCACCGGCGCAAAGAAGATCACCACCGGCTGATGCAGCATGTTTGCGGCCTCAACTGCGACGTCGAGCGCAGGATTGTCGAGCGCGCGCTGAGCTCGCTGCATCCAGTACACCACGCAGCGGCCAGATGGATTGGGCGCTCCGGCACGGCGGACGGTGACGCGTAGGTTAGAGTGAAGCTGATTCAGGGCGGTCATTCGCAATGTTAAGGAACAGGGTTGATCAGATCTCTCCGCCAACCGCTAATATTTCATCGGCCACCGCAGCGGCTTCGACGGCTGGCTTCACATCATGCACCCGCACGATGTGGGCTCCGCGCAGGATGCTGGCAACCATCGCAGCCAGCGACCCATACAGCCGTTCCAACGGCGGCACATCCTTGCCGGTTCGCTTGCCGACTGTGCGTCCCACGAACGATTTGCGCGAAGTGCCGGCCATCAGCGGAAAACCAAGCCGATGTAGCTGGTCGAAGTGCGCCAGCAGGGGATAGTTCTCCTCGAAATTCTTGCCGAATCCGAAGCCAGGGTCGAGCACGATACGCGCCCGCTCCACCCCTCGCTCCAAGGCAACTTGCACGCAGTTGGTGAGGTCATGCTCAACCATGGTGGTGATATCAGGATCGCGGCGAAGATTACGCCACTCTTCCGGCTGACCTCGGGTGTGCATCAGGACCACTCCGCATTGCAGCTCGCTGCACGTCTGCGCCATTTTCGAATCCCAGGTGAGGCCGCTAACGTCGTTTACGATCTCCGCGCCTGCCGCTACACAGGCACGGGCTACGTTTGCCTTGTAGGTGTCCACCGAAATGACCGTTCCCGGCCGCGCTTGCAGGATGCCCTGCAATACCGGCATGACCCGCCGCAACTCTTCCTCTTCGGTGACTACAGGCTTTGATTTTGATCTGTCGCTTGCCTCATCGCCGCCGACACGCGCTCCCGGACGAGTGGACTCGCCACCCAAATCCAGAATGTCAGCGCCTTCGTCGAGCATCTGCAGCGCATGTTGCACCGCGCGTTCCGGCTGGAGAAACTCTCCTCCGTCGAAAAACGAATCAGGAGTGACGTTCAGTACTCCCATGATGAGAGTTCGCCGGCCCAATTCCAGCTCTCGAGACCGCAGTTGCCAGTGAAAATAAGGCCGCATCCAACGATTGTAATGGGCCGTGGGGCCGGGATTACGACCCCCGTAGGTCGAGACATGGGCGACCGCATCTACTTCTTGCACCCGGCGCTTGTAACTACGGCAACCGGCAGCAGCGGCGACAAATTTGCCGCGGTCAGCATGGCATTGAACGATGCCAGGTCTTGCTCACTCAGTCGCCGCCAACTCGACAGATCCTTGTCGAGCGCGTCGCAGTTCTGTTGCACAGCCGACCGGACCGCGTCGGCGGGACGAACGTCCGCGCTCTCCACGCTGTAAATCAGCCTGGTCAAATCGCGGTTAACCGGACCGAAACCGGGGGCGTTGTGGGTGCCTTTCTGCACGGCATCGATCTTCTTGTCGAGGGAAGTGGCCGCGGCTTTTGTCTTCTTCAATTCGTCCCCACTCAGGGCCTTTTGCCGCTCGTCTAAAGCCTGGCGCAATGCCGCTACTTGCAGGTAGGCATCATGGCTTGTTTTCATGCCTCTGGTAATCTGCTGCGCCAGGTCGAGCTGCTCTTCCAGATCCGCCTGCGAAGCATGAACCCGAGGATCAAGTTCAACGGTCAATGGCTGCCGGAGTATTTGCCCCGCGGCGTGCAGCTCCAACGTGTAGTTTCCTGGCACAACCAGCGGTCCCTGGGGTTGCACACGCGGAGTCTCTCCTGCGATCGCGTGGTCGGCCGTGGTGTATTCGGTGTATCCCAGCAGGTCGCCATTGTAGCCATAGGGGAGCGAGAGCGGAGGCGGATAGCGAAGATCCCAGGCAAAACGATTTACTCCAGGCGCTTTCGGGAGAGCTACGGCCGGCGCAAACCAGTAATTGGGAGCGTTGGCGGGAAGCAGGTCCGGAGGGTTGGATTCGCTCGAGTACCGATTAACCTCGGCCCCCTTGTCGTCGTAAATTGTTAGCGTGACTTCGCCCGCCGGCGCTGATTTTAGAAAGTAGTCGACAATGGCTCCATCGGGTGGATTCTGCCCGGCTGGAGTTTCCACCGGGTACGGCGTGTCCTGATAGTTGTCCCAGCGCACCCGCATGCCGGTGGCGGGACGAAACAGGTAAGCATCGCTAGCAGTGATTTGCGGGCTGATCTCGCGCAGCGGCGTCACATCGTCCAGAATCCACAACGCACGTCCGAAGGTTGAGATAACCAGATCGTTGGCGTGAACCTGGAGATCGGTCACCGGTGTCGGCGGCAGGTTGAGCTGTAGCGATTGCCAGTGGTCGCCGTCATCCCATGAAACGAAGACGCCGGTATCGGTCCCGGCATACAGCAGACCTTTGCGCTTAGGATCTTCACGCATCACGCGAACCATCTCGCGTTCAGGGAATCCATTGACGATCTTCTGCCAGGTGCGGCCGTAATCGTGGGTGCGAGCGACATAAGGCGGAGTGGACTCGCGAGTTGCGCCTACCACGACGTAGGCGGTGGCGGCGTCATGGTGCGAAGCCTCGATCGCAAGGATTTGAGTAGGCTCAGTCAATCCGGGTGGTGAGACGTTTTGCCAGGTTGCTCCTGCATCGCGAGTGAGTTGAACGATTCGGTTGCTGGTGCCGGCCCATATCACACCCCGTTGCACTTCGGAAGGCGCCACCGTGGTGATAGCCGGAGGACGTGGCTTGTCCGAGTCTCGCTTGACGCCCTCTGCTTCATCTTTCTCTTTGTAATCCGTCAAGTCAGGACTGATTTCCTGCCAGCTCAAGCCGCCATTGGAAGTCTTAAGCAGAAACTGTGTTCCCAGATAAAGCGTGGACGGGTCTTGCGGTGAAAACACCAACGGCGGCATTGAGGCGGTTCTATATTTTTCACCGTGCTCAAACACGGTAGCAATTTGACCGGTGGCCTTATCGAATCGAACCACGGAGCCATACCATCCGTTGCTGTAAACCCAATTTGGATGAAGCGGGTCGGGGGTGATGAAGGCATATTCAAAACCGCCGATGGAATACCAATCCTGAGCCAGGATTTCGCCGTAATCGCTACGGCTCAAAACACCCGCAGTACCGCTATCCTGCTGCGCCCCGTAAACGCGATAGGGGAACGCGTTATCAGTCGAGACATGATAGAACTGGCCGGTCGGCTGGTTATACCAGGAACTCCAACTCTTGCCCCCATCCACGCTAATGATGGCGCCTTGGTCCACTCCGAGAATCATGCGCTCCGGATTTTGCGGATCGATCCACAGTACGTGGAAGTCGTCGCCGCTGGGAGCTCCGACATACGCCTCGAAGGTTTGCCCGCCATCGGTGGAGCGATAGAGCGAAGTCTGTGCCACGTAGAGAACATCAGGGTTTTGAGTGTCAACAAAGATCCGGCTGAAGTACGGACTGCCCAGCACGCGCGGGTCCTTCGTCGACTGCTGCCAGGTGGCTCCGCCATCCTCGGAACGAAAGAACCCTTGCTCCACAATCGCGTACAGACGGCGGCCGTTGGTTACGGGAGCAACCGCAATCCCCAATCGTCCCCAGCCCTTCTCCGGCAGTCCCTTGGTCACCAGTGGATTCCAGGTTGAGCCGGCGTCCACGGATTTGAGAATCTCCGAGGTCGCTGGCACCTCGGAGTCGCCAGATCCCGAAGCCGGGCGGTAAAGAACTGCATAAAGCGTGCGAGGATCGCTGGGGTCGGCGCAGAGATCGACAACGCCCAGCGTATCGTCGTTCGTAAGCACCTTGTTCCAGGTTTTTCCGCCATCGGTGGTCTTGAAGATTCCGCGGTTGGCCGTGCGTGCCGATGCTGGCAACGGCCGCCATAGAATTCCGAAGCCGATGGAATTGCCACCCACGACGACAATGTCCGGATTTTTCGGGTCGACGATCACCGCCTGAATAAAACGGACATCCTGCAAGCCAATGTTTTTCCACGTTTGGCCACCGTCCGCTGACTTGTAAAGCCCATCACCAGCCGTCTGCTCACCAGTCCCTGCATAAATCACATTGGAGTTAGACGGAGCCACCGCAAGAGACCCAATCGAAGCCACTCCTTCGCGATCGAAGATAGGCCGCCAAACCTGTCCGCTATTGGTGGTCTTCCACACTCCCCCTCCCGGTGTACCGAAGTAATAGGTATCAGGATGGTCTGGCACACCGGCGACGGCCGTGACTCGACCGCCGCGAAAGGGACCGATCAGCCGCCACTGCATGGCGGAGAATTGCTGGCTATCGAATATCTGCGCGTGCGCGACCGCGAGCGGAACAATGGTGAGGACGGCCATCATCAATACAAGGAATCGCAAGGAAGGCTCGCGCCAGTTTAGAGTCACGTGGATTCAGATCTCCTTTTCAGGCAAGACTAGCATGCGGATGCTCATGGTCTGGCGCTCGCTGAAGCTACCAGCGCGGAATGCCGATAGGAAAAATGCGAGGTATTCCCCCTGTTGTATGGGGGAGGGTGAATATGTCGCCGGAGGGGACCGCCATTCCAGGCAGGTATGGCGCCCCTTTCGTAATAGCACACGCCGGCGCAAAAATAAGCTCCAGCCGAATGCGTCGGCTGGAGCCTTCGTTCTTTGACAGTAACGGCCAATTAGCGTTTCGACTGACCGCGTGCCAGCTTCTTCACCTTGCGCTTCGCCGAACCGCGGGCATAGGTGCGCGGCGCTTTCGGGGCGGCTTTCTTGCGCGCGATGCGCTTGGCTTTCTTGCGTTCAACTTTGTCGGTAATAGCCTTGGTATTTGCCATGAATTCTGCGTTCCTTTAATTGACGGGCTTACGCCTTTTCTAGTTGGGCGTATTTCTCGACCAGCTTTTTCAAACCGAATCTAGGAAATTGTACCGTAATCTTTGCATCTTCCCCGTCGCCCTCGCGTTTATACACCGTGCCTTCGCCGTATTTCGGATGACGGACATGTTGTCCGGGCCGGAATCCAGTACGCCCAGTTGGCGCGGGAATCTCGACTTTGGGCCGCGAAAACTTCTTCCCACGCGAGGCGAAGAACTCCGCGATGTTGTCGATAGAGTTGTACGTAGGCCCGCTATATTGGCTACGTTGCGGCGTACTGCGGCGGTCGTACGCTGGTCGTTGGTCCTCATCCTCGTAGGCATAGTGCTTGCTGCTTGAGTAGTCGGTGCCAGGCGCATACGCTGGCCGCCGCGGCGATCCCAGGTCCTGAAGCAGCGTCTGGGGAATCTCCTCCAGAAACCGCGATGCCACGCTGGGTTCTGGCATGTCCGTCCCGTAGCGGCGCCGATAACGCGCGCGGGAGAGGACCAGCGTGTCCATAGCCCGGGTCATGCCGACGTAGCAAAGCCGCCGCTCTTCCTCGATGTCATCAGGAGTAAGCAGCGTGCGCGAATGGGGGAACAAACCCTCTTCCAGGCCGATCAGAAAGACCAGCGGAAACTCCAGCCCCTTGGCGGAATGAAGCGTCATCAAGGTGACGCGCGAGTTCTCGTCGTAGTCGTCGGCGTCACTGACTAATGCGGCATGGTCGAGAAACTCGTTCAGCGTCTCGCCGCGATCGCGCGAGTCCATCGCCGCATTTACTAGCTCGCGCAAATTCTCGACGCGGGCCAGCGCCTCGGGCGTGTCTTCCTCCTCGAGTTGCTTGATGTAGCCCGTCCGGTCAATCAGAAACTTCAGCAGTTCGGCGGTAGATGCCGGATCGCCCGGTGCGCGGAAGCCTTCCACCCGCTCCTCGCCTGCCGAAGCCGTTCTGCTCTCGTCGGCTTCTGCGAATGCCTCGGGCGAAAATTCCGTGGACTCCGTCGCGGCTTCGAATTCGGCGGGAGAGAAGTCGATATCGTGCTGCAAATCTTCATCGTCGTCTGCTAAAGGAACAGCGCCAGCTTCTTCGGCGGTTTCGTTTACGCGCTCGCGAAAGGTCCCAAGATGCATCGCCCGGGCGTCTTCGATCAGCTCTCTAAAGCTCTTCAGGGCGGTCAAGGCCCTCAGGGGAAGAAGCCGTCGACGCAGGACCTCGTTGATCGCGCCCCACATGGAGGTACCGGTCTCCAGCGCAATGCTCTCAATAGTTTCGAGAGTGTTTTTGCCGATCCCGCGGGTTGGCGTGTTTATGACGCGTTGCACCGCGATTGAATCGTCGGGATTTTGAATGACTTTGAGGTACGAGATCATGTCTTTGATCTCGGCGCGCTCATAGAAGCTAAAACCTCCCACAACGTGGTAGTTAAGCTGATAACGGCGCATCGCCTCCTCGACCAGGCGCGATTGCGAGTTGGTGCGGTACAGAACCGCGGCCCGCGGCGTCTCCCGGCCTTCGCTTCCCGCCTGCCGAAGATACTTGGCGATGTAATCCGCCGCAAACAGGGCCTCGTTCTCACCGTCCGAAGCTTCGTAATATCCGATTTGCGAGCCGCCACTGCGGTCGGTCCAAAGATTCTTGCCCTTACGTCTCACGTTGTGGGATACAACGACTGAGGCCGCCTCTAAAATGTTCTGGGTGGAACGGTAATTCTGCTCCAGACGAATGATGCGCGCCTCGGGAAAATCCTGCTCGAACTCCAGAATGTTGCGAATATCGGCCCCACGCCAGGAATAGATACTCTGGTCCTCATCCCCCACCGCGCAAACATTATGCTCGGTGCCGGCAAGCATGCGCATCAATTCATACTGCGGCCGATTGGTGTCCTGATATTCGTCAACCTGAATGTAGCGATAGCGGCGGTTATAACGCTCGCGTGTTTCGCCCGAAGCTTTCAAGACGCGCACGGCGTACAGCAGCAGGTCGTCGAAGTCGAGGGCATTGGACTTCGCCAACTCTTGCTTATACACCTCGTAAATATGGGCCACGCGCTCGGTCTTGGGATCGCCCGATTGCAGGTAAACTTCCTGCGGATCGAGCATGTGGTTCTTGGCCCACGATATCCGCGCCAGCACGTTGCGCGGCGTCATCTGCTTGTCATCGATGCCGAGCCGCCGCATGGCGGCCTTCACTACATTCTGTTGGTCCGCCTCGTCATAGATGACGAAATCCTTGCGATAGCCTTTGCCGGCGATCTGCAGCGCGTCAATATCGCGCCGCAGTAGCCGCACGCAAAAAGAATGGAAGGTGGAAATCAGTGGCTTGGCCAGCGACCGGCCGCCCACTAGCGAGTCTACGCGGCTCGCCATTTCAGAAGCCGCCTTGTTGGTGAAGGTGACCGCCAGGATGGAGTCGGGCGGCACGCCAATACCTTCAATCAGGTGGGCGATGCGATAGGTGATGACGCGGGTCTTGCCGCTGCCCGCTCCCGCCAGGATGAGCACCGGCCCGCTGACCGCCTCGACGGCTTCGCGCTGCTGCGGATTCAAATTGTTGAGATACGACGGCAATGTGGGGACACTCAAGCTTAGTTTGGTTTGCTGCTGGCGACCGGAGCGTCCATGGCGCGTCGCGCCTTGCACTCGGCGCAGGGACAATGCTCACGCAGGTACTGCCATGAATAGATGCCATGCTGGTGGCCATCGTTCCATGAGAAGCGAATGGCGTACTTGCCCACCGGCTCAACCTCTGTCGGCCGCGCCGCCGCCTTGAACATGGGCAACGCCCCCGCGATGGGCTTCAGCGGATCGCCGGGCTGGCGGCCATCCTTCTCTCGCTCTTCGTTGCACAGGGCACAGGGACAAGCATCGCGCAGGAAGGGAAAGCTGTAAACGCTGCGATGCCCGTCCTTCCACTCGATATCCATGCCGGTACCGGTGGTTTTATTGACTTTAACCGATTTCGGGTCTGCGACTGGATCCATGATGATGTCGGGCTCGCGACTGCGAGAGCACTCTCTAGTATCGCAGAAAAAGCGGCTTACCACAGAGACACAGAGGGGCGAAAGTCAAAGGGGTTCTGGGAGAATTCTAGAGCGCGTTTGGCTCGTTTGAGCATTGACGGATCGGGGACTTACGATGAACAAAACAGGCTTGGAGGTTGAATTGGCGATACTCCGAGGAAAGGTTATGTCTGGTAAGGGCAACTTCTCGTTCTGGATCGAGAAACTGCACCAGCACTACTTCCGCAAGACCGGAATGGAGTTGTTTCCGGGCACACTCAATGTTCAGCTTGATGAACCTTACACGTTGCCCAAACAGGTCATTCGGCTGGAAGCCGAGGAGTATGGTGGGAGTGTTTCGGTCAACATCGTTCCCTGCTCGGTATTGGGGAGGAGAGCGTTTATTCTTCGCAGCGATGCAAATGAGGAGGGCCGAGGTCATCATCCCAGGACGATCATTGAGGTTGCAACCGACGTGAAACTCCGTGATCACTTCTGCCTGGAGGACGGTGACATCGTGGAGATCGAGACCTTTACGGATGATACGGAATGACAAACCGGCACATCGGAGGTGTCGGATTGCTGGTGAGAGACCAACCTTAGATCGGATTCTCTGTGTCTCTGTGTGGTGGATGGTCTCCCTACATCACGATCTCTTTCACCTGCCGCGTGATCGGATGCTGCATCTCTTCGAGATCGCCCTTTACCAGATTCAGGCCGTACACGCATGATTCGAACTCGCGCGCCAGTTTCGCGAAGAGCGGCGATAGCCGGGCGTATTCGAACTGGTCGAACTTGGAGACGATGTAATAGCTCTCCTTGCCGGCGCGGATGAAATCGATAAAGTTTTCCAGCCGCTGCCGCCGTAAGCGGTAATGGTTGACGCTCTCGGGAAACATCCCGGAGAAGAACAAGGTGTAATCCCCAATGTGCTTGCGGACCTGGCGCTCGCGGTCAAACGACGGCGCCGGCCCATACACGGGATCGGCCTCCAGCAGCATCTCGCCCACGTCGTGCAGCGGGCGGCCTCCGGCATCGCAAATCTTATATAACTGCTGGCAATCGCAGAATTCCGCCAGGACGTTGACGATGTAGTCCTTTACTTCCGGATCGCGCAGTCCGATCTCGCGGTCGAAGTGCTGGTCGATCAATTCTGTGAACAACTGCTGCAGCGAGTGCGATTCTGGAATCATGGTCTTGCTGTCGTCCTCCGGTTGCGCCCCTTACATATAGATGTGATGCGAGTTCATAGCGCACTTCCCTTTTCAGCGCAAGCACTTCTTCGCACGCACCGTGACTTTGCGGGTACGCTTCCGGCGTTGCCGCCTATCCCGCGCGCTTTGCAAACCAATTTTGCTCCAGCGGGATATGTTGATTTTGAGTACTGTTTATGCGGGTTTGGTTTGCTCATCCCTGGTGAAAACAGTTACAGTGCGAAGCGTCTGTTAGCAGAAGGCCGCGTTGGATGCCAAAATTCGAGGTAACCCGCCGCCGTGCCGGATGGGACGCTCTTATGGCACAATGCCGTCGTCCATGGAGGCACAAATGGAACGCCAGAATATCTCCGGCAATTCTCCTTACGAGCCGATCGTTGGCTTCTCACGCGCCGTAAAAGTGGGCCCCTTTGTGTCAGTCGCCGGGACCGTCGCAACCGGTCCCGACGGTAAGATCGTCGGAGGAGGCGACATGTACGCGCAAACGGTACAGACGCTGAAGAACATCGGCCGTGCGCTAGAGCAGGCGGGCGCCAGCTTCCGCGATGTGGTGCGCACGCGGACGTTCGTAACCGACATCATCCAGTGGGAGCAGGCCGCCAAGGCGCACGGCGAGGTATTCCGCGACATTCGTCCCGCGGCGACGATGGTGGAAGTCTCCTCGCTGGTTGACCCCGAAATGCTGGTCGAGATTGAAGTGGACGCGATCATTGTGTCGGAGATGAAGTTAGCAGTTGGCAACTAGCAACTAGCTCTTTGAAGAGGAACACCAACAATGAAGAAGGCCATCTGTAGCATCGTTGTCCTGCTGTTCCCGTTGACCGCAATTGGCCAATCGAATCCCGCTCAAGTCCCTCAATCGCCGCAGTTCACCGTGATTCGCGCCGGAACGCTGATTGACCCGCGGGCGAACGAACCAAGGCACAACCAGGTGATCGTGATTCGTGGCGACAAAATCCAGGCCGTTGGTGACGCCGCTTCGACACAAGTCCCTACCGGGGCGAAGGTCATCGACTTGTCGAACGCGACCGTGCTGCCCGGCCTCATCGAGTCACACACGCACATTTTCCTCCAGGGAGAAGACCCCGCACTTGGCGGCTACGACATTCAGCTGCTGAAGTTCCCGCTGGCGTACCGAGCGGCACGCGCCACGGTTTCAGCGCGGCGCGCTCTTGAGCAGGGCTTCACCACCATCCGCGACATGGAGACCGAAGGCGCAGGCTATGGCGATGTCGGAATCAAGATGGCGGTGGACCAAGGCTACATTCCGGGACCGCGGATCATCACGACGACGCGCGGCATTTCCACCACCGGCGGCTATCCGCTGGAAGGTTATGCACCGGAGATTCAGGTTCCCAAAGGGGTCCAGATCATCGATGGTCCGGTAGAGGCGCGTAAGGCGGCGCGCGAGCAACTGGACCACGGCGCCGACTGGATCAAAGTGTACATGACGCATCGTTCCTGGGCCGACAAGGAAGGTCGTCTGGTTTCGCAGCCAACGCTCACCGTGGAAGAACTGAAGCCCATCGTGGATGAGGCGCACGGGTGGGGACGCAAAGTCGCCTGCCACGCCTACAACGGTGAGGGGCTGCATCGCGCGCTGGACGGCGGATGTGACTCGATCGAGCACGGGCTGGGCCTCGACGATGCGGCCATCGCGCAGATGAAGCGGCAAGGCACCTGGTACTGCCCGACCATTGCGATTTATTACAAAGAGTGGTCCCCGGAGAACACGCCCGCAGGTCAGCGTGACCGCGCGCGCGCCGCCGAGCATGAACAGTCGTTTAAGAAGGCGCTGGCGGCGGGCATCAAGATCGTCTTCGGCACGGATGTCGGCGGCTTCGCGTGGACCGAGCCGATCGCCCAAGAATTCCCTTACATGGTGAAGTTCGGCATGTCGCCGATGGAGGCGATTCGCGCGGCGACCATCAGTCCGGCAGAGATGCTCAACATGACCGGACAGATCGGCGTCATCGCGCCCGGAGCTTCCGCCGACGTGATCGCGGTATCGGGCGATCCGCTGAAAGATATCAGCGAGCTAGGGCGGGTGAAATTCGTCATGCACAATGGGCAGGTGTTTGAAAGCAGCTTTTAGCCGTTAGCTCTTAGCTTTTAGCATTCTGAGATTCCGTGGAGGAAAAAGCGCTTCCCACATTCAAAGCGGCAGAATCCCCACTGACCGCATTGGCTAAGAGCTAAAAGGTAAAAGGTAAAAGTTACCTCGTCACTTCCAGCCCAATCCCCTGGCCCTCATATACCCTCTGGCCCGCTGTGGGTATGGTGCGCACCACCGTGCGGCTGGGCGGAGCGGGAGGCTCGGTGGCAGGGTTTTCGTTAGCCGGCAGCGGCTGGCTGGCGATGTTGCTTACCTTCAAACCCGCTCCCACAATCGCGTTGATCGCGTCGTCTTCACTTCGTCCCACAAGGTCCGGCATCACATAGGACATGCGCTCTTCCGGCGCAGCTACCAGGACGCTAATCTTGGGTTCCGATACATTCACTGCGTTGGCGGGTGGACTTTGCGCGACGATCTGGTCAACCGGGCCGCCTGGAATAGTCGCGCTGGCGATACTTCCAAGTTCCAGGCCACGACGGCGAATATTGATTTCTGCCGCTCGCTCGCTGCCCCCGACCAGATCGGGGATGACTACGCGCTGTGGTCCCATGCTTTCAGCGACGCGAACCCGCCAGCCTCGTCGCACCGTTAATCCGGGGGGAGGCGCCTGCGACATGATCCGGCCTTCCGGGACATCGGAGCTGAAAAAGCGGTCACCCCGCTCCAGCACCAGCCCGTGGTCAGCCAGCAACCGCTCCGCCTGGAGAGGAGCCATCCCAACCAGTTTCGGGATGGCAGTCTGGCGGCCGTGGATGGCAAAACGCATCGCCGTTAGTGCCGACGCCATGAACACCACGACGAGCACAAGCACGCGCACCAGATAACGAAAGAAGCGGCGCATCAGTGCTCCTCAGTATCGGTCGCGGCAGGTTCGGGCTGTTCCGCTTTGCGAGCTACAGCGTTGGTCACCGTTGGGGGAGGCGCGGGAAAATCCTCCGACTCGCGTCCCTGCAGCGCCACTCGCATAAAGTCCATCCAGATCGGCAATGCGGCGGCAGCGCCAGTTTCCTTATTACCGAGGGTTTTCTTCTCATCGAAACCAACCCATACACCGCACGTCAGCGATGGGGAGAAACCCACGAACCATGCATCCGTGAAGTCGTTCGTGGTTCCTGTCTTTCCGCCCAGCGGATGTTTCAACTTACTGGCGGCGTAGCCAGTTCCGTGCAGCACCACCTCACGCAACATATAGGTCATGATGCGCGCCGTACGCGCGCTCACAACGTCTTTCACCTCGGGGTAGTTCTCTTCCAACACCCGTCCGTTGTAATCCGTGACCTTGCGAATGTAGCGAGGCATCACGCGCACCCCGTCGTTGGGAAAGGTGGTGAATGCGGCCGTCTGTTCTGCCAGCGTAATATCGGCGGCGCCCAGCGCAACCGGCAGATACGGCGGCATGGGCGACGTGATACCAAACTTGCGGGCGTACTCGATCACCGTCTTGATGCCGCCAACCCGCTCGGTCACCTTAAGCGCGGGGATGTTGCGCGACTCGGCCAGGGCATGACGAAAGGTGATGACGCCTTCGAACTTGCCGTCATAATTGTGCGGCGTGTAGGGACCCGACGGGGTATTGAACGTGACCGGCGCATCGAGCACGGTGTCGTCAGGCGTCAGACCCTGATCGATCGCTGCCGTATAGATGTACGGCTTGAACGATGAGCCGACCTGGCGCTCTGCTTGGACAGCGCGGTTGAACTTCGACTCCTGAAAGTCACGCCCGCCCACCATGGCCTTCACGTCGCCGGTAGCATTATCGAGCGCAAGTAATGCGCCCTGCACACCCGATTCCTGTTCCAACGATACGCGGCTGTCGCGACCATTCAGCGCGATGACTTTTACATACACCAGATCGCCGCGGGTTAGAAACTGTTGCGGCGACGTATAACGTGTCCATTTGATCTCAAGCGGTCCTAAGCGAGCTTCGTAGTTGCCGAACTTCACGGTTGCCGATTGCGCGTCAACCTCGGTGACCAGGGCGTGGAGGTAGGTGTCGGGAGCGATGGTTCCGTCCCAATCCACATGATGATAGGTCGCGAGCGAGTCGCCGTTAGCGATCACGTTGAGCAGGTTGCCCTTCCATCCGTGGCGCCGCTCATAGGCCGCGAGACCGTCGCGCACCGCCTGCTGGGCGGCCTTCTGCATTTCCAGGTTCAGCGAGGTATAAACCCGCAGCCCAGCTTCATGCACCTCCTCGGTTCCGTATTTCTTTTCGAGGTACTGGCGGATCTCCTCGACGAAATATGGGGCGATGTCATTGTTTTCGCTTTGCAGATTGAGTCCCAGAGGCGCATTCTTGACTCGCTCGGCTTCCGCCGCGGTGATTTTGCCGTCTTCCAGCATGTTGTTGATCACCAAGTTCCGGCGACGCAGCGCCCGCTCCGGATTGTTGATGGGTGAATATGCGTTCGGGGCCTTGGGAAGCCCGGCCAAGACTGCCGCTTCCTCCAAGGTGAGATCCTTGGCTTTCTTGCTGAAATAGAAGTTCGCGCCTGCCTCGAAGCCGTAAACGCCGTGCCCGAGGTAAATCTGGTTCGCGTACAGGGTAAAGATTTGCTCCTTGGTAAAGCGCCGCTCAATCTGGATGGCCAGCATTACTTCCTGCATCTTGCGCCGGAAATTGCGATCGGGCGAAAGAAACAGGTTGCGGGAGAGCTGCATGGTCAGCGTGGAGGCGCCTTGGGCCCGGCTGTCGAGCAAGATATCGCGCCAGGCCGCGCCGAAAACTCGCCAGACATCGACGCCCCAGTGTTGCTCGAATTCCTTATCCTCGGTCGAGATCAACGCATCGCGCAGCACCTTGGGGAAGTCGTTGTAAGTGTCGATCACGCGCCGCTGCAGCGCAAACTGCCCGATTACGCGGTCCTGATCGTCATAAAGTTGCGTGATGGTGCTGGGCCGAAACTGCTCTAATTCTGTGACCTGCGGCAGATCGGTGGAGTAAACGAACACCAAACCGGAAAGGGCTCCCGCCACGGCTGCCGCTGCAATCAGCAGAACGAAAACGGCAGCGCCAACGAACTTCCGCCCTCCATTGCGCGTTTCCGCCGGGGGCGTGGTCGTAACCGAGAACTCTTCAACGTCGCGCTTCATGGCCGTGGGAGCTATGCCCAGAATAGCATTGAAGAGCTGGGTGAGAGCCGTAGCTGGTTTGGCACTTCTCCTGACTCGAATCGGGCGCGCCGCAGTTATCCAACATCTGGCCTCGGCGAGCGCAACTAGCAAATCTCGAAATGTCGTAAGCTAAGAGCTGACGGCTGATAGCTGAAAGCCGCATCATGATCCTCAACGTCCTCAATCTCGGGCTGGTGCCTTACGAAACCGCTCTGCAACTGCAGCGTACGCTGATGGACCTGCGCAAAGCCAATCGCGTCGAGAACACTCTGCTACTGCTTGAGCATCCTCCGGTCATCACCCTAGGCCGCAACGCGCAGTTGTCGAATGTGCTTGCGTCGCCTGAGTTCCTGGCCCAGCGCGGCGTCGAGCTATTCGACATCGATCGCGGCGGCGACGTGACCTTCCACGGTCCCAGGACAACTGGTGGCCTATCCCATCTTCGATCTGCGCAGCTTTGAGCCCAAGCTCGGCGCGGTGGAATTTGTCCGGCGGCTGGAAGAAGTGCTCATCCGCACCTGCGGCGATTTCGGCATCGCCACGCAGCGAATCAAGGGACTGACCGGGGTTTGGACTTACGCGCTGCGTAACAAGCCCGAGGCCAAGATTGCGGCGCTCGGCGTACACATCTCGCGCGGCGTTACCACGCACGGCTTCGCCCTGAACGTCAGCACCGATTTGGATTTCTTCACTCTCATCGTGCCGTGCGGCATCACCGGCAAGCCAGTGACCTCCATGGAGCGAGAGTTGCAGAAGAAGTTGACTATGGAAGAGGTGGCGACTGCCGTGTCGCGCAATTTCGGGCGAGTGTTTCATTCGCAGATGCTGTGGCTGGAGTCGCTCGACGACCTGCTGGCGCAGGCTACAGCGGTACAAGCGGTGGAATCTCCAGCGAACCAAGACACACCGGCGCGGCCTCCGAAGCAACTGCGAGATCTGCACGGCGACGGCAGCGAGATGGCGTAAGAATTCGCAATTCGCTTTTCGCGATTCGCCTTTCGCTTCAGCCCGCGAGATTACATAAAGTAAAATGCATGTCTACGAACCAGGAGGAATAATGCAGCCTCCTGGAAAGACAGCGAATCGAGAAATTACTACGGCTTGGCCGAATGTCGATCATTCGCGTACCGAGCGAAAAGCGAATAGCGATCTTCCCTATGGCCCATAAGAAGCGCTCCCATTCCACCAGTTTCCCGAGCAAGGTACCCTTCGCGCCGTCGACGAAAACGCCGAAGACCCCGCCACCTATTGAGCAGGCAGACGGCTCGCCCAAGCCGACCAAGACAGAGTCGTCGGCAGCCGCTCAGAGCGCCGACGATTCCGCCTCGTCGATGCTGCGCTCCTACAACATTCCCGACTACCGTCTCGAACAGTCCCGAGTTCCGCATTTTCATGTCAGGCGACGGCTCCAATCTCGAGTACCGCATCGAAGGCGACTTGAGCGCCGCGGCCCCGCCGATTCGCGATTCCAAGTACCTTTCTCGCGAGCAGTCAATCGCCCTCTATCGCTGGATGCTGCTGAACCGCCGCATGGAAGTCGTGCTGGAAAATCTTTACAAGCAAGGCAAAGTGGTGGGCGGCGTCTACTTCGGGCTGGGCCAGGAGGGCTGCTCCTGCGCTTCGGCGCTTGCGCTCGGACCCGATGACTGGCTAGGGCCAATGATTCGCAATCAGGGCGCAATGCTGGTGCGCGGCTTCAGCGCGCGCGACATCATGCGACAGTACATGGCCAAGGGCGACTCGCCTACGTGGGGGCGCGATGCGTCCTCGCACTTCGGCGACTTTCAGCGGCGCAACGTGTGCGCGCCTATCTCCATGCTGGGCGAGTTGATTGGCGTAATGGCCGGCATCTGCCTGGGCGCGCGCTTGCAAGGCAAGAATGTCGCGGGGCTCACTTACGTCGGCGACGGCGGGCAGTCCACCGGCGTCACCTACGAGAGTTTGAACTTCGCCGCGGTGCAGAGGCTCGGCTTGGTGCTGGTGGTCGAGAACAATTTATGGGGCTACTCCACCCCAAGCGATATGCAGTTTTGCGTGAAGGACCTGGCCGAGCGCGCCATCGCGTATGGCATTCCCGGAGTCATCGTCGATGGCACCGATCCTTGCCAGGTGTACGACGCGACCTATGAGGCGTGTGAACGCGCCCATCGCGGCGAAGGCGCCACCCTGATCGAAGCCAAGATGATGCGCATGAAGGGACACGCCATCCACGACGCCGCGCAATACGTCCCGGCCAATCTTTTCGACTACTGGCGTGCCCGCGATCCCATCGCGCGCTTCGAGAACTACCTCATCAACGTGAAGCACTGGCTCACCGCTGACGACAACCACAAGCTTATCGAAGATGTGGAGCGTGAACTGGAAGCCGATCGTGACGCCGCTGTCGCCTCACCTATGCCCGACCCAGAGACCGACAAGATGCATCAAGGCGTTTACTGCGATCCAACCTGCCACCAGATCAAACCGAAATACGGTTCGGTAGTTGCAAAACCGCGCAAGGATCGGTCAGGGCGATTGAAGGGCGTTGAGGCAGAAATGCACCTTAAATGACTCGATCAGTTTCGAAATTAGTGTAGTCCTGCTAGTCGAAGCCTGCGCGGCACCCTAATCAGGCCGAACATTCGGCGCATCTGGCCCTCTATCGCACAGTCAGCGCGGCGATGCCAGGTCACTCTGGAAAGATTCCGCTGGCACTGCGCCAGGCAGCGCCGTGGCTCGAACCACGACTGACGAGGGAGCGGGCACCCCAGCTAGGTTAAGGGTATTCTGATGGAGATCCAGGAGAAGAATTCTGCTGTCGGAGTGATAACTCTCGCCAGAGGTGGTTTCTGCCTTAAACACCGGATTAGCGGAATGTAAGTATTCCTGCCGGCTGACCGACGATGCGTTCGTGAGGTCAGTTCCCACGAAATCGCGTTCTGCGTCCACCGCGGGATCGATCCGGTGATTAATTAAACGCCCTCGTTTCGCAATTTCAATTGCAATGTCATGGGTGGCGGCAGCCGCCCAGATGGGCGTTCCATCAATCGCGTAATCGGTTTTCCAGATTCGAAGATGGTGACGGCGCGACATTATCGCTTGCGGATCAGGCAAAGCATACGAGTAGTCCTGCACTCGTCCGAATAAGTAAAACCTTGCCATCGGCAACTGGGTGTCGCTGGTCTGATGTCGCAACAAGTGCCAGACAAACATCGGGTTCCATTTGTCCGTTTTGACCCAACCGGCGAGCTGAAAAGCTTTCTGCAGCTCCTCCTTCTGTCCGACAAAAAGCAGGTTCAGCATGTCGCCCTCGCGCCCCTCGCCACTAAAGACACGCGCCGGAAGATAATCCATCATCTCGTGCAGCTCGGAGGAATTGTCCGGCGAACGCTGTAACCCAGCCGATAGCAGCGAGACAGCGCCATCCACTTCCGCCGTGACCTCGGTACTCTTCACCACGGTGCTGTCATGCCCACGGGTGAGCAAGAAAACAGGCGTAGCCGGCAGAAAGATCAGGCTGCTGGCGATCATCGCCGCGGCCATCAGCTTGGTGCGGGACTCACCCTTTACTTCCATGTGCGCGCGCAACCCGATTTGATCGCCGTTGGCCAATTCCACGGAATCTAGTTTCAGGCCTACTTTGCCGCCAATTCCCAGGAACCGTTTGCCTTTAACTCCAGTGACGGAACCGTGGGCTATAGTTCCTGCCGGAATCACGGTGAAACCTCGGACGCTCACATCTCGCACGACCACAAAATTCAGCCTGTCTCCCACGTGGGCATGAGCAGAACAAACGCTCTCCGCTAGTCGAAGTTTGATGGGCGTTCCGTCGGGGATGACCAGTCTGTCAGGTGCGCTTCTATTCTGGGCCGAACAAGGCAAGAGAAACATCGTGAGCAGGAGGTAAGCCGATATTTTGTGGAGATACACGCTGGACATGAACGCCGCCTTTGACTGGAGGTCTACCCTCTCACCCGCAACGGCGGAAGATCTCTTTACGCAATAGCGTGGTGGATTCAGGAACTCTATCGCAATTGAGCTGTATTTGCACGCTAAAAGTTGGATATTACGAAAATGTGACAATGCTGGATGGAAATAGCCGGCTTCAGCCCTAACGCGACGCTCTAATAGAATTGTGCGTGTATTCCCTATGAACTGCTTCTTTAATTTTCTTATCGCCCTATTGCTCTTGTCGCTTGCGCTTCCCTCGTCAGCTCAGTTTCCGTTCGGGAAGAAGGAGAAGGAATTCCAGACGCATGAGCCCGACGCGGTTGCTAGCACCCTGCGTAGCAGCAATCCCACCCAGCGCAGCCAGTTGGCGACTGAGCTCGACATCATGGCGCCCAACTTTTCCAATCCCGCGGCCAAATCCAATGCCCCTTGCGTCAGCTTCGACCGCGTGGATGAACATCAAGTCCGGCTGCGTGCCGATGCTGACAATGCGGTGATCGTGGCCGATTCCGAGGAGTGCGATTCCACTTACCTGATTGTGCTCGAGAAAGAAAAAAAGTCAGAATGGCGGCATCTGCAAACCGTGCGCCTGTCGTCGCACGTGCAGCCTCCGGAGGTGAGCTTCGCCGAGCTGGTACAGCCCGGCATCTCCGAGGTTGTCGTCCATCGTGAGACCACGAGCGACAGCGGCAGTGCGCAACAGGAAAACTTCGTGGTCCTGAAGCTCCTGCACGACCGGCTGGTCCCGGTGCTCGACACTGTAGAGCGGTATGACCTCGTCATGCCAAACGTCCCCGCGAACGACGCCGATAATGTCGAGCAAACTCAGCAATCGACCTTCACCGTGGTGAAAGGGGACGTGAAGGTGGGTCCGGGGACGCGCATCCTGGAAAAAGAAGTCCTGAAGGAAAACAAGACCAGCTTGACTCTATACCGCTATTGGAGCTGGGACCCTGGATTGGAGCGCTTTCGCTCGACGGCCTACAATGGCAGCAAAGATGAGCAGCCGGCGCCGCCCAAGAAGCCAGCAGCCGCAAAACCTCCTACTAAGAAGGCGGGAGGGGCAGCCGAAGAGAAACCAAAATAGCGAGCAGTTGGAACACGTTTGCCAGGCCGAATGAAAGGTTACTTGTGAAATGGCCTCTCATCGCCAACAATCTGGGGATCTTCAGCCCGAAGCGCGAGCATCAAAAAAGAGCCTCCGGTTTGAACCGAGGGCTCAAGTTTTCAACAGCGTTATTGAGTGTTAGAAGGTCAAGCGCAGACGAATTCCATCACTCGCGGTCAACCCAGACCAAATACACCGGCCCCGAGGCCAGTACGGTAGATCAGGCTCTCGGGGCCGAGCTCGCCGGGTTGGGGTGGCCCGTGCACATACTCGGGTCGACGAATCCTGTTATCACCAGAAGTGGACGAGTCCGAATCTCTGCAAACTCTGTTTGCCAACGTTCGCGGGCAAACTGGATTGCGGGTGTGTAGGTGCGATGTCTGCAACCGACTTGCCTATGGGTCCGTATATCCCCTCACCGGACATCCAGGTTTCCTGCGTCCCGGTGCCGCAGAATTAACCGTCAACTGTGATACCTGTTTACCCCAGAGCGGACCTACGGGGTCCGCAGGAAGCCGTGAAACACCCCGTTCGCGTCCTGAAGGAATCCGGCGATCTGCCCAAACAGGTTGGGGGTTTGCGGAATGGTGCCCTCCTGAGCGGGGTTTTTTGACGCCCCCGGAGCGTCGAAGGTGGTGATTTCGCCGGAAGGACTCCGCACGAAGCCGTGATTCACACCGCTCGAGTCGATGTAATTTCCCACTACCTCCCCGAACAGGGTGTTGCCCTCAGGCTCGGTGCCTTGGCCGGAGCCTGTTCCCGCCCCCGGGACGTCGAAGGTGGTGATGTCGCCCTTCGCAGAGCGCACGTAGCCGTGAAACACGCCGTTCGAATCAATGTAAGGTCCCGTGATCATCCCCAGGTCGTTGATGCCTGAGCTCTCGGTGCCCTGGCCGGAGCCCGTGCCTGCGCCCGTCACGTTGAATTCGGTGAAGGTGCCATTCGCAGCGCGCACGTAGCCGTGGGCCACGTCGCTCGCGTCAAAGTACTCGCCTGTGAGCGCCCCCTCCAGGTTGATGCCGAGCGCCGCTGAGGTAAGGGTGAACGTGGAGCCCGGGGGATCGTATGAGGTGTAGGTGGTATAAGGCGGGGCGGTCACGAAGCCGTGCGACACACCGCTCGCGTCAGTGTAGTTTCCGGAGACATCCCCTTCCAGGTTGACGCTCGTCGCGAAAGTGCCTTGGCCGGCACTTGTGCCCGCGTCCGGCTCGTTCAAGGTGGTGAAGTTCCTGTAAGGCGGAGAGGTCACGTAGCCGTGAATCACGTTGCTTGAGTCACGGTAGAAACCGGTAATCACCCCGAGCGCGTTGTTGCTGAAAGCGTAAGTGCCCTGACAAGTCTGGGGAACGAAACAGTTGTTACCGACGTCGGCTGTGCCCGCGCCCGGAGCCTCGAAGGTGGTGAAGGTGTGGGGCGAAGTGCAGCCCGAAACGCACAAGAAGGTGTGAACCACGTTGTTTGAGTCAGCGTAGAATCCCAAGACGTCCCCCTCCAGGTTGATACTTATGCCCGAGGAGCCCTGCCCGGAGCTTGTGCCTGCCCCCGGAGCCTCGAAGGTGGTGATGTGTTGAGCGCTTGCTAGACCAGATGCAAGAAGTAGGACGCTTACTACTTTGCAAAGCTGCAGTCGATTCATAACTCCTCCTGAGTTGATTTGAAAATGAGTGGTCATACTGGAACTCCTTGGAAGCAGTGGCTAGTGTTTCGTTGTTTTGTTATGGGCCTGGAGACGGAAGACGTTACTGCTGCCGGCTCCGCCTACTTTGCGATACCGCTGAGTCTCTCCCGCCTTGGCCTTCCAGCCACGCAGAGGAAGTTTCTCGTTGTAGCCCAGAGCTGTTGACATCAGATTCATCTCTTCTTTCGTGCAGCCGACCAGTCGGTTTTGTTCGTCTCAAGAAAAACTTCAAGGCCGCAGGCTGTCCAGGTAGCGTACGTGCAGATGCGCGATCCTGGCGATTCACACCGCGTGCCTACTCGGCGCGGTCTAATAGTTAATGTGCAATTCAGAGCAGAAGCATGTGGTGTTTCGTGCACGGCGTGTACGAAAGCATTTAAGCTGCCATCAACTTCCGCTACAGGCCGCCCAACCTCAGCTTTTGTTACGGCATGAATGAAATCAGGTATTTGAAATCACATTCGTTCGCAGTTTTGATTGCGGAAGCCGGCGCACATCTACAAGAAATGGGACTTTGGCGACGCCAACCCTATGGGAAAAAGGAGGGACTGATAGTGAAATAAAACCAGTTGTTATATGCAACTAGTTGTACGATGACTCGGCGGAGGAATGCCAAATCGGAGTGGAGGCAGGTACGCAAGGATATGTAGCTGGTCGTACAATCATCAGAGCGAGAAATGCCAAACCAGCGGGGCGGGGAGACTGAGTGCGCAAGGATCACAGGTCAGAGTGCGTTATGAACCGAATGGTCGAAGTGTTTGGCGATCAATGGACTCTGCTCGTCCTCCGCGACATCATTTTCATGAACCGAAGGCATTTTCGCGAGCTCCTGACCAAGTCGCTGGAAGGGATAGCGTCGAATATTTTGGCCGATCGTCTTCAAAGACTTGTCGAGCAAGGCATCATCGTCAAGTCTCGCGACCCCAGCCATAAACAGAAAGCCATTTACAGTCTTACGGAAAGAGGCATCGAATTGCTTCCTCTTCTGATGGAGATGAATGTATGGGGGCACAAGTATTTGCCGGCCTCCAGGCTGAGGTTTCTAGCTCAGGTCCTGGAAGAAGGAGGACCTAAGCTGAGGGCACAATTTATGGCTGAGCTTCGCGAAACACATCTTCGGAAGTCAAGCGCCCAAAAAAAGGCCCGGCGCCCGACGAAATCTACCTGTATTTTTGCAATGCAGAAGGTTCAGGCGGCATACGAAGCGGCACTGGCTAAAAGAAAACAGTAGCGAATCACCAGCGCGAATCTACGAGCGATATACATCCCGGCGATGGCCGATCTTGAGAACAAGTATCACCAGTCTGCCGTTTTCAATCGTGTACAGCACACGATAATCTCCCACGCGAAGTCGCCAGATATCATGCTTGCCGGAAAGCTTCTTTGCGCCCGGAGGATGAGCTTGCTCCGCCAGAGCATTAAGTGCGTGGCCGATTCGAACTTGAATTGTTCGTGGAAGATTGTCGAGCGTTTTGCGCGCTGCCGGTTGAAACTCGATTGAGTAGCGCATCACACGCTCAGAGTTTCAGCTCTTTCTTGATCTGCTCCCACGGAATCCTCGGTCCTGGCTCTTTCATTGCCTTCAGGGCGTCTTCCAGGTCAAGCCGGTCTTCGAGCTGCTCCAGCAACTGCAGATCTTCGATAGGCACAACGGCTGCTACTGGCTTCTTCCGGCGGTGCACGATGGTGCGCTCTCCAGCGTATTCGGCGCGACTGACGAGGTCTGCGAATTGGGCGCGCGCGGTACTGGTAGTGACGGGCTTAGACATGTACGAATTGTACCATTTGTACCAGTAGCATGGCAACTTCTCACCCCACTATCTCTTCGAACTTAAGCGGATCCGGTGGCACGGGATGCGATGGAGGCTCAATCACTTTCAGCACCTGATAGGTGTGACTGATGCGATGAATCACCGTAATCGTACTAAGCACGGCGATTACCCACAGCACCGGCCCCATGCGGTTGAACAGCGCCCCGATGATGATCAGCACGATGCGCTCTGGCCGCTCCATGAAGCCGACCTTGCAGCTGGGAATGAGTGACTCGGCGCGGGCGCGGGCGTAGCTCACCATCACCGAGCTGATCATCACGAAGGCCGCCATTACCACGTAGAAGAAGCGATTTGCGCGGGCGTAATACACCAGCAGCCCGAAGAACAGGGCCACGTCGCTATAGCGATCGATGATGGAATCGAAGAAGCCGCCGAACTGCGTCACCTGGTTAGTAGCGCGGGCGACACGGCCATCCACCATGTCGAAAATGCCGGCTCCAATAATCACCAGTCCGGCGTACAGGAACATGCGGCGCTGGTTGTCTGCGTGGGCGTAGCCAAACAGAACGCCGGCTACCACATTGATCAGCAGGCCAATGAATGTAAGTGCATTAGGCGAGATCTTGGTGAGCGCAAGGCCGTGGACAATCTTATACAGAAGCCACTTGCAGGACCGCCCGACTGCGCTCGTCCAGGTCATTCCGCGCCATTATCCTTCGTCGTGAATGGTAGTTAGTTTCAGCACCTCGAGCTCACGCTTGCCGGCAGGAGTTACTACTTCACTGACATCGCCAACCTTCTTGCCCATCAGGGCGCGACCGATCGGGGAACTGGTGGAGATCAGCCCCTTGGTCACATCTGATTCTTCGCTGGTCACCAGCTTGTACTCGATTTTTTCCTCTTTGGTGGAATCATAGACCACCACGGTCGAGCCAATCGCGGCGCGGTCGCGGGGAATGTTAGCCATGTTGATCATCGACAGGTCGGCCATCCGCTGCTTCAGTTGACCCAGCCGGGCGCGGACAAACTCCTGCCGCTGCTTGGCCATATGGTATTCGGCGTTCTCGCTGAGATCACCCATTGCTACGGCTTTCTTCAGCTCTTTGGGCAGCTCGTGGGTGAGCTCGTGCTCGAGAACGGCAATCTCTTCGGACAGCTTCTTCTTGATGTGTTCAGGCATACTTCGGAGTTTGATGGGTTCGGGCGGGCGAATGGATACCACCCGAAAGCATTGCACCATTATACGACGAGGAGGATTCCCTTCCCGACTAAGGCTTCGCTGAGTGCGCGCTTAGCCGCCATCCTTCCTGGCGATAACAGCTCCGAACCCGATGTGCGCCAGTCCGAAACCGGCAGCCAGCAGAACATTGGCCCACAACCACGGCATCGGCAGCGCAATAGCGCCGAGGATCACAAACACCACGCCCATCGCCGGTACGACACGTACCGAAAACGCGCCAGCTTGCACCACGCCGATTCCGTAGAGCAATAACCACACCCCGGGGATCAGTCGCGTGGAGCCGTCCCACACGATGGCAGCCGTCAGCACACCTCCCGCAGCCAGCGCCGGGAGCAACCCCATCAACAGCCGGCGTTCCGCCGCGGACAGCGCGTCTGCTCCCTGCCGCGAAGCCTTCCGCTGCGTGCTGAACAGCGCGATAGTAAACGCGACCAGCGCTTCCGCCAGCCACACTGTCAGCCAGCCGTTTGTGGTTGGTTGATGCATCGCGACGGGCACCGCGATGAGCACGGTAACTCCGACGGCACACAAGCCCCAGCCCGAGACAGCCGTGAATGTGGATTGTCGGGCACCCTGCACCGGTTCTTCCGCGGCTGGCTCATCGGGAGCGGATGCTCGCGCAGTCCCGCGGCGGCCTGAGCGTAAATCGAACATTGGCAGCAAGCATAACTCGCGCTGTCGGGCGTCCGTCAAAAGCTAGGTCCTTCACTTCTTCATGGCTGGTTCCGGCTCACCCACACGCTTCGCCACCTTGAATGTCAGCTTGTGCTCCTTCTTGTCCACGTCGACAACGACGTGGTCGCCGTGCAACACCTCGCCGTCGAGGATCTTCATGGCCAGCGGATCCTGCACCAGTCGCTGGATAGCCCGCTTCAGCGGACGCGCGCCATAGTTCGGGTCGTAGCCTTCGGTGAAGATCAGCTCCTTCGCCTTCGGCGTCAGCTCCAGGCTGATCTTGCGATCGGCCAGCAGTCTACGCAGGTCTTCCAGCCGCAGGTCCACGATCTTCGTCAGCTGCTCTTTACCCAGCGGATTGAAGATCACAATGTCGTCGACGCGGTTGAGGAACTCGGGCTTGAAATGTGCCCGCAGCGCCTCCATCACCCGCTGGTGCGCTTCGGCGATTTGCTCCTTGGAACGTTCACCGAGGTCCTGCAGGTAGCTGGAACCGATGTTCGAGGTCATGATGATGATGGTGTTCTTGAAATCGACGATGCGGCCCTTGCCGTCAGTGAGGCGGCCGTCGTCCATGATTTGCAGGAAGACATTGAACACGTCGGGATGCGCCTTCTCGATTTCGTCAAACAGTACCACCGCATACGGCCGGCGGCGCACCGCTTCGGTCAACTGCCCGCCTTCGTCGTAGCCGATATAGCCGGGAGGCGCGCCGATCAGCCGCGACACGGAATGCTTTTCCATGTACTCCGACATGTCGATGCGGATCATGGCGTGCTCATCGTCGAACAGAAACTCCGCCAAGGCGCGGGCCAGCTCGGTTTTGCCGACACCGGTTGGGCCGAGGAAGATGAAGGAGCCAATGGGACGTCGCGGATCGCTCAGTCCGGCGCGCGAACGCCGAATGGCGTTGGCCACGCTCTGGATCGCCTCGTCCTGTCCGACCACGCGCTGCCGCAGCCGGTCTTCCATAGTGACCAGCTTCTTCACTTCGCCTTCCAGCATCTTCGACACCGGAATGCCGGTCCACTTGCTGACGATCTTGGCAACGTCTTCCTCGTCCACCTCTTCCTTCAACATGCGCGACTGCTTGCCATCCATCGCCGCGCCGAGCTTCTTCACCTCAGCTTCTAGCTGCGGCAGCTCGCCGTACTTGATCTGCGCGGCGCGATTGTAGTCGCCCTTGCGCGTGGCTTCCTGCTCTTCCAGCTTCAGCCGCTCGATGCGCTCCTTGGCCTCGCGCACCTTGGCGATGGCTTCCTTCTCCTGCTTCCAGCGCGCCTTCAGAGCGTTGGCGTCTTCCTTGATATGCGCCAGCTCTTTCTCGAGAGCCGCCAAGCCGTTCGCGTGAGTTTGGATCGTCTTCGCGCTTCAGTGCCTGGCGCTCAATTTCGAGCTGTGTCGCCCGTCGTTCCAGTTGATCGATCTCGGTTGGCATGGAGTCGATCTGGATGCGCAGGGAAGCGGCGGCCTCGTCAATCAAGTCGATAGCTTTGTCAGGCAGAAAACGGTCGGAGATGTAGCGATGCGACAGCGTCGCCGCCGCCACAATGGCCGAGTCCTTGATGCGAACGCCGTGATGAACTTCGTACTTCTCGCGCAGACCGCGCAGGATGGCAATGGTGTCCTCCACGTTGGGCTCGCCGACATAAACAATCTGGAAGCGGCGCTCCAGGGCGGGATCTTTCTCGATGTACTTGCGATATTCGTTGAGCGTGGTCGCGCCGATCGCGCGCAACTCGCCGCGCGCCAGGGCCGGCTTCAGCATGTTGGAAGCGTCAATTGCGCCTTCGGCAGCGCCCGCGCCCACCAGCGTGTGCAGCTCGTCAATGAACAGGACGATCTGCCCTTGCGACTGCTCAATTTCTTTCAGCACGGCTTTCAGCCGGTCTTCAAATTCGCCACGATACTTCGCGCCCGCCAGCATCGCGCCCAGATCGAGCGACACCACGCGCTTGTTTTTCAACTGCTCGGGAACATCGCCGGAAATAATGCGCTGCGCCAGACCTTCCACGATCGCGGTCTTGCCCACGCCGGGCTCGCCAATCAGCACCGGATTGTTCTTGGTGCGGCGTGAAAGCACCTGCACCACGCGCCGCACTTCTTCGTCACGTCCGATCACGGGATCGAGTTTGCCCTGGCGGGCGAGTTCGGTAAGGTCCTTGGCGTAGCGCTCCAGCGCCTGGTACTTGGCCTCGGGATTCTGGTCGGTCACCTTCTGATTGCCGCGCACCGCGGTCAGCGCGCGCAGGATGTTGTCGTAAGTCGCGCCCGCGTTCTCCAGGATCTCCTGGGCGGCATCACGTTTCAATTTGGTGAGGGCCAGCAGCATGTGTTCGGTCGAGACGTAGTCGTCCTTGAAGTTGGTCGCCTCTTTGAAGGCGTTCTCCAACAGCTGCGAAGCGGCATCGGAGAGATGCGCCTGCGTGGCGCCGCTGCCAGAAACCTTGGGCAGCTTCTCGATCTCGCGCATGACCTCGTTCTGCACCGTCGTTACGTGAAGTCCAACGCGCTCCAATAGAGGCGAGACGATCCCTTCGCGATCTTCCAGCAGCGCCGCCAGAATGTGCGCCGGCTGCAACTCAGGATTGCCGTGCTCGCTGGCAAGATCGTTCGCCCGCTGCATCGCTTCCTGCGCTTTTACAGTTAATTTGTCCCAACGAATTGCCATATGAACTCCAGTTGTCAGTAGCCAGTTGTAGTAGTCGGTTGTCAGTGGTCGATAGGCCAGTAGTCGGATGTCAGTGGTCCGTCGTCGGTAGTCTGCGCACCGGCTAATCCGATAGTTCTAGGCTACTCGCCAGCGCTCTGAAAAATCTTAAAGTCTAAAAAATTTAGTCTGAAAATTTTGGATAGTGCGCAACAGGCTGCACTGACAACTGACAACCGGCTACTGACAACTACTTTTAGCTTCCGCCCCCGGTGAGTTCCTTTGGTAAACAAAAGGGAGGCAAGATACCGCCTCCCTTGAACTCCCCAGTCCGTCTCCCTCCAGAAATCTCACCGGAAGAGCGAAACTTGGATTAGGCAACCTGCCCCTTGCTCGGGCTATGAGTCTGACTTTCGGGCTTCTTGCCTTCTAGCGGCTTCTGGCTGCCGATGTTGACCTTGATCTGCTTCGGCTTAGCTTCGGCTTTCTTGGCCAGTCGAATGTTCAGCACGCCGTTGTTGTACTCGGCGTGAATGTCCTCAGTGTTCACCGTATTCGGCAGCGTGAATGAGCGGCTGAAGCTACCATAGCGGCGCTCCACCCGGCGGAAATTTTCTTCCTTCTCCTCCTTCTCGAACTTGCGCTCGCCACTCACGGTCAAAACATTGTTTTCCACCCGAATGTCCAGGTCTTTCTCGTCGATGCCAGGCACTTCCAGCTTCAACTGGATGCTGTGCTCGTCCTCGTAGATATCGACCGGGGGAGCGAAGGCGCCAGTGGTCAGCGACTCTTCGCGTCCCCCTCCGTACTGCTCTTCAAACAAACGGTTCATGCGGTTCTGCAACGCTGTCAACTCACGGAACGGCTCCCAACGGGTCAATACAGTCATGGTTTCCAAATCCTCCAACAAAATTTGCGGTCTTTATGACCTCCGCTAAGTTCGATGCTTACTTAGCGTAAAATAATCATAAAATATGAGCGTATAATTGTCAATATTATAGTAAGCTTCTGAACATGAGTGATGGCTGTAACTACAACGTAAGTAACAGATATTAAGCACCTTAGCTTTAGATTTTGATCTCCTTTTCGCGAACTGGCTAATTGCGGAAATGCATGTAATCTAGGGGAAAGAGAGGCTTGTTTCTAGGTGCCTTCGTCAGTTTGTTACGGCATCGAATTCGGCGTTGGCGGAACAAGCGCTGTTCTGCGCGGCGATCAGCCAAGTCCTCACGAGGAAACCCCTCTCGACCGCGTAAAATAGAAATTTTTAGCCTCAGTGTGTTCGCGGCCATTGAACGGGCGACATGGGGTTAGGTCGGCTCTTTGGGGACCAGAAGGAATCCATGACTACTTCAAAACACGATGTGGAAGCGACTGCCACTGCGCCAGCCGAGTCGTCTGATCGCCGGTCGAACTTCATCCGCGAGATCATTCTTGAAGATTTGAAGACCAACAAGTACGGCGGACGGGTGCAGACCCGCTTTCCGCCTGAGCCCAACGGATATCTCCACATCGGCCATGCCAAGTCCATCTGCCTCAACTTCGGGCTGGCGGCGGAGTTTGGCGGTAAAACCAACCTGCGTTTCGACGACACCAATCCGGAAAAAGAGGAGCAGGAGTACGTTGATTCCATCATTACCGACGTGCGCTGGTTGGGCTTCGATTGGGAGGACCGGCTCTTCTACGCGTCGGATTATTTTGATCAGCTCCACGCGTGGGCGGTGCAACTGATCAATGCTGGTAAGGCTTACGTGTGCGATTTAAGTGCCGAGGAGGTTCGCCAGTATCGCGGCACGCTCAACGAACCCGGCAAGGAGAGCCCTTACCGCAACCGTTCCATCGAGGAGAATCTCGAACTGTTCGCGAAGATGCGCGCCGGCGAGTTCCCCGACGGCTCGCGCACCTTGCGCGCCAAGATCGACATGGCTTCCCCGAACCTGAACCTGCGCGATCCGGTGATGTACCGCATTCTGCACGCTGAACACAATCGCACCGGCGACAAGTGGTGCATTTACCCGATGTACGACTTTGCGCATGGACAGTCCGACTCCATCGAGAAGATCACGCATTCCATTTGCACACTAGAGTTCGAAGATCATCGGCCGCTGTACAACTGGTTCATTCAACAACTCGGCATCTTTCCTTCGCAGCAGATCGAGTTCGACCGGCTGAATATCACTTACACGCTGCTGAGCAAACGCAAGCTGCTGCAATTGGTGCAAGATGGCCACGTGCGTGGCTGGGACGATCCCCGCATGCCGACGCTCTCCGGGCTGCGGCGCCGCGGCTACACGCCTGAGGCCATTCGCAACTTCTGCGCCGCCATCGGAGCGTCCAAAACCAACGGCATCATCGAACTTGCAATGCTGGAGCACTTTCTGCGCGAGGACTTGAACAAGCGCGCACCTCGGGTGATGGCCGTTCTGCGTCCGTTGCGGGTTATTATCGATAACTATCCCGAAGGAAAAGCCGAGGAACTTGAGGCGGTGAATAATCCGGAAGATCCCGCTGCCGGGACGAGGAAGGTTCCGTTCTCTCGTGAACTCTATATCGAGCAGGACGACTTTCGCGAGACGCCGCCAAAGAAGTTCTTCCGGCTGTCGCCGGGGCAGGAAGTCCGACTGCGCGGCTGGCTATTTCATCACCTGCACCGGCGTGGTGAAGGACGAAAAGAGTGGCGAGGTCGTCGAGGTCCATTGCACCTACGATCCGGAAACGCGCAGCGGCAATGCTCCCGATGGCCGCAAAGTGAAGGCGACGATTCACTGGGTATCGGCGCAGCACGCCATCGATGCGGAGGTGAGGCTGTACGAAAACCTGTTCACCAAGGAAGATCCGAACGACGTGCCGGAGGGGCAGGAGTTCACGGCGAATCTTAATCCCAACTCGCTGGAGACGGTGACTGATGCCAAGCTGGAGCCGTCGCTAGTGAGTGCCAAGCCGGGCGATCGCTATCAGTTCGAACGGCTGGGATACTTCTGCGTCGATCCGGACTCTACATCCGGGAAGCTAGTCTTCAATCGGACGGTACAACTGCGCGACACCTGGGCAAAGATCGAGAAGCGCGAGAAGGGGAAAATCGGATAAGAAGGTCGTGCTGATAAAGAATTATTCGCTACAACTTTCACTTCATTAATAATGACTCCGAATCTACAAACAGCCAATGCTCCGCGCCTCCGCTTTGCCCCCTCGCCCACCGGCTACTTGCACGTCGGCGGAGCCCGAACCGCGCTGTTCAACTGGCTCTTCGCGCGACATTACAAGGGAACGCTCATCCTCCGCATCGAGGACACTGACTTCGAGCGCTCTACTACCGAGATGGTGGAAGGCATCCTGGTCGGATTGCGTTGGCTGGGCATCGATTGGGACGAGGGTCCGCACTTCCAATCGCAGCGTATGGAGTTGTATCGAGAAGCCGCGCAGCGCCTGGTCAAGAGTGGCCATGCCTATTACTGCTTTTGCACCAAGGAAGAGCTAGAGCAGCGGCGCTTGCAGGCGCAGGTCGAGGGCGGCGATCCGCAGTATGACCGAAAGTGCCGTAGTATCCCGCCTGAACACGCCAAGGTCCGCTACGATGCAGGCGAACCCGCCGCCATCCGGTTCGCCGTGCCAGAAAGCGGTAGCACTTTCTTCGACGACGCCGTCTTCGGCCGCGTGGAATTCGCCAACACCGAGCTCGAGGATTTCGTGCTGCTGCGCTCTGACGGTGTACCCACTTATCACCTCAGCGTCGTGGTGGATGACATCGACATGCGCATGACCCACATCGTGCGCGGCGCCGACCATCTTTCCAATACGCCCAAGCAGGTGATGCTGTACCAGGCGCTGGGTGAGCCGCTGCCCGTATTCGCACATGTGCCGCTTATTCTTGGCCCCGACAAGACGCGGCTAAGCAAACGCCATGGCGCCACTAGTGTGATCGCTTACAAAGAGGAAGGCATCGTGCCGGAGGCGTTCCGCAATTTCCTGGCGCTGTTGGGATGGACGCCGCCCGATTCCTCAAAAGAGATCATGGATGACCGCGAGTTGATTGACCTCTTCGATTTGAGCGGCATTGCAAAGTCGAACGCGGTTTTCGATCGCGGCAAGCTCGACTGGTTCAACTCCGAATACATTCGCGCCTGTCCGGCGGTGCAGTTGTTGCCGCTGATTGAAGAGGAATGGAAAAAGGTTGATCTGATTCCGTTCCAGACCAGCCGCGAAGCGATGGCCGCCACCGTAGATTTGGTGAAGCCGCGGGCGCGCAATCTGAAAGACTTCGCAACGTTGTTCCGTGCTTACTTCAGCGACAGCTTTGATGTGGATCCCGCCGCGGTGCAGAAGTTCTTGAAGGACGATACGGTGCGCGAGATGCTGGTAGAGCTGGCCTCGCGATATGAGAACGAAGCCGTTTTCTCCGAGGAGAGCACCGAGACGGTCCTGCGAGAGTTTGCTGCCGGGAGGAACGTGAAGGCCGGCGCGCTGATCAATGGCGCCCGGGTCGCGCTCACCGGCCAGGGGGTTGCTCCGAGTTTGTTCGCAGTGATGGCGAATCTGGGGCAAGAGCGCACGGTGGTTCGGCTGAAGAAGGCCACAGCGCTGTAGCAACTCCATCAAAAATCATTCACCGCGGAGACCGGAGATCACGGAGAAAATCTTCTAGAAAAAACTCCGTGTCTCCTCCTGTGTCTCCGTGGTTATTTTCATCCCTATCAATGGCGGCTGCGTGAGGAGCCAGAGCGAAAGGCGAAAAGCGGTTACTTGGTCACCGTGACCTGAAACTGCACGGGGATCGAGTGCGGAGGATAGCAGGCGCTGTGATCGCACGCTTGAAATCGCAATTCGCCCTTTACCGGATAGTTGCCCGCGGAGGCGTTGGCCGGGGCTTTCAAGACAGCGTTGATGCTGAAGTCCCCGCTATAGACGCTCAGCTTCTCGTCGGGTGAGAAAGGAAACGTCATTTCCTCTCCGGGGGGATACTTAACATCAGCTACCGTGAGCTGCTCCGGCGGGTTCAACTTGAGAGCGGTTGGAATCAAGTAATCAGCTTTGGGTTGGTGAGAGTTGATGTGAAACTCAGAACCAATCCGGAAATCCATCTCGACGCTGGCACTGGATCCCGCCCTAACTTGCACGTTTCCTACGGGCGCGATGGTCACGTAAGGCTGCTTGTCGCCACGGCCTTGAGCCGTGGCAAGAATTGCAACGAACAAAACAGCCGCCGCAAGGGTCCCTTCCAGCCTCGTCATTCGGCACCCTTCGTCGCGGGTGTCACGGACGCTGGGCCGTTCACGACCGATGCGCGACTGGTCTGGGCCGCGCCAGCGTTGTGGCTACTCGCCAGAATTTTCTTTACGTCGCTTTCGATCTCTGCACGGCTGAACAGTCCAGCCGCTTTGTCCACGATGATCCCATTGCGATCGACGTAGAAAGTGGTTGGAAGGTATTGCACGTCGCCGTAGTCATCCGAAACCTGGTCCGTGCCCAACAGCACTTGATAGTTCACACCCATCTCATGCGCAAACTCTGCAATCTTGGGAGGGTCGGTATCGTCCATTGCCACGCCAAGAACGACCAGGCCGTCCTTGCCGTATTGCTTCTGCAGGTCCACAAACCACGGCATCTCAACCTTGCAAGGCGGACACCAGGTCGCCCAGAAATTGAGCAGTACGGCTTTGCCACGGAAGTCGGACAGCTTCACGCGTCGCCCGTCCAGCGTAGCCAGGTCGAAATCGGGGGCCTGCACCCCTTTAACATTGCCCACCATCTTGAGGGGCCCATGCTTACGGTTGCGATCCAAGTATTTACCGGCAGCGAGCATTGCCATAATGGCCGCTACCATAACGACGAACACCAAGGCATTACGTTTCACGAACAGGCACCCTTACAATGCAAACCGGTTGAGGAACGAAAGATAACCGGAGAGCAATTTCAGATTATTCAAGAAAATAAGCACACCGACCGCAATCAAGAGCACGCCGCTGACGACCTCAACGGTGTGCAGGTGACGGCGGAAGCGACTGTAGAACGCCAGGAACCGATCCACTCCCAAGGACGTCAGCAGAAAGGGTACGGCCAAGCCGAGCGAATAGATGGCGAGCAGCAAAATCCCTTTCAGCACCGTGTCCTGGGTCTCCGCCACCAACAGGATGCCGGCGAGGATAGGGCCGATGCACGGAGTCCATCCGAAAGCAAAGGCAAAGCCGACCAAAAAAGAACCCGCCACGCTGGAACTGCCCTTGACGTTATGCAGGCGCTTATCGGCATAAAGCGCCTTGATTTTCAGCAGTCCGGTCAGGTGCAGCCCGAAAATGATAACAATAACTCCCGCAATTTTCGTCAGCAGAGCGTGGTACTGGTTGGCGAATTGGCCTACGCTGGTCGCCACCGCACCCAAGGCAATAAAGACTACGCTGAACCCCAGAACAAAGGTGACGGAGTGCAGCATGACAGTCCGCAGCATGCGCCGGTCCGACGACTGCAGGTCCTCAACCGTGGCTCCCGAGATCAGCGACACATAGCCCGGTACGAGCGGAAGCACGCAAGGAGAAAGAAACGACAGCAATCCTGCCACGAAGGCGGCGATTAGCGTGGGCGGGCTATGCATAAGCTTCCATTGTAGCAATTCGAGTGTTCAGGACCGTGATTGCGGCAGTGTCCTGCGCATCGGGGATTCCCAATAAAGACCAGACGCTGAGAACGACTAAAAGTCACACAAAAGTGCTGGACTTAGTGACGGCGGAGGCTGGCACGCGAATGGGCGATTTGCGGAGTCCGGTCCAGGTTTCGGAAATAACCACCGAGTCTCCAGGATTGTGGGGATCATATTTCACAGAAGCCGGCAGGCCCAGGCGACAGGAGTACAAGTCAATGAACTGGCGCAGATGGGTCACATCCTGCGATGCCTCGTAGGTCACGCCAGCGACATCGTACTTGTAGATCAGGAGCGTCATCTGCTGGCCGGATTCACTCTCCTGCAACTCCAGTACGTCGATGACGTTGCCATCGATGATGCGGCCACCCAGGGTGAGCTGCGTCCTGCGCTCACGTTCCAACTGCTCAGGTGATTTCTTGTTCCGCCGTGAAAGCAGGGCATAGCCAACGATGGCGGCGGTGGCTCCGAAGGCGAGAACCGGATACAGGCGGAGTGCATTCATGGCTAGGGCCGCGGAACTCTCGCTGACTCTTGTCCCCAAGATAATCGCACGGGGTACCGCAAGGGAATCGAAAAATAGCTACATTTTCGGAGTTTACCTGGGCGGATAACCTGCCTGAGAGCACTGTCGGGGAAGCGCCTAATCTAGATTCACCACCGGATTCTTTAGCGTTCCGACGCCCTCGACGGTCACTTCGACAGAGTCTCCGGGTTGTAGCGGACCCACGCCGACAGGCGTTCCCGTGGCAATCAGATCTCCGGGTTCCAGAGTCATGACCTGCGCAATGAAGTGAATGAGCACATCAAGCGGAAAGAGAAAGTCCACCGTCGTCCCCTGCTGGCGCAACTGGCCGTTCACCCGGGTTTGAACGCTTACCCCCTTCCAGGGATCGAGCATCTTCGCAACCACCGGGCCGACGGGGCAAAAAGTGTCGAACCCTTTGGCCCTAGTCCATTGGCCATCTTTTTCCTGCAAGTCGCGAGCGGTTACGTCGTTCACGCAGGTATAGCCAAGTATGTAAGGGCGTACATCGTCGCCTTCGCGCAAGCGGTAGCAAGTCTTGCCAATCACAACCCCTAGTTCGCCTTCGTAGTCCACACGTTGCGACAACCTGTTAGGCCGGCGAATGTCGTCGCCGGTGGCGATGACGGAAGATGGCGGCTTCAAGAAGAACAATGGCTCGGTGGGTATCGGATGGTTTAACTCTTTCGCATGTTCGCGATAATTGCGCCCGATACAAACCACCTTCGACGGTTCCACCGGGGACAGCAGGCGGACCTGGCTCAGTGGCAGATCGCTGCGCTCAGCGCTCTCAAACTCAGACCAGGAACGTGGAGCTGTCGCCATTGTGCGAGTAATGGTTTCGATGCCGTCCACGTTCTCGATGAGTCCATAACGGTTGACATTCTGGTATTGAAATCGGCAGTAAGACATAGGACCTCGATGAATTTTACTTGTCCGGAACTGTTTCGCTGGCTTCGGCGGAGCGTTGGCTTTCGTTGCCCCGCAGATCAACGGCAGAAACGGAGTAAATATATTTTTTGCCAGGCTCGACATTCTCGTCACGGAATGACGATGTCGTCACCAATTGCTGGTTCAGCTTTTCAAACTGCCCGCCTTCGACCCGCCGGAAGACGTTGTATCCCGCGAGATCGCTCTCTACATTCGGCGCCCAAGTGAGGTCGATGAATGGCTTCTGGCCCACGCTGGAGAACACTGCCTGCAGTCCGGCGGGCTGGGCCGGCGGATAGATGTCACGCGTGAAGACCTCGACCGGCGGCGAATCGTCGCCCTCGACCGCGGTATTGACGCCATGCGACACGACCTGGGTGACCGTGGTGATGCGATATTCGTACTTCTGCTCCCACTCGAATGTCTTGTCGAGATACGATCCGGTGGCCGCAGGCTCTACATCGGCCAACACGACATACGCGGGTCCACCAATTGGCTTTCGCATGATGCGGTAGCGGTAGCTCAGACCAGCGGGCGCCGCAGGGGGAGCAGGCCCGGTCCACGAGATGCGCACGCCTTCCCCGCTGACTTGGGCCGACAAATCGTCAGGCGCGGGGATCGTCGGAGCGGCTGGAATCGGCACTTGATTGGAGAGCCCGGCACTGCGGCCGTGAGCATTGATCTCTTCCACTGCATAGGTGACAAAGTCCGCCGGATTTTGCTGCTCTAACTGTGGCGGCAGCGAATCCACGTAATGCATCGGAATCGCTGGTAACTCTTCCTTTGCCTTCAGTTTCAATTGCGGAGAGAGCTTCGGGGCAGGAACTTCGGCCACTACGTCGCAGGTGCCCATCAGCCCAATGCCTTCGCGACGACAGATGCGGACGGCGGGCGGATGTTTGACCAGGGTCCGGTCGGTATTCTTGCGCTGCAGCGTCCACTCGAGATCGACGCGGTTGCCTTTGCGCGAGGCGGTCAAATCGTCAACCGGACGTGCCAGTTGCAACGACGGCGGTTGCGGCGCTCCGGTAGTTCCGCATCCGGGGAGTGTTGCGATCGCAAGCAGACTTCCGGCCAGCCAATAAAGGCGCAATCTCATGGAAACTAACAGGGTAACAAATCCTGCGTCAGTTCAATCGGTTGGTGAGGCGATTCGGTAAGACGCATAAGGTCGATGGGCGACCCCGGCCTAAAGAGGAGGTTCAGGGGGCTTAAAAGCCTGAATATAAAGTAAGACAAGCTAAATGGCTTTAAGTAGGGTCTCAAACTTGGCGCGTGAATCGTCGCGATGGTTGTAGCGCCAAGCGTATTCGTTTAGGTAGCCCTGCAAATGCTTCTTGGAAACAGAATGATATACGCCACCAATACCGCGCTTTACGAGCGACCAGAATCCTTCAATGGTCTGGGTATGCACATCCCCGCTTACATAGACACGCTCAGCGTGCCGGATGCGGTGATGCTGATAACCGGACTTCTAGAGCGGATTGTAAACCGCGTATTCGTCCGTGTAGATCGTGGACTCGGGAAGCACGTACTCTTCGATTTGCGGCATGACCGTAGAGCGTTGGACATTCGGCACAGTCATAGCCACAACGCGTCCCTTGCGCTGCACCATCCCCAGCACGGCAGTCTTGTGCGGAGTATCCACACCAGGACGCCCTTTGCGACCGTAGCGGCGAGACCCGCCAACATAGGTTTCGTCTATCTCGACTGGATTCCCGCTTCAGAAAGCACAGTCATCCTGCAACATCAGCTATATCTTAAATAATCAAGCTAATAGGCTTGATAATGCGTTCCGAGTCTTTTGCGGCTTATCCTTCCAGCTTCTTGGCCAGAAGTTCGTTCACCAGCGCCGGACTGGCCTGTCCCTTCGACGCCTTCATGACCTGACCGACGAAGAACCCGATCACGGTTTTCTTGCCTGCGCGGTACTGCTCCAACTGCCTCGGATTGGCGGCGATCACCTCGTCGATGATCTTCTCGATGGCTGCGGTATCGGTAAGCTGCTGCGGCTTTTCCTTCTCGTACACTGTGGGGAAATCCTCGCCGCGCTCGAAAGCGAGATCGTAAAGCTCCTTCAGCATCTTGCCGCTGATGGCGCCACCCTCGACCAGATCAGCCGACATGGCAACTCCCTTCATAGAAATCGGCGACTGTTCGATCTCCAGACCCGCAGCCTTCAGCCGTCCGAGCAGCTCACTCTGCACCAGGTTAGAGACGCGTTTGGGATTCTTTGCGGCCTTTGCGGCTTCTTCGAACTGATCGGCCAGAGCGCGAGTGCTGGTCAGCGTGGTCGCGTCGTACTCGGTGATGCCATACTGCACAACCATGCGCGCGCGCCGGGCCGCCGGTAGTTCGGGCAACTGGTCCGTGATCTGTTTGCGCCACTTCTCATCCACCACCAGCGGCAGCAAGTCGGGCTCGGGGAAATAACGGTAATCGTGCGCCTGCTCCTTGGAGCGCATGCTGTAGGTCTTGCCCTCGGCGGGGTTGTATAGCCGCGTCTCCTGCACAATCTTGCCACCCGACTCGAGAACCTGCTGCTGGCGTTCGATCTCGTATTCCAGCGCGTGGCGGATAAAACGGAAGGAATTGACGTTCTTCACTTCCGCCTTAGTGCCGAACTTGGTTTCAGCCGCGCGGCCGGATGCTGACATTGGCGTCGCAGCGCAGCGAACCTTCTTCCATGTTGCAATCGCTGACGCCGGTGTACAGGATGATCTCCTTCAATCGCGTCAGGTATTCGTAAGCTTCGTCAGGCGAGGCGATATCGGGCTCGCTGACGATCTCGATCAGCGGCACCCCAGAGCGATTCAGGTCAATCGAGGTCCACTCGCCGCTGTCGGGAAGGCCATCGTGCAGGCTCTTGCCGGCGTCTTCTTCGAGGTGGACGCGCGTGATGCCGATCTTCTTGGGGCCGGTCGCGCCTTTGATTTCAATGTAGCCATGTTCGGCGAGCGGCTTGTCGTACTGCGAAATCTGGTAGCCCTTGGGCAGGTCGGGATAGAAATAGTTCTTGCGCGCGAAGATCGATGTCTCATTGATTTTGCAGTTGAGCGCGGTCGCAGCCAGTACCGCAAACTCAACCGCCCGCTGGTTCAACACCGGCAACGGACCCGGCAAACCCAGACACACCGGGCAGACATTGGTGTTTGGCGGATCACCAAACTCGGGTCGAGCAGCCGCAGAAGATTTTAGTGCGAGTCAGCAGCTGGACGTGGACTTCCAGCCCGATCACCGGCTCGTATTTCGACTGCGCCGTGACCGGGGTTTCCGGCGTGGTGGCCATTTTTTGATTATAGAGGCGAACGCCGCGGATCAGGCGCTTCGAGCAAGCTTCGGAAGGGCGGTCGATATCTGTACTTAAGCCAGAAAGCCCCGAATCAACTCTGCGATCTGATCTGCCGCGGTGTCTAGAGCGAAATGACCGGCATCAATAATGTGAAGCTGGGCCTTGGGCAGGTCGCGGCGGTATGCCTCAGCCTCGGCGACCTGAAAAGACGGATCGTACTTCCCCCAGATGACAAGAGTGTACGGCTGATTCTTGCGTAGCCAAGCCTGCCACGCCGGATATGCAGCAACGTTCGTGCGATAGTCGTAAAACAAGTCGCTTTGAATCGATGCTTGCCCCGGCCGGCTGAGGAACGCGAACTCATCCGTCCATAGGTCCGGGTCATATTGCTCCACGTCTGGATCGCTCCCGAGATGACGCTGTCGTGTTGCTGCGAACGACACAAAGTTTGCCCGCAAAGCATCCTCATTCGTGACGCGATCCGCCCAAAAGGCGCGTCGCGCTTTCCAAAGGGGGCCAAGGCCATCTTCATGGGCAACCGCATTCTGAATGATCAGCGCCTCGACGCGCTCGGGGTGTGCAATCGCGAGACGAAAGCCCACCGGACCGCCATAGTCCTGCATGTAGAGGCTGTAGTGGGAGAGACTGACAGCCTGGGTAAAATGATCGATTATTGTGGCAATGTGATCGAAGGTATAAGCGAATGTCGTGGGATCGGGCGCATCACTGTGGCCGAAACCAGGATAGTCAGGCGCGATCAAGTGATAGCGGTCGGACAGACGAACGAGCAATGGATCGAACATCCGCGACGAAGAAGGAAAGCCGTGCAGCAGAAGAAGAGTCGATGCACCCGGCGGGCCTGCCTCCCGATAAAAGATGGACAGACCGTCAACTTGTACAGTGCGATAAGATACCCGACGCATAACGGCCTCTCTTACTTAAGGGCAAATCGATTTACCTCCCGGACACCGCTGCGGTCGACGGAGTCAGCGGAATCTCGAAGTACATCAACTCGTTGCCATTGCTGTCGCGGACTCCGGTGAGATAGATGTGCCCACCGTCCACCGGTTCCTTAATGCCCCGCACATCGAAGAATAGAAAGCCCGACTTGGTCGAGTGCGGTTCGACCGCCTCTGCGGTGAATTTCGCCCGCATCAGCTCATCGTATTGCTGTTGGGCCTTCTTGTTTTTGGTTCCTCCAGGAAGCGGGATGGGACCGGCGTGCGGATTGGGGTTAGTGCTGTTCCCCTGGATGTGGGCCACCCGGCGGAAGACGTCGTCCACGTCTAGCCCTTCGAGCTTGTTACGGTGGGGAGTCACCAATTCCGCTTGCATTTTGTTCACGGTAATCGGCTGGTCACCGTCATTGGTGATGACCAGAAAGACGGGCAGAATTCCCTCCTGATTGAAGTGCGTGACAAAAATATCAGACTTCGGAGGGGAGTTGTACACATCCACGGCGGCAGTGACGTGCTCGTTAGGATGCGTGTCTTTAGACGCGTAGGTATTTGCGTTCCCTGCCTTGGGAGGAACGAATTCTTTGGACGCCCAAAGCGCCGCGGATGAGAACAGGAAGGTGAGCGGAACAATCCAGAGGAATAGTCGATGTCGGTAGAACATAGCGGGATTATCCGCTATCGCCCGCTTCTGCTCAACTTGTTGCTAAATGCGAAAGACCCTCGTATCAAAGCATGCTCAAAATTAAATGACGCTCGGGTGGATAGCGGTGAGACCGCTGAAGCGTTCAAAATCGGCCACGTTCAAGGTGAGTATGTGCTTGACACGGTGCACGTACATGACTGCGGCTATGCGCGCATCGTGTACTTGAATGCCTAGGACGCTGTGCTGCACGACAATCCTTCGCCATTCGCGATAAACAGCGTCGTTATCCGGCAAGAAGATCATGCCCGCTTCGATTACTTGCACCTCGCGCTCTGCGTCGGCTACGGTTAGGCCGAAGCCGTTGCGGTTCCGGGGACGAGTCATGGCGTTCCACAGCTCAGCAATATTCTGATGGGCATAATGAAATACTGTGCCTTGACCGGCGAGCTGAGCCAGGGCTGCGTCGACGATCTGATGTTGAGGATCGGAGCGCCGTGTCATGCGTAGAAGGATGTTGGTATCGACCAGGCACGAGGCAATGGCCATTTAGTCGTGATCCTGGTAAATCCACTCGCGAGAGAGCGTACCCGGCAACGGGGGAATCTTCTCAGAGAACTGGGCCAGGGAGTCAAGCCATGTGCGAATCTCTGCCGGTGTGCGCTGCCGCCGAGTGTCCGCAGGACGCACCGCAAGCTGCTGGGCCAAAATCTCTTGAACAAGCGACTCAAGGGACAAGCCGCGCGCCTTGGCTTCTGCCGCCAGTTCGTCCGGGATGTCGACAGTTACTACCATAAGGGAAACTCTAGCACGAATTGAAGTGTGGTCGCAGACGGAACCGTCCTGTGCGCCCCAAGTGGCCATACGCTTGGGGCAGGGAAAATGGCGTTTGATATCGCCGTCTGCGGTTTGGATCATCGTTCTGGCCCAATTACAATCGCAGCGTGTATTCCCTGTACAGCGTTCTCCTGCTCTTCGCACTGGTAGTGAGCGCACCCTGGTGGCTGCTGGAGATGCTGCGCCACGGCAAGTACCGCACCGGATTGGGCGAGCGTTTAGGCAAAGTTCCCGACCGGCTTAACCAGGTCGCGACCAGCACCATTTGGATCCATGCGGTCTCGGTGGGCGAGGTGCTGGCGATATCGCGAGTCGTCGATGAGCTGAAGATGCATTTGCCGGCCTGGCGCGTCGTGGTTTCAACCACAACAGATACCGGGCAGAAACTGGCGCGCGAGCGCTTCGGCGCGGACAATGTTTTTTATTTTCCCATTGATCTGCCCTTCGCGGTGCGCGCGTACTTGCAGGCGTTTCGTCCAAAATTGCTGGTGCTGGCGGAGAGCGAATTCTGGCCCAACCTGCTGCATTGGGCACGACGTTCGGGAACGCGATGTTGCCGTGGTGAACGCGCGCGTTTCTGACCGCTCCCTGCCCAATTACCTGCGATTCCAGAAACTCCTAAGGCAGGTAATGCGAAACGTGCAGCTCTTCCTGGCACAAACCGAGGAAGACGCGCGCCGCTTGGTTCAGATGGGGGCGCCTGCTGAGCGTGTGAGCGTGAGCGGAAATCTGAAGTTCGAAGTAAAGACGCCTGCCAGGCCGGCCATTGCAACGGCATTCGACGCTAGAAGGCGGGACGAGATTGGACCATTGCTGGTGGCGGGCAGCACCCTCGATGGTGAAGAGGCGATGCTGCTGGATATGTTCCGCCAAGTGGCAACGCAATATCCCAACACAGTGTTGCTGTTGGCGCCCCGGCATCCTGAGCGGTTCGATGTGGTTGCTTCGTTGCTGGCATCGTCTGGCCTCCGTTACCTGAGGCGTTCGCAATGGAAGGAAGACAGCCCAATGGCAGGAGGCGTTTTCCTGCTCGACAGCATTGGCGAGTTGGCCAGCCTATATGAGTTTGCGGATGTGGCGTTTGTTGGCGGCAGCCTGGTGCCAAGGGGTGGACACAATGTGCTGGAAGCGGCACAGTTCGGGATACCGATTCTGGTTGGACCGCACACAGAGAACTTCCGCGACATCATCGAGGTCTTCCGCAAAGCAGACGCTTTGCGAGTGGTCACTCCGCAGTCGTTGACCGCGACCGTGCTGCAATTGCTTGAGGACCCTGACGAACGCTCTGCACTTGGCGGCCGGGCCTTACAGGTCATGCGCTCGCAGCAAGGAGCAACCGAAAGGACCGTGCGAGCGCTGCTGGGGTTGCTATCGGCGCAAGGTGTCTTGAGCGGGACAGAAGTCGCCGCGGAGCGACGCGCGTGAATCCGCTTGCAGCTCTCTATGGCGCAGCCGTGCATGCGCGGAATGAACTTTACGATCGTGGAACGCTGACCCTTAGACACCTGCAAGGCCCCGTGGTGAGTATCGGTAATCTCACCGTCGGCGGATCAGGCAAGACTCCATTCCTTATTTTGCTGGGCGAGTTGCTGAAAGAGCACAACATTCCCTTTGATGTCCTCTCGCGTGGCTACCGGCGCCTGACCAAGGGAGTGGTGCGGGTCGATCCCACGGGATCCGCGCACGAATATGGTGACGAGCCTCTGCTGATCGCGCGAAAGTTGGGCGTACCGGTCATCGTCGGCGAGGACCGCTACGCCGCCGGCCGATTGAGCGAGGAGCAATCTGGGCCACGCCTGCACTTGCTTGACGATGGCTTCCAGCATCGTCGGCTGGCGCGCGAATTCGACATCGTGTTGGCTACGTCCACCGACGCACAGGATTCGTTGCTGCCAACCGGCAGGCTGCGCGAGCCGCTTTCTTCGCTGGCCCGCGCGGATGCGATCGTGCTGGCCGAGGATACGGCGGAAGACGGGCTGGGGCTCGGACGCCAGCAGCTCTGGCGCATGACCCGCGATATCGTCCCTCCCCAAACGAAGGAGCCGTGCCTGGTATTCTGCGGCATCGCGCGACCGCAGAACTTTATTGAGCAGTTGCGGGCGGCGGGAGTTACCCTGGCCGGCGCGCGTACCTTTCGCGATCATCATCGGTATTCGGCTCACGACATTCGCCAACTGCTGCAACTACGCGAGCAGCATGGCGCGGCGGCATTCGTTACCACGGAGAAAGACGCGGTCAATCTTGACGGACATCTTGAAGCGCTGCAACCTATCCATGTTGTACCGGCTAGAATGCGGTTACACAACGCGCCCGCCGTCTTGGCGTTCATACTGGCCACGGTTAGCGAGCGAAAGCGGGGACCCGCGTGAGACAATCAACGATTGCTCCTTACGCCCGTTGCTCGATCTAAGACACCGGGCGTTCATTTGAGTTCATGACCAGGCACCTAAAAGACACGGACCGCTGGAAGAAGATCGTCCAGTCATTCGGCGACGTCTCAATCACCGTCCTTGCCGATTTGGTCGCAGACGAATTTATCTTTGGCGAGATTGCGCGGGTGTCACGTGAGGCGCCGGTGCTGATCCTCAAGCATCGCGAGCGAACCGTAGTTCCTGGCGGCGGCGGCAATGCGGTAATGAACCTGGCTTCTCTGGGCGTCAATGTTCTTCCCGTCGGAGTGGTGGGAGATGACGAGGCTGGCAGCTTGCTGGTTGAGCGCTTGCACGAAAAAAAAATTCCCACCAGCGGCATCGAGCGCGTGAAGCACCATACCACCACCACCAAGAGCCGCATTCTCGCCGGCATGTCGCACACCAGCCGGCAGCAGGTGGTGCGCGTGGACCGCGAGCCCAACCCTCTGGACGAATTGCATCCGGTGCTGGTGAAGCTGGTGAATGCGGCGCGGGAGTATGCGACTGCATCGGACGCCTTCCTGATTTCCGACTACGGATATGGCGCGGCCTCACCGCGGCTGCTCAACTTCATCAAGTCGAACCGCTGCCTGGCAAACAAGCCGGTCACTCTTGACTCCCGCTATCGCATGCTGGACTTCGAGGGAGTTACCGCGGCCACGCCCAATGAGCCGGAGGTGGAAGAGGCGTTGGGCATCAAGATCGGCCATGACGACAGGAAACTGTTCTGCGCCGGCGAGCAGCTGATAAAGGAGATGGCACTTGAGTCATTGGTGATCACGCGCGGCCGCGACGGCATGGTGGCGTTCGAAAAAGATACGCCGCCGCTGGTCATACCCATACATGGCTCCGACCAGGTGGTGGATGTGACCGGAGCCGGAGACACTGTGATCGCGACCTTCACTGCTGCTCTGGCCGCTGGAGCCGATACCGCTTCGGCCGCCCGGCTGGCTAACTTCGCCGGCGGCATCGTGGTGATGAAGCGCGGCACGGCAACGGTCTCGAACAAGGAATTGCTGGCGGCCATCGACCAGTATTCCGCAACAACCTCTTCGTGAACGACTGCCGACAAAAAATTCTTTCGCGCGATGCTTTGCGGGAGCGCGTGGCAGAGTGGCGCCACGCCGGCGAGCCGGTCGTGCTGGCCAACGGCTGCTTCGACCTGTTGCATGTGGGGCACATCCGCTATCTGCGTGGCGCGAAGGCACTGGGCGGGAAGCTGGTAGTGGCGATGAATTCGGACGAGAGCGTCACCCATCTCAAGGGAGCGGGGCGCCCGCTGATGCCGGCCGCGGAGCGCGCGGAGATTGTCGCGGCGCTGATTGATGTAGATGCCGTAGTTATTTTTGACGAGCCTGACGTGCGTGCCCTGATTCGCGATATCCGCCCCGATGTGCAGGCCAAGGGTAGTGACTATACGCGCGAGAATGTCCCCGAACGCGATGAAGTCCTGGCATATGGTGGGCGAATCGAAATCGTTGGCGACCCCAAGGACCACTCCACTACCGACTTTCTCGCGCGGCTGCAATCCTGGAGCGGAGGACATAGCCAACGGTGAGCGCTCCGGCATTGCCACAACGGCAGAAGTTCATCTCTGGCGAACGGCATCTCGCCGTCGCCGCAATGGATCGGCTTCTGGTGGTGCGGCTCAGCGCGATGGGCGACATCATTCACGCCATGCCGGCGATTGCCGCCTTGCGCCAGGTCAAAACTGATTTGCAAGTTGGATGGCTGGTGGAAGAGCGTTGGGCGGAGTTGTTGTGTGCGCGTGATTCGGAACGATTCGCCGCGCGTTCGGAACGCAAGCCACTTGCCGATTGGGTGCATGTGGCCAAATTCTCCAATTGGCGCAAGGCGCTGATGTCGGGTGAGACATGGCGCGAGATGAGGGCGTGTCGGCGCGAAGTGCGTGCAAGGAAGTACGACGTCGCGCTTGACCTCCAGGGTGCCATGCGCTCGGCGTTGGCAGCGCGTTCCACAGGCGCTGCGATCCGCGTTGGGTCGTCGCAGCCGCGCGAGGGCCCGGCGCGAATGTTCTACACCCATGCTCTTGACGTACGAGGGGCCCATGTAATCGAGCATGCGCTTTCACTGGCGTCGGAGCTTGTAGGACAACCGCTTGAATACGTTCAGCCGCCCTTTCCCATTGATCCCACGATCGAGGTATGGGCCGATCGCCAATCTGAAATGCTTTGGCGGCAAGCCGCTGGTGATCCTCAATCCAGGGGCGGGCTGGGGAGCAAAGTGCTGGCCTGCGGAGTCATTCGGCGCGGTGGCCCGCGCGCTGACAGACCGCGGCATGGTCGTGCTTGTCAACCATGGTCCAGGCGAAGAAGCATTGGCGGAAGCGGTCCGTAACTCCAGCGGCGGAGTGACTGTCCCATTGAAGTGTTCGCTAGGAGAATTGATCGCTCTGACGCGGCGCGCCCACCTTTTCATTGGTGGAGATACGGGCCCCATGCATCTGGCGGCGGCGTTGCGCGTTCCCGTGGTCGCATTGTTCGGGCCGACGCGACCCGAGCGCAACGGTCCTTTCGGCACGCCCAGCGTAGTCTTGCGCAGTCCCGACAGCGTCTTCAGCTCGACGCACACCGATCGTCGAGATGAGGGCCTGGTTTCGATCAAGCCGCAAGCGGTGATAGAAGCGGCCGACCAGTTGCTCGGGGAAAAGCATGGCTGATGGGCGAGCCGCCAAGTTGAAGAGCGCGTGGAATCGTGTGGCCCGCCGTATCCGAGTGCCCATGGGATTTGTGTTTGCGATTTTTTACCTTTGGCGCGCTAAGCCAACATGGAGGTATCTCGTCGTTGGCGCTCTCATTGCGTCGCTCGGTCTCGCCATCCGCGCTGCCGCCTCGGGACAGGTCAAGAAGAACCAGGAATTGACTATGACCGGGCCCTACGCCTATGTGCGCAATCCTCTCTATCTGGGCTCGATTGTCATCGCGATTGGCTTTGCCATCGCCGCTTGTGACGTCTGGCTGGCGATCGCGATCGTGGCGATCTTCGCGCTCATCTACGCGCCGGTAATTCGTGGCGAGGAAACATTCTTGCAACAACAATTTCCGGCGTACGACGACTACGCGCGCCAGGTGCCGCGCCTGCTTCCCCACACATTGCTGTTCCGTCAAATCATGGATGGTTTCTCGCGCGAGCTATATTGGCAGCATCGCGAGTACAATGCCGTGCTGGGTTCCGCCGCCATGCTGGCGGCACTGGTAGCAAAGATCCTGTGGTTTCACAGGTGAGGACGAATCTGATTACTCGCAGTAGTGCTGCACTCACAATCCTGTTGGCAGTTGCTGTATCGCTCGGACTCAGCGGGCAGGCCATTCCTGGCCCGCAAGCGGCGCATACGGCGCAGCCACCGCAGGAAACAAAAATTGGCGCGTCTGCGCACATCGAGCCCGTACGTGCCGGGTACGAGTTCCCGCACGGGCAGGCGTTGCACTATGAAGGGGAGTGGCGCTTCTGGACCGCAGGAGTCGCGACCGTGCGCATCGAGCGCACAGGATCGCAGGAGCACGTGGCTGCGACCGCCGACTCGAGCGGGGTGGTCGCATTGCTTTATCGCGTGCAGGACCGCTTCAACTCCTACTTCGACGCCAAGAGTCTGTGCTCGTACAAGCTGTTGAAGCACACCGAGGAAGGTTCGCACCGCCGCGAGACCGTGATCTCGTACGATTATGCGCGCGGCAAGGCCATTCTGGAAGAACGCAACCTGAAAGACAATCAGCAGAAGAAAACCGAGAACGATATTCCGGGCTGCGTCACCGACGTTCTGTCGGGAATTTTTTATGTTGGCAGCCTTCCGCTACAGCAAGGCGCCAACTACACATTCCCTTTGAATGATGGAAGCAAGACCGTAACCGTGCAGGCGCACGTGGAAGGCAAGGAACAGGTAAAGACTCCAGCCGGGACATTCCAAACCATTCGTGTGGGACCGGAGGGCGACTCGGGAATTCTGAAGAATCGTGGGCGGATCTGGATTTGGTACAGCGACGACGCTCGACATTTGCCGGTGCAGATGCGCGCGAAACTTTTGTGGGGCACCCTGACGGTTTACCTGACCAGCATCAGCAAGTAGTTGTCATTGCATGCGGAAACGTTCCGCCATCAGCCGCTGCAGCCGCGGTTTGTAGAGGATGTCGTAGGCGAACTCCTTGTCGGGGAACATAGCCAGCGCAGCGCGCTTGGTGTTGGCCACCAGTTCGGCGGCCTCTTCCACGGTGAGTTCCTGGTCCTGGCTGATGACTGACATCACCATGTTCATCATCACCTGCAGGCGACGCAGCTTGCGCCGTTCCTCTTCCTGTTCCTGCTGCTCGCTGCTAAGTTGTGGTCTAACCTCTTCCCTGCGTTCCGATAGCCCCATAGAGTCCTCGAAAGAAAACAGCCGCCATTCGCGGCCCGAAATCGTCTTCCCTTACTTTCCGCTACAATTTGGATGTCCGACTCGACCGTGCCGTTGCGCTCCAACGCGGTGGGCGGCATCATACACCCAAACGGCACAATTGCAGCCGGGAAACATAGCGATTGTGACAGCGACAACCACCATTTTGCATTGAACCCACTGGAGGAACCATGGCAGAGGCAGCAAACGATCACGAAGAACTGGTAAAGGTTTTCGATACCGACGAAGAGTCAGAGGCGATGGTGGTGCGCGGTTTGCTGCAGTCGGCCGGTATTGACGCGATCACCCAAAACCGCGAAGCTCCCCAGGACATCCTGCCCGGAGTGGGTGGCGTTGTAGTGCTGGTGCGGCCCGATCAAGCCGAGGAAGCACGGCAGACCATCGAGGAGTATCGCCGGAATCCTACCACCGATGCCGATGAGGCCGTCAGCGAGGAACCGGCCGAGCCGTGATATTCGTGCCGTCGAGGTAGAAGGAGACGGCGCCGGACAGGTCGGTACGGTAAGTTGGAATGTGCGCGTCGGCGTAGCGCTCCATCACCTCCGGCCGGGGATGCTTGAAGGAGTTGTAGAAACCTACCGAAACCACGGCGTAGCGCGGCTTCACGGCTGCGAGAAATTCGGGCGAGCTGGAAGTCGCGCTGCCGTGATGCCCAACTTTGAGCAAATCGGATCGCGGAGCTTCCTCTACCAGGAACTTCTCGATCCGCTTATGCGAGTCCCCCACCAGTAACACGGAATTCCCGCCATACTCCATGCGCAGAACCAGCGACTCGTCATCCTGCGGCGGGTCGCTGGGCCGCCATCCCGGCTGTGGGTTGAGCACGCGCACCTGAACGCTTCCGAAGTCAAACGATTGACCGGCGACGTACGGCTTAAGCTCCACATGATTTGAGCGTGCCGCCTGCTCGACGGCCACGAAGCCCAAGCTAGGAGATTCAACCCCATACCAAAGCTCATGCGGCTGAAAGTTCGCAATCACGCTGCGCATGCCACCGATGTGGTCGGTATGGGCGTGCGAAATCGCCACCGCGTCGAGCCGCCGGATGCCCCGTGACCACAGATACGGCGACACTACCTCCTCGCCAACATCGAAATCAGATCGTGCGTTACCGGGTATGCCACCGGCATCCATAAGAAGCGTCTTGCCCTCAGGAGTGATCAACAGCAGCGAATCGCCCTGACCAACATCGATTGCGGTGACCTCAAAAATTCCTGGTCGCCATTGCGGCTTGGGAGGGACCACGACGATCAAAACCGCCGCAGCCAGCAGTCCCGCGAGCCCAACAGAGACCCAACTCATCCGCCGTCGCGCCAATAACAGGGCAAGCCCGAACGCGGCCGCCGCGGCGCAGCAGAACAGTAGCGCTGGCGTGGCTACTCGAACCTCGGAGACCCTCATATGGCCGATGATATGAATGGTCCCAGTCAGAGCATCCAGGGCGAATCGTGTGATGAGCGCCGGTAACCATGCCAACCAATGGCCCGCATAGGAAGCTGCAACCGCAACTACGGCGGCCGGCAACAGAATGCCTGCGATTGGGATCACCAGTGCGTTGGCGGGCAACGCCATGGTAGTGGCGCGGTGAAAGTACCATGCCATCGGCAACGCCAGCGCGATCTGGATAACCGTAGACGTGAACAGCAGCTCACCGGCGCCAATGACAAATCGAATGAAGCCGATAACCACAAAGTTCGCAACTCGGCGGTTGCAGATGTTCTCAACCAGGTCGCGAACCAGTCGCACATCGAAACGAAATTGCGCTGCGGGCGTCGGAAGCGCGAAATCGAAGGCAGGCGAATCGAGATTGCTGAGCGCCTTACGGAATGGGTACGCAGTTTTCCGTAGTACGGGCACAGCGATGCCGGCCACGGCGATCACGGAAAGAAATGTGAGCTGGAAGCTGGCTTCGAACAAGGTTCGCGGATTCACCAGCAAGATGCCCAGGGCAGCAATGCCGAGCCCGTTGAGCGCAGCCCGCTCGCGAAACAGCAGGCGGGTGACCAGATAAATCCCTAACGTTATTGTGGCACGCACAATGGGTGAGCCGAGATCAGCAAGGAATGCGTATCCCCAAGAGAGAAGGATGGTGAGGATGGTGGCCCAAGTCTCGCCCAAGGGCAGCTTGCGAAGCGCCCAGAAGAACGCAAAGGCGAGAATGCCAACGTTGATGCCCGATACGACCAGGATATGATAGGTCCCGGTGCGCTGGAATTCCGTCTTGATGTCGCGCCCGAAGAATGCGCGACCCCCAATGAGCATGGCCTGCATCAGCGCGCCACGTTCGCCGGGCCAAAGCTGCATGATGTGCGCCAATACGCTGCGACGCGCGGCGCTCCTCCACAACCCAATGCGGCTGCCTACGAATCCCGGCAATACCTCCACGCTGCTGGCCCGCGAAGAACCTGTCAGGCGAATGCCTTGCGACGCCAGATAGCCGGCCATGTCCATCGCGCCTGGATTGCGATAATTGCGCGGCATGCGTAGCTTCGCAATAAAACGCAACCGCTGGCCGTAGGTGTACACCAGAAGCGGCGAGCCGGTTCCTTCGTCGCGAGCTTCGTCCTCCTCCGTCTGCTTGCTGTAGATCGTAAGGCGAATGCCGACAGGCGCATTGAACACGTAGTCGCCGAGTTGAAGCCGCTCGGCGGTTACGTCCACTGACTCCTGCTTGCCGCCATAGGGGCTGTCGCGAATCAATCCTTCGCGAATCACGTAAGCGGTCACATCAACCGGTTCGTCGCCATTGGCCAAGGGCTGGAGGTTTTCCGCGATCGTGGTAGCGGCGGCATCACGAGACTGAAGATAAAATCCGCCGAGCGGCATCATCGCCAGGAGGGCCAATCCAAAAGCGACCTGTGGCGAGCGGCGATAGAAGAATGCCGCGCCAAGCAGCGCAACCAGACACGCGATCAGCCACGTTTGGGGCGAACGCCAGAGATAGTTGGCTGCGATGATTCCGATGGAAAAAGCAAGAGCTGCCAGGAAAACCGGTTCCTTACCGCCGCAGTAGAGCAACGGTCCCGCACGTGCGGATGCCGGTACGATGATCGTCGAAGAGGAGGTTGTCGCCACTGAACGTCCAGTCGCGCTACCTCAGCTACCCGGGTGGTTACAAGCGGTCCAGGTCCTCCGCGCCAAAAGCCGGGGCCCAGGGCCACACTTCGTATTGCGCGACCCCGAACCGAGTATACGGATCGTTGTCGCGGATACTATCCAGCGTCGCCTGAGGTTCGTCGTCGGGAACCCGCAGCAGCATGGCGCCACCCGAACGCGGCACCAGCGGTCCGGAAGCAATCAACAGTTTCTCCTGCTTCAGGCCCTGACAATAGGCGCGGTGAGCGTCAACGTGCTTTAAAACTTCTTCCAGCGGCTTCCGATAACGAAGAATGGCGAGCGCGTACATTGATCCTCCGGGCGAGTCGTCGAGAGTCAGCGCACCAGATGCAGAACCGTTTCCATGTGAAAAGTCTGCGGGAACATATCCACAAGGTGCGCCTGCTCGACCCGAAAACCTGATTCTAACAGCCGGCGAAGGTCGCGAGAGAGGGTTGCCGGATCACATGAGACGTACGTCACACGGGAGACGGACATGCGACCGAGCGCGGCGGCGATTTTTTCGCCGAGCCCAGCTCGCGGCGGATCGACAACTACAAGGTCGGGCGCGAGCTTGGGACCGCGCTCGGCGAGAAAATGTTCGGTGGTCGCACGAATGCATTTCACGTTGCCAGGCACGTTGCAGCGCAAATCCGCGAACGAATTTTGTGATGATTCCACCGCCAGCACCTGGTCGAACTTACGGGCCAGCGGCGAGCGTAAACAGGCCGACGCCGGCATAGAGATCGAGTGCGGCGCGTCCGCCTCCGTCGGCGGTCACCACCTTCGCGAGAGTATCAACCAGGTAGCGATTAGTCTGGAAGAACGATCCTCCGCTGACCCGGTACTGCTGTCCCACAGCGTGGTACATAAGCGAATCGCCGCCGATTGCCTGGGCACTCCGCGAATAAGCGGCGGTCAGCGGCGCACGCTGGCTGCTTTCGTCTTCGATGGTAGAGGCTGGGAAAACCACGGCTCCGCGGACCGATGGCAAAATGCTGTGCAGCGCTGCGGCGAAAGGCTGTAATTCTGCAGCGTTGCCGCCGGGCTGGACGTAGGCTTCCACCAGAAGCTGCGTGTCATCATGATTGGCAAAAAATTGCACGCCGTGCAGAGACTCCGGAACAGCGCTGTCGCGACCGAGAGCCCACACTGCGGCAATTGCCTGGTTGATGAGTGGAGAGCTAATCGGGCACGACTCCACCGGAAGCACCTCATGAGAGGAGTAACGGTGGTAGCCCAGGGCAAACTCAGGGGTGTGGCGCACATGCATACGGGTGCGGTTGCGATAGTTCCACGGCGACGAAGGATGTAGCTGAATTTCGTGCTGCAGTTCAAGCTTGGCGGTGCGGCGCAAAGTCTCGCGCAGAATTTCGGCTTTGTGCCGCAACTGCGCTTCGTAGCTTATGTGCTGGTAGTGGCATCCGCCGCAGTTGCCGAAGTACGGACAGCTCGGCGCAACCCGTTCCAGTGACGGCGTCACGACTTTCTCTAGCTTGGCGCGCGCGAAGCCTGTGCGGCTCTCGATTAACGAAACGTCGACCCGCTCGCCTGGAAGAACAAACGGTACGAACACGGTCTTGCCCCGACCCTGATCGTCAGCCGGCATACGCCCCAAGCCGTCACCACCGTAAACCAGTTTTTCGATCTCTATTTGCAAATAAGGCCTACATGTAGAACAAACTCAACCGCGGAACCTGGTACTGCTCCAACACTCGCTTGTGGACATACTGTTTGTGAAGCTGCTCGATCTGCGGCGCGCTCATCTTGCGGCGATAGGGCGCCAGGTCACGGTCCGCTTCGGTGCGGACCGCGAGCAATGCGTCATCTGGTGTCGCCGCTAGCAGAGCAGCAAATATCTTCTCCTCTGCCACCGTCAATCGTCGCTCCAAGTCCTCCATGGACAGCAACCGCTCTTGTGACAACGAAGCCGCCAGAGTGCGTAAGGTTGAGGCGGTCTCTCGGGCCAGCGTTTGCGCTGTTGTTGGCAGTCGCACCTGATCCAGTTGCCCAGCATTGCGGTTCAAGAACTCCACCACCGCGGAGCGGTCTAGCCCCGTGTTCTTTGCGTCTTTTGGGGCCCCACCGACGGCGGCTTCCTTCATCTCCTCCGCCGAAGCCAGCACTTCCTGCGAACAGTAGGCCAGGCCATTCACTTTCTGGAATCGCTTGGGACGCCGCTCCCACTTTTCGAAAGTCGCGTCAATGCCACGCAGCACCGCTTCGAGTGGAATACCCGCGTCCTTCCAGGTCTCCATCAGCGCCCAATCGAGAGGCGACATCAGCAGCAGGGTGCCCCGGCGGCGCTGGAAGTGCTCCTCAATCTCGGTAAAGTAATTGAAGTAATTTTCCACTGGGTGTGTCTACAACTTGGGAGCCGAGCCTTTGTCCGCTGGAGCTGCGCTAGTACTCAATGCCACGCTGCGCTTCGATCCCCTTAGTGTAGGCGTGCTTCACTTCTCTCATCTCGGTCACGGTGTCGGCGATCGCGATGATATCGGGATGCGCGTTTCTCCCCGTGAGAATGACGTGCACCATCTCGGGTTTCTTCTTCAGCGTCTCGACGACCTTCTGCAGGGTCGAGCATCTTGTAGGTAATGGCGTAGTTGATCTCGTCGAGGACCACGAGGTCCCACTGGCCGGAAAGTATTTCCTTCTCCGCCTCGGCCCACGCCTCTTCCACCAGGCGAACATCTTCCGGATCAGTTTCGGCGCCGCCGACCTTCACAAAGCCGCGGCCCATCTGCTTCATGATGAAATTGTCGCCGAAGGCTTTTACTGCATCGAGTTCGCCGTAGTGCCATGAGCCCTTAAGAAATTGCAGCATCAGCACGCGCATCCCGTTGCCGACGGCGCGCAAGGCAGTGCCCATGGCCGCCGTAGTCTTACCCTTGCCGGGACCGGTGTTGACGATGATCAGTCCACGACGCACATCTGCCATGCAGACCTTCCTCCATAAACATCCTAAACTAGACACCCCGGCGCGGTTCCCGAACCGGAGCCCTCCGTTAGCCTTTCTTGTTCCTAAGCTTTTCGTTTAGCCATTCGTGATGGAAGGTTACACCGAAGATCAAAATCACGGCCAGGAAGCAGTAGATAGTTATGACGATAACTGTCATTGCGTCACCTCCGTAACCTGTCAGTTGAGGCAGGTGACTATCTTCACGATATGCTTTGCCATTGTGGTTTGTCAGTGACAACGGGCAGGGAAGCAAGTGACCGGCGGACGAGAGCGTCAATGAGGGAATGCGACAATTACCGTGATTGCGGCGATAGTGACTCGATTGAAACCTGCGTCAACGAATTCGCCGCTTCCATGCCGGAGCGGATGCAGTCGGGCACGCCGATACCATGATAGGCATTACCGGCAAGCGCCAGCCCGGGAATTTCTGCCACTCGCTTCTCGATGCGGTCGACTCGCGCGATGTGTCCCGGCTCGTACTGAGCCATGGCTGCGCGCCAACGGTACACGCGCGCGAAGATCGGCCGCGCGTCCAGTTTCAAAATGTCCTTGAGTTCGCGGTGCACGGTCTCCAGAATCTCTTCGTCGGTAAGACCAAGGACCGCTTCATCGCGCGCGCCTCCCAGAAAGCAGCGCAGGATGCCTTTGCCTTCGGGCGCGCGATGCGGAAACTTGTTATGGACGAAGGTGCAAGCCAGCATGCGCGTTCCTTCGCTGCGCGGCACCAGGAAACCAAATCCCGGCGGGAGAGCAGCCAGTTGGTCCATGTAGTAACCGAGGGTGACAGTGACGGACGAGCTATAGGTGATGTCCAGCAGGTCCTGCGCGAGCCCACGATCGACGCCGTCCAGCAGCGTCCCTGCAACATTGGCAGGAGTCGCCATGAGCACGGCGTCGAAGCGTTCCTCGCCATCCATCTCGATCGCCACGCGCCACGTCGAAGACGAATCCTCGGGATAGACGCGTAGGACGTGTGTACGCAGGCGGATGGATTCGGGGTCCAGGCGAGCAGAGACGGCGTCCACCATCTGCTGCATGCCGCCCTGTAGTGAAGTGAACAGCGGGCGCGGAGGCTGTTTGCGAGTGGCCACCATTTTTTTGTGCGCCGCCAGCATGGCCCGGCTGAGGCTGCCATACTTCTCTTCCATCTCGACGAAGCGCGGCAACACCGCCCGCGCACTGAGCTTGCCGGCATCTCCGCCATAGACGCCGGAGAGCAGCGGGTCGGCGAGCCGGTCCACCACCTCCGCTCCGAAGTGACGCTCGACGAGTTGCGCAACCGTTTCGTCGGTTTGCATGCGCCGCGGCGGATGCAGCAGCTCGCGCGCCATCCGTAGCTTGGTGCTCCACGAGAACAAGGACGAGAACGCGGTCGGAACCAGTTGGGTGGGCACCATGAACATAAGCCCGTCGGGCATGACCACTAGCCGGCCGTTCACGACGATGTAAGTTTTGCGCTGGGCATCGTTGGAGCCGATCAGTTGGTCGGCGATGCCAAGCTCCTTGCACAGCGCAAGCGCCCAGGGTTTTTCGGTGAGGAAAGAGTCCGGCCCGGCTTCTACCAGGCAACCCTCTACACGGTCAGAGTACATGGAGCCGCCGACCCGCTGTGCGCTTTCAAAGAGGGTGTACTCCAAATCGGCTCCGGCGGCGCGCGCTTTCTCCAGATAAAACGCGGCGCTCAAGCCGGAAATGCCTCCACCGATAATGGCAATACGCTTCATACGGTTTTTTTCATTGAATCTTCAGGCCGCGTTCGGGTGCGGCTGAGCCGGCTTCGCGCCACATCGGCGACCGCTCGCACGAACAGCGGCGAGTCGTTCAGCGATTCGGCACGATACAGTTTCATGCCGCGTTCAGCGGCAAACTGCCGAAACAGAATATCAACGTCGAACAGAATCTCCACATGATCGCAGACGAAGCCGATAGGCTGCACAAAAACACTTGTCTCGCCTTCGTCGCGCAGGCTCACGATCGTGTCCTCCACTGTGGGACCCAGCCATTCGCCGCCTGACATGCCCTGGCTCTGGAAAGCGAAGTGCCAGTTGCCAATCTCGGGGACCTGTGCCGCGACCAGCGCGGCCGTCTCGCGCGTCTGCGTCTCATAAGGATCGCCCTCAGCAACGGTACGCTGCGGAACGCTGTGAGCCGTAAACAGCACGGGCAATCGCGATCCGTGCTCAGCGCAAGCCTTTGTCCATCCCGCGCGCAGCTTCTCGGCAAACGCTGCGATCAGCAACGGATGATCGTGCCACTCCTCGACAAAATCAATGTCAAAGAGCGGCTTCTTCCCGAACAGCACCTGCTTGTAAAGTCCGACGCTGGTCCGCGAATTATGGGGCGCAAGGCATATCGCAACCACGCTCGTAATGCCGTCGGCAGCCATCTGTTGCAAAGTGTCGGCGATAAACGGGTGCCAGTTGCGCATGCCGACATAAACCGGAAGCCCCAACTCGCGCGCCACCCCGTCTGCCTGCTGGCGAGTAATCCTGGTCAGCGGCGAGCTGCCGATCAGTGAGTAGCGATGCTGCACCTCGCGCACCACCGCCTCCGGCATGGGCCGCCCGCGCGAAATGTTCTGCAAGAACTCGGGAATGTCCTCCACTCGCTCCGGACTGCCATGAGCGATGAGCAGAACCGCCTGTTGGCTCATTCGGCCCTCGAGGCGCTGGTCGCCGTCAAGCTGAACTCGTGCACAAATTGCGCCAGGTCCTTCACGTTGGACACCGGCGTGTGCGGCAAAATGCCGTGGCCGAGATTGAAGATGTGCCCTGGCCGTCCGTCAGCGAGGCGAAGAATGTGCTCGGCGCGCCGCTTCAGTTCAGGCCACGACGCAAACAGCAGCACAGGATCAAGGTTGCCCTGCACGGCACGGGAATGTCCCACCGTGCTCCAGCCTTCGTCGAGGGGAATGCGCCAATCCAGGCCGATTACCTCCGCTCCGGTTTCCGCCATGGACGGCAACAGGGTGGCGCTGTCCGTGCCGAAGTAGATGATGGGCACGTGGGTTTCCTGCTGCAACCGCCGGATGAGCTGCGTGGTAGGCAGCATCGCATAGCGGCGATAATCTTCCACGCTCAGGCAGCCGACCCAACTGTCGAAGATCTGCAACACGTCGGCGCCAGCGCGCACCTGCGCGGCGGCGTATTCCACCAGCACGTCCGTTAGTTTGGTTACCAACTCGTCCCAAACTTCGGGCGAGTTGTACATCAGCTTCTTGACTTCCAAATAGTGCCGCGACCCGCCGCCCTCGACCATGTAGCTGGCCAGGGTAAACGGTGCGCCGCAGAAACCAATAACCGGCAGCTTGTCTCCGAAGTGCTTGACCACCAGGGCAACCGCGTCGGCAACGTATCCCAGTTCGGCGGCGCGATCGGTCCGCAGAAGCTTCACGTCTTCCGCGGTGCGGAGCGGCTTCTCGATCACCGGCCCTTCTCCGGCGGAGAAATGGAAGGGCAGGCCCATGACCTCGAGGGGCAGCAGCAAATCGGCGAAGATGATGGCCGCGTCAACCTTGAGGTACTCGGCGGCGGTGATGGTGACTTCGGCGGCAAGTTCCGGCTTCTTGCAGATTTCAACCAGCGAATGGTGCTTGCGGATGTCGCGGTATTGCTGCATGTAACGGCCGGCCTGGCGCATGAACCATACCGGGGTGGCTTCAACTGGAAGCCGCCTACAGGCGCGCAGGAACAGGGATTCGGGGGCAGACATAAACCACTATCGTAGCATTCTGGCGCAGTGCGTTTTGACGGCACCACAAAACGACGGCTGCCTTAGCGCGCCATGAAAGAAAGCGTGGCTAGGAATAATTCGCTATCACAGCCCATCGGAGGTTGTGCCCACGTTCTCGCCGAAGACAGGCGAGGTGCGAAAAAACATCCCAGTTTGTCGCTGAATTCCCCCGGAAGTGGAGGTGCCCCCATACACGAACATGCCTATCAATTGGGCGCTTTAGACCCTTGTTACAATCGGGTTAACGCTGAAACAATCAGGCGCACTCTCAACCTTGCGTTCATGCGCCCAACCTCACCCAACGTCGCCCACGGTCAAAATGCCGACGGAACCACCACATCTGTTTGTAACCGCTGTCCACTGACGATTGGCCGTGCGATAGACGAAAACGATTTGGCGGAATTGGAGTCGAGGCACGTATGCCAGCCAGTCGAGAGACGTCAAATGGTCCGCATCGTTCATCGAACTTACATCCCGCCCGTGCGGACGGATAGGCGTCTAGGCGGGAGCAGCAGGGAAGTCCTCAACGGGGACGGTTGGATCTTATCGCAGGCCGCCAAGGTTGAGTTAATTAAGGCACATCTTTTCCTTGCACCCTTGCTCTCGATGCAAGGCAACCGTGGAATATCTGAGTCCAAATGATGAGAGTGTGTGCTTCAAGTGTCAATTTAGCCTGAAACGTCGCTGGCAGGAACTAGCTGCGGGCGCACCCCTCTCTTCCAAAGACGGGGAGACCGTGCGCTGGCACGAGGTTCAGCTGTATTCGAGCGATGAAGTTTTTCTACATACGTTTACTCGTTTTATCGAAGCCGCCCTAGGAGTCGGCGATGCGGTTGTGGTGGCCACGACCGAGTCACACCGGAACACTCTTTTGCAGCGCTTGCGGGCAGATGGCTTGGATGTTGCCGCTGTCCTTGACCAGGGAAGGTATATTCCGTTAGATGTTGCCGACACACTATCCACATTCATGGTCAACGATCTTCCTGATCCGGTGCGATTTTCGGAAGCGGTGAGTGCGCTCCTTACGTCAGCGAAGAAAGCGGCAAGGGGAAACCGTCCCCACGTTGCCGCTTGCGGAGAATGCGCTCCTTTCTTGTGGCGGGAGGGAAAGGCGGAGGCAGCGGTTCGGCTCGAAGGACTCTGGGACGGGATAGCCAATACAGAAGGTGTAGATATCTTGTGCGGATACCCAGCGGGTAGCTTTCACCACGAGCGAGGGAGTGAAACACTCCAAAGAATCATCGCAGAGCACTCTGCGGTTCGTGTCGCGTGAAGAAAGCAGCTAAGCGTACTCGGTCTGACGTAACTAGGTAATCCGATCCGTTTACTTCGTGTTACGCACGTCAGCCAGCGCTGCCTCGGCGCGCGCGACGCGGTCCTTGAAGTCGGACACCTTCTGCTTCACCAAGGCTGATTTTGGATCGACTTTGAACCTCTTAGCTAATTCCTCCACATCGGCCTGGCTTGGAGGCTTCGCAAGCTCCTTCACCTTTGCCATCGCTTTGGGCAGCACTTCGCGATAGTGAGCAAGTAGCTCTTCCGCGTGTTGCGGAAAGTAGCTGAGCCGATCGCCCGTCTGCATCGCATCGATAAGTTCATCCGGAGACCAAGCAATCGGCCACGTCTGGTTGAGCGCGTCATAGGCCTCGCGCAGGCGGGTCATGGCACCGGCGAATCCGTCGAGCTCCTGGCGGCGCGCAAACAATGCCGCGGAACGCGCGACGCGAACCATGACAGGCTGATCAACCGGCATAGTGGGTAGGTCGATCACAGTCGTGAGCGTGTTGCCTTCGAAGCGCCAGCCGGTTGCGCCTTTGTCAGTGGTTCGATTCAACGTACGTCCGTTTACCATGACCAATGCGGGAGGCCAATCTCCGGGCAGGCGAATCTCATACGCTCGGGTGGTTGGCATACCTTGGTAGGCGCCTTTGGCGCCCGCGATATCCACCTCCAACACCTCGCTGTCCTCGGTGGCGCGAATCTCGGTCCTGGCGTCCACATTGTGCTGGTATGCGCGCGAGTCCCCAGCATCCTCGTAAAGGGTGTAGGTCGAGCTCTGTCTGTCTGCGAGCGGAAAGACGTTCACGATCAGCGGATCGAGCGGCTTCTGGCTTGAGTACTGCATGGGTGGAGCTTCGGGCACGATCGCACCGGCACGCACGTAAACCGGAATCTGGGAGATAGAGAAATTCCGCTGGGTCGTGGCCGGTCCGTGAAAATGCGTACCGGTCTGCCATTCGATCCAGTCGCCCGGCGGCAGCCACACTGAGTCGCTGGCCAGTCCGGTGATCTTATCTCCCGGCGCGACGATAGGGCTGACGATCATATCTTCGCCGAAGACATATTCGTTCTTGTTGGTATAAGCCTCGTTTGCCTCAGGCCAGTCATAGTAGAGCGGATGCAGGAACGCAACCCCAGTGTCGTAGGTACCGCGCGCCTCAGTGTAGATATACGGCAGCAGCGCGTAGCGCAGGTGATAGACGCCGCGCATGATGTCTGAGTAAGGCTCGGGATAAGCCCAGATACGGCGCTCCGCATCAGGATTCTTCGTGGTATGAGTTCGAAGAATGGGACTGAACGCGCCGAACTGCAGCCAGCGCGTGTAGAGTTCGGGCTCGACCACCCCCGGCATGTGCCCACCAATGTCGTGACTCCAGTACGCGTATCCGACGTTGGCTGCGGTCGCGGTGAACCACGGCTGAAAGGCCAGTGACTCCCATACCGAAATGGTGTCGCCCGAAAAACCGATCTGGTAGCGATGATTTCCCAAGCCCGCCCCAACGATGGAAGAGCAGCGGACGCTTTCCCTCGCGGGCCTGGTCGGAGAAGTGAACGTAGTTGAGCCACCATGTTGGGTTGATGCCCGGCGTTTTTGTGTTGGCCTCCTGCTGCCAGTCGAGCCACCAGAAATCTATACCCTCTTTCTCCAGCGGATGGTGCAGCAGGTCGAGATAGTTGGTGGCGAATTTCTTGTTGGTGATATCGAAGGGCACATACTTCTTGGTCGCAGGATCGATGCCCATCGCGCGCGCCATCTCGGGATAGGCGTCCTCCCATGGCTGCACGCCTGACGCGGGATGCATGTTGAGTGTGACCTTCAGGCCGTCTTCATGGAGCTGCGACAGAAATTGCTCAGGAGCGGGAAAGAGTAGCTTGTTCCAACTGTATCCACTCCAGCCCATCGTGTGTCCCGATTGGTCGAGTGGGTGCTTGCCCGCGCCACTTGGACCGAAGGTCAGATGCCAGTCCATGTCGATGACAAGAACATCGAGGGGAACGTCGTTCTGGCGAAAGCCACGGACCAGGTCATCGAGCTCCTGATCGGAATAGGCCCAGTAGCGCGACCACCACGCCCCGAAGGCGAAGCGCGGCGGCAGCGGAATGCGCCCGGCAACCAGGATGAAATCGCCGAGCGCCTGCTTGTAATCGTGACCGTAGCCAAAGAAGTACCAATCCTGGCGATCGCCGGCGGGCCGTTCCAGCACCCAGGGCCACGGACTGTTCTCGCCGTTGACGAAGCTGAAGTCGGCGGAATCGAACAGCGGCCGCGTAGAATCATCGACCAGCGTCCAACCATCACGCGAAATCAAGCCCGGCCCGATGGGCTCTTTGGTCTTGGCGCCGAGGGCTCCATCCAGGGTGCGCGTGGTGCCCATCAGGTTGCCGGTATCGGGCATGCCGGGATGCCATATGACTGACTTGCCATTCAAGCGTCAAGGTGATTTGCAAATTGTCGGAAGTGAACTTGCCGCTCGATCCGGCCGCCGGACTATAGCGAACTTCCAGGGCGCTGGTCTTGATTACCAGCTGTTGGGACGGCTGCTCGAACCGTGAAGTTGGGCACAGGCAGGCGGCGATTCAGGAAGACCAGCGAGGCGTGGTCTTCGAACTTGCCGTCGGCGGCCCATTCCATGCGAATCAGTTGCGGCGTCAGCACGGTGAATCTTGCGTTGCCGTGGGTAACGACAGCCTTCGGATCGGCGACGGGGTTGTAAAGACCTGGAGTGGCTGACGCGCCGTTGGCGGTTTCCATCTCTTGGGCACGCGCTGTCGTGGAAGCAAGCATCACGATCAGGCAAGCGACGAAAAGAAGATTACAAAGAATTGAGTTCGAAACCGAGGGTTGGAATACCGGGTGGAACGCACGGCTGCGCTTTGTCATGGCTGGGAAATTGTAAATGGGAATGGGCGATGGGTGGAGTACGCGTTCAGGCGTTGCATAACTGCTGTTCATTCCTGGGACCGCCCTTTAGCGAAGCGCCATGCCCTGCTGCATGGCCACTTGGGCTTCCTGTGGTCTACCCGCTTGTTGAAGAGCCTGTGCGAGCAGTTGGTAACCGCGCTGCGTGGGCTGAAGCTTTACGGCTTGCGAATACGCTTGTACGGCTCTGCCAACCTCTCCCGTCTTCTGAGCCATGATCCCCAGGTTCGTCCACTCTTCAGCGTCGTCGGGGTTCAGGCTGACCGCTGATTCCAGGCAATCACGCGCGCGAACGAAATCTCCAAGACCGGTATACGCCGACGCCATATTGACGAAGATTTCGCGGCGGATCTCGCGATAGTGCGCGACATCGTTCCCGGTAAGACTAATGACGCTTTGATACTGGCGCAGCGCGCCTTGTAAATCGCCTTGCTGGTGTTGGTAGATGCCCATGTGAATATAAGCGAAGACATACGACGGTTCGATTTCCGCGGCCCTGGCGAAGTGCGGCATCGCGTCCTGGGACCTGCCTTGCGTTTGCAATGCCCTGCCCAGATTGTCTTCGGCCAGGTAGTTGTTATGGGTGACCCGCAGCGTGCGTGTCCACAACTGCACATTGTCGCCCCAGAAGTCGATCTGACGATGCGTGAGCACCGCCAGACATAGCGAGAAGTGCCAGCGCTGGCGGCAGCCTGCCACGCGACGCGAATGTGCCGCCGCTCGGCCCAGTCGCCAAGCCCCCAACAGATCATGACGAACAGACCCACGAACGGCAAATATGCATAGCGATCGGCCATCGCCTGCCGGCCCACTTGCACTAAGCCGATCATTGGAATCAGCGTTCCGAGAAACCATAACCATCCAACCAGGAGATAGCGATGATGCCGGCCTGCAATCACGAGAGCGGTGACGGTCATAAGGAGAACTGATGCCGCTGCCACTTCCCAAGCTTTGAACGGACCGACTGGATACGGATAGATGGGTGCGAGACCCATTGGCCAGAATGCCTGTCCCAGATATCGCGCATAAGAGACGATGGCATTCGCCAGACGAGTTAAGAGCGGGATATCTGGATTGATCCCGCCGCCGAGGCGTTGCGCTCTCATAGTGATGACAGCACTGGCCACCGCGAGAGCGAAGAGAGGAAGCTTCTCCTTCACCAGCCAGGAAAATGTTCTTTGCGGAGAGATCGCTGAAGGCTCACTCACGTCAGTGGACTTCTCGTCCCCGGTCGCCGTTCGCCGCAGCGGCCAGTAATCCCATAACAGCAACACGAACGGCAGGGTGATTACCTGCGGCTTGCGACATCAAGCCCAGCACGTAGAGCAACGCGACGGCAACATAGCGTCCCAGGCGCGGCCGGCGCGCGTACCAGCGATAGGCGCCCAATGCGAGCAGAAAAAACAACATGCTCAGCAGGTTCTTGCGCTCCGCAATCCACGCCACCGATTCGACATTAATGGGATGCAGAGCAAACAGCGCCGCTACCATCAGACTGCGGCCGGGATAGCCTGTCGCCTGCCACAGGACCCAGAACAGCAGCGCGACGTTCAATGCATGCAGCAGAAGATTGGTGTCGTGATGGCCCGCCGGGTCGAGCTGAAAGATCTGGTAATCGAGCGCGTGAGATAGCCACGTCAGAGGATGCCAGTTCGCCGCATCGTAGGTGGTGAAAGCCCACGCGACGGTCTCCCCATTCAAACCAGCCTTCACGTGGACATTGTCGGTTACGTACTCGTCGTCATCGTAGTTGACGAATGGATGGTGGTTCACCGGCAAATACAATGCAACCGTCGCAACCACGAGAAGGAGACTGAGAACAATTAGCCACTGCCTGGATGGAGCGAGGTCGCCCGGGCCAGGACGAATAGCAACCCGCTTCTGAGTCTTGTGCTTCCTGTTCTTGTTGTTGGATCGGGAACCCGAACTCAATCCCCCTCCTGACTGCGCCGATTATAGTGCGTGGTGGGTGCTGGACATCTATCACCTGTTCTAGAAACTCAAGAGCCGCGTATGTCAGATGCAGATGCCAAGCTCGTACGCCTCATCGTCGCCGCCTCCCGGGCTCGGGTCATTCTCGTCAAACCGAATGGCAAATTCCTCGTGTTGAAAACGAAAACATGCAGACAGAACGAACTATCGCGATCGAGCCGCATGGGAATGTTCGGAGCGCCATCCGTGGGAGACACACTCCCAATCGTCCAGGCGGATCACTAAATTGAAGGTTGCGCAATAGATTTTTAAAAAATTTTTGTTGACATTCCCTTCCAGTAACCGCAATATCTTGGGTTAGACATACTGCTCATTCAACATCTTGGGCTGGTATGGTATTTGGGTCCAAAATCAACCTTCGAGGGAGAAGGTTACACAAGGAGGAATTACCCAATGGCAACTAAGAAGAAGGCCGCGAAGAAAGCTGCTAAGAAGAAAAAGCGGTAACTGTTCCGGGGCGAGGCATTGGCCTCGCTTAACTTTTGTCCAAAAAACTAGGCCTCCGCTCGTTGCAGTTTTGCGGAGGCCTTTCCCTTTGCGATGACGCCCCTCACTGTGGCGGATACGGCGAACTCTCCAGTTGCTCATTGCAAGTGCCGTTAGTGGGTTGCACCGGCAACGTTGGTACCTGCAACAAGTGTGGCGAGCTGAAATCGAAGAAGCCATTCGTCGGGTCCGTCATATCGGCCGCGGTGGCGTCACGTTGCGTCAATGCCGGCACATTGAAGCGCGTTTCGATCAGCTTCAGCATGGCGGTGTAATCGGCCTGCTGATGCACCACCGTCTGCGGTTTCACCCAAGGCGACACCACAATAAACGGCAGGCGGAATCCTGTCACATTGAACAGACCTTGGGTGTGGCCCTGCAGGTCGATGGGCAGTTGATCGTCGGGCGGCGTTACCAGGATAGGCCCCACGTGGTCGAATAAGCCTCCGCCTTCGTCCCAGGTAAGGATGAACACCGAGTCCGGCCAGGCCGTACTCGTGAGCAGCGCGTTCAGAATCTCCTGTACGCGCGCTGATCCTGTCTGAACATTATTGCCCGGATGTTCATCCAAGCCGGTGCTGGCGGCACGCTCGATGAATACAACCTGCGGCAGGTCCTGATCGGCTGTGGGGCTGGCCAGGATGTTGTACCACTCGGAAATATTACGCACGTTGCCCTGAATCTGCGGATCGTTCCAGTCCGCCCAGTTCGCCAGGAACACGCTATTGTCCTGGTAATAGTAGCGCCAGGTAATTCCCGCCTGCGTCAACGCGCGGAAGATGGTGGGCCGCTGCCATGCCGGATCATTCGGATTGTCCGGCGGATAACCATGTCCATACGAAGTCGCCGCGAACAGGTACATCCGATTAGGAACCGTGTTAGCGGGGTTCGGCGAGTAATACGTATCACTGGTTGCGAACTGCGTGGCCAGTTCGTAATAGAACGGCAGATCGGTCTGGTCGTAATAGCCCAGCGGCCGGGTGTGCGTCGGATCGTACTGATCGCCGGTGCCGCCCGACAACGTCGTATCCAGGAACCGGTCCATCAGATACTGGGAACTCTGGCGTCAGGTTCAGCCAGTCATTGCCGACCAGGTCCATGTCGTAGTGGGTTTCATCCCACGACGGCGAAAGGTTCTCAATACACTCGGTCCGCTGATGGTACGGTCCAAACGATTGCCCCTGGGGATTCTTGATCGTGTAATTGGGTGGCAGCGTGTGCAGATCATTCACATCGCTAAGCTGCGCCCCGGGAATCGGAGGCTGATGGTTGACCCGGTAGGTCGCCAGCTCTCCAAAATAGTTATCGAAGGCGCGGTTCTCCTGCACCATAATGATGATGTGGTTCAGGTTGGAAACTCCGCCGGTGCTTACCGTGACAAGGGCTGTCTTCTGTATCTGATTATTGAATTGGTCGGTCGCGGTGGCCGTATAGGTTGTAGTTTGCATCGGATGAACAATCGCGACGCCGTTGGGAAGAGTACAAGTTTGGCAAACCCCCGGGGTAATGCTGAGCGAGACCGCGTTGGTTGTCTGCCAGGTCAGTGTTACCGTCCCGCCCGGTGGCACCGTTTGCGGGTTCGCGGTGAAGGTCAGGGTCATCGCCCCCACGACGGTGATGTTTACCTGCGGCGAGACCGCTTGTCCGCCCACCGGCCCATTAGCCGTAACCGTGAAGCCAACGCTGGTACCCAGGGGCCCGACTTGCGTGGTCCCGGAACAAGTGCTCCCGCTGCACGACTGGGGCGTAAGCGGAGTCTGTGTGTTGGCGGGTAGAGTCGTCAAGACATACGAACTTCCGTTGTTGGGACCGGAATAGGTCAACGTCACCATCCCTCCCGCCGGAACAGTGTTGGCCGAAGCTGTCAGCATCATCGGAACTACCGTCACCGTTACCGACGCCGTAGCGGGCGTGGTTCCGGAGGCGCCGGTCGCCTGCGCCATGTAAGTAGTCGTGGCCGCGGGCGCGCCTGTGGGGTATTGCGGGCTGCTCAAAGGCAGAGCCGCTTGATCTTCTCCCAGGATGCTTGGCGTAACCATGAAAGCTGTCGCGTTGGCTGTGGTCCACGCGAGGTTGATAATCTGTCCGGGTGCGGTTACAGCCGGGGTTGAGGCAAAGCCGGTTATTGTCGGCGCCGACGCTCCGCCGCCCCCACTGCTGCCACTGCCTCCACTGCTGCCGCTGCCTCCACTCCCGGTGCTGGCATTGGTAGACCCTCCGCCGCACCCTACAGCCAAAGCTAACCCTACTACGCTGGCCAGAAACCACGCATTACGCAGACGAAACATAGCTTGTGACATTTTGTTGAAACCCACCCGCTACACGAGACGTGCCGCAACCTAAGATTCAGGAATTAACGGCGGAGTTGTGCGGCGGGTGTTTGAATGCCACTAGGCCTGCTGGGAACAGCGCGAAGAGTCATTCCGCGTGCTGCTGGCGCAGCCGACGCCCTACGCGTTAAGCGATAGTGGCCCCATGTTTTCCGGGCGGGTTGCCCATCTCAAGATTTCGATGGTGCGGGTGTGTTGGCCACCCGCCCTGCTTCCGAATGTGTCAGTATCCGATCGCAGGGTGCGCAGCGATATTCATGCCACTATCGCAGTCGGGCGTACTCGGCTTTGGCTTGCTTGTAGATGGGGATGTCGGGATCGGCGTCTTTCCAGAGGGTGAGGAAATTCTGATACGCGGCGCGGGCTTTGTCGCGGGCGGCGGGATCTTTGGCGGCTTCGAGCGCGTAAGCGCGAGCCAGTCCGAGGCGGGCCAGCGCTCCCCAGGGAAAGTTCCCCACCAGGCCGTAGTGGTCGATGAACTTCTGAAATTCTGCTGCCGCCGCGTTGCCGTCGTGCAGCATGAGATAGGCTTCTCCCCGCAAATAAACCGGGCATAGGTACACGTTGACGCCTGTGGGATGCCCGAGTTCGATCGGGCTCGCCACCTTCAGCAGTTCGATTGCCCGGTTCGGGTCTTTGCGCTGCAAGGCGACAGCCGCCCGGATCGTGGGCAGCCAATACCTCTGGACCAGCGTGTCCAGCGGGAATGTCTTGTCGAGTTCGGCCGCCAGCTTCTCCGCCCGTGCCGTATCGCCTGCCCGCGCCAGAGCCAGCGCCGCCATAGCCCGCACATCGCGGTTCGGGGCCAGCTTCAGTGCTGCATCGGCATCGGCACGCGCCTGCTCCCGGTTGCCCGATTCCACCTCGCGCAGCGCCGCCGCTGCCTGATAGGCTGCGGCAGTCTCTTTGGCGTCGTTGTGCTGGGCTGAATCCATCGCCCGCCGGGTCAGCTCGCGCGCATTCTTCAACTTCCCATACCAGGCCTCCGTGTCTGCTTGCGCGGCCAGCAGCAGATCTTCCGTGCCCGGCTTGCCCATGGCGGCCGAGACCAATCTGCGCCATCTGCGCCGTGTCGCCCTTCAGAAAAGCCAACTGGTAGCGGTTCTGGAGCAGGTCCTCACCCTCCAGCTTGCGCTCCTCCGCCTGCTTGTACACCGCCTCCGCCTCATCCAGCCGGTTGAGGCTCGCGTAGCCGGCGCCGAGATTGACGTAGTTGATGCCGTCGTTCGGCTCCAGGCGCATTGCCTCGCGGCGCTTCCTCCAATGCCTTCTCCCAGTTTCCAAGGGTAGCAGTAAATGAATCCCAAGTCCACGTAGGGCAGTGCGTCTCTCGGGTAGGTCTGCTGCCACAGCTCGTAGACCTGCGCCGCCTTCTCCAGCTCTCCCGTCGCGAACAGGTAGTAGTTTGCCTCGATGGAGAACCGCTCCCGTTCGCTCACCTTCTCCCGCAGCTCGTAAGCCTTGCGTGCATTCTCCGCCGCCCGCCCGACTTCGTTGAGGTTGCTGTAGGCAGCTCGCACATGCGCGGCGTAGGCCATGGCGAAATTCGGGTCGAGTTCCACTGCCCGCTTGTAGAAGGGCAGAGCGGCGGTGTCCCCTTTCGCAAATGCGTCTTCCGTCCCAGGCTGTAGGCTTTCAGCGCCTCCAGCGATGGCGTGGTCGCTTCCTCCAACGGCGTGGCATATTTCTGCACCGAGCTGAGCGACTCGCCCAGCTTGCTGCGCAAGCTGACCGCCGCGGCGTCCAGAGCCTTGAGCACCGCTTCCTTGCCTGCCGCCTGCTCCTGCGCCTCCGCCAGCACGTCTCCCGTGTTGCAGTTCACCGCCTTCAGGCCAATCACGTACTGGCTGCCCAAGCGCAGCAATCGAGCCGGTCAGCATGGCCTTGCTGCCGGTGCGCTGGCAGACCTCGCGTGCCACGTCTTCGTGTCAGCCGCTCGCTCCGCGCGACGTCCATCAGCTTCAGGGTCTGCATCAACCTTGCGGTCGGAAACCAGGTTGAGAAATGGCGATTGCTCCAACTGAATGGCCAGTCCCTGCTTCAGCGTGTCGTCGAATACCGCGTCGCCGGTCTTGTTATCGAAGTCGGCCAGCACGATGGTGTCTTTCTCGGTAAGCACTGGTTTCCTGTGCGCAGCGCCAGTAAAGTCCGCCACCGATCGCCGCAACCAATACCACCGCCTACAGCGATCCAGACAACACGAGCGCGCCGACCACGGGGGGCTGAGGGATGAATATCTGCGATCTCACTGGCCGGCCTGGTCGCTGCTTTCACGTCCAGTGCAGTCTGATAGCTTGGCGCCACTGCTCCCACCACCACTGCGGGCCCTCCCGCGTCGCTCCCAATCGCGACCGGGACGCGGCCCGTCGACTCTGACAGCCTCGGTCCCTTAATGGTGATAGTTTTCGCCTCTACCGGCGCGATGAAGCGGTATCCGTGGCGATGGACCGTCTCAATGTAAAGCGGCAGGCTGGCATTATCCCCGAGAGCTGTCCGCACTTGCTGAATGCACTGATTCATTCGCCGCTCAAAATTAATGTAGGTTTCGTCCCCCCAGAATTCGTGCTGAATTTCGTCCCGGGTCACAACTTGACCGGCGCGGCTGGCAAGCAAGACCAAGAGCCTGAAGGGTTGTGGCGGCAGCTTGACAGCTATCTGAGATTTACGCAACTCTTCGGTGTCGAGATTCAACTCGAAGACGCCGAAGCGAAGAAGGTGCTGCGTGGCGCTCAAAGTGGCCAACTTGACGCGGAAGCGCGGAGAGTGCGTGGATTATAGCGCGATTGACCCGGCAGCCCATCGATATTTTTTTTACATGCCTTTTCAACCCTTTATCCATCAGAGGCTTGGCCGATCATCCGCCGATCATTTCCTAATCACCCAAAAATCAGCCGTTAGGGTCTTGAACCCGGAAAGAAACGGGCGCATTGTCCACCACAAAAGGCGGATTGAGCAACGCTCAATACCCCACTTTTTGGGGAAACGCTTCCGTAGGTGGGGCAACGATCCCGCCCCGAAAGCGAAACGAGAAAGATCCCTTGTGAGAGGCGGCGCTATTGAAAGCGCCGCCGAACATGAGCCGAAGGGAGGACACCATGAAAAGGCAAGAAGTTCTGACAACTGTGATGAATCCGGGGCCGTTCCTCACCCTGATTCTGTCGTCGCGGGTAGCCAAAGTTGAGGACGAAGGTTGGCGGAAGGTAAGCAGCGACACGGCGACCCTAGCTGACGCGACCTTTCACAGGACAGAGGATGCGGCCGAAGCGCAGTCCGATCAGCCGGAAATCGTCAACCTGGGACGAATGATCTCCGAGCGTTCACAGTCCGCGCCGCGGATGCGCGTGGTGGCGTGGACTCCCGCTGCTGAGGATGTTCTGCCGCCGCAGTCAGCGTCGCGATCGTCCTCGCTGGCAGGGACCAACCTTGCCGCGCGGATGCGTGATGCTCGTGCGCTACGCGTCGCGGTGAGAGCGCGGAGGTCGCGAGGCGTTCAAATGCGCTCGCGCAGAAGTTCTGGATGAGGGCCGAGTACTCCATCCGAGGCATTCTTGCTGGGATGTGAGTCCGGATGAGGAGCAGCTACGCGGTGAAGTTGCTCCTCACTTTCGAGACTACGCCGCCACAACCTATGACCAAAAGGAGGTCAATATGAAAACCCGTAATGCCTGCCAAGCTGTCGCTCTTTCCGCGATTCTACTATTCGGGATGACCGCGATAGCCGCCCCTTGTAAGGAGCAGTCACTGGCCGGTTACGTCAAGGACGGAAGCTGCACCCTCAACCATCGTGATCACGAACGCTGCAGGCCGAATGTTCACAGTCAACGTTACCAATATCATAGGAGGAAAAGCGGGGGACACTCCATCTGCCAAGGCTGCGAAGATTCGGGCTGCGATTACAGCGCAAGCTCCACCTTACACAGAGAGGTGGAATCGTGAACCAAGTAAAGATTCAGCCGCCCGCAAAGGCGATCGCCATCACTGCAGACCCAACGAAGGAAAAGTATGATGCCCTCGGGAAGAATGTAGATTTCCTGGCGCTCCTTATGAATACGGGTGGCACTCCCAGCGGATTGGATCCCGATGGTGGACAGTCGGTTCTCTATGCAGGGGTGGAAACGGCTATGGGTAATGCAATTATCGCCACAATCCATCCCAGCGACGGAGAATCCGGGGATTCCGTATTTTCCGCGCTCGCTGCGGCGTTGGTGGCCGATGGCATAAATGCCACGTACTCCTCTGAGAGCGGTGTTCTTTCCCTAACGGAACCATTGGAACCAGATCAACTATTTCTGTTCGCTAACACCGATACCGGACTGAGTATGTCTGCCAGCGTAACCGATACCAACTGAAGGCGGTCAGACGGATTAGCCCCGACCGCCGGATGCCGGCTGCCCCAGGTTCGCCCTTCTGTTGGGCCAACCTGGGGTGCCTTCCGCGACACCGGGAAGAGGAGGGGTGCAGCCATTTCCTCCGGACGGCTCGCCATGGCGATATCCCACAATGTGGTACATCCCACAATGTAGGATTCTTCATCCCCTGACAGTTACTCGCTCGACTGTGCGGCCTCGTGCGACGGCGCCTTGGGATTGCTCACGCGCTCCATGATCTCCTCCGCCAGCTTCAGGTAGGCTTCGGTGCCACGGGCGTGCGGATCGTAAACCAGCGCGGGCTTGCCGTGGCTGGGGGCCTCGGCGAGTCGAACGTTGCGCGGGATCGCGGTCTCGCACATCAGGTCGCCGAAGAAGCCGCGCAGCTCGGAGGCCACCGACTGTGCTAGGTTGGTGCGCTCGTCGAACATGGTGAGCACCACGCCCTCAACCGCGAGGCCGCGATTGAGCTCGATGCGGATGCGGTCGATGGTGTCGAGCAGTTCGGTGACGCCCTCGAGGGCGAAGTACTCGGCTTGCATGGGAATGAGCACGGTGTCGGCGGCGACCAGCGCGTTGAGCGTCAGCAGGTCCAGCGCGGGCGGGCAGTCGATCACGATGAATTGGAACGCGTCGCGCACGGGTTGCAAGGCATGACGCAGGCGGTACTCGCGGTGCTCGAGGGGCACCAGTTCAATGTTGGCGCCGATCAGGTTCTTGTGCGCGGGGATCAAGCTGAGGTTGTCGACCTCGGTGGGCAGAGTCGCGTCCTGGGCCGAGACCTCGCCCATGACGACCTGGTAGGTGCTGTGGCGATCGGGATCGCGAGCGAAGCCGACGCCGCTCGAGGCATTGGACTGCGGATCGCAATCGACCAGCAGCGTGCGCGCGCCAAGGGAAGCGAACGAGGCCGCAACGTTGATGGCGGTCGTCGTCTTGCCGACTCCGCCTTTCTGGTTGGTGACTGCGATGATGCGTGCCATGATTGCGCTTGAAATACTGAACAAGAAGCTTAGAACGTGGGCCGGACGGTGGGCAATCGCAGAGCGAGGTCGTTGGAAGGTTTTCCGAGGAAAAGCTGTGCAAGACTCGGAAGGGACGGCGGAAGCTACTGATTAAGCGGCGAGTAGGCAGGCTGAGCCGCTGTGGGTAAAAATCAGTGAGAGAGGCGCGTAGAATGTTCCACGTGGAACATTATGGCGGCGAGTTCTTAGCCTCATTATGACTGCCATGGACGAAGCCGGGTCCGGGGTAGAACGCAGTATAGATCCCTGTCCCCGGAACCAAGCCTGGGGCCCGGGGAGAAATGTTCCACGTGGAACATTTCCCTAGGTCGCCTGACCGTGCAGCGTAAGCGTACCACGTGGAATCGCAAATTGAGTTGCGGCGGAGCTGGCGTCGGTCCAAGCCATGCCTTTCGACAACCAAGCTCCGACATTGGACTCGTCGATTACCATTGCATCGGCTAATACCGCCACAAAACATTAGTATAATCCCACTTTATGTTAATTTTAAGGCGGAGATGACAGCGTATCTCCCACTCAGCCAATTAGCTACTGAGTTCTACGCTGGCTTGGTTCGAAGACCCTCTACCGGCGCCATTATCCGCACTGCCACGCGGCGATCACGACCCTCGCTTCGCTCCCGGGAACGTGCTTGGGTCCTTCCCAGCCCCATTTTTTTCCGAGCACAGCCTGCGCTGTCGAAACTTGACCTTCCCCGACGAGCAATCCAAGTTTGCCGCCGTCCGCGACCAACGCTGCGGCCACGGGCAAAGCTCGCTCGAATTGCTCGACAGCGCGCAGCGTCACGAGGTCAGCCCTTCCTGGCCACTGCTCAGCGCGGCCGGCAAACACGCGCAAGCCCTCGACGCCGAGGGTCCGCGCAACTTCCTTTAGGAAAGCAGCTTTCTTGTTGTGCGATTCAATCAGAGTTACGTCGAGGGCGGGCGCGAACAGCTTCATTGGGACCCCCGGAAAGCCGGCTCCCGAGCCGACGTCGGCCACCGTCGCAGGTGCCGCAGACTCGCCGCCGCCCCGCAGCAGAATCCGCGCCGCGAACAGTGACTCGCCGAAGTGCCGGGTCACGATCGTTTCCGGATCGCGCACGGCGGTCAGATTTACCCGCGCATTCCAGCGCAGCAAAAGTTCGAGGTAGCTGCTCACCTGCTCGAGCAGTGGCGGCGCAGCGTCTCTCCGCCGGTAAACGGCGCCAGCAACTCGGCGATGCGTGCAATCTCCATGGCGCAACCTGCAGCATACGACACTAGACAACCCGGTGAGCCGCGCGATTCCACGCTCACCAGTAGTTGCATTGTTTCGAAACTATTTAACTAATAAGGCCCTTCCGTGTGCTACATCGGGGCGGCAACTGGCGCGGGCGCAGTCCTGCCGAGCAAGCGAAAAGGTTCTCAAAATCCCGCCAGATACTTTCGCTTCTTTTCTTCCGGCAAGAATGACGCACGAAACGAATTCTTTGCCAGCTCGCGAAGCTCATCTTCACTGAAGCCGAAGACCTGCTGTGCAATCTGATATTCGCGCGACAGATTGGTGTGGAACATGTCGGGATCGTCGGTATTCAGCGTGACCAGAACACCGGCATCGAACAATTTCCGCACCGGGTGCTGCTCCGCCGTGGTGCAGCAGCCGGTCATCACATTGCTGGTGATGCACACCTCCACGGGAATTTGCTTTTCGGCGAGATAGCGTACTAGTTCCGGATCGTCGACGGCGTGCAACCCATGCCCGATGCGGTCCACCTTCAACTCGCGTAGCGCGGCCCAGATGGATTCGGCCCCCACGGTTTCGCCGGCATGCGCCGTCAACCGTAACCCGTGTTGGGCCGCGTGGCTATAGACCTCGCGGAACTGTTCGGGTGCGGCGCGGCGCTCGTCGCCGCCAATTCCGATGCCCACGACGTTGCGCTCCTTCAAGCGAATCGCCTCGTCAACCACGCGGCGGGCTTCGTCGACGCCGAAGTGCCGGACCGCGTCGAAGATCCAGTACAGCGACATTCCGAAGTCGCGCTCACCGCGCTGCCGACCACGCTCGGCCCCTTCAAACAGGGGAGCGAATTCCTGGCCGCGCCACTGCACCACGCCGGCCGAGATGTAGACCTCGGCATGAAGAACATTTTGCGCGTGCAGCTTCTGCATCATGCGATAGGTGACCAGCTCGTAGTCGTCGGCGGTGCGCAAGCGCTCGGTGACCGCCTTGAACGCCCACAGAAAGCCGGTGAAGTGCTTGTATTCGTATAACGCGCGGGCTTCTTCCTCGCTGAAGACGCGGCCGCTGTCCTCGATGTTCCGGTAGCGATTGTTGGTGGTTTGCAGCGGTGTGGGATGGCGGCGGCTCAGCTCGGCCAGGGTTGGCGGATCGACCGTGCCTTCCAGGTGCAGGTGAAGCTCAGCCTTCGGCAATCCCAGGATGAAGAGGTTGACGGGATTAGGAACAGAGGGCGATTGGGTCATGGGGTATGCGAGTGAGAAACTGCGCCCGCTCGAAAAGGGGCTCAGATAAATCATTCTCGCATCTTACCGCTGCCGGATGCCCCACTCATCCGCGGTTTTCGAATGAGTGGGATTCGGGATCACAGAGTTCAGTGTGTTTCATCACCGACTACACATCTGACTGATACTTAAGCTCAGAGTGTGACGAAAGGTCTGGAACGTTGATAGGGAGGGCACGATCTCTATTTCATAACCTGCAGCTACAAGCGGCAGCCCTCGCAGTCTATGCTACCCACTCATTCGCAAAACCCGCGAATGAGTGGGGCACCCGGCACACTCAGTCCGACTACCGCTGAGAGCGGATATTCCGATCCGATCGGCTGGTTCCACAATGGAGATCCGTCCTACTACATGGGTGCGGCAGGGCTGTTCGGGATCGAAGAGGGACACGTTGTGGACACGTATAACGGCATCGAAGCACATTATGACGCCTTCGGTCCCTATAATCCTTTGCACTGGCTTTTTGAAGCGGTGCCTTCCCTGTTCATAAACACGAGGGGACAAGCAGGCACCGGAGTGCCTTATACATGCTCGGTCGCCACGGGGTGCCACCCATGACCCGATTTGCAATAATTCTGTGGCGAGTGGCCGTATTGGTCGCGGCGGCGGCGGCTAGCGGAGGTGTGGTCAGTCTAGTTTTCGCACAAGACTTGACAGTCCGCTTAATCGATGGGAACGATGGAAAGCCCCTACAAAAACAGATTCTGCTGGCATATTTGGGAGAGGGGCCCGGAATTCAGGCAACGACTTCTGCAGACGGCACCGCAGTGTTCCATCTTCCTACTCCGATTCCTGACAGGGTACTTATTTCAGTGGAGAATGGGAAGCTTCATGGCTGTGCCTATGGCGGTTTTTCTGCGCACAGAATAATCGAGACCGGCCTTGTAGCGGAGAACAACTGTGACCCAAAGAGGAAGTTCTTACCGAAGTTCGCGGCAAAACCGGGTGAGGTGATCATCTTTGCTCGGTTCCTGCATTGGTGGGAACGTATGCAAACGTAAAAGAGGACTCAGACCTGGAACCGCTATGCCTATGTCGGCAACCAGCCACTCAGCAATATCGACCCGCTCGGGTTGGACGGTCAATGTGATGATAAGGGGAATTGCACCACCACGGGGTGGGCCCCCGCACCCGGCGGGTGGTGGGACTTGGCTTATGAGGGTTGGCCCGGCCAGGGTAGCATGTCGTCCTTCTTCTGCATGCTTTTCGGAGGCTGCAGCAGCAATGGAAGTGCAGCGGGCGGCGGTGGGGGAGGTGGTGCGTCTCAGCCGGGTGCCCCACTCATTCGCGGTTTTCGAATGAGTGGGATTCAGGGATCGCGGAGTTCAGCGTGTTTCATCACCGACTACACATCTGACTGATACTTAAGCTCAGAGTGTGACGAAAGGTCTGGAACGTTGATAGGGAGGGCACGATCTCTATTTCATAACCTGTAGCTACAAGCGGCGGTCCCACGCAGTGTATGCTATCCCACTCATTCGCAAAACCCGCGAATGAGTGGGTCACCTCGGCTGAGTGCTTCTAGTAAAGGAGATCTGATTGCCTTCGAGAGACCAGCGACTTGCACTGTCAACGCTGTTATTTGTCTTGGTCTTCGTCTTCGAGATTTCTGCCACCGCAAGCGGTGTCGGTATCCGGATGCTTGCAATCGGTCGCCGATCAGGAGCACAAATTGCCTCCAGTGTCTTAGACAAGAAAGACACCTCTTTGATTGTGTCTGGGGTAGGCGTTGGAGAGCTGAAGTTGGGCGATTCACAAGCACGCGCTTTTAAGTTGTTCCATCAGAAGGACGATGTAGATCAATACTGGAAAAGCGAGTGCGGGAGTGTCTTCAACTGGGTAGATACTTCCAATTCCAGCAAGGGAAACATCTTTGTTCTTTTTCGAAACGGGCACGTTGTCCAGATCGGGTCTTCAACAACCCGATACCACACGCCCGAGGCCCTCACCACTTATGACTCTCCTGATCTGGTGCAGCGCTATTACAAAGGTCTCCGCGCGTATGAGTTGTTGGGTTCGAGCAACGCAGCGCTCGGCAACCGTCCATTGATCTTTTGGGTGGACCAGGCCAAAGGGATCGCTTTCGAGTTTGCCTATTTTCCGGAGGAACGTAGACGATATCTCTACGAAATCATCGTCTTCAAACCAGGCGGAGACTTATGTCCAGAAGGCAGAACGACGGGTTCGACAAATTGGCGAGAACTCCCTCCATACTCTCTTGAGCCCCCTGATGCAACGGCGGAGTTGTCGTGCCATCGAAGACATTCTTCTCCTCGGAGGATTGGCGGTTGAAGGCGGAGTTCTCGGGTATCAGTATTTCTCACCGCAAAGCCGACTCACATAATCTCGCAATGGAAGTCGACGCGCTTAACCATGTTGCCGGGTGCCCCACTCATTCGCGGTTTTCGAATGAGTGGGATTCGGGGATCACAGAGTTCAGCGTGTTTCATCACCGACTACACATCTGACTGATACTTAAGCTCAGAGTGTGACGAAAGGTCTGGAACGTTGATAGGGAGGGCACGATCTCTATCTCATAACCTGTAGCTACAAGCGGCAGCCCTCGCAGTGTATGCTACCCACTCATTCGCAAAACCCGCGAATGAGTGGGGCACTACGGCCAATTGAAGAGGTGAGAGGAGATCCATGCTGCTTCTGATAATGATGCTGCTAATGGGTCTGGCCGCGAGCGTTTGGGGATTCATGATGTGCTTCCTCCCTGCGCAGTGGGACAGACTTACAGAAGCGATGAGCTGCGCTGGCCGTTGGACCGAACCCAGCCTCAAACGTCCGAATCCGTTCATACGATTCATCAATCGCATCGCTGGCCTGGTGATCCTTGCCGTGGGTTGCTGGTTCGTCTATATGGGAGCTTCCGAGATTTATCTTGTGCTCGCTGGGCGTGCGACAAGACACATGATGCATCCAGTCAGCGGGGTGCTTCCCAGCTCTCCAACGCCGGGGATCACTGCGCTTTCGATCTTCGTGGTCGTAGCGGGCATACTAATGGCCGTTTTCCCGGCAAAGGCACTGGCGGTTTTTGGACACGTCTGGCCCGCCGGTCGATCAGTAACGCCGTCGGCTGCGCCGAAGGTGATGCTGGCGCTGAGGCTCTGCGGTGTGTTCTTCGCTGTCCTCGCGTTTATGTCCTTGTTCCACTGATTATCGGCCTGGTTCCCCACGTTCGCCCTTCCTTTGGGCTAACGTGAGATGATGGCCTCACTTATGATGGTATGGGCAACGTAACGGTGGACAATCTTTCCAACCATTACTACTCGTACGATGCCGAAGGGCGGCCCATGACGGTTGCCTGGTGCCTCAGGTTCGCGTGCGTCTTTTGCACGCTAACCTGGGCTGAGAAATGTGCGTTCGGCCCACCAAACATTCTTAACTCACGATCTTTGGGACATCCGGCAAACAGCGCAACTGGCGTTAACGTCGAGTTCGACAATTCCGGTTCGTCATGGCTGGGGGCGCTCAATTGCGGATCTTCACCGAGTTCATCTATCATTCGAAAATAGTCGTAGTTGTTTGTTCTTCGCTTGTTTTAGAGCGCAATCGTGGGGCGGAGATTCTCAATCGAGCCGGCAGGTGCAGTCATGCCTTTTCTTCCAGTTGTTCCAGACGAACAAGCCATCCCCGAAGTGAAGAAGATTTACGAATACGTCACTCGCCGCTGGGGCTTCTTGCCTAACTATTTTCAGGCCCTGGGCCACGATCCCCAGCTTCTTCAAGACCAAGTAAACCTCTATACGAATGCCATGAACGACGAGCGTGGCTTACCCAAGATCATCAAGGAACAGATTGCCACCGTCGTCAGCGCAATCAACATGTCCAGCTACTGTCTCCCGGCGCATTTGGAGATCCTGGGCCGCATGGGCATGGATAAATCTCTCAGCCGCAGACTGTCCATGGATTACAAATCGGCGCCGCTCGATCCAAAAGTCATGGAGTTGTTGAAGTTTTGTGAGAAACTCACTACTCAGCCTGCCGACATGCGACGGGCTGACGTGGGGCAGTTGCGAGAGCTGGGCTGGAGCGACGCCGCTATTTTCGACGCGGTTCTGATTACGTCGCTCTACGCCTGTGCCAATCGATTTTCAGCGGGACTCGGCCTCACTCCGGACTTTGATTAGCCCGCAACCTGATTCTCCAATTCTCCGCGTTTAAGGCAGTCTAGGAATTGGTGTAAGCCGAGCTCGGGTAGAGCGGGCCTTCAGGCCCGCGTTAACGGCAAGAAAGAAAACGCTTCCGCCGCTGAGGTCACAGACCTCAGCGGCGGAAGCAAGATGATATCGCGATCCTGAACACGGGCCTGAAGGCCCGCTCTACCGGATTACAGAAAAACCTAAAATGCTTCAGCTCCGCTCATCTTTACGGAATTTTTCTGTGAACATCTGGTTCAGGCGTTCGCGAACGCCCGCCGGCAGAGCCGCTGGTTCCGTGTTGTAGAAGATTTCCACTGTCTTCTGCGTGGTATCCACCACGATCCGACAGTCCTCACAATGCTCCAAGTGGCGCTCCAGTTCCCGCACCAGTTCTGGATCAAGTTCGCCGTCGAGGTATTCAGAAATTCTATCGATGACTTGTCGGCATCGCATTGCGAGCATCCTTTCCGAAATACCTGGTCAATTCCTCGCGTAATTTCAGTCGAGCGCGGTACAGTCGTGTCTTTACTACAGGAGTGCTCAAGCCGAGCAGGGCAGCCGTCTCTTCGATGGAGAACTTCTCAACGTCGCGGAGAGTGAAAATGGTGCGCGATTTCGGGTCCAGCTTCTGAATCACTTCCGCCAGTATCTGCTGTAGTTCATGGGTCAAACAAGCTTTTTCGGGGTCTTCGCCCCAGCTTTCAATTTCCATCGGGATGTAACTGCCATCTTCGCCTTCCCGCGGCTCGTCCAGGGAGGATTCCTTCCACAAGGCGCGTTTCCTTAGCTTTCCCAGTGCAACATTCACGGCGATGCTCACAAGCCAGCTATAGAAACGAGCATCCCCACGGAACTCTGCCATCGAGGAATAAGCCCTGAGCGACGCTTCCTGGAGGACATCCTCGGCGTCATGGTGATTTCCGGTAATGCTGAGGCCCAGACGATAGACATTGCGGCTGTATTGATTTAGCAGCGTAACAAAAGCATCCGAGTCGCCCGTTTGGGCGGCGACTACCAGCGATTGCTCGTTGTCTAGATGGGTCGGCATTTTTCGGAAGATCGCGTTTTCGTGTTCGCGGAACCACGCCGCAGCGTCGTCTCCCAATGACACAGATGGGCCAGCAAGAAAAAAGTCACAAGGCAAACGGGAAATAATTGGGGACTGCGTCTACGACTGGAGAACTAAGTGGGGATCACTGCGCTCGACACCCGAAAAGACATACGTTAGAGATCCAGCCTGAACCTTCCTCCGCCAGGGCAGAGTCCAAAAGGGGGCGACGAGCGCACAGGTTCCGCTATAGAGGGTGGGTCCGGAAGTGCACCCGGAACCGGGACCGGAGATTCCCTTCCGATCCACAGTTCACAGGATTGCGTTAGTCACCTTACTAACTGTGCCATCACCGTCCGGGTGGCGTCGGCCGGCGAGTTCGCGGCCAAGTGGGACAGCACCTTGTCCGCGTTGAAGCTGACGCCAAAATCATCCCCTTGTACCTTCTGCAGAGCAGAAGCGCCGGCACCGTTGGTCCGGAAGGTTAGTAGCGCGAGCCCGTTGTTTAAGTCGTCGTTTGGCGCTCCCTGAAGAAACGACTCGGGGCCCTTTTCGCTCTGGCCGATCTCCACATTATCGTTCAGAGTATTAGTCGCGAAGGTGTAGTTGCCCGCGGGCATCAGCTTGTTTCCCGCGTAGAAGCTGAAGGGAATATCAGCGCGAATCTTGTGCCCATAGTCTTGCGCCAAGGCCGCGCCTCCGAGCACCGTCGTAAACAGCGCCAGTGCTACCAGTCTGCACAAATTGTTTTTCATGTTTTATTTCCTTTTCTTTGTCTGAAATATCGAGATTCGCCAAGATACCTTGCTAAGAAGGCCATACATTAAATCTTGGTTCTGCCATTCAGATGAGGAGTGGTGAAAAAAGTTACAGGCGCTTGAGGATGTACAGTCGAGCCTTGAAAACACTCTTGAGAAGCCTGAGCCGCCTAGTAAATAACGGCTAAGTCGTGTAACCTGCGCGCGGTTCGTCCATCCAATGTTGCGGACGGGAAATGAGGTGAAGCTTTGGGTGTGATGTCCAGACCAACAGAATCAATTAGCCTGGTGCCTGAGCTGAGAAATGTGCGGTCGGCCCTCCAAACATTCTTAACTCACGATCTCTGGCGGTCCGATTCGATCTCGGTAGCATGAACAGAACCTGTTTCCTTGCGGGTGCCGAGCAGCGATCCCAGGTTAGCCCAACCGAAGGGCGAACCTGTGGCCCCAGGCTTTTAGCCCCCTACCCTATTCTCAGCAGTTTCCCGACCGGCAGCACCGCATTCATCGAGCCGGACCGAAATCCCTCGAGATCGAGCGTGACATAGGTGAATCCCAGCGCCTTGAAGATTCGCGTGAACTCGGCGGTCATTTCCATCGTCATCGCCCGCGGCAATTCCTCGCGTGCGATCTCGATGCGCACGATCTCGCCGTGATGACGCACCCGCACCTGGCGAAAACCAAGTTCGCGGAGCGCGTCTTCACCTCGCTCGACGGCAGACAGCGCCTCCCGCGTGACCGGGCGACCGTACTCGATGCGAGACGACAGGCACGCCGACGCGGGCTTGTCCCAGATACGCAGCCCCGCCTGCGATGCCAGTTGACGGATGTCTGCCTTCGTCAATCCCGCGTCAAGCAAGGGCGCAGCCACATGATGCTGGCGGGCCGCCTGCTGGCCAGGACGAAAGTCGCCCTGGTCGTCGAGGTTCACGCCGTAGGCAATGGCATCGAATCGCAGGCCTCGTCGCCGCTCTTCCATCACGGTAAACAGTTCGTCTTTGCAGTGGTAGCAACGCGCGCCATCATTGCGCAGGTATTCAGGACGCTCCATCTCTTCGGTGGCAACGACGCTAAGAGGTATGTCCTGTTCCTCGGCGAAGGCAACTGCATCGCGCATCTGCGAGCGCGCCAGGCTGGGAGAATCGGCCAGCACGGCCAGCATGTCGCCGCCCAGTTCGCGGTGCGCGGCCCAGGCCAGGAATGCGGAATCCACTCCACCGGAATAAGCCACCAGCAATCGTCCGAGGGAACGCAAATGCGCCGCCAGCGCATGCGATTTGGCCGCGAGAACGTCGGCTTCAATGGGCAGATTGGGGTGCGCCGTCGACATGGTTCGATTGTAAGACACTTGCCGGGCACGGGAGGTTGCGCGTTAGTAAAGTCTCTGCAGCCGCCGGATGGTGCCGAAGGTCCCAATATTGGCAAGGCTGAAGGAGAAGCGGTACGAATTCTCGTTGCTGACGGTGGGAGCGATGGCCCAGCGGGCGTACTCGAAGGTGACGCCGCAGCAGTCCCAGTTGTAATTGGACTGAATGGTTGCGGTCTGAATGTAACTGAGACGGGCGTCCGCGGCCACGGCTACCGCGGCACTTAACCCGCGCTGCCCGATGTTACCGTACTGCACCTGGACGCGATACTGGTTGTAGATACTGGCTGCGAGCGATGGCTGACCGGCGATGGGAGCGGTTTCCGCCGGCTCACGCATGTAGGTCTGGCCACCCGCCACGTACCAGTTGCTATTAAGCCGGTGGCCCAACAAGAGGGTGCTGGCATTCAGTTGATGGAGCACCGGGTCATAATCGATGCCCCATTGGAAGTCGGTTTGCGCATCTTGCAACCGGAGACGGGAGATGATGGGCGAAAAGCGGCGCGGTTCGGTAAGAAACGCAATGCCGGATAAATCGACAGTGGTGTCAAATACGTTACGCTGACCGGGCACCAAAGCTCCGCCGAAAGTTGGATCGAAGAAATACTTCTGCGCCAGCTCCCAGCTGACGACTTCACGCGCCGGACCTTCCTTGTCATCACAGGTACCAGGTTCGGTTTCGTCAGTGCCTTTCTCGTTGGCGGGCTTGCTGGCGACCACGTCTTTCTCCTGAGAAAGCAGCGCGTATTTCGGATGGTGGAAACATTCCGCGGTGGATTTGGTTTTCTTGGCGAACAGCCGGTTGACCACCGCGTATTCCACTTCGTCGGTATCGGCCAGAATGTCGCGCTGGTCGAAACGGATAATCTGGCTGAAGTTGTCGATACCGCCCTGGTAGCGATAGATCAACTCGCGGTTCCACCGTGTGCTTCATCACGTAGCCGAAGAGTTTGCGATCGAAGATCTTCGACAAGGTCGGTGGCCTGATCTCCATTGCGGCGTCTACAACATTCCGGTTGATCGCATCGCTGATTGCATTGCCTACGGCCACTCCCCCACCGCTCTGTAGCCGCTGCGAGTAAAGAGTTTCGCGCACCCCGAGTTCCGGCCGAAAGGTCCAACCATGAAGAAACGTGGGCAGCGAAATTGAGGGATGGGCGTCGAGGCGTCCGACAACCGGGGCAGTGCTAAATCCTGGCTCATTGCGGGTAAGGCCTTCCGCCGCTACGTCGTACGCATACATCAGGTTGGAGCGGTTGAAAGGGCGCTCCACCGAGGAAAACTCCAGCGACGGAATGTGCGCGATATCGATCACCTCTCCGGGAGTGGTGCTCTGGTAGGACTGATAGAGCGAGGACAAGAAGCCGACGGAGTACCCGTTCCAGTTCTTGCTGAGGAATCCGGCGTTACGGACCTCGGAGCTAATCGAAAACAGGCTATAACCCTGGGCGAACGCCAGACGAAACAAATAAGAGCTGAGATAGTCAACCGTGAGCACACCGCGAACCTCGTCCGGCAGCATGATCGCTCCGTGCGCGGTCAGTTCCTCGCCGCCCTGGTTCTGTCCTGTGTGCGGTGCGCCTTTCTCGTCGATCACCCCGAAGTATTCGGCTTTGAACTGGTACTTATAGCCAATTGACCGAAAGATGCCGTGTTGCGCCCATCCGCGCGCGGAGTACAGCGAGGCCCCGAGGGTAGCGTCATTGCTGCGATTGATGGCCCAATAAAACGCATCTCCCAGGATGGTGCCCCGGGTGGAGGACACTCCGGCAACGGGCATGAGAAAACCGCTCTGGCGCCCAAACTCGGTGGGGTGTTGCACCCAGGGAAAGTAGAAGACCGGAATGCCGCGGATGCGCAGGGTGGCATGATGCATGGTGGCTTCGTCACCCATTTCCACATAAGCGGTCTGGGAGTCAAACTTCCACTTGGGCTTCGGCAACTGACACGAAGTGATGTAGCCATGGTTGACCTTGTAAAGGTCGGGGCCGAGTTTGTCCACCACCGTTCCGGTGAAGAAGAACGGAGTCGACGAAGTCAGAAACATATCTCGGTTCTTGACCTTGACTCCACTCGATCCGACCACATCATAAAAAACTCCGGTGTCGCGGCTGACGTCATAGACGGCGTGGGTTCCGACCAGATGGTCGTTGTGCGGGCCTCCATCGAAGACCACGTGTCCGTTGGCCGTGACCTGCCCGGTGGTGGAATCGTAAGTGACCTGGTCGGCGTGCAGCGTATAAGTGCGGAAGCGCATCACGACATGGCCGCGGGCCTTGTAAATATCCTGGTTCTTTTCCTGTTCGTCGCCGCGGATCAGCACTTCGTCCTTTCCCAGGGGGACGTTCATCGAGGGACGCGGGGGCCCCAACTGCTGCTCGTCGATACTCGACTGAATTACCTGCTGAATGACCTGTTCAGTTTGCTTGTCTTCCTGGCCGGTATCGGTTTTCACCGTTACTTGCGGTTGCTTGGCGGAAGCTGATTGCGGTGCGGGCCCAACATCGGAGGTTGCGGCGTCGGGCGATTGTGGTGTTGCAGGCGTCGCCGGAACCGGAGCCGGCTCCGACGAACTTGCCGGCGAGGAGGATGGTGCCGATGGGTCAGACTGCTCTGGCGGACGCAACTGGCTGGTTAACATACCAGGTTGCAGAAACAGATGACATGCCACCAGCGCCGTGATAATCATTCGAGTGCGGGCAATCATCAAAAGGGTGCGTCCCTCACCTGCTTTGGTTAGTTGGAGCAGACCTTGCAACTTAGCACGTTGCCTACGCAGAGGTAAAACGCATCCGCTTGCGCTGGTTCCACGCTGCTCTGGATTTTCTCCTAAACCCGCTCGCTGTCCACTGGTTGCGCGATGCTGGCGATCAGATGCATAACTTGCGCGCCCCATGGACGCGAGCCGACGGCCTCCTTTCCCGATTTTCATTCATGATCCACCCGTGCTGTTTTGCGTAAAGCGCTACGCCTTACCAGAAAGCGGGTAGAAGGAATAGTCGCGCCACCACATGACCGACCAGGGAACGTTGCGTTCTGAAGCATCTGGAAATTCGTCGCTGCCCGCCAATGATTTTTGGCGAAAAGAAATTCACGCCCGCGTAGCCGGTTTTCGTACGCGTCGCGGGCGCCGTCTCGAGGGAGCGTATAGCATGCGCTTCCCGTTCCCGCCCCTTGAAGCTGAGGCGACCGGTTCGGCGACCAGCGTGCCTCCGGCTTCGCCCGCTCAGGAACAGTTCATTGCAGGCGCCCCTGCGAGCGCCGAGCAAACCCTCGCAACCGAGATTGCCGGCCCCGAGATCTGCGATCTCGAGCCAGAAGCAGGCGCTCCAAAGTCTGAGGCGTTGCCAATGGAGGCGCAGCTGTCGCCCGCCGCAGACCCAGCGCCGTCAGAGTTGCCGCTTGATCCTGAACCGCAGCCGGCTCCTTTGCCTCGCCCCAAGGCACAGCGCAAGGTCATCGCCTTCCCGCGGCAGGCGTCCGCTCCAAATGTGCTTCATCGTCTGGCCGATCCAGTTCTGCCGGAACAGCCGCGCATTCTTGACGTGCCCGAAGAATTGGAAGCGTTCCCCACTACGCCTTTTCTCGACGGCCTGCAGTTCGGACCGAATACTCAGCCCGTAATCGCGACCCACGCCGACAACGTCGAGCTTCCTTGTCGGCCTGCGGGAGTGGCGCACCGCATGTATGCGGCTTTAGTAGACTGCGTCCTGGTAGCGGCAAGCACCGCAGTCTTCGCTGCGATAGGCTACAAAATGCTGCCCGGGCTGGTCTTCACCAAACCCATGCTGTTGACGGCCGCCGCGCTGCCGGCGCTGCTGTGGGCCGTCTATCAGTACTTGCTGCTGGTTTATGGCGGAGCCACGGCAGGCATGCGTGTCGCCAAAATTCGCCTCCGCACGTTCAAAGGGAAGTCGCCACGCCGGCGGGAACGTCGCCAGCGGGTCATGGCGCTTTATTTCTCTACCGCTTCGTTCGTCATGGGTCTGCTCTGGGCGTTCGTCGACGTGGATACTCTGTGCTGGCACGATCGCATCAGCCGAACCTACCTGACCGATCGAGAGTAACAGGCGATTGAGCACTACATGGGCGGTATCCGGTTCCGCGATTTGGAGTTGTCATCACGAACACTGAGCCGGGGCCCCAAGAATTCCTCGCTTGGCTCTGTCGAGAATTTTCACCACGGAGGACACAGAGGGCACGGAGTTTTGGTTTATATAACAATTTCCTCCGTGACTCCGTGCCCTCCGTGGTTAGTTTTCATTCCTATCGGTGGGCCGCATGCTTCGCATTGCCTCGGCAAAGCATCGAACTGAAAATACCCGCGCAACTTGGTCAAGACTGCCCGATGAGCATTAAAGGCAGTACACTGGTGTAGCCCGGTTTCAGGTTTCCCGCGAACGGCCGCACGAATCCCTTATGTCCACACCGACCGAGAATCTGCAGCGGCCCGCCATCAAAGTCTTCGTTGCCACGTCGGTGATGCTGACTTTTATTTCCTTCTGGCGGGCCGCCGCCATTGTCCTCTCCGACCTGGGATCGTCGGCGTACTACGTCGGCGGCGACGCCGAGAAGGTCATCGGCAAAAGCGCTCCCTGGTTTGTGCTCGCCGTCATGCTCTTCAGCTACGCCGTGCGTGCCCTCTATATCGAGTCCAGCTCCATGTTCGTGCGCGGTGGGGTTTACCGCGTTGTGAAGCAGGCGATGGGCGGGACCCTGGCCAAACTTTCGGTTTCGGCACTGCTGTTCGATTACATCCTGACCGGCCCTATTAGCTCCGTGGCCGCCGGGCAATACGCGGCGGGGCTACTGACCGACACCTTCCATCATCTCGGCTACAACTTCCATGTTCCGGAGAACGCGTTCGCTGCCGCCTTTGCCGTCCTGGTGACCCTCTATTTCTGGTGGCAGAACATCCTGGGCATTCACGAATCCAGCGAACGCGCCATGCAGATTATGAAGATCACCACGGTGATGGTGATAATCCTGATTGCCTGGTGCCTCATCACGCTGGCCAAGCACGGCGGTCAACTGCCGCCCTTGCCCTCCCCCGCACACATGCACCATAACAAGGAATCGTTGGGCTGGTTGCTGGGGACGTGGGCCGAGCGGGTTTCCCTCATCATGCTGCTGGTCGGGTTCGGCCATTCTGTGCTGGCCATGAGCGGCGAGGAATCACTGGCCCAGATCAATCGCGAGATCGAACATCCCAAACTCAAGAACCTGGAGAAGACCGGGCTGGTGATCTTCATTTACAGCCTGTTCTTCACCTCCCTGGTGTCGTTCTTCGCGGTGATGATCATCCCGGATCGGGTGCGACCCGAATACTTTGCCAACCTGATCAGCGGCCTGGCCATGAATGTTGTCGGTCCTTACACCTTGCGGCTGTTCTTCCAGGCGTTCGTGGTGATTGTGGGCACCCTTATGCTGTCGGGCGCGGTCAATACCGCCATCGTGGGCGCCAACGGCGTGCTCAACCGGCTGGTGGAGGACGGCGTCCTTACCACCTGGTTCAAAAAACCGCAGAGGCGCTTTGGCACCAGTTATCGGGTCATCAATTTGATCGTCGGCTTGCAGATCCTCACCATCATTGCCAGCCGCGGCAATGTGTACCTGCTGGCTTCTCTGTATGCCTTTGGCGTGATCTGGAGCTTCTCCTTCATGTCGCTGGCGGTCATGGTGCTGCGCTACAAGAGCCCGGAGAACCGGCAATGGAAGGTGCCCGGCAATATCCATATCCGCGGGGTTGAGATACCCATTGGTGTGGTCTTGATTTCGGTGATCCTGTTTTCCACCGCCATCGTGAACCTGCTGACCAAGCAACTGGCGACCATCGCCGGCGTAACCTTCAGTGCGGTGTTCTTCATCGTCTTCAGCATCTCCGAACACAAGACCGCTCGCGAGCATGCCGCGGGCGAGTCCGAACTGGAGCAGTTCAACATCGCCGCCGACCGCGAACTCACGGCAAACGCCATGGGGGTGCGGCCAGGCAACATTCTGGTCGCTGTCCGCGATCCCCGAAACCTGTACTACTTGCGGCAGGTGCTGGCTAACACGGACACCACCAAAACCGACGTAGTGGTGATGACCTCGCGCGTGTATCACCGTGAGTACTCCTTCAGCGGCAGCGAAGAGGTGGACACCTCGGAGGTCTTTAAGAAGTATGAGCGGGAACTGTTCACTGCCGTGGTCAATGTCGCTGAGAAGGAAGGCAAGCACGTCTCGCTGCTGGTCATGCCGACCAACGATGTTTTCGAAAGCATCGTGGCTACGGCACAGCGCTTGTACTCGTCGGTCATTCTCTGCGGCTTGTCGAACAAGTTAACCGCCGATGAACAGGGCAAGCTGACAGGCGATGCCTGGGAGCGGCTGCCCGAGCCGCGTCCGCGACTGCGACTTGTGGTTGTGGAGCCCAATGGCACCAAGCACGAATACCTGCTGGGTCCGCACAGCCCGCGCATGCGGCAGGAAGACGTGGACCTGCTGCACAAATTGTGGAAGGAAATTACCAGCGATCCGCGCTATCGCGAGCTCCATCATTACCACGTGCTGAATGTGGCGCTGCAGGAATTGACCGACCGCTTGCACAACGGCGCCTACCGCGATGACGTCCTCAAGGAAATCTCAGACGAGATGCAGCGCCACGGTGGAACACCGGTCGACGACGAGAACCCACTAACCTAGGGGAGTTTAGAGTTGGCGTAGTCGGGCGAGTTCGGGTGGAGCACCGCTTCATGCAGCGCCGCGTCCGCTGCTGCGAATAAAAGAATCGCCTGGACGCCAGCCTGAAGGCAGGCTCTACCCGCGTTGCACCACCTCTGAAACTGGCTTAGCCGACATCGTGCTGTAAATCGGGCGCCAAGCAGTTTTCTTCGGCCCGCCTTGTTAACATCAAGGAGTGAGTACCGCTTCCCAAGTTCGCGTTCGCTTCGCGCCGTCTCCTACGGGGCAACTGCATGTCGGCAACGCCCGCACTGCGCTCTTCAACTGGCTCTTCGCCCGGCAGGCCGGCGGCGTCATGGTGTTGCGCATCGAGGACACCGATGTCGCGCGTAGCGAGACGCGCTTTGAAGACCAGCTTCTCGATGACCTGAAGTGGCTCGGCATCGATTGGGACGAGGGTCCTGACGTCGGCGGCCCGCACGCGCCTTATCGCCAGAGCGATCGCTTGGAGTTGTATCGCGAGCACGCGGAGCGGCTGGTGAAGGAAGGCAAAGCCTACCTCTGCTTCTGCTCGCAGGAGGAATTGGAGCGAGACCGTGAGCGTGCTCTGCAACATCAGCAGCCGCCCATCTATTCAGGAAAATGCCGCGCGCTCGATCCCGAAGACAGCCAGCGCCGCCGGGCTGGCGGCGAAGCGGCCGCGATCCGGCTGCGGATTCCGGAGCATCCCATTCGCTTTCACGACATTGTGCATGGGCCAGTTGAGTTTGCCAGCGAAGTGGTCAGCGATCCCATCATCCTGCGCTCCACCGGCATTCCGGTTTACAACTATGTCGTAGTGGTGGACGACGCGTTAATGGACATCACCCACGTAATTCGCGGCGACGATCACCTTTCCAACACGCCCAAGCAAGTGGCGCTCTATGAGGCGCTGGGATGGCCGGTGCCGGAGTTCGCCCATCTGTCCACGATTCTGGGCAGCGATCGCGAGCGGCTGTCCAAGCGGCACGGGGCAACGTCGATCGCCAATTTTCGCGAGATGGGCGTGCTGCCCGAGGCGCTAGTGAACTATCTCGCCCTGTTGGGTTGGGCGCCGACTGGCGGCACGCGCGAAATATTTTCCCCCGAGGAGCTGATCAAGGAATTTTCACTGCAGCGCGTCACTCCGTCGCCCGCCGTCTTCGACATGGAGAAGCTGTATTGGCTCAATCGGCACTACATCAAGCAAAGTCCGCCCGAGCGTATTGAGAAACTCGCGTTGTCGTTTTTTGTGCGCGCCGGATTGCTGCCGGAAAATCCCGACGAGCCCACCCGTGCCTGGTTCAGCAAGGTGGTCGCATTGCTCGGGCCGTCGGTGGATAAGCTGGAGCAGCTTCCCCAGCGGGCGGCACTGATCTTTCACTATGAGGCTGTTGCCGCGGTCAATTCTCCCGATAACGCCGAGGTGCTGGGCGCGCCCAAGGCTGCCGACGTCGTGGCGGCATTTGCGGCGCAGGTGGAGGGCGATCCATCGCCCATGACTCCGGAGCGCTTCAAAGCCATCATGAACGAGGTGAAAGCGAAGACTGGCGCGAAGGGCAAGGACCTGTTCCATCCCGCTCGGATTGCCCTGACCGGATCGCACTCTGGCCCGGAGTTCGACAAACTGATTCCCATTCTCGAGGAAGGCTCGCAACTCGATCTTCCGCATCACGTGATGAATGTGCGCGAGCGTGTCGCGGCGTTTCGTGCGGCAGGTGGAAAGTAACAGGGAACCGAGGATTACGCGTCGAAAAGCGTGCCGGGGCGAGAGTGACTGGGCCATATAGGGGTCCTTCGACTCGCTGCGCTCGCTCAGGATGACAGGCGAAAAAGCGATGTCAACGAAAGCCGGCAAACTGAGCCGCGACCGGTTGCTGAAGTCCCTTTCCCCCACCGCGTTCAACGTGCGACAATAGAACTTCCTTCCTCGCCATGAACCCAGTAGACAGTGCCACCAGCCTCGCCAAAGAACCAGCCATCACTCCAGAAGTGCTTCGCGACCACGGAATTTCGGCCGGAGGAATACGACCGCCTCCTGAAGTCGCTGGGCCGCGAGCCTACGTTCACCGAGCTGGGCATCTTCAGCGTGATGTGGAGCGAGCACTGCTCCTACAAGTCTTCGCGCGTGCATTTGAAGCGGCTGCCCACGCACAGCCGCCGCGTGGTGCAAGGGCCGGGCGAGAACGCCGGCATCATCGACATCGGCGATGGCTGGGCCTGCGCTTTCAAGATCGAGTCGCACAATCATCCTTCGTTCATCGAGCCGTTCCAGGGCGCCGCCACCGGGGTTGGCGGCATTTTGCGCGACATCTTCACCATGGGCGCGCGTCCGGTCGCCATCATGGATTCGCTGCGCTTCGGGCCCATCACGCCGCAGCCCGGTCTCGACCAGGCCACGCTGCACAAGAACCACTCGGTGCTGGAAGGCGTAGTGAGCGGCGTCGCCTCGTACGGAAACTGCTTCGGCGTGCCCAATGTCGGCGGCGAGGTGAAGTTCGAAAGCTGCTATTCGGGAAATCCGCTGGTGAATGCCTTCGCGCTGGGATTGGTGCGGCGCGACCAGATCTTCTATGCCAAGGCCGCTGGCGAAGGCAATCCCGTTATCTATGTCGGCTCCAAGACCGGCCGCGACGGCATTCACGGCGCCACCATGGCGAGCGAAGAGTTCAGCGAAGGCTCGGAGGCCAAGCGTCCTAACGTGCAGGTTGGCGACCCGTTCCTCGAAAAGCTCTTGCTCGAAGCCTGTCTGGAAGCGATGCAGACCGGCGCAGTGGTCGGCATCCAGGACATGGGAGCGGCTGGGCTGACCTGCTCGACCTGCGAGATGGGTGGGCGCGGCGGGGTGGGGCTGGAAATCGAACTAGACCTGGTGCCGCAACGCGAGACTGGCATGACGCCGTACGAGATCATGCTGAGCGAATCGCAGGAGCGCATGCTGCTAGTGGCCGAGAAAGGCCGCGAGGATGAAGTCTTTCGTGTCTTCCAGAAATGGGGACTCGACGCTGTCACTATCGGCCGCGTGATCAATCACCCTGCGATGCGAGTGTTGGAGCACGGCAAGGTGGTTGCGGAAATTCCCAACGCCGCGTTGACCGATGATGCGCCGCTCTATCATCGTCCGCTGGAACGCTGGGAGCCACCCGTTTCGCGCGAGGTTCCGGCGAATGTTGAGTTGGGTCGCAAGACGGAATTCACTGATGAGCTGAAACGATTGCTCGCCAGCCCGAACATCTGCTCCAAGCGCTGGGTCTTTCAGCAGTACGACTCCATGGTGCAGACCAACACGGTAGAGGGCCCGGGCGGCGAGGGCGGCGTGATTCGCATCAAGGGCACGCAACGTGGCCTGGCGATGGCGCTCGACGGCAACAGCCGCTGGTGTTACCTCGATCCCAAGCTGGGAGCCATGCACGCAGTAGCGGAGTCGGCCCGCAACGTCGCATGCACCGGCGCGACGCCGGTCGCGGCCACCAATTGCCTGAACTTCGGCAATCCCGAGAAGCCGCACATCATGTGGCAGTTCTCGCAAACCGTCGACGGCATTTCCAAAGCGTGCGAGGAATTGGAAACCCCGATCACCGGCGGCAATGTCAGCTTCTACAACGAGACGCTCGGCGAAGGCATTTATCCGACGCCTGTGATCGGCGTCGTCGGAATTATGGAGGACGTGCACAAAGCTGTTGGTCCTGATTTCCGCGAACCGGGACGCGCCCTGCTGGTCATCCGGGGATCTGAGCCGGGCGACGCATCAGACGTCGAGGCGGAGTTCGGCTCGTCGGAATATGCCAAGGAAATTCTCGGCGAGGTTTGGGGCTTTCCGCCGTCCCTTGAGTTGGCGAAGGAGGCGGCGCTGCAGAAGGCCGTCGTGCGAGATGATCGGCGAGGGGATGCTGGAATCGGCCAAAGACTGCTCAGAGGGCGGCCTGGCGGTGACGTTGGCGGAGTGCGGATTCGCGAAGGGCATCGGCGCCCGAGTTGAGCTTAGTTCCAACGGATTAGTGCCGGAGTTCGTGCTCTTCGGCGAAGACGCCAGCCGCGTGCTCATTTCCTGCGACGGACAAAACGTAGGGAGAATCAAACAAGTAGCGGAGAAATTTGGTCTGTCCGTAGAACAGATTGGTGATACCATCCTCGAAAAATTGGAAATCAGCGTTGACGGCGTGAGGACCGTCCAGGCAAGCGTCTCCGAATTGCAAGATGCATGGGCCAGCGCGCTGGAACAGCGCCCTGCACGTGGAAACCGAAGAGCGGCTGGTTCCGGGGGCGCTGCAGAAGAGCTAGCGAGATTTGAAAGGCACGCCTGAAAGTCACGCCAGCGAAGCGCGAGCTTTGGAGGGGTAGGGCCTCCAGCCGTAATGGTTTTGAAAGGGCTCGGCTTTAGCCGTGCCGCAACGAGCGTCCCGGGAGAATTGGGCTTTATAGCCCCTGAGGGAAGTCGCAGTTTCGGCCCGACATCGAGGTTCCTCAGTGGCTAAAGCCACTGGTAAGCAGGCAGGTTACGGCACGGCTAAAGCCGTGCCCCTTCAAATCAGGTGAGCGATGCTGATTCCTTCCGATAAATTACGCGAAGAATGTGGCGTGGTGGCCATCTACGGCCATCCTGAAGCCTCCAAGCTCGCCTACCTCAGCCTGTACGCGCTGCAACATCGCGGGCAGGAATCGGCGGGCATCGCGGCCTCCAACGGTGAGCAGGTCCAACTGCATAAAGCCATGGGGCTGGTCTCCGACATTTTTACCGCCGATGCGCTGGCCCGTGTTCCCGGCTCGCTGGCCATCGGTCACACGCGTTATTCGACGGCGGGCGATTCCGCATTGCTTAACGCCCAGCCCATCATGGTGGAGTGCAATAAGGGCAAGATCGCGCTGGCGCATAACGGCAACCTCACGAATGCGCTCGAAGTGCACGCCCAACTTGAGCAAGCAGGCTCCATCTTTCAGACCACTAGCGATACCGAAGTTGTGGTCCACCTGATTGCGCGCTCGCGCGAGCAGACTTTGCCGGACGCGGTTGCCGATTCGCTGCGCCGCATCGAAGGCGCATTTTCGCTGGTCATGCTGACCCCCGACCGGGTCTTCGCCGCCCGCGATCCGCGTGGGTTTCGTCCGCTGGTGATGGGCCGTATCTCGGGCGAGGCGGCGCACCGCGCCGATACCATCGTCTTCGCCTCCGAGACCTGCGCCTTCGACCTGATCGGCGCCACCTACGAGCGTGAAGTGAAGCCGGGCGAATTGGTCATCGTCGGTCCCGAAGGTGTTCATTCGCGCTTCTATTCCGCGGCCCAGCCGCAATCGAGTTGCATCTTCGAGCATGTGTATTTCTCGCGTCCCGACAGCATCGTCTTCGGCAAAGCTGTGCAGCAGACGCGCGATGCCATGGGCCGCCAGCTTGCGCTGGAATCGCCGGTGGACGCGGACATCGTCGTCCCAATACCTGACTCCGGCGTAACTGCCGCGCTGGGCTACTCGTACCAGAGCGGCATTCCGATCCAGTTTGGATTGATCCGCAACCACTATGTCGGCCGCACCTTCATCGAGCCGGAGCAACGGGTGCGCGACTTTGGCGTAAAGCTCAAGCTGAATCCGGTGCGCAATGTGCTCGCAGGGCAAACGGGTCGTGCTGATCGATGACTCGATCGTGCGCGGCACCACCAGCCGCAAGATCGTGCGCATGGTCCGCGAGTCAGGCGCGAAGGAAGTACACATGCGGATTTCCTGCCCGCCGACTATTTCGCCGTGTTACTACGGAGTGGATACGCCTTCCAAGAACCAGTTGATCGCGGCCAACAAGTCGGTGGAGGAAATTCGCGAATACATCGGCGCCGATTCGCTGGCCTATCTTTCGCTGGAGGGCCTGCGCAAGGCGGCAGGCGAGGGTGAAGAACATTCCTTCTGCACCGCCTGCTATACCGGCAAGTATCCGACGAACGTCGTGGGCGTGGAAGACATCGCACCCGCGATGGCCGCGGGCGACTGAGCAGACGGTTTCACTTGTGCTGTGCTGTACCTTCTTTCATGTTCGCTGGCCAGACCGGGCTTACCAGCTCGACGCGCCAGATCGGTCCTCCAGCGTAAATCGGGCCCTCCGACTTAACGAACGCCGGAGCCTCTCCGGGCAGAATCCACACATGGATATCGGGAGGTTGTTTGTTGAATAGAGGAGCCAGTACACCCGTCAATCCGCCGAGTTCGAACTTCACCACATAATGCGTGGCCTTACGGCTGGAGCCGCCAACCGTGAACGGTTCCTCGCCCAACGAAGTGATCGCCAGATTCACCACGCGCGGCTTCGGAGTGGCCGCCAGCATAGACACTTTTAGTTCTGGCGCTCCGGGCGGGATATTCTTAAGCAGCGTGAACAGCAAACCATTGGAGAGATCCGCAGGCAGGTCTACATGCTTGGTCTCCGTCTTCGTATTGCCTTTGTCGTCGGCGTAACGGGTAGTGACCTGACCGGAGAGGGCATCGATGGAGACGTCCATCGGATTCTTGAATGACGGGCCTTTCTGAGCGAGGTGGTCGCTGACGAGCCGGAAGGTGTGGCGCTGCGAATAAACTGTGGTTTCCTCCTGGAGCGAACCATCTTTGAAGTGAAAGACCACCTTCGCAGTCACTGTATCGCCGCGAGCAACCTGGATCAGATCGCCATCGGCCAGGGTTTCGCCGTCCAGCGTACGCAACACCAGGAAGCCGTGAACCAGACCTTCCTGATGCCGCACCCGAAGCTGTTCCGCCCGGAGCGCGCTGGCGAAGGAGAAGAGCCCGTAGGCAAGCACGATGCAACGAAGATACCATTTCATGTGTTCTTGGGATGCAGTTTGTTAACCAGCGCTAAAGGCTGATAGCTGACAGCTTGCTTCTCACGCGAACGCGGTTTCGGTGTACGTGCCGTACACGTCTTTCAGGGCCTCGCAAATCTCGCCCACGGTCGCGTAAGCCTTCACGGCATCCACGATGAACGGCATGGTGTTGGCGGGCGAGACTTCGCCATTCGTGCCGGCCTTTGGTTCCTGAGCTGCGGCTTTCCGCAGAGCGTCGAGGCAGCGGCGCACTTCGTCGTTGGAGCGACGAGAACGCAACGCATTCAGCTTTTTGGTCTGCGCCTGCGCGACCTCTTCGCCAATGTAGAGAATGTTGGGCGCGGGTTCCTCCACGACGAAGTCGTTCGCGCCGACCGTAATCTTCTCTCGCGCCTCGGTGGCACGCTGGAACTGGTAGCTGGCCTCGGCGATTTCCTTCTGCGGATAGCCCTTCTCGATGGCCGAGACCATGCCGCCCATCGCGTCGAGCTTGTCGAAGTAATCGAACGCGCCCTTCTCCATGTCGAGCGTGAGACGCTCCAGGAAGTAGGAGCCACCCAGAGGATCGACGGTCTGCGCGACCCCCGATTCGTAGGCAATGATCTGCTGTGTGCGTAGCGCGATGCGCACCGCCTCTTCGGTCGGCAGCGCCAGCGCTTCGTCGTAGGAGTCGGTGTGCAGCGACTGCGTGCCGCCGAGCACTGCCGCCAGCGCCTGAATGGCGACGCGAGCAATGTTATTCATCGGCTGCTGCGCGGTCAGCGAGACGCCCGCCGTCTGGGTGTGGAAGCGCATCAGCCAGGTGCGCTGGTTCTTCGCCTCGAAGCGGTCCTTCATCAGCCGATACCAGATCTTACGCGCGGCCCGATATTTCGCCAGCTCCTCGAAGAAATCGTTGTGCGCGTTGAAGAAGAAGCTGAGCCGTGGGCCGAACTCATCCACGTCGAGCCCGCGGCGCCGCGCCCACTCGACATACTCCACGCCATCATAGATGGTAAACGCCAGCTCCTGAAGGGCAGTCGAACCGGCTTCGCGAATGTGATATCCGCTGATCGAGATGGTGTTGAAGCGCGGCGTGAAGACTGGAGCCGAACTCGAAGGTGTCAATTACCAACCGCATCGACGGCGCGGGCGGATAGATGTATTCCTTCTGTGCGATGTATTCCTTCAGGATGTCGTTCTGGATGGTGCCGGAAATTTTCTTCCAGTCGGCGCCCTGCTTTTCCGCGACCGCAAGATACATGGCCCACAGGATCGACGCTGGCGAGTTGATGGTCATGGAGACCGTCGTCTTCTCGAGATCGATGCCGTTGAAGAGGATCTCCATGTCTTCCAGCGAGTCGATGGCCACGCCGCACTTGCCGACCTCGCCTTCGCTGAACGGATGGTCGCTGTCATAGCCCATCAGCGTGGGTAAATCGAATGCGACGGAAAGCCCGCCTCCGCCGTGGGCCAGCAGATACTTGTAGCGCTCATTGGTCTCTTCCGGCGAAGCAAAGCCGGAGAACTGGCGCATGGTCCACATCTTGCCGCGATAGCCGGAGGCGTGAATGCCGCGCGTGTACGGCGGCTGGCCGGGATAGTTTAGGTGGTCTTCGTACTTCCAGTCGGCAGGAAGATCCGCGGGCGTATAGAGCCGGCGAATCGGTAAACCAGAGATGGTGGTGTAGCGCGCGTGGCCGTGCTCATCGACGTTGACACCCGTGGGCGCACCGATCGGCTTCTCCGGCCCCTTCTCCAGGCTCGGAGCGAGAGTGTTCTCGGCCCATTGCTTCTCCGACTCGGAGGGATGGCGGCCATTCTCGAACAGATCGGTGACCGGCGACTCGGCCAGAACTTTCCCATCAGGTTTGCGGCTATCAGACATGAGCTACCCCACAGATATGAAGAACCTTACATGCTAGTAGATGCAAGGGAGGGTAGCAAGAAGCGACCTATGCGCCTGCGTCAGCCCTCAACTTATAGGCGGCGAGTGTTGGCTTGACGCCAAGAAATGCGAGAGGCCCCGATCGCTCGGGGCCCGCGCATTGCGCAAATGTAGACCGGGGTGTCGGTCGATACCGCCCAACTGCCCACCGGGTCCTTACTCCTATTTATGCAGTTGGTACTGGTTCAGCGATTAACACAGAATTCATGTTACTTAGGATGCTAATGACAGCATACTAAGCAGTGGGAGTTCTGGTGCAATTCTTGTCCCGTAAGGACCGCCTGCCGTCCCTGTACGCCGGCGCGTCGCGACTCCGCCGCTCAAGGTCTCGCTCATCCAATCTCCAGCGCGTTCACGTGGCTGCGGTGTGCTACCGGGTACGCGGAGGTGAACTGGAATTCCTTTTGGTGCGCACCAGGAACGGTCATTGGACTTTTCCAAAAGGCAGAGTGGACGAAGATGCAACGAACGCCGACGCCGCCGCACGGGAAGCATACGAAGAAGCCGGCGTAAGAGGCTCAGTGGAATCCGTCCCCTTTTTTTCCTACCGGCACTGCAAACCCAGACGACTGGGCTCGGGTAGACAAGTCATCCTGGTTGATGCTCATTTGTGCAAAGTTAAGCGCTTAGCTCCACCACTCGAGGAGTATCGAGACCCGACGTGGTTCAGCGTGCCGAAAGCAAAGCGACGGCTGCAAAAGTTTCGGACGACAGAGTTTGCGGCTGAAGTTGTTAGCGTCATTGACCGGGCAACAGAACGCATACTGAACTGAAAGAGCTCACGGTGTAGAGCTGTTAGCCAACGGTAGTCCGCAGCGGCAGCGGACTCCGTCACCCCGCGCGAGCTCGGTCTTCGGGGCGGCGGACCAGCCAAACCTTCGACATCAGCCAGCTCACCAGCATGCCTACCACGGAGCCAAAGAGCACCTCCGCAACCCTGTGCAACCCACGTTCGAGCCCAACCTTGGACGAGGCGCTGGCGAGACTGGCGGCAATGACAATCGCCGCGGTGATAGGTGCCTGCCGCCACATCGTCTTCACGCGCACCAGATAAGTGGAGATGAGGACCGTGACGCCAAGCGCAACAGGAACCATCCGAGGCTTGCCGCTGCCGAGCAAAAGGAAAGCGAATCCAACGACGCAGCCGACCAGCACGTTTATGATGCGGCTGCGAAAAAGCTGGCGGGCCTGCTTAGGCTCGGGGTCGGAGGCGGCAACCAAGGAGGCAATCGCCCAGATCGGGGTGGTGTCATGAAGCGAACCCAGAGCGAACCAGACAATGCTGCTGGCGATTGTTACGTTGATGGCGAACCGGAGCCCGAGGAGACGCTCGTAAGAAAGGCCGAGCCGCTCCGCGAGCGTCTCGGCCTTTGCTGACAGTTTTGACGAGACCGTCATTCGTGTGATTTAGGTGGGTTGCCTAGCAGGCGGTATACGGTAGCCGTCTTAGTGGCGCCCAGGTTGATATAGTCTTCAGCGGAGTACTGAAGTCCGATAAAGAATGCCTCCGTACGGCGCAGGGCATCCGGGCTGAGCTGGGAGCGGTCCTTGAACCGGAACTGGTAGGCGAACTCGCCGATGAGCGGGCGGTGCTCGCCGCGGGTACGCCAGATGGCGACGTTGGCTTTGCAGGTCAGACCGTCTCCGAAATCGAGCAGGCCGATGTCCTGCAGGACTTCCTCGACGATGGTGTTGCTAACCAAATGGATCTGTTCTTTCGGGTGCTTCCTGACCTTCGCCAGCGCGGGGAGTATGTCGATCAGCGCGTCCATGTCGCTGATATTTTCGCGACCCATTCCGATGGCTCCGCGGTTGAATTGCACGTTGTGGGAGTAGAGCAGGCGAATACCGCCCAGCTTCTCCTTCAGCGGCAAGGCTTGGACCTTGAACTTGATGCGGTGATCGCCGAGGATGTTCGGCCGGACATCGGTCTCGGCCGCTGTCTGCAACTCCCCACTCCTGTACTTGAAGACGATTTCGGGCTCGCCGATGGGGAAGCCGTCTTTGTAGGGGATGCGGCGGCGCAGAATGAAGGCGTTGTTGTAGAGGCGGAATTCGTCGGTGTCGATGAATAGCACTTCGCGGATCTTGACCGGCTGATTCACGAAGCCATCCGGCGTGAACTTTACGCCGTGTTCTTTTGCGGGCTCCCTAAAGACCTTACCGAAGTCGAAGAAGCTCTCGCGCGAATGGAATTTGTTGGGCCGCAGAATCAGCTTGCAGCAGATGTATTCGGGCGAGTGGATGGGCATGCCGTCGGCATACTGGCCCGGCTTGAGCTGGGGGACGCGTCCCACCCAACTGGGGGTTACAGGCTGCTTGTTCAGAGGTTGTTTGCTGTCTTTTACGCGGGCTGGTGCAGTTGCTGTGGCGGTCGACATTGTGGCTCCTCAGTGGCGGTTATTTATTCGTATGACAACTCTCTCTTGGGCGATTTCTATACGCAAGCTGCGATTTCACTCGAGTCTCCATGCAGATCGAGTGTCACCACGTGGTGAACGGCTTCGTGACGAGATTTGCATTGAAATATCGCGGATCGCCGGTTACTTCCTGCCCGATCCAGCCAGGAAGCGTGACCGATTGATGTTCATCCTTCAGCTCAACTTCGGCGGTGGTCAGGCCGCGGTTTTCGCCCTCGAACTCATCGACCTCCCACACTAGCCCTGCGTGCGATATACGATAACGGGTCTTCTCGATGAGTGGCCGTTCGCAAAGCCGGTCGAGCATCTCGTTGGCGTCCGCTACAGGAATCTCATACTCGTATTCAGACCTGCTTGCTCCCACGGTAATGCCTTTGATCGTAAGGAATGCCTTATCGCCTGCAGTTCGTACCCGAACTGTACGTTCTTTGACCGTGCTGAGATATCCCTGGCGATAGTGTTTGCCGTTGTCCAGACCTCGCCACGAATCGTTCTTTACCAGGAACTTGCGCTCGATCTCTTTTCCCATATGATTCTCTCCAGCCTATCGTGGACCGGATGGGTGGGCCGACAAGCCAAGTGCACGCTTAATCTCGCGTATGTAGCTGGTGTTGGCCCCACTGACGCCCAGATCCCCAACCAATTTCAGTACGGCATCCGGATCGACCGATTCCACAGCCACGGTGTCTCGCGGTACAGCGTTGAACGTGATCTGAGCATACTCGGCCGCACACACCCCTATGCTGAATTGATACCGCGTCTTGGAAACATCCACGATGGTGATTCTCGAATCCGCTCGCATAATCGCCAAGAAATTCGTCCAAGGTGTATTCAGACTTTGCCAGGACAGGGGGCGGAAGCTCAAGACTGGGGAAAACTTGGGTGGCTATGACGGAGCTGTCCAGCGGAAAGGAAGCTTTCAGTATCGGGTTCCATTGCTCTAACCCGCGGTCTTCAGCGACGAGTAGCTTGATGTCCATGAGGCCGGCGCGGATCTTGACATTGCATTTGTCGGTTGTAGCGGAGACCAGATAAGTTTCCTGGCTGACCGTCTCCTTCGGAGAAGCCAGACGCTCGAGCCTTTCTCGAATGGGCGTAAGCGTCTCCGCCCATACGCGAAATTCATATCGGGGCTTGATCTCCGACATAGCAGGCCTAGTGAACGGGGGAATCAAAGCCAAGTATACGGAGATAACTGCCAGAATCAAAGATGCCGCCGCTCAACTCCATGGCTTGTGACATCCGTGACAGTTGATGACGGCCCAATTCTTGACCAACGCTACTCTTGAACACTACCTACTGGCTTTGTCATTCGACCGTCCGGCACCTACTGGGATATGAAATCCGGCACCTACATTGACCATGCGCCACTGCATCAGCGGTTGGACCGATCGCAATGGAAGGGTTGGTCGAAGATCCCGCGACCAGCTCAACACTTACATCTCTCTGGCGAAGGGCAGGCCAGAGCTGGGGCCGGTTGTACCAGATAAAGAACGGTTTGCCGGTCTTCTTGGGATCGTCGCGATCGAGGAAATCAACTACCTTGGCCGAGAGCTCCTCGTTCAGGGTTTTCGATCGTTCCAGCGCACGAACGAGAGCGAATGAAGGAAACGAGCTTAACGACAGTGCTACCAGCGAAGTGCAAGGAATTTTTGGAGGCGAGGGTGGGAATCGAACCCACGCATAAAGGTTTTGCACACCCTTTGCTAGCGCAGCTAAGTCCATTTGCCTCAACACCTGATCAAGAATCTGAGTCATTTTGTCCGCTTTCTGTCCGCTTCGACGAAGGGTTTAGAAGCCGGTGCGCAATGCACTGAGGAGGTTTACCAAGCAGAGGTCAGGGAGGTATGAGTATGAAGAAACAATCGAGCAAGGTCGGTGCGAATCCTGTGAGCCGCGGTCGGCATGAGCACATGATCTGGATTCCCCATCCAGCGAGCCAGTCAGAGAGGGGGTGTCACCCATGCCGCTAAAGCGACAGACAACGGCAAATGGCAAGTGTAAAGCGAAGACCAAAGCGGGGCGTTCGTGTGCCGCTCCAGCCGTTCGCGGCAGCGCCTTCTGCGCACTCCACTCGGACCCCAACCGGGCAGCCGAACTCGGTCGTAAAGGCGGCGCTCGCAATCGTAAGGTGTGCGACGGCGACGTGCGCGACGTTTCGGTTCCAGAATCGGCCGGAGATGTAAAGCGGATGTTGGCCGAAACGATGGCAGATACTCGAGCCGGGAAGATAGACCCAAAGCTCGGCAGCACTCTTGGCTATCTCGGAATGTCGCTGCTCCGGGCCTTTGAAGTGGCTGACTTGGAGCAGCGGGTCGAACGACTGGAGCAGAAACATGAACTTGAAAATCAGGACCGCTGGCCGACCACTGAGGTTATCGAGCCGGACGGCACACACCGCTTCGTGCTAAAGGACGGAACCGAGATTTCTCGGGTAGAACCGACCCCGGTATACAGCTACCAGTCCCGCGAACTCGTTGGCTTCCTTGAAGGTGACCCGCCCAAATTTAGAGCGATTTCCATAACCGCCAGTGAGCGGGGCGATTGGGAGGAGCTGTCATGAGCACTTTGAGAAAGCGGCTGGATAGTGTCGAGGAGCAGAGAGCGCTTCAGCAGCACAGGGGATTAAAACGCCAGTTCAAGGGCCGGTCTGAAGACGAGCAAGAGTTCTTCTGTGTTCATGGGTATTGGCCGGAGAACGGCAGTGAGCTTCCGCACCGAATGGAGTTCACGGCGCGCGGGATCAAGACAATCGTTACCACCCAATGGGAAGACGAGGATCAGTCCATCGAAAAAACAATCGATTCGGCCAACCCTCGTTAACGAGACACTTTACCCCACCGCTAAGTGTCTCGGTCCGCATTGTTGAAGCGGTATAGCGATGCAACGTCAAAAGAAGAAACTGGACGGAAGCCCATGCCGGGCTCACGCTCTGTCCGGGGAGCAGCACTGCGCCCTGCACGGACAGCCAGGTAGGCTGCGGAACTTGGCAGTAAGGGTGGACGGCGGCGTGCCATTTACAGCCCACACGACCTGAAGAAATTTGAACCTCCAACGACGGCTGCCGAACTGCGCGATCTCCTGGCGCAGTCAATCATTGAGATTCGCAATGGGCAACTGAACCCAAATTGGCCAATTCGATTAGTTATCTTGGCGCCGGATTCTTGCGCGCCTCAGAGGTGGCAGACCTGGAGCAGGAGAAACAACAAAGGGCCATTGAGCGCCGAGAAAAATTGGCAAGAGAAATTTCCCCTTTCGATATTGTGACCGGCTTGGTGGAGATGGCTCGGATCAGTACGAACGACTGAACGCGAGTGACAGCTTACTGGATGCTTGCCGAGCTTTTTCGTTTGAGACTCAAGGGCCTAGGCGATGTCTCGCAACTATTTGAAGGCTGGACCGCAGCGGAGCTGCTGGACTACGCGGATAAAGGCGAAACTCCAGCCCGACTACATCCGCCGGCGGACCGAAAACTCGTGAATTCCATCTAGAGTTAAAGGCCCACGCCAGCACTCCCTGAGCGTTTACGCGGGGTCCGGGAAGCAGGATGCTGAAAAAGCACTACTAATCCACAGGGCACGTGTGCTAGTAAAGCAGCATGCGAGGAACGGATCATCAGCAAAGCCACATGTTCAGTTATTTGTCGCCCGAGGCGCGGGTGCGGAAGGATCATCCGCTACGTGCCATGCGGACGATGGTAGACGAAGTTCTACGGGCGCTATCGCCGCCGTTTGATCGCATGTACGCTAGCGAGGGCCGGCCATCGATTGCGCCCGAGAAGCTGTTGCGGGCGCAGTTGTTGCAGATGCTGTACTCGATCCGCAGCGAGCGTCTGCTGATGGAAGAGATCGATTACAGCGTGCTGTTTCGCTGGTTCGTAGGGTTGAATTTGGACGAGGAGGTATGGGACCCGACGGTGTTCACCAAGAATCGGGACCGGCTGTTGGAAGCCGAGGTAGCCAAGCAGTTTCTGGCGCAGGTGGTGGAGCAGGCGCGGGCGAAAGGCTGGACCTCGGATGAACACTTCACGGTGGATGGCACGCTTGCTGGAAGCCTGGGCCGGGGTGAAGAGTTTTCAACGCAAGGATGGCAAGAATCCGCCGTCTTCCGATGATCCCGGCAATCCCACGGTGAACTTTCACGGCGAAAGGCGGTCCAACCGGACGCACGCGTCGAAGACCGATCCCGAGGCCCAGTTGGCGCGCAAGGGCGAGGGCAAGGAGGCGAAGTTGAGCTACAGCGGCAATCTGCTGGTGGAGAATCGTAACGGGCTGATCGTCAATGCGATGGTGTGGGAAGCCAGCGGGACGGCCGAGCGGGATACGGCGCTGGTGATGCTGGAACAGATTGCCGGCACCAAGCGGGTGACGGTGGGCGGCGACAAAGGCTTTGACACGGCCGACTTCATCGCCGAGTGCCGCCACATGCAGGTCACACCCCACGTGGCGCAGAATGAAGGTCGGCGCGGCGGCAGTGCCATCGACCAGCGGACGACGCGTCATGAAGGCTACCGCATCAGCCAAAAGAAGCGGAAGCGGATCGAAGAATGTTTCGGCTGGCTCAAGACTATTGCTCTGCTGCGGAAGGTACGACATCGCGGGTTGTACAAAGTGGATTGGGTGTTCACCTTCGCCTGCGCGGCCTATAACCTAGTCCGCCTGCGCAACCTGTCTATGCAGGCGGCGTAAGTCTGGACCGAAGTGTGTCTGCTGAATGCAACAAATGCTTCAGCAGATAGTGAAAACAAGGCTAGCCGAACTCTCTTGTCTCTCCCTCGCTTACCAAAGCGGGCCAGAGTTCGCATAAATCAGAGGTTTTTCCGCAGCCTGCTAGAGTTAAAGGCCCACGCCAGCACTCCCTGAGCGTTTACGCGGGGTCCGGGGACGACCGAATACTCTCTGCTGGCACTTCTACGGCTTGCCGACTATTCGCTCGAGTGATTTTGCTGCGCAATGGCTTTCCTGGACCCTGGGGCGTCCGAGAGTTCGAGACCACTCTGGACGCATTGCGAATGGGATTGTCCGCGACTCGTGAATAATTCTGGCGGATACGCAATCTTGCAGAACCAACAACTTTCGGCCCGGCGTTTACCCATTGTCTCTGCTAGGCTTAGGCTAGGTTTTGGGTGCCATGGACGAGATGAAGGTTCTACTGCGTGTCATCGAAACCCTGCGGCCTGACTTGCCCAACGTTGTTGGGGCAGAGAAACTTACGTTCGACTTACTATGGCTCAAAACCTCGAGAATTCTGAGCCCCAAAAGGCCGAGCGCAGCTGCGCGCCCATCGGAGGCGAATGGAATGCGATTTGACAGCGAATGTCTGGCGAATTCCGGCTTGACTTCTGGCGCTCCATTAACTTCCGGCTACCGATGATCTGGGGCGTCGGCTACTGCCCGACCCACAGAGAACGGTTCCCGGCTACGCGCTGGATTCGGCAGCGAGCGTCAGCTCACTTTCGCGTAAGTCGAGCTCGCGTTCGATCAGGCGTAGCATCTCGTCGCTGATGCGGCCAGCGGCACGCAGCGACAGCGCTGCTTCGCGCTCCGCCCGCAATAGATCCCGGTTGACCTCGAGGACACGGCCATACTGTTGCAAGCTTTCGTTGCGGTCCTCACTCTTCCCTTCCAGCCGCTGCAGCCGCTGCTCATAGTGCTGCTTCAAATCGTCGTAGACTGGCGCGAGGTCGGTAGTATCCTGTGCACGCGCCTCGTCCAGCCGTTGCAAGGCCGCTCGCGTCATGATGCGGCGTGCCTCGCGCGCCTCGCAATTTGGGCCGCTGGCACCAGCCAGCCCCAACCTGCGAATCACCCAAGGCAACGTCAGCCCTTGCAGAACCAGCGTCACCAGAATCACGCTGAAGGTGAGAAAGATGATGAGATTGCGCTGCGGAAAAGGGCTCCCGTCGGAGAGCTTTTCCGGCAGAGACATGGCGGCGGCCAGAGCAAGTACTCCGCGCATTCCCGCCCAGCCTAGAACAAAGATCCCACCCGACGACGGGCGGGGATAGTCCTGATGCAGAAGACGGGTGCGAAACCAATAGCCGAAACGGGCGCCGGGATACATCCACAGCAAGCGCAACACAATCAGCAACGCGCTGAAGGTCGCGCCGTACACCAGCAGCTGCTTCATGCTGTAAGAGCGAATTCCCGCCAGCACATACGGCAGTTGCAGACCGATGAGCACGAAGACCAGACCGTTCAGCGCGAAGGTCAGTGACTCCCACACCGCCCAAGCCTGCAAGCGCACGTTCGCGGAAAAGAAATGCGCGCTCTTGCGGCTGAGATAGAGTCCGCAGGCGATTACCGCAAGCACACCCGAGGCATGCGCCGCCAGCGCCGCCAAATAGGTTGCGTAAGGGACGAGTATGCTGACCGCGATTTCGATCGGCCCATCATCAATATGCCGCTCGAATCCGTCCACCAGCTTGCCAATCGCCAGCCCGATCACGATTCCCGCCACTGTCAGATAGCACAATCGCGCTAGCGCCTCACCCGCGGTCGGGGTCTGCGAGCGCAGAATCATCGCCAGACCAAACTCCAGAGCGACCAGGCCGCTGGCATCATTCACCAGGCTCTCGCCTTCCAGGATGTCGATGATGCCGCGCGGCAGCGCCAGGCTTCGGGCGATGGACGTGGCCGCGATTGAGTCGGTGGGCGACACCACTGCGCCCAACAGGAATCCCAGTTGCCAGGTGAAGCCCGCAAAGACAAACGGCGCCGCAAAAGCCACTCCGAATACGGTGAAGGCCACCAGTCCAAAGGCCAGCATGGAGATGCTGAACAGGTTGAAGCGGAACTCACGCCAGGACGTAAGCCACGCGGCCGAATAAAGCAGCGGCGGCAGGACGATCAGGAAGATGATGTCGGGATTAAGGGTAACTTTGGGAACCCGGGGCAGGAAGCTGAGCAGCAGTCCGGCAACCACTAGCACGATGGGATACGGCCGGTTGAGCTTGCGAGCGACCGCGGCGAACAACACCACGAACGCCAACAACGAAAGGAAGACCAGTTCGACCGCGTGTACTCCACCCCCGTGCATTCAGCCTCCACTGCCAGGAAGATATCGCAAGCAGGGCACAAGCTGCTTCCCGGAAGTCCGCTCAGAGGAATGCCACGCGACCAAGCTATCTCATTATTTCCTGTCTAGCAGGAGAGGTCTGCATCCGTGCACTGCCTCGTGCTTTGCCAGCGCTTCTCTGGCCCGCCTCTCATTAGCATCTAGACGCCCGCGACGATAATCTTGACCCGGCCTGTACTCCAGAGCATAAGCTAACACAGCCCTTGAAGCCTGAATGAGCTTCATGTCGAGTTCGTCCCGTTCCTTGCAAGACATACTGGCGTTCCTCCTGGCACCAATTGCACAGTATCCTCTGTCACATGATTCAATTGGGCGAACTGTGTTTCCTTGCGTTAAATATTCGCTTCTCCTGAAGCGCTACTCTGACGTTCTAAGAGTGCCCGAAGCAACCTGTTTTGCTTGGCCGAGATTTTCCATTGTAAACATTCGAATGATTGAGCGAGTGATGACTATTGTTGCTCGTTTCACTCCGCACAGATAGCGAACGATAAAGGACGCTATCGCCAACATCGCGCGCAATCGCGAGGTCTTAGACTTCTTAGGTTGCATCGCCCGTTTCTGGGATACTTCTCCGGTTTGCCGACTTCTCGTCCAAGTGAATTAGGCCTCGACAGTACTGACTCCACGCCAGCTTCGTACACGCATGGGCGTTTGTCGTTACCAATCCCACTTCCCACCACTGGATCCTTGTTTGGGGGAGTTGGCGTCGACGCGACGCCTTGTGCGCGCTTGTGTTGGGTAATGGGTTTGGCTGCCAGGATTGCGGCTCACGCGAGCAAGTCTTCAATCCTCACCGGCAATTCCCGCACCCGAACCCCGGTTGCCTGGTGCACCGCGTCGGTGATGGCTGCAGCGATACCAGCCAGCCCGATCTCGCCAATGCCGCGAGCTCCAATCTCGTTAATTTCCTTGTCAGGATAGTCGAGGAAGTGCACGTCGATTGAGGGTGCGTCGGCATTCACCGCAACCAGGTAATCAGCGAGGCTGCTGTTGATCGGCGCGCCGTTTTGGGGATCGTATTCCGTCGCCTCCAGCAGCGCCATGCCCAATCCCATCACAACTGCTCCCTGAATCTGATTGCGGCCAGCCAAGGTGTTGATGATCTTGCCGGCATCGATCACGGTCACTACTCGACTGACGCGTAAACGCGCGATCTCCGGTTGCCACGTGACTTCGACGAAGTGACAGCCAAAGGATTGGGTCGAGAACTTCGGCTCGGGATTCCCAAACGTCGCCGGAGACTGGCCGTTGCCGGTAACCATGCGGAGGTTGGCGCGTCGAAGCAGGTCGTCGAACTGCACGCTGTTCGCAGATCCTTCTGCCTTAAGGAACAAAGCGCCGTTCTCGAAGCTCAGATCTTCGGCTTTGTGGCCCACGAATGGAGATCCTGGCGTGAAAACAGCAATCGTTTTGAGCGACTCGATCGCCTGGTCAGCTGCGCCGAATACTGCGTTTACCAATGAGGGTGTAGCCATCGAGCCGCCCGACAGCGGGCCTTCGGGGAACGCTGTATCGCCGAGGTCGACTTCCACTTTCTCCAGCGGAACGCCTGTCCTTGCCGATGCGAGCTGTGCGAGGACCGTATAGGTGCCGGTGCCAATATCCTGAGTGGCGCTTGCTACACGGCAGGAGCCGTCGTCGCGAAGCTGAATATTGGCCGCGGCAGAGAAGCGGGCTGCGACCCACGAGCACCCAGCCATTCCCCAACCCAGAGTTAAGCCATCGCGCTTCATCGAGCCGACAGCAGGGTTGCGCTGGGACCAGCCGAATTTTTCCGCACCGACTTGTAAGCATTCGAGCATGTGCCGCGACGAAAATGGAAGTCCCTGGCCCTCATCGATCTTCGGTTCGTTGAGGATGCGAAGTTGCACGGGGTCCATGCCCAATTCATGGGCCAATTCGTTCATCGCGGATTCGATCGCATACAGCCCGGGTACTCGCCCTGGGCCGCGCATATCGGCACCGCCGCCGATGTTTCGCCTGGTGCGGCCGAAAGCTACTCGCAGATTGGGCACACTGTACGCGAAGGGCGTGCCTTCACCGCAGCCTTCATGATGGGCATCGAGTATCGATCGCGTGTAGACGTAATCCTGTTGCAGCGAAACCAACCTGCCTTCCGCGGTTGCGCCCAGACGGATGCGTTGCTGTGTGCGCGGCCGATGCCCAACGGCGTGGAACATCATTTTGCGGGGCAGTACCAACCTCACCGGCGCGTTCACTTGTCGCGCAGCCGCTGCAGCAAGCGGACACATTGTCCACGGCCACAGCTTGCTCCCAAACCCCGAGCCGACGAACTTCGTGATCACGCGGACGTTCTCGGCGGGCAGGCCGAACATCTGCGCCAGAACTCCCCGCAGGTTAACCACTCCTTGTGAGGACTCATACAACGTCAGAGTTAGGCCCTCCCAGATTGCTGTGGTGGAGTGCGGCTCCATCGGGTTGTGTGTCTCAAATGGCGTGACGTAAGTGTGATCGACCTTGACCGGCGCGCTGGCGAAAGCAGCGTCGGGATCACCGCGCTCACTCTCTACGCGCTTCACCGGCCCAAAGGTCGTCATGACCTCGGCGGGCTCGTCGTCGGCTGTCAGCTGCAGTTCGACGTTCGGCTCTTCGGCAGCATAGGTTGCCGCAACCGCATCGGCGGCGGCTTTGGCGGTTTCAAACGTCTCCGCTACGGCGAGCGCAATGTACTGGCCGTAGTAGCGAATGACGTCGTCTTCAAAAGGCGGACGCCGCTCTTCGCAGATTCCCGAGAAACCAGGCCCCGGGATGGAGCGGGAAATCTTGCCGATATTGTCGCGGTGCAGGATGGCACGTACACCGGGCATCTTCTCAGCCGCGCCAGTGTCGAGCTTGGTGATCTTTCCCTTGGCGATCGTCGCACCGACCGGCACCGCATACAGCATCCCGGGAAAGTGAAAGTCGGAGGTGTACTGTGCAACCCCGGTGACTTTTTGAGGTCCGTCGACGCGAACCGTGTCGCGCCCGATAGGTGATGTTTGCTGAGTCATCGGCATGATCGTCCTCCGTCGGCTGGATCAGCCGTTCGCGGCCGTCTGCAGCGTGTGCATAAGGCATCGCTTCGCAAGCTCAATTTTGAATTTGTTTTCGCTCAGCGGTTTGGCATCGCGCAGGGCGGCTTCGGCGGCTAGACGGAAATTTGCCGCATTCGCGGGCTTACCGGCGAGCGCTGCCTCCGCTTCCGGCGAGCGCCACGGTTTCGTTCCAACTCCACCCAAGGCGATCCGGATGTAACTGACATTTTCGCCGTCAATCTTCATCACCGCCGCGGCCGAGGCGAGCGCGAATTCATAAGACCCGCGATCCCGCAACTTCAGATACACATGCTTGCTTCCCGCGATCGGCGGCGGCAGCGTGACATGCGTGATTAGGTCGCCCGGTTCAAGCACCGTCTCTCGATCTGGCGTGTCGCCGGGCAGAAGGTGGAAATCGCCGATTGGAATGGCGCGTCTCCCCTTCGGTCCTTCCACGTGGATGACGGCCTCCAGTGCTGCCATTGCCACGCACATATCCGACGGGTTGGTAGCGATGCAATGATCGCTGGTTCCGAGAATTGCGAGCGTGCGATTGCTGCCGGTGATTGCGGGGCAGCCGGTTCCTGGCTCGCGCTTGTTGCAGGGCATCGCCGTGTCGCGGAAGTAGACGCACCGCGTTCTCTGCACCAGATTACCGGCGGTTGTCGCCATGTTGCGGATCTGCCCCGACGCGCCGGAAAGGATCGCCTGCGCCAACACGGCATAGTCGCCCAACACTCTGGCGTGATTCGCCAGATCGGAATTGCGAACCGTCGCGCCGATCTTCAGGCCGCCGTCGGACGTGTCTTCGATCTTGTCGAACGGGAGGCGATTGATATCGAGCACGCGGGTGGGAGTCTCGACATTCAGCTTCATCAGATCGACGAGCGTCGTGCCGCCTCCCAGGAAGCGGACGTCTGCGCCCTGCTGCGCGGTTTTCGACTGTGCTGCCGCGTTGATCGCTGCTGCAGGGTCGGCAGGCCGGATAAATTCGAATGTATGCATCGAGGATCTCCGTTCGCGTTATCCGCGTTGTCGAACTTGCTGGATGGCAGCCACGATATTCGTGTAGGCGCCGCACCGGCAGATGTTGCCGCTCATGAGTTCCTTCACGGCAGCGTCGTCTGCACCGCACGGCTCGTTAAGCAGCGCTATGGCCGACATGATCTGGCCGGAGGTGCAATAGCCGCACTGATAAGCGTCACAGGCAAGAAATGCTGCCTGCATGGGATGCATTGCCTCCGGCGTGCCAAGACCTTCTAGAGTGGTGATGTCTTTCCCATCGTGCGCCAGGGCTAGACTGAGGCAGGAGAGCACTCGTCTGCCATTTACATGTATGGTGCACGCGCCGCACTGCCCGTGATCGCAGCCCTTCTTCGTTCCCGTCAATTCCACTGTTTCGCGAATGCAATCCAGCAGCGTCGTTCGTGGATCGATGCGGAGCGAGTGTTCTTTACCGTTGATGCGCAACGTGGTTGGGACTGCAATCGCGTCGGCAGAATTCTCCGCTCTTCCAGCCGCCGTGCTCACTGTCGGATCGAAGGTGGTTGCCATGATTCCTCCTAGGGGGTTCGACCGTTATACGCCTAGCGGCGGTTTCTTCTCAAGAGCGCGGATCCGACGGGCAGAGTTCCCGGCCGGTGTTGACGTTGACGAGCCGAATCTGCCCGCAGCAGCTGGTCATCCGTTCCGCGGATCGTCTTTCGGGTTCAGATATTCGAGGCCTAGTGGCCCAATGGCCGTCACCTGCGTAATGTATTCGCCGGACTTGGCCCAATGGAAATGGGGCGTATCGCCGGGCAGAACGACTACCGCGCCGGGCGGATACGCTTGCAACTTGTTTTCATCGAACTGATCACCTAGCCCAATGTAGAAGACGCCGGAAATGACGGTATATACCCGGTCCTCGGGATGCCTATGCGGCATCAATTTCACATCGTGTGGGACGTGAACCCTGATCGTGTAAGGGCCTTCCCTCGAGGGTTCACCTACAACAACGGCGAGGCGCACTGAGGGCGGGAACGCCGGAAAAGGTTTCCACTCAATATCCTCGGGCAACGTCGCCTTGAAACTGGCTTCGCCTGGCTGATGCGATCGAATGCTTTTGGCCACTGAAACCTCCCCGAGCCATCCTCAGCGGTACATTGTACCCTTGCTGCTCAAAGCTGCGCCCGGCTCAAAAACGCTTGAGCACCAGACACGACCGCTGGTTGACCTATGAGTCTTACAAACCAACATCGCAGATAGTCGCAACTCGGAAGTAAGCGGAACGTGACTCCACCGATTAGTAATGGGGAGTCGGCCGGTGTTTACGAATGCTTTCCTTTCCTCTGGCCGTATAACGCCCAACCCGTGTTGTTGAAGAACTCCACCAAGTCGCGGCCACAACGACGGAACGCCGACTATACGTCCAAGTGACGTGAAGGCGTTTCACAGTGACTCACGAACCAAGTGCCGATACGCCTGAAAGACAACAAATTGGACTCTCATGTCTTGGCGGGTATCGTTGGATTCGCGACATCAAAACCATCCTGGCGAGAATTCGAAGGTCTGTTGCACCTGTTCCAGATTCAGCATTACGACGGCCTTCAGCCGCGCGTTTCCGTCCAGGCCTGCCCCGAACAATGACAAAATTTGTGTGATGGTCGTCTCGCCGGAATTTCCGGATTTATAAGTAGGACTCGAGTTGCGATCGGTGTAGTTCAATGGGACTGGAAGGAAGCTTTGGTCAAGCAAGATGATTCCAATTACATCGGTTTCCTGACAGCCGTGTACTGTGACCTGAAGGTTTCCCACCACGGCATCATAGGAAAACGACGCGTCTGGGGCCTTGATGGGGAGCATTGGTTCCCCAGGGGCCTCGATGGGGAGCATCGATGCCACTTCCGACAGTGCATAGGTACCAACCCAGAAAAGGCCGTCCTTCTTGTCGAACAGTTTCCAAGGCTCAAAGATGGATGATCCACCAAAAAACTCAGAGAGTTCGCCCGACAGGATCCGCGTGATAAGAGTGGCGAACCGGGTGTACGCAGTGGGAGACCCGGAGGCCAGCTTCTCCAGATCGTGCAGAATCTTCCGCAGCTCTTCCAGGCTGAGGTCCTTCCACAAATCCTTCCAGGAAGGCAAGAGCTCTCCCAAGTCTGCCCAATGGGTCAGGTACGTAAAGAGCCATTCAATCTGCTTTAGAAGAGTATTGGTGTAAGATGCCGTGAGCGAGACGCCCGCGTTTTCCTTCTGGCTGTGGCCCAGCGTGCCGGAAATAGTCAATTGATCCAGCAGAATGGGAAAACCGGTGAGTTCGTAATAGCAAGGGCCTGAGGACAGCTTGAAGTTACCATTCACGTACCACCCGGTAAATGTGTAGATCAGGTTTCTCGTTGGTGCACCGGAAGCTCCGCCGTTATAACTTTCGTAGGCATAGGCCACAGCGACGCCACTGGTTTCGTCAATCGATAAAAACTTAAACGGAATCGTTATCGTTGCTAATCCTAATTGATCGAGTGCCGGTACGATGAACGGTGAGAAGACCGACATCTGCTGAACGCAGTATTGAGTCGTCAAAACTCGCCCCCGAAGGTCTGGGGGTTCAAGAGAGGGGTAAAGAAGACGGTAAACGCATTCTACTTTGCCTAGTACCGATCCATTGCCATCGTTGATCTGCAACTGAAAGCCACCCTGTTGCGCCTTCGGGACTGGTGGCACTACATGTATCTGAGTTTTGTCGGCGCTCAGCTTCCAAGCATCATAAACTTCGCAATTGACAAGGACCTGAATATCCGATGGCAGTGCTGAGAAGGTGGATCGCTGGCTGGGGCTGCCGGAACTGCGCGACAAACCGGCGAAGCTGATTGTCTGCCCGGCATCAATGGTTATCTGCGTCCCAGCATCCCGAGGCAGGATCTGCATTGCCATCCGGCCTGCCGGAGAAATATAGCAAAGGCGTATTCCTGTCTCCGGCAGAAGATCGACATAGCTGTCATTGGGATTCTTGTCAAAGAAGAGACTTACGTCATTTTGATAGGCATCGTAGGGGACAGAAAGAACAATACCGCCGGAGGTAGCTGTAACTTTGAATAGTTGGCGGCGAAGCCGGAGTTATTGATCGACGGATATGACTGGCCAGTTGGCGGAGGCCAAGGAGCGTTCTGGCCATACGGAGAGTTTTCGCCGGACTGGCCGCAGAGCTGCTCCACAACATCGAGAAATTCGTGACCAGGATCCGTGGCATGGGTACCTGGGCGCTTGACTGCACGTTATAGGTCTCTGTGCCCTGCCCCGTGGTAATCGAGTTCGAATTGGACGTGGTGGCTGCGGTAATTCCCGGTATACCCGACATGGCGAAGACATTGTCGAACGAATGATTTTCGAGCATCACGACGAATACGTGCGTAATCGGCGTAGCCGGCGTCAGCTGCATCATTGGCCCGGTGCAACCATTTGTAGGCAGCGAGACATTAAAGGTCGAGGTGTCGACGGACAGGTTGATCGTGTTGCCGACGTCGCCCCTCTCCAACTGGCACTCCTTCCAGTAGTCCGTCCAAAAGGGAATAAAATTTTCGCCGCTTACATAAAAGCCCGCGTTTGGGCCGCTTGTGACGTGAATCAGCACGCATCCCACCGCGGAGCACAAGAAGAAAGCCACGCTGCGTTATGACGAAATGCTGCGGGCTGCGGAAAAAAAATCTGCTCAACAGGAGCCAACAGTCAATTGAGCGCTAGAAACCTTGTCCGCTTTTTGTCCGCCCCTGAGGCCAAATCGGGTCCATTTTGCCCGATTGAGCACGATCGAGAACGAGTGAAGAAATCGAGCTTAACGGCAGTGCTTTCCGGGAAGTGCAAGGAATTTTTGGAGGCGCGGGTGGGAATCGAACCCACGCATAAAGGTTTTGCAGACCTCTCCCTTACCACTTGGGTACCGCGCCTCGAGGATGGACGATGCGAAAAACCCTCGCGCACCGGCGAGGGCGACAAATTTTGGAGCGGGAGACGGGATTTGAACCCGCGACTTCGACCTTGGCAAGGTCGCACTCTACCACTGAGTTACTCCCGCTCGCCGTCTTGGATTATAGCGAAAGCCTGAACAAGCGGGCAAACGAGAGGGTCGGTGAGCGGTGGCTCAGTTTAGGCGGTATATGGAACGCAGAGCGGGCCTTCAGCCCCGCGTTGAAGCCGCCTCTGAAAAATCCAAGCGCCTAGGCACGAGAGGCCGGTGCCAATTCTGTACCGCCCCTACGGGACTCGGGTTCGAGAGAAGAGGCTGAACACGGGCCTCAAGGTCCACTTTGCCTGAACGATGAACGTGGGCATGCGTCTCGTCACCTTGGCTCTCAACGCGCTGCGGTGCAGGAATTTCGGAGAGCAGCACCTTAAGTGCTGTTGCAGATTACCTGTTGGTGCGAATTGCGGTGGCACCGACACCAACGTTTCCGCTGCTGCACCACGCGCGCGACATTCGCAAAAAAAAATTCGCCGGTAACTTTCCCGAAATCAAGCACTCGCGAAAAAATGAAATTCTGAGCGCGAGATTTATCTGGCGCTCATTTTTTTTCGTGCTAGTATCCCATGCAGCCACAAAGAAAACCGACTGCACGAATGCAGGTGCAATGCTGCTAATCGCCGCAATAGTTGGGTTTGCAAAATAAAGATTTCCAGTTGAAGTGCTCGCCGGTCTGTGGCTCTGTGCTCGGCTCTGTTTCCCTTTAAACCGATTTCGCCAAAGAGGCAACCATTGCCTCTGGACTACTTTTTATGTCTTCTTTTGGTGCTGCCTCTGCTAATCCGTGGGTGCGCGTTCTCGACGCACTGGAAAAAAAAGTCAACCGAAGTTCCTACGAGACCTGGCTCAAGCCTACCCGCTACGATCATTCGCAAGGTGCGGTGCTGTTCGTGCGCGTACCCAATCCCGAGTTCTGCCACATCGGCGAACGCTATGGCGACTTGATCAGCGAGGCCATGGAAAATCTCGGCTTGGAGTTTCTTGACGTCGAGTTCGTCACTGAACAGGAGCCGCCAAGCAAGGGCCCCGGTAAAGCCGTTCTGGCTGACGGAGCACACAACCAATCTGCCGCACCGATGGAGAAACCGGTGGCTAGTCCCGCTCAGCAACAGCGTTTCGATTGGGATGGTGCCGCTCAGCTCAATCCCAAGTACACCTTCGCCGATTTTGTCACCGGCGCCGGCAATCAGTTCGCGCACGCCGCCGCACGTGCCGTCGGCGAGCGTCCGTCCAAGGCTTACAACCCGCTCTTCCTCTACGGCGGCGTCGGCATGGGCAAGACCCACCTGATGCAGGCGATCGGGCACGAGATCAAGAAGCGTCAGCCGGAAAAATCCATTTGCTACGTTTCCAGTGAACGCTTTACCAACGACATGATCAATGCGCTGCGCTACAGCAAGATGACCGGCTTCCGCGACAAATATCGCAACATGGATGTCCTGCTGGTGGACGATATCCAGTTCCTGGTCAACAAGGAGCGCACCCAGGAGGAGTTTTTCCACACCTTCAACGCCTTGCACGAATGCATGCGCCAGATCGTGATCGCCAGCGATCGTCCGCCCAAAGAATTGGCGGAGATTGAGGACCGACTGCGCAGCCGCTTCGAATGGGGACTGATTGCCGACATCCAGCCGCCCGACTTAGAGACCAAGGTCGCCATCCTGCAGAAGAAGGCTGAGACCGACCGGGTGATGCTGCCCACCGAGGTGGCGCTGTTCATCGCGTCAAATATTCGCAGCAATGTGCGCGAATTGGAGGGAGCGCTGATTCGCGTCATCGCATACTCGTCGCTCACCGGCGGCGAGATCAACCTGCAAACCACGCAGGAGGTCCTGAAGAACTTGATCGACTCGCAGATCCGTAAGATTTCCATCGAATCGATCCAAAGAGTAGTGTCAGAGCAGTTTGGTTTGCGGCCAACGGAGATTAAATCCAAGAACAACTCACGGGTCATCGTGTTTCCCCGCCAGATCGCCATGTATCTGGCCAAGCACCTCACCGATGCCTCGCTGCCAGAAATCGGGCGGCAATTTGGCGGCAAGCATCACACCACGGTCCTGCATTCGGTCGACAAGATCGAACAGCAGCGAAAAGCGGATAAAGATTTAAACAGGGTGCTCAATAAACTAACAGAGACTTTGGGTGCATGAACCGCGCATTCAGCGCGGTTTTTCACTTTGGGCGACAGTTTTCTCGGGCCCGGCTGTGGACCGATTGTGGATTCAGTGGAACATCCGGATGGAATTTTTGGTCGGTTTCGGTTCCGCACACCTACCCGCAGGCCAGGTCGGGCGATTTGTACAGCAGTAAGCGATTGCGATTCGCATTCGGTGCGGTTTCTCCCAAAATTTCCACTTTTCCGGCCTGCCTACTGTTACTACTAGTTTTATATGTTTTTTATTTGGTATAAGGAGTAGCAGTAATAAAGGCAAGGCGCGAGGCCTGCCGAGGTGCAAAACGTTATGGCTGCCGAAACCGGAGTCGTCCAGGGTACAGCAATGGAAATCAGCGTCAGTAAGTTCGAACTGCTGAAGGAACTGACTGCCACGCAGGGAGTGGTCGAACGCAAGACCACAATTCCCATCCTCTCCAACTTTCTATTCGAGGCTGCGAATGACCGGTTGACTATCACGGCCACCGATCTCGACCTCAGCCTGCGTACCTCCTGTGCGGCCAAGGTGAAGCGCGAAGGCGCCTGCACCATTCCCGCACGCAAACTCTACGACTACGTGAAACTGCTGCCCGACGGCGACATCTCCATCAAGTTGCTGGAGAACCACTGGGTCAACATTCGCTCTGGCCGCTCCAATACCAAGATGGTGGGCATGGCGCGGGCGAACTTTCCCGGGCTGCCAACCTTTCCGGCGGCAGGCAGCGTGAAGATTCCCGCTCAGACGCTGCGCAGCATGATCGGCCGGACCATATTTGCCATATCCAGCGAGGAATCGCGTTACACCTTGAATGGCGGGCTCATGGTGCTGAAGGCGGAATCGATAACCATGGTGGCTACCGACGGGCATCGCCTGGCGCACATCGAGAAGCAGGGCGAGCACTTTGACGTGACCGGCGAAAACAAGACGCTCATCCCTAAGAAAGCGATGAGCGAGATTTACTCGCTGCTGCAAAACAGCGACGTGGCGGAGATCGAGTTTGCCAAAGACGATTCGACGCTCTTCTTCCGCATTGGCGAGCGACTGCTAACCTCGCGCCAGTTGACCGGGCAGTTCCCCAACTACGAAGCCGTGCTGCCGCGTGAGACTACAAAGTCGGTCACGGTACATGGAGCCGACCTCAACACCGCCATCCAGCGCGTGGCCCAGTTCGCCGACGAGCGCTCCCGCGCCATACGTATGAAGCTGGACAAGAACGAACTCAAGATTTCGTCATCGTCCACCGATGCCGGCGAGTCGGAAGATTCCATCGAAACTGCGTATACCGCCGAGGCGATGACCATCGGCTTCAACTCGGAGTACCTGCTCGACTTCCTGAAGGCCTCCAACGGAGGCGAAGTCCGCCTGGAGTTCAAGGACGCCCAGTCCGCCGGCCAGATGCGTCCCGATGACGCGAGCGACGATGGGTTTAAGTACCGCTACGTCGTCATGCCGATGCGGATCTGAGGCCATCCTGATTTCCTAGGTTGAGATAGGAGACGTGATGAAGATCAAAGCGGTGGTGCACGAGGCCGCGCATTTCCCTCTTCTGAAAAAGTAGGTAAAATAACTACATTTAGGAGGCGCCATGGACAAAGCCGTTTCGGCTGCAGATGCCAATCGTAATCTTTCCCAGCTTTTGCGCGGCGTTCGCCGGGGACGCAGTTATGTCGTAACCAGTCATGGCAAGCCCGTGGCTAGGCTCGTTCCTACCACGGAGACCAATCGCATAGCCGAGGGCGCGCGCGCCGCACTGTTGACCCGTCTGCTTTCTCAGCGCGCGCTAGACATCGGTCGCTGGAGCCGGGATGAACTCTACGAGGACGCAGGATGAGAGTGGCGCTGGATACCAATATCCTTGCTTATGCGGAGGGCGTTAATGGGTCCGCCAGAAAAAAGCTGACTCTCGATCTTCTCCAACAATTACCTCAAAATTCTATCGTCGTACCGGTTCAAGTGCTCGGGGAACTCTTTCACGTGCTGGTGCGAAAAGCGGGGCGCTCGCCGTCGAAGTCGCGCAGCGCAATTCTGAGCTGGCAGGATGCCTTTTCCGTCGTTGAGACCTCGGTTACCGTCATGCTGGCCGCCACCGATTTGGCGACCGACCATCGTCTCAGCATTTGGGACGCGGTCATTTTTTCCGCTGCCGCCGAAGTTGGTTGCCGCCTCCTGCTTTCGGAAGACTTGCACGACGGATTTACGTCGAACGGCGTTACGGTCAGCAATCCGTTTGCCGATCCCACCCATCCGCTGCTCCGAGCGTTGCTGTTGAGCAAGGGGGCCGAGTAGGAACTGGCGGTTACGCCGATGCGGATCTGACGGCAACCCGGCTGCGTGCTGAAGAAAGCGACGTGACGGACTCTTCCCGGAGATGACGGCGTAGGGTTTCGCTATCGCCGAATCCTGCACCCTGTGCGATCGCTTCCAACTTCTCAGGTGTGGCGGCGAGCTTCGCCTTGGCGGCTTCCGTCCTTAGGCGCGCGACGAAGCGTGCCGGAGTCATGCTGACTTGCTGGGTAAAGACGCGGCTAAAATTGCGGTCGCTCATTCCGACACGCCGCGCCAACGCTGGAATAGAGAGATCGGCATCAAGATGTTCTGAGATCCAGGCAATGAGTTCGCGAATCGGCTGATGGTCGGCGGCTTGGGCTGCGAGTTGCGAACTGAATTGGCTCTGGCCCCCGCCGCGGCGCATGAACAATACCATGCGACGTGCGACTTCCACGGCGAGTGCGTGGCCGTGGTCTTCCTCCACCATGGCCAGAGCGAGATCGATCCCAGCGGAAACCCCGGCGCTGGTCCAGACCTTTCCATCCTGAGTAAAAATGCGGTCGCCATCGACAGAAATGCGTGGATAACGATCGGCCAAAAGATCCGCCAGTTCCCAATGCGTGGTGGCCTGGCGTCCATCAAGGAGGCCGGCCGCAGCAAGAATAAAGGCACCGGCGCAGACCGAGCCAATGCGGCGAACCTGCGCTGCCTGAGAGCGTGTCCATGCCAGCAATTCCGGATCGATGCGCGCTTGAGCGACGTCGGCACTCGCCAGGACGAGCAAAGTGTCGATAGGATCCCGTGCCTCCGTCCAGCGACGGCCACCGATCAATCCGAGACCAGAGCCCGTCAACAGAGGCATTTCATCGTGAGTGAGCAACTCGACCTTATAGGCCGGTGAACGTCGTTTCCCGCTGCGATTCAAGGTTGCCGATGCGCGAGTGAAGACGTCCATTGGACCGGCCAGGTTCATCAGGTGAGCACTGGAATATACCAGGAACGCTATGTGGCGGGTTGGCCATTCCTTCAGTTTAAGGCGCTGCCGCGCATCGTTTTCGTTTTTCAGATCCATACAGAACAGATGCCGCGCGCGAGTCTGTGGCTACATGAAAATTCCTTAAACGAAGATTGGCAGAAAACGAGGACAACTTGTCCGTGCGTCGTGATGGTCTGGGCAATCTCATCTGCCAGTGAGGAGGACTTGGTTATGAAACTACAGAAACTCATTCCCGTTGGAATTTTGCTTTTACTTTCGGTAGCGACTTTATCGGCACAAAACACGCTGCCGAACCCGCACGACGATGCCTGCTGGTCGAGCCTATCGGCACTGCGGGCCTGTGACACTCAAGCGTATGACAAAGTGATGGAGCAGGCGGAGCGTTGCACCTCTTATCCGGAATATCAGTGCCTGCCTCCCGAGGTGTCGTTACACAAGACACCGGCAAATTCGGCTAAGGCCGTCACGAAGATCGCCAATAGCACCGATAACGCGGTTGCTGTAAGCGCACCGGTTACCGACACCAACACGCAAGCAAGTAACGCAAAGTAAGAGCGGCGACCACCAGGTGTTGCCCTATCGCATTTCACCAGCGACGGGCAATACCTTTTTTGTTGCTGAATGATTCCGGCTTTGATCGCCTCAACATGCCACTTGCTGCGAGACGGCGAATCGCTTAGGACCGCGTTTACGTATCAGCAGCACGCGTATGCGTTCCAGCAATTCCATGGGCGCGAACTCGCCTTTGGGCAGCCAGCCATCGGCGAGGCTGTCCTCGGTGCAGGCATTGACGGAGCCCGAGAACAGCAGCGCTGGAGTATGCGGCGAGATCGCCTTGATCTGGTCAATCAGTTTTGCGCCGCTGAGTTTTGGCATCATCAGGTCGGCCAGTACCAGATCAATTCCGCCACGCCGCATGATTTCCAGGGCACATTGCGGGTTCGGTACAAGTGAGGACATGGTAGCCGCGGGTTTCGAGGAGAACTTTTCGGATGGAGAGAGAGCGTTCGTCGTCGTCAATGCAAAGAATGGTGCGCTTCGGTTTCATAGACCTACTCACTGAGCCTTTCGGGAGGCATGCACATTCGTTCCGGGCAAACCTGTAAGCCGGCGCGCGGCAGTCATCCTTTGGCTTCTTGTAATTTAGTACGCCAGAGCAGTAGCGTGTCCGGATAGTACGACCGGCGACGGCATCGCACAAGTATTGCGAATGTCAATTCTGCAGAAAATTTTTCAGCGCGCGAAAAAATCGAAACCGCACCGTGCGAGGTGATGTGCATCTTGCGCAATTGGTCAGAAACGCGTGACTGGCGGGGCTCTTCAGCCTGCACAAGATATCCGCAGAAAATTCACATCGTTACTTCGCCGTCAATCACCTGCACTACGTTACCTCCAACGCGCACATTGGTGATGGCATTGCCGGATTTTCCAGCGCGAATGTAAATGAAACTCGGACGCCGCGTTTCCATCCCTTGCTCGATCAACCCTTGGGCTTCCGGCGCCAGCACGCCGTGCTGCACCGCCCACGCCGTGCAACATCCCGCGGCTGATCCGGTGGCCGGGTCTTCGCCGTTGTAGAAGATCATGCGCGCGTGGAGCGTGGCCTTGGGATCCACGGTCTCGCGGCAGACAAAATAGAAGAATGCCGGATTGCCGATGGTCGCCAGATAGGGCGCGATCTGGATCCAACTGATGTTCAGCTTCTGCAGCGTGGCCAGCGAACGGAACGGCACCATGGTGAAGGGCATGCCGGTCGACACCGTCTGGATCGGCAGGCTCTCATCCAACTCCGCGACCGGGACGCCGAGGACGCCGGCGACGACATCATGGGGATGCGTGGCGCCGAATCGCGGCTCCGCCTGACGCATCTCGCCGAAGAGGAGGCCATCGCGCTGTTCAAAGCGCACCGGAATCTTGCCGGCCTTCAAATCGAGAACGATCTCATCGGAACTGGATTGCTGGCGTAAGTGCCAGGCAGTGCCGAGCGTAGGATGTCCGGCGAAAGGCAGCTCTTCGTTCACGGTGAAGATGCGCACCTTGTGGCCTTCCCGCTGCTCGACCGCGGGGTCGCGCGGCAGGATGTAGGTGGTCTCCGACAGATTGGTTTCGCGCGCCAGCTTTTGCATTTCGTCATCGCTCAAGCCGCGGGCGTCGCCGAAGACTGCGAGCTGATTGCCCTCAAGCGGGTGGGCGGTAAATACATCAAGCTGAACAAACGAAAACTTACGGAGCGGCATCGCCGAGGCTCCATTACACATTTATCAGGATGCATCGCGCAGCGGAGGCGCTGAAAATATTTCGTCGTCGGTGTTATTGTTGCTGACGGTGAGAGCAAAGTGTGGACTGCTTGATGCGCCGGCATGCCGATGGGGCCAGTCCGATGCGGAAGCGAAGGGGGTCCGGTGACTCTCCCGGTCTTCAAAACCGGCGATTGGCGCCTTGCGGTGTCAATGGTGCGTTCGACTCGCACACGCTTCCGCCAATCTAAAAGACTTAGACCGGCCTGCATCGAAGCCAGCCGGATTGCGTTACATTCCCATGACTGCTGAGAACAGCCCTTCATTCCGCGCCGGGCTAATCTCGCTCACCTCTGCGGGCCTGATTATTCTGTTCTTCCTTCGCCCTTCCAAACTGATACGAGATCGCCTCTAAATAGCTGCACCTGAACACTGGTTTTTCGGCAGCCTCGGACGAAGACTAAGGTTAGGCACTCAATTCTGCTAGCGCTTCGTTGGCCTTTTGTACCAATACCTCGACCTCGGACTTGCGCTTCTTCAATCCTTCGACCACGTGTGCCGGGGCTTTGGCAAGAAACGAGTCATTGTTCAATTGCGCCGTGGCGCGCGTCAATTCCTGCGTCAGTCTGGTCAGGTCTTTGCTGAGGCGGTCGCGTTCGGCAGCTGCGTCGATCTTGCGCTCGTACAGCATACGGACATCGAAGCGCGCCGTGCTGCGCGCACCCGCAGACTTCGACAACGATGACTCCACGAAAGTAATGCCTTCCACATTTGCCAACCGCTCCACCGCAGCGCGGTTGCGCTCGATCAGGGAGCGAATGTCGCTGTCCGCAAAGATCTCGATTGTCACCTTCTCCTTGGGTTCAACCTTCAATTCAGCACGGAGGTTGCGCACGCTGACGATCAGGTCCTGCACAATCGCCATCTCGGTTTCGGCGGCCGCGTCCACCTGCGCCGGGTCAACTTTTGGATACGCGGCCAGCGCAATCGATTTCAGCGGCGGCTTGCCCTCGTATACCGCGTGCCAGAGTTCTTCGGTGATGAAGGGCATGAACGGTGACAACATGCGCAGTGCGCCTTCGAACATGCTGATCAGATTTGTGTAGGCAGTGCGAGCTTGGTCGCGATCACCGGCCACGCGCGGCTTGATCAGCTCCAGGTACCAGTCGCAGTACTCGCCCCAGAAGAAGTGATAGACCACATGTGCCGCTTCATGAAAGCGGTATGTTTCCAGCGCTTCATTCATCTGTTGCGCAACCCGATTGAAGCGCGAAAGGATCCAGCGGTCGTCGAGGGTTTCCGCCTTGAAGCCTTCGACGCCCGTGGCGTTAAAGTCGGTGGCTGAACCTCGAAATTCGCCCAGCGACCAGAAACCTGCCTCTTGCGCGCGATCCACGTTCATAAAAAGAAAACGCGAGGCGTTCCAAATTTTGTTGGCGAAGGCGCGATAGCTTTCGGTGCGGCTCTCTGAAAAAGCAATATCGGTTCCCGGCGCGGCCATCGAGGCCAGGGTGAAGCGCACCGCGTCCGTGCCGTACTGCTCGATGATCTCGATGGGATTCATGACATTGCCTTTGGTCTTCGACATCTTCTGGCGCTCAGCATCGCGCACCAGACCATGGATATGCACGGTACGAAATGGAACGTCGCCATGCGTATGTCCGCGCATGAAGTGGCAGTTCAGCATGATCATGCGCGCTACCCAGAAAAACAGGATGTCAAATCCTGTGATCAGCAGCGTCGTCGGATAGAAGGCGTCAAGGTCGGGGGTGCTATCGGGCCAACCCAGCGCCGAGCACGGCAACAGGCCTGACGAGAACCAGGTGTCGAGCACGTCGTTGTCTTGCTCCAGCTGACTCGCCACCGCATTTGGTGCATTTCGTGGGAGCCTCGCGCGCGACGATGATCTCGTGGCAATCCTTGCAGTGCCACGCCGGAATACGATGTCCCCACCAGAGTTGGCGCGAGATGCACCAGTCGTGAATGTTGCGCATCCACTCGAAATAAGTCTTGGAGTAATTCTCCGGCACGAACTTGACGTCGCCGTTCTCCACCACTTCGATGGCGCGGTCGGCCAGCGGCTGAATCTTCACAAACCACTGCGTCGAAAGCCGCGGCTCGACGATGGTCTTGCAGCGATCACACTTTCCCAGCGGGACAACATAGTCCTTTGTGCCGACCAGGAAGCCGCCTTGCTCCAGATCTTCCAGCACCTTCTGGCGCGCCTCAAAGCGGTCCAGTCCCTTGTAAGGGCCAGCGTTCTCGTTCATCTGCGCGACTTCGTTCATCACGTCAATCTGCGGCAAGTTGTTGCGCAGGCCCGCCTCGAAATCGTTGGGATCGTGGGCTGGCGTGACCTTCACAGCGCCGGTCCCAAACTCAGGATTGGCGAGGATGTCGTCGGTGATAATCGGAATCTCGCGATTCATCAGCGGCAGCAAGACTTTTTTCCCGTGCAGATGACGATAGCGCTCGTCGCACGAGTTCACGGCTACCGCAGTGTCGCCCAACATTGTCTCAGGACGAGTGGTAGCAACCACGATGTATTCGTCTTTGGACCCGACCACCGGATAGCGAATCTCATAAAGCTTGCCTTGCGTGTCCTCGTGAACGACTTCGAGGTCCGAGACGGCGGTAACGCAACGCGGACACCAGTTCACGATGTACTTGCCGCGATAGATCAGGCCTTCGTCATGCAGGCGGACGAAGGCCTCGCGCACAGCACGCGACATGCGCTCGTCCATGGTGAAGTACTCGCGCGACCAGTCAACCGAAGCGCCGAGGCGCTTCATCTGTTGCAGAATGACTCCGCCATAGTGCTGTTTCCAGTCCCAAACGCGCGCGGTGAACGCCTCGCGGCCGATGTCGCGGCGGTTCTTGCCCTCGGCCGCTAGCTGCCGCTCCACCATTAGCTGGGTGGCGATGCCGGCATGATCGGTGCCCGGTAGCCATAGCGTGCGCAGTCCCTGCATGCGCTTCCAGCGAACAATGATGTCGATCTCGGTATGCTCTAACATGTGGCCCATGTGCAGGTTACCGGTGACGTTGGGCGGCGGCAGCGTCACCGTGAAGGTGGGCTGGTCAGGGTCGCTGGGGGTTTCCACGTGGAACAATTTTTCGTGGACCCAGTATTCGGCCCAACGCGGTTCAATGGCGCCCGGTTCGTAGGCCTTGGGAAGATCGTGAGGCATTCGACTTCGATATTACAAGGAAGAGCGGTTAGACGTCAGTAGCCAGCAGTCAGTAGCCAGTAGTCGGTTGCCAGCAATTTGAAGAGTGCAGAAAGAGACGCTGCCGAAGCCGCGCCCCCATAAATGCGGGGGCTTCCACCGGGAAGCAAAGCCAAATTCCGAGGTAACTCTACTGCAGTGCTCCATCCGGATATAACAACTCCTTAGAACGGCCAGTGATGCTTCTTCTTTTTCTTCGATGAGCTTTCCGTACTCGTGTTGGCCGGCGCTGCAGATTGTTGCGCCGAGTTGCTGCTGGCTGCAGGCTGCGCACTGCTATCGGAACTGGAAGAAGCAGCCGCGGCATCGTTGATTGGCGCCGGTGGCGGAGCACTCGCGCCCGGCGGGGGAGTCGAGGCCGCCGGCTGCAAGTCATTCTTCATTTCAGGAACCGCGCTATTATCGGGCGCCGGGCCGGAAGACGGGCCAGTTTCAGCTGCGCCGCTTGCCGTTTCGGCTGGCGGCGCCAGCTGGAGTGGTTCCCGGCAGCACTGCTCTCGGCGGGCGTTGCAGCGGCGTCAGAGCGCGGAACCGGAGCGTTCGCGTCAGGAGTGGCGCCGTTGCTCACGCGCTCGACTCCAACCTTGTTGGAGCCAGTCGACATGCTGCTGATGATGCTGCTATTGGCCGCGCGCACCAGATCAGGCGCGCTGGCTTGCTTAGGGTCAACCAGCGTCGGCTCGCCGACCTTGGTGGCGTCGGACACGTCCGGACCTTTTTTGAAGTTCTCCATCAACTTGCCGAAGTGGCCAGTCGTGCCGCGGCTGGCGATCTCACTTTTATCTTCGGCGATGGCGGCTGGCGTAGCTTGCGGAACGGGTTGCTTCATCGCCTGCAACCGCTTCTTGGCATCCTCAGCCCGCTCTTCCAGAGGGTAGCGGGTAAGGATGCGATCGTAGGCCTCGACAGCATCCTGGGTGTACTGCTTGATCAATTTACCTTTCGCCGCCTCCGGCAGCTTTGCCAGACGAATAAGGTCAACCTCCCTTTCATAGGAGTTGCCCAGCTCGTACAGGGCCTGGTCAGCTCCGCTGTACAGCGGATAGGTATCCGCCACCGACTTCAGGCGCGCGATGGCCGCCGGATACGCCTCGCGCAAATAGTAGAAGTGCCCTATCAGGTATTCGCGATCGGCCAGGACTTCCTGCACTTCCAGCAGACGCTGCTTGGCCTGGGGCACCAGTGGACTGTCGGGGAACTGCAAGATCAGCTGGCGATATTCATCCTCGGCACGGCGGGCGTGAGTAGGATCGCGGTCCGCCTTCTCCATCTCTTTGTAGTGGATGTTGGCGATCTTCATCTGCGCTTCAGCCGCCTCGGGCATGTTGGGGAAGAAGGTGATGAAGTCCTTGTACTCGCTCTCCGCCTGGGTCATGGCGGCGGCGCCGCCTTCGGCATACCAGGAGTCGCCGATGGCCAGCTTGGCGCGCGCCACGTACTCCGAATCAGGATACGTATTGATCAGGGTCTGCAGGCTGAGCCGGGCCACGTCGTACTTGTTTTGCTTCATCGCCTCCATGGCGCGATCGAACAGCACCTTGTCGGGCTGTTTGGAGTTGACGTTGGCGATCGGATTCTGGACTTTCTTGTTGCTGCATCCGAGGGTCAGCAGCATGACAGCTATCGAAACCGCTATGATGACGCGACGAAACATCCTAAACACCTCTGGGAAATACTGCGTTCCACGCCGTATTGGCTAAGCCCGCAACAGAATGGCTTCCTGGGCCGCCTTCAACAGCCCTTCCACCTTTGGCGCCGGATCGCCCTTACCGAACACATGGCTTCCGGCAACGAAAATTTCTACTCCGGCGCGGGCCGATGGTCCAATGGTTTCCAGGTCTATGCCGCCATCCATCTCGATGCGGAAATTCAAACCCTTGGCGGTGCGCATGGTTGCCAGCTTCCGGACCTTCTCCAGCGTGGCGGGAATGAATTTTTGCCCGCCGAAACCGGGATTGACCGACATCACCAGCACGTAGTCCACAATATCGAGCACCTCGCCGAGGGTCTGCACCGTTGTTGCCGGATTGATAGCCACTCCTACCAGCATGCCGTGGCTGCGAATCAGTTCCAGCGTACGGTTCAGGTGTATGCAAGCCTCCTGATGCACCGACATCCAGTTGGCCCCGGCGTCGGCGAAGGCCGGAATATACTCATCGGGATTCTCGATCATCAGGTGGCAATCGAGGGGAACATCCACCGCCTTGCGAAGCGATGCAACCACCGGCGGCCCGATCGTAATATTGGGCACAAAATGCCCGTCCATCACATCAACATGGAGGAGGGTGGCCCCGCCTCGCACCGCCTCATTGGCATCCTCGGCCAGGCGGGCGAAATCGGCCGATAATATGGACGGCGCTATCTCGATCAAGACAAGACTTCTCTCGCGAGCATTTGGTCAAATTTTAGCACGCCAAGAGGGCCCGCTGTATGCCCGCTAAGTGGCTAAACGTGACCGCACCAGTGTGCGTGCAATTGGCCTTTCAGTCCACCGATGGTTAGTGTTCGATAGAACGCTCGGAGGCGGCCGCGGTGGGCTCGTCTTCTTCGGAGTGGATGAGGCCAAACTTCTTCAGCTTGTAACGCAGCGCGTCGCGGCTTATGTCGAGCAGGCGGGCGGCGTGGGTCTGGTTGCCGTTGGCTTGGGTCATGGCCATGTCCACTAACTCGCGCTCGACCTCCTCCAGCGAAGTCCCACCCGCGGGAATCTCCAGCCTGGGTAGGCTACGGCCATCGGGCAACTGTTTGCCGGCAGAGTTGGCGTTGTTGTTGGCCGAGGAAAGCTCGAAGGCAGTATAAGCGGACTGCTGTTGGGCGACGGCGAATGGCATGTACTCGGGACGAAGCTCATTGCTGTCTTCCAGAATCATGGCGCGTTCCACTGCATTCTTCAATTCGCGAACATTGCCCGGCCAGTCATACTTGAGCATCAGCTTGCGACTCTCGTCGGTGATGCCCTTCACGGTCTTGCGGAACTTCTTGTTGTAACGGGCGATGAAGTATTCCACTAGCGGCAGAACGTCGTCTTTGCGCTCGCGAAGCGTAGGTAGAAAAATGGAGATTATCGCCAGCCGGTAATACAGGTCCTGACGGAAATGACCATCGCGCACCGCTCGCTCCAGATCACGGTTGGACGCGGCAATCACGCGCACATCGACCTGCATATCGCGCACGCCACCCACGCGGCGGATGACCTGGTCTTCCAGGACGCGCAGCAACTTTGCCTGCAACAGCGGCGACAGCTCGCCAATTTCGTCGAGAAAAAGCGTGCCGCCATCGGCCATCTCGAACAGGCCCTTCTTCATCGCCTTGGCGTCGGTGAAAGCGCCTCGTTCGTGACCGAAGAGTTCGGCCTCCATCAGGGTCTCGGGAATGGCCGAGCAGTTGATAGCGACAAACGGCTTGTCCTGGCGGCGGCTTTGATAATGGATGGCCTTGGCGATGAGATCTTTGCCGGTACCGCTTTCGCCCTGCACCAGGATGGTGGTTGCCTCGCTGGTAGCGATCTTGCTGACGAAACCCAGCAGCTCGGACATCTTCTGAGAAACGCCGATCACATTGTGATAGCCGGCGCGACGGCGGACCTCGCCGCGCAGCGACTCGACCTCGGAGCGCAGACGCGTAGTCTCCAGCGCGTTCTTCACCGCAACCGCCAGTTCGTCGAAGTCCAGCGGCTTGCCGACGAAGTCGTAGGCTCCCAGCTTGAGCGCGGTCTTCACGTCCTCAAGCTGCGGATCAGCGGTGATCATGATGATGGCGCGGGCGTCGTTCGATTTCTTCAGTTGCTCCAGGATCTCAATCCCGCTGGCATCGGGCAGGCGCACATCAAGCAGCACGAGGTCGGGAGACTCGTTGTGGGCCACGCGCAGCGCCGCCGTGCCGTTGTCAGCCTCCAGTACGTGATAACCCCACTCTTCGCACTTTTGCCGGAGAGACCAACGAACCAGCTTCTCGTCGTCGACAATTAAGACTTTTTCCGAGGGCATCTAGTTGTCATTAGATTACTACGAGAGGGGGAAAGAGGAAATTTGAGCCAATGGCAGAGTTCGCGCAGACAAGGTAGAGCCAGCGTGCAAGCTGGCGACCTGCGGAACAGCGCAAAAGCCTCGATGTCGCAACTTCCGGATTGCGGACAACTTGGGAATTACTCGGTTTCGTGGACACGAGCGCGTTTCGTGGTACTGATCCAGTTTGATCTCGCAGAAGGGGCCTTCTTGGGGCGTAGCCCGCTTACTTCAGGTTTGCGTATTCTGTTTTCGCCTGCTTCAGTATCGGGACATCCGGATCAGCGTTCAACCAAGCCACAAGGAACGCCGCGTAAGCCTCACGGGCCTTCCCGACATTACCAGCCAGCTTATAGGCGCGACCTAATTGCAGATGGGCGAGTGCGCCGAGCGGAAGGTTCGCCACGATGCCGCGATGGTCGATCATCTTCTCGAATTCCGCAGCAGCCTGCTCCCCGTCGCCCGCGCGTAGATACGCTTCGCCGCGGACATACACCGGGTACAGGGTTCCGTGAGACGGCCATTGTACGGGCTCCCCAAGTTCGTATTCGGAAGCCATACTCAGTAGTTCGACTGCCTTTTGCGGGTCGCCGCGATCGATCGCAATGGCGGCGCGGATGGTTGGCAGCCAGTAAGTTTGAATCATCGTGTCGCGGTCGAATTCCGCGGCGACTTTGTCGGCAAGAGCCGAGGACTGCACTGTGTCGCCGCTGCGCGCAAGGGCTAGCGCCGCTAACAGCTCGATGTTGGACCTCGGGCTCAAAGACATCGCATCGGCAGCCGCCTTGCGAGCGAGGGCGGTGTTCCCGAACTCGGCTTCCCGCAAGGCTTCGTTGACCTGCCAAAGTGCCGCTGTGTCGGTGCTTCCGTTTTGCTTAGCCAATTCCACCGCCCGTCGCGTAAGCTCACGCGCGTTTTGCAGGCGCCCATAGTAGGCTTCCGTGTCAGACTCATCGGATAGTTGGCCATCTTCCTCGGGTTTTCCCGTCGCCCACAAGGACTGCTCCTGCATGGCGGACCAATCGCTTTCCAGAAACGCTAAGTGATATCGATACAGGTGAAGGTCCGGCGTATCCAAGTTGCGCCTGCTGGCCTCGTCCAGGGCGGCTTTAGCTTCTTTGATTCGATCGAGAGCAAGGTAATCGTCGGCAAGATTTCCGTAGGCAATCGCGTCGTCGGGTTCAAGGCGGAGGCTTACGCTGGTTTCTTCGGCTGCCTTCTCGTATTGTCCAAGGAAGTTATAGCTGTCTCCCAGGTTGCCATGGGCTACGTAATCCGCCGAATAAGTATGTGCCCATTCGCTATAAGTCTGAATAGCCTTGTTGATTTCGCCGGTCACATAACCAAAGTAGGAAGCCTCAATGAGGAAGCGCTCCCGCTGGGTCACGCGGTCCCGTAATTCGTAGGCCTTCTGAAAATTCTCCCTGGCCAGGCTCGCCTGGTTCAGATTGCTGTAATTACTGCCGAGCGAAGCATAGGCCAGCGCGAAGTTTGGGTCCAGTTCGATCGCTCGTTTCACGTAGGGAATCGCCGCGGCGTCCCCTTGCTCCCGCTCTGCTCTTCCCGCCTCGCTGTACTGCTGCAGGGCCTCCAGAGATGAGGTTGTCGCCTCTGACAGAGGTTGGTTGTATTTTGCGACTGAAGCCAGCGACTCGCCAAGTTTTTCGCGCAACTTCGCGGCCGCCTTCCCCAATGCGCTGAGCACCTCCTCTTTGCGATCAGTCGTTGCCTGTTCCTCGGCGAGCACATCGCCGGTTTCGCAGGACGCAGCTCGCAGCCCCAGGACATACTCTTTACCGAGCGCGGAAATGGACCCTCCGATGTAGGCCTTGGCTTGCGCGCGTTGGCAGACTTCGCGCGCCACGTCATTCGTGAGTTGAGTATGCGGCGGACGAGTCATCATGGCTAGGGTCGCGGCGGCCTTGCTGTCAGAAAGAATATTCAGGAAGGGGGACTGGAGCAGAGAAACGGCAAGCCCTTGCTTCAACGCATTATCGAAAACGGGGTCGCCGGTGGAGTTTGTGAAATCGGCGAGCACAATCGTGTCCTTCTCGTTGAGCTTGGATGCTGGAGACGTACGTCGGTGCGACAGGCCAAAGAGGATCGCTACCAGCAAAGCAAGGATGAGGCCAATTGGAAGTGCGAGCTTCCATCGATTCTTTCGGGATACGGCTGTTTCCGGGGGCGAAGTGGCGATGCTTTCGGGGTCTGCTGATATTGTCGCTGCCGGTTGGGTGGCCGCCCTCAACTGTTGCAGATCACTGCGGATCTCGGCGGCGTGCTGATAGCGCAACTGTCGGTCTTTTTGTAACGCCTTGGAAATGATCTCGTCGAGTCTCGCCGGCAATTGGGAATTCCAGTGGATAGCAGGTTCTGGCGATTCATGCAGTATGGCGGCAGAGGTCGCGCCGACGGTCTTACGTTCAAACGGCAAACGCCCCGTGGCCATTTCGTAAATCACGATTCCAAAGGAGAACAAGTCCGTACGCAGGTCTAGTTCCTCGCCTTGCACCTGCTCCGGAGACATGAACGCGATGGTGCCCGGGGTGGCGCCCATAGCGGTGATGTGTTGAGCTGTTGTGGTGCCGCCTTCGAGAACCCTGTCAGGATTGCCCAGGTCGACGGCTGTCGTCATTTTTGCCAAGCCGAAGTCCAGTATCTTGACGTGCCCGCGCTCCGTCACGAAGAGATTCGAGGGCTTGATATCGCGATGAACGATCCCTACGGCATGTACTGCCTCCAGGGCATCGGCTACCTGAATGGCGAGTGAAAGGGTCAGGGCCGTCTCCATAGGATGCCCCGCAATACAGTTGTGAAGCAACCTCCCCTCGAGCAATTCCATGACGATGAACGATTGGCCATCCTCTTCACCAATGTCGTAAATCGTGCAGATATTGGGATGATTTAATGCAGAAGCAGCCTTGGCTTCACGGCGAAATCGCTCCAAGGCTTGGGGATCTTTGGCCAAGTCTGGGGGCAGAAACTTGAGAGCTACAAAGCGGTCGAGCCGGGTGTCTTGGGCCTTGTAAACCACACCCATCCCTCCGCTGCCCAGCTTTTCGACGATGCGGTAATGCGAGATGGTCTGGCCGATCACTTGAGCAGAATCCTACGGCTGCGAAAAAGGCCAGTCAATGAAGGCGCTGGAGTCGGCAGGGTCTCAAAGGGATAGTTTACCTTACATCGCGATACCACCCACTGACCGGGGCGAGTGGTCCGCAACACGGAAGCGGACTTCGGGGAAGTTTGGCCGGATTAGTATCGAAATGTCGGCTGCTAGGGAATGATCTCCGCTTTGGCATGGAACCTGGGAAGATCGTGGGCAACCAGTCGAGAATCGTCCCCACCGACTAGGCCGGTTCCGCGATTCTGAGGTTATTGCGAACTCGCCACCGCCTTATACACCTGTCCACCCTTCATCACAAAATCAACATGCTCGAGCTGAGTAATGTCAGACATAGGATCGCTCGGTACGGCTACAATGTCGGCGAATTTGCCGGGTTCGAGTGAGCCGATCTTGTCCTGCATGCCCAGCAGTTCGGCGGCGCTCATGTTGGCGGCGCGCAACGCTTGCGCCGGAGTCATGCCGTACTTCACCATCAGAGCAAATTCCTTGGCCGGATCGACGGTCCAGGGAAATCCACCGGCATCGGTGCCGAAGGCGATTTTCACACCGGCATTCAGCGCGCGCTTGAACGTTGCCGCATGAATGTTGACCATGTCGATCCAGACGTGTGCTCCCGTGGCCGCGCGGCCTTCGGCGACATACTCACCAACGAACAACGTGGGCACGTAGTACGTGCCTTTAACGGCCATAGTCTTCAAGTCAGCATCGGCGATGTAGAAGCCGTGCTCGACGGAATCGACGCCCGCCTCAACCGAGTTGTGAACGCCGTTCAGCGCCGTTGCATGAGAGGCGACCTTGTGTCGTTCGCGATGCGCTTCGTCAACGATTGCCCGTAGCTCATCAGGCGTGAAGGTGGGAATATCATCGAGCACGCCGTCTGGCCGCACCCGATAGCTGCGGTCGGAGTACACCTTGATCCAGTCCACGCCGTTGGAGATTTGCTCGCGTACCGCCTTGCGTCCGCCTTCTGCGCCGTCCACCTCCTGCACCCCCTTGGGCATCTGCAGTTCCCACGAATACCCGAGGAGAGGGTAAGAACCGGTCACGTCCATCGCGCGTCCCGCCACCTGCATGCGGGGGCCGGGAATGACTCCAGCGTCGATGGCCTTCTTGATGTCCACGTCGGCGTAACCCGCGCCTTCGGTTTCGAGATCGCGAATGGTGGTGAAGCCGTAACCGAGCGCCCGTTGCGCCGCGACCGTGCCGAGAATGGTGCGGTACGGAGTCGAGTACTTCAGCAATTGCATGTCGTAATCTTCGGCGGTGATGTCACCCTGCAGCAGCACGTGGGTATGGGTGTCAATCAGTCCGGGCAAGCAGACCTCATGGGAAAGGTCGATGACGCGTGCACCATTCTCGGGCTGCGTATGTTCACTGAGTTGATCGATCTTTTCGCCAACGATGCGGAGCGTGACGTTCTCCTGCGGAGCGTCGCTCTTGCCGTCGTAGAGGGTCCCGCAGCGCAGGTAGGTGATCGTGACCGGAGAGGGCTGCGGCTTGGTTTGGGCCAAAGCGATGGTGACCGCGAGAAATAATAAGAAGACGACGAGGCGAGGTTTCATGGGGTGCTCCCGTATCGTGAACGAACCAACGAATATATCAGCGCTTAGGGGAGACCTGGGATCTTGTAATCGCCGCGGAGAGCGCGGAGAGAATCTCACTCTGTAGATTCGATCCTCTCCGCGTCTCCACTGGCGAAGACTTGCTTACAACGCCTGCTGCCGGACGTTCACACATCTTTCCGCCGCAGCAGCCTTTGCTGTCTTTCGACATCTCGCACTTGCCATCCTTGCAGCAGCCACCATCTTTACCGCAGCACGACATCTTGCCGTCGTTGTCGGTCTTCGCCATCATGGGGCATTTCATTCCCCGACTTGCCGTCCTTCGACATCATGTCGTCATGAGACATCGTGGCATCTTTGCCGTCCTTGGACATCTGGCCGCACTTGCCGTCTTTGCCGCAGCACGACATCTTGCCACCGGCTTGGTCGTGGTTGCAGCAGGCGCAAGCTTTGGGATTGTCGCCGGATGGGGCGGTAGGAGTTTGGGTCGCGTTCTGGGCTATCAGACCCAGAGCCATGACCAGCGTACTCAGAATTACCAGCATCTTCGATTTCATAATTTCCTCAGAATTTTCGGTTAAACATCGTCCATAACACAGGGCTAAATGCCCTGGTAGGCTTCGACGCTATGTGCACAAAGCAGTGCTTGCGCAAATGAGCCTCGAAGCTGGAGATTTGGAGAGGTGTCTAAATCCGAAGGTCGGTCTTCAGTTCGAAGACTGGTCGGACGAACTGAGGAGTTTGCTCAATCGAGAGCAACGCCGAACGTGACTGTACCGGCGGCAAGATTGCGCCTGCTGGAGCGCTGGCGCTCAACCGAGCGGAGAGGGAGCGGCCGGAGACGACCAGGAAGGCCAACGGCCTTGCAGGCTGATCGCTCATGTCGCAACAACCGGGGTGGTCGCCCCACTGCGTCAGAGCAAGCGCCGGGTGCGACGGGCAGCAAGGCATGGAGTGGATTGCGGGCTGGTGCATCTGCACCATCGGGGCGTGGCACTGCGCACCATGGCCGGAAGCAAGCGCCATCGCCAAGCCGATGTTGGCCCATAGAACGATGGCCAGCGACAGCACCAACGACAAAATTCTCCGCATTGCGCTTCGCGATATCATGCCAATCTCATTGTTGCGGGATGGCCAACCAACCGTCTGTGATCTGGATCACCCGGCTCTGGTTTGACGGAGCGAGCCTCAAGACGGGTAGCGGGGCATTTAAGGCCTGGCGGGGTTTTCGCTACAATACCTTCTTGACTGAGCGAAACAAATAATCCTGTTCGACATCCTCTTTTTGCAATTCGCCATCCATTTGAAGTCTGGTCCAGGATTGTTGATCTATGACGCAAGCCTCCGCAAGTTCCGCTATTCCTCTTCGTCAATTCGGTAACAAGGACGCCAAAATCTCGGCCCTGGGCATGGGCGGACACCACCTCGGCGACGCGCCTGACGAGGCAACCGCAGTGCGACTGGTGCAGGCCGCCGTCGATGGCAGCATTACCTTCTTCGATAACTGCTGGGAGTATCACCTGGGCAAGTCGGAGATCTGGATGGGCAAAGGACTGAAGGGGCGTCGCGACAAAGTTTTCCTGATGACCAAGGTCTGCACTCACGGCCGCGATGCCGACCTCGCCATGCAGATGCTGGAGCAATCGCTCAACCGCCTACAGACAGACCGTCTCGATCTGTGGCAGGTGCATGGCGTCGCCTTCGACAACGATCCTGAGCTGTTCATCCGCCCCAACGGCGCAGCGGAAGCGCTTCGCAAGGCCAAAGAACAGGGTAAGGTGAGGTTCGTCGGATTCACCGGCCACAAGGATCCGCAGATCCACCTGAAGATGCTGAACACAGGTTTCCCGTTCGACTCGGTACAGATGCCGCTGAACGTTTTCGACTCACAGTTTCACAGTTTCGAAACCCTGGTATTGCCGGAGTTGAACAAGCGCGGCATCGCCGCTCTAGGGATGAAACCGATCAGCGGGCACGGCGAGCCGGTCACGCACGGAGTGGTCACGGCGCAGGAAGCGCTGCGCTATGCCATGAGTCTCCCAGTCACGACCACGATTACGGGCATGGAGAGCATGGACAGACTGCAGCAGAACCTGGCGATTGCGCAAGGCTTTCAGCCGATGTCGCAGCAAGAAATGCAGGCGCTGCGCGATCGCGTGAAGGACCAGGCCGCAGACGGGCGCTTCGAGTTGTACAAGCTGTCGCTGAAGTTCGACAACCCGGAGGCGCGGCTGGCGCACCATTTTCCACTCGACATGCAGTCGGCTGAAGTGAAGGAAATGTTGCAGGCGGCGAAGAACACGGGGCATCCGTTCCCCAAAGCAGGTTGAGGGCCACGCAGGAATGCAGAAACACGATTCGACGCGGCGCACGTTCTTGAAAGGCGCCGCCATAGTGGGGGCGACGACCATCGCCGACCGCATGAGTTTAGGGCAGGCAAACATGCAAGAGAAGAGCAAGCAGCAAGCGAACGCCGCCGGGTTGGTGCCGCACCGCCCGCTGGGCAGTACCGGCATCCAGGTTTCCGCCATAGCGCTCGGCGGATACCATCTGGGCTCGGCGAAAGACCAGCAGGAAGTGAACAACATTGTTGCCCGCGCCATGGACGCGGGAGTCAACTTCTTCGACAATGCCTGGGACTACCACAACGGTCACAGCGAAGAAGTCGTGGGCACTGCGCTGAAAGGCAAGCGTCAGCAGGTAATTGTCATGACCAAAGTCTGCACGCACGGCCGCGGCAAGGACGTCGCCATGCAGCAATTGGAGCAGTCACTGCGGCGGCTGCAAACCGATTACCTCGACTTGTGGCAGATTCACGAAGTCATCTACGAGAACGATCCTGATCTGATCTTTCGTCCCGGCGGCGCGGCCGAAGCGTTGCTCGAGGCGAAGAAGCAGGGCAAGCTGCGGGCCATCGGCTTCACCGGCCACAAAGATCCCAGCATTCATCTGAAAATGCTGGCCCACGATTTTCCATTCGACACCGTGCAGATGCCGCTGAATTGTCTGGACGCGACCTTCCGCAGCTTTGAGCAGAAGGTGCTGCCGGTGGCCAGGCAGCGCGGCATGGGCGTGCTGGGAATGAAGAGCATGGGCGGCAGCGGCGAGATCGTTGTCCACGGCGCGGCGACGCCGGAGCAAGCGTTGCGCTATGCCATGAGCTTGCCGGTGGCGGCGACCATCAGTGGCGTGGAATCGATGGAGGTGCTGGAGCAGAACCTGGCGGTGGCTCGGGGATTTCAGCCGATGACCGCGCAGGAGATGCAGGCGCTGCGCGAACAGTGCAAGGTTTTTGCCGCCGATGGGCGGTATGAGCTGTTTAAGGTGACCAAGAAGTATGACGGCAGCGTGGGCCGCGAGCAGCATCACTTTCCGCCGTCGGAGGAGCTGCCGGCATAGAGGCTTTCGGCGCGGCCTAATACTTGTCCCCTTCCCAAGCGATTGACATCACACACGATTGTGACTTTGGTTACAGAGTGCCTGTGAGCCCGCCTGCGACCATGACTGGTGGCTAGGGCCAGCTGACGGTCGCTGGCTTGCCTGCTATGCCGTCAGCGCCGAGCATTGGAAAGGGTCTTTCTTGGCGAGTAACCTGGTTCGGATTGCCGATCTGTCGCCGTTTCCGGCGCAATCCGGAAGCACCCGTGCTTATCACGCGATGATTAAGCCGATCGGCGCAATCTGCAATTTGGATTGCACTTATTGCTATTACCTGCACAAGGAAGACCTGCTAGGCAGTCCCAGCAAATTTCGCATTACCGACAAGATTCTCGAAACTCACATCAAGCAATACATCGAGGGACAGGACCGCGACGAGGTCGTCTTTTCGTGGCAGGGAGGAGAGCCGACCCTGCTGGGACTTGAGTTTTTCCAGAAAGTGGTTGAACTGGAGCAGAAGTACAAGAAGCCGGGTCAACGAATCGAGAACGATCTTCAGACGAATGGGACGCTGCTCAATGACGAGTGGGGATTGTTCCTCAAGAAACATGGTTTTCTCGTAGGCCTGAGTCTCGACGGGCCCAAGGAACTGCACGACCGTTACCGCGTAGCAAAGGATGGAGCGCCCACTTTCGATAAGGTGTTGGCCGCGGCGCAGATGCTGCATCGGCACGCCGTGCCATTCAACGTGCTCTGCGTCATCAATCGGGTAAATGCCAAGCGGCCGCTCGATGTGTACCGCTTCCTGAAGAACGAAATCCGCCCGCGGCAAATGCAATTCATCCCGTGCGTAGAACCGAAAGTGTTCCACCAGGTCGCACCGCAAAAATGGGACGAAGCCACTTTGCCGGTGCAGAATTCTCCCGCCGCGCATCCAGGCAGTCCCGATTCCGTGGTCACCGACTGGTCCGTCGATCCCGATGACTGGGGCTATTTTCTCCGCAAGGTTTGGGACGATTGGTACCGGCGCGACATCGGCAAGGTATTCGTCAACCACTTCGAAACCGCGGTCGCGCAGTGGATGGGAAAAGAGTCGCAATTGTGCATCTACCACGAGTTCTGCGGCAAAGGCGTGGCGCTGGAGCACGATGGCAATCTGTACTCGTGCGATCACTACGTCTATCCCGGAGTACAGGCTGGGCAACATCCTGGAAACTTCCAGTTCGCGGTTGGTATTCTCCGAGCAGCAACGTCAGTTCGGATTCGACAAGTTCAACTCCCTTCCACGTCAGTGCCGCGAGTGCAAATTCCTCTTCGCCTGCAATGGTGAATGTCCCAAGAATCGCGTGATTCGCAGCCCCGATGGCGAAGCGGGACTTAATTACCTATGCACGGGATTGCAGCGATTCTGGCAGCACATCGATCGTGACGTGCAGGACATTTGCCGCCGCCTGGCGCGCGGAGAGACCCTGCGCCCAGCCTGAGGACGCCGTCATCCGCGATTGTCTAGTTAGACGCGATGGGTTACATTCGTTCGAGCCGACTTACCTGGTTACGGAGACCTGATGTCATCCTCGTCCCCCACCGACCCAGCCAAACAGCCGCTGACCATCCTGTGCCTGGCCAGCTACTTCAAAGGTCTCGATTTCGTTCGCGAGTGCAGACGGCAAGGCTGCCGCGTGCTGCTGCTTACATCGCACAGCCTGCGCGACGAAGAGTGGCCGCGCGAGAGCATCGACGAATTCTTCTACATTCCGGACATCGAGAAGAAGTGGAAGATCGAGGACGTATTGTTGGGCGTCAGCTACATGGCGCGGTCGGAAAACATCGATCGCATCGTTCCGCTGGATGACTTCGACGTGGAAACGGCAGCAACGCTGCGCGAGCATCTGCGCGTCGCCGGCATGGGCGACACCACGGCCCGATACTTCCGCGACAAGCTGGCCATGCGAGCCAAGGCGCGCGACGAAGGGCTGGCAGTGCCGGAATTCATTCACGTCCTGAATCACGCCAAGCTGCGCGACTTCATGAATCGCGTGCCACCGCCGTGGGTACTGAAGCCGCGATCCCTCGCGGGTTCCATGGGTATCAAGAAGGTCGTCAGCGCCGAAGAGTTCTGGCCGGCATTGGAACTGTTGGGCGACCAGCAATCCTATTACCTGCTGGAGCAGTACGTGCCCGGCGACATCTACCACGTGGACACCATTATGTATGAACGCGACTTGCAGTTCGCTCTCGCTAGCCGGTATGGCCGTCCGCCGATGGACGTCTCGCACGAGGGAGACATCTTCACCACGCGCACCATGCCTCGCGGCTCGGACGAGGAACGCCCTCTGCTGGCGCTCAACGAAAAGGTATTACGGGCCTTTGGGTTGGTACGTGGAGTCTCGCACAGCGAATTCATTGCCGGGCGTGATGGCAGGTTGTACTTCCTGGAGACCTCCGCTCGCGTCGGCGGCGCCCACATCGCCGACCTGGTAGAGGCGGCAACTGGAATCAACCTCTGGGCGGAGTGGGCCAAGATTGAGATCGCCGGCGGCAAGGCGCCTTACCGCCCGCCGGTCGCGAGGAACGACAACGCCGGCCTGCTGATTTCGCTGGCGCGGCAGGAGCATCCCGACACTTCGGCTTACAACGATGCGGAAATTGTCTGGCGCCTGAATGACAAGAAGCACCATGTGGGCCTGATCGTGAAATCGTCCGATCCGGCCCGTGTACAAGAGCTGATTGGCAGCTACGCGCAACGGTTCCGGCAAGACTTCTTCGCGTCGCAACCACCACGTTCTAAGCCGAACTATTGAAGCGGTTCCAGCAGCTCTCCGGCAATTGTCCTCATCAGAGTTTTCCGGCTTCTTCTTGAATACGCTTCCAGGCATTCTCGACGTGACGCAAGGACGTATGCGTCTGGCCGACACAAAAACGCAAAGTAAAGCGATCCTTCAGCCGGGTATGGGTGAGGTATAAATCGCCACTGTGGTTCAAACGGTCCATCAGGAGCTGGTTGCTGGCATCACCGCCGCGATGACGGAAGCACACCAGGTTCAGCGGCACCGGCGCGACCACCTCGAAGCGCTCGTCCTGCTTCGCCCATTCCGCAAATTGCCGGGCCAGCTCGATATGCCGGCGCACATGATATTGCAGTCCCTCCACTCCGTAGTGCCGAATCACGAACCATAGCTTGAGCGAGCGAAAACGGCGGCCCAGAGGAATGTGCCAATCGCGATAGTCAAAGACCGCGCCCGATTCGGTTGCCTGATTGCGAAGGTATTCGGGCAGGATGCTAAGCGTGTCAATGAGCGACTTGCGGTCAGCCACGTAGAAACAGTTGCAATCGAAGTTGGTGAACATCCACTTGTGGGGATTAAAGGTATAGCTGTCCGCCAGCTCGATTCCATCCTGGATATAACGGAACTCCGGACACAGTGCGGCGGTGCCTGACATAGCGGCATCCACGTGAAACCACAGGCCATTCTCGCGGCATATTGTGCCGATGTCCGGCAAAGGATCGAGCGCATTTGAGGACGTGGTCCCGACGGTGGCAGAAACGAAGAAGGGTACCAGGCCAGCTTGCCGGTCCTGCTGAATTTGGCGGGCCAAGACTTCGGCCCGCATGGCAAAGCGCTCGTCGACCTCGAGCAAGCGAAGGTTGTCCATGCCGATTCCAGCAACCATGGCGGCCTTCTCGATGGAGGAGTGAGCTTGGTTAGAGGTATAAGCCACGAGTTTGCCGTCGCAGCCGCGGCGGTTACTGAGATAGTTCGTAGCCCGTTCGCGAGCGGCCAGCATCGCACATAACGATGCACTTGAGGCTGTATCTTGGATCACACCGCCGCCCTGGCTGGTCGATAGGAACTTCTGTGGTAATCCCAGCATGGTTACGAGCCAATCGAGAACGTGCGTCTCTAATTCCGTACAGGCCGGACTAGTCGCCCATAGCATTCCTTGCACGCCGAGCGCGGATGAAAGCAAGTCACCTAGAATCGACGGGCCGGAAGCATTAGCAGGAAAATAGGCAAAGAAATTAGGCGACTGCCAGTGAGTAACTCCCGGCAGAATTACCTTATTCATGTCCTCTAGCATTGCGGCAAAGCTTTCGCCCGAGGTGGGAGCTGCAGCGGGAAGTGCTTGCCGGATTTGGCCCGGCTCTACCTGGGAAAGCACTGGCAGCGTCTCGATATGCTCATAGTAGTCGGCGATCCAATCCACCACCGCCCGTCCATGCTGGCGAAACTGCTCCGGCGTCATGTGGAAGTTCTTTTCCGGCGGCATAATGACCTCCCTACGCTTACCTAGGAGCCTGGCACATAGAAGGCAGAACTAGTAGTCGACCTGCTGCTGCCGATTTGCATTCCTCGCGCCGATCGTCCGCGAGCTTACACGCACCACATTAGCAAAGGCGAGTGTCTGACTAACGTGCCATTGCAGACTACCACCTCGCGATTGCGCTTGTGCTAAATTGCAAACCTGTAATGTTGATCTACAGCATGATTCCGAACTTACTGCTACACTATCTCGGATGTGACAGCTTGAAAGGAGAAGCATGGATATTCAGAATATTTTGGCTGACCTTAAGAGAGAACGCGAACGTCTCGACAAAGCTATTGGTGCACTGGAGGGACTCGGTAGTCTGGCGCGCCGGCGGGGAAGGCCGGTTGGTAGTGGCCACGCCACTACCGGGGTCAAACGCAAACGCCGCCACATGAGCGCTGCCTCGCGCAAACGCATTTCGGAGATGATGAAGCAACGGTGGGCGGAGCGTAAGAGAAAGGCGCGGTAGTACGACCCCTGGTTGATGATCCGATCATCCATTTCGTCTTGTTATTAAGTAGGCCACTCCGCGCTTAACGCGTATCCATCGGTGTAGTAAATGATTTTCCCACTCGTGAATGATCGGATCGTGGGCTAGAACTGAATTCTTCGGTCCCGTCTCTGACACAAACGGCGCTCCCGGCAGAGCGCCGTTGTCACCTGCGAAGAGACCATCTACCAGGCTGTAACTTTCATTTTGTCGGCCCAGATTGAGTAGTTTTGCTGGTTGTAATCGCCATCGAGTTAAACGGCCGTATTTAATTTCGGATGCCGTCACCCCAGGAAGCGGCGTTAGCTCTTTCCACCAGATTGCATTATGGTACGTTGAGCTACCGCCGAGCCAGTACTGGGTAGAGTTCCCCGTCAGGGAAAGACTACTCCTGTGTTGCGTCATGGAATGTGGGTCGGTCCACTACCGGCGCAACTAGTGCAGGTCTGCCAGCCCGACATGGGCCGGATCATGCCGTCAGTGACCGTTGCCATCGGAATGTTGTCAACGCTCATACGAACACTACGATCTGAAGTACATACTTCAAAACTTATCCTCCTGAGGACTGAAAACAGGTTGGTCTTAGCTGTTCGAGACTATGCGCGGGTTGCAATGACGCAAAGGGGATTGAACTTAAAACACTGCGGGTTTTGGCCTTGGCGGGGACTACGCAGCCTTGCTTAGCACGCCGCCAAAACGCATGAAAGGCGACGGACTGATCTATTCGTACGCTAGCGCGTCAATCGGATCTTTTTGCGCGGCCTTCATCGCGGGATAAAATGCGCCCAGCAGCGAGCCGACAAGGGCAATGATTGCGGCCTTCACCAGCCAGGCGTAGGTGATCATTACAGGGAGCGTCTGGAATTTTGCCCGCAAGCCGACGCGTGCGCAATAGCTGATGACGATACCGAGAATGATCCCGCCAATTGCAATCAGCAGCGTTTCCCGCAGCACCACGTTCACGATGTACAGCTTGCCGGCGCCCAGCGACTTCAGGATACCAATCTCGCGCGTGCGCTCCATTACCGCAGCGTACATCGCCTGGAAAATGACGATGAAGCCGATGATCATGGCAATGCCAATGACGACATCGATGATGGTGTTAAGGCCGGGAATACTGGCCGAAGTCATCAGGGTGAGGTACTCCTTCAGCGAGTGCACCCCGTATTCCTGCATGCCCGGAATGCTCTTGATCATGCGCACAACTTCGTCGGCATGGTTGGGATTGTCGAGCTTAACGTAGAAGATGGAAGCTTTGCCTACCGCGCCAATCAGGTCTTGCAGGGTCGCCATAGGAACGTACTTGCGCGCACCTTTGCCGTGCTCGACGATACCGCAGATGCGGAATTGATGATTGAGCGCCTCCACGGTGTCGCCCACCTTGCGGTGTTTCGACCCTGCCTCGAGATCGTCAATGATCATGTCGTACGGCCCCTGGAATGGGCCGCCCGAAAGATAACGAAAGCCTCCGCTCACCGCGTCGAAGGATGGCAGATCGATGCCGTCGAGTACCTCCACAGTGCCCGCAGTCGTGATTTGGGTCACGACCGGAGTCACGGCGACTACGTGCGGCAGCTGGCGCAGTTTGTCGGCAACTTTCACCGAGACCGGCGCGCCGCTAACCCCCATCAGCAACGACGAACCCGGCGGCTGCACCATGATGTCGGCGCCAATGCCGGCCTGGCGGTTCTTGCTGTCGTTCAGCATGCCAAGCATGATGCCAACGATAAGGAGAATAAGTGTGACCTCAACCGCCACCGCAACCACGCTGATGATAGTGCGAAACGGGCGGTGTATCAGGTTGGCAACGATCATTCGGTTCATAGGCGAAGCTCGATTGTATAGGATGCGGAGGACATCGATGATGGTGAGTCAAAGAACAAGAAGGTGTTAGCGGGAATAGGAATAGGTGCCCTTCGCTTGCTGTGCTCGCTCAGGATGATAATCGAAAAATTATGACGTCGCGATGGCTAAGAGCTAATTGCTGATTGCTCGTTGGCTTCTTTACTACTGCCTTCTCCGGTGATACACGGCAAACTCGAATCCGGGATTGGCGGGGAAGAGTTCGTTGATCTTGCGCAAGCGCTCGGCCAGCGCATTGGGGGCCAGCAGAGGATAGTCGCGTTCGCGCAAGTCCTGGTAGTCCACATCGAGGAACAGCGAAAGGGTGTACACCGCTATCGAATCGGCGAACGCTGCCAGTAGGTACTCGTGCTTGGCTTTTTCGGCCTCGGGTCCGGCGGTGGTCGCGACTTTGCGCAACTCATAGGCGTCGAGCGAGGTCTCGCCGCGAGCTTTCTCATCCACCTGCTTCCACACCAGGTCGGCGAACTCCTGCGAGACGCCGACACGCTCCACGAAGTTGTGCCCCACATTGATGAAGAACTCGAAGGCGATGGCGAAGCTGTCTTCCATAAGGCGGGTCGAGATGAAAACGCACTGCGAATCGCCCAGAGTCTGGTTGCGATGGCAAACCGCGCTGTCGGAAAGCTGCACGTCGTAGCGGTCGGCGATCATCGTATCGTCACCCATGTTCAGGGTGAGCGGCACGAAATAGTAGGCCTTGCGGTTGAGCGCCGCGGCGATGGTGCGGGGAACGGCGTTGACCATGCGCTCCAGGTCGGCGACCGCCGTCGTAATCTCTCCCAGGACCGAATAGCAGATGCCGTTGGCGGCCTGCGATACCGGCGCCATGCGTACGACTTCGGCAGGAGTTCGGGTAACGGCTTGGGAGGTTGAAGACATGGAGATTTGATTGTAACCCAATGGCAACAGACGGGTCTGGCCGCCGAACCATGGCGCTGGTGTACCCTAGAAAGTGATGTACAGCACCGCCATGGCACCCAGTAAGCGGCGTAGCAAACTTTCCATCGTCTTCACCTCGACGGTGCGCGTGCTGTTTACCACGCTGCTGTTCACCGCCGCCGGCATGGGCGCCGGGCTGTTTTGCGGTATCGTCGGCACCGTGATTTATGGCATCATAAGACGTACACAGGTTGATATGAGCAACGCCTACAAGCATGTAGCCATTCCCGCGGCCATCGTCATCGGCTCAGCCGCCTTCGTGGGCGCGCTGCTGCTGGAAGTGCGCGCGCACCGCCAACGAACATCCGTATAAGTCTCGCGCGATTGCCCAGCCCTCCGCGCTCCGATAAACTCAAAAGTTTGCTAGCCGCAGCCTGAATGCTGCATACAGGTGTCATCATCATGGCCGAAAATATTCATGTACAGCTACCCGACGGCAGCGTCAAAGATGTGCCGCGCGGCACCTCCGCACTCGAGATTGCCAAGGGCATCAGTCCGCGTCTGGCGGACGCCGCGCTGGCCGCCCAGATCAAGCCGCTCTCACCTAACGGCAGCGGTGGCAACGGGCACAACGCCGGCTGGCGAAGCCGCCGCATCTCCGGCAGTCGAGCCAGCGAAGAACAACGCGCAACTGATCGACCTGACGCGCCCGCTGGAGCAGGACGTCGAACTGCGCCTGCTTACCGATCGCGATCCCGAAGCGCTGGAAGTTTATCGCCACTCCTCCGCGCATCTGATGGCCGCCGCCGTACTGGAACTGTTTCCCGAGACCAAGCTGGGTCACGGCCCGGCGACCGAGAGCGGCTTCTTCTACGATTTCTATCGCGAGAAGCCATTCACCCCCGAGGACCTGGAGGCCATCGAAAAGAAGATGCAGGAGCTGGTGAAGCAGGACCTGCCTTATGCGCGCGAGTTTCTGCCGCGCGCACGAAGGCTTGGAGCGATTCAAGTCGGAAGGCGACTTCATGAAGTGTCACTTCATCGAGCAGTTCACCGCGCCCGACGAGAAGATTTCCATCTACAAGACCGGCAAGTTCACCGACTTTTGCCGCGGGCCGCACATCCCGTCCACCGGGCGCATCAAGGCGTTCAAGCTGCTCAACATCGCGGGCGCGTACTGGCTGGGCGACGAGAAGAATCCGCAACTGCAGCGCATCTACGGCACGTCATTCTTCTCCAGGAAGGACCTCGACGAATATCTGCACAAGATCGAGGAGGCGAAGAAGCGCGACCATCGCGTGCTGGGCAAGCAGCTCGACCTGTTCTCCATCCAGGAACTGGCCGGGCCGGGGCTGATCTTCTGGCATCCCAAGGGCGGCATCATCCGCAAGGAGATGGAAGACTGGATGCGCGAAGAGTACCTGAAGCGCGGCTACTCGCTGGTGCACACGCCGCACGTTGCGCGCGTCGACCTGTGGAAGACCAGCGGCCACGAAGGCTACTACGCGCAGAACATGTTCACCCCGATGGAACTGGACGACGCCGACTATCGCATGAAGCCGATGAATTGTCCGTTCCACATTCTGATCTATCGCGACAGCCTGAAGTCGTATCGCGATCTGCCGGTGCGCCTGGGCGAGATGGGCACCGTTTATCGCTACGAGCGCTCGGGCGTGATGCACGGCCTGCTGCGCGTGCGCGGCTTCACCCAGGACGACGCGCACATCTTCTGCACGCCCGAGCAGATTGAAGACGAGGTCAGCGGTTGTATGGACTTCGCGCTGGCGGTGCTGAAGGTCTACGGCTTCGACCAGTATCAGGTAGAGCTTTCGACTTGGGACCCCAACGATCGCAAGACCTTCATCGGTAGCGATGAGCAGTGGCAGTCATCCGAAGCTTCGCTGAAGAACGTGCTGGAGCGCCGCGGCATTCCCTACAAGCTGATTCCCGGCGAAGCCGCGTTTTACGGCCCCAAGATCGATATCAAGTTAGTCGATGCGATCGGCCGCCTGTGGCAGCTCTGCACTATACAGTTCGACTGGAATCTGCCGCAGCGCTTCGACCTGGAGTACGTCGGCGAAGACGGCAAGCGGCATCAGCCGCTGATGGTGCATCGCGCGCTCTACGGCTCAATCGAGCGCTTCTTCGGCGTGCTGATCGAGCATTACGCCGGGGCGTTCCCCGTGTGGCTCTCGCCCACGCAGGTGGTCGTGATTCCCATCGGCGAGAAGCACCACGGCTACGCGTATGAAGTCGGCGAGAAGCTGAAGGCCGCCGGCGTTCGCGTCCACGTGGACGTGCGCAACGAGAAGATGAATGCCAAAATTCGCGAGCACGCCCTGCAGAAGGTGCCATTCCAGCTCGTCGTCGGTGACAAGGAAGCGAAGGCTGGTGAAGTCAATGTGCGCGTTCGCGGGCAGGAGAAGGCGGAAGGGTCCGTGAAAGCGGAGGCGTTTGTGGAGCGGGTGAAGGGGCTGATCGAGCGCAAGAGTCCTACATTGTGACACTCACTGTCCCGCCGGTGTCACCGCGGCCCGCGCCACTTTCCAGCTTCCATCTGGCTCGCGGCGCAGGATGCGGATTGCGTTGACCCGCATAGTCTCCATCTTGCCAGAGGCAAGCCTCTGTGTCTGGCTCATCTTGCCCCACTGCCACGCATAACTGCCAACGATGCGGACCTCTTCCCAGTCTTCGGTGTAATCGGTCGTCATGGAATCCTTCGACTGCGCCTTCCGTTGCTCCAGCATGCTGCAAATGGCTTTCTTGCCGACCAGCGGCGGTGCGCCCGGCATGAGCAGCACACCATCGTCCGTCCACAGCGAGCACAGCGTGTCCACATCGTTTTTCATGCAGGCCGCGATATCTTTCCGTGAGAGCGCGTTGATGGCTTGCAGATCCCGTTGATCTTGTCCCGTTGCCTTGTCGCTGGGCGGCGAACCCCACCCCGCTCCCGTGAGCAGAAGACTTGTCATGAGGACATACGCAAGCCCTTTCCCGCTGCACGCAAATTTCATGGCTGCTCCTTTCCCCTGCATCATACCGCTGGGCGCCCATCTCTCCGAACTCGCGCCCCGTTCCAGCCTTGTGTTTAGCAAGATCGGCGGGAAGATTTCCGAAGCCGTACCCCCAATTTAACGGAAACAATCCGCCGAAAGTCTTGTAAGCTTGAAGTCTTTTGGAGAACATCATCCTTATGCTAAGCACTACGCAAAGTATCCTGATCGCCGTCTTCGCGGTGATCGGCGCGCTGCTCTTTAGGGCGGGGCTGGACTGGATCTGGCCGCAGGAAAAGCGTCGTGAACACAATGATCAGATTGGCTGGCAGCTTAGCGTCCTGGGGACAACCTATGCGGTCATTCTGGGGTTCATGCTCTATGCCGTATGGACGAATTTCGGAGTTGCGGAGGCGAACGTAGATCTCGAGGGCAACGCCTTGGTGAATGTCTATCGCTTGGCGGAAGGCTTGCCTGGTGGGCAACGCGCGCAACTCCAGAAACTGACCCGCCGTTATGCCGATGCGGTAATCAAGCAAGACTGGCCGCAGATGGCTGCCCACCAGGTGCCCAGCGGAACTTCCGAGATCAATGCGGACATGTGGAAGACCTTGATGTCCGTCAAGGCGGCATCGCCGACAGAGATCACAGCCGAAGATCATGCGATCTCTGAACTGAGCGACCTCACGGAACATCGCCGCACCCGGATACTGCAGAGCACGTCGCGGCTCCCTATGGTGCTCTGGTGTGTGCTCATCGTCGGAGGTGGGGTAACCGTAGCTTCATCCTGCCTGTTCGGTTCCAGCAACAAGTTGCTGCATACACTTCAGGTGTTTGCCTTTTCCCTGCTCATCGCAATGGCGTTGGTCGCCGTCGCTGATATTAATCGGCCGTTCCAGGGTTCAGTTCACGTCAGTAATTACGTCTTCATCAGAGCCCAGCAGAACATGGCAGGCCCGTAGTCGCTCGTTGCAAGGTGCCCCATGCACGGCGATCGCCGGGTGCCCCGGGTCTCGCGGTGTTCGAGACCCGAGAGTTCTCTAAAGGTGACTCTGTCCACTTTTTTCATCAGCACAGAAACCGGCTAATCCAAGACGATGACCGCAGGTTGTCGCCCATCCCAGATCTCGAAAACCACGAGACCTGGGGCACCCTCCGCGATTTCTGCCCAAAGCCGCTTACATCTCGTAAATACGTTTATGGAAGCTGTTACGGTCTCCTCCAAGGTCCAATCGCCATCAGGAAGCAGGTTCGGGCTGACCTTCCGCCGGACGTTTGGCCATCTCCATATCAGTGATATGGTTTGCCATATGAAGACCACCCTCAATGTGGATGATACCGTCATGGCCCAGCTCAAGCGCGAGGCCGCCCGGCAAGGGCGGACCATGTCGGAACTGGTGGAGACGGCATTACGCAATCTGTTCCGGGCGCAGAAAAAGACCGCCGATTTACCGCCCTTGCCGGTCTTCCATAGCGGAGGCGCCCTGGCTGATATTGCCGATCGGGACGCGTTGTACCAGGCGATGGAAGGCAGGTAGGCATTTGGTCATCGTCGATACCAATGTCCTGGTCTATGCTGCCGACGCTGATTCTCCATTCCATACCGCGGCGCGCTCCTGGCTTGAGCGCCAGCGGCGCAGGCCAGTGGTATACCAGTTGGCCGGTCCTCTATGAGTTTCTGCGAGTGACCACTCATCCGCGGGTGATGAGACGGCCATGCAGCGTGAAGCAATCGTGGGAATTCGTTTCGACCCTGCTCAACTCGCCCGGAATGAGTGTCCTTATCCCCACCTCACGGCACGCCGAGGTGGCCGGACAAGTCTTTGCCGAACCTCCCCCATCTGGCCGGCAACCTCCTGCATGACTCCCACACCGCAATCCTCATGCGCGAACACGGCATTCGGCGGATTTGCACCCGGGACACCGACTTTCATCGGTTTCCCTTCGTCGAGGTGATCGATCCCTTGACCGAATGAAGACTGCGGCGGTTGACAAACCTCGGAGTGGTGTCCCAGGTCCGCGCCCTCCATTGGACGCTGACGTCGGCAAAGGAGAAATTTGATTCCCAGTTCAGCTCAATCCGTGGCAGGCCCCAAGGCGTACCATACTCCATACTGGTATTGAATATGGTAAACTGGGTCTCATGGCAACCGCCCGCAAGGTAACCGTTGAACTTCCCGCCGAGTTGCTGGAAAAAGCTCAAAAAGCCACCGGCGCCGGCGTCACTCAAACCATCCGTACCGGGCTGCAACTGGTTGCCGCATCTGAAACCTACGCTGCCCTCCGGCAGATGCGGGGAAAAGTCCGTTTCAGCCGGACATTGGCGCAGTTGAAAGCTGACCGATGATCGCCGCCGACACGAGCACGTGGATCGCGTACCTCGGGGGCGGCTCGGGCAACGACGTGCATCTGCTCGACCAGGCGCTGATGGATGGCCAGGTGCTGATGGTTCCGGTAGTGCTGATCGAGCTGCTCACCGACCCGAAGCTTCCTTCGGATACTGCCGTTAGACTTTGTCAGATGCCAATGGTGGAAATCGAAGCCGGCTACTGGGAACGTGCCGGGGTGCTGCGTGCGAAAGCACTGGCAAAGCGCCGCAAGGCCCGGCTCGGAGATGCGCTGATCGCGCAAAGCTGCATCGACCGAAACATTCCGCTCATCACGCGCGACCGCGATTTCCGCGCCTTCGCCGAGGCGACCGGCCTAAACCTCCTCTTGACCTGACTCTCCAAATCGACTTACACGTGGTAAGATCACTGCCCTCTGGTAACGGGAGATCCTGAGCTTTGATCGGTTGCCGGCCTGGAGTTGGACTGGATCGCCCCTACGACAACATAGGTCCGTCCCTGCTCCGCGATCTGATCGAGAGCGAGAGTGCTACGTGTAGGCCTCACTCTCCCGCTGGTGTCACCGCGGCCCGCGCGACCTTCCAGCTTCCATCCGGTTCGCCGCGCAGAATGCGGATGGCATTACGCGCATGGTCTCCATCTTGCCGGAGGCGAGCCTCCGCGTCTCGCTCATTTTGCCCCACTGCCACGCGTAGTTGCCCAGGATCCGTACCTCTTGCCAGTCTTCGGTGTATTCGGTCGTCATTGCGCCGTTCGACTGCGCCTTTTGTTCTTGAAGGGACTCATCGATGTTTCTCACTTTACCCAGGGCTCACGCCCTGGGCTAAAATCAATTCCGCCGCTGCGGGGCTGGACTTTGCGCTATTGTTGCACCGTGCCGACTCAGAACGAGTTCACACATCCTCTTTAGCCCAAGATAGCTTCCAAATTTTCCCGCAACCTTTAGGGCACTCAGCGAAATAGCCTGGGGGGAGATCGAATCGTGGATTGGACAAGCCGCAGGATCACCGCAATCCTGGAAAACGCGTTGCAGGAAGATCGCGCCACACGCGACGCCACTACCTATGCATGCATCGATCCCAATCAGCGCGCCTCTGCCACCATCGTTGCCAAGCAAGACTGCGTGCTCTCCGGACTGGGTTGCATTCACCGCATCCTCGACGCCTTCGCCGTGCTGGACGGCACCGTTACCTCGCACCCCGAGGTCATCAGCCATACCGAAATCTTCGACGGGGTGCGCTTGCGCAAGGGGCAGTCGATCGCGGTCATCGTCCACAATGCGCGCGTGGTGCTGTCGTGCGAACGCGTGATCCTGAACGTCATGCAGCGCATGAGCGGCATTGCCACGCTGACGCGCCGCTACGTGGACGCGGTTGCGGGCACCGGCACCGTGATCCTGGATACCCGCAAGACCGCGCCGGGGCTGCGTGTCCTGGACAAGTACGCCGTGAGTTGCGGCGGAGGCATCAATCATCGCCTCGACCTCAGCGACGGTGTGCTCATCAAGAACAACCACATCGCGCTCGCTGGCGGGCCAGTGCCGGCGTTGCAACGTGCGCTACATAATCGCCGCGGTGCTCAGACCGTCGAAATAGAGGTGCGGTCGCTGCACGAACTCGAGGCTGTCCTGGAGCATGGCGCCGAAGCGGTCTTGCTCGACAACATGCCTCCGGAGCAGGTGCGCGATGCGGTGGAGCGCGTCCGCCAACTGGATCGTCATGTGCCGCTCGAGGCCTCCGGCGGAATCACCCTGGAGAACGTGCGCGCCTACGCTGAAACCGGCGTGAATTTCATCTCGGTGGGGGCCCTGACTCATTCCGTTCAGGCAGTTGATCTAAGTATGAGGATCGCTCCAGCGTAAAGAGCTTTCAGCCGTCAGCTGTCGGCCTATAACCCTGTCATCCTTAGCGAGCCCGCTCGGCGGGCGAGTCGAAGGAACCCCTATACCCGAGTGGTCCTCATCATGCAGCTATCCAAATCTCTCCCGGTTCACGCATAATCGTTCCATCTCCCGAACCGCGCCAACTCGCATTGACGTTCCGCCCGACGGTTCTACCGACGCGCGGCTGGGTCGCATTGTGCGTTTGTTGAGCGACAACGCGACGGTGGTCATCAGCGGCACGCGCATTGCCGAGGAGTTGGGTACCACCCGCTCCGAGGTGTGGCGAGCGGTGCAGCACCTGCGCGAGTTGGGTCTTCAAATCACTGGTCATCTGGCGACAGGCTATCGAATGGAAACTGTTCCCGATCTTCTACTGCCTGACATCTTGCGGCCCTTGTTGAACGGGACCATCTTCGCTTTACACATTCATCATTACTTCAGCATCGGCTCAACCAATGTGACGGCGATGAAAGCAGGCAGCGATGGTGAGCCGGAGGGCGCCATCTTTCTGGCCGAGGAGCAGACTGTCGGACGTGGACGCGCGGGCCACACCTGGGACTCGGCGCAGTCGGTGGGCATTTACTGCTCGGTCGTGCTGCGGCCCGTTTTGTCGCCGGCTGATGCTTTGATTCTCTCGCTGATCGCCGGCATTGCGGTAGCGAAAGCCGTGGAACAAACCACCGGCTTGCATCCCGATCTGCGTTGGCCCAACGACGCTTTGTTCGGTGACCGAAAGTTTTGCGGCATCCTGACCGAGATGAATTCTGAGCCAACACGAGTGCACTACGTAGTGGTTGGCATTGGGATCAACGTAAACCACGCGTCGTTCACCGGCGAGCTCGAACCCATTGCGACTTCGTTGCGCATGGAGAGCGGGCGCACCTGGTCGCGCGTCGAGCTGACCGCCGCTCTGCTAAAATCCCTCGACAGCGAGTACCGCAAGCTCGCACAAGGCGGAGCGGCGGCGCGCTCGGCCATTTTGCGGGAATTCGAAGAGCGTTCTTCGTATGCCCGCGGACGCCATGTGCAGGTTGAAGCGCCGGGCGGCTATGAGGGAGTCACCGAAGGGCTTGATGATCGCGGATTTCTCCAGGTGCGCACTCAGTCTGGTCTGCGCACCGTGCTTTCCGGAGACGTTCGCGCGCTCAGCGGGAAATAAATCATGCTGCTTGTCATCGACGTAGGTAATACCAATACCGTGCTGGGCGTTTTCGAGACCAAGGCGGCCAAAGCGGGCGCTGGTCACCTGCTGGCGCATTGGCGGGTTTCCACCATCAAGACGCAGATGGTGGACGAGTACGGCGTGCTCTTCCGCAACTTGTTTGCGATGCACGGACTCGAGGTCAGCTCGGTGAAGGGTATTGTGATTTCGTCGGTGGTGCCGCCGCTTGACTCGACCTTGCGCGAGATGTGCGAACGCTACTTCCACTTGCGGCCGCTGTTTATCGAACCCGGCATCAAGACCGGCATGCCGGTGCACTACGACAATCCCGCGGAAGTGGGCGCCGATCGCATCGTTAACGGAGTGGCCGCGTTCGAGAAGTACGGCGGTCCGTGCATCGTGGTGGACTTCGGCACCGCCACCACGTTCGACGTGGTCTCACGGAAGGGTGAGTACCTGGGCGGTGTCATTACGCCAGGAATCGGCATCTCGGCGGACGCGCTTTTTCAGCACACCGCACGTTTGCCTCGTGTGGACGTCCGCAAGCCCCCGCGGGTGCTGGCGACCAACACCGTCAACAGTCTTCAGTCTGGTCTTTACTACGGCTATCTCGGACTGATCGACGGAATTCTGGAGCGGCTCATGGCTGAGCTTGACGAGAATGTCACCATCGTCGCCACCGGCGGTCTGGCGCGGCTGATGGGCGGAGGATCCAAATATATTCGCGAGATCGATGACCTGCTCACGCTCGAAGGCCTGCGTATTATCTACGAGCGCAACCAGGCGCCTGCGCGCCGTCGCAATGAACACCCCGCCGGAAACCACGACACGCCGGAAGGCCGCAGCTCGCGCGAGACGATCGGCACTGGGCCCAAGCCGGATTGAGGCGAGATCGTAATGGCCCTCGGTCATCGGAGCACGTTTCGCTGTTCAACCCGCTTGGAATCCTCGAACCACTTCGCGCGACAATCTCTCAGCCCGTCGGCTACACTTAATGCTTACCTGAATGGTTGATGTATCAATTTCGGGCGGCAATCTCGAATTGCGCGTCCACGGGGCCGACAAGCTCTGGGCGCTAAAAAGTTCTCTGGAAATTCCGTTGCGACACATTGCAGGGATTCGGGCCGATCCGTCGATTGCTCACGGGTGGTGGCACGGCATTAGACTCCCGGGAACCAGCATTCCCGGGGTGCTAACCGCTGGGACGTTTTATCAACATGGCAAGCGCATCTTCTGGGATGTGCACGATCCCGAGAATACGGTCGTCATCGAGTTGCGGGACGAACGCTACGATGAGCTGATCGTGGAAGTGGCCGACTCGCAGATCACGGTCGAACAGATTCGGGCCGCGCTGCCCAACAGCAACTCAGCGAAATCATAGAATACAAATCTATGGCATGGTTTAAACGGGAACACGGCGAGCTCGACACCTCGGGCGAGAAGCGGGTGAAGACCGAAGGCCTCTGGGTCAAGTGCGACCAGTGCCGACAGATCATCTGGAAGAAAGATCTCGATCAGAATTTTCATGTCTGCCCGAAATGCGACCGGCACTTCCGCATCGATGCGCGTACCCGGCTCGCTTACCTGCTCGACGACGGGAAATACGAGACCGAAGATGGCAACATCGTCTCCACCGATCCGCTGAAGTTCACCGACCTGAAGCCCTACGCGGAACGCCTGAAACGCTCGCAACGCGATACCGGCCTCAACGACGCGGTCATTAATGCGCGTGGCACGCTCAATGGCAAGCCGGTCATCGTCAGTGCGATGGAGTACGCCTTTATTGGCGGCTCCATGGGCGCGGTCGTGGGGGAGATGATTACGCGTGCTGTCGAGAAAGCTACTTCGGAGAAGGTGCCGCTGATCGTGGTTTCGGCTTCTGGGGGCGCACGCATGATGGAGGGCGTCGTGAGCCTGATGCAGTTAGCCAAAATCTCGGCCGCTCTGGCTCGAATGGACGACGCCAAGGTGCCTTACATTTCCGTGATGACCGACCCGACCACCGGCGGCGTGACCGCGTCCTTTGCCATGCTGGGCGATCTGAACATCGCCGAACCCGGCGCCCTGATTGGGTTTGCCGGACCCCGCGTCATTGAGCAGACCATCCGCCAGAAGTTGCCCGAAGGCTTCCAGCGCAGCGAATTCCTGCTGGAACACGGAATGCTCGATGCCGTGGTGCATCGCCGCGAGATGAAGCAGTACATCGGGCGCGCGCTGGAGTTCATGTCGATACCCGCACCGTTGGCTGCAGATTAAGATTTCTCGCTTTGTAACAGCAAAACATTGTGCCCGTCCGGATCATGCAACACTGCCCATGTGGCCTCGATCTGCACAAAGCGCTCGCGCCCGATCGCCTCTACACTGCTGGGCAAATCGCCGATCTCGAAGAACAGCACGGCTTTGTCTTTGGACGGATAGGACTCGGAGCCTTTTCGCTCCAGGCAGATGAATCCTGAAGCGCTGTCGAACTTCACAAAGTGTCCACTCTGCTCTTCCGATACTTCCAGTCCCAGTAGCTGCGTATAAAACTGTTTTGCCGCCTCCAGGTGTTCGAAGTACAACTCAACGCCCACGAAGTTTGGTCCAGCGTTCATCGTCATCAGAGCCCTCTCGAATCGAATCTTAATCGCGGCATGGCGGGAACATCCACCGTCGGCAGACTGCGGCGTCATTCCCGCATGCGTCGTAGAATCAGAATTATGAAAGCCGTCGTCGTCACTCGTTCTGGCGGACCTGAGGTTCTCGAGGTCCACGAAATGCCCGATCCGCAACCCAAAGCGGGCGAAGTAATCGTGCGCGTGGAGGCTGTGGGCATCAATTTTGCCGACACCATGTCAACCCACGGGACTTACAGCGGTACCCCACCTCCGCCGTTTATTTCGGGACGCGAGTTCGCGGGAGTAGTCGAGACCACCGGCGAGCGCGTGATGGGCTACATGCAGTATGGCGCAGCCGCCGAGAAGATCGCCATGAAACCCAAGCTCCTTTGGCCTCAGCCCAAGGGCTGGACTTCGGAGCAATCGGCGGCCTTCCCAGTGAACTTCCTGACCGCTTATCTGGCCTACTGGAAGGCGGGACTTACGTCCGACGCGTTGGAACCGATTCTGCGGCACGATCAGCAGCGGCGTCGTGTGCTGATCCATGCCGCCGCTGGAGGGGTCGGCACGGCGGCCATTCAGATTGGACAATTGCTGAGTATTGAAACTTATGGAACGTCGTCGTCCGAAGAAAAACTGGAGCGGGTGAAGAAGCTCGGTTTGGACTTCGGCATCAATTACCGCGAGGTGGATTACGAGGAGCAGATAAAAGAGCTCACCAACGGCGAGGGGGTGGATGCCGTCTTCGAAATGCTGGGCGGCGAACACACCGCCAAAAGCCTGCGCTGCTGCCGGCCGTTTGGGCGAGTGATCATTTATGGCACCGCAACCGGACAGCGGCACCGGTTCGATACCGGCACCATGATGGCCAAAAGTCTCAGCGCTCATGGACTATGGCTTAGCATCCTGGCCAAGGACCATGAACTGATCGCTCGCACTTTGCGAGCCATGCAGCCTTGGATTGAACAGGGCAAACTGCATCCCGAGATCGGGCACGTGCTGCCCATGGAGCAAGCCGGCGAGGCCCACCGCCTCATGTTGCAGCGCGCCAATTACGGCAAGATCGTGCTCAAGATAGGGTGAGCTGACCTAAGGTGCAGTATCTTTGGTGGATGCTAGCTGTGAATCGCCTGAAACAATAAGATTGCTCCAATCAGGATGAGGCCGACGTGAACGTACTTGAGAAATACATAACCGTGGAGACGACGATTAATCACTCTTCCGAGTAGTATCGCCGCGAGGGTGACTGGCAGCGCCATCAGGTAATAGTGGGTTACGGCCGGGACCCATAGGCCGGCGAGCCAATAACCTGCCATGCCAATTATGCTGGCCGGAAGAAAATATCCTTGCAGGGTTGCTCGGAATTGCTGGGCAGACCAGCGGCGCATCGCCCCATAAATTGCCAGCGGCGGACCGTTCATCCCGTAAGCGCCTCCGAGGACACCTGCACAGAATCCAAAAATCAGAAGCCACAGGCGGCTGTCGCCGTGAAGCTCAGGAGGTTTTCGGCCAATCAGTCCATACGCCGAAAACGCCAGGATGACCAGGGACAGAACCGCCTTGACCAAGCGATGGTTGCCGCTGGTGAGCAGAAGCAGGCCTAGCGGAATACCCAGAAGCGTGGGGAGCACCAGCCAGCCCGTCGCCCTCAGATGGATCTGCCGCCAGTCCTGCGCGACGATAACTCCCGCGACGGTAATCGATACCAGAACGGCCAGCGGCGCGGCCACGTGAACCGGAACTCGCAAGGCGAGCAAAGGAACCGCCACGAGGGCCTCGCCAAATCCGAAGGCCGATCGGATGATCGTGGCAACAAACACGACGATCAAGACGTACACGGTAGTGCCGTCCAAGGAATCTCCGTGGGCTCAAGCAGTTTTACGGTTAGTCTGATCTTTAGCCGTTTCGCTTGCGAAGTCTAAACTAGCATGACGCAGACCGACTCGTGCCTGGATGTCCCGTTCTAGCCTTCTTTGGCTAAGGCGGAGCAGTTCCCAACCCGACTCCACATACTCTCGCGATGGTACGCTGGTGCATGTTCCTCGCATCGCTAACCGGCTTTGCCGCGGGCACGCTGTGCACGCTGGCGTATCTTCCCCAAGCCTTGCACTCCTTCCGCACCAAGTCCGTCCGCGATCTCTCGTTGCTCATGCTGATCAGTCTCAACGTAGGGCTGCTGCTGTGGGTGAGCTATGGCTTCATGATTCACTCGCTACCCATCATCTTGCCGAACGCCGTGACCTTCTTTCTCAGCGCGCCTTTGCTGGTGATGAAGCTGCGGTATAGGGAGAGCGCTAAGGCGGCCAAGACCAGTCTGTAGTGAATTTAGCGATGTGGAACAGCAGTTCGTTTACGGTTGCGTTAACACACTTCAGTGGTCTTGACCCGTAGTCGTCGGCCCGCAGAAAATCTAGCTAACATTTTTCCATTTGCTAAGCACCGCTTCGCCGAGGCAAACCTGTCCATACAAGCGGTGGCCGCGTTGACCATCAATTTTAGTGTGGTCGTGCGCCAACGTGCAGCCGCGTTTCACCTTAGGGCTGACGCTGCTGGCATGAGCCTGAATTTTCATAACTGCGCGCTAGACGCGACTCAGTGACAGCCAAGTGGTGAGGATACAGACATGGGCGAATCTCCCTCCCAAAGGCCCGTTACTCATTCCGATGTTGCGGTGCAGAACTCACGTCCACTGACGTTTGAGAATGTTAGAGATAAACGAATTTGTGCCGCTCTTAAAGTATTGGTGAGTGCCGATCTAGCCAAGGACATCAGCATCGACAACATTGCGATGGCAGTCAACCTTTCACCTTCGCGGTTTCGTCATCTTTTTACCCAAGAAGTTGGAGAAACACCCCCATAGCTGCATTAGGCTATTGAGAATGCAGCGAGCCAAGAACTTGCTTGAGCAGTCTTTTTATAGAGTTAAAGAAATCATGGTCATGGTGGGTTATTGCGACGCCAGCCACTTTGGCCGAGACTACAAGAAGTGCTTTTCCGTTCCTCCATCTTTGGCACGACGGACAAAATTGGTTGTGAAACCATCTCCTTTCAGCCAAAGCATCCAACAAATAGCCGTTTCCGCCAATGAAAAGTAGTTGCTATTAGAGGTATTCACCGCTACTGTGGCGTCAGTGTGAGCTTGGGGCGTTACGGTTCCTTCCTGTTTTCATTTTTGTGTTAGATAACTACTTGCATGGTTTGTCTCCACGAGCGCTCGGCATCATTAACATCTGGTGACCTGCTCCTGAAAAAGGGGCAGCGAAATCTGCCGGTTATGTAATGGAGGTGTCTATGGCACAGGGATACGGAACCAAGAAGGCGTTAGCGGAACAGACCCAGCCCGCGACGGAGCGAAAACAGTCCAAGGGAGAAATGCCCGGCGCGGCGATGGGGGCGGCGTCAGTTGGAGGCAAGATGCCTGGCCAAGGAATGCAGGGCGCAGTGATGGGGCTACCGTCAGCCACGAGCAAGATGCCCGGCCAAGGAATGCAGGGCACAGTCATCGAGGCGCCATCCGCCAAGATGCCAGGCAAAGGAGTCATGGGGGCAGAGAAACCAGCGGCGCGACACCACGTCCTCGTCAAACCCGGGGAATCAGTGGCAGCGGCTGCGCTCGCTTCACTTGGCCCCTACACACAGCGCGGCAGCACCGCCAACTTCGATGTTTACTACGACAACGGTTTGGGAACCAACGGCCAGAATCTCGCAGACGCAGTGCTGGCCAATTGTGAATGGGACCTTTTTGAACTCCGAGGTTGGTTTGGGGGCGTGGCCGCCGGTCGCTTCAGCGTCTACATTGATCCTGGCTCATTCGGCGCCTACCACGCGAATTGTGCGGCTACTGAGATCCACTGCGCCGCCTTTGGCGGCACCGACGGAGCACTGGAGAACATGCTCAATGTGGCCGAAGTCGACGAAGTGATGATGGCTAATCAGGGCGCCGGCTGGAACTGTGGCGCTAGCGCTGGCGAGGGTCTCTCTCGCGTGCTCGCCACCCAGCGCTATCCGTCCAGCCTTGATGGCTTTGCCTCGGCGGCAACCTGGCTGAACAGCAGCAATCGCCCAGACTGGGTGACGCAGACGGAGGGAACTGATCAAGACTATGTCTCGATAGGGTGCGCGACCCTTTTCCTCAACTACCTGCGTTATCAGCTCCACTTCTCGCTGGTCCGGATGGTCGAGGCGGGCGGGACGACTCTGCAGCAGACGTATCAGAAACTGACTGGATCATCGGACGCATTTGGGCCCTTTGCCGCGTTGGTGCAGCGGCACTTCCCTGCCGGGACGCCAGTCAACCTGTCCGGGACAGACAATGTTTTTCCATTGTTGGATCCGGCTAGCTGGGGCGGGTGGGAGTCGCTTGGAGGCATTTTGGAGTCCCCGCCCCGCGTGGTTGCTTGGGCTCCGAATCGACTGGATATTTTCGTTGTGGGAACCGACAGCGCCCTGTGGCACCGCTGGTGGGACGGCTCATCTTGGGGTGGCTGGGAATCGCTGGGCGGTATTCTGGAATCACTACCCGAAGTTGTTTCCTGGGACACGAACCGCCTTGATGTATTCGCCCTCGGAACTGATCACGCCCTGTGGCACCGCTGGTGGGACGGCTCATCTTGGGGTGGCTGGGAATCGCTGGGCGGAACTCTTACATCCCCAGTCAGCGCCGTATCGTGGGCACCCAACCGCCTGGACGTCTTTGGTCTAGGCACCGATTATGCCCTGTGGCACCGCTGGTGGGACGGCTCATCTTGGGGTGGCTGGGAGTCGCTGGGCGGAACTCTCACGTCCCCTCCGAAGGCGGTCGCCTGGGGACCCAACCGCCTGGACGTTTTCGGTCTCGGCACCGATCATGCTCTATGGCACCGCTGGTGGGACGGCTCATCTTGGGGTGGCTGGGAGTCGCTGGGCGGAACCTTGCAGTCACCGCCCGAGGTCGTATCTTGGGACGAGGGACGGCTCGACATATTTGGCGTTGGAACGGACAGTGCGCTCTGGCACCGTTGGTGGGATGGCTCATCTTGGGGTGGCTGGGAGTCCCTTGGCGGGATCCTCGAGTCACCGCCCAAAGCTGTCTCCTGGTCGGTGAATCGGCTCGACATATTCGCCGTGGGAACGGACAGTGCGCTCTGGCACCGTTGGTGGGATGGCTCCTCCTGGGGCGGCTGGGAGTCGCTGGGGGGTATCCTTGAATCACCACCAGACGCGGCTGCTTGGGCGGCCAACCGCTTGGACATTTTTGTAGTCGGGACTGACAGCGCGCTCTGGCATCGGTGGTGGGGTTAGCTGTGGTGTCTCAATAGGTTGTTCCCCTGTAAACCGGAGCGGCTGATGGGAGGAGCGTGGTTCAGGCTAGCATGGGGGCGGTGCCAGTTGTAGTAATGCAGCCAGCGCGGCAGTTGGGCATCGCGCACATCGGAGTGGGGATAAGCCTGGGCGTAAGCCCACTCGCGTAAAGCGGTCTGGATAAATCGTTCTGCCTTACCGTTGGTGCGGGGAGTATAGGGACGGGTGAAGTAGTGTCGCAGCTGCAGCTGCTGGCAGGCGGCGGCAAAAGCCCGGGAGCGATAGCAATGGCCGTTGTCGGTAAGCAAACGGCGCACGCAGATGCCGAGCTGAGCGTAGTAAGCGAGAGCGGCGCGCAAGAAAGCAATGGCGGAGGCGGCGCTCTGGTCGGGGAGAATGTGGGCGAAGGCGATGCGCGAATGATCGTCGATAGCGACGTGCACCTGGGCCCATCCGGCACCTGGACTGCAGCCGCGACGACGGCCATCGGGGCGGAAGGCGACGGCGCGGAAGCGGCCCAGCATCTTGATATCCAGGTGCAGCAGATCGCCCGGGTGAGGGTGCTCATAACGGATAGTGGGCGCCGCTGGTTCGAGATCGCGGAGGCGAGCCAGACCACGACGGCGAAGGATGCGGCTCACGGTGGCCCGGCTGAGTCCGGTTTGCTGGGCGATATGAACTCCGGTGAAGCGCTGGCGTCGTAGTTGCTCGACTTGGGTGGACAAGGCCAGCGAAGTGGGTCGGCGGAGGCGATGCGGGCGCGAACTGCGATCGCCCAGGCCAGCGCGGCCTTGAGCTTGGTAACGGCGGACCCATTTGCGGGCGGTCTTGGGGCTGACTTTGAACTCGGCTGCAGCCGAGTTCAAAGTCCTACCCCGCAAGAGTACGGTTTGGGCCAGTTGCTCTCGACTATGCAGGGTAAGTCGGGCATTCTTGTGGATGTCCATTCGGTCTCTCCGGAATGAAGTAATTGCTCATCACAATCAGCTTCTCCGGTTTTGGTCGAATGGACTATTAACTAGGGAACAACCTGTTGGAACTTCACAGTTAGCCCCTCGCTACCCCGGACTTTTCGTCTACGGAGTACCCTACCCAAGCCGCTCTTGCTTGGGTGGGGTAGTTTCATAACATTTCGGGCATAGCTCGGCGCGGAATTCTTTTCTCCGTGGGCCACCGAGAAAAAGATGCTGCATCTAAGTTCGCGTGACTGGAAAACGGCTGTTGAAGAGATTTCTGGCAGTGTTTCTGATGGCGCTGGGATTCTTTGTCTTCCTCAACGCAGTGGAAGCGAACGCAATCCCGGTCCGGCCTCGCCTCCGCAAACTAATCTTCCGCTCAGTGCAGCAGCCAGTTGTGACTCCCGCCCCAAGAAAGCTTTAAACTGTCAAGGCCCCTGCTGACAAGCGGGTCCCTCCGGTCGGCCTAAAGATGCATTCCCTCACACATAGAAACTCAATGCATCGCTATGCGCCTCAGACACGAAAAAGCGGTGAGCCGAAGCCCACCGCCGCGTCGCGACTCAAAAGTTGGTTAGTGCGCCTCAGCCGTCGCCTCAGCTTTGCTGCGGCGGACAACCGCCAGGAAGGAGTCAGCAGCAGTTGGCGGTTTCACCTGTCCCAGCAAGCACTGACGGAAGCCGACCTCGCGTCCATAGAGCGCGCGCGTGGCGTCGTCGTCTTGCTTGATCACCGCACCATTCAGGGTCAGTCCGGCAAACAGGCCGCGGGTACGAGAATAAGTCAACACCTCCGCTCCCATCTTCCAATCGGTCGAGGCGCTGGCTTCGCGGCCAACCGGACCAGCCGCTACGCTTCCAGAACCGCCCAGCTTAAACTCCGAACTCAGCAAGTCGTTCATACCGCGTTGGTTCATGATCAGCATAACGAGATCCGCAGCTTGGACGCCGATTTGCAAACCCCAACTGCCGCCGGTGATGACGAAGAAAGCCGGCGCACTCCAATCGTGATTAGCGGTGCGGCAAGTTGCCACGCCGCGACCATGCTCGGCGCCGAAGACGAAGCCACCCTTAACCATGGAAGGCACCACGGCGACGCACTTCGCGTTCTCGAAGACCTTGTCGGGAATGCCCTTGTCGGGCGCACCCAGCAATTCATTCAGGATCTTGGACGAATCGTCCATCCGGGCCAAGACCTTGTCGTGTTCCTCTGCAGACTTGTTTCCTTCATTCTTGGCAGCCGCTTTTTCCTGGTCTGCTGCGTTCTTGTCCCGGTCTGCCGCGTTTTGATGCGCCTGGTCCTGCGCACTCTTATTGTTCATGTTGTCGTTTGTGGTGGCCTGCGTGCCGGTATTGTCGCTATTGGAACTATTGTCGTTCTGCGCCCACACCGTAAATGCGCAGAACACCAACAACACCAACAGCATCCCAAATCTCTTCATAAGCTTTTGCATCCCTCCTGGAAACCCTGTGGACGTGCTCGGTTCCTTGTCTTCTAATTGGATGGCATATTTCACTAGCGGGTTTGCGCGAGTAGGAGAAGGTTTATTCGCGGGGAAACTTACAACCTAATAATGCCGGCGCACATCGCGGAAGAGTTCGCCATGCTATGCGGGATGCTTGCGGGTCGCGCGCTGCCACGGACGCTGGGGACGTTCCGCTTCGGGCAGGTCACGTCCGCGCACGCGATCGTACATGTAGGATTCACTTACCGTACCCAACCCTTCGTTATAGAGGCTGATTGCGCCAATCCCTTCCTTCAACTCCTCGGTGAACTGGTGCAATGCTTTGAGCTGGTCAGCAGTGGCCGGATGTTCAGCTTTCGTGGTCTTCCAAACCTTCTGATACCCGTGATCGACGAGTTTTGCGATTTCGCCACTGATCAGGTATCCGGGATAGGCGAATACTTTAACGCTACCGTCGTCGGTGCGCTCGATCGCAGCCGAGCAGTTGTACTTCTTCAGAAACACCCGATTGCTCGTGCCTGGAGCTTCCGTGATGTCGAATCCGTGATCGCGAAACCACGCAACCGCGTCTTCGTACGATTTTCGCTTGATCTTCTTGGTCATCTTCGGCAACAGCCCTTCGCGAGTTGCTCGCGTTCGACGGACTCGTAATGTCGTCTCCGCATCGAATGCGATATCCGATTACCGCCCTGACGTTGCCTCGGCGGCAAACAAACTTCTATCGAGCCTGTAACCCGGAGACTCACACTGTCGCACACTGCACGGTCAAACGGCAACTTGTAGAGATGACAGAAATTCACAATTGCTCCACAAGGCATGCTCGGCATGATAGAAAGGCGGCGAAGCATGCTGAAACTCCGCCAACCCGATTATGAAGAGATTCGGCGCCATGGCGAAGAAACGTATCCGTTCGAATGCTGTGGTGTGTTGCTGGGAAATGTGGAGGGGGGCACCCGGACAGTAAGTTCGACCGTACGCTGCCAAAACATCAGTGACTCTCCCAAGGATCGTTACGAAATTGCGCCCGTCGAGGTAGTGCGTATTCTGCGTGACACGCGCTCGCGCCGGCTCGAGATTGTCGGCTTCTACCACTCTCATCCCGATCATCCCGCGCAGTGGTCGCCGACAGATTTCGGCGAAGCGTACTGGCTGGGCTGCTCCTACGTTATAACCAGCATTGAGAAGGGCACAGCGCAACTTACTCGATCGTTTGCGCTCGGCGGCGGCAACATGGAGGAGAAACAATTTGTGGAGGAAGAGTTGGCGATTGAAGCGTAGTTCGGCGAGAAGCCGGGAGCGCCCGCATTTATGCTAACGGCTAAGTGCTAACTGCTACCTTCATCAGCTACAATCACCCTTCTTATTCCCATGTTGCGCTTTTCTACCGCCGGTGAGTCGCATGGAGAAGCCCTGGTGGCGCTGCTCTCAGGCATGCCGGCCGGAGTTGCAGTCGACATCGAATTCGTGAACCGCGAACTGTGGAGGCGGCAGCAAGGTTATGGCCGCGGCGGCCGCATGCGTATCGAGCGCGACCAGGCACACATACTGAGCGGAGTGCGTCATGGAAAGACAATCGGCTCGCCGATTGCCGTGCTGCTGGCGAACAAGGACTGGCAGAACTGGACGGACGCGCTGCCGGTGGAAGAGGGCGATCCCGCCAAGCATAAGCGCGTGGCTTCGCCTCGGCCCGGTCATGCAGATCTCGCCGGAGCCGTGAAGTACAACTTTTCCGAAGCGCGCTATGTACTCGAACGGGCCTCGGCGCGCGAGTCGGCGGCGCGTGTCGCCGCCGGAGCTATCGCTAAACTCTTGCTGCGCGAACTTGGCATCGAGGTGCTGAGTCACGTGATCGCCGTCGGCAATGCGCGGCTGGAAGCGCCTGTCGATTGGGAAGCGATCCGCGCAGTGGCAGCGAAGGAAGAAATTTTGCTCAGTTGTGCCGATCCCGAGACCGAAGCGCGCATGAAAGAGCAAGTAGACGTCGCGCTGCGCACCGGAGATTCAGTCGGCGGAATTTTTGAAGTGGTCGCCCACAACGTGCCGCCTGGGCTTGGCACTTATGCTAACTGGGACGAGCGCCTCGACGCGCAGCTCGCCGCCGCTTTGATGTCAGTGCAGGCTGTAAAGGCGGTGGAGATTGGCGATGCGGTTCGCGGCGCAGCTTCCTTGGGCTCGACCGTGCATGATGAAATAGGATACGAGCGCGAGCCCACGGGCTCGTTTACCGGCTTCACGCGGCGATCGAACCACGCTGGGGGCTTGGAGGGCGGAGTCTCGAACGGCGAAGAGATTCGCGTGCGTGGATACTTGAAACCAATTTCGACCTTGCGGCGTCCCCTGGGTTCGGTGGACTTCGCCACTCGCCAGCCGGTGAAGGCGGCCTATGAACGCTCAGATGTGTGCGTGGTTCCTGCTGCCGGAGTGGCAGGGGAAGCCATGGTTGCGCTCACCCTGGCCCGCTGCGCACTGGAAAAGTTCGGCGGCGATTCGCTGATTGAATTGCAACGGAATTTCGAAGGCTACTGCCAACAGTTGCGAAACTTCTAAATGGTCTACGAAATCGTGAAATTCGGGGACCCGGTCCTGGAGAAGCCGGCCGCCCCCGTTACCGTGTTCGACGATGAGTTGAAGAAACTTGTCGAGGACATGTTTGAGAGCATGTACGCGGCGCATGGCGTCGGTCTGGCGGCGCCGCAGATCGGTATCAGCAGGCGCGTTGCGGTGATCGATGTCACCTTCAAGGAAGATCCTGATGCGAAGATTGTGCTGGTCAATCCCGAGATCGTCCACACCGAAGGCCGTCTCACGTCCAATGAAGGCTGCCTCAGCCTGCCCGAATTTCGCGAGAAGGTGACCCGGCCACGTTCGGTTACCGCGCGCGCTCAAAATGCGGAGGGAAAGACCATCGAAGTGAGCGGAGAAGACCTGTTGGCGCGTGCCTTGGTGCACGAAACCGATCATCTCAACGGTAAGCTCTATATCAGCCACATCAGCGCTTTGAAGCGTGACATGATGAAGCGCAAGATTCGCAAACTGGTGAAGCAGGGCGAATGGTAAGAGAGCAATTAGCAATTAGAGCGTTTTCAATTTAAGTGTATACATATCCGGAAGGGGCGAAATAGGTTTTACTGCCGAGGGACGACGACTGATTGCTGATTGCTAACTGCTAATCGCTAGCTGCTCACTATGATGGACCTGGTCTTCTGCGGAACGCCACGCTTCGCGGTGCCCACGCTGGAAAAGCTGGTGTGTACCGGCTTCCGCGTGAGGCTGGTCGCGACCCAACCTGATCGCCCTAGCGGACGCGGCATGCAGCTGGCGGAGTCGCCGGTGAAACAAACCGCGCTCGCGCTTGGGCTTCCCATCGTCCAGCCGGAGAAGATCAAGAACAACCAGGAATTCCGCGCGCAATTGGAGAGCATTGCACCAGAAGCGATCATCGTAGTCGGCTACGGCCGCATCATCCCGCCGTGGATGATTGATCTGCCAAGGCTCGGCAACATTAATCTGCATGCGTCGCTACTGCCCAAGTATCGTGGAGCCGCGCCGATCCAGTGGGCGATTGCGACCGGGGAGACGGTCACCGGCGTGACCACCATGCGCATCGATGCCGGCCTCGACACCGGCGACATCCTGCTGCAGTCAGAAGAGCGGATCTTGCCGGAAGACACCGCTCTGACGCTGGCCCCACGGCTGGCCCAGTCGGGCGCTGAGCTGATGATCGCCACCCTTGCCGGCCTGAAGAACGGAAGCGATAACGCCGCGTCCGCAGGACGATGCTCAAGCGACGCTCGCTCCCATTCTCAAGCGCGCGGACGGGCTCATCGATTTCTCGCGCAGCGCGGTGGATGCCTGGAACCGCTTGCGTGGATTTCAACCCTGGCCGGGGGCGTTTACCAGCTTTCGCGGCAAGATGCTGCACATCCACGCGGCCAGACCTGTTCCTGCAGCCAGCCGGTTCCGGCGGCGTCACTTCGCCACCGACAACGATCGCTTGCTGCTGGGTTTCGCGCACGGCACGGCTCTGGAGGTCCGGGAACTGCAAGTGGAAGGCAAGAAGCGAATGAGCGCCCACGATTTCATCAATGGCTATCGGCCGCGGGACAATGAAGGGCTTGGCGCTTAACACTTAGCTTTTACCTATTACTGTTCACTCATTGGTTCCGTTGTTAAGCATTTGACACGAGGCGATCGTTAACAAGAATGAGTATTAAACGTAGCCGTGACGAATAGCTGCTAGTAACTGGAATCGACGAATTTCTTCCGCAAAACGCGGCTTGCTAAAAGCTAAGAGCTAATTGCTAATTGCCCCATGTCCATCTCTCCCGCACGCGCGGTCGCGTTCGACATCCTGCTTCGCGTTAACCAGCACAACGCTTACGCCAGCGAACTGCTGCACTCCGAGCGCGTGGAAAAGCTTGCGCTGGCCGATCGCGGACTGGCGATGGAACTGGTCATGGGAGTTCTCCGCTGGCGCTCGCGGCTGGATGATGCGATCGCAGCGGCGTCATCGCGGCCGCTGGAAAAGCTGGATGCCGAGGTATTGAACGCGCTCCGACTGGCTGCATATCAGCTGCAGTTTTTGACCCGAGTCCCTGCACATGCCGCGATCAACGACAGCGTGGAACTAGTAAAGCGCGCGCAAAAACGCTCGGCCGCGCCATTTGCGAATGCGGTGCTGCGGAAGATAGCTGCGACTAACACTGAAGCTGTTCAGCTGTCGGCGAATGAAGCTCGCGGTCCTTTCCTGGCGCGTGAATACGCACATCCGGAATGGATGGTTACGCGCTGGGTCGCCCAGTTTGGCGAGGAACGCACCCGGCAGATCTGCGAGTTCGATCAGCAAATACCGGCGACATCGCTGCGTCTGGAAGACGAAGACACGGAACAGGAGCTAGTATCGCAAGGCGTTACCCTGAAGCCCGGTGCGTTGCTCAGTAGCTCGCGTACGTTGGTTAACGGAGACCTGGCGCGAACGCGTGCCTACGCCGAGGGCCGCGTGTTCATCCAGGACGAAGCCTCGCAATTGGTTGCGGCGTTGGTGGGTCCGGGCTCCCATATACTCGACTGTTGCGCCGCTCCCGGAGGCAAGACCGCCGCAATGGCCTGGCGAAATCCGACAGCGGAAATCATCGCGGCGGAGATCCATGAACCCCGCGCTGATCTGATACGAAAGCGCGTGCGCGCCGCCAACGTTACAGTGATCACTGCGGACGCTTTGCAGCTCCCGCTGGCCGGCGGCTTCGACCGTGTGCTGGCCGATGTGCCCTGCTCGGGTACCGGCACTCTGGCGCGCAATCCGGACATCAAATGGCGGCTCGCCGAAGAAGACTTGAGCGAACTGCACAAGAAGCAGGTAGCGATCCTGCGCGCGGCATTGCAGCAGCTCGCGCCCGGCGGACGCGCGGTGTATTCCACTTGCTCGCTGGAGAGAGAAGAGAACGAAGCGGTCGTGGACAAAGCATTGCATGAGAGTGCCGGATACCAACTGCGAGATTGCCGCGAGGAGTTGGAGAGATTGCGATCGAGTGGCGAGTTGGTGTGGAATGATCTCGACTCGCTGCTGAGCGGGTCGTTCTTGCGTACGATTCCGGGCGTGCAGCCGTGCGACGGTTTCTTTGCGGCAGTGATTGAAAGGCGATGAACTTCTTCTGCTTCTCACCATTGACCGTTAGGCGATAGTAGAAGTGATATTTCCCCATCCTCATTCAGCCACTGATAAGAGTTAGCAACCCCGGACTCGCAGAAGGGATCGACCAGCGAGACCATGTGCGTCCAAGTACTTGAGGTTACGATGCATTCAAAGTTGGACGGCGCGCGTTCTACGACACCCAAATCGCGAGTTCCAATGCGCAGATCGAGCCTACAGTCGTCCACTGGTTCGATCCACCACTCTTCGTGCAGGAGTATGCTCTGCCGCAAGTTAATGGCAAGAGTGCGAATGGCCTCTCTCAGTCGCATGGCCCCGGTCTGATCAAATCCGTACAGGCGAATCAGCGAACGATCCGGCAATCCATCAAGGAGAAATTCCAGCTTCATCGCCTTGGTGTCCTCTACGCCTGCGCTACCGACGATTCATGATGCGAGACTGACCACTATCCACTGACCACTAGCAACTAAGAAAGGCCGGCACGCGGCCGGCCTTCGTTGTAGAAAAAGGGATGCTACTTCTTGGGAGCGATGGAGTCTTTCGCGGCCTTGGCCACGCGGAACTTTACCACCACCTTGGCGGGAATCTTGATTGCTTCGCCGGTTTGCGGATTGCGGCCCATACGCGCCTTGCGATTCGACTTCACCAGACGGCCCAGACCCGGTACCACGAATAAGCCGTTCTTCTTCGTCTCTTTAATTGCCAGTTCCGCGAGCGACTCGAGGAAAGCGGCAGCCTGTTTGTTGTTCAATTCGTTCTTCTCGGCCATGTGGCGGACGAGCTGGGTCTTGGTCATGCCTGTTGCCATTCGTAAATCCTCCTTGATAATTTGAGCGGTAAGAATGCTCAGGTTGTGCGTATCTTATACCAACCTCATTCGAGTGGAAAGCATTTTCGCCATATTTTATGCGGTTTTTCCACAGGCCGTGCTCGAAAAGCCACTGCCCATGCGGGTCTGGCGGGCCCCCGCTAAAGTGAAAGTGACATAATGGGAGATTAGGGCCGACGAGTTGGCCCGAGGAGTACCACCATTGCGCTGCGCCATTTGCGCTGATCGAAAAGAAAAACGCTTCTGCCTGGCAGTGCATGGACGCATCTGCCCGCAATGCTGTGGCGAGCAGCGCGAGCTTACGCTGGACTGTCCCTCGGAGTGTCCTTACCTACAACAAGCGCGTCAGCACATGAAGCCACGAGAGTTGGAAGCCGCGCCGCCCGAGGAAGTATTCCCCAAGATCGATCTGTCTGACGAATTCCTGCATGATCGCGAGCCAGTGATTACGGGAATTCTGCAGACCATCGGCAAGCTGGCACGTAGCGACCGCAGCCTGCATGATCGCGAGGTAATTGCAGCCTTGGCCAACTTAGCCAAGAGCTACCAGACTTTGGTCGCCTCAGGCTTGGTGTATGAGCAAGTGTCGCCCAGCCTGGCGCAGCAGGCGCTCATTGAAGCGATACGTCAACTTCTGCAAGAGTTTCGTGAGCTGGAGCGCGAACATCTCGGACACACCACGCTGAAAGACGCCGAGGTATTGAAGGTGCTGGTGCTGGTGTTGCGGCTGGCCCACATCCATACTTCCGGACGTCCGCTCTCGCGAGGATTTCTGGATTTTCTGCACGAGCGATTTCCCGGCGCGCCATCCGCAATCGTCGCGGCTGACGAGTCGGGAAGCCGGATCATCATGCCGTGAGAGCTTCGTGTTTCATGTCGATGGCTGATACTATCGGCTTTCTTTGCGTATGCACATCGCCCACGGAAGCATTCTATTTTTCGCCGCCCTTGTCGCCGGAGCCGTCAATTCGGTCGCCGGCGGTGGCAGCTTTATTTCTTTTCCAACCCTCTTATTCGTCGGCATCCCGCCGATAAACGCCAACGCCACCAACACGGTCGCGCTGTGGCCGGGGCAACCGGCCAGCGTGTGGGCCTATCGCCACGAGTTTCGCAGCCTGCCGCGGCGGGTCCTAGTGCCGCTTACGGTGACCGGCATTATTGGAGGCTTTCTCGGCGCTTGGGTTCTGCTGATTACTCCGCCATCGACATTCATGGACCTGGTGCCGTGGCTGTTGTTAGTTGCCACCCTAATTTTCATGATGAGCGGACGGATTACGCGCTGGGTCCGGCAGCGTGCCGAGCATGGCGAACATCACGAGTTTGCTACCGGCCGCGGAATTTTCCTGCAGATGTTCATCGCGTTTTACCTGGGCTATTTCGGCGCCGGGGCGGGCATCCTCATCCTCGCCATGTTGGCGCTGCTGGGCATGGACCACATCCACACCATGAATGCTCTGAAAGCGTGGCTGACCACCGTGTCCAACGGCGTAGCCATGGTGTTGTTCGCTCTGTCGCCACACGTTGTCTATTGGCCGCAGGCGATACTCATGATTATTGGGGCCATCGCTGGTGGCTACTTCGGCGCCTTTTTCGCGCGCAAGACCAAACCGGAATACGTGCGCGCCATCGTCATTGTGATCGGGTTCGGCTTGACCATCTACTTCTTCGCCCGCCAGATTTGGGGCTGAGGGGTTCATCATTCAGCCGTTAGCCAGGAATCTGCTTTAGTCCGAACGAAGGGACTTGGTTTTCGATTCCCAGATACTCCAAATTCTGAAATCGAACTGCCGAGTCAGCTACACTGCTGCGGGCGGAGGTGAAGGGTGAAGGTCGGGCGCATATTCGCGGCGATGTTACTGTTGGCAGTTGGTCTAACGCATTCCCGGGGTCAAAGCGCCTCCACAGGCGGTGAAGAAGCAATTCGAGCGGTCCTACAGTGGCAGGTCGACGCCTGGAACCATCACGACCTCGATCTCTTCATGAATGGGTATTGGCACTCGCCGGATTTGACATTTTTCTCCGGCACCACCGAGACGAAGGGGTGGGGGCCAACCCTGGAGCGCTACCGTCGCCGCTATCAATCGGAAGGTCATGCCATGGGGACCTTGTCGTTCAGCGCTTTGCAGGTGCAGTTGCTGGGCCCCGATTCCGGGTTCGTGCGAGGCAAGTTTCAGCTCGCCATGCCGGATGGCAAGCAGCCGCACGGCGTTTTCACGCTGGTCTTACGCAAATTCCCTGAAGGCTGGCGAATCATCCACGATCACACCTGCGCGGAGTAGCGTCCTGCCTCGTCCTCCAATTCGCATCGAGGCCGCATCGGTCTACATCGAAAGGGGTATGGCCGGCCCTTGCCGCGGGTGTAGAATTCAGTCGTCTCCCGGGTATCCAAGCCCCCGTAACGAGACTTAGTACAGGCGGTATCCGCAAGTTGCGGAACTGCACTGGAGGACATCGTGAGTATCACCACTGGCGACTTCCGCTCGAAGATCACCTCTTCCACTCTTCTCGAAAAAAAACAGCGTAAGGAAATCATCACTTGCCTGACCGCCTACGACTATCCCAGCGCGCGACTGGTGGACGATGCCGGCATTGACATGGTCCTGGTAGGCGATTCTCTCGGGATGGTGATGCTGGGCTATGAGAATACCCTGCCGGTTACCATGCAGGAGATGCTGCACCACACGCGGGCGGTGAGACGGGGCGTGAAGCGGGCATTTCTGGTAGCCGACATGCCTTTCGCTTCGTACCACATCACTTCGCGCGATGCTCTGCGCAACGCCGCTCGCTTTATCAAGGAGGCTGGCGCCGAGGCCGTGAAACTCGAAGGCGGAGAAAAACGCGCTCGCCTGGTCGAACGCATGGTCGAGGCGGAGATTCCCGTGGTCGGCCACATCGGCTTGACGCCGCAATCGCTGCACGCCATGGGCGGATACAAGGTGCAAGGCAAGACCCTGAAAGCCGTCGAGCAACTGATGCACGATGCAATCGCGCTGGAACGCGCTGGCGCTTGTTGCATCGTCCTCGAAGGCATCCCGCGCGAGGCTGCGGCCATGATCACGGACGAACTGGATGTCCCGACCATCGGAATCGGCGCTGGGCCCGAGTGCGATGGCCAAGTGCTGGTCTTCCACGATCTGCTCGGATTGACACTTGCTCCGCCCGCCAAGTTCGTACGTCGTTACGCGGACGTGGCATCGGTAATCAGCAACGCCCTCCTCGCTTTCAAGGATGATGTGAAAACCGGGAGCTATCCGTCCGACGCCGAGTCGTATCACTTGCCCAAGGAAACGCTCTCAGCGTTGCAAGCAATTGCGGAACACAAGCGGACTGTGCAACTGTAGGAGCATGCGGCTGTCGCTGCGCTTTGCCATTCTGTTAGCCCTAACGCTCAACGTGGCTATGATTGCGGTGGGTCAGAAACCTCCCGCCGCGCCTGCGCGCAAGCCTGTTGCCCGGAAGAGTTACTGCCAGCCTGATGGGGGATTCTGCTTCAAATACCCGGCTTCCTGGAGCGTGTTGGGCGAGGTTTTCGATAGCAACGGCGTGGTGGTGGCGCCTCCTCAGAAGCTAGACCGCGCACTGTGGGATGAGATCACGGTCGCCCTCATTCTGCCGCCGTCGGAAGGCGACGAAGAGCCCGTAAGCCTGGACGGCATTATCGAGCAGGCGTCGGAGAGCATGCGGGCAGCCGGTCAGAGTTTCGAGACCTTGCAACGCCAGCAGCGCACCGTCGACCACAAGCCGGCGGAGATGCTGAAGGTCCGTTATCACGAGAAAGCTAGCGATCGCGACTGGATCGAGCAGATGGTTTTTATTGAAGGTCCGGAGGGCGAGATGTACTCGGTCGCCCTGAAATGTTCTCCAGAAAATCTGGCGCATCTGGAGCCATCATTTGTGGGCGTCCTGGAGAGCTGGGTGCTACCTGAGCCTGCACCTCCAGCAGAAGCAGCGGGGGAGGACGCGCCCCAGCAGGCAAATTCGCCTTCGAAAGCGGCGCCGCCTAACCAACCGCACTGACCCACCTTCCCATGAGACGCATTACCACCATTGCCGAGATGAAGGCAGCCTGCCGTCAGATAACCCGTAATGGCAAGACTCTGGGATTCGTGCCCACGATGGGCGCTCTGCATGCAGCGCATCTTTCGCTGGTGCGTGCGTCCAAGGCGCGCTGCGATGTGACGGCGGTCTCGATCTTCGTAAACCCCCTGCAGTTCGGTCCGACGGAAGATTTGGAGAAGTATCCGCGCACCATGGAGCGCGACGCTGCGCTGCTGGAGCAAACAGGCGCAGACATACTGTTTACCCCGGGAGTAGAGGAAATGTATCCCCAAGGGGCACAGACGTATGTGGTAGTAGAGGACCTGAGTAAAAGGCTCGATGGCGCATCCCGCCCGACCCATTTCCGCGGTGTGACCACGGTGGTGACGAAGCTGTTCGAAATCATCCGTCCCGACGTCGCCTTCTTTGGCCAGAAAGATGCCGTGCAGGTTGCTGTGCTGCGCAAGCTGGTGGACGATCTTGACATGGACGCCGAGCTCGTTGCCTGTCCTATCGTGCGTGAGAAAGATGGCCTGGCCATGAGCTCCCGCAATGCTTACCTGACTTCCGAACAGCGGCAGCAGGCGCCGGTATTGTACCGGTCGTTGCTGCGAGTGCAGACTGCCCTGGATCATGGTGAGCGCGACTCCGCAAAGCTGATCGAAATTGGCAAGCACGTGATAGCAGAAGAGCCTGGAGTGAGGTTGGACTACTTTGCTGTCGTCGATCCTGAGACGCTTGACCCCGTGGCGGAAGTGTCGCACTGCGTACTGGTGGCTGTCGCCGCTTATCTGGGTGCAACCCGGTTGATCGACAATGTCCTGGTCACAGCACCGTCACTGTAAATAACCGGTGCCGAGCGTCTTTGGTCCGGATTAGGTGCTACGCATCGACAGCTGGACCGAGTAACTGTTTCAGCGCCTGGACGTATGCGGCGAGAGCCTGGCGACCAGTTTCCGTAATGCGATAGACGGTCTGCGGCTTGCGCGACACGAACTTCTTCTTGATGGTCACGTACCCGGCTTCCTCGAGCTTGAGCAACTGGGCGCCCAGGTTGCCGTCCGTGGCCTGAGTCTTAGCGCGGAGCCAAGTAAACTCAGCCTGTTCGACGCCGCTGAGCAGCGAAAGCAGGGCTAGGCGCAGCCTGCCGTGAACCACGGGATTGAGCTCGGGCAACTCAGGCATGGGTTAGACCGCGCCGTTTGCGCACTTGCACTTCAGCGATCATGCCATAGATGCCGAACACGATCTGGCATAGAAAGATAGCGACCAGAAACACGATGATACTCTGCACATCGCTGCCAAAGCAGGTGGCCACCACCGTTACCCACCACACGCCCGCGCACGCTAACTGGATCTTCCACCGCAGAATGAGGCCAGAGGCTCCGTTGGCCATGCCAAGAATGGCCGATATCACGGCCACAAACAGATGCTGATCGGTCAACCTTCCACTCAGGCCGAGAGCCAAGAAGAGCAGAAACATCGAAATTCCGAGGGCGATCCAGATAGAAGCGATGGCCCGAGCAAGCGTCGTCTGTGGATGATTGGCGGTCTTCGAGGAAGCGCCGACCACAGTTACAATGACCGCGATTAACATAGTGGCCGGCCAAGCCCACGGGCTGTGACCCCACGCTGACCACGCGAGGGCGAGATAAAAAGCAACGCCCCACAGGACGAATGTCCATCCCCAACTCTCCGTGGTGCGTCGGCCCTCGGCGATCATCCGCTCGATGATGCTCAACCTCTCCTTCAAATCCTGTTCAGTGGTGTCGTCCAGCATGGTATTTTCCTTTTCTCACGGCTGATGTTGAAGCAACATTTCAACACTGCGACGCGGAGCAGCGCTGCCAACTGTCACTTCGGTGAATTCGTTCCACTCACCTTTGGCGGTCGACTGCATGTGATTGACAATATGCGCCGGACCCGACGTAAAGCCCCAGGAAAAGCCGTGGTCCAGCACCGAAAGCTCCGTGTCAAGGTAGTGGCCATCGTTGTAGGCACGGAAGCGATAACTGCGGGATGCGTCGTCGTACGCAATCGTGGCCAAGGCGCTGAACATCACCTTGCCGCTGGCAGAGGTACTTCTGCCCTCAATGAGCAGAACGAGGCCGTCGAGCTTGTACTCCACGTTTTCCGTTTGGGTAAGATGAAGCGGTTCGCCTGTCCCGCGAACGATGGTGACGGGCCCTGACCAGTGACCGGACAGAAACGATAGTTTTCTCATGGCCTCGCTCTGCGCCTCGACACTGCTCGAAACGGGTTGTTGCGCGACGAGTGTGAGACTGAACAAAAGCATGAATGCTGCTGGGAGAAGCGTGGTGGGGCGGAAAAGCCAAATCGCGGTTTTCATCAGCAACTCCTGGGGCAGAAGACGACGTAAGGGAAATCACTTCGCCTTCACTCACAAATAGAGAGTACTCTATTTTATAGAGAATGTCAACAACAACGCCCGCTCGTGATGACAAATGTAAAAGACTTATGACGGCGTACCTGAAGGTAAGCCCCTTCAAATGGCGTCGAAATCGAGTGTTTCAGCAAACCGTAAAGGCACAACGACAGTAGATTACGGCATGGCTTCAAGGCCGTGCCGTTCAAAGCGTAATGTCGTTCCTGAATACGGCAGATATGGCGCTCCTCTACCCGCACTTGCTCGGATTGCGTCGACTGTGAAGCCGACTGATCCCCGACAACCACGCTCCTCCTAGCACGAGCACCACCGGAAAACATTCAAGTGTGTAGCGTGGCTCGGGGTTCTCCAGGGTCCCCAGAAAGGCCGAGCGTAGCAGGACGAATAGCAGCATAAGCGCGAGGTACTGCGGCCGCGGCCCGCGTACCACTCCCATCACCGCGGAGAACACGAACAGCAGGTTGAGCGCGCCCCAGAGTGTGGCCAGAACACAGCTCTCCGTGTCATTGGCATACTCCCACCAGCGCGTGTTGAGCGGCAGCATTTCGGTGCGGGGACGCAGCCACATATCGGCAATGCGCAACGCGGGCAGCCAAATGTAGTAGCGAAATGGCGAATGCTTTATGCGGGCGTTGGCCAACTCCGCAAAGCGAGCGTTCAGTTCGGGATCGACAACATGCGTCTTGGCGTAGTCGTTGAAGATCGCTTTGGTCTTTTCGCGCTCCTGTGCGCTGTCGAAAGCCCGCGAGGGCAACAAGCTGAAGTCGAACTCGTCGCCGGGAATCTGCCAGTAAACCTCTTCCGTGGAAACGTAATCCACCACCCAGGTTCGCACCCACTTGTCGAAGCCAGAGGGAACAAACTCGTCAGGATCGCTGGCGTAACGCGGGGCCAAGGGTTGGAAGCGGTGGAAGTCGCGCCAGTTTCGCACGGTCCACGGCATCAGAGGCGCAAGCGAAATCGCCAGCACCAGCGCTCCCGCCCAGAAGAGGCGCGCTCGCTCCGCGGGCCTTTGCCACATCCGCCACAGCAGAAACAGACCCAGCGCGATCAGGAGAATGCCACCGTCGGGGCGCAGCAGAATTCCCGCTGAAACGGCGACCGCGCAACCCATCCAGGCAGACCACCGCGCCAAGCCCTCCTCCGAAGCTTGAAAGGCGGCGACTGCGCAATCGAGCGCAACCGCGGTGAAGAAAATGCTGAGCGTCTCGGCTAGCGGCGCTACCGTGTAATTCGCAGTGAACGGGCACAGCGCAGCGAGAAGAAATGCAAACCGCGCCGCGCGTGCCGAGACCGTTCGCCGTGCCAGGTCGGCGATGACGAAACAGCCGGCCACGTCGATGACGATCTGCACCAGCAGAACCGCGTGATAATGCTCGCTTCCGAAGAGCACAAAGCAAGCGGCGAGAAATGCGGGATAGCCGGGCAGGCGAATCCACGTGGGCCGCGGGCCTTCGGCATGGCTTAGCCCGTAGATGCCGTGCTGGAGCCAGTTCTTGGCGATATCACCGTAAATCAGAGAATCGCCGGTCACATGCGGGAATCTAAGGTAGAAGAAAAGCCGCAGGGCAAAAGCCGCCAGAGTGACCAGCAGGAAGTACTTCCGAGACTCCCGGAGCATGCGCCAGAATGGCGGCCGCTCCGTTCTCCCCAGCGAGTTGCGCTCCTGTTCCAGCACGTGGCGAATATAACAGCCTGAAGATGGCAGTTGGCACTTAGCCGTTAGCATTTGGCCGGAGTGCTTTAATAAGGAAGGTCCGATTAAGCTTTACGGATGGCCGTCCCCTTCGAAGAATAGACTTAATCAGAGCTTCCCTAACTGCCAAATGCTGACGGCTAAAGCTAGCTAACGGCTAAGTGCTGACTGCTGCTACGATAAATTGGCTCCGAATGCCTAAGTCGAAACAGATTTTCTTTGATCCTGACCGCAAGCGCTGGCGCCGGTTACGGTTTGCACTCGATATCAGCGTGATCATCATCACGGTGCTGGTGGTGTTTTTTGTCGCGACCATCATCCGCGGATCGTCAGTTCCGGGCGTGCCTCTGCCTTTGGTGAAGAAGCCCTATCACGCTCTTAAGGAAAGCCAGAAGCGCAAGCCGCCGCGCCGGCTGAACACACACCGCAAAACCAAGCGGCCCGCGTCGCAGGTGGTACTGAACTCCGACGAAGGCATCCGTGGCGCCTTCTACGTGCAGTGGGACGCTGCCAGCTTCGCTTCGTTGAAAGAATATTATCCGCAGATCGATTTGCTATTTCCCGAGTGGATGCATGTGCTGACGGCCGACGGCAGGCTGCAGGCGGTCACCGAACTGAACACGCTCTACGACGTCATGGACGACAAGGGTAAACCGCGTCCCATGGACGAGAAGGTCATGCCGTTCCTCAAGGGCGAAAAGGCGCAGACGGAAGTCTTTCCGCTGGTCAACAATTTCGATCCTATCTCCAACCAGTGGAACCCGGATCTGACTGCCAAGTTCATGGCCGATCCCGCGGCACGCCAGCGCTTCCGCAGCGAGCTGATGAGGTTCCTGGCCACCGACCAGTACAAGGGCATTACTCTTGATATTGAGGCCTTCCCCGACAACTCGCGAGACGACTACCACGCGCTGGTGCAAGAGCTCTACGGTGACCTGCACTCCAAGGGTCTGAAGCTGTACATCGCCGTCCCAGTCAACGACAAGACATTCGACTATTCCGCCATCGCGCGAGTCTCGGATGGCTTGATCCTGATGAACTATGACCAGCACTATCCCGGCGGCGACTCCGGGCCGGTCGCCGGGCAAGACTGGTTCGTGAAAAATCTGCAGGACGCCCTCAAGGTCATTCCCAAGGAAAAAATCATCTGCGCGGTCGGCAACTACGGCTATGACTGGGCGATGAAAAAGGGCCAGACGAAAGGCACGCCGCCCGCCGACGTGCATACCGTCTCGGCGCAGGACGCGTGGCTCGAAGCCGAGGACGCCGACACCGACGTCAACTTCGATGACGATGCCATGAATCCACACTTTGCCTATCTCGACGAGAAAAATGTCCGCCATGACGTGTGGTTTCTCGACGGAGTAACGGTGCTCAACCAGATGCGGGCCGCCCATTCATTGGGTATTTACACCTTCGCCCTGTGGCGGCTCGGATCGGAGGACCGTTCGCTCTGGGCCGTGTGGGACAGGCCGTTCGAGGCCAACGCGCCCGCCAAGCTCGACACTGTGCCTCCTGGTCAAGACGTTGACATTGAAGGGCAAGGCGAGATCCTGCGCATCGCCTCACGTCCGGCTTCCGGCGAGCGCAACATCACAGTCGATCCGCAGAGCCACTTGGTCACCGACGAGTTCTTTAAGACGATGCCGTCGCCGTACGTGGTCGACATGTATGGTGGGACCTCGCAAAAGAAGGTCGCCATCACCTTCGACGACGGCCCCGATCCTACCTGGACTCCAAAAATTCTGGACGTGCTGAAAGAAAAGAACGTTAAAGCCACGTTCTTTCTGATCGGGGTGGAAGTTGAAAAGTATCCTGGCGTGGCTAAACGCATTTACAAGGAAGGTCACGAAATCGGCAACCACACCTTCACCCATCCGGATATCAGCAACATCTCCAAACGATACTTCGAAGTCGAACTGAACCTCACCGAGCAGTTGTTCGAGGGCAAGATGGGAGTGAAGCCGGTAATGTTCCGGCCGCCTTATTCGATCGACCAGGAGCCCGATACCGCCGATCAGGTACGTCCGCTGGAGCTCTCGCAGGACATGGGCTTCATCACGGTGGGCGACAAGGTTGACCCTAATGACTGGCGCGATAATCCGCGACGTTCCGCGGACGAAATCGTGGCTGACGTATTCGCCAACCTGCCGCCCTGCCAGCCTGGCAATCTCAGTTGTGGGAACATCATCTTGCTGCATGACGGTGGAGGCGATCGCAGCGACACCGTCAAGGCGCTCGGCATGATGATCGACGGCCTGAAGGCCCGTGGCTACGAGATCGTGCCGGTTTCCGAGCTGATGGGCAAGACGCGCGCCGATGTTATGCCACCTATTTCGACCAATGAACGCTGGGCCGCCTGGGTGGACAGCCTCAGCTTTGGCATGTTCGGGCTCGTCTCGTCGCTCATTATTTTCGTGTTCTTCGTGGGTGATGTGCTCATGAGCGGGCGGCTGGTGCTGGTCGGGACCCTGGCCATCTTTGACCGCTTCCATCGGCGCAAGAGCAACTTTGACACTAACTACCGGCCCGCGGTTGCGGTGCTCATCCCCGCCTACAATGAGGCGAAAGTTATCGAGCGCACCGTCCGCTCGGTCCTCGATTCCGACTACAAAAATCTGCGTGTCATCGTGATCGACGACGGCTCAATCGATGCCACCCTGGAGGTCACGCGCGCCGCCTTCCAGAAGGAAATCGCCGCGGGCCGGGTCACGGTGTTAACCAAGCCGAACTCGGGCAAAGCCGATGCGCTTAACTTCGGACTCGAGCAAGTGACGGAAGAGTTGTTCGTCGGCATCGACGCCGACACGCTGGTTGCGCCCGATGCGATTTCAAAGCTGGTGCCGCACTTCAGCAACCCCAAGGTTGCCGCGATGGCTGGTAACGCCAAGGTCGGCAATCGGGTGAACCTGTGGACCCGTTGGCAGGCGCTCGAGTACATCACCAGCCAGAACTTCGAGCGGCGTGCGCTGAACACGCTCAATGCCGTAAGCGTTGTTCCCGGCGCTATTGGCGCATGGCGCACCGCTCCGGTTCGGGCCGCCGGTGGCTATCAGCACGACACCGTCGCCGAAGATGCCGATCTGACGATGGCGCTTTTGCAGGCTGGGTATTGGGTCAATTACGAGGACCGCGCGCTGGCCTACACTGAGGCGCCCACCAAGGCGAGCGGGTTGATGCGGCAACGCTTCCGCTGGTCTTTCGGCATCATGCAGTCGGTGTGGAAGCACCGGGCGGCGATGAAACAGAAGGGTGCGCTGGGTTGGGTGGCATTGCCCAACGTCATCATCTTCCAGATCCTGTTACCGCTGGTTTCGCCCTTCATCGACATCATGTTCGTCGTGGGGGCCGCCACCTACTTCGTCAACAAATATTTTCATCCGGAGTCGACCAATCCGGCCAGCTTCCAGCGCCTGGTTATTTACTTCGCGTTGTTCATGGTGATCGATTTCATTGCATCGGCTATAGCCTTCACTCTGGAGCGGCAACAGCCGGGCGGAAAACGCGACTTCCTCTTGCTGGGCCACGTCTGGCTGCAACGTTTCGCCTACCGTCAATTGTTCTCGCTGGTACTGATCAAGACGCTCAAGCGCGCGATGGAGGGCGGCAGCTTTGCCTGGGACAAACTGGAGCGCACCGCCAGTGTCAGGCAGCCCATTGCTGTTGTCCGCGAAAGCAATGCGCAGTGATGGAGGAGCAACGGTGAGTCCTGCTCCTAATCCCGCGCTGGATATGAGCGTCAACGTGGCCGGCATTGAGCTGAAAAACCCCATCATGGCCGCCAGCGGAAGCTTTGGCTATGGCGTGGAATTTGAGGACGTGGTCACCCTGAATCGGCTCGGCGGCTTCGTGGTGAAGGGACTGTCCCGCGAACCGATGGCGGGCAATCCTCCGCCTCGGCTGTTTGAAACTGCCGCCGGCATGCTCAATTCCATCGGGCTGCAGAACATTGGGGTGCGGGCCTTTCTCGAAGAGAAGCTGCCGCTTCTCAAGAACATCAAGAACATCGTTTTCTTCTGCAACGTCTTCGGACATTCGCAGGACGAGTATGAAGAAGTGGTGCGCATTCTCAACGATGGCGAAGGCATCGCCGGTTACGAGCTGAACGTTTCCTGCCCCAATACGAAGTGCGGCGGAATCAGCTTTGGCAGCGATCCCAAAATGTTGTTCGATGTAGTCAGCGCGGTGAAGAAGATTGCCGCCCGGCCGCTCATCGTGAAGCTCTCGCCCAACGTGACCAGTATTCCGGAAGTGGCGCGGGCTGCCGAGGAAGCGGGGGCCGATGCTATCTCGCTGGTCAATACGTTCGTGGCCATGGCGATTGATGCCGAAACCCGCAAGCCGCGAATCTCCAACGTCACTGCGGGCCTCTCTGGGCCCGCCATCAAGCCGATTGCCCTGCGCATGGTGTGGGAAGCGGCCAACGCAGTCAAGATACCGGTCATTGGAATCGGAGGCATCAGCACTGCCGAAGATGTGATTGAGTTCATGCTGGCCGGCGCGACTGCCATCGAAGTTGGCACAGTGAATTTCTGGGACCCATGCGCCTGCGAAACCCTGGTCGATTCCCTGGAGAAGTGGTGCCTGGAGCACCGCATCGACAAGATCAGCGAGTCTGACGGGCGGGTTGAAGTTGGAGTAGGGACCAGCGGTTAGCAACTAGCGATCAGCAATTAGTGTCCTGAGACATAGTTCCGTTGCATAAGCCAGCGGTCTGCATCAGGGCACCGCTTCACCCGTGCCGCAAAGGTTGCCCTTGCAACGATGGGCTTTAGCCCCTGAGAAAGGAGCAGGTGGAAGTGGAATAGGTCTAAGCGATGATGGTTTATCGAGGAATTCAATGACTCAGGACACTAGCAAACCGTTTTAGTTATTGTCGTCCCGTCCAAGCCCACCGCGGGCGGACGAGCAGAGGGACCTGCGGTTTCTCTTGAATGCAAAGACTTTGTCTCCTCTCTGTACACAACGACAGTGACCTCCGTCACTGACGGCGCGGTGCTTGCGGAGGAGAATCCGCCTGTTCGGCACTTCAGCTTCGCGGCGACATCTTCTCGTGTACGAGGTCACAATGTGTTCCGCGTCCCTTCGGCTCGCATGCTTTGGTGTACACGGCATTTTTAAGAAACTCAGCCTGGCGAGAATGCTCCGCGTCGTCCTTGTGCTTTGTGCTGGAGCCGCGATTACCTCTCCTGCCCAAGTGCTGACCACCTTAGTAAGTTTCGACGGAACCAACGGGGCAAATCCCTGGGCGCCTGTCATCGAAGGCGCCGACGGCAACTTCTACGGGACAACCTTCTGCGGCGGAACCCAGCAAGGTGGCTGCGGGACGGTCTTCAGAGTCACACCAAGCGGCACGCTGACAACCCTTTACGAGTTTTGCTCGCAGTCGCAGTGCGCTGACGGCGCCGAGCCCGCCGCCCCGCTGGTGCAGGCCTCCGATGGCAACTTCTATGGAACCACGTCAGCGGGAGGGAATCGCAGCGGCAATTGTCTTGCAATTGGGTGTGGTACGGTCTTCAGGATCACCCCGAACGGTACCCTGACCACGCTGCACGCGTTCAGCGGCGGTGACGGCTCATATCCTTATACCGGACTGTTACAAGCCAGGGATGGAAACCTTTACGGGACAACGAGCGACGGTGCCTTTTTCAAAGTCACCCTGAACGGTACGTTCACTTACATTTCGGGTGGCATCGCCGCCTCACCCCTAGTGCAAGGAACCGACGGCAATTTCTACGGGACTACCACCAGAGGTGGACTCTCCAACTGTGGCAACGGGTGCGGCACGGTCTTCAGAGTGAGCCCCAGGGGCACATTCACGAGGCTTTACGAATTCTGCTCTCAACAGGACTGCGCTGACGGTTATGCTCCTGTCGCAGGGCTGGTGCAAGCCAGCGACGGCAATTTCTATGGAACGACAACATATGGCGGCAGTGGCGGGTATCACAATTTGGCAGATTATGCGGGCACCATTTTCAGGATCACCCCGAGCGGTACGTTGACTACGCTTTACAGCTTTTGCTCTCAACCGAACTGCAGTGACGGCGACCGTCCTTATGGCACGCTGGTGCAAGCCAGTGACGGGAACTTGTACGGGACAACCCAAAACGGCGGCAGCGGCGCTGGCACCTATGGCGCCGGCACGATCTTCAAAATCACCCCGAGCGATGCATTCACCACGCTGTACAACTTTTGCTCGCCATCGCCCTGCAACGACGGTAGCACACCTTATGCAGGTCTAGTACAAGCAAACAATGGAATTTTTTACGGCACGACAACATTTGGCGTAACCGGCGGCGGCACGGTCTTCAGTCTTCAAACGAACTCCAGTTTGCTAACGGTGTCGACAAGCGGCAACGGAACAGTGACCAGTACTGATGGCTTTATCGATTGCCCCGGCACTTGCAGCCATGTTTATCCCAACAATACGCAGGTGACGCTGAATGCCAATCCAACTGCGGGGTGGGCATTCTCAGGCTGGAACGGTGCATGCAGTGGCACTGGTCCGTGTGTCGTGACCATGACGCAAGGTCTGTCCGTGGGCGCTGCGTTCACTGTGACCTACACTCTAACGGTCTCGACCAGCGGCAACGGAACCGTTACCAGTACTGACGGCTTCATAAACTGCCCTAGCACCTGCAGCCATACCTATCTTTCCGATACCCAGGTTACACTGAACGCAAATCCCGCGCTGGGATGGAGCCTAAGCGCCTGGGGCGGCGCCTGCAGCGGCAACGGCAGTTGCAGTTTCCCCATGACGCAAAACGAATCGGTGACGGCGACGTTCACGCAAGACTATTACACGCTGACCGTGGAGATTTTCGGCAACGGATCTGTGACCAGCACGGATGGATATATCAACTGCCCGGGTATGTGCAGCCATACCTATCTTTCCCTGACCCACATAACGCTGAATGCGGCTGCGGCAGAGGGGTGGATGTTCGGCGGTTGGAATGGAGGCTGCACCGGCACCAGTTCCTGTACCGTGACGATGACGCAATCCCTAACGATCGACGCCATTTTTTCCCAAGCCCTGCAGTTCATCGCGGTGACCCCCTGCCGGTTGGCGGACACACGGCCGAACTACGGTGGTAGCGGTCCGATTCAGGGTGGCACTTCTCGAGACTTCCCCATCCCGGAGGAAGGGGACTGCAACATTCCCACCACGGCGGCAGCGTATTCCCTGAACATCACGGTTGTTCCGCAAGGATACTTGGGATACTTGATAACCTGGCCGACCGGCGAAGACCGGCCGTTGGTCTCCACTCTGAACTCGCTGGATGGCCGGATTAAGGCCAATGCGGCCATCGTGCCCGCGGGCGCCAGCCAAGCCGTCAGCGTGTACGTCACCAACACAACCAACGTCATACTCGACATCGATGGCTACTTCGCGCCAGTAACGGCTTCTACGCTGGCCTTCTATCCGCTGGCGCCCTGCCGCGTGGCCGACACCCGCAAGAGCCTCCCCAATGGCCTGGGTACGCCGCACTTGTCCGGCGGAGCTTCGCGCGATTTTTCGGTGCTGTCCAGTACTTGTAACATCCCGATCACAGCACAGGCTTATTCGTTGAATTTCACCGCCGTGCCTTATCCAACCTTCGGGTATGGGTTGGCTTATCTGGAGGTGTGGCCGACGGGCCAGATGCCGCAGCATCCGGTATCCACGCTCAATAACCTAACCGGAACGATCGTGGCCAATGCAGCCATTGTGCCGGCGGGCACGGGCGGCGGAGAGATCACCGCCTTGGCCAGCAACGACACCGACCTGGTGATCGATATCGACGGCTATTTCGCGCCGGCCGGAGAGGGCGGGTTGTCGCTGTATCCTGTGGCGCCGTGCCGGGTGATCGACACCCGCTTGAACCATGGTCAGCCCTTCAGCGGAACCCTGAGTCCGCCGGTGGATGTGGTGGACAGCCCGTGTGAGCCGCCGGCGGCGGCGCAAGCCTACGTATTCAACGCCACGGTGGTGCCGCAAGGCGGGCTCGGCTATTTGACGCTGTGGCCCGACGACGGCAGTATGCGGCCGACAGCCTCGACGCTGAATGCGATCGACGGTTGGATCGCCTCCAACATGGCGATCGTGCCCACCACGAATGGGAGCGTCAATGCCTACGCATCCGGCATCACGCAACTGATCCTGGACATCTCCAGCTACTTTGCGCCGTAGATGGAGCGGCGGGTTATAAAGCGCTGCTCCACCCTCTACTCAAGTGTGAACTGCTCTAACCGGCCTCGTGCGGACTTCATGTGGTGACGCTGGCTGCCTTCGCATCGCCGTCCTGCAGCTTCCTCACGCTCGTGACCAGGTCAGGATCGATCGTCAGAATCGCGTTGGTGTGTGTGATCTGAAGCAGGCGCTTCACCTGATCGTTGGCGCCGGCAATGCGGAAGTGCCCCCTGCGCTGCGCAATCGCTCCAAAGATGTGCATGATGATTCCCAGTCCCGCGCTGTCCACGAACTCAACGTGCGTCAGGTCAAGCACAAGCTTGCGTGCGCCTTGTTCAATCAGCGAATTGAACATGGCTTCGGTTTCGCTGAGGCGCGTCCCCAGGGTGAAGCGCCCCGCGCAAGAGACCCCGGTGATATCTGGTTCGAATTGGAAGACTTCGGTTACCAGCATCATAGCTGCGCGGTTCCTTTGGCAAGCTTTGGATTTCTAAAGTATCACGATGGCTCCGCCAAGCCTAAGCCGATTCTTTATTCTCGCCTTGTCCGCGGGCCTCTATGGGGCGAGTCCGAGAAGTGCTCCGACCCGGCAAAAGTTCTGCGCTCGTCGACTTGTGCTGAGGCGGGTAAAGCACTATGCTTTTTCAGTCCCGCCGTGCGGCAATCTAGCCGCGCTTGAGCGAAGGAGCAATCGACTATGTCACGCCCTGCTGTTTTTTCATCGACCAAAATTTCTTTGTCTCTTTGTGCAGCATTACTTCTGACTTGCTCAGCCGTGGCGCAGAACTACACCGCTCCCAGCAATCCTCAGCTTGGCTCGGCGAACACGGTGACCGCGAATCCGCCAGTCCCGCGGCCGAGCACCACTCCCTGCACCGTGCAATTGTTTACCAATCTCGACTTTGCCGACTTCAACTCCAAGTTCTTCAGCTACACGCCACCGGCGGACTGTCCCGCTCCCTGGGCAGCGGTGGTGCTGGAGGCGGATTGGTCGGTCGATGCCGGGCGTCAGTTTGATCGCACCGGCAACATTTGGATCGGTGGCACCAATGTTTACTTCGGTACCACCGCGGAACCTTCGCATGACGTGATGCGCTCGTGGCACACGGAAAGCAATCTCACCGAATACAGCCCGCTGTTTACCACGCCACAAGGAGGCCGGGTTGATCTGTTTAATCTGGTGAACGCCACTTACACCAGTCATATTCACGGTAGCGCGGCCCTCCAGTTCTATCCTCTGATGCAGGGGCAGCAGCCGCCGCAAACCGCCAGCGTGGTATTACCGATGGCAGCTGATCCCACGGGTGGCACCGTAACCCTGAATTCGCCAACCGATCAACTGACCGGCACCTTCACCATGCCCACCAATGTGGAGCGGGCCTACTTGGATGTCTTCGCGCAAAGCCAACACAACGACGAGTTCTGGTACACGTGCGCGCCCAACGACGTCGCCGCGGAATTGGAGAATTGCGGGTCAACGGCGTTTCGCGAAGCCGAGGTCACGATCGACGGCCAGCCCGCCGGGGTCGCGTCCGTCTATCCCTGGATTTACACCGGCGGAATCGATCCTTATCTGTGGCGTCCGATTCCGGGCGTGCATACGCTCAACTTTGAACCGTATCGAGTCGATCTCACGCCCTTTGCCAGCGTGCTGAGCAACGGGCAGCAGCACACGGTGGCGGTGAGCGTCTACAACGCCGATCAATACTTCTCGGCCACGGCGACGTTGCTGCTTTACCAGGACACCGGCTCAACTCAGGTCACGGGGGCGGTCACCGAGAACACCATCGGCCAGCCCAATCCGAGTATCATTGAGAACATCTCGACTAACGGAACCATTTCTTACGGCACATTGTCGGTCACCTCGACGCGCGGGACCACGCTGGAAGGTTACGCGAATACCTCGCACGGCCGGGTTGACACCAAAATCGTGCAGAGCATCGATTTCTCGAACGCGCAAAAGTACTACGTAGTTTTGGACGGCAGCGTGTATGACCAGTACGTTGGCCAGATGACCGGCATCTCGTCAGTGACCACTACCCAGGACAGCGGCAACATTCTCACCAACAGCAAGCAATACTCGTGGCCGCTTAATCTGAGCTACGGATTCACCGGTTTCCCTGACGGATCGTATCAGCAGTACACGCAGATCCAGCAGGCATTCCACAAGAGCGAACTGGTGAAGCTGAATGGCACTGCCATTTACTCCAGCAGCTTCTCTGACGCGGTGGCGCCCAAAGATTTACTGATGGTTGATGCATCGGGCACCGCAACCACGAAAGGGCAAGCCAATTCGGAGACGTATCAGTACTCGAACTCCAACGGCGCATGCTGGAACGAGACCGTCACGGCCGCTAATGGAGTCCTGACCTCGGTGCAGGGAGGAAGTTGCCAGCAAAAGGGTAAGTAGTGACTTTGGTAGCGCGCATAATCTGCGGCTTGTCGGAAACTCGGTGGGCCGCCTGGTGCCCCATCGATAAGAACGAGCTACCCTGAGCTGAGGGCTCACCTTGGCCCGCTGAAATGCCGAGTTATCCTTCAGCCAGAGAACGCTTGTCCACGGCGAGCCACGGCACGCTGCGGTAGGACTCCGCCACCATCCAGGCGCCGGCCGTCAGCGCCACAGAGACGACGGTCTCGCTCCATTGGAAGGCGTTTTTGGAGCCTGCCGCCACGACGGGTATCCAGACCAGCAGCGTGAACATTCCGATCTGCAACGCCGAGAGCGCGGCGGCCAGCCGTGCATACACACCGATGAGCACTGCCACGCCGGCCACAACGAAGGCGCCGCCGGTGAAATACACCCAGGCCACATGCATTGGCAGCCAGCCCGGCACTAGCACGGCGGTCGGTTTGAGATAGACGAAATGGGCCACGCCGAAGGGGATCAAGGCCAGGCCGTAGAGCACCCTCGCAATGCGCAGGCCCCTTTCGCCGGTGGCGAAACCGAGCCGCCGCCTGTCCCAGTCGGTGGCGAACCAGACATAGAGTACCCAGGTGGCCGCCGCCATCACCGCGGTCTGCGCAGCTGCCCACCAATAATCCACCGTGGGCGCCAGGAAGATGCCTGGCACTCTCAACAGCAACAACCAAAGCAGGAGATAGGCGAGCAGCACACGGGCAGCGGCAGCGGCTGTGCGCTGCCAGAGCAGACCTATGCCACATACCAGGGAGATGACGGCGCAGAGATAGGCCAATGCGTGCGCACCATGGGGTATCGGCTGCCATATCGCGACATAATCGCTTTTGATCAGGCCCAGGATTCCGAGGCCGATCATGGTCGCCGCAAAGAACCCATGACCCATACTTGCGATGCGCATCGTCCTATCCTCTGGGTGGGGGTTCCATCTCATCGGGATCCAGGATCCGTTGTATGCCAGATGCCGGTATTGTACCGGGGGAATGGCGCGATACGATCCCGTTCCGCTCAAACTCGACAACCCAGCGCGTTTGTACGACAAGATTTGCAGGTGTTTGTTCGTCTTGTCGCTTTGACCTGCAACACGATCGTCAACTGGCGTCAACAGGTGATCGCCCTGGTGATTCGGAAACGGGAACTCACTGAGCAACACTCTAAGCGAAAATACACAGAACGGTTCTCAGAATGAAGATTCCCGCCCACAACGTACGTGTATCCCAAGCGTTAAGGCAGTGGAACTAGACGGCGAGGACGAGCAACCGACCATTGAGTTCAGGGTTTCGTGCAGCGGAGAACCCTGAGCGGGCGCTTTCTCTGGATGCAAGGGGGAGGAGCACCCCGTGAGGCAAAACAGCCAGCTGACGGGGTGCTTACCAGAGGTGCGGCAGAAGGCGGTACCGCACTTTCTCGCAATAGGCCCGGTAGCCTTCCAGATCGCGTGCCAACAGCTTCTCCTCGCCAAAGATGCGCAGAACGAGAAACCCGACCGCAGCTAGACCTAGGAGGAGACCGCAAACCGAGCCGAGCAGCAGGGGGCCACCAACGAACATTAGAGTTCCCCCAAGATACATGGGGTGGCGAACAAAGCCATAGACGCCCGTGTCAACGACATGCTGGCCGCGCTCGGTCTGAATACGCACCAACTGTGACGCATACGTGTTATCGGCGAGCGCGCGTAACATAAAGAAACTGCCTCCGAGGAGCAAGATGCCTCCGCATACTTCGCTCCACAGAGGTAGACGCGGTATCCAACCGAAGCGCATATCCAGCGCTGGTACAATGATCGAAGCCAGGAAGCACACTTTCATCCCGATGAGGATAGCCATATCGGCGCGCGATTCACCGCCGCTGCCGGGCATGCGCAAGCGCTCGGCTAGCAGCGCAGGATCCTTATAGTAAAGCCACAAAACGAAGGTGGCCATGAAGGACAGCCACCAGACGCCGAAGATCCAGCCCTCCACCCAGCGCCAATTGCCCGACAGCCATAGCATGAGGGTCGCGAGCCCTAGAACGCCAACGGGAGCAGCCACCAAGATGAGCCTGCTGAAGATCGGTGTGGAGCGCGTCGTCCCGCTCCGGGCTTGTGGCGGCGGGAAAGCGACTGACCCGTTAGGTTGCAGCCTGCTCATCGGAGTTCGGTCCATGCGAAATTCGGGAGAAGGTAGATCCAAGGTCTTACTTCAGACCACGCGGGAGCGATAGGGTGGCTGGAAAAAAGGCCGAGAAACCTCTCCCCCGTACCAATTCCACAACTTTCATCAACATCTGTCAGTGATTTGAGTCCCAGCGCGAAGTGACAAAACCGAAGCTGCCGCTGGAGCGAGATTTCGTAGTTGACTATGTCGATCCGTCATTTCAGGATTATTTCCGAATCTGTGCAAGATGGTTCAGGTCGTGCCCGGCGATCTGCAGCACCAGGTCTCCGACGGTCATCGGACCGCGTTCAGCGTGAATGCCTTTGCGCTGCTATTCTTCAGGCGTCAGGTGCGCGAACATCCGCAGGTTAGCCTCGCGCAGCAGGAGATGCAGCTAATGGCAGCTTCACAAGATGGGCTCAAAGATCGGCTTGCCCGATACCGGCAAATCAGGATCAGCGTGATTGGTAGAAAGTCGGGGAGAAGCATCTCGCGGGCGGTATGGTTCGTTCTGGAGGGCGCCAACAAGCTTTATCTGCTGCCGGTACAAGGTTCCGGTACGCAGTGGTACAAGAACGTTCTGCACAATCCGAAAATTCGGATCTCAGCTCGAGGTGAAGAAGCCGAGTTTCGAGCGAAGCCAATCACGGACACGAAGATTGTGAAGTCAGTAGTCGCGGCATTCCGTGCGAAGTACGGCACGGAAAATGTGAAGAAATATTATTCAAAGCTCGATGTGGCTGTTCGAATCGATCTCTCGCGACGCTGAAAATCTGTGCGGACGCTGCCCCAACTGCGCCTAAAAGAAGGGCGACCATTGGGCACCGGCTCGACCCGTTGCCAAGTGAAATTGATCTACGGTACCGAGAACAGCTTCCACTCGCCCTGCACATAATTGAAGATGAAATCGATCAGGGTTGCACCGCCGCACTCCTTGTTCCTTACCTCGGCGACCAGGATCGCCTGACGCACGTTGTTGCGTACTGTCTCGGTGGCGGCGATTCGCACCTTTTCCGAATGTGTAAGCAGCTCGCGGTCTGAACAGGCGCGCGAACTGGCATCCAGTTTGATGGGAGCGTCGATGCAGGACGAGTCGAACAGCTTGCAGTAGAGATCGCGATGATCTGCCATCTGTTCTTCGACACTGGCACGGCTCACTGCTTCGGCTTGTGGACCAACGTGCAGCCCCTCCTCGGGAACATAGGCCAAAAATTTCTTGGCGTCCCCTTCCCGAATAGCGGCAAAGAAGTCGTGCTCCAGTGCGGCGATCTGAGGCGAGATCGAAGAGTGGGGCGTTCCGGATTTGCCGGACTGGGAGGTTGTCTGGCCGCCGGCCGATGCCGCCTGCAGCACGACGCAAAGCACCGCTCCGCAAATGACCGCGCGATGCCGGGCAGCTATCCACCTCATCCTCGCCAACCCGCCTTCGCACTCTTTTTCTTCATCGATGACTTGCGAGGTGCAGTTTTTGGCTTCCGGAATGCCGGTCGTCGTGCTGCCGCCGTACCGCCCTCCAACTCAACCCGCCTTTTCATCGGCAGGCGCTCCCATACCAGCCGGTAGGATTCGGAAATCATCTCGCGCAACTCTGCGTCGGCCAGGGCGCTCAGCCGTTCCAGGCAAACCCATTGGGCCCGTGCCATGTAGGGCGCGGGAATGATTCCGGGGCGCTCACAGAGTTCAGCGAAGTTCTCTGGCGTGCACTTGAACGAAATCCTTTGCGGCACCATCTCCATTGCCGCCACGACAAACAACTTGCCATCCACCTTGAAGCACAGGTCCGCTCCCCACTGCACAATTTCCGTGGTGTGCGGGAAATTGAAGGCAGTACTTGCGAATCGCTTCAATGTCCATTTATCTGCTCCATTGCAGAATCGAGTGCTGGCCGCCGAGCGGGCTGCCGAAATTCGGGAAAGCAAATCCCTGGCGGTAAAAAGCCGGGGCAATGAAGAATAGCGGCTCAAGGCGCGGCTGCGGCAGCTTGTCACGACAATAATAAACTGCCTCGAAGCCGTGCCACCGCGCGGTAGCAACCAGCCGCTCGCAGAAGTCGTTCTCCCGCGTCTAATACCTTGGATTCAAACCAATGGAACTTTCGCCACCCGTACAACGAACTGGTAGAAGCCGAGAAAACTATAACGAAGGGAAATCTTTGCAGCTTTTCGCCTTCCTGGCCGGAAGCAGCTAAAATAACAATAAAGAAGATTCCTCTGCGAAGGGCAGCATCTAATAGTGCTTGAGTGGCTGGTTACTTAATGACCCTGAATCGTGTTTTAATTTCTGTCGCGACAGTTCTGCTTGCCGGGGCGGTGAGCGGCATTGCCCAAAATAACCACAATATCGTATTGACCCCATTGGGCCCCGACAACGGCTCTCAGGCTCCAAGCCAGGAGAAGCCTGGTTCCGCCTCGCCCGCGCCTTCGGATCAGCCCGCGGCTGCGGCCCAGGACGAAACCAGCGCCTCCACGCCCGCCGAATCGACTCCGCCCAAGCAGCCGGACAAGGCCGCTGCGTACTATCACTTCACGTTGGCGCACATGTACGAGGAAATGGCTTCCATGTACGGGCGCACCGACTATGCCACCAAGGCAGTTGAAGAGTACCGGCTGGCAATCGACAACGATCCGACTTCGGATTATCTCAACGCCGGACTGGCCGAACTCTACGCGAAGACCGGCCGCATTCGCGATGCGGTCCTCGAAGCCCAGGACATTTTGAAGCGCGATGGCAACAACCTGGAGGCGCGCCGCCTGCTGGGCCGTATTTATCTGCGTTCGCTCGGCGACATGCAGGCCGGCACGCAGTCGCAGGAGATTCTGAAGCTCGCCATCGAGCAATATGAACAGATCGTGAAGCTCGATCCCAAGAGCGTGGAAGACCACCTGCTGTTGGGCCGTTTGTACCGCCTCAATAATGAGCTGCTGAAATCGGAAGACGAGTTCAAGACGGCGGTGAAAATACAGCCCGATTCGGAAGAGGCGGTCACGACGCTGGCTTACCTTTACAACGAAGAAGGTGACTCGGGCCGTGCTCTCCAGGTGTTGAGCGCAATACCGGAGAGTTCGCGCACCGCCAAGTTATATTCCGCGCTCGGCTTCACCTACGAGCAGCAGAAGGACTACAAGAAAGCGATCGACGCCTATCGCCGCTCTACCGAGCTTGACCGCGACAATCTGGATTCCGTACGCGGCTTGGCCCAGAACCTGATGAACGACGGCCAGACCGATGCCGCGCTGGAACAGTACAAAGTCATCGCCGATGCCGACCCTTCGGATGCGCAAACTTATATGCACATCGCCGAGATCAATCGCCGCAACGGGCAATTCGATCAAGCCCTCGAAGCGTTGAAGAAAGCCGGCGCTGTGGTTCCGGATTCCCTGGAGGTGCAGTACAACATCGCTCTGATTGACGAGGCCCAGGGAAAGTACGAAGACGCCATCCAGATTCTCGAGCAACTGCTGCAAAAGACTGAGCACACGGATGGTGACTACAGCGTTGCCGACAAGAACAACCGCGCGGTTTTCCTGGAGCGTCTGGGCACGATTTATCGCGAAGACAACAAGTACCAGCAGGCGGTCGATACCTTCCGCAAGATGCTTGATCTCGGCGATGAAAACGCCATTCGCGGCTATGGCGAGATCGTGGAGACCTACCGCGACAATAAGCAGTGGCAATTGGCGACCGACGTGGCGGCGGAGGGTGCGAAGAAGTATCCCAATGACCGCACCCTGCAAATGGTTTCGGCTTCGCAACAGGCCGACATGGGCAAACCCGACATTGCCATCGAGCACGTGAAGTCGTTACTAAAAGGCAACGCCGACGATCGCGAGGTTTACATCGCTCTGGCCCAGATGTACAGCCGCGTGAAGGATTGGCCGAACGCGGAGCAGAACATCAGCAAAGCCATCGAACTCTCGACCAAGCCTGAAGACAAGGATTATGCAATCTTCGTGCAAGGATCTATCTATGAGCGCCAGAAGAAATACGACCTGGCGGAAGAGGCATTTCGCAAGGTGCTGGCCGACGATCCCAAGAATGCGATGGCGCTGAATTATCTGGGATACATGCTGGCCGATCGCGACACACGCGTCGAAGAAGCTCTCGGGTACATTCGCCGTGCCGTGGCGCTTGATCCGCAGAACGGCGCCTATCTGGACTCGCTGGGCTGGGCCTATTACAAGCTTGGCAAGTACGATCTGGCGGAAGAAAACCTGCGTCGTGCCTCGGAGCGCATCAACACCGATCCTACGGTGCATCAGCACCTGGGCGAGCTTTACCAGAAGACGGGACGCCTGAAGCTGGCAGCCAGCAACTATGAGCGCTCGCTCGAAGAGTGGAATAAGACGATTCCCGCGGAAGTGGACCAGGACGAACTGGCAAAGCTGCAGAAGGAACTGGAGACCACCCGCGTGAAGCTGGCCAAGCAAACCGCCGCAACCAAGCAGTAACTCCTACTGGAAACAATGGGCGCTGCCGCGGCAGCGCCTTTTTGTTCGCCACGAGGTTTTGAAGGGGCGCACCGTCAGGTGCCGGACTTTTTAGCCGCCGAGGCCGGTGGCGGCTTATTCCTGCCGCTGCTAAACTCCTCCTATGCTCGCCAGTTACGCCGTTCGCGTGGAGGATTCGCGCGGACGCCGCTATCCCGAGCCGCCGCATCCCTATCGCAATCCTTTTCAGCGGGACCGCGATCGCGTCATACATGCCCGCGCCTTCCGCCGTCTGGAAAACAAGACGCAGGTCTTCACCCGCCGCTACTCCGACCATTTCCGCACTCGCCTGACCCACACCATGGAGGTGGCGCAAATCTCGCGCACCATCGCCGCCGCGCTCAACCTGAATGTCGATCTCGTCGAGGCGCTGGCGCTGGTCCACGACATCGGCCATCCTCCGTTTGGCCACGCCGGTGAGCGAACACTGGACCTCTTGATGCGCCGCCACGGAGAGTTCTTCGATCATAACTTGCAGGCGCTGCGCGCGGTGGAAGACCTGGAGCTGAGGTATGCGGATTTTCCTGGATTGAATCTCACCTTCGAAGTTCGCGAAGGCATCATCAAGCACTCGCATGATTACAGCGAACCGATCATCCCGAGCTGGCTGAGTACCTGCTGCACGAACGCCCGCCGCTGGAAGCGCAACTGATCGACCTCACCGACGAAATCGCCTATAGCACTGCCGACCTCGACGATGGCTATGAGGCCAGGCTGCTGCGGCTTCCGCAGATGCGCCAACAGGTGCCAGTCTTCGAGCGCTATTACGTCGAGGCGGAGGCCAAATATCCGAAAGCTCCCGACAAACTAAAATTCAACGAGGCATTGAAGCGAGTGCTCAATCGCTTTGTCAGCGACCTGATCGAGAACACACAGCGGCGGGTGCAGCAGGCCGGCGTTGGAAGCCTTGACGACATACGCCATTTTCCCGAGCGGCTGGCTGGTTTCAGTCCGGAGATTGAGGCAGAGCGTCGCCAGGCCAAGAGCTTTCTGTACGAGACGCTCTACAACTCCAAGCCGCTGGAGCCGGAAAAGCGGCAGGCCGAGAAGGTGGTCACCGAGGTGTTCGACTACCTGGTCGCGCATCCCGAGGCGCTGCCCCGCAGCTATCGCGAGAGGTGCGAAAACGAAAAGCCGGTCAGGGTGGTCTGCGATTACATCGCCGGTATGACCGACCACTACGTCGCGGACCTGCGGAAGAAACTGATGACAGGGAAGAAAGTGGAATGAAGAAGGTGATGATAAAAAGGGCGGAATAAGGACGTGCTTCCAGCCCGAGCGGAGGGACCTGCTGTGCTCCTCCGCCGACAACCTTCCTGCGTTGTTATGCGGACACGCGCGCCCGGCGATGATTGGTCCTGCCCGCGTGCTTGCTCGCCAACCGCGTGTGGTTCTGGCCTTGATGATGCGCGTTTGCAATCTTGTGGTCGCTTTGCGGCTTTGAGCTGTGTGCATTTGCCTGTACTGCTGCCGGTTGGTCGTAGTGATCGGGGTCAACTTCCTGCTGTCCCTGTGCCTGCATTAGGAATGCGGGGAAAACGCCGATTGCCAGAGTGAGAGTCAATAGCCTGAAAAGTTTCACGGTAACCTCCAAAAATTTGCTAACTGTCATTGAGTAAAAGCAAGTTCTGTTCCAATGCAGGAAAGCGCGAAGTACCGTTCCTACTCGCCGCCAAGTAGTTGACTGGCCAGAGGTAGAAAGGATTGCCGGGAAAGCCGGCCTCCAGCTATGGAAGAGATTTGTGAGCCGGACACTATCCGAAAAGATAGGGCGACTATCCAAGTGGATTGTCGGAGCCAATTGCCTTCCAACTTGCACTTGCGATGCTCGCCTGATACAACTGGCGATTCTGCTTTGGTAAGCTTCCCCATCCGGTATCTCAGCGCTTTGTGTAGGGGTCATGGCGCAAAATTGGAGTTCCGCCTTTCACCTCTTGTCGTGGCTGGCAGTGCTGGCCGGCCTTGCCTCCTGCCTTTTTGTCATCGTTGATATGCGAGCGCGGCAGCCGCAGCCAATGGCGGTGATGCGGGCGGTGTGGCCGATCAATGCCGTGTGGGCCGGCCCGTTTGGGATTTGGGCATATTGGAAGATCGGCCGGATGGGCCCGGTCGCACATAACTCCGCGTCGGCATCTCAGACTGCCCCTGCAAAATTGGGCGGCATGGACATGAAGCCGCGCGCTTTCTGGCAGAGCATCGTCGTGGGAACGTTTCACTGCGGCGCCGGGTGTTCGCTGGCCGATTTAATTGGGCCAATCCTGTTTCGCGCCGCCCCGTTTGCCGTTGCCGCCAGCCTGGTGTTTGGCGAGTGGACGCTCGACTACCTGATCGCCCTGCTGATCGGCGTCACCTTCCAGTACGCGGCCATTTCCCCGATGCTGCAGCAAACCGGTCCGCGTATATGGTGGCGCGCCCTCAAGATCGACTTCCTCTCTCTGACCGCTTGGCAGGTAGGAATGTATGGCTGGATGGCGCTGGTCATCTTTGTTTGGTTTGGGCCCATCTCGCCAATGCGAATCGAATTCTGGTTCATGATGCAGTTGGCCATGGCCTGCGGATTTTTCACCTCTTATCCCATGAACTGGTGGCTGGTGAAGGCCGGCATCAAAACCGCGATGTGAAGCAAGTTGCGGGAACAAAGTAGTGCTCTGCCGGGTCTAACTCTACCAAGGGCAGAAGGGTGAACCAAGGAGCCAGAGCGCGATTCGCCTCGATTGCCGCACTCGTCGTTCTAGTACTTGCTGGATGGGTTGCAATCCGCGGGTATCAATTTCTGAGTGTGCCCTCCTTTCCTCCCGATCTTGGCCCTGACCCGATGCAGCGCGAGCTTTTCGCACTCGCGGGCCCGATGGCTGTCGATTGCGGGCGGGTCAAGATCCGCCACGATCCTCTCTCCGCGACCGAATGTGTGTTGAACGCATTCAAGAGCAAAGAGGCGTTTTTGTGCGATATGACTTGCAGGGAATCGACTCTCAAGTCGCTGTTGGGTTGGCTGGCGATCGCGCTGGCCGCACCTTCGGCATTGCGTACGACAGTATGGGCTGGTCGGACGAAGGGCTGCAGCCGCCGAAATTAAGGAGTGAGGACCGACCATCTCATCACAAAACCTTGTCCAAAGCCTGTGAAGCTGAGGGAGACTGCAAGCGGCAGGCTTACATGCTTCCCGCCTGATCCGGACGCAAAAACAAGCGTCATGTCGCCAAATGCGGAACCGCACTAGAGCCACCGGGATAAGATGTGAGTAGATGAATCCCCTGCCAACGCCGGCTGCGAGATGTGCATGTCTGCTGCTCGCGCTAGCTGCTGGTTGTGCGTTCGCCTTGACGGTCGCTGCACAGGAGCGCCCCTTCGACACTACCGCCTGCGCTCTCACACAGCATCCCGACAGGTACAACGAAGGATTGGTCAGCGTGGAAGGGCTGATCACGGTTGGACCTGACGAGTTCATGCTCCACGACGCCAACTGCGCCGATGGCAAGGGCGGAATCTGGCTACAGTTCGGAGGGGATGTTGCAAGCCCGGGTACGGCAGGCGTTTCGCGCGGCGCCTCAGGCAAGACTCGAAGCGTCGACGGGTTAGGTCTGCCGCTGAATAAGGACCGCGACTTCGATGCCATGCAAAAGCTATTGCAAGAGGCCGAGAAGTCAGGGAAGACCAAAATGCTACGGGCGACGCTGATCGGAAAGTATTTTCCGGGGAAGCCAGCCTATACCGCCAGCGGCGAGCCGATTCGCTCCGGTTACGGGCACATGGGATGCTGCTCGCTGCTGGTGATCGAAGAAGTAGCCGTAGTCGGTTCGGAGCTGGAAGAACCAGTGGACTTCTCCCCCATCTCGAAGACCAGTCCGCGAATGCTTACCAAGGGCTGCACCATCGAGGAGCTGCAACTTCCGCCACACGAAGACGAAGACCAGCTCGAACGCAAGAGTCTAAGGGACGAATACCAATATCTGCACGATCCCAAGAAGGTGGCGGCGCGGGCGATTGCGGTACGAGAACAAACCTCGGCTGAGGACTCCGCCGACGACATCGAGAAGCGGCTGCAGAAGGAGTCGGCAACGCAGAGTTTGGCGTCGTACACTTGGACGTCGGCCGACGCGACAACGGTCTACCACGTCGTCGTCAACAAGCCGTACTGGCTTTTGGAGACTGCAGTAAGTGGAGACGCGGTGATCTGGGTCCCGAAATCCATCACTAAAACAGAATGTAGTCGCAAGCCGAAGGTGGCACTATGAGTTCCTCACGCGAGTGGTTCGAGCAGCGTAGCCGTCGGCCCTACTGTGACGCGGCTCACTTACGAAAGTCTGGTTCAAGGTTTATGATTTCCTGTTCAGCTGAGCGGAGGAATTAAAACCAATTGCAACTCCCTCGGCTCGCCCGCAGCGTCGGGCTCGCTCGGGATAAAAGGCGAAGAGCGAAAGGCGAAGAGCGCACATGTCCCCTGATCGCAAAATTCGTGTACTGGTTGCCAAGCCTGGCCTCGACGGCCACGACCGTGGCGCTAAAGTGATTGCCCGCGCCCTGCGCGATGCCGGCATGGAAGTGATTTACACCGGCCTGCGCCAGACTCCGGAGATGATTGTCACCGCATCGCTGCAGGAAGACGTGGACGTAATCGGTCTCAGCATACTTTCCGGCGCGCACAACGCCATCGTGCCTCGTGTGATGGACCTACTGAAGCAGAACCAGATGGACGACGTACTGGTGCTGGTGGGCGGCATCATTCCCGATCAGGATGTCGAGACGCTGAAGAAGGGTGGCGTGGCCGCCATCTTCCAGCCCGGAACGCCGATGGATTCCATCATTGAGTTCATTCGCGCCAACGTAAAATCGCGCGGCGTGCCGGCGGGGACGTAATCAACCACAGAGGCACAGAGAAAGAGCTGGTCCTTTTGCAAGGAGAGCTAAGAGCTAAGAGCTGACCCCTCACACCGGCAAAACAAATCCATCAATGTGTCGCTCTTCCTGTCGCCGCATCCCTCCCACTACCGTCCCCTTCATCACCTTCTGAAATGCCACCTGGAACTGGTTCATCTCGTCGCGCGTTCCAACCGTGATACGCGTATAGGTTGGCATCACCGGCCAAATACGGCCAATAAAGACATTCTGCTGGGCCATGGCGGCGATCGCCTCTTTCGCCGGCCGCTTGGTATCGAGCATGAAGCAGTTGGATACAGAAGGAATATAGGAATACCCATTGCGATCGAGCCACTGAAAAGTTTCCTCGCGAATTTCTGCGTTGACGCGCTTTCGCTCGGGCACCAGTTGCGAATCTTTCAGGCTCGCCGAGGCCGCGGCGATGGCGGTGACGGGCATGGGGTTGCCGCCGCCATAATTCTCGATCCTCTCCACCAGGTCGGGTCTGGCGATGGCAAATCCGCAGCGCAAGCCTGCCATTCCGTAGAGCTTCGAGAAGGTGCGCAACACGATCAGGTCCTGGCCGGCTTTCACCAGGTCGATGGCCGAGGGCGCGTCGCAAAAGTGAATGTAAGCCTCATCCACCAGCACGATCGAACCTTTGGGTTTGTTCTCCAGCAGGTACTCGATATCGGAATGGCTGGTCAGCGTTCCGGTCGGATTATTCGGCGTGCAGATATAGAACACGCCTGCATCGGGAGCGGCAGCAATCATGGCCCGCACGTCGTGCGCGTAAGTTTTGGTCAGAGGCACCTTGACCACGCGTGCCCCGGCTCTCTCGGCGGCGAACATTCCGGCTTCATATCCAGGGTCGGCCGTCACGTAACTCGCCTTGGGAGAGGTGAAGGCCATGACGGTGTAGTGCAGCGGCTCGCTCGATCCGGCAAAAATTCTGACATTGTCCGCGTTCACGCCGATGCTTTGCGCGTAGATCTTGACGAATTCCTGGGCCTCGTCAAAGCGGTAACGGCCCGTCTCCGGAATGATGGCTGTAATCGCGCTGCGGGCGGCTGCGCAGGGGCCAAGCGGGTTTTCGTTGGCGTTAATATGCACTCCGCCGGCGGGCGCGTGCGGCAGTTCCTGGGCATAAGCCAGCATCGGCTCGGTCACAATGCGCAACGCCAACGCCGCGGACGCGGCCGTAGAAAGTTGCAGGAACGATCTGCGGGAAAAAGCCGTCAGGGTCTCATGGTGCGACATTAGCCACACTCCTCTTGCCGTAAACGACATGTTAACGCGTTTTGGCAAATCGTCGCACGCGTTACCTCTGCGTGTGGAATTGACAACCGCAATAGCGATTGCATGCCAGCGGTTTTGCTACCCTACCTTTCGGTGCATTCCTTTTCGCAAGAAACCCACTACCGTCGTGAACCGCATGGTGAAGCGGTGGTTCTACGCCTTGTCTCGGACGACGGCACAAATCGTCTGACGTGTGCCCGAGTGCAAGCCCTCACCGCCGCTGTCGAGGAGCTTGCGGCGCATCCTCCCGCGCGCCTGGTGATCGCCGGCAATGCGAAGTTTTTCTCGGCAGGGGCCGACCTCAACGAGATTGCGGCGCTGACCGGCGCGGAAGCCTTCCGCTTCGCGCAGATGGGTCAGCGCTTGATGGCTGCGGTCGCCAGCTTTCCTGCTCCCACTATCGCGGTGATCCAAGGCTACTGCATGGGCGGAGGACTCGATTTGGCGCTCGCCTGCGATCGGCGCATCGCCAGCGCTCATGCATTGTTTGGACATCGGGGCGCTGCCTTGGGCTTGATCACGGGATGGGGAGGTACGCAACGCCTGCCTCGGCTGATCGGCAGAGCCCGCGCGCTTCAGATGTTTCTGGCTGCGGAGAAATTGCATGCCGCGCAAGCATTGCGGTACGGGCTAGTGGACGCGATGGTGGAGGATCCGTTGGCAGCGGCGCTGGAGCCAGTGTCGCGAAAAGCCGTTCCGGCCGATTGAACCAAGCGGCTCGCGCTCTG